>NZ_JAVFVT010000041.1 GCF_030929555.1 Paenibacillus sp. LHD-117 | reverse complement strand
AGATTTCCCAGTATGTAAGACCCCTTGAAGACGACGAGGTTGATAGGTTCGGGGTGGAAGCACAGCAATGTGTGGAGCTGACGAATACTAATCGGTCGAGGGCTTATCCTACACGCTTGCCTGTTCATACAAGCAGCAAGCAACAGCTAACAAGGTTCAGCAAACCTTTCGTATCCAGTTTTCAGGGCGCAATCAAGTTGCCGCGATGGACAAGCTTCATCGAAGCAGAACGGATTTGCACATGACATATGGCTATGTCATTGCCTGACCTTGCAAGCGACCCCGAGCGCTGTAAGAGACAAAATTCGGGGAAACATGTGGCGGTGTAGCTCAGCTGGCTAGAGCGTACGGTTCATACCCGTGAGGTCGGGGGTTCGATCCCCTTCGCCGCTACCATATGGAGGATTAGCTCAGCTGGGAGAGCATCTGCCTTACAAGCAGAGGGTCGGCGGTTCGATCCCGTCATCCTCCACCATATTTACCCTGGAGCTGTGGTGTAGAGGCCTAACATGCCTGCCTGTCACGCAGGAGACCGCGGGTTCGAATCCCGTCAGCTCCGCCATTTTTTTACACAAAAGCAATAAGGCTCGGTAGCTCAGTCGGTAGAGCAGAGGACTGAAAATCCTCGTGTCGGCGGTTCGATTCCGTCCCGAGCCACCACTTTTGTCTGTCTAAGACGGAAAAAGGTACACAACATGGAGGATTAGCGAAGTGGCCAAACGCGGGAGACTGTAAATCTCTTCCTTCGGGTTCGGTGGTTCGAATCCATCATCCTCCACCAGTTCTTTACTGGAGCCATTAGCTCAGTTGGTAGAGCACCTGACTTTTAATCAGGGTGTCGTAGGTTCGAGTCCTACATGGCTCACCAGTTTTTTACCCCAATATAACCGACCAAGAGAGGCGATGCCTCTCTTTTTTTGTTATCTCTTTCCGATAATCGGAAGGTACCACGTATAGCGGCGCGGGCCATCTGTGCTCGGATGGGCAAGGCTTCGTGCCAGGCCATCCGCTGCTAGGTGGTTTGTTTCCGTTATTGGCCTGACGATTGTTTTGCAAAATCGGCTCTCATTTGCAGCTCTTCGTGGAGCTCTTGTACCGCGGCTTGAAGGCGGTCCCGGAGCTCTTCTTTCAGTTCGAACTTCGTTTCGCTTGTTCCGTCTTGAATACGATCGACCAACTCGTCCGTCGCATAAACGCCTCGAACGAAATGTCGGGCTCCCATCGACGAGAGAACAGGCTTTAAGGAATAATCGATAGACAGAAGATGAGCAAGCGTGCCTCCGATGAACAGTGGGGCGACGAGCTTGCCTTCGAGTCCCTTCTGCGGGAGCAGATCGACATAAGCTTTAAGCACGCCGGTGTAGGATGCTTTGTATACGGGGCTTGCGATGATGACAGCGGAAGCTTCTTCGACATGCCGGTTCGCTTCTACGATCGCCGCGCTGCCGAATCTCGCGTGGACGAGATCGTCCGGCGGCAATGAAACGACAGTAATCGTTTTGGTGGTGTGGCCGAGCTGCTCGATCTCTCTACGTACATAATCGATGATGCCGTTCAAACGCGAAGTCGCATTGGGACTCCCGGATATAATGACGATATTGGACATGGGCAAGGTCTCCTTCGAGGCTGGCTTAGCGTACACCATGAATGGTTTGGCTGTAGAGTACCATGAATTGGGTATAGGGTCAAACGCCGCGCGCCCTGCACCATCATCGTACCGGGCAGTCAACTAATATTCAGAGACAGGTTATGATACAATGGAAAGAAAAAGCGCTGTTCATGGAGAGTGGAGAATAGGAAATGAGCAAGACAGACTGGTTGATGCCGCTGCAGCACATTCTGAATAGCCCGATTCAAGTAAGTACAAGAACAGTCCAGGAATGGGACAACTTCGCCAAAGATTCCGATGCCGTATGGCAGGCTGAGCCGAATGGAGGTCTGGCTTCGGGCGCGCGCGCCGAGAAAGCGAACACCACATGGTTCATCGCGGGGAAACAGGAGCAAGAATTGTCCATACTGGAAGTCAAAGACGCGTCCCTAACGCCAAAGGAGAAAGATCTGATTAGCTGGACGTTGAAAATGACCGCTGGAATCAGTCCAACGAAGCAAGGAGCGGGCCTAAGCGATTCCGAGCGATTCGCCTTGAAGCTAAGCGAATGGCTTCAACAGCAGTTGGAGTCCGACGCGCCGGCTTATTCCTTGCCGGATCATCTAACCGTAGGCAGCCGATTGTATTACGATATGATTCCTTTCCTTCTTATTACGGAGCAGACAAGCGCATCGAAGGCCGCGTACACGGAGCTCGAGAAGCTTTTGAAATCATTTTTGTCGGACGATATTTTGTTAATTCCGTTAAAGAGCCAAGAATGGCTGATCTGGGGGCCGATGGTGCTTCTAAAAGACGAAGACGCCGAACCTTATGAATCCTCCGAGGAGGAATCGCTCGAGGAGAGTCTTACTTCCATCGCATCCGGCTTGCACGAAATGCTGGCCAGCGAATGGCTCGGCGAATGCCACCTGGCGGTAGCATTGCCGGTGACGCCTTCCAAGGGTATCGTAGAAACGACGATCCTGCTTCGCGAGACGATAAACCTTGGCCGCAAGTTCCATGTAGGAACGAATATTCATCTCCCGTGGATGTTGCAGCTCGAACGGTTATTGAACACGATACCGGAGGGGTACCGGGCGAAGTATTTGGAGCAATCGCTGAAACGCGCCGATCTCTTCGTGGAGCCGGAGATGCTGGCAACGCTGGAGACATTCTTCTCGCTCGACTGCAACGTGAGCGAAACCGCGAAGAAGCTTTATATCCACAGGAATACGCTTCTGTACCGCCTGGACAAGCTGAAGCAAGAGACGGGATTGGACGTTAGGCAGTTTCGGGATGCCGTACTTGTGAAGATCATTTTACTATTGTACAAAGTTACGAAAAGGAATTAGTTTTTTTGTAAAGTATGTGCATAGTCATCTGCCCGTCTGTGGGATAAGATAGATGCATATCGAAATTCTTTTTTAGGGGGAAATTGATCATGGCAGGCGTACGCTTAGAAGGCATTTACAAAAAATATCCGGGAACGGACAAAGCATCTGTAACCGACGTAAACCTTGATATCAAGGACAAAGAGTTCCTTGTACTGGTAGGACCATCCGGTTGCGGTAAATCGACGACTCTTCGTATGATCGCAGGTCTTGAAGAAATCTCGGAAGGTAAATTGTTTATCGGCGACCGTCTTGTGAACGACGTAGCTCCTAAAGATCGCGACATCGCGATGGTATTCCAATCCTACGCCCTGTACCCGCACATGAACGTGTACCAAAACATGGCGTTCGGTCTTAAACTTCGCAAATTCAAAAAAGCAGACATCGACAAACGCGTTCGTGAAGCTGCTAAAATTCTTGATATCGAGCACTTGCTCGACCGTAAGCCAAAAGCACTTTCCGGCGGTCAACGCCAGCGCGTTGCCTTGGGCCGCGCGATCGTTCGCGAACCGCAAGTATTCTTGATGGACGAACCGCTTTCCAACTTGGACGCTAAACTTCGCGGCCAAATGCGCGCGGAAATCAGCAAACTGACGAAACGCCTTGAAACAACGACGATCTACGTAACGCATGACCAAATCGAGGCAATGACGATGGGCGACCGTATCGTTGTTATGAAGGACGGCTTCATTCAACAAACGGCTTCCCCTGAAGAGCTGTACAACCATCCGGTTAACATCTTCGTAGCGGGCTTCATCGGCGCTCCTTCCATGAACTTCGTGACGGGAACGCTGACTGAGCAAGGCGGCGCACTTCGCTTCAAAGCTTCCGGCGTAGACGTAGTCGTGCCAGAAGGAAAAGCGGCATCGCTTCGTTCCAAAGGCTACATCGGCAAAGAAGTCATTCTCGGCATTCGCCCTGAAGACATCCACGAAGAGCCTGTGTTCCTTGAAGCTTCCCCTAACACGATCGTAAACGCGAACGTAGAGGTAGCCGAGAACCTTGGTCACGAAATGTACCTGTACCTGAACGGTATCGGCAACGATACAGTAATCGCACGTGTAGACGGACGTTCCGGCGTACGCGACGGCGCAAGCGTGAAGCTGGCTCTTGATATGAACAAAGTTCACTTGTTCGACAAAGAGTCTGAACTGAACATTTTCGAGAACTAATTCTTATCCCCCTTATAACGAAGAACCTTCGGTACAGACCGGAGGTTTTTTTTATTTTTTTAAGAAGTAAAACCGTTTGGCGCATTGGGACGTCTAATGGTTGCTTAGCAAAGAGGAAGCGCGTACTGCGGGCAAGGGGGAAGACATGTACCGAGACGGTGACGGAGGAAACCTGCAGGCGGATCTAAGGATGGACCAAGAATCGCTGCTGAAACGGATAGAGATCGAAAAAAACAAGATGTACGGCATTGCTTTCGCATATTTGCGTAACGAAGCGGATGCGCTCGAGGCGATTCAGGAAACGGTGTGCCGAGTGTGGACCAAAAGGAAAAGCCTAAAGGATGAACGTTTCTTCACGACGTGGATGATTCGAATCTTGATAAACGTGTGCATGGACGAGCGGAAGAAACGAAAGAGGGAAGCTCCGGCAAGGCTGGAAATGTTGGATCGGGCGGCAACGCATCGAGATCCCGAAGAACGAATGGGCATGGCCGAGCAGATTGCGAAGCTCCCGTCGAACCTTCGGATGGTTATTGTACTTAAATATTACCGTGATATGACGATAACGGAAATCGCCGAGATGATGGAGAAGCCGGACGGCACGATCCGAACATGGCTGCATAAGGCATTAAAACAAATGAGGGCGGACATGGGAGAAAGGGAGGAGGCGCACCGCAATGAGCGACTCGCGGAAGAAGGATTGGGACGAAGCTAAAGCAGCTGCGGAACCAGGGCATGACGAATTGGAAGCGGAAATGGATGATCTGGAGCGGAATCCGGAATGGCGAGAGCTTCTTATAGCCATGAAGATGGATAAGGTTCAAGTAGACCAGGCAGCGAATGCGGCAGAGAACCCGGATCTGGCGGATAAGCTGGATCGGATGCTGACGATCGGAATGGAAGAGGGGCGCAAGAGAAACGCGAGACTGCGCGGCAAACGAATGAGCCTCCAGCTAGGAGCGGCAGTCGTGTGTATGCTGTTCCTGTTAACGGCTTTCGTGCGCATCTCGCCGACATTCGCGGCTATCGTGAAAGAGATACCTGGATTTGGAAGTTTCGTGGAGCTAGTCGGTTATGACCGATCACTTGTGTCGGCGATCGATAACGAATATATCCAGGTCGTAAACAAGTCCGACGAACGCAATGGCTACAAGTTCACCGTGAACGGCGTTTTGGCGGATTCGCAGCGGGTCGTGCTGCTTTATTCGGCGGAGGGGCCGGGAATCAACGAGGAGGACACGACCTTTTTGCCATACGAGCTCAAGGACGAGAACGGGGAAGAGATTATGGCCGGGGTAGGTTCGTCACATTACTTCCAAGAAGCCGAAGATAAAGACGAAGGCATACAAGACTACTTAGACATCATGATGTATCCGGGGGTGCCGGTGCCGCAAGAGATCCAGTTCAAGCTTCAAGTGGGGGGCGAGTGGCTGGAAGTCCGGGTTCCGATTGACCATGCGAAGTTCGACGATCTGCGTGAGGAAATCGAAATCGATCAATCGATCGAAGTGGCAGGGCAAAAGGTGAAGATCACGAAAGCCGTCATCACTCCTCTGCAAGTATCCATCACCTTCAAGGCCGAAGCGGGCAACACCAAACGGTTAAACGACTTTATCGACCTCGAGCTGATCGACGACCGGGGCAGAAGCTACCGTACGAATACGGGCATGGGGGATCTCGATACGCAGATTGTCAGGCACTTCCAAAGCTCGTATTTCCAAAAACCGAAATCTTTGACCCTCAAATCGAAGGGATTGCTGATGTCCGATCGGAACTTGACGGTGGTTCTCGATACGAAAGAGGGCAAAATGGTTTCGGCGCCGGACGATCGATTGCGATTGGTCGGAATGACCAAGACTAGTGATGCCATCGACCTAAAGTTCGAGCTTGCGCAGAACAATGATCCAGAGAACATCATGAGGGGGATTAGGTTATTTGCTTTCGAAGGCGTCGTCCGCGACGCTGCAGGCAAAACGTATCCGATCGAATATGGGGACAGTCGCGAGGAAAACTTTACATCTATTCAGAGCGGCGGCCAAGAGGGCTTAGGCACCTACTATTATCATATTCCGAACGCCGACTATGCGGAGCCGCTGACGATCGAAGTGGATCAATACCTCGGGCACGCGATGCGGGATATTTCCGTAAAAATCAAATAAAGAGTAGGCGCCGCGCGGCGGGAAACATTGCGTTCGGCGTCTTTTTGCTTTACGATGAAGACATTGGAAACCGATATACATAACGTTGTCATAAGCAAGCGTTCAAGATGCCTATAAGAAGGAGGCCAAACCTTTGGCGAAGAAAGTAAAAGTGTCCGAACTCGTCCGCCATTTCCAAATGGAAATCATAGCGGGCGAAGACGGATTGAAGCGCAACATCACCGTAGATGATCTGTATCGGCCGGGGCTTGAGATGGCGGGCTACTTCCACTACCATCCGGTCGAGCGCGTTCAACTGCTCGGGAAGACGGAAATTTCATTTTTGAATATGCTTGACAGCGAAGAACGGAAAAACAGAATGATCCGCTTATGCAACGAAGAGACGCCTTGCATTATTCTGACTCGCGGGCTCGATGCGCCGCAGGAGCTGATCGACCAGTCGAACGCGGCCCAAATCCCGGTATTGCGCAGCTCCGTCGCCACGACCATTCTCTCCAGCCGGATCACGGACTTCCTGGAGCGGAAGCTGGCGCCGACGGCTACGATTCATGGCGTTCTCGTGGATGTTTACGGTGTCGGCATGTTGATTACGGGTGGTAGCGGGATCGGCAAAAGCGAGACGGCTCTTGAGCTCGTAAAGCGCGGACACCGTCTCGTCGCGGACGACGCGGTCGAAATTCGCCAAACATCCGACAGCCAGCTTCACGGCTCCGCTCCGGAGCTGATCCGCCATTTGCTCGAAATTCGCGGTCTTGGCATTATTAATGTCATGACGTTATTCGGGGCGGGTGCGGTGCGTACGCAGAAGCGGATCGGACTGGTCATTAAGCTGGAGAATTGGCAGCAGGACAAACAATACGATCGGCTCGGTCTGGACGAAGAGACGACGCGCATCATCGACACGGATGTGCCGCTCGTCACGATCCCCGTCCGCCCTGGTAGGAACTTGGCCGTCATTATCGAAGTGGCGGCGATGAACTTTAGGCTTAAGCGCATGGGCTACAACGCGGCGTTGCAGTTTACGAACAAGCTGACGGAGACGATCGCGGACGATATGGACGAATACGATTGATCATGAAAGGCTAAGTCATGTTAAGTTGACGAAGCAAACCCATTATCGGTACGAAGGAGAAGGTTGGAACGATGAGCACGTTGTTGGCGATTGATCCGGTAGTATTCACGCTCGGCCCGTTGTCGGTCCGTTGGTATGGCATCATCCTCGGAACGGCGGCGCTGGTTGGATTGCTTCTCGCGGTGCGGGAGGGCAAACGATTCGGCATCAAGCCGGATTTCTTTATGGATTTGTTGTTGATCGGAGCGCCGTCGGCTATTATTGCGGCGCGGATTTATTATGTAGCGTTCATGTGGGAAGATTATAAAGACAATCCTATCGATATGTTCAAAATATGGGAGGGCGGCATCGCCATCTACGGCGCGATCATCGGCGCCTTTATTTGCGGGATTATCTACTCGCGGTACAAAGGCTACAGCTTCTGGCGCATCGTGGATATTTGCGTCCCGTCCCTGCTCGTCGGCCAGATGATCGGACGCTGGGGCAACTTCATGAACCAGGAAGCGTACGGCGGCCCGGTTAGCGAGGATTTCTTGCGCAATACGCTGCATATCCCGGCCTTTATTGTCGATCATATGTTTATTATCGACTCCGCCATTCCAGAAGGGGCATTCCGCCATCCGGCTTTCTTGTACGAGTCGCTCTGGAGCTTAGTCGGACTTGCCGTGTTATTCATCCTGCGCAGACAGAATTTCATGCGCGCCGGAGAGCTGATGGCGGCTTACTTCATCTGGTATTCCATCGGCCGCTTCTTCATCGAAGCCCTTCGCATCGACAGCCTTGCGTTCATCGGACCTAAGTGGCTGGCGGATTTCATTAACGCCCTCTGGACGCCGATGAATGGCGTGTTCGATCAAGGGTACCTCGATCCGGCTTACGGCAACATTCGTATTTCGCAGGCGCTGGCGCTGCTCTTCATTATCGCGGCGATCGTTTTCGTCATCATTAGACGTTCAACGGGCAACGCGAATGTCAGGTATTCCGATCCGATCGTATCGACAAAACCGGAGCGTATCGGACTGGCGTCGACAGCCGATTCGTCCGCGGTTCGCGCGAAGGAAGAGATCGCGGCGGAAGAGGAGCATAAAGAAACAAACGACGAGAGAAGCAAAGACGTTTAACAGGGATACTGGATTCCGGGAAAGAATCATTACGCATATGCTTGATTGCAGGAGGTTAAGGCACAATGAAGGTTAGAAATGACATTCGCACCATGTTGTTTGATCTGGACGGCACGATTCTGGACACAAACGAACTGATTATCCGCTCGTTCCTGGAGTCGCTCAAAGGCTCTGTACCAGAAGGATTCTCGCGCGAACACATCATCCCGAGCATGGGCCAGCCCCTTGCCGATCAGATGAAGTTATTCTCGGGACTGGACGATGTTCAGCATCTCGTTGACGCCTACCGCGAAATTAATTTGAGACTCCACGACGAGCTGGTGAAGCCGTTCGACTTCGTAAAGGAAGTACTGGAGAAGCTGAAGGCAAACGGCGTCAAGCTTGGCGTCGTCACGACGAAGATGAGGCTGACCACGGAGCGGGGCTTAAAGTTCGTAGCGATCCATGAATATATGGATGCCATTATTACAATAGACGACGTCGTGAACGCGAAGCCGCATCCGGAGCCGGTCATCAAAGCGATGGAGTTGCTCGGAGCGGATCCCGCGACGACGATCATGGTGGGAGACAGCACCGTCGATATGAAGTCGGCCGCTGCGGCGGGCACCGTTCCGGTTGGTGTAGCTTGGTCGCTCAAGGGCGGACAAATTCTGCGGGATGCGGGCGCCGAATATGTCATCGACGATATGCGGGAGCTGTACGCATTCGCCGGATTGGAGCGGGAGCGGATTGCGGAACGTTGAGCGTCATCCCATGGACGGCCCTAACGCGCTGTGGCAAATGTATTCCACGGTGAGCCGGCTGAAGGCCGTCCGCAATTTTATTTTTATCCAGCTCGCGAGATATTGTCCCGAGTTATCCTGGAAAAACTGGATATACCGCCGCATCCTGGGGATGAAAGTAGGGGAGCATACCGCCTTCGCCCTGATGGTGATGGTGGACTTGTTTTTCCCCGAGCGGATCTCGATAGGACGGAATTCGATTATCGGTTATAATACAACGATATTGACTCATGAATATCTCATCAAGGAATACCGGGTCGGGGATGTACGGATTGGCGACCATGTCATGATCGGGGCGAATTGCACCATATTGCCCGGCGTTACGATCGGCGACCATGCGATAGTCTCCGCCGGTTCGCTCGTACATAAAGACGTACCCGCTCATACATTCGTAGGCGGTAACCCGATGCGCGTCATTCGCGAGAATATAGGATACGATAATTAAGCAGCAACCGCGAAATGCGGCTAGATTCCTTCACAGGGGTCTAGCCGCTTTTTTTCGAATGGAACGTTCTTTTTGTCCCAGGGGAAGGCTCCTTCGAAGCTTGCTTTTGGTTTGGGGGAAAACGTGGTAACATGTAAAAGGCTCGAAATATAGAGGATAATGGGGAAGGCTAGCCGTCTGCCCGCATGCTTGACGAATTTGCGACGATCATGCTACGATAACGACTAACCACTTTATTTTATTAGCAATGTACCATATTAGCACTTTAACGTGTTAAACTATCATACAAGAGATTTAAAGGAGATCGTATATGTCTAAGCCGAAAATGTTCGAAAAACCGATCGGCGTCAAGGATTATTTGCCGGCTGCGGTCAAGAAGCTGCGCCATATCGAGCGTGAGGCGCTCGCCTGCATGTCGACGTGGGGCTATGAACAGATCATTACACCCACGATGGAGTTTTACGATACGGTTGGCGTCGCCAGCTCGACGTCCGACCAGAAGTTATATAAGCTGCTGAACAATAGAGGGACGACGCTCGTGCTGCGCTCCGACATGACGTCTCCGATCGCGCGCGTCGTGTCTTCCCTGCTGAAGGAGTCGAGCTTCCCGCTGCGGCTCTCTTACCATTCGAACGTTTTCCGATCCATCGAAGAGGAAGCGGGCAGGGAAGCGGAATTTTTCCAGACGGGCGTGGAGCTTGTCGGAGACTCGTCGGCGGAAGCGGACGCGGAAGTCGTTGCTTTGGCCATCGCGTCGCTTAAGGCGGCCGGCGTGAAGCGGTTCAAAATCGCAATTGGCCATGTCGGGTTCCTGAACGGATTGCTCGGCGAAGCGTTAGTGGATCGTACGGAGGAGCAGGAGCTGCTGAAGGCTTGTCTTCTTGGACGCGATTACGTCGGTTACCGCGAGCAGCTTCGCAAGCTGTCGCTGGAGGAGCCTGTGCGGCGAGAGCTTGAGGGTATCCTGCGGCTGCGCGGCGGATCGGAAATTTGTGATCAGGCGATGCAGCTGCGCGGCGGTGAGACGGCGCGGCTGGCCATCAGCCATTTGTGCGAAATTTGGGACGTTCTGAAGGCGTACGGCGTCTGCGAGCATGTGCTGATCGATCTGACGATGATCGGCGATTTCTCCTATTATACGGGCATGACCTTCGAAGGGTATGCCGCGGATCTTGGTTTTCCCGTCGTAAGCGGCGGCCGGTACGACAACCTGCTCGCGCAATTCGGCCGTCCGGCGCCGGCGACCGGCTTCGCACTTAAGACGACGCGCATTCTCGAGCTTCTCGGAGCGGAAGAGAACGGGCAGGAGGAACGCACGCTGATCGCCTACGATTCAGCGGGTCGTGGCGAAGCGTTGGCGGAAGCGCAGCGGCTTCGCAGCCTCGGCGTCAGCGTCGTGACAGAGCGTTTGGATCATCCGGATGCGCTGGGCGATGCGGGAACGGATTCGGTTTTCTTTTATAAAGGACTAGGGTATACTTCGCTGCGATTATTCGCGCAAGGAAAAGGAGGGCGAGCAGAGTGAGCGGCGTCAAGGAAATCTTGAAAGTAGCGATGCCGAAGGGCCGTATCTACAAGCAGGCATCCAAGCTGTTCCGCGCGGCGGGCTTGCCGATTCCCAGCGATTTCGACGATACGCGGAAGCTGATCATCGAGCTGCCCGAAGCGAACATGGAGTTTATTATGGCGAAGCCGGTCGACGTACCGACTTACGTGGAATACGGCGTTGCGGATATCGGCATCGTCGGCAAGGACGTGCTGATGGAGGAGAACAAGGACGTCTACGAGCTGCTGGATCTAGGCATCGCGAAATGCCGCATGTCGGTCATCGGACTTCCCGACTGGAAGCCGACCATCCAACCGCGCGTGGCGACAAAATATCCGAACGTGGCGTCGGCGTACTTCCGCGAGCAAGGGCAGCAGGTCGAGGTCATCAAGCTGAACGGCTCCATCGAGCTGGCGCCGCTTATCGGGCTTGCCGACCGGATCGTCGATATGGTGGAAACCGGACAGACGCTGAAGGAGAACGGTCTCGTCGAGATGGAATCGATCTTCGGCATTACGAGCAGGCTGATCGCGAACCGCGTGAGCTACCGGATGAAGAACGACAGCATCCAAAGCCTGTGCGACAGGCTTCAGGAGGCTATTGCGGCGAAGGCGTGAGGCGTGATGCGGGCATCCTAATTGCGTGAATGCTAACCAGGGCGGGGGACGGGCGGAGACCTCGAGTAAGGCAATTGTACCCGAGCATATAAAGCCCTGTGGGCTTGATGAATAGAGAAGGAGGCTTAGAGCTATGCGGATTATGAGAGCCGAGCAATTCGGTTTGAAGCGGGAAGTGGAGTACGGTACGCCCGAGCAGAATGCAACCGCGATGCGCATCGTCGGGGATGTGAAGGCGGAAGGCGATGCGGCGCTGCTGCGGTATTCCGAGCAGCTGGACGGCGTGAAGCTGGACGCTGGCGCGCTGCGCGTGAAGCGCGAGGAGATCGAGGAGGCATACGGCCGCGTGGAAGAAGCGTTCCTCGTGGCGATCCGGGAGGCTGCCGTGAACATCCGGAAATTCCACGAAAAGCAGCTGCGCAGCTCGTGGATGGATCTGTCGCCGGACGGTACGATGCTGGGCCAAATCATGCGGCCGCTGAAGCGAGTCGGCGTCTATGTGCCCGGAGGCAAAGCAGCGTACCCTTCGTCCGTGCTGATGAACGTCATTCCGGCCCAGGTGGCCGGCGTGCCGGAGATCGTCATGGTGACGCCCCCGGCGACGGGCGGCAAGGAAGGTATCGACCCGTACATTCTGGTAGCCGCGGCGGAAGCGGGCGTGCAGGAGATGTACCGGGTCGGCGGCGCTCAAGCCATCGCGGCGCTCGCGTATGGCACGGATACGATTGCACCGGTCGACAAGATTACGGGACCGGGCAATATTTATGTCGCGCTGGCAAAGCGCGCGGTGTTCGGAGCGGTCGACATCGACAGCATCGCCGGTCCGAGTGAGATTGTCGTGCTGGCGGACGACACGGCGGACGCGTCGTATATCGCGGCGGATCTGTTGTCGCAAGCGGAGCATGACGAGATGGCATCGGCCGTGCTCGTGACGCCTTCGGCGGCTCTGGCGGAAGCGGTCGCAGCGGAGGTGGAGAGGCAGCTTGAGACGCTGCCTCGCGCGGACATTGCGCGCAGCTCGATCGACAACTACGGAGCGGCGCTTCTCGTCGATACGATCGAGGAAGGCATCGCGGTCGTAAACCAGCTCGCGCCGGAACATCTTGAGGTGCTGACAGCGGATCCGATGAAGCTGCTCGGCCATATCGAGAACGCGGGCGCGATTTTCCTCGGGCCTTACAGCTCCGAGCCGGTGGGCGATTATTTTGCTGGGCCGAACCACATCATTCCGACCAACGGCACGGCGCGCTTCTCTTCGCCGGTCAATGTCGACGACTTCATGAAAAAATCGAGCCTCATTTACTATAGCAAGGAAGCGCTGATGGCGAACGGCGACAAGATCATGACGCTGGCGCGCCATGAAGGGCTGGAAGGGCATGCACGCGCCATCGAGATCCGGCTGGAGAAGGAAGGCGGCTTGAAATAGGGCGCTATTGGAACCGCGCTTGGTTGCGGTATGAATGGTTGATTAACGATATAAAAGATTAAAGTGCGAAAATAGAAAAGCAGGGGGATTCGAAGATGGCTGACAATAGGAAACGCGAAGCGTCCGTGGAGCGCAAGACGAATGAAACCGACATTAAGCTGGCGTTCGCGGTGGACGGCACCGGCGATGCGAAGCTGGAGACGGATGTGCCGTTCCTGAACCATATGCTCGACCTGTTCGCGAAGCACGGACAGTTCGATCTGAGCGTAGACGCGAAGGGCGATATCGATATCGACGACCATCACACGGTAGAGGATATCGGCATCTGCCTCGGGCAGACGCTCCGCGAGGCGCTTGGCGACAAACGCGGCATTAAGCGGTACGCAAGCGTGTTCGTGCCGATGGACGAAGCGCTGGCCCAGGTTGTGATCGACGTAAGCAACCGGCCGCATTTCGAATACCGCGCGCAATATCCGTCCTCTCAAGTCGGCAGCTTCTCCACGGAGCTCGTGCACGAGTTTCTATGGAAGCTGGCGCTGGAGGCGCGGATCACTCTTCACGTCATCGTCCACTACGGGCAAAATACGCATCATATGATCGAAGCGGTGTTCAAGGCGCTGGGACGCGCGCTTGACGAAGCGACGAGCATCGACCCTCGCGTGCAAGGAGTGCCTTCGACGAAGGGAGTACTGTAGCATGATCGCGATTATCGATTACGGCATGGGCAATCTGCACAGCGTGAGCAAAGCGGTTGAACGCCTCGGCTACGAGGCCGTCGTGACGGGCGATCCCGAGACGATCGTGGAAGCGAGCGGCGCCATCTTGCCGGGCGTAGGCGCATTCGGCGACGCCATGCAGAATCTGCGCAATACGAAGCTCGACGAGATCGTGAAGTTTTATGCCGCTTCCGGCAAGCCGCTGCTCGGCATCTGCCTCGGCATGCAGCTATTGTTCGGCGAAAGCGAGGAATATGGCCGGAATGAGGGCCTAAACCTGCTTCCGGGCCGCGTCATCCGTTTCAATGGCAGCTATAAAATTCCGCATATGGGCTGGAATAAGCTGCAGATCAAGCAGGCAGACTCGCCGCTCTTCCGGGGGCTTGCGGAGGGGCATGTCTACTTCGTCCATTCTTTCCACGCAAAGCCGGAGCTGGCATCCGACCTGCTCGCGACGACGGACTATTACGGCGACGTAACGGCGATCGTCGGCAGAGACAATGTCTACGGCATGCAATTCCATCCGGAGAAAAGCGGGGAGCTTGGCATGCAACTGCTTGACAACTTCCTCGCTCTGACGGATAAGCGATAACGAAGGAGGGAGAACCACATGCTGGCGAAACGTATTATTCCTTGCCTGGACGTGAAGGACGGGCGCGTCGTGAAGGGCGTCAACTTCGTGAACCTCCGCGATGCGGGCGATCCGGTCGAGCTTGCGGCGACATACGACCGCGAGGGCGCGGACGAGCTCGTGTTCCTGGATATTTCGGCATCCGTGGAGGGCAGGGCGACGATGATCGAGGTCGTGAAGCGCACGGCCGGGGAAATCACGATTCCGTTCACCGTAGGCGGCGGCATCTCGCATGTCGACGACATGAAACGGATACTGCGCGCGGGCGCGGACAAGATCGGCATAAACACGGCGGCGGTCAAAAACCCTTCGCTCGTATCGGATGGGGCGCGCCGATTCGGTTCGCAATGCATCGTAGTCGCCATCGACGCCAAGTTTAATCCCGAATGGGGCGAGTGGGAAGTCTATACGCATGGCGGCAGGCAAACGACGGGCATCCGGGCGCTGGAGTGGGCGCGTGAGGTAGAACGTCTCGGAGCCGGCGAGATTTTGCTCACGAGCATGGACGCGGACGGCACGAAGGACGGTTTCGACGTCAAGCTGACCGGCGCCGTGTCGCGCGGGGTCGGCATTCCGGTCATCGCATCCGGCGGAGCGGGACGGATCGAACACTTCTCCGAGGTGTTCCGGGAGGCGCAGGCGGACGCCGCGCTCGCGGCGACGATTTTCCACTACAAAGAACTAACGATCGGCGAAGTGAAGGACGATCTGCGGACCAAAGGAGTCGAAGTCAGGTGACGGCAAACAACAAGAACGAACTGAAGGCAGCGATCAAATGGAGCGGAGACGGCCTCGTCCCGGCAATCGTGCAGGACGCGCAGAGCAAGGAAGTGCTCATGCTGGCCTATATGAACGAGGAATCGCTGGAACGGTCCATCGCCAGCGGCTCGACCTGGTTCTGGAGCCGCTCCCGCGGCGAGCTGTGGAACAAAGGCGCGACGAGCGGCCACACGCAGCGTATCGTGTCCATGAGCTACGACTGCGACGGCGACACGCTGCTCGTGCGCGTGGAGCAGCAAGGACCCGCTTGCCATACGGGGCGGTACAGCTGCTTCTACAATGCAATCGAGCTTGAGTCTGGCGCCGAAGAGCAAGCGCGCGAAGAGGAGGAGGGCTCCTCGGATCGGTTCGGCATTCTCGGCAAGCTGGAGACGATTATCGCGCAGCGCCATGCGGAACGTCCGGCGGGCGCCTATACGACTTATCTATTCGATAAGGGCGTAGACAAAATCCTGAAGAAAGTCGGCGAGGAATCGGCCGAGGTCATCATCGCCGCCAAGAACCAAGATAACGATGAGCTCCGCAGCGAAGCGAGCGATCTGTTGTTCCATTTGATGGTACTGCTTCGCGATCGCGGCCTTCCGCTTGACGACATTATGAGCGAGCTTAAGGGCCGCCATGGCAAACCGACGACGAACAAAATGCGATAAAACCCGAAACGTGACGCCCAAAGTCATCACTTTGTCGAAAATTAATGCTTATACATTTTTGAATTCTTAGTAAATCAATGTATAATAGGACAGGTAAGCTTTGATTGGAGCAAGGTGAAACGGTTGTCGCCGTCCCAGGGCAGCGCGGCGCGTTTCATTCCGAGAATTCTAAGCTCGTTATAAGGCGCAAAACTTATAAATTCTTGGAATTTATTAAATTATTTGGTTGAAACGCTCAGGAGGGTATCATGTTAAGCGACAAGGTGCGTATTTTTTCGGGTTCGTCAAATCCGGTATTGGCTCAGAAAATCAGTGAAGAGCTTGGTTTGAACCTAGGTTCCATCAAACTTTCCCGTTTCAAAAGCGGTGAAATCTACGTTCACTACGAAGAAACGATTCGGAACTGCGACGTCTTTCTCGTTCAGTCGTTCTCGCATCCCATCAACGAGCATTTTGTCGAATTATTGGTTATGATTGACGCGGCGAAACGCGCATCCGCAAGAACGGTGAACATCATCATGCCGTACTACGGATATGCGCGACAAGAGCGGAAGGCCGCGCCAAGGGAACCGATCTCGGCGAAGATGCTGGCGGATGTGCTGACGACCGTCGGGGCGACGCGCGTCATCACCATCGATCTTCACGCTCCGGCCATCCAGGGCTTCTTCAATATTCCGGTGGACCATATGACGGCGCTTGATCTGATCAGCGACTACCTGAAGTCCAAGAATATTAAGAACCCGGTCGTCGTGTCCCCGGATGCGGGCCGCGCCTCCACGGCTGAGAAGCTGGCCAACTACCTCGACACTTCCTTCGCGATCATGATCAAGAAACGCTCTGCGCACAACGAATCCTCCATCACGCATGTGATCGGGGACGTCGAAGGGCAGACGCCGATCATCATCGAGGATTTGATCGACACCGGCGGCACGATCGTCAACGTCGTCGAAAGCTTGAAGGAACGCGGCGCGGAAGACGTTTACGTTTGCGCGACGCACCCGCTGTTCTCCGGATCCGCGATTGAGCGTTTGGACCACAAACATATTAAAGAAGTCATCGTGACCGATTCCATCATGCTGCCGGAGACGACGCCGGACCGGTTCAAAATCCTGTCCGTCGCTCCGCTGCTTGCCGAAGCGACGCGCATCATTCTGGACGGAGGCTCCATCAGCACCCTGTTCAAGAACAAAGGCGTTTAATCGCAACCGCATATCGATTCTAACCGCGAAAATCGCGGGCGGCCGTGGAGGCTGTCCGCGATTTTCCCACATATTCTTGCATGTTGGGATTGGCTGGGCTATGGTATAATCGTGCTTACAAAGGATGCATAAAGGAGGTGCCTTGCGAATGAAAGGGAAGAAACGAATGGCGGTTGGCGAAGGTGCGAATACGAATATCATATCCATACAATGGGACGCTACGTTCTTCTTCGAGCGCGCGGTACGTTCGCTGGACCGATTCCATTATGACAAGGCACTCAAATATTTCCGCAGAGCCGTGGAATACGAGCCTGATAATCCCGTTAATCATTGCAACATGGCGGGCATTCTATCGGAGATGGGCAATTACAAGGAGTCGAACGAAATCCTGAGCTGGATCGTGGACGAACTCGACCCCATGATGACCGAATGCCACTTTTATATGGCGAACAACTACGCCAACATGGAAATGTACGAGGCTGCGGAACGTTCGCTCGTCCAATACCTGCAAGAGGATCCGGACGGGCAATACCTGGACGAAGCCGAAGAGATGATGGATCTTCTCCAGTTCGAGCTCGAGAGGCCGATGCCGCTCAAAAACATAAAGTCCAGAGAAGGCATGGTCGAGCATGACCAGGCCCGTTCGCTGCTGGAGGAAGGCAAATTCACGGAGGCGGTGCGCATCCTGGAGGAGATCGTGGAGGGTCAACCGGAGTTTCTGGCCGCCCGGAACAATCTGGCGCTCGCTTATTACTATATGGGTCTCTTCGACAAGGCGAAGGAAGCCATTCGCAGCGTACTGGCGCAGGAATCGGGCAACCTTCACGCGTTATGCAACCTGGCGATCTTCTATCAGCACGAAGGCGACCGTGAGAACCTCGATGAGCTCGTGGAGCTGTTGACCAAAACCGTGCCGTTCCATCAGGAGCATGTGTTCAAGCTGGCGACGACCATGGGCATTTTGGGACAACATGAGATTGCGTACCGGCACTTTATCAGGCTGGTGAAGGATTCCGAAGTGCAACAGGACCCGTGCCTGTATCATTACGCAGCGGTCGCGGCATGCAATATCGGCAGGCTGAACGATGCGGAGCGGCTGTGGAAGACGACGATGAAGCTCGACCCGACATCGGATATTCCGCCATACTACATGCAGCAGCTGGCGCAGCTTCGCGAGGGCCTTGCCGCCGCGCCGATCAGCTATCATTACCATCTGCCCTTCGAAGAGCAGTTCAAGCTGTGGGAGAAGTCTTCTTCCGGCATTCCGGACCATCTGAAGAGCGACCCGCTTGTTCGTTCTTCGTTCTTCTGGGCGCTCCGCCACGGAGATCAGCACACGAAGCTGCAAGTGATCCAGGCGTTCGGCATGATCGCGGACAACGAAGTGAAGGATGTGCTGCGCGCTTTCCTGCTGGAGCAGGACGAAGACGATTATTTGAAAAAAATTGCGATATTCGTCCTGCGGACGATCGGCGTCCAAGATCCGCTTCCGGTCGTGCTGGAGGGCAAACGCACGGTGATCGAGCCGAACCGCGTGCCTTCGAGGCTGCCGGAGTGGCATGACAAGTGGGAAGAGGTGGCGCAAGCTGCCCTCAGCCGGATGAGCAAACATTATGATCTCGTCCAGCAGCATGATATGATGACGTTATGGGTGGAGTTTCTATCGCGCGTGTACCCCGATGTGCCGAAGCTGGCGAAGCCGGAAGGCTGGGCGGCCGCGCTGGAATATTTGACGGCCAAGATGCATCGCCGGGCCATCTCGTATCACGAAGTAGCGGTTCGCTACGGAACGTCGATCGCCACGGTGAGCAAGCACGTCAAGCTGATTGACGGCGCATGCGGGATCAAGGAGAAGATGAAGTCGATCAGCACGTTCTTCTCCGCGCATGAGCAAGAGGAAAACTAATTCTGCATGAGGTGAAAAACATGTACAAATCCATTATTATCGGCACCGGCCCCGCGGGACTGACGGCTGCGATCTATCTTGCGCGCGCCAACATGAATCCGCTCATCATCGAAGGACCGGAGCCGGGCGGACAGTTGACGACGACGACGGAAGTCGAAAATTTCCCTGGTTTTCCTGAAGGGATCATGGGACCCGAGCTGATGGAAAATATGCGCAAGCAAGCGGAGCGGTTCGGGGCGAAGTTTCTGACGGGCTGGGTGAATTCGATCGACCTGTCCGAGCGTCCGTTCAAGCTGCAAGTGGAAAGCCAAGGCGAGATCGTCGGCGAGAGCGTCATTATTTCGACGGGCGCATCGGCGAAGTACTTAGGGATTCCGGGCGAGAAGGACAACGTCGGCAAGGGAGTCAGCACTTGCGCGACCTGCGACGGCTTCTTCTTCCGCGGGAAGAAGATCATCGTCGTCGGCGGCGGGGATTCCGCCATGGAAGAAGCGAATTTCCTGACGCGCTTCGCGACGAACGTCGAGCTGGTGAACCGCCGCGATGAGCTTCGCGCTTCGAAGATCATGCAGGACCGCGCCCGCGAGAACGGGAAGATCAGCTGGAGCCTGAACCGGACGCCGGTCGAAGTTGTGGCGAACGGCATGGGCGTGACGGGCCTCAAGGTGCGTAACAACGAGACGGGCGACGAAGAGGTCATAGAGACGAACGGCATCTTCATCGCGATCGGCCATACTCCGAACACGAAATTCCTCGGCGGCCAGATCGATACGGACGAACATGGCTACATCCAAGTGAAACCGGGAACCTCCGAAACGAACATTCCGGGCGTATTCGCCTGCGGCGACGTGCAGGACAGCAAATATCGCCAAGCGATCACGGCGGCCGGCAGCGGCTGCATGGCCGCGCTCGACTGCGAGCGGTTCCTCGAAGGCTCGATTACGCATGACTGGAGCCAGTCACTCTAACGCTGACGGGCTAGCAACCGGCTTCCGGCAAGCCGCATAGAAGGGACTGCACCTGAGAGGCGGCACGAATCAGGCTGCGGTTCCTTTTTTACTTATGCGGAAGGGCGCAAGAACGCTCGTTGAAGGGAATGCTTGGACGTCCGTATGCGCTTGACCGAAGTGGGAACAACGCTTATAGTTGGAACAGAGAATGTTAACAATGTGAACGAGGTGGCTATAGTCATGTCTGAGAAGATTTACGTGGGCGTCGATGTTGGCGGCACAACCATTAAGGTAGGCCTTTGCGACGCGGAGGGGCAGCTGCTCCATACCTATGAAGGGGCGACGGAAACGGATAAAGGCACGGACGTTATTCTTCATAATATTGCGAAGTATTCGCGGGCGATCGTAGAACAATCCAATTACGCTTGGGAGCAAGTAGACGGCGTGGGCGTCGGCATCGCGGGCTTCTTGGACATTCCGACTGGCTATGTGAAATATTCCGCAAATCTGTACATCGAGAACACGGATCTCAAAGGTTTCCTGGAGAAGGAGCTCGGCAAGACGATCAAAGTGAACAATGACGCGAACGTTGCGGCGCTGGGCGAAGCATGGGCCGGCGCGGGCAGAGGCGTGGCCCACTGCGTGTGTTACACGCTCGGCACGGGCGTAGGCGGCGGCATCATTATAGATGGCAAAATCGTAGAAGGCTACAACAGCATGGCGGGCGAGCTCGGCCATATCGCGATCGTGCCTGATCTGGAAGCGATTCAGTGCGGCTGCGGCAAGATGGGCTGCCTCGAGACGGTATCGTCCGCGACGGGCATCATTCGTATGGCGAAGGACGCGGTTGCCCGCGGCGACCGCACGTCCCTTGCCCAAGTAGAGAACATCATGGCAAAGGACGTCGTCGACGCCGCCAAAGCCGGCGACGAAGTGGCTGCGCGCATCGTAAGCCGCGCGGCATATTACCTCGGCAAGTCGATGGCGATGATCGCGATCGTGCTGAATCCGCAATATTTTATTATCGGCGGCGGCGTGTCGAAGGCAGGCGACTTCCTGTTCGACCAAATTCGTGAAGTATTCGAGAAATACACGCAAGAACAAGCGAAGGAAGGCGTCAAGATCGTACCGGCTACGCTGGGCAACGACGCGGGCGTGGTAGGCGCGGCGGGACTTATTCTTAGAGGATAGTAGGTGTACGTATGGAAACGGCAGCAACGCTGGCTAAGCTTGTGATCATTACCGGCATGTCGGGCGCGGGCAAGACGATCGCCGTCCAGAGCCTGGAGGATTTGGGATTCTTCTGCGTCGATAACTTGCCGCCGGTACTTATCCCGAAGTTCGCGGAGCTCATCGAGCAGTCGAACGGCAAGATCGGCAAGGTCGCGCTCGTGATCGACCTCAGGGGACGCGAATTTTTTACGGCGCTGTCGGAATCGTTAACGTATATCAAAGATAATCATACCATTAGCTGTGAGATTCTGTTCCTGGACGCGACGGACGAGGTGCTCGTCCAGCGTTATAAGGAAAGCAGGCGCCGGCATCCGCTGGCGCCGCAAGGCTTGCCGCTGGACGGCATTCATAGCGAGCGGCGGCTGCTGGAAGATTTGAAGGGCTCGGCCTCCCAAGTCATCGATACGAGCAGCCTGAAGCCGCTGCAATTGAAGGAACGAATCATTTCGCATTTCACGAATTTGGAGCAAAGCAATCTCTCCGTCAACGTTACCTCGTTCGGTTTCAAGTATGGCATTCCGATCGACGCCGACTTGATCTATGATGTTCGTTTCCTTCCAAATCCGCATTATGTCGAGCAGCTGCGTCCCAATACGGGCCAGCATCCCGACGTCTACGACTACGTCATGAAGTGGCCGGAGACGCAGCAGTTCCTGACGAAACTGCTGGATATGCTCCAGTTCCTGATTCCGCTCTACCGCAAGGAAGGCAAGAGCCAAGTCGTCATCGGCATTGGCTGTACAGGCGGCAAACATCGTTCGGTGGCGATCGCGGAATACTTGGGCAGAATGCTCGGAAGCAGCGACACGGAGCGGGTGCGCGTCAGCCATCGCGATTCGGAGCGGGATAAGCATTGACGCGGGGGGAGAACATGCAGACGATACAGAAGGTTGTCCGTCGTCCCAAGATCGTCGTCATCGGCGGCGGCACGGGTCTCTCCGTTATGCTGAGAGGGCTGAAGGAGAAGCCGCTCGACATTACGGCGATCGTTACGGTCGCCGATGACGGCGGCAGCTCCGGCATTCTGCGGAGCGAGCTTCAGATTCCGCCGCCGGGCGATATCCGCAACGTGCTGATGGCGCTGGCGGATGTCGAGCCGTTGCTTGCCGATATGCTGAAGTACCGTTTCAAAAGCGGCAACGGGCTTGCCGGGCATAGCCTCGGCAATCTGATGCTGGCCGCCATGACGGATATCTCCGGTGATTTCGTAACAGGCATCCGCCAGCTAAGCCGCGTGCTTGCGGTTCGCGGGCGCGTGCTGCCCGCGGCCAATCGGGCGATCGTGCTGAAGGCGGAACTGGAAGACGGGTCGATCGTTGTCGGAGAATCCCAAATTCCAAAGGCCGGGAAGGCGATCAAACGCGTGTTCCTGGAGCCCGCGGACGTCGAGCCGCTCGCCGAAGCGGTAGAGGCGATCGAGCAGGCGGACGCCATTCTGATCGGGCCGGGCAGTCTTTATACGAGCATTATGCCGAATCTGATCGTGCCGAAGCTGGCGCAGGCGATCGTCGAATCGGAAGCCGTCAAGCTATTCGTCTGCAACGTGATGACGCAGCCGGGCGAGACGGACAATTATACGGTAAGCAATCATTTGGACGCGATCCATACCCATATCGGCCATCATTTGTTCGATTATGTCATCGTGAACGACGGCGAAATTCCGCCTCAAGTGGAGAGCAAGTACGCAGAGCTAGGCGCTAAGGCGGTCCAGCTCGATATCGATGAAGTAACCCGGAGAGGCTACAAGGTCATCGCCGACCGTCTGGTATTGTTCCGGACGTTCCTGCGGCATGACGCGGAACGGTTAAGCCATCATATTTATAAGCTAGTGGAGAATTGGATGTTACGAAAGAGGTGAGGAAGAATGTCTTTTGCGGCCCAAACGAAAAAAGAGCTGACGATGGTGGAAGCGGACAGCTGCTGTGAGCGCGCCGAATTATCGGCCCTTATACGGATGAACGGTTCGGTTAGCTTGTCCAGCCGCAAGGTCGTTCTCGACATCTCGACGGAGAATGCCGCGATCGCGCGAAGAATTTATTCGCTGATCAAAAAACATTTCGACTTGCATGTGGAGTTGCTCGTGCGCAAGAAGATGCGCCTGAAGAAAAACAACGTGTATATCGTGCGGCTGCCCGCCAAGGTGCAAGAAGTGCTCGCGGAGCTAAAGATCGTCTCCGAAGGTTTCATGTTCAACAACGGCATCGACAAGGAGATCATCCGTAAGCCGTGCTGCAAGCGTTCCTATCTGAGGGGGGCGTTCTTGGCCGGGGGTTCCGTGAACAATCCGGAGGGATCGTCGTACCACTTGGAGATCTCCTCGATGTACGAGGAGCATTGCGGATCGCTGGTCGACCTGGCAAACAAATTCGACCTGAACGCGAGATGCATCGAGCGGAAGAAAGGATTTATTTTCTATATCAAGGAAGGCGAGAAGATCATCGAACTGTTGAACATTATCGGCGCGCACCAAGCGTTGTTCAAGTTCGAGGATGTCCGGATCATGCGCGACATGCGCAATTCGGTGAATCGGATCGTCAATTGCGAAACCGCCAATTTGAACAAAACGATCGGAGCTGCCGTAAGGCAGATCGATAACATAAAGCTGCTCGAGAAGGAGATCGGCCTCGACAGCCTGCCGGATAAGCTTCGTGAAGTCGCAGTCATACGGCTGCAGCATCCCGACCTGAACTTGACGGAAGTAGGCGAGATGTTGAAGGGGCAAGTAAGTAAGTCCGGCGTGAATCATCGACTTCGCAAAATCGACGAAATGGCCGAAAAAATACGGTCCGGATCAACTTATGCCTAGTGCAACAGCTTGTAAAATGATATAATAAGCTGTAAATGGCTTTTCTTAAACTGTGTATGTTCATGATTTAGAATAATATAGGGGGTATGTTTCCATGACAAGGCTTCCGGTTGTCGTTCGTTTGAAGACGGGGCTTCATGCTAGGCCTGCAGCGCTATTCGTTCAAGAAGCGAACAAATTCTCCTCCGAGGTATTTGTAGAGAAGGACGATAAGAAAGTAAACGCCAAGTCCATTATGGGTATTATGAGCCTTGCGATCAGCTCCGGCACTGAAATTTCGATAAGTGCGGAAGGTTCGGACGCGGAACAGGCTGTAAACGCTTTAGTCGCGCTCGTCAGCAAGGAAGAGCTCGAGAACCAGTAATCGATGCGCGGACGGTTTGCCGTCCGTTAATAAGCAAAGCAAGGGAGACGCTTTTGTGCGACGCAGCGAGTCGCGCGGAGGGCGCTCTTTTTTGCGTTTCCAGACACATCCAATACAAAAAAACAAGCAGATCGGCGATGGCCGGTCTGCTTGTTTGGTTTGTCGAGCGAATCCGATCGACTAGGATGATGAAATTAGATGCGCTCGATGACTTTATCGACAAGGCCGTATTCTTGCGCTTCCGCAGCGCTCATGAAGTAGTCGCGGTCCGTGTCCTGTTCGATGCGGCTGAGCGGTTGGCCGGAACGGTCTGCCAAAATATTGTTCAGCTTATCGCGCATCTTCAAGATGCGGCGGGCGCGGATCTCGATATCGCTGGCTTGGCCTTCGGCTCCGCCCAGCGGCTGGTGAATCATAACTTCGCTGTTCGGCAGCGCGTAACGTTTGCCTTTCGCGCCTGCAGTCAGCAAGAATGCGCCCATCGAAGCGGCCATGCCGACGCAGATCGTGGACACGTCCGGTTTGATGTATTGCATCGTATCGTAGATGGCCATGCCGGATGTGATGGAACCGCCAGGGCTGTTAATGTACAAGGAAATGTCCTTCTCCGGATCTTCGGCGGCAAGGAACAGCATTTGCGCGATGATGGAGTTGGCCACCACGTCATTCACACCCGAACCAAGGAAGATGATGCGGTCCTTCAGCAGGCGGGAGTAGATGTCGTACGAGCGTTCCCCGCGGTTGCTTTGCTCAATTACCATAGGTACAAAATTCATTCTTAACCAATCCTCCTTCAGTGTTTGCGTAGCAAACGCATCTTCGTAAGCATAAGCTCATCGTGAAACGGTTTGTTGAAATTTTGTATTCCTATCATAACGGATTCAATTTAAAAAGTCAAAGAAGGTCAGAAGAGTTGGCTCCGCCGAGCTTGCGGCTACTTTGGAGAGTCGTT
The DNA here is from genome assembly GCF_030929555.1 of Paenibacillus sp. LHD-117. Classification (GTDB taxonomy): domain Bacteria; phylum Bacillota; class Bacilli; order Paenibacillales; family Paenibacillaceae; genus Pristimantibacillus. Next base: position 50,204 of record NZ_JAVFVT010000041.1, on the reverse strand, counting down.
TCTGCCGAACTTGCGGTATTCGCGAAGCGACATGCCCATCCGATCGCGGAAGATGCGATCCAGAGATTTCCATTTCTCGTAGCCGACCATAGGCGGTAAAGCCATAATCGGAATCCGGCTGTCACGGAGCAGGCGGCAGCAGGCTTCGACGCGGATGTCCTCCAGATGCCGGCGGAACGACCGGCCCGTGGTGGAAGCGAGCAGCCTCCCGAGCTGCCGTTCGCCGATTCCGACCGCCGCGGCGGCGTCGAAAGCCCTTATCGGATCCGCGAAGTGCTGACGTATATAGGCAAGCGCACGCCGCGCGCGGAAATCGGATTCGCCGCCGGCGCCCGGCTGCGGAAGCCGTCCGCCCCCGCAGGTCTCCTCCTCGGTCCCGGCAGCTTGCCGGAAAACGGAGGCGAGCAGCCCAAGCGCTCCGCTCCACAGCGACAACGAATCGGCTTCGCCGGCGCGAGCCGCATTCGCCGCGTATACCCGATGGAGCCGTTCGAACAGGCCGCGCAACTCGCCAGTCTCATCTTTCAGATGGAGATAAGGACGCTCCGCGCTTGATTGGCCGGCAAGCCAGGACAGGAAGCCGGTCGCCCGCTCATCCCCGAGGAAAGCGGCCAGCCTGGAGAGGGAAGCGGTGCGGATCAGGCAGTTCAGCACTTTCAGCCGCTCGCTCCGGGCAGTGCGAGCCGGCGGGCGGAAGATATGCCGGGTGCCCACGGGGATGGCGAACAGATCGCCGCGCTCCGTCTGAAGCGGCTCGCCGTTCACGTAATGCGTCCCTTTGCCTTCGGTGACGAGCACGATTTCGACGAAATCGTGATCATGCTCGGCGAGCCACAAGTTTTCTTCGGCCTCGAGCACATAGATGTCCGGATGGCGGCGGAAGTAAAGGTCGTCCTCATAATGCTCGATGGTACGCTGCACGGTCATCCAGGGCCGTCCTTCCTGTAGAGGATGTCTGAATCAGGGTTATCGATGTCGCCTTTGGGCATAAAAGCGTCTTTGCGCTCATTCTACAATGAAACGTAAGCGATGTCATTCGCCGATGTCGAGAAGGAGGAAGAAACATGATGGAAGCTAAAGAAACGTCCTGGCAAGCCCGCTGGATATGGGGGGGCGAGGAAGAAAGCCCGCGTAATGAATGGAGGCAGTTCCGGCGCAGCTTCGACTGTCCCGCAGATCTTCCGGCCGGAGCGGAAGCGAAGCTCTGGGTGACGGCGGATTCGAGATACGAGATTTACGTCAACGGAACGCGGATCGGCCGAGGACCCGCCCGCTATTTTCCAACGCAAATTTTTTATGATTGTTACCCGGTCGGCCATTTGCTCAGACGCGGCCAGAAGAATACGATCGCCGTGCTGGTCATGCACTTCGGCGTCACTAATTTCTACTACCTGCGCGGCAGAGGGGGACTGCTGGCGGAACTCGCCGTCACGGACGGCGCAGGGGAGCTAACGCTTGCCGCCACGGGCTCCGACTGGCGCACCTCGCTGCAGGCCGGACATGCCAGGGAGACGGCGCGCATGTCTTGCCAGCACGCGTTCGCGGAGCGGATCGACGCGCGCCTGATGGACGAGGACTGGATGGACGTCCCGTACGACGACCGGGCATGGAAAACCTCCACGGTCATCGGCGAGGTAGGGATGGAGCCTTGGACGAATCCGCAGCCGCGCGATATCCCTTACTTGACGGAGGAGGCCGTCGGACCCGTCGGCGTGCTGTCCTTGAACCGTGTCGTGCCTTACCGGCTCACGGCCTTCCTCGACAATTATGCACTTATGAAGCCTCATGGCGAGGAGAACGCCAATCCGCTATGCTACGCGGGGGCGTTCGCCACCGTACTGCGGCTCAAGGAAACCTCCGAGCTTAACATCGTCCTGCATGTCAGCGGCTTCGGCATTGGAGATGAGGTGCCGGGAGTTCTCCGCATCGGCGACCGAACGATAGAGCCTAAGCATGAACCGCCGCTGCTTCGATGTCGCGTGACGCTTCCGGCTGGCGAGCACTTGCTGCTATATGCGGCATACGGGGCGGATCACGGCGGAATGCAGCGCATCGGAATCGACTCCGACAAGCCGATCGAATGGGCCAATCCGATCGCCTCCGATGCCGGCCGGACGGCTGGCACGGCGGAGGCGGGCTCGCCGTTCGCGGCGATCGGCCCGCTGTACGCGTTTACCGTCGTCGACTTCGAGGTACAGACGGAGCAATTCGCCGCATGGAAGCAAGCGGCGGCGCGCCTAGCGGCGGAGGTATCGAAGATCGGAAGCGCGAGCGAGCTGCATGCAATCGGTTCCCGGCTGATTCCCATTCCTGCGCTCCTGTGCAATGCCGAAGACGCGTTTATGCCGCAATTCGCCAAACGGCTCTCGGAGCAATACGCCATACCCGCGTCGCTGCAGCAAGTCGCGGTGGCCTCATGCGATCCCGGGGCGGTGCCCGTATTCGCGGACGGCGATACCGAATTCACGCTCGACTTCGGGAAGGAGTGGAGCGGTTACCTGCAATTCGAGCTCGAGGCGGAGGCCGGAGTGACGATCGATTGGTACGGGGTGGAATACAGGAAGGGCGATTACGTACAGCATACGTACGGGCTCGACAACACGCTGCGGTACGTAACGAAGGAAGGGTATCAGAGGTATACGTCGCCGGTCCGCAGAGGCTTCCGCTATCAGATCGTCACCGTCAGGGGGGCGACGAGACCCGTGTGTATTCATGGCGTCCGGGTGCTACAAAGCAACTATCCGTCTCCGGAGATCGGCGCGTTCCAGTGCTCGGACGCCAGCCTGAACGCAATTTGGGAGATGGCCAGACATACGACCAGACTGTGCATGGAGGATACGTTCGTCGACTGTCCCGCCTACGAGCAGACGTTCTGGGTGGGCGACAGCCGCAATGAAGCGCTGGTGAATTATTATTTGTTCGGCGGGACGGATATCGTGAAGCGATGCCTGCGACTGGTGCCGGGCTCCGCGTTCCAGACGCCGCTGTACGTCGACCAGGTGCCGAGCGGCTGGAGAAGCGTCATTCCGAACTGGACGTTCTTCTGGGCGGCGGCCTGCGCGGAATACGCGGAGCATACGGGCGACCGCGAGTTCGCGGCGGAGATGCTGCCGAAGGTGATGTATACGCTGCTGCATTATGCGCAGAGGCTGAACGGCGACGGATTGCTGGAGATGAAGGGGTGGAATCTGCTGGACTGGGCGCCGATGGATCAGCCGGGGGACGGCGTCGTCACGCACCAGAACATGATTTTCACCCACGCGCTGCGCCGGACGGCGGCATTGGCCGAGCTGGCGGGCGGCGAAGCGCCGGCGGAAGCCAAGTGGTGCGAGGAGCTGGCCGCTAAGCTCGGCGAGGCGATCAACCTTCGTTTATGGAGCGAGGAGCGCGGCGCTTATCTGGACTGCATCCATAAGGACGGAAGACGCTCCGAAATATTCAGCATGCAAACGCAGGTGATGGCGCTTCTCTCGGGCCTGGCCCAAGGGGAACGCAAGGCGACGCTGACGTCCTATTTGAGCGCGACGCCTGAAGGTTTCGTTCCGATCGGCAGCCCGTTCATGTCTTTCTTCTATTATGAAGCGTTAATGCAAGGCGGCGACGTCGCGAGGATGCTGGACGATATCCGGCAAAACTACGGCTTCATGATCGACAACGGGGCGACCACCTGCTGGGAGATGTATGGCCATACGACGATGAACCGGGCGAACGCGAACGACTTAACGCGCAGCCATTGCCATGCGTGGTCGGCTGCCCCGGGCTACTTCCTGGGAGCTTACGTACTCGGCGTACGCGCCGCCGCTCCGGGCTGGGCAAAGGTCGTCATCGAGCCGCTTCCCGGCGATTTGCAGTGGGCGAAGGGAGCCGTGCCGCTGCCAGACGGCGGCAAGGTGGAGGTAGCGTGGAAGGTCGAAGCGGGTCAACTTGCGACGCTGGATATTACGGCGCCGGAGGGAATCGAGCTTGAACTTCGAGTCCCGTCATCCTGCGCGGTTTCGATTCATAGGCTGAAGACGTTGTAGAGCGGCAAACAGCAGGAAACAACCAAAAGCTGGCACTGCACGCGATAGGAAAAGAAGCCGCATCTCGGCGATAAGGAAACGCTTCTCGCGAAGAAGAAATCCTATCGCCGACATGCGGCTATTCTGGCTGTTGATGCAGCTGCAATTTTGAAACTAATATCCCGAAGACCTACTCCCCGTTTGCCTCGCCAAAATAAACGCCGCCCCGCAAATCGTTCACGAACTTCTGCAGCCATTCGTAATAGCTCACGGCATGCTTCAGCTTCCGCAGATCCTCCAGGCAAAGGTTGCGCTCCTCCTCCGTCGTATCCAGGTTCAGGATCAAGTCGGAGAGAACGGGGATGGCAGCCTGCACCGCGCCCAGCATCACGTCGACTTCCCTTTGAAGCTTCGCGGTGAAGAAGGACTGGAACGCTTTGAAGAAGTCGGTCTCCGCTACGTATTGATCCTTGCGGTCATCCTTCTCCTTCAGCTTCTCCACCATCTTGGATTCCGTCAGCGCCCGGACGGCGTAGCTCATGTTGCTCTTGCTCATGTTCATGCTCTGGCGCATCTCTTCCAGCGTCATGGGCCGATCCTCGAAAAACATAATGCCGTACAGCTGCCCGAACGTATAGTTGACCCCGTACAGGTCCATCGTCTCCGCAATAGCGTCGATAACCCCCGCCCGCAGCTCTTCGCGGGGCGATAACGGCTCCTTCATTTCCCCGAACGTAGCTTTTTTCACGATTTCTCCTCCGCCGATCCACCGGATAGAAGCCCGTCTTCGGGCATGCTCCGGTTTACATATTCTTCATTGCGATTTAACGCAGATATAACCATGCGATGACAAAACGAACGTACAATTATTTTTGTACAGATGAACGATATCACAATAATTCATTTATATTTTAGCACATTTTCAATTTTTTTTGACCACATGAGAAAACCTCTATCGAGGCCTTTCAGAGATGAGCGACCACGTTCAAAGGTAGGTTTTATCGCCAATAAGAATTTCAGATTTCCGACAAGTCCGGAAACTTATAAATTCTTTTGTGGTTAAAAAGTTTGCATCCACGATTAATTGTATTGGAAATGGGAGGTTGCAATGAACAAGAGGCTAATGCTTGGAGACTTAAAGGCGTTCCTGTTCACGCTGCCCGCGATGATTCCGCTGATGGTGTTCTGGTTCATTCCGCTGGGTTATGTCGTGTATCTAAGCTTCACGGAGTGGGACTTCATGAGTCCGGTCCAGCTGTTCGTCGGTCTGGACAACTACCGGTACTTGTTCGAGAATCCGGCGTTCTATCAGTCGCTGCGCGTGACGATCTGGTTCTGCCTCGGGAGCGTCGTTCCCAGCATGGCGATCGGCCTGCTGCTGGCGATTATGCTGAGCGGCAAGCTGAAGGGCGGCTCCATCTATAGGACGATGATGTTCGCTCCATGGGTGACGCCTACGGTCGCGGTATCCATCGTCTGGTCATGGATTTACGAGCCGGAGGTCGGGCTCGCCAACAGTGCGCTAAGCTTGCTGGGGCTGGAGGGCGTCAAGTGGCTGCTTGATCCTGCATGGGCGTTGGTTGCCGTACTGATCATGACCGTGTGGAAGTCCGCGGGCTGGTGCATGATCTTCTATCTGGCGGCGATCGGCAGCGTGCCGAAGGATCAGCTGGAAGCCGCGGAGCTGGACGGCGCGAACCGCTGGCAGCGATTCACGAGAGTGACGCTGCCGCTTATCTCCCCGACGACGTTTTTCCTCGTCATCGTGCAGCTGGTCGCGGCGATCCAGACCTACGATCAGATCAACATTTTGACGCAGGGCGGTCCTTCGGGCTCTACCCGTACGCTGCTCTATCTGTACTATCAATCGGCCTTCTCGTCCTTCCAGATCGGCGAAGCGTCGGCCGTCGCGATTACGATCATCCTCGGCTGCGCCGCTTTGTCGCTGGTGTCGTTCGTAGCCGGCAGGAAGACGGTCCACTATTAATCCGAATTCAGTGAGAGGAGCAGCAACATGCGAATGACCGGAGCTTGGCGAACGCCCGTTCGGCACGTAGTGCTGACGGCAAGCGCCATCCTGATGGCTTTCCCGTTCTACTGGCTCGTTATGAGCGCCTTGAAGACGAACGACGAGATCTGGCAGTTCCCTCCGTCGCTTTGGCCGGAGAATCCCTTATGGGGCAACTTCGCGGAAGCGTGGCAGGCGGCGCCGTTCGCGCAATATTTGTTCAACAGCGTATTCGTCGCCGGCATGATCGTCGTGCTTCAATTCATCAATTCCGCCATGATGGGGTACGCCTTGACGCATATGAAGTTCAGGCTCAAGGGAGCGATGACCGCCATGGTGCTGGTTTGCTACATGATTCCCGCCACGGCGGTGTACCTGCCAAGCTATATGATTCTGGGCAAGATGGGGCTCATCGACTCCTACGCAGGCCTGATTCTGACCAACTGCGTGAGCGTGTTCTCGATCTTCCTGATCAGACAAGCCTTCCTGCAAGTGAACCATGAGCTGATCGAGGCCGGCCAAATGGACGGTGCGTCGCACATGCGAATTCTGTGGACGATTCTTGTTCCGCTCACGCGCTCTTCCTTCGCCGTTCTCGCGCTCATTACGTTCATCGACCAGTACAACAATTACTTCTGGCCGATGCTGATCACCCAAAGCCCGCATCTGCAACTGGTGTCCGCGGGACTTCGCAGCTTCTTCGTGGAAGGAGGTGCCTACGGGCTGAAGTGGCCGCTAATCATGGCCGCCAGCGCATTCACCATCGCGCCGCTGCTCGTGTTATTCGCGCTAACGCAGAAGCTCATCATCCAGAGCGTCAATCTGACCGCAGGATCCAGCAAGGGGTAATTGGATAGAAACGCAATCGAGATAAAGCCATCATTTTTTTTCCACATCAGAAATCATTATTCCTTTAAAGTAATAAAGCGTAAAGGAGATCTTTCTGATTGGCGATAAAAACTTCCACTAAAACGCGGTCGCACACCTCGAATTACTCCGATAAAAGTTTTTCTCATAATCGAAGGGAGAATGAATGAAGATGTTGAATCATAAAAAATGGATGTCCGGTATGACGCTGTTGTCCTTGCTTGTCGTGTCCGCTTGCGGCACGAATGGAGATGCAAGCTCCAATACGGGAGCCGGGCAATTGGCCTCTCCGTCGAATGGAGAATCCACTAACGCTCCGGCGGTGTCCGAGCCCGTCACGATTGAATTCTGGTACGGTCTCGGCGGCAAGCTTGGCGAGAATATGCAGATTCTCATCGACAAGTTCAACTCGTCGCAGGATGAAGTGATCGTAAAGCCGGTCGTGCAAGCGGACTACTCCGAGACGGAGAAGAAGCTGCAGGCGGCCATCGCCTCCGGCACGGTTCCGGCGGCGGTGCTGTCCTCCAATGTCGATTGGGCGCGCAAGGGCTATTACGCATCCATCGACGAGCTGATCGCGGGGCAAGCGGACTTCAATAAGGAGGATATTGTTCCGACATTCCTGCAGCAGGGCGAAGTGGACGGGAAGATGTACTTCCTGCCGATGTACGGCACGACGCAAGTGATGTATTACCGCAAGGATACGCTGGAGAAGCACGGCATCCAGGCGGAGAATTTGACGACGTGGGAAGCGTTGGCGGACGCGGCGGCCCAGATGACGGTGAAGGAAGGCGGCAAGACGACGTTCTACGGCTGGGAGCCGATGTGGGGCGCGGACAATATGATGGATGCCGTCTATGGCAAGGGCGGCCGCGTCGTTAGCGAGGACGGCAAGCAAGTGCTCGTGGATTCGCCGGAGTGGGTCGAGACCTGGGATCTGTTCCGCAAGTGGATTCACGAGGATGGCATCATGCGCATCCATTCCGGCGGCCAAGGCTGGGAGTATTGGTACAAGACGATCGACGACGTCATGAAGGGCAACGCCGCGGGTTACACGGGCTCCAGCGGCGACCAAGGCGACCTCGACTTCGGTATCGTGGCCGCGATGGAGCAGCCGGGCTGGGAGGGCATGGGCCCAGGCAAGCCGGTGGCGAGCGCGATCATGGCAGGCATTCCTGCCAAGGCGAGCCCTGAGCAGCAGCAAGCGGCGTTCAAGTGGTACAGCTTCTTCATGAGCCCGGAGAACACGGCATTCTGGTCCATGAACACGGGTTACATCGCCGTGCGCCAATCTGCTCTGGAGGATCCGGCATTTATCGAATTCAGCAAAGAAAATCCGCAAATCACAGTTCCGCTTAAACAAGCGGCTCATGCATCCATGCCGTTCCAAGATCCGACAGGCGGCAAAATCTACGATGCGCTGAAGATCGCCGCGGACAAGGTTCAGATCGGCAACGTGCCGGCCGCAGAAGCGCTGAAAGAAGCAAAGGAGACGGCACAGCGCGAGCTCGACAGAAGCAACGGGTAGGAGGAGCGGATGATGCCGCGTATCAAGGTTGGAAATGAAGGCAGTTCCTGCGAGGTAGACGCGATTCTGTTCGACAAAGACGGGACGTTGCTGGATTTCATCTATACGTGGGGGATATGGAGCGAGCGGCTGCTCGCTTCCTGTTCCTCGGCGCTCGGATGGACGCAGGAGAGAGTGGATGAGATGGAAAAGCTGATTGGATTGCGTCGCAGCAAAGTGGATGGGCATATCGAGGATTACGACCGGAACGGTCCGCTCGCGATGGGCACCGTAGACGATCTGCTTGCGATTGTGGCGCTGGAAGGCTATCGCGGCGGCGGGACATGGGCAGACGCGAAGACGATTGCCTGGAACGCGAAGGCGGAGGCCGACGCTGCGATTGAAGCGGAGAAGGCCGCAAGGCTGCTGCCTCATGTATGGCCGTTCCTGGAGAGTTGCCGTGAAGCCGGCCTGAAGCTGGCCGTCGTGACGGCGGACGAAACGGCGGCGGCCAAGCGGCATTTGGAGTGGCTGGGCATTGCCTCCTTCTTCGATGCATGCGTGGGCACGGATGCCGTGGAGAACGGCAAGCCGTTCCCCGACATGGCGCAGTTCGCTTGCGGCTTGTTGGGCGTGATGCCTTCGCGAACCGCGGTCATCGGCGACACGAATGGCGACATGCTTATGGCGAGGGCGGCAGGCGCGGCAACGGCGATCGGCATTGTGCCGTCGGGCCGCGAGATTTCTGCCCAGCTGCCTTCCGCGGACGCTACCGTTTGGAGCTTCGCGGAGCTCGCGGTGGAGTCATGACAGAGGTGGGAAAGGATGCGCGCATGGGCTGGTTATTACTTGCATGCGCGATCGTGCTTGAGGTATCGGGCACGATCAGCATGAAATATTCGGAAAGCTTCACGAGGCTGCTGCCTTCGATCTTGATGTTCGTTTTCTATGGAGCAAGCTTCACGTTCTTGAACTTTGCGCTTGATTACCTGCAAGTAAGCGTCGTCTACGCCGTGTGGTCGGGCGTGGGCATCGTGTTGATCGCCATATTCGGCTATTTCGTCTTCCAGGAGAAATTGACTTTATCCTCGGCGCTCTGGATCGGCGTCATCGTCGCGGGAGTGATCGGGCTCAACATAAGCAGCAAAGCGCATGGCGGGTAAACGGACTACATTAGCGCAGGAGGGATCATGATGGATAACCTTAACGAACCGCTGGTTGACGGGCGTGCGGGCGGAAGGATGGCACAACAGGCAGCCGAACAGCCGCAGTTTTCTTTCCAGGTTCTGACGGACACGCATGTGACGGAGGATGCGGAACATGTCTACAACCGCAATTTCGGCGAAGCGCTGCGTCAGATTAGGGAGCTGGCGGGGACAACTTCGGGCATTATGCATGCGGGAGACGTGACCGATCATGGCTTGCCGGGCGAATACGCGGAGTTCCGCCGCATATGGAGTGAGCACGGAACCGGACTGCCGGAGATAACCATGACGACGGGCAACCATGATGTCAGACAAGGCGATTGGGAGGATGAGATCAAACGGTTCCTGGAAGTGACCGGATTGTCGGAGACGTATGATGCGGCTGCGCTGGATTACGATGATCTCCGTCGCCTGTGGGAGGAGCACCGAAGCGTTCTGCCGGAGCTGGAGATGGCGTCGGAAGAAGGAAACGCCGGCCTGGACCCTATTGGACGATTCTTGTCCGAGACGGGGACATCGGCTCCCTATCACGATCTATGGATCGGGGGCTACCATTTTATATTCCTCGGAACGGAGCGGAGCTTGGTGCTCTATTGCTCGTTGTCGGAGGAGCAGCTGCGTTGGCTGGACGAGAAGCTGAAGGAAGGGGCGCCGGATCGCCCGGTTTTCGTCTTCCTGCATCAGCCGCTTAAGAATACGGTAGCGGGATCATCGGAAGCGCAGGGCTGGCATGGCGTCGTCGAGGATGATGAGCTTCGGGCGGTACTGGCCCGTCATCCGGAGGTCATCCTGTTCACAGGGCATACCCATTGGGAGCTGGAGTCTAGGGACGCGTTCTTCGACGGGGGAGGGGAGTTGCCCGCGATGTTCGGCGGCGCGTCCGTTGCCTACCTTTGGAATGATGCAGACGAGCATAAGGACGGCAGCCAAGGATTCTTCGTGGATGTGTACAAGGATCGCGTCGTCGTCAAGGGACGAGACTTTGGCAAAGCGGAATGGATCGACGGCGCCCGGTACGAGCTGCGATACCCTCGCTGAGCATAGATTTGAAGTGGGAGAGCATAAACGCAAAAAAGCCGTTCAGCATGAGCTGAACGGCTTGTCGTTTATGTTGTAATGGCGCGCCCGCTAGGAATCGAACCTAGATCTCAGGCTCCGGAGGCCTACGTCATATCCATTGGACCACGGGCGCGTACATAAAAAACAGTAGCAAAAATGATTATATGATATCGGTGCATCGAAAGCAAGAGGATTTCGAAAATTAAATTTGTGAGAATGGTGACAGTAATCGCTTTCAATTGCATTTGCATACTTGCGGCGGAATGGCATTTTGGTTAAAATAAAGGTGGGACTTAAAATGAGTACGTGGGACATAATGAGTCCAGTGATAATCAGAGGATTCAAGAACCCAATACGAATGGCAAGTCGCCGGTTAGAATCGAGTCAGATGGAGTGAAGGTGTAGAGATGCGTCAGCTCATTGAACTGCAGCAGCAGCTTGTACCGGAACTTCTGGATACGATGAGGAAGCGTTACTTGATCCTGAATCAAGTCATGCTCGCGGGCACGATCGGCAGGCGGACGCTTGCCAGCGAGCTGGGGATGACGGAGCGGGTGCTTAGAGCGGAGACGGACTTCCTGAAGGAGCAAGGACTGCTGGAGATCCAGACGGCGGGCATGCTCATCAGCGACGAAGGCAGAACGCTGCTGGAGCGGCTTGAGCCGATGTACAATTCGTTGTTCGGCCTATCGGAGCTCGAAGAGAAGATCAAGACTTACTTCGGTCTCACCCAAGTGATCGTGGTCCCAGGCGATTCCGAAAGCTCGATGCAAGCGAAGAGGGAGCTCGGCAAGGCGGCGGGCCAAGTGCTTCGCGCAAGCATGAAGCCTGACGACGTTATCGCCGTAACCGGCGGAACGACGATCGCGCAAGTGGCGAACCAGCTGACCATCTCGACGGCGCTGAAGTCGATCCGGTTCGTGCCCGCAAGGGGCGGGCTTGGCGAAAGCCACGACTACCAGGCGAACACGCTCGCGTCGACGATGGCGAAGCGTACCGGCGGTCATTATCGGCTGCTGCATGTGCCGGACCATCTGGGCGAGGAAGCTTTCGCTTCCTTAATGCAAGAGCCGAACATCCAAGAGCTCGTCGAAGTGATTCGGAGCGCGAGAATCGTCGTTCACGGCATCGGCGACGCGATGGTCATGGCGAGGCGAAGGAAGCTGGAGCAGACGACGGTCGACGAGATTGCGGCCGAGGGCGCGCTGGCGGAGGCGTTCGGGTTTTATTTTGACCGGAGCGGGGCTGTGGTGCACAAAATGCAGACGATAGGGTTACGGCTCGACGATATTGTGAAAACTGAAGTTGTTATCGGCGTTGCGGGCGGCAAGAGCAAGGGAGAAGCCATCGCGGCGGTCATGCGGTCCGGGTACGACGACGTGCTCGTCACGGACGAAGCGGCCGCGCTCGAGATCGTTGCTTTAATCGAGCAGAACGGCAGCAATGCCCAGCAATGACGCGGCATAATCGCCGCGGCGACGGGCAGCCTCATGGAGGCGGCATAGAAGAATAGGCATCATGACGGAGAACGGAACGCTTGCGCGGAAGCGGCGGCGGGCCGGGAAACGTCTTGAAATATATTTTTAGACATTTTTCAAAAACGCTTAGGAGGAACTAACAATGGTTAAAGTTGGTATTAATGGTTTTGGACGTATCGGCCGTAACGTATTCCGCGCGGCACTGAGCAACTCCGAGGTTGAAATCGTAGCGGTAAACGATCTGACGGATGTAAACACGCTGGCTCACCTTCTGAAATACGACACGACTCATGGCGTTCTTGACGCTACCGTTGAAGCAAAAGAAGGCGCTTTGGTTGTAAACGGCAAAGAAATCAAAGTATTCGCCGAGCGCAACCCTGCAGACCTGCCTTGGGGCTCCGTAGGCGCTGAGATCGTTGTTGAATCGACAGGTATCTTCACGACGAAGGAGAAAGCCGAGCTTCACCTGCAAGGCGGCGCTAAAAAAGTTATCATCTCCGCTCCGGCTACAAACGAAGACATCACGGTCGTTATCGGCGTTAACGAAGACAAATACGATCCGTCTGCTCACACGATCATCTCCAACGCTTCTTGCACAACCAACTGCCTTGCTCCTTTCGCGAAAGTATTGAACGATAAATTCGGCATCGTTAAAGGCATGATGACGACTGTTCACTCGTACACGAACGACCAATCCGTGCTTGACGTTCCTCACAAAGACCTGCGCCGCGCTCGCGCAGCTGCTGAGAACATCATTCCTTCCTCCACAGGCGCTGCGAAAGCCGTTTCGCTGGTACTGCCTGAGCTGAAAGGCAAGCTGAATGGTATGGCTATGCGCGTTCCTACGCCTAACGTATCCGTAACGGACCTGGTTGCCGAGCTGAAAGTGAATGTAACGGTTGAAGAAGTGAACGCAGCGTTCAAAGAAGCTTCCGAGACTTCCCTGAAAGGCATCTTGAACTACAATGAATTGCCGCTGGTATCCAGCGACTACAACGGCGACCCTGCTTCCTCCACGATCGACGCTCTGTCGACGATGGTTGTTGAAGGCAACATGGTTAAAGTCGTTTCCTGGTACGACAACGAGTGGGGCTACTCCAACCGCGTAGTTGATCTTGCTGCTTACATCGCTAGCAAAGGTCTGTAAGGAAAGAAAGCTAAGGGCCGCGGCTTCCTCCAAAGAGAGCTTCGGCCCTTGGCATGCGCCCCACCGGTCCCTCGGGCGGGCCTTGCCAGAAGGGCGTTCCTTCCTACTATAAAGAGGGGACGTCCTTCTTTTTTGCTTTTATGAACCACCTTTTAAAGAGTGTTCAATAAGTTTTCAGCACCAAGGTACTTCGTGATCAAAGCGGACTTATTGAACTTCCTCTAAACCATTCCGGGAGGGTATAAACCATGAACAAGAAGAGTGTACGTGACGTAGCAGAACTGGCAGGGAAACGCGTATTCGTGCGCGTGGACTTCAACGTGCCGATCGAAGACGGCAAAATCACCGACGACAAGCGGATCCGCGAGACGCTTCCGACGATCAACTACTTGATCGAGAAGGGCGCGAAAGTCATTCTGGCGAGCCACCTTGGCCGTCCGAACGGACAAGTGGTCGAAGAGCTGCGCCACACGGCATCGGCTGTTCGTCTGTCCGAGCTGCTCGGCAAACCTGTAACGAAAGCGAACGAAGCGATCGGCGAAGCGGTAGAAGCGCAAGTCGCTGCCCTGAACGACGGCGACGTATTGCTGCTTGAGAACGTTCGTTTCTACCCTGGCGAGGAGAAAAACGATCCGGAGCTGGCGCAAGCTTTTGCCAAGCTGGCCGATCTGTTCGTCAACGACGCGTTCGGCGCCGCTCACCGCGCACATGCGTCCACTGAGGGCATCGCTCATATCCTTCCGGCCGTATCCGGCCTGCTCATGGAGCGCGAGCTTGAAGTGCTCGGCAAAGCGCTGAACAACCCAGAGCGTCCGTTCACGGCGATCGTAGGCGGCTCCAAGGTTAAAGACAAAATCGCGGTCATCGACAAAATGCTCGAAATCGCCGACAACATCATCATTGGCGGCGGCTTGTCCTACACGTTCTTCAAGGCGCAAGGCCATGAGATCGGCAAGTCCCTCGTGGACAACAGCAAGCTGGATCTGGCTCTCGAGTTCATGGAGAAAGCGAAGAAGCTGGGCAAAAACTTCCTGATCCCCGTCGACATCGTCGTAACCGACGACTTCAGCGCGAACGCGAACACGCAAATCGTTGACGTGGATGGTATTCCGGCGGAGTGGGAAGGCATCGACATCGGACCGAAGACGCGCGAGCTGTACGCGGACGTCATCAAAAACTCCAAGCTGGTCGTCTGGAACGGACCGATGGGCGTATTTGAAATCGAACCGTTCTCCCACGGCACTCGCGCGGTAGCGCAAGCAACGGCAGAGACATCCGCTTACACGGTTATCGGCGGCGGCGACTCCGCTGCGGCAGCTGAGAAGTTCGGTCTGGCTGACCGCATGGACTTCATCTCCACGGGCGGCGGCGCTTCCCTGGAATTCATGGAAGGCAAAGTGCTTCCAGGCGTAGTGGCTCTTAACGATAAATAGCATTAAAGATAAACAGCATTAACACCAACCAACCATTGCAGGAGGTCTTGAGATGAGCAGAACACCGATTATTGCAGGCAACTGGAAAATGTTCAAAACCGTGTCCGAAGCGACGGCTTTCTTCGCCGAAGTGAAGGGCAAAGCGGAAGTAGCTGGCGTGGAGAGCGTGATCTGCGCTCCGTTCACGGCGCTTCCGGCGCTAATCGAAGCTGCCAAAGGCACAAGCATCGCGATCGGCGCGCAGAACGTCCACTTCGAGGACAACGGCGCCTTCACGGGCGAGATCAGCGGTCTTATGCTGAAGGATCTCGGCGTGAAATACGTTATTATCGGCCACTCCGAGCGCCGCGCTTACTTCGGCGAGACGGACGAAATCGTCAACAAGAAGACGGTTGCCGCGTTCAAACACGGCCTCACTCCGATCGTCTGTGTAGGCGAGAAGCTGGAAGAGCGCGAATCCGGCGTGACGAAGGAAGTATGCAAAGTACAAACGGAAGGCGCGTTCCAAGGCCTGTCCGCGGAGCAAGCGGCGGAAGTCGTCGTCGCTTACGAACCGATCTGGGCGATCGGCACGGGCAAATCCTCCACTTCCGAAGACGCGCAGGACGTTATCGGCTACATCCGCAGCGTTATCGCGGGTCTGTACGACGAAGCGGTTGCGGCGAAGGTTCGCATCCAATACGGCGGCAGCGTGAAGCCGAACAACGTATCGGAATACTTGGGCCAAGCGGATATCGACGGCGCGCTGGTAGGCGGAGCAAGCCTCGAGCCTGCTTCCTACATCGCATTGATCGAGGGGGCCAAGTAAGATGGCCTCCCGCAAACCTGTAGCATTAATCATCCTGGACGGCTTCGGCCTCCGCGACGACGTAACGGGCAACGCGGTCGCGCAAGCGAACAAACCGAACTACGACCGTTACTGGTCTCAATATCCGCATACGACGCTTACCGCCAGCGGCGAAGCGGTAGGTCTGCCGGAAGGTCAGATGGGCAACTCCGAAGTCGGCCATCTGAACATCGGCGCCGGCCGGATCGTGTATCAGGACTTAACCCGGATTAGCAAGTCGATTCGCGAAGGCGAGTTTTTCGACAACGAGACATTGCTTGGCGCCGTTCGCCATGCCAAGTCCCGCGGTAAGAAGCTTCACCTGTACGGCCTGCTGTCCGACGGCGGCGTCCACAGCCACATCGCGCATTTGTTCGCGCTGCTGGAGCTGGCGAAGAAGGAAGGGCTGGAGGATGTGTACATCCACGCCTTCCTCGACGGCCGCGACGTCGCGCCTGACAGCGCGAAGGGGTACGTGGAACAATTAGTAGCCAAGATCGACGAGATCGGCGTCGGACGCATCGCGACGGTGCAAGGCCGTTACTACGCGATGGACCGCGACAAACGCTGGGAGCGTACGGAGAAATCCTACCGCGCCATGGTTTACGGCGAAGGGCCGCAGTACACGGATCCGATCAAAGCGGTAGTTGAATCGTACGAAAAATCGGTTTATGATGAATTCGTTATGCCGACGGTCATCGTAGGCGGAGACGAAAAGCCGGTAGGCCTGGTGGAATCCGAAGACGCGATCGTGTTCTTCAACTTCCGTCCGGACCGCGCGATCCAGCTGTCCCAAGTGTTCACCAACGAAGACTTCCGCGGCTTCGACCGCGGTGCGAACCATCCGGTCGGCCTGCACTTCGTCTGCTTGACGTTGTTCAGCGAGACGGTCGGCGGATACGTCGCATACTCGCCGAAGAATCTCGACAACACGCTCGGCGAAGTTCTGGCGCAGAACGGCAAGGCGCAGCTTCGCACGGCGGAGACGGAGAAGTACCCGCATGTCACGTTCTTCTTCAGCGGCGGCCGCGACAAGGAGTTGCCGGGCGAGACGCGCGTGCTGATCAATTCGCCGAAGGTAGCGACGTACGATCTTCAGCCGGAGATGAGCGCTTACGAGCTTGCGGCTTCGACGGTACGCGAGATCGAAGCGGACAAACACGACGCGATCATCCTCAACTTCGCGAACCCCGATATGGTCGGCCACTCCGGCATGCTGGAGCCGACGATCAAGGCGGTCGAAGCGACGGACGAATGTCTGGGCCAAGTGGTGGAAGCGGTGCTGGCCAAAGGCGGCGTCTGCATCATCACGGCGGATCACGGCAACGCGGACATGGTGTTCGACGAGAACGGCCGTCCGCATACGGCGCATACGACGAACCCGGTTCCGCTGATCGTGACGAGCGAAGGAGCAACTTTGCGCGAAGGTGGCATTCTGGCCGACATCGCGCCGACGATGCTGGATTTGCTGAGTCTTAACAAACCTGCGGAGATGACCGGCTCGACTTTGCTGAACAAGTAATAGTAGAATAAGGGAATGCGCAAGGAAATTATTTTCGAATCGAGAAGGAGTGTATTGAATATGTCTATTATCGTTGACGTATACGCACGCGAAGTGCTGGATTCCCGCGGGAATCCGACAGTAGAAGTAGAAGTAGCCCTGGAATCCGGCGGCAAAGGCCGCGCGATCGTGCCATCCGGCGCATCCACTGGCGCTTATGAAGCGGTTGAGCTTCGTGACGGCGACAAATCCCGTTACCTCGGCAAAGGCGTAACGAAAGCCGTTGACAACGTAAACACGATCATCGCACCGGAAATCATCGGTTTGGACGCGCTTGACCAAGTCGCGATCGACCGCAAAATGATCCAACTCGACGGAACGCCGAACAAAGCGAAGCTGGGCGCTAACGCAATTCTGGCTGTATCCATGGCTGTCGCTCGCGCGGCTGCCGACGCTCTGGACGTTCCTTTGTACACATACCTGGGCGGATTCAACGCCAAAACATTGCCTGTACCGATGATGAACATCATCAACGGCGGCGAGCATGCTGACAACAATATCGACGTGCAAGAGTTCATGGTTCTGCCGGTTGGCGCTTCCGACTTCAAAGAAGCTCTTCGCATCGGTGCCGAGATCTTCCACAACCTGAAAGCCGTATTGCATGACAAAGGCCTGAACACGGCTGTTGGCGACGAAGGCGGCTTCGCTCCGAACCTGGGCTCCAACGAAGAAGCGATCACGACGATCATCTCCGCGATCGAGCGCGCTGGCTACAAGCCTGGCGTGGACGTATTCCTGGGCATGGACGTTGCTTCCACCGAGTTCTTCAAAGACGGCAAATACGTACTGGCTGGCGAAGGCAAATCCTTCACGCCTGCAGAGTTCGTTGACCTGCTTGCTTCGTGGGTCGAGAAATACCCGATCGTATCGATCGAAGACGGCTGCTCGGAAGACGACTGGGATGGCTGGAAGCTTCTTACCGAGAAGCTTGGCGGCAAAGTTCAGCTCGTTGGCGACGATCTGTTCGTAACGAACACCGAGCGTCTGTCCTCCGGCATCGAGCAAGGCGTGGGCAACTCCATCCTGGTTAAAGTGAACCAAATCGGTACTTTGACGGAGACGTTCGACGCGATCGAGATGGCGAAACGCGCTGGTTACACGGCAGTTATCTCGCACCGTTCCGGCGAGAGCGAAGACAGCACGATCGCGGACATCGCGGTTGCGACAAACGCAGGCCAAATCAAAACAGGCGCTCCTTCCCGTACGGACCGCGTAGCGAAGTACAACCAATTGCTTCGCATCGAGGACCAACTGGGCTCCACGGCTCAATACGGCGGCAAAGCGGCGTTCTACAACCTCAAAAACTTCAAATAAGACGAGCGCGGCTCCGCGCCGCTTCGTCCTTTGAATAGACGGACGTGAACGCGTTCAAACAAAAACGCCTGTCGGCTCCTTTGGTAAGAGGAGGCCGGCAGGCGTTTTTTTGTGGATCGATGATCCCGTCTTCAATGAGTCCGTTTTTTAGACTAGGCTTACGCCTTATACCACCACGGCCGTGCCGCTGACGGCGACCATCAGCATGCCTTCGCGGATGACCTCGTAATCGATGTCCACGCCGATGATGGCGGTCGCGCCCATGCGGGAAGCCTTTTGCGTCATCTCGGCAAACGCGGCGTCGCGCGCCTCTTGGAGCTTGGTTTCGTACACGCCCGAGCGGCCGCCTACGATGTCGGTGATCGATGCGAGGAAGTCGCGGACCACGTTTGCCCCCATAATAACCTCGCCCGTAATGACGCCCAAATATTGTCTGACCGGATAACCTTCAATGGTTGATGTTGTTGTAATGATCATTTGTATTCCTCCTCGAAAAATGGTCTACGATCCGTTAGTACGTATGGAAAATCCTTACGTTCCACTGCAAAAACATTAGTTTTGAAGACTGGTTGGGTGCGGCGATAGGCGATTACGCTTGCGTTTCTCGCTTGCGCGTAATTCCAGCCACATGGCCGGGGCCTAGCAATGTAAGCTTCGCCAATATATCGGCCATCTCCTCGGGCGGCAGATCCATACCGTTATCCAGCCAACTCTGAATGACGCCCAGATGGGCGGAGCTGACGTAAGCGGTGAGATAATGAACCGGAACGAGCATGTCCCCTCCGAAAGTGGTCAAGATTGGTTCCGCTCGATTCCGAATGACTTCTTTTAGACGTTTTTGGAAGGAGGGGTCACCTTTAGGCCCTAGCACGACGCGCATGAATGAGGCATTTTCCTGCAGGTACTGGAATAACTTCTGAACGAACGGCAGCGGAAACGCCTCGCCTTTCTTGAACCTTTCCCAGTCGCCTTGCGTTGCGCTCAAGAATCCCGCGGCAGCAAGCGATTCGATCTCCATGATAATCTCCGACTGACTCTGCTCGAGCAGGTCATATTTGTCCCGGTAATGAATATAGAACGTGCCCCGGTTAATGTCGGCCTTCTCCGTCAAATCCTTCACCGTAATGCCGTCGAAACCTTTCTCCTCCATCAGTTCCGTAAACGCATCCCGGATGACCCGTTTCGTGCGCAGCACGCGCCGATCGGGTGCCGTATCTTCGACCATTGCCAACCCCTCCTCAACACCATTCGCCGATCTGTTTAGTATGCGACATTAGCGTAATTATTGATTATTGAGTTACCCTGTAAAATCATTATAATGTACATTGTGATCATTATTCAACACTATGTTGAGTTATAGTTAACCATGTAAAATAACGAAGGAGCGTGTAAACCATGCCGATTTTCAAAAATAAACTGTTGCTCGCTTCGCCGCTGATCGCGATGACGGTTTTGTTTATTTTCGTACTCATGTTATATCCGTCCGCCACGATAAAACCCGCCGGGCTGCCGATTGCGATCGTTAACGCGGATGAAGGGGCGACCCTGCCGGACGGCTCGGCCGTTAAGATGGGCGACCAACTCGTCGAGCAAATCAAGGAAGCTTCCGGCACGGCAGAAGGAGCTGACGCTTCGCCCGTGAAGTGGGTCTCGCTGGAGTCGGCCGAGTTGGCCGGGGAAGGCCTGGATAACCGCGAATATTATGCGGCATTAATTATTCCGGCTGACTTCAGCGCGAAGCAGGCATCGCTTCGATCGCCCGCGCCGCAGCAGCCCGAGCTTGAGGTGTTGATCAACCAAGGCATGAACGCAACAGCCTCCAATATGGTGACCCAAATGGTGAACGGCATGATTAGCGGAATGAACTCCGCCATTAGCGCTCAGATGCTGCAGGAGCTTGA
Source organism: Paenibacillus sp. LHD-117 (assembly GCF_030929555.1). Lineage (GTDB taxonomy): Bacteria > Bacillota > Bacilli > Paenibacillales > Paenibacillaceae > Pristimantibacillus. The sequence continues at coordinate 29,897 of NZ_JAVFVT010000041.1, read as the reverse complement.
AGCAGGCGGAGTAACGTTGAAGCCGTCCCAAGCGGCGATCCTCGCATCCCCGATCAAAGCTCAGATCACGAACGTCAACGAGACGGGGCCGAACACGGCAAGGGGCAACGCGCCGGTCTCATTGTTCCAACCGATCTGGATGGCCAGCATCGCGGGCGCCGCGATTAGTACGATCGTAGTGGGCAAGGCGGCTGCCGCGGTTGCTAGCAAATCCGGAAAGCTCGGAGCTAGGCTGATGCAAGTTGCGGTCGGTGTCGTTCTTGCGCTATTAGCGGGTTTCTTCGTTACCTGGCTAGCCGACAGCTTCCTCGAACTGGATGTGCCGAGCATAGGCGATATGGGCTTATTTATCTCGTTATCGATTCTCGCGTTTTTCCTGATGATCTCCGCGGTCCTTTCGTGGACGGGAATCCGGGGCATCATACTGTTCGTTCTTCTCTTGTTCTTCGGAGCGCCTCTGCTGGCGCTGCCGTCGGAGTTCATGAACAGCTTCTATCGGGATTGGATCCACTCTTGGCTGCCGATGCGGTTCATGGTCGACGGGCTGAGGGAGCTGTTCTTCTACGGGAACGGCTTCGAATGGAACGGACCGACGGCGACGCTTGTCGGGATCGGGGCGGTCAGCTTCGTTGTACTGCTGCTTTCCGTATTGAAGCCGTCAAAAGCTTTGAATGTCTCGAAAGCTGCAGCAGCTCCTTCGGTTAGCAAAGCATAAAGCTGAATATGCGGAAACAAGGAAGAAGGAAGAAGGTTGAAGGAAGAGGGGACGCATATGTCCTCTCTTTTTTGTTGTTTGGGAAATTATGAAACTCCCCTTACATATTATTGGTTAGGGGAACATTGTCGAATGATATTGGCTCATAGGGCGCGCTCATGTATACTTGCTGTAGGATGAACGGGTTGCCCGGAATGGATATGTAAGCGTTGCCAAGTACTGTATGGCAAAGCTGAGTGATGACGTAAATTAATGTGCGGCGAGAGCGCCATTTTTGCTATAGTAAGTAAACGAATGTTATCGATAACACAGGCTGTGCTGCTATGTCCGCAGCCGTTTGCAGGAAATCAGGCCGACAGCCGGCCGGGAGTCGCACAACAAGGGGTGTTGACAAGTTGAACAATAAGCCGAGTCGGAGAAGCTTCAAAGTGTTGCTGCATTTTTTTATTCCCTATGCGCTGCTGCTGTCCTTGTTCGGGGGAGCCGGGTGGTTCGTTTACGAACGGACCTCTTGGCTGGTAGAGGAGGACGCGAAGGAGTCGGCTCAGGCCGTTCTGGAAGGCACGAAGGAAACGCTCGACCGCCGATTCGTCGAGATCGAGACGATCGCGATGCAGGCGGCCAGCGGCACGAAGGCCCTATCGTTCCTATATGTGAAGGAGCCGTTCGAAGGAACGAATCCGGTTCGAATGCGGGAATTGAACAAGGAATTGTTCGATTATACGCTCGTGAACCATTTTCTAATGGACTATTATTTGGTGTATATCGGCAGCGAAATGGCGATTTCTCCGCATAACATGTATACGCTCAAGCAGTTGTACGACCTGAAGTTCAGGTATCAAAATACCGATTACGCCAGCTGGAAGAACGAGCTATCGGAGCAGACGCGCGCGAAGGCATACGTTCCGGGACGGCCTTCGCTCTATGAAGGAAAGGCGGCCTCTGTCGTTACGTATATGCAGCCGTTCGGCAGCGGCAACCATAACGGCCTCGTTATGATGCTGATCGACAACGCCCAGATCCAGGGCATGCTGCAGAACCTTGCCGCCAGCGGCGGCTTCGCTTTTATCGCGGATGAGGAAGGGAAGGTCATTAGCGGGGTTGGGGATCCAGACTTCGGCATTCTCCCGGCTGATGTCAAAGACGGCTATTCGCACCAGATGGTGGACGGCCAGAATATGTTCGTAACCCGGACGACCTCCAGCTACAACGGCTGGACTTACGTCTCCGTGCAGCCGGAGAAAATCGTCATGGAACGAGTGGAATATATCAAAAAGACGTTTTTCACCATTCTGGCTATCGCCTTAATCGGCGGTTTGCTTGCGGCGATGTACTTCTCCTACCGGAACAGCCGATGGCTGTGGACGATTCTGCGCATCTTGCCGGCGCCGCGCAACGTAGCGGATACGGCTTCCGTCCGCAACACGATGGATTATATCGGACATTCGGTGACCAGTCTTATATTCAGTCATGAATCGCTTAGCGAGAAGCTGGATGAACAGCTCCCGCTTATTCGAAGCGCCTTCTATAACCGGCTGCTGAGAGGGCAGTTCGCGTCGGGCAAAGATATTATTCTGGCGATGGAGCATTCCCGCGTCGCTTGGGAAGGGCCGTACGTTGTAGTTGCAATCTTGCAGCTTGCCAGCTACGAAGGCGCATTCAACGAAGAGATGCTGGGCGAGCTCGATATTCAGCGGCTCGGTATCCGCGAGATGATCGCGAAGGAATACGGGAAATCCATTACCGCGCATGACTGGGACGAATATCAGATCGTCCTGTTCATTCATGGCGACGCCGCTTCGCCGAGCTCGTTCATGCAGGAAACGCGAAAAATGCTGGAGGAACTCAGGGAAAACGCGGCAAGCAAGCTGCAAGTGCCGACCTATATCGCAGCGGGCGGCTGCTATAAGCAGTGGTCCAGCGTCAGCCGGTCTTTCGAGGAGGCTGGTGTGCTGCAGCAGCATAAGGAATGGTCTGCTGAGGAAGCAGTCGCTTGCCATGGCGATATCGCCGTTACGGCTAGAGCCTATTATTATCCTTCGGATATCGAACAGCGGCTAATCAGCCTTGTGAAGTCGGGCAATCTCCAAGAGACGGGATCGCTCCTTGCTCAGATCAAAGAAAAGAATCTAAGCGGCAAACGTCTGCCGCAATCGGTAGGTCGCATTCTTATAAGCGAGCTGTCCGGCACCGTGCTGAAGTGCTGCGAGCAATCCAGCATCAGCATGGACGCGCTGACGGAAGAGACGGAGCTTGCACTCAAGGCATCGGAGCCGAAGCGGTCGCTGGAGGAAGGGCTTGGCCTGCTTGGCGATGCGTTCCTTAGCCTCTGCAGGAAACATCATGAGCGCAAAAAGAGCCATAACGAGAAGCTGAAGGAAGACCTGATCGCCTATATGGAGTCCCGTTACAGCCGTACGGATCTCAGTTTAACCGTGCTTGCGGAATTATTCCAAACTTCTGAAACGTATATTTCATACTTCTTCAAAGAACAGACGGGCATCAATTTCTCCGATTATTTGGAGAACCTGCGCATGAATCATGCCAAAAAGCTGCTTGTCGAAAGCGGAGCGTCCGTCAACGAGATTGCGATTAAGGTTGGCTACTATTCGCTCAACTCGTTCAGCCGGGCATTTAAACGGGCTAACGGCATGAGCGCGACGGAATATCGGAAGCAAGCGTAACACAAGCTATTACAGCCTCTATGGACAAGCGGATAAAGCGCTTTCATAACTATTGCACAATCCGTGAATAAGGAATAATGCCCGTCATTACGGCATTCTTGAATACGGAATAACGCCCAAATCTGTCGTATTTACGAATCGCGGCTCTCCCCTCTATACTTCGAATCACCGGCCGGATACACCAAACTGGCGAAAAGGGGGGCGACCATTGATAGCAAAGCAGAGAATCCTTAGAAGTTGGCAATTGTACGTACTATTCTTACCACCTCTTATTTACATCCTTTTGTTCAAGTACGTTCCGATGTTTGGAGCCGTCATCGCGTTCAAAGACTTCTCCATTTCGAAGGGCATTCTCGCCAGCGAATGGGTGGGGCTGAAGCATTTCATTCGGTTTTTTGAATCGTATGAATTTTGGCGGCTTCTGGGCAATACGCTAAGCATCAGCTTCTACACGCTGATCGCCAGCTTTCCATTCCCCATTATGCTGGCAGTCGGATTAAATTACGTACGCAATCAACGTTTCAAGAAGACGGTCCAAATGGTGACCTACGCTCCGTATTTTATATCGATTGTGGTGCTCGTAGGTTTGCTGTTCCAATTCCTTGACCCGCGCACCGGCGCTATCAATCTGGTGCTGGGCTGGTTCGGAGCAGGGCCAATCAATTTCATGGGCGAAGCGTCCATGTTCCAATCGATCTATGTATGGTCCCATGTATGGCAGAACGTCGGCTTCGCCTGCATTATCTATTTGGCGACGCTGTCGGGCATCGATCCTTCCCTGCACGAAGCGGCCGTTATCGACGGCGCTACCAAGATGCAGCGGATTCGGCATATCGATATTCCGGGCATCCTGCCGATTGCGGTTATCCTGCTTATTCTGAACACGGGCCAAATGATGGAGACCGGCTTCGAGAAAATCTTGCTTATGCAAAACGCCCTCACTATGCGGTCATCCGAAGTGATTGACACGTACGTGTATAAGGTCGGCTTGATCTCGCAGGCGATGAACTTCTCTTACGCCACCGCCATCGGTCTGTTCAAAGCGGTCATCGGATTCATATTGCTGATCGTGGTGAACGGAGCGGCCAAGAAACTGAAGCAGGAAAGCCTATGGTAAGGAGGAGCGCTGCGAATGGAACCAACCGTTATTAAGGAGTCCGGTTCGGACCGGGCATTTACGATTATCAATTACATTGTTCTATTCATTGTTCTTCTTGTCATTCTATATCCGCTCATCTACGTTGTAAGCGCTTCATTCAGTTCGACTTACGCCGTGATGTCGGGAAAGGTATGGCTTTGGCCGGTGGAGCCTTCTCTTGATGGTTACAAGGCGGTATTCAAAAACAAAAACGTCTTATCCGGCTTCACGAACACCTTCCTGTATACGGGCTTCGGTACGCTAGTGAACGTCTTCATGACGGTGCTCGCGGCGTATCCGCTGTCAAGACGGGATTTCCGCTTCCGCAGCGGCTTCATGCTTCTGCTGGTGTTCACGATGATGTTTAGCGGCGGCCTTATTCCGAACTATCTTATTGTAAAAGAGTTCGGCATGATCGACTCGTTCTGGTCGATGATCGTGCCTACCGCATTGTCCGTATGGAATGTCATCATTATGCGGACGTACTTCCAGACGACGATTCCGCATGAACTGCTGGAAGCATCCCAGATCGACGGCTGCAACGACTTCCGCTTCCTTTGGCGCATCGTGCTGCCTCTCTCCGGACCGATTCTGGCGGTCATCGCACTGTTCTACGCGGTGGGGCATTGGAATCAATATTTTAACGCAATGATTTTCTTGAAAAATCCGGATCTCTATCCGCTGCAGCTTATCCTGCGCGATATTCTGATCCAGAACGAAGTGAACATCGATATGCTGGGAGACGCCAAGACGGCCGCCGCCCGCCAAGGGCTGCGAGAGCTGCTCAAGTATTCACTCATCGTCGTCTCGTCGGTGCCGCTGCTGATCGTGTATCCTTTCGTTCAGAAGTTTTTTGTGAAAGGCGTTATGATTGGATCTTTGAAAGGCTAATGCGTTCGAAGTAAGTTTTTGTTTCCCAAAAACTTTTCAGGAGGGTCTATAGTATGAAGAAACTCTTTACATCCATGCTTTCGGTTGTCATGATCAGCACGTTAATTTTGGCCGGCTGTTCCGGTTCGAATAATGAGAATAAAGGCACAACGGGGAACGGTTCCAACGTGACAAATGAAGGCGGCACGGAAGCCGGCCTGCTGACGGAGCCGGGCACGTACCCGATCGTAAACGAGAAGGTTACGCTGAAGGTCATGGTCCGCGGCAATCCGCTGGTAGAAGACTTCAACACAAACGAATTTACGAAATGGTACGAAGAGAAAACAAACGTCCATATCGAATGGGAAGTTGTTCCCGAGCAAAGCATGCAAGAGAAGCTGAACCTCGTGCTTGCGGGCGGCGACTATCCGGACGTCATCCTGGGCCTGAACGTTACGCCTGCTCAACAGATGATCTACGGCAGCGAAGGCGCATTCCTTCCGCTGAACGAACTGATCGAGAATCAAGGCGTACAGACGAAAAAGCTGTTCCAGGATATGCCGGATGTTCAGAAGGCGATCACCGCACCGGACGGCAACATCTACGCGCTGCCTGAAATCAATGATTGCTACCACTGCTCCATGAGCCAGAAGATGTGGATTTACGAGCCATGGCTCGCGAAGCTCGGCCTGAAAATGCCGACAACGACCGACGAATTGTATACGGTTCTGAAGGCGTTCAAAGAGCAAGATCCGAACGGCAACGGCAAAGCGGACGAAATTCCATTGTCCATCTCGCCGAAATCGTGGAGATCGTCCATCGACGCTTTTCTGATGAACTCATTTATTTATAACCCTGTCTACGGCACAAGCACGAAGCATATGTTCGTCAAGGACGGCAATCTGGATGTGGCATTCGACAAAGCCGAATGGCTGGAAGGCATCAAATTTATGAAAAAGCTGTATGCGGAAGGTCTGGTCGCTCCGGAATCGTTCACACAAGACGACAACCAGCTGATCCAAATCGGCGAAAATCCGGATACGGTACTGCTTGGCGCATCCACTGGCGGTCACCAAGGCGTGTTCACGCAGCTGCTCGGCGAGAGCGGCAGATGGGCTGAATACAAGTCGGTGCCTGTGCTGAAAGGACCTGCCGGCGCGCAATACGCGGCGAATGACGCAACAAGCCTCACGATGGGGGCATTCATCATCACGAACAAAGCCAAAAATCCGGAAGTCGCGCTGCGCTGGGCTGACGGTCTATACGAATACGAGCATACGCTTCGCAGCAACTACGGCCGTCCAGGCGAAGAATGGCGCGATGCGGAAGCGGGCGAGGTCGGCATTAACGGTGAACCTGCCAAGTGGTCCGAGCTGAAGTCGTTCGGTGAAGTGCAGAACGTGAACTGGGCGCAGACCGGTCCTTCCCTCCGCTCCAACGAATTCCGTCTAAGCGCCGCAAGCAAAGGCGACGGCGACCTGGAGGTTATCCTCTACAACGAGACGAAAAACAACTACGAGCCATATAAAGCAAAGGATTACAAAACGGTGCCGCCTTTATTCATGACGAACGAGCAAGCGACGGAAGCGGCTGATCTGTCCAAGACTGTGAACGACTACGTAGATGAAATGATGGCGCGCTTCATCATCGGCGACGTTGACGTAGAGAAGGAATGGGAGACGTACGTGAAGACGCTCGAAAGCATGAACCTGAAGCGTCTGCTCGAAATCTATCAAGCGGCGTACGACGCGCAGCAATAAAGGCATAAGGCAAGATGCAGGTGTCTCCGTAGGCGACAATAAACGTCTATGGGGACACCTTATTCCCATTCTAGCTTTGTGCGCAAAAAAAGGACTTGCACATTTATATTTTTTGGGATAGTTTCAAGTTATTTTGGGATAGTCTCATTCGCATCATATTGACTCAAGGAGGCAGGTTACAAGATGAGCAATCGATTGGTTGAGGAGTACCGGGGCGGGTATTTGGAAAATGTGCATGAAGGCCATATTTGCGGTGTTGATGAAACGGGCGAGGTGCGATATGTATCAGGCGACTCGCAATGGGTGACGTTCATGCGTTCGGCGGCGAAGCCGATGCAGGCGATCCCCGCTTTCATGGGCGGCTTTGACGATAAATTTGGGTTCACGGATGAAGAGAAAGCAATCATGATGGCCTCCCACCGCGCGCTGCCTTATCATGTGGAAGCGCTTGAGGGCATGCTGAAGAAGCTTGGGCTGCCAGAGGACACGTTGGTGTGCAAGCCGACGTATCCGCTCGACATGGATGCACGGGACGCCTTGGTGGCGAAGCGATCTCCGCAGCGGCGGGTGTACCATAACTGCTCGGGCAAACATCTGGGCTTGCTGTCGTACTGCATTGGCATGGGATATCCGGTGGAAGGGTACTTCGAAGCGGATCATCCCGCACAGCGCGACGTGCTGTCGGTTGTTTCTCGGCTATCGGAAGTTCCTGCTCAGGATATCCGCATCGGCACGGACGGCTGCGGATTCCCCGTATTCGGCATTTCGCTTCAGGGTATGGCGAAAGCGTTCCTCAAGCTCGCTTGCACAGACTTGATCGAGGACGAAGCGATCCGCGAGGCGTCGGTGAAGGTGACGGGACTTATGAACCGTTATCCGGCAATGATATCCGCAGACTACTTGATTTGTCCTAACCTCTTGATGGACAGCAATATCGTGGCGAAGGGCGGAGCCAAAGGCGTCTATTGCTTCGGTCTACGAGAAGAGCGGCTGGCGTTTGCTTTGAAGGTGAAGGATGGCTCCGAAGATGAATGGCCGATCATCGTCGCTTCCATTCTGGAGCAGATTGGGTACCGCAATCGGGAGACGATCGAACGGATGCGCAAGATCGGGCCGAAGGAGATTCGCAACGACAACGGCCTCGTCATCGGGGAGAACCGCGCCGTATTCACGCTGGAGAAGCTGGGTTGATGGCGGATACTCATACATTTATGCATGGGAATACAGTCAGAGCATGTCGTGATCGACGAGCTGAAGGAGAGACGTTATGAAGCTGACGGCGGGTATGGATGCCCCGGAAGGCGGGATTAAGCTTTGTTGGGTAACCTCCGGCGAGGGGGATGCGGCGGGTTCGATTGATGACGAGCGGCTGATCCGGGCGCATATGAGGAAGCATGGAGCGGTCAACGTCTTCAAAGCTGAAGGGACTGTTGGACTCGGCAGCCTCGGCGAGCTGCGGCTGGATCGGCTGCGCGCAGCCGCTGGCGAAGCCGCCAGAGCACTGCGGGACCGGGAATACCGGGAAGCGTCTCTAGACCTGCGAGGCACAGAAGCTATTGTTGAAGCATGCGGATGCACGCTGGAAGAAGCTGTTGTTGCATGGGCGGAAGGCTGGCTGCTGGGGCAATATACTTTTGATAAATATAAACGGACCAAAGCCGATTCTCCAGTTGAGAGCCTGCATTTCGTTGTAGAAGACGAGAAGGCTGCCGGTTTGAAGGCGGCGCTTCGGATTGCATCCATACGTGCGCAGGGGACGGCTCTGGCTCGGGAATGGTGCAATGAGCCCGTCAATCGAATGAATCCGGAGATACTTGCCTCACGCGTGGAAGAGCATTTTCGCGGCAGTCAAGTAGAGGTGACGGTTTATAGCGGCGATGCATTGGCCGAGCATGGCATGAATGGCCTGCTTACGGTCGGTCAAGGAAGCCAATATGGACCGGCTATGATCCAGATGCGATACGTGTCGGACGGGTCACAGCCGCTTACCGCTTTGATCGGCAAAGGTATCACGTTCGATATGGGCGGTATGAATGTGAAGACCGGCCGGGATCTTAGCGAAGCCAGATTCGATATGGGCGGAGCGTGCGGCGTCATCGGTGCGATGCATATATTGAGCGAGCTGGGAGCTAAGGCGAATATCGTTGCGCTTATACCGACTTCGGACAATGTGCCGGATGCCAAAGCGTTCCTCCCGTCGACGATCATCGAATATCCGAATGGGCTGACCGTGCAGGTCGGCAATACGGATGCGGAAGGCAGGCTAGTGCTGGCCGACGCGCTGCTTCATGCGCAGCGACTGGGTGCGGCCGAAATCGTCGACATGGCGACCTTGACAGGCAGCGTCGGGCAGGCGCTCGGCTTGCGCATGGCAGGTGTATGGGGAGACAAGGCGGGAGCTGAGCTGCTGCATGAGCTTGGTGAACGCAATGGCGACCGCAACTGGCCGATGCCGCTCATCACGGAGGACGAGGAGCTGTTACGCAGCGACTATGCCGATCTGAACAATATCGGCTCCAGCCCTTACGGGGGAGCGATACAGGCGGCGCTGTTCCTGGCACGGTTCGTGGAGCGGAGCGTAAAGTGGAACCATATCGACATGGCCAATACGGTGCAGGCGAAAGGGACGGCAGGTTATTATCCGGCAGGGGCTTCCGGTTACGGAGCGAGACTGCTGGCCGATTATATAACTGCGAGAGCGGAGGAACAGAGAAATGTTAATTGAAGTGATAGCGATTCGAGCGGAGGATGTAGAAGCGGCCGCTGCCGGAGGCGCGGACCGGATCGAACTTGTCACAGGCATTGCGGAAGGCGGACTAACACCAAGCGTCGGCCTGGTAGAATCGGCGGTGAAGGCTTCGGCTCTGCCCGTGAACGCAATGGTGCGTCCGCATAGCCAATCCTTCCGCTACAGCGAAGCGGATCTTGCGATCATGCTGTGGGATGTAGGGGCGATTCGTGAAGCGGGAGCTGCAGGCATCGTTGTTGGCATGCTTACAGAAACGGGCGAGATCGACCGTTCGGCGCTAGAGAGAGTGCTGCGCGCAGCGGAAGGACTCGATGTTACCTTCCACCGCGCGTTCGACGAGGCGGCGGACCAGTTCGCCGCGCTGCGGGTGCTTGCGCAATATCAGCAGATCAGCCGCGTGCTGACGGCCGGCGGGACACGGCCTGCGCCGCAGTCGGCGCCGCATCTTCGGCAGCTGAGGGAAGAAGCCGATAGGCTCGGCGGCATCCGTATCTTGGGCGGCTACGGCCTCCATGCGGATAATATCGGACCTTTCGTTCAAGAGAGTGGCGTGCACGAAGTGCATATCGGTTCCGGCGTTAGACAAGGCGGCAGCTTCATGGAGCCTCTGCTGCCGGATAACGTTGCCCGTATAAAGCGTATATTGTCTTCTTGAATCCGCCGGCCGCTATCGTGAACTGCGAAAAGCTGCTTGAGGCGATTGAAGCGTACATGTTCGTGGATTAGGAGCATTTTCTCTCCAGCTCGCTGGAGAGCGCACGGGGGAATAGGCTTTATTTGCAAAAATGGGGTACGATTGAGGGAAAGGCAGAAGGCAAGTCCTATTGTAAATATCGTACAGCTATGGTACAATCGGTTTATGTGTTTTCACGGAGTGGTACGCTGGAGGTGGATGGAATGGATATCGCATTGAAGATCCTGCTCGTTATTTTCTCGATCGGCTTGATAGCCGTCGTATTGCTGCAGAAGGGTAAGAGCGCCGGGTTGTCCGGAGCGATTACGGGCGGTGCGGAGCACCTGTTCGGCAAGCAGAAGGCACGCGGTTTGGACTTGTTCTTGCAACGTCTGACTGTTGCGTTTGCAGCCGGGTTTTTCATTTTGGCGCTGGTCGTTTCTTATTTCGTAAATCAATAAGCTTAATTGTAAGATGAAGACGGGGACGAGTCCTCGTCTTTTTTGTTTTTTGCATAATCGCGGATGCGCGGCTTCCATTTCGTGTATACTACATGGTATATGATAATCTATCAACCGCTTGCATTAGTTGTCCGGTTGGGACGGCGGCGGTTCTACGAGGAGAAGGGCCATTCATGGTGGAACGCGAGCAGGAATTGCTTGATTTTATGAGAGAGACGGCTTACAAGCCGATGACGTATCAAGAGCTGGAGGGACACTTCGGCATCGAAGGAGCGGCGGAGTTCAAAGAATTCCTGAAGCTGCTGAACAAGCTGGAGGACGAGGGCAAGGTCATCCGTACGCGGAACGAGCGATATGGCGTGCCGGAGCGGATGAATCTGCTGCGCGGCAAGCTCCAGGCGCATGCGAAGGGTTTTGCCTTCCTGCTGCCGGACGAAAAGGATCATCCCGACGTCTATATCCATGCCAATGATTTGAAGAGCGCCATGAACGGCGATATCGTCCTTGTCCGCATTACGGCGAAGAGCGAAGGCGGCGGCCGGATGGAAGGCGAGGTTGTGCGCATCGTGCAGCGCGCGGTGACGCAGGTCGTGGGCACATTCGAGAACCACGAGATGTACGCCTTCGTCATTCCGGACGACAAACGGATTAATCGGGATATTTTTATCGCGAAGGGCGAATTCAAAGGGGCGGTGACGGGTCAGAAGGTTGTAGTGCGCATCGTTTCGTATCCGGAAGGGCGGTCGGCGGCTGAAGGCGAGATCGTGGAAATTCTGGGGCACAAAAATGACCCCGGCGTCGACATCCTGTCCATCATCCGCAAACACCAGCTCCCGGAGGGCTTCCCGGATGACGTGATGGCGGAGGCTGAAGCGGCGCCGGACACGATCACGGACGAAGAAATTCGCGAGCAAGGCCGCAGAGACTTGCGCGACGAAGTGATCGTCACGATTGACGGCGAAGACGCAAAGGATCTTGACGATGCGGTGCACGTGAAGATTTTGGAGAATGGCAATTACCTGCTCGGCGTGCATATCGCGGATGTTGGTTATTACGTGCGGGAGAATTCCGCCCTCGATCAGGAAGCGTTCCGCAGAGGTACGAGCGTCTACTTGGTGGACCGCGTTATTCCAATGCTGCCGCATCGGCTGTCGAACGGCATCTGCTCGCTCAACCCGCAAGTGGACCGCCTGACATTGTCGTGCCATATGGAATTCGACTCGAAAACGTTGAAGCGGGTGAGCCATGAGGTATTCACGAGCGTGATCCGTACGACGGAGCGGATGACGTACACGAACGTGCGCCGCTTGCTCACGGCAACCGAAGAGGAGCCGGAGACGGAACTGAAGGAACGTTACGCAGGCTTGCTGGAGATGTTCGGGCTGATGGAGAAGCTGGCGATGCGGCTGCGGTCCAAACGGATGAAACGCGGAGCGATCGACTTCGACTTCGTGGAGTCGAAGGTTATCGTCGACGAGAATGGCAAGGCGGTCGACATCGTGAAGCGCGAACGTTCCGTGGCGGAACAGATCATCGAGGAGTTCATGCTCGTCGCGAACGAGACGGTGTCGGAGCATTTCCATTGGCTGCGGGTGCCGTTCCTGTACCGGATTCATGAGGATCCGGATCAAGATAAGCTGATGACGTTCATGCAGTTCGCGGCGAACTTCGGTTACGTCGTGAAAGGAAAAGGCAATTCCGTGCATCCGCGCGCGCTGCAGACGCTGCTGGAGGAGATTCAGGGTACGAAGGAAGCGACGGTCATCTCGACGATGATGCTTCGTTCCATGAAGCAGGCCAAGTACGACGCGGAGAGCCTCGGGCACTTCGGTCTGGCCGCGGAGTTTTATTCGCACTTCACGTCGCCGATCCGACGTTATCCCGATCTCGTCATCCATCGCGTCATCCGCGAGGTGCTCGAGGGAGGAGGCGCGTTGACCGAGGCGCGGCACGAGGCGCTCACGGCGCGCATGCCGGACATCGCACAGCATTCCTCCGAGCGGGAGCGCCTTGCCGTCGACGCAGAGCGGGACACGGATAAGCTGAAGAAATGCGAATTCATGCTGGATAAAGTCGGCGAAGAGTTCGACGGCATCATCAGCAGCGTGACGAGCTTCGGCATGTTCATCGAGCTCGAGAACACAGTAGAGGGTCTTATCCGTCTGAGTGACCTGTCGGACGATTATTACCACTTCCACGAGCTTCATATGGTGCTCATCGGCGAACGTACTTCCAAGGTATACCGGATCGGCGACGAAGTGAAGATCCGCGTGTCGCGCGTCGACATGGAGGAGTACAACATCGACTTCGAGATGGTCGACATGAAGCCGCGCGGCAGCTACAAAGGCGTCGCGGACGCCGGCTTCGGTGTAGGCGGAAGCCGCGGCAAACGCGGCGGCTTCGGCAAGCGCGGTGATGATGGCCGCGGCGGCGGGCGTAGCGCCGGCAGCCGAGGCGAAGGAGGTCGCGGCGGTGCCGCTGGCGGCCGTGGCGGAAGAGGCGACGCGGGCCGTGGCGGGCGCGGGCCTGCAGCGGGCGCTGGTCAAGGCGGCGGCGGTCGCGGCGGAGCGGCGCAGGGCGGCAGAGGCCGCGATGCGGGCGCCGGTGCCGGTGGCGGCGAGTGGCAGAACGCGCCAGCGGGACGTCGGAAGCGCGGACGCGGCGGCGCAGAGGGTGCCGGAGGAGCTGGAGCTGGTTCTGGCGGTGAAGGCGGCAACCCTTGGGTGGCCCGTGGAGGTACGTTCGATGCGGAGAACCGGTGGGTCGAGTACCGAGAGGGAGATCACGGCGCCGCATTCGGCGACGAAGTTCCCGGAGGTATGGGTCGCGAAACGGAAGACGGTCGCGAAGGCAGAGGTGAGAGCGAAGGCATCAGCTTCGGCGATCAGGGCGGCAGGCAGAAGCATCGCACGGATATGTGGGGCTTGCCAGTTCCTGCGGGCGGCGCGCCTACGAAGCGAAGCGGCAAAGACGACGGCGGCGAAGGCGGGCATGGCAGCGACGACGACGGCTTCTATTATAGCAACAGGCACGGAGATCGTCGCGGCGGCGGCGGACGCGGCAAGCCTGGCGGCGGTCGGGGCAAAGGCGGCAACGGCCGTGGTCCTGGCGGCGGAGGTGGACGCGGCCCTAGCGGCGGCGGAGGCCAAGGCGGTGGTGGCGGTCGGCGGAAGAATACGACGACGAGCGGCATTTTTAACGGGGGCAAGCCCAAGGAGAATGTCGTCGACATCACAACCGCAGCCGGGGGCGAAGGCAAGAAAAAACGGAAGAAAAAAAGCGGCGGCAGCGCCGCGGCGGCCTTCGTTCGCAAAAATCGCAAATAAAGCTGTATAAATAAAAGGAATCAAGGTTATACTTAGACGGTAATGCTCCGGCTTGGGCATGGAATACGGCTATTGGAGGGCAAAACGCCCGTCCAGCCGGAGGATTCCGTCAACTGGACGATATGGGAAAATATATTTAGGCTTGTCGCTTGCTTTTTGGCGGCGGGTATTATACACTAAAGGCAATCGAATCGATGATATGAACCTGAATTCACATATTGAAAAGGGTGTCATTAGAGTCATGAAACCCTTTCCAATGTGTGAATTTTTTGTTTAAAAACGAAACAGGCGCATATTAATACAATTTTTGGAGGTAATTCCACATGCAACAAGGTACAGTTAAATGGTTCAACGCTGAGAAAGGTTTCGGCTTCATCGAAGTTGAAGGCGGCAACGACGTATTCGTACACTTCTCCGCAATCGTTGGCGAAGGCTTCAAAACTCTTGAAGAAGGCCAACGCGTTGAGTTCAACGTAGTTGAAGGCAACCGCGGTCCTCAAGCTGAAAACGTAGTTAAGCTGTAATAGCTTAATTCCGAAGAAACCGTCCTTGACCTTTGGTTGAGGGCGGTTTTTCTCGTTCGGAGCGTATTATGGTAGAGGATGATTAAAGCGAAACGGTACGGCCGCGCATCCTTGATTTCCCTATACAAAGTTGTTACAATGAGAAACACCGGCAAGCAAGCTGGACTTAAGCGCTAACGGAGACGAGGTGAATGGCATGGGCGCTAAGAAAAACGACGGCAAGCAATTAGCCCAGAATAAGAAAGCTTCCCATGACTATTTCATTGAGGAAACGTTCGAAGCGGGCATGGTGCTGATGGGCACCGAGATCAAGTCACTGCGAAGCGGCAGGGCAAACATCGGCGACGCGTTCGCGACGATCCGGAACGGTGAGATGTTCATTCACAACATGCATATCAGTCCGTTCGAGCAGGGCAACATCCACAATCCGACCGATCCGACCCGGACACGAAAGCTGCTGCTTCACAAGGAACAGATCAGCAAGCTGCTGGGCTTATCGAAGCGTGAAGGCTACGCCATCGTGCCGCTGAAGATTTACGTGCGCAACGGATACGCCAAACTCCTAATTGGACTCGGCAAAGGTAAGAAACAGTACGACAAACGCGATACCGCGGCCAAACGCGACGCGCAGCGCGATATCCAGCGGGCGCTTCGGGAGAAGCAGAAGGTGGCTCGTTAATCCACTCCTTCCATGGGTGGTTAGTCCATTGCTGCCAGCAACAATCCCGAGCATTTTGCCAGACGCCGTGTTATACTAAGTTTGTACCAAGGAAGCAACAACGCAAGGAACGTTAGACCAGATGAATTGACTCGCGTAGTCGCTCATCGTTAATCCTGGAGTTCCTGAGGATGCGCTAATCGTTGGATGTTCGTAAGCTTGCAAGTTGCAGGCAGTCGACATGGTGACGTTTATGCCGAATCGGGGGCGTTTATGGATTCGACGGGGATTGGACGAGCGCGTGCCAGCGGGTAGCAGGGAGTCGTCTGCTTCATCAACGCTAAAGCCAATTAAATGGCAAACAACAACCAACTTACGCTGTAGCAGCTTAATAACCTGCTCGCGTGCTCTCGCTCTGTATCGCCCATGTACCGGGATGAGGGCCCAACTTTAGTGGGATACGCTGTCACATCTCCGCCTGGGGTGTGCTGAAGAAGACAATCAGGCTGACCTATAGAGTACCGTGTTGCAGGGGGACTCCGTAGGTGACATCAAAACTGCAGCTACACCCGTAGAAAGCCGCGTGGCGTGGTCTTCGGACAGGGGTTCAAATCCCCTCGCCTCCACCATCATCAAAGCCAGCCGCAAGAGGCTGGCTTTTTTGCGTGGAGAAGAGGGGAGTCGCCTCAGTCCTAAGGAAGGCAATGGGGTTCGTTCCGCGAGCAGGGAGCGCAGCGTACGAGCACGGCATCTCATTCAACCGCTAAGACCATCATCCGCGAATCATCTTCGTAAGCAACTTAAATCAAGAATGGGATACCCCTGAGCCGAAATATAGAATTGCGACACAAGAACCCGACATGAAAAAGTCGGGATTCGATTGGGGAGCAAATAGGGGAGCCGCCTCAGTCCGAGGGAGGACAAGTTGGATTCGTTCCGCGCACAGGGAGAGCAGCGGACTGAGCACGCAATTCAATTCCACTGCTAAGAGCGTCTTCGATGAGAGGTATCTTTAGAGAGTCAAAAATTATTGTAATTAAAGATAAAGGATTTGACCGATTTAAATTCGTTGATCGTTGAAGAAAAACTAATTGTTTACCTTTGTACTTATCACAAATAGAGCAAGATCTCATAAGTGACTTTCGTAAACTTAAGGATGATGCAAAAGAGGAAATAAGCGATTTTATAAAGATCAAATTGAAGCGTAATGAGCAGTAGATAACTGAAATTGAGAATTTTTCAAATGTTCACTTTAAGAAAACAGGCAGGGAATCATAAAGCCGCATTTACGCAAGGTCTAATAAACCGAGGCGTAAATGCGGTTTTTGTTTTCGAATATTCAAGTATTTGATCACAAATGTGTAAGAAAAAAATAAAGACTTTTTGCTATTTTTCAAGTTGAGGGGGAAGGGTGGGGAAAATTATAATGACAACGAAAACGTTATATCAATGAGTTATAGAGTAGCAGCGACGGGGGGGTTATTCCATGGAAGTTGTAACAGCGATATTGATTGGTGCAGGCCAGCGAGGGATGAATACTTACGCAACATATGCTTTGGAGCATCCTGATGAAATTAGATTTGTCGGAGTATGTGAACCGGATGGACAGCGAAGGGCGGAGTTCTGTGAAATTCACGGAATCAATGCGGATATGGCGTTTGATAATTGGGATAAGCTGTTGATCCTTCCTCTAGCGGCAGACGCGGTATTGATCTGCACGCAAGACGACCAACATTTTGAGCCGGCGATGAAGGCATTAGAAGCTGGGTATCATGTTCTACTGGAGAAGCCGATGTCGAATCGGCCTGCGGAATGTGTTGTGCTTGGGGAAGAAGCCGAGAAGCGCAATAAAGTTTTTTCAATCTGTCATGTACTCAGATATACACCCTTCTTTCAGGAACTCAAACGCGTACTCCGGGAGGGAGTGATTGGTAGTCTAGTTTCCATTCAGCATAACGAGAACGTAGGCTACTGGCACCAAGCACATAGCTATGTCAGAGGTAACTGGCGTAACTCGTGCGAATCTAGTCCGATGATTCTCGCAAAAAGCTGTCATGACCTCGACATCCTGTTATGGCTTGCGGATGCAGATGCAAATTGTGTAAGCGTCTCTTCTTTCGGTTCACTCCTCCATTTTAAGCCTGAGAGTGCGCCAGCCGGAGCGTTGCACCGTTGTTTGGATGGCTGTCCGTTGGCAGTGGAGTGTCCTTATTTTGCTCCCAAAATATATATCGATTGGAAAGACAGCTGGCAAGGAAATGTGCTACGAACGGTTGTGACGCGAAATCCAGAAGCCGATGATGAAGAGGTTTACTCGGCGCTTCGTGAAGGTCCTTATGGTCGATGTGTTTATCATTGTGATAACGACGTTGTCGATCATCAGATTATTTAATCTGGAATTCGAGGGCGGAATAACCGCAAGCTTCACGATGAGTGCCTTTACGAACGAATCAAGACGGACACTTAAGCTGATGGGAACGAAGGGCGAGATTCGGGGCCATATGGAGAAAAGTGAGTTGGAGATTATCCTCTTCGGTTCCAAGGAGAAGGAAGTTATAAGTTTGAACCAGCCGGAGAAAGGGCACGGAGGTGGGGACCACGGTATCGTCAAGGATTTCATTAAACAGGTCCAGAAACGAACGGCTGGAAAGTCTAACATCCGCAGCCAAGTCGGTGCAAAGTCATATGATGGCGTTTGCGGCTGAAAGGTCACGGCTTGAGGGTCGTACCATCAAGTTGGAGGAATTCATTCTTGAGTATAAAAATAATGCGGAATTGCGAAAAAATCCAGTCCAATTGAAAAAAATCTAGTTTCTGCTTATTGATCAGACATTTACAATCAGCATTGTACAAGTAAACAGAGAATAAGGGAGGATTACAATGAAACGTATTTCAGCAATTTTATTATCCTTGGTGATCGCAATAACCGTCGCAGGATGCGGTAGCAACAATTCGCCGCAAGCATCAAGCTCACCTTCCGCTTCGGCAACGCCAAGTCAGGCAGCTTCAGAAACACCTGCAGAACCCGTTGAATTGACGTTTATGGTGTTCGAGACACCAAACCTTACGGCAGCATTCTGGGACAATGCAATCAAGAAAGTTACGGACAAACATCCGAATATTAAAATCAAGAAAATTGTATCTCCTGACATTGATCGCGTGAAATACGCGAAGCAACTGCTCGCTACCGGAGAACTCCCGGATGTCATGATTGCTGTTAATCCAGCTGAATTTGCTAGCTCTGGCGCGATGCTTCCTTTCGAGGATGAATATCTCAAGGCGTTCAAATATCCAATGGCAAATGCAATTGACGGCAAGCAATATCAGCTTCCGTGGAATACGCAAACGTATCCGAACATGTATTACAACAAGAAAATTTTTGCCGAAGTGGGCGTACAGCCACCTACAACTTGGGCTGAGTTTCTGGATATTTCCGACAAAATCAAAAAAGCGGGCTACACGCCATTCCTATTAGGCGGAGGAAAAGATCCATGGGCTACGACGCTGTTGCTTGTGAATATCGTCGGTCTAGACGTCTATGGAAAAACCCCTGATTGGGTATCCAAGCGCAAAAAGGGCGAAGTGAAATTCGCTGATGGCGACTTTAAGGGTGCTGTTGCGAAGTGGAAAGACTTGATCGACAAGAAGTATTACAACGAAAACGGCTTGAGCTTGAATTACGGTCAGCTAGAAGAAGAATGGTTCAAAGGACAAGCAGCTATGTACCCGATGGGAAGCTGGTATTTGTCCGCAGATGCAGCGAAGCAGAAAGATTGGGAAGTTGGATTGTTCCCATTACCATCAGCTGAAGGCGATAAGTTCATGCCAATGTTCACTGGTGGAGGAACTTCAGTAAGTGCCAAAACGAAGCATCCGAAGGAAGCACAAATTTTCGCAACGGAGTTCGCTTCTAATCCGGAAATTATGGCGGAATTCATGAAGACAGATGGCTCAATTCCTGCACTTAACGTCGAAGTTCCTTTCGAAGGCACGCCACTGTTCAACGACATGCTAAAAATGCTAGGGGAAGTGAAGGGCGTTAACTCATTCGGTGTAGAAGCCGGAGATGATGCATTACTTCCAGGCATTAAAGATGCATTCGATAAAATGGCGCAAAATCTAATTCTGGGTGCTGACCTGGATGCGGAGCTGGCTAAGCTCGATAAGCTATGGGATGAGACAGCAGCAAGACAGAAATAAACTGTAACTATAGTTAAAGAGATAAAAACAAGGATAAAGAGGGCTACCTTAGGATAGACCTCTTTATTCATCTTATGGGGTGAGAGTATGTTCGGCAAACGTACGGGGAAATTCATGATTTTTGCTTCGCATGGAGTGTTAATGTATGTATTGTTCGTCATTATTCCGATATTGCTTTGTGTGGTATACAGCTTTACGAATATGAACCCGCTCTATCCAAATTGGAAATTCATCGGATTCGATAATTATGTCTCGTTGACGCGTGATAGTGACTTCTGGAACTCAGTGAAAAACACGGTATTCTTCGCATTTATCGTAACAATCGTGAGCAATGTACTGGGTATTGCCATTGCGATGATGTTGAACCACAAAGGAAGGTTTTACTACTTCCTGCGCTCGATGTTCTTCGCACCGCAAGTCATGAGTGCTGTCGTGGTCGGTTTTATCTGGTCGATTATTCTCACAGACAACGGGATTCTGAATAAAGTACTCGATATTTTACACCTTGATGGGCTGAAGGAAAGCTGGCTGGCTGATCCCCAGCTTGCACTATATTCAATCAGCGCGGTTGTTATTTGGCAGATGCTTGGTTTCTGTGTCGTTATCTACTTGGCAACTTTACAGAGCATTTCCAAAGAGCTCTATGAAGCGGCGGATTTGGACGGCTGCAACAAATTCCAGAGATTCATCAACATTACATTCCCGCTGCTTGCTCCCGGAATGACGATCAATATTACGATGCTCATGATTACGATGTTCAAAATTTATGACCAAATTGCGGTGCTTACAGCAGGCGGTCCCGGCAATGCTACTGAGACGCTTGCATTCAAGATCGTGCATACAGGTTTCACGAAAAATGAAATGGGGTACGGCTCCAGCATGTCCGTTGTTCTGTTCCTGATCATCGGTCTGTTATCGGTCATAACAACGACGATATTGCGCAATAGGGAGGTTCAGCACTAATGGCTTCGAGAATCTTACGGGTTTCACTTACGATAACTGTATCAGTCCTATTCTTCATGCCGTTTTATCTCACATTGGTCAATATATTTAAGTCGTTAGGTCAAATCACTGCCAACCCGCTTAGTCTTCCTGCTCCATTTACGCTGGAAAACCTGACTAATGTACTCACGAAGCCGGGGAATATGTTGTACGACAGCTTGTGGAACAGCTTGGTTATTACGGTTGTTTCCGTTACAGTGACCGTGCTGAGCGCATCCATGCTATCGTATTATATCGCTAGGGAAGATACGAAGTTAACGAAAGGATTACTTGTGTTCATGCTTCTCGGGTTGATGATTCCTCCGCAAATCATCCTGATTCCGATCGTCAAAGTGTTGCAATTTTTTGGAATCATGCATAGTATGACGGGGTTGATCGCATTCTTCATTGCCTATTACATTCCTTTTGCCACATTTTTGTATACCGGGTTTATCAAGACTGTTCCACGGGAGCTGGATGAATCCGCAGAAATGGATGGCGCGAAGCCGATGTATCTTTTCTGGAAGGT
Source organism: Paenibacillus sp. LHD-117 (assembly GCF_030929555.1). Lineage (GTDB taxonomy): Bacteria > Bacillota > Bacilli > Paenibacillales > Paenibacillaceae > Pristimantibacillus. The sequence continues at coordinate 8,629 of NZ_JAVFVT010000041.1, read as the reverse complement.
CGTGTTTCCCTTACTTGGACCGTGTACGGCCAGTGCGCTCATTTTCCTAAGTGTATTTATATGGAACGATTTTCTCAATCCACTCATTATTATGGGTCCGTTAAACGGAACAACGATAACGACGGGGATTTACCAGGCGATGGGACAATTTTCTACGAACTGGGGTGAGATGTTCGCGCTCATGATGTTAGCGTCGCTTCCATTGCTCTTGCTCTACCTTATGTTGCAGAAGCAATTTATCGACGGCTTAACCGCAGGTTCCGTAAAAGGATAGAGGAATATGTCGAACTATGTCGAATTGTATAAACCTACAACGAGAGATAGGAGGGCATAGATGAGTAAGATATCTGACAAACTGCAACGCTTTGTAACCGTCATCAGACAAACACTTCTGGTACGTGTGTTATTTCTGTTTTTACTTTTATTCACCGTATTGGTACTCATCCTAGGACAAGTTATTATTTCAAAAGTGGAAAGTAAAATCTTGAGCAACGAATACCGCTATCAGAATCAGATCCTGACCAAATGGCAGAGCGACTTTCAGTTGAAGCTAGCAGAACTGAGAAAATGGACGCGAACCTTTTATGCAGAAGATTATTCAGGCTTATCGATGTTGGATCGAATTGAACAATATAAGGAAACTTATGATTCGGAAAATATAGTAATTAGTAAGGCTATAGATCATTTTCTTGAAACGCTAGCTTATTCCAAGAACGATGTTGCTTCCCTATGGTTCATTCGGGAATCGGATCAAGCCAATTTCCGTTACGAGAGAAATTCAGGGAGGGTTAACCCCGCTTACCTGGATTTCGTCTCCCGGTATAACACGTTTGGTAGAGATCAGTATGTGAAGGTTGTACCCTATAGTCATAATTCGCAAGCACCAAATAAAAGTAACGAAGATGGCATTGTTAGCGTGTTCCTGAGACTGGATGATATTCACGATCTGAAGCAATCCAAGCATGTCGGTACGCTCGTCGTAAATCTGAATTCAGGTATTATGGTTCATCCCGAGAATGAGGATGCCGTGTATGCGTTCCAAATTGATAATCGTTATGGTAAAGCTGTGTATCCACCAAGCTTTGAGAGTCAATTGGAATCCGGGAGCTATTTTCAGATCAAATTGGATAAGTCTGCGGATGATTTACGCTTTTCAAGCTGGGCATCCGAAGCTCGGCTGTTCCATGATAGCGAGCAGATTCGCTACATTATGTGGGGGCTACTGACCCTGTTGTTCCTGTTCACCCTTTGTTTAATCGGATACGCAACAGGTCAAATAAACGGTAGATTACAGACCATTCGTAAAGCATTGAAGCGTATCCAGAATGGGGTATTTAACCAGCCGATTGCAATTAAGAAACTAGATGAATTTACGGAGATAGAGAGAACGCTCAACAAAATGACTGATAAGCTAACCGAATATATTGATCGGGAATACTTATTCGAGATTGAAGCCAAGAACGTGGAAATTCAAGCGCTTCAAGCACAGATCAACCCGCATTTCTTGTCCAATACGTTAGAGATTTTCCGCTTACAGGCTATGAAGCAGAACAATATTCAACTGTCGGAGATGCTATTCGATTTCAGTGAGTTTCTGCGGTGGAGCATTAAAAATCGGGATACACTCATTCCGATATTCGAGGAGTTCCATTACGTGGAGCTTTATATCCGTTTGCAAGCATCGAAGCTGCGGAACCTTAGTTATGTAATTGATGTAGACGAGTCCGTCACTGATTACATGATCACCAAGTTATGTATTCAGCCCATTGTGGAAAATATTTTCAAGCATGCAAGTCTACCCTCCATTCCTAAGGCTGTTATTCGGATTGCGGTGAAGGATATGGGGGAAGAAATTGGAATCACCATCAAGAATAATGGCAAACAAATCAGTAAGGAACGGCTGGATGAAGTGCGACTTCTACTTGCGGGTCATCACTCGCCAGGGGCAAATACGTCAATTGGCCTCACGAATGTTAACCGCAGGCTGAAATTGCTATTTAAAGATAATTACCGCATGGAATTATCGAGCGATTTGGACAAGGGAACGAATGTTTTTATCTCGATTCCGAAGCTAAGCAGGGAGGGTGAGTGATGACCCGCAAAGTTCTAATTGTCGATGATGAGCAGATGATAGGTGAGATGATCGTTGGGGTGACGGACTGGAGACAGTTCGGGCTGGAGATTGCGGGTATTGTGAATGATGGTGTAGAAGCTCAAAGTGCAATTGAGGCTATGAGCGATATAGATATATTAATTACGGACATTCAAATGCCGAACATGAACGGCTTAGAATTGATGGGATGGCTGCGTTCAACAAACCGAAAATCACGTATTATTGTACTGAGCGCTTATGATGATTTTCAATATTTACGTGAAGCGATGAAGCTTGGCATAGACAATTATTTGCTCAAGCCCTTGAAGAAGGATGAACTGGAATCAACACTTGAACAAATTATGCAAAGTTTCGAGCAAGAGACAACGCCAAGACTAACGCTAATCGAAGGTGAGGACATGATCCGTACCCATGTTCTTAATCAACTGATTATGAACAATTACTCGATTCGAGACATTACTGACAAATGCTTATTGCTGAATATTCCGAATAATAAACCTCCGTTTCAAACGATTGTAATCGACACGGTAACAAGGCAAGCCCCGCGGTCCCTTTTCGAGGAAAGGCAATTGTGCCAGTTCGCGATCTTGAACATTGTGGAGGAATTGACGCGGGAGGACAGGCATCTCTTATCATTTGGTAGCTCTTCAGGAGAAGTCGTTCTTCTTCTGAGTGAAACCTCGAACCGATGGACACCGTTTCACATCCGAGAAATGATTAATAAGATCATTATGGGGGTCAAAGAAAGTCTTCACATCGACTTATTAATATTAATTGGCAAGCCTAGCCTATCATGGAGAACGATTCATCAATCCTACGAGTCTGCCAAGGAACGGTTAAATTATCGCTTTTTCCTAGACAAGACCGTCATTCTGGAAAATACTCAAGACGAGATCCAATCGCAGAGAGAGGTAATGGCCGATCAGATGGGGCTGGCACCGTTGTACGAAGCGATTGAGAGGAATCAGTTCTATTTGCTGGAAACCTTACTACTAGAGGTGCATAAGTCCACCTTAAGCTTGAATGCTTCTCAGATCGATTTGTGGAGATCGGTATGCATCGACTTCATTCGGGTATGTCAGGAACAGCTTCAGAAGATGGAAATTAACGTTGCAGATATTCACGGTCAGTATACGGAATGGCTCCAAAGGTTGTTAACGGCAGGCTCCTTGGACATTCTATGGCAGGCCCTCGCGGGAATCGTAAAATCGTTCATCGAATTGACGGAGAACATCAAAATGAATCGCTCCGATAACATCATGGAAGAAATTAAAGATTATATCGACGCGAACTATCGGGATAATCTCACTTTGCAATTTTTAGCTCAAAGGTTCGATATTACGCCGTCCTACTTGGGCAAGAGATTTCGAATGCTAGTGAAAGAGTCGTTTAACGATTACTTGAACCGGATACGAATTGATAAATCACAGCAACTGCTGAAGACGACAAGAGATCCGGCTAATGAAATTTCTCTGCAAGTCGGTTTTGTCGATCCGAATTACTTCTACAGGCAATTTAAGAAGTATACGGGCTGCTCTCCTACCGAGTATCGGAAAAAGGAATAGAAGCTAAAGCTCTCGTCTTCATGGAGGAGGGATTTTGATGTGTTTCCGGGATTGCTCGGCGTTAGGATTCCTAAGCAGGAGTGCTAATTATTCAAGTGCATTCGTAATTTTTCAAGTTTCGATAAGTTTTAGGCTATGGATAATAGAGTTAAGGATAAGTTTGTCATAGGGGAGGAGTAAGACTGCTTCTTTATGCAAGCGGTTACGAAAAAATCCAAATATTTTCATGGGGGTTTTGGGATGCAACAGACAAGAGGATATCTTACAAGTCGTAAGAGTTGGAGAAAAGTGCTGGTCATGTGGATGACCTGCATAATGATTGTGGGGATATTACCACTTCCAGATTCCGTTCGCGCAGCCACAACGGAACCAATCTTACACTATGAATTGAATGAAAGTAGCGGCTCATCGGTAGTTGATACTAAGGGAGTCGGGCCAACTGGCACGTTGATTAACTTACCATCATTTGTTCCTGGCTTAGTTGGTAATGCTTTGAATTTTAACGGTACGGATTCTTACGTGAACTTCGGAAACACGAATCGAATTGATCAATCTAACCAATACACGATTGAAGCGTGGGTAAATCCAAATTCGGCGGTTACGTCGTCGAGATCAATCCTCTCCCATGGTGTTAGCGGTGTTCAGGCAAATACATTTTGGCTCTTCATTAATAATGGACAATTACGATTGCAGATTGCCGACAAAAATGGAGGCAATTATAATGATTTTTTCGGAGGAGCAGTTCCAGCGAATAAGTGGACACACATTGCGCTCACGAGAAGCGGGACTACATTTAAGTTATATGTAAATGGGGTGGTAGTTAAGTCGGTAACCCTTACTTCGATGGATCAATCCGGAAACAACAATGATTTAAGATTAGGTGGCATATCTGGATTCTCAGCGGCTAGTTTCGACGGGAAAATTGATGAACTGAAGTTCTATGATGTCGCATTGGATGATGCAGCACTGGCTGCTAATTATGCTAGCGTAGATAAAGGGTTCAACATGACAGTGATGAATGGGACGATCGTGGCGAGTTTTGATAAGCTACCATTGGTGAGCCCCGCAGTTGAACAATTCGCTGCGACGATCCAAATCAACGGCGGGAGCAAACAACCACTTCCGTTAGCTGATCTTGTTTATGATCCTGTTGCGAAAACGGCAACCCTACATTTTGTACAAATTCAACCTGCAGCTCTTCACCAAAGCGTGTCAATCGAAGTGACTTATCAATCTGTGATTGCTCTAGGGCAGTTCCAAGTGTTCCAACAGCCAGGCAATGCGACGGATTGGTTCCACGATGCCAAGTACGGTGTAGGCGTTCATTGGACCTCCAAAACAATTAAGAAAGATAAAACTCAAGCGGCGAATTATTGCGAAGCGGTTAATAATTTTGATGTTAATAAATTCGCCCAACAGCTCGACGATGCAGGTGCAGGTTATATCTTGTTTACGATTAACCATGTAGACAATTGGTTGCCCTTCCCAAGTACAGTTGCGGATAATATCCTCCCGGGAAGAACTTGCACCAGAGATTTGCCAGCTGAGCTGTATGACTTAATTGGTCCCAAAGGGATCAAGATGATGTTCTACTATAACTGGGATAACCCAACGGATGGCGCATGGCGTAACGCAGTTAATTTCAATACGCCTGCTGTTGTTACCCAGAACATCTACGACCTCGTAGATGAAATCGGGAACCGGTACGGTTCGAAGCTTGCTGGCTGGTGGATAGATGGGATGTATGATGCTGGGCCAAGGTTGAGGCCTTTCACGGATTTCTCGGCGCATCTGAGAACGGGTAATCCTGATCGCATTGTTGCGCTAAGTACGCTGGGACAATCATGGACGAACAATCAATATGATGCGGATACGGTGAATGCGAACGATTACGCGCCGGGTGAAAGCATGAATATTAACCGATTGCCGTCCTCAAGATTTTCGGGGCAAAATGGCGTCCAGTGGCAGGAGTTTACGAATATGACGGGAAATGACTGGCTCTACCATGCTGGTAATAAAGACAGTCACTCGCAGAAGCCAAACTATTCGGATAGCGCAGTAATAGATCACATCAGAGCAGTAAATACACTAGGCGGGGTTTTCACCTACAATGCAGCTCCCTATCAGGATGAGCTTATTCCAGAAGCTGTGATGGATCAATTAAAGGCGATTAAAAATGCCATTCGACATGGAGCGACCAAAGCCGATGAATCGATGTCAACGAGTCATACGCAGCTAACCTATACAGGTAATTGGTCAAATTATAATGGGGCACATTATGCAAGAACCTCCGGTGCTAGTATGGAGTATTCTTTTAACGGATCGACCGTCTCTTGGACCGGTATTACAGGATCTGATCATGGCAAGGCAGATGTCTATATCGATGGTGTCTTGGATGCCACAGTGGATATGTACTCGGCGAAGAGAGAATCCAATGTCATTCTCTACTCTGATTCGGGATTGTCGGACGGCCCACATACGATCAAAATCGTCGTCAGAAGCGATCGTAATTCGGCTGCAAGCGATACTTACGTTGAAATTATCTCGATCAATACGTTTAATCCCAGCTTGTCATCGGTTGGTGCATGGGATTATTACACAACTGCTGATCATTACAATGGGGCAGGGATTAGAACAACGACTGCTGATAGTGCATTGTCGCTAACTTTCGCAGGTAATTCGGTGAATTGGATCGGTGTTAAAGATGCCAATCATGGCCTAGCGGACGTCTATCTCGATGGTGTTCTGGATGCAACAGTTGATCTTTACTCCAGTACAAGAAAGGCACAAGCTGTATTGTACTCGAGAGCAGGACTATCTGCTGGTAATCATACAATTAAAATCGTTGCTAGAGGCGAACAGAACGTAGCTTCGAGTGGTAACATTGTCGCTGTTGATGCCATTGAATATTACAATAGTGGTCCAGTGGTGAATTCATCTTCGATGACTTCGGACAAATCCTCATTGTCCGCTACCGATTCCGATACTGCTAAGATTACTGTGCAGCTTACAGATGGAGGCGGAAATCCGCTGAATGCAAGCGGAGGTACCGTTACCTTAAACAGTACTTTGGGTAATCTTAGCCCGGTAACGGATAAGGGGGATGGTACGTACGAAGCCGTGTTGACCGCTTCTTCTGTTGCGGGAATGGCGCTTGTGACCGGAACGTTGAACGGTGTACCTCTTACGGCAACACAACACATCAATTTTATTCTATCGGAGAAAACGGATTTATTCTCTGCTATCTCTGTAGCACAGTCGGTGTATGGCTTGGCTGTCGAAGGAACAGCTGTTGGACAATATCCGGTTGGTGCCAAAGCAGTTCTGCAAGTTGCCATTGACGCAGCTCAATGGGTAGCGAATGATGTTGCGGCGACACAAGATCAAGTTAATCAAGCGATATCCAATTTGAATAATGCACTGCAAGTGTTTAATGCGTCTGTCATTACAAAGAATCCGGATACGGGTAATGGAAGTGGTAATGGTTCAGGTACTGGTGTTGGTCCGAACCCTAACCCTAATGATAACGAAGTCGAGGTTGTTATCGATCAAGGAACGGCAAGTGTTCAGATGAGGGACGATCAGACGGGTGTTGCTATTCCAGTGGAGAGGATAGGGGACAACCAACTCCAAGTTCAAGCGGGCCCAGTGACGGTTACTATCGATAAGCAGGTTCAAGCGATATTAGCTGCGAAGATAGGTGATATCAAGGGAGCAACAATTGTTGTTCAAGTTACATCAGAAAATGTACAGCAGAACGTTATAGGCCAAGTTTATGACATCAGCGTAAAACTCAAGTCAGCGGATGGCACTGAGACAAATATCGGAGACATAGCTGCTAGCGGGGTTAGCGTTACTCTGCCAGTAGACGTCGGGAATGCCGATAAGGATTTACTAGGTGTATATCACTTGAACAAAAAGACGAACAAATGGGAATACGTAGGCGGTACGTTTAATGACAAGCCAGATCAGGTAATCCTTAATCTGACACAACCAGGAAGCTATGCAGTAATGGAGTTCAATAAGTCATTTACGGATGTTCCGGCTGAACATTGGGCTTATCGCACGATTAAGCTGCTTTCCGCGAGACATCTGATCAATGGGGTGTCAGATAACGAGTTCTCACCATCGGGCAAAACAACTAGAGCAGAATTTACTGCGCTTCTTGTAAGAGTGTTAGGCTTGAAAACAAGCGATCAAACGACCTTATTTAATGATGTTAGTTCTGAAGATTGGTTTGCAAAGGACATTGCGGCAGCGTATGCGGCAGGTTTGGTTCAAGGCGTTAACCAAAATGAATTTGGGCCTGACCAAGAAATCTCCCGCGAGCAGATGGCTACACTGCTCTTAAGAGCTTACGAACATATGCATGGACGCAGTGTTAACGCGAGCGGCAATGTACAAGACTTTACTGACAGCTCGAGTGTGTCTCCTTGGGCGAAAGATGGAGTGGGTAAAGCGATACAATTGGGCTTAATGAAAGGGAAATCGGGTCGCGTATTTGATCCGAAGTCCGATACACTACGCGCTGAGGCAGCGCAAGCGATCTTGAATTTGCTTAATAGCAAATAAGTAATTGAGTTAGCAACATCAACAACAACGCCACCATCCTGAGGGAATTCCACTCTCCCTGGGGATGGCGACGTTTTTCAATGGAACTTATGGACACTTTCTTTGCGATAAAGCCAAGGGTATGAAGGTTAATAGGTGGAAATCCTTCTTGGAATAATGTGTCTCATATTGAGAACCGGGAACATGCCACTCACATCATTAAGAACTAATTATGTAGATATATCTCTAAAGAGGAATAATTTTATACTTGAATATTGAATATCATGACTTATGCAGTTCATGAGATTAACCGGTAATTGTGAGAATTTATGCTTGAATAAACCGGCCACATGGTCATGGAGAGAATCTTGGGCCAGTATGCGGAAATAAGGCTTGCAAA
>NZ_JAVFVT010000040.1 GCF_030929555.1 Paenibacillus sp. LHD-117 | reverse complement strand
ACATCCTCCGCACCTATCCTCACGGACTAAGCACTATGTGTCGGCTATGTACTTCCGCCACCTGCGGTGTACTGGAGACTTTCACTCCTTAGTAGAGTGCGCTGCCAAGCGCACAAAAAGCCGCGCATCCCTTTTCGGATGCGCAGCGCTGCTCGCTTAAACGCCGGTCAAAAAAGCTCGAGCTGTTCCGGCTCGGGCGGCGGGAGCTCCGACGGATCCCCGCCGTTCGGCTTCTTCTGTCCCAGCATCGTCATCATCGTCTTCGCGTTGCCCGCGGCATGCCCGCCCGAGTTATTGTTGAAGATGACGGCGATCTCCTTCGATTGTTCCCGCAACGCCTCCAGCTTCGCCTTCCATTCCAGCAGCTCCATATCTGAATAATTGTACAGATAGCGGACTTCCCGCCAGTTCGGGCCGCCGCCGTTGTTCCAATTGGCCGCGTTCCGCCCGTGGAACCGGACGATCGTCGTATCCGCGTCGGTCGCCTCCAGCACTTCCGGAATGCTGCCGACCCCAGCCTGCGGTTCGTCGCAGACGCTGTGAATCCAGCCTTCCTCCCGCATGAAGCCAAGCGTCCTCTCGCGCATGCCGCCGTCGAACCAGCTTTGATGCCGGAATTCGAGCGCGCAAGGGAAACCTTCCATTCTCCGCTTCGACTCCCGGAGCTCCTTCACGTTCCGGCTCGTGCAATCGAACCACGGCGGATACTGGAACAAAGCCGCCGTCAGCCTGCCGCTCGCCTGCGCGGGCTCCAGCATCCGGCAGAACGCCTCCGCCATCGCGATCGGATCGTTGCCCGCCGCCGCGGGTCCCCGTTGATGACCCGTCATGCCTTGATAAGCTTTGACGACAAACTTCAGGCTGGCCGGCGAGCCGTTCACCCACGCCTCGAACCGCTCCCGCGGCTGGATCGCGTAGAACGTGCTGTCAACCTCCACAACCGGGAAGTGGCTCCCGTACACGTTCAGCTTCTCGCCCGGCTTCGTGCCGGAGGGGTATAACGAATCATGGTCGCCCCATCCGGCGAGCCCTATGGAGATGGCCATCGCGCTTTCCTCCTTGCGTATCGGAATCGGGAATGCCGGCCCGTTCTACCGCTAGACATACCGATATTTCGAGAACGTCGCGGCTTGTCCGCGGTACGCGCCCGCTTCGTCGATCAAATTCCAAACGGTCGCCTCGACGATATAGAACCGCTTGCCCGTGTTGGAGATTCGTATGCCGGTATAGTCGTCCACGAAACCTTGGGCCGTCACCCGCTCCAGAAACTTCGCCCGCTCGCCGCGTTCCATGGGTTCGGCCGTCAATCGGGACGGCGTCCGGACGAACGTCTCCCGGTCCATCTCCCATAACCGCATCGCCATACGATTGCCGTAATTCAGTACGGGATCTCCCTCCGTGCCATGTGACAGGATGACGAAAGCCGCTTCGTCGATGGCATCCGTCAGCCCGCGATCCGGCATGTTCGGAAGCAAATCTTTCCCCGTCAAGCGCCGATAGCTGTCCTGCAGCAGCCGCGCATGCTCCTCTTTGGAGCCGATCCCTCTAATCTCCTCCGCCACCGGCCTAACCTCCCATTCCCGCATTCTTCTCCCATCATGCCTCAACCGGGCGGCCTTTTCAAGCGGGCTCTTCCTTCTTCGACAGCGGGACCGTGATGCAAACCGTCGTCCCTCCCCCGTAGACGCTTCCGATCTCGACGCCGTATTCGGCCCCGTAATGAAGCTTGATCCGCTCGTCGACGTTCCGAATGCCGTAGCCGATTCTCGACTGGTCGTCGGACCAGATCTGGCGAATCGTCTCCGGCTTCATCCCGATGCCGTCGTCGACGATCCGGAACTCCAGGCTGCCCTCGACGATATGCGCGCCGACCTTGATCTGAATGTTCGGCTGATAAAGCGCATGCTCCAGGACGTTCTCGATGAACGGCTGGAGAATCAGCTTCACGGTCCGGTAGCCATACACTTCAGCGCCGATATCATAGAAAACGTCGAGCCGGCTGCCGTATTTGATTTTCTGAATAGCGATGTATGCCTGTACCTGCTCGATCTCGAGCTCGGCGCCGATGATCATCTTGCCGTTGTTGAGCGTCAGCCGGTAAAATTTCGCGAGCCCCATGACCATCTGATCAAGCTTCTCGATCTCTCCCAGCTTGCCGAGTCGGCTGATCGACGACAACGTATTGTAGAGGAAATGCGGATTGATCTGCGCCTGAAGCGCCTTCAGCTCCGCGCCTTTCTTCTCCATCTGAACGACGTACACTTCCTTGATCAGCGTATTGATGTAACCGCCCATCTCGTTGAACGCTTCAGCGATTTGATAAAATTCGTCGTTGCCGCTATATTGAATCCGCTTGTTGAACCTTCCTTCGCGGAAGGCGTTAAGCGAATGGATAATCTTCCTGATGCGGACCGTCAAGAACCTGGAGACGACGAGGCTGATCGCGGCCAGCATGAAGAAGCTGCCGATGCAGATGAGCACGGTCATCACCTTCACCTTGCCGATCTGCTTCTCGAGCTGCTCGTCCGGCACGAGCGCGACGATCGTCCAGCCTACCTCTTGCAGCTCCTGGCGAATCGACAAGTGCCCTTCCTCCCACTCCGGCTGCCAATGCTTCAGAAGGGGATAACGTTCCATTGCGGCCGAGGAAGCGTAGATGACTTCGTTCATGCCGTTCAGCACGAGCACGGAGCTGTTCGCCCCGAGCTTCTCGTAATGGACGCCGCTTAATAAATGGTCGATTTGGCTGACGACGCGAATGAAGCCGATCTGCTTCCGGTTATCGTAGTCGTACATTCTGCGCAGGAGCGACATGTTCCCGACGGAGCGGTCTTCTTCGACCTGGGCCCAATAAAGTGTTTCGTCCACGTCGCCGGGCTCGACATGAGGCATCGCGTTATACCAAATCTTGTCTTGGATCCGGCTCAGATGGAGCAGCTCGTACGATTCCATCCGAGCAAGCGGATCCGTCCCCTCCTTGTGGAGCGCGTACATTTCCGGATATTGCTCATTGGCGACGTAGAGGCGAAGAAGCGCCCTCTGCGGCGTCAGATTCACCGCGTTCTGGAGCTTCGGCTCCACGGATTTGATCGTCGTGTTATAAATGGCCCATCCGTTGTCCTTGAGCCTCAAATCCTCCTGCAGCGCATAGTCCCAATAAAGCTGGTCCGTCGTTCGAGCAAGCAGCTGAAGGCGGTACAAGACGTTTTCTTTGGTCTGCTGCAGCGTCCCCATGGTGGAGGAAGCGGCCTGCTCCCTGATTGACTGGACCGAAGTCGTATAGGCGTAATAACCAATGATCATGACGGGGATCAGCGCCATGAGCAAGTAGGAGGCCATCAGCTTATAGCCGAAAGGCAGCATCGGTTTTTTCTTCACGTGTAGGTCTCTCTCCTTCAGCAGGCCGCGGGACCTTGCTACAATTGCTTGCGGTATTCGCCAGGCGTAAGGCCGGTGTAATCCTTGAACTGCTTGCTGAAATAAGCCAGCGTACTGGCGCCGACCCGGTCGGCGACCTCATATACTTTCATGCCCGTGTCGCCGAGCAGCCGCTTGGCAAGCTCCATCCTTCGCCGCGTAATATAGTCGCTGAACAGCTCGCCCGTCTCTTCCTTGAACAGCTGGCCCAAGTAATTCGGCGAGAACGAGAACGATTGCGCGACTTCTTTCAGAGAGATGCTGCTTCCGAGCCGCTCTTCGATATGTTCTTGGATTTGGCCGATCAGCTTCATGTTTTTGCGCTGCTTTTTATTGTGGAGATGCTCCGAAATTTCGAACATTTTGCGCCGAAGCCAGGAGTGAATGTCGTCGATCGTCTCGAATTGGAACAGCCGGTCAAGCGTCTGGCCTTCCTTCTGGGACAACGCGAACAAACTTTCGTTCAGCCCGTTCAAGTACGTATCCAGCCTGCTGACGACGTACAGAGAATAATTCCTTACCGCGGACGGGCTCTCGATGTTTTTGACTTGCTGGAACAGCTCCTCCATGTGATCGACAATGCCCACGAGATCGTAAGCCGACATCGCCGCAAGCAGCGAATCGACGGTCGTCTCGATGGAGATGGCGCTGCTCTGCGCTTCTTCCCTGACTTCCGAGTAGGCGATCAGCTTGCCCTTGCCTTGGAACATTTTCGTCGACAGCGCCTTGCATGCTTCGGAGTAGGATTGATGCAGCGTCTCCAGCTTATCCGTCTCGCGCCCCACTCCGACCGTAAGCGTCGCTCCGTGCCGCTCGCTCACGCCGTCCATTACGCGCTGCAGCAGCTCCGTCCCTTGCGACTCCTCCAGCACGGCGGCGATTCTGCGCGGCGTCAATTTGCAGTACATCCCAATGCCGGCGTCAGCGAACATCCGGGATATCGTATCGAACAAGGGACCTGCCGTTTGATCGGGGACCATGCTCCCGCCGCCTCCGTGTTCGGCGATCCTCCAATCCCTCTCTTCCACCTCGATGACCGCCGCACGAAGCGATCCCGTGTGGGGACCGAGATTAAATTGCTCCATAAGCCCGATGACGGCTTCAAAGTCCGGCGTTCCTTCCAGACAGCGCTCGAGCAGCTCGTTCTTCAAATAAACCATCGATTGCTGAAAAGATTGCTCCTTCCGCCGCTGCCCTCTCTCCTCATCCAAAGCGGCGCGCACCGCCTGAAGCGCGCCTACCAGCTCGTTGTCGTTAACCGGCTTCAGGATGTATCCGCTCGCTTGCATGGACAGCGCTTGCTTCGCGTATTGGAAATCCTCGTAGCCGCTGACGAACAGCAGCTTCAGCCCGGCATGCAGCTTCTGCGCCTTGTTCGCGAGCTCGAGCCCCGACATGATCGGCATTCGAATATCGGACACCAGCACATCGGCTTCGTTCTTCTCCAGGTAACGGAGTGCGGAGAACCCGTCCGGGCAAGCCGCCACGACTTCCATATGAAGCTCCTGCCACGGCACGAGCTTCTGAATGCCCATCAGCTCCAGCTCTTCGTCGTCCACCAGCACAACTCTGTACATGCCTCTCACCATCCTGATTCATTGTTACTGCCGCCCCGAAAAGCCCAAGAAGAGGATATACGTCGCCGTATATCCTCTTGCTATGGGTCGATATGCGGATTACTTGCCGCTCATCTTGGCCAAATTCTCTTGCCATGCTTGCGTACGGAACTCCAGCACCTTGTCGTAGCCGAGGCCGTTCGTCTCTTTTTTCGCCTCTTCGATGAGGCTGAGCACTTCGGCATCGTTCTTCGCGAACAACATCTTGCCGAAGTATTCCTTGGCGATATCGTTCACCTGCTGGAGGATGATGCCTTCATCGGAATCCGGAGCCGGATCGATGTTATTGTAAGCCGTATTGTTGCTCGACGTTTTCCAGGACACGTTCAACTGTGCCACCGCGCCCCAGTTGCGCTGCTCCTCCGGCAAGTTCATTTCGATTTTCCCTTTGGACGTATCGACGTAAGTGGCGTTGCCCGCCCAGACGTACGCTTCCAGCTTGTCTTTGTCCTTCTCCTCTTGCGGCGTGGAGAACCACTTGTCGTTCGGAATCGGCGCGCCGTCGGCGTCCACTTCGTCCCAATAGCTGCCCGGAGGGCCGAAGAACATGATGCGCTGTCCTTCTTCGCCCGTCATCCAGTCGAGGTAGGCGAAGATCGCTTCCGGATTTTCCGCGCTTGTCGTAATGACGTTGACGTTCCAGCCCAGCGCGTTATACCCGTTCGGATACACTTTGTTTTTGTCGACGCCCGGCTTGACCAGCGGCCAAATAAATTCATAGCCCGCAGTCGGATCCGCGCCTTTGAGCGCGTTGTGGCCCTCGCGGCCAAGGTTCGTCGCATTGCCGCCTACGAATACCGCGACTCTGCCCGTCGCCAGCTTTTCTTTCACCTGGTCTTCCTTCTGCGTCAAAGCATCTTGCGTAATCAAGCCTTCTCTGAACAGCTGACTTGCGAATGTCATCGTTTCTTTGTAGGACTCGTTATCATAGATTGTAGCAAGCTTGTCGCCGTCTTCATAGGCTTTCATGTAAGAGAATTGGCTGCGGTTGTCGTTCGCGAATCCGGCGAACATGATTTCCACGCCTTGCGCGTCGCGGCCGACTTCGAGCGGAACGATGTCGGGATGCGTGCTTTGCACTTGCTTCAGGTAAGCATGCAGGTCTTCAAACGTCTCAAGCTTCGGCCTGCCGAGCTCCTCGTAAATCTTTTTGTTGACGAACCAGCCGTCGTTGCCCGTCGGCGCGGCGGTATACCAGTTCGGAAACTGATAGATTTTGCCGTCCGAGGATCTCAGCATGTTCAGCGTTTCTTCGCCCGCCCACTTTTTCAAATTCGGGTACTTCTCGATGTATTCGTCCAGCGCGACAAGCGCTCCGGCTTGGCGCAGACGCTCTACGTCCGGCCCGCGGTCCATCATCATCGCGTCGGGCAGCTCCTTGGAAGCGATCATCGTGCTCAGCTTCTGTGCCGCTGCGCCGCCAGATTGGATAGGCTCTACGGTGATATGCAGGTTGTCCTGCACCCACTTGCTGTTCGGGCTCGCACCCCACGGCTCCGTGGTCCACCAATCGTAGTTGACATAATAGGTGAACGAGAACGGCGTCTCGCCGAACTTGAATCCAGCAGGCTCCGTCTCCGCGGCGTCGCCTCTGCCATTGCCCGCGTTCGCGCCGCTATCCCCGCCGTTGCCGGCATTGCCGTTGCCGTTGCTCGAGCAGCCGCTCAAAGCGACCGCGCCGGCCAGCGCCAGCGTGAACGCCCCGGTTAGCCATTTTTTTGATGTCTTCATTCTGTATAAGCCTCCCCTGATTTGGTATGAATCTATATTCATCCTGCCGCCGCTGAGCAGCCGGACCGAATAACATGGCTATCGAATGGCCGAACCCTATTCCTTAAGCGAGCCGACCAACACGCCTTTGACGAAGAAACGCTGAACGAACGGGTACACCAGGATGATCGGCAGCGTCGCCACCATCATCGTCGCCATCGTAAGCGACTTCGTCGTGACGCTCTGCATCCGGTTCATGGCGTCCGCCGCGGCCGCGTTGCCTTTGGTCGCCATCGTCAGCTGCTCCGTCATGATGTTCGAATTCAGAATTTGCTGGAGCATGGTCTGAATCGGGAATTTATCCGCTTCATTGATGAAGATCGTGGCCGTGAACCAATCGTTCCAATGGTAGACGGCGGTGAAGAGCGACAAGGTCGCGATGACCGGCCCCGACAACGGGAGCACGATCCGGAAGAACACGCCGAAGGTGCTGGCGCCGTCGATCCGCGCCGACTCTTCCAGTCCGGCGGGCAAACCCATGAAGAAGGTACGGAAGATGATCATGTTGTAAACGCTGATGACCGTCGGAATGACGAGCACCCAGAAGGTGTTCATGAGTCCGAGCTCGCGGTTGACGAGATAATACGGGATGAGCCCGCCGCTGAAGTACATCGTGACGATGGCGAACACCATGTAGAACTTTTTGAACACCACGCCTTTCACCGACATCCCGTAGGCGAACAGCGCCGTGAACAGGATCGACAGAAACGTGCCGGCGATCGTGCGGAGCACCGAAACGTAGAACGCGTTCACGATCCGCGAGTCTTGGAACACGATGGCGTAGTTGTCCAGCGTGAACACCCTCGGCCAGAACGTGATGCCGCCCTTCGCCGTATCGATGCCGAGGTTAAACGAGATGACCGCGGAGTTCCAGAACGGATACAAGGTGAGAAAACCAAGCAACGTCAGTAGGATGTAGATGACGACATGCAACGTTTTGTCCCCGCTGCTTAACTTCATGTGGCTTCACCGCTTTTCTGTTTGTTGATCATTCCCATCATTTCCGTCATTCCCGTCATTCCCGTTACCATAGGCTCGTGCCCGCCCTTCTGGCCAGGAAGTTGGCCATCGTAAGCAGCCCGACGCTAATGACCGCTTTGAACAATCCGACCGCGGCCGCGTACGAGAACCGGTTGTTGATAATGCCAACGCGGTAGGAATACGTATCGATGACATCCGCCACGTCCCGCAGCATCGCGCTGTTCCCGAGCAGGAGCAGGTCGTCGAAGCCGGCGTTCAGCAAGCTGCCGATATTCAGGATGAGGAAGATGATGACGACCGGCGTGATGGACGGGAGCGTGATGAGGAAAATTTGCTTCAGCTTGCTCGCCCCGTCGATGGACGCCGCCTCGTACATGCTCTGGTCGACGCCCGCGATGGCCGCCAGGTAGACGATGGTCGCAAAGCCGACTTCCTTCCACACGTTCGTGGTGACGATAATGGCCCAAAAATATTCCGGCAGCGACAGGAAGTTGACCGGCTTGTCGATCAGCTCGAGCTTCCCGAGCAGAATGTTCAAGCTTCCGTTGTCCACGGACAACATCGAAATGACGAACCCCGATACGATGACCCAGGACAGGAAATGCGGCAGGTAGCTGATCGTCTGGATGACGCGCTTGAACACCATGTTTTTCACTTCGTTCAGCATAAGCGCCAGCAGGATGGGAGCCGGGAACCCGATCGCCAGCTTCAGAAGGCTGATCACGATCGTATTGCGCATCACCTGGAAGAAATCCGGCGAGTCGAAAAACGCTTTAAAATGTTTCAGCCCCGCCCATTCGCTGGCGAAAAACCCTTTGAACAGGCTGTAATCCTGGAATGCCATCAGCACGCCGTACATAGGCAAGTAATTAAAAATAAGAATAAATACCAAAGCTGGGAATATCATGACTTGCACTTGCCATTGCATGATAAACCGCTTCCACAGCGGCTTCTCCTGATGGGAGATCGTGACGCTTGATGCCGCTGGAGCTGAAGTCCCCCTTTGCATGCCTTGTTTCCTCCCGCTCTCGATTAAGATAAAGTAATTGTAAGATGATCGTGAATGCGTTACCACTCTCCGATTCAACGAAAAGTATCGTAAATCAACGGGAAGTATAACAAGTGCAATCTTATGATTATAGCTCAATTAAATAGGGCGATGAATTGTAAATAAATCACAATTCATCGCCCTATTTCATCCTAATCATTCATTGAGTGCCGTTACAGCTTCCTGTCCAACAACAACCGTGAAACGCGAACGGCACCGTCCGCGCAGCGGATCCTTAACTCGTGTCCGCCGGGAGTAAGTTTGCCAAGAGAAATATTGCCGTACTCGCGCCAGTCGCCGCCTTTCGCCTCGATGACCGCAGCTTCGCGACTGTTCAGTTCCACCGACAGTCGGCCGCTCTCGCCTAAAGCGAGCAATTCCAGGGTTGCCGTTATTTCCGATTCCGGCGAACGACCGTCCTCCGTGAATTCGTACACGAACCAATCGCCTTTCGACAGCTCCAGGCACAGCCACTCGTCCTGCTTCCAGGCCTCGCCGCCGCCATGCGCGAAGGCTGCCGTCGTCCGGTCGCTCTCGACGAATCGGATGCAGGTTCGATCCCCGATTCGGAATCCGATCGATTCGGAGTTTTCGACCCGCGCCCCCTCTGTTCCCCGCTCTCCGAAGCCGAAGCTGGCGCCTTCGCCTTTATACCCGTAGAATACAGCGGGGATGCGGACGGGCGCCCGTCTAAGAAGCGAGCAGGCGACCGCCGGCATATAATCGCAATTCTCGAGTTTCATATTGTCCAAATACTGCCACAGGATGCGCTCCGCCGTTTCCTCGCTCGGCTTGTCTCCCCCTTGCAGATAGTCGACTAACAGCCCCCAGCCGTCCGGCTTGCGGATCGAGCATGGCGAGTTGGTCGTGTCCATCTTCTTCCATGTCCAGAAGTTCCACGAGATCTCGTGGTCGTCGAACAGCCGGAATACCCCCGCGTACCAATCCGTATTGTTTTCGCCGCCTTCGCCCATGAAGATCGGGACGTTCCAGCGGTCGCGGCATGCCAAATAGTTGGATATGCTTTCCGTATCGGGATTGTTCCAATATTTGTGGAACTGGAGCAGCACGTTGCCGTCGATCGGATCGTCGCCGAACGCGTCCTCGAAAATCGTCCAGTCCGTCGACCAGTGGACGCCTTCCAGAACGATCATGTGTCGATCGTCCGCCTCCCGGATGGCGCCGATCATTTCCTTGTACAGCGGCATGACCTCGCCGTTCAGCGAGGAGAACCATTCAGGGAGCGGCTCGTTCAGCAGATCGTAACCCGCGACGATCCACTCGTCTTTGTAACGTCTGGCCAGCATTCTCCATAGCTCGACCGCTTCCCGCCGGTGATTCGCGTCCGAGAATAAATCCGGGCGGTCGAACTCGGAGTCGTCGATGTTGGTCCCCGTCTGGCCGCCCGGCGCGCCATGCAGATCCAGGATGACGTACAGCCGGTACGTCCTGCACCAGCCGATGACCCGGTCCAGCAGCGCCAGCCGATCCTCTCTGTAAGTCGCGGGCTCCCCGCCGCCGGTCTGCAGAAACCGTGCGTTAATGGGCAATCTTACGGAATTGAACCCTTCCTCCCCGATCCTAGCAATGTCATCCTCCGCGATGTAGCGCTGATAGTAGGCGGACCAGAAATCATTTGCTTTCTCCGCTCCGATCAGCCGCTCGATCATCGCTTCGATGCGGCGGGGACGGTCCCCGCCCTCGGGGAACCGCCACATATACCCTTCCGGCAGCAGCCAGCTGCCGAAGCCGACGCCGCGCAGCAGCAACGGGTCGCCATTGCCGTTCACCAGCTTTTTGCCTTCCGCCCGGACGAACCCGGTAACTTCCTCGTTTCTCGTACCGTTCACCGTTACTTCCTCCTTATGAAACCCTCCGGCTAGAATGCCGGGTCGCCGGCGCCTAAGATTTGATCGCGCCTTCGGCGATGCCGTGCAGAATATATTTCTGCAAGATCAAATACAGCACGATAACCGGCAGCATAGCCAGCACGAGCGACGCGAGAATAGCGGACCAATCGTTGTTGTATTCACCGAACAGCATGTTCGTCGACAATAACAAGGTATAGCTTTTGAAATCGGTCAAAATCAGCAGCGGTAGCAGGAAATCGTTCCACATCCAAAGCGTGTTCAGGATGGCGATCGTTGCCGTAATCGGCAGCAGGAGCGGCAGAATGACGACGAAATACAGCCTGAATTCACCGCAGCCGTCGATGACCGCCGCCTCGTCCAGCTCCTTCGGCACCGACTTGACGAACCCGTGGTACAAGAAGATCGCCACCGCTACGCCAAGCCCGATATAGATCAGTCCGAGGCCAACCGCCGAGCCTTGCAGCCCCATGTCGCCGCTAATTTTGACCAGCGTAATCATGATCGAGTGGAACGGGATGAGCGTCGACATGACGAATAACCCGAACAAAAATCCGCTCAGTTTGCCCGGCGTCCGCGACAGCTTGTAGCCCGCCATCGACGCAAACAGGATTATGCCGGCAAGACCCACGGCCGCCACGACGATTGTGTTCCATAAGCTTCGAAGGTAGTCCGTTTTGCGAAAGGCGTCCGCGTAGTTGGCCAGCTCCGGAGACACAGGCCATGCCAATATGTTCGTCAGCATTTCCCCTTGCGTCTTCACGGAATTGAGAAGCGCCATATAGATCGGGAACAGCGTGATGACGGCAGCGACTAGCAGGAACAGCCATACCGCGCCATAGCCGAGCCGTCCCCCCAAATTCCTGCCGCCGCCGGCCCGTCTCTTCGAATGGCCCGTCATGCCCTCACCTCTCTTCGCTTCATGATCGCGAGCTGTATAACGGTGATGACCATGACGATCCCGAACAGAATCATCGCCTTGGCGCTGGCATACCCGTAACGGTTGCTGAAGCTGAACGCCTCTTCGAAGATATTGATCGCGATCACCTGCGTCGACCGGCCCGGGCCTCCGCCCGTCAGCGAATAGACCGCGTCGAACACTTTGAACGAGCCGTTCAGCGTCAGGAATACGCCGATCGTGAGCGCCGGATAGATCATCGGCAGCGTAACGTTGCAGAACAGGCGGAACGAGCCCGCCCCGTCGATCGCCGCCGCTTCCTTCAGATGCTGCGGCACGCCTTGCAGTGCCGCGATGTAGATGACCATCAAATATCCGACGCCTCCCCACAGCGAAAGCGCGAGGATGGAGAAAAACGAGTATTGCGGATCGCCTACCCAAGACTGGTCCAGCAGGAGCCAGCCCGTCTGCTCGGCAAAATACGGGAACACCCGCGTGAAAATAAACATCCACATGAATCCGCCGATGATCAGGCTCAGCATGTTCGGCATAAAGAAGATCGTGCGGAACCACACTTTGCTTCTGCCCAGCGATTCTACGAATACAGCCAGCACAATTGCGAGCGCGTTTTGGAACACCAGCATGAATAGAACGAACTTGAACGTAAACCATAACGATTTCAGAAAGAAACGGTCCCTCATCGCCTCGACGTAATTGGACAACCCCACCATTCGGTAGGTGGGGTTCAGTCCGTTCCAGTCCGTTAAGCTGTACAAGGTGCCCCCGATTGCGGGGGCCAGCGTAAACGCAGCGTAGAAGGCGAGCGCGGGGAGGACGAACAACAGCAGCATCGCTGTCCGGTTCCATTTTCTAGTTGGCATCATAGGCTTATTCACTCCCGGTCAGGCCATGGCTTAGTCCGCCGCAGCCGGATTAATTGCCCTTCACGGCCGTCTGCCACACTTTATCCAGCGCCGCGATGATATCGTCCTGCGTAACGTCCTTGACGTAGTAGCTTTGGAGCAGCTTCGCCGTCTCGTCCGTCACGCCGTTCGGCAGCTTGAGATCCAGGTAGGCTTTGCCTTCGGACACGTACGCGCTTGCTTCGTTCACCCACGGGAACACTTCATATTTATGAACGGTCGCGATCGGGTTGAACTTCAGCTGCTCGAACAGTGCCGAGGAGTCTTGGTCATCCAAAATGTAGTTGAGCAGATCCAGCGCCACTTCCTTGTTCTTGCTCGTCGGAGACAAAGCAAGCGAAGTGGATGTCGCCAGGTTGATCATCGCATCATCCGGATTGTTGCTGACCGGCAGCGGAGCAACGCCGAAGTCCATGTCCGGATTGACCTTCAGAATCGTTTCCGCATTCCATGGACCTTGCACCCACATGGCCGCTTTGCCGCTTGCGAACTCCGCGGAGCCGGCTTCGTTGCCCGTTTCGAAAGGTTTGTCCGTGCCGTTCGCCATGATGATGTCGATCATGTCGAAGACGGAGCGCACGTCCGCGTAGGAGGCTTCGCCCGCGTTCATCTTCTCGATCCAGTCCGGATGGGCCGACGATACGGTTCCCCCGAGCGAGAGCGCCATCATGAGCTGAGGAATCCACGATTCTTGGAAGGCAAGCAGGAAAGGTTTGACGTCCGCGGCTTGCAGCTTCTCTACCGCTGCCTTCATCTCGTCCAGCGTCTGCGGAGGGGTTATGCCGTGTTCATTGAAGATCGTTTTGTTGTACAGGTACCCCCACGACAGGCTTTCGAGCGGCAGCGCAGCGACTTTCCCATCGTATTTGACCGTTTCGGTAACCGCTTCGTACAGCTTGCCGACGAACGGCTGACCCGTCAAATCCGCCACGTACCCGGCGTCGTAATACGTCGGGATGTCGTTCGCGTGCAGCGTATACAAGTCGGGCGCGTCTCCGGACGAAAGCCGGGACTGCAGAATTTGTTTGGCTTGGTCGGCATTCGGCATCTCCAGCTCGATCGTGACGTCGATGTTTTTCTCCGCCAGCTGCTTTTCCTTGAACTGGGCGAAATATTGCTCGAACTGGTCTTTGAAGCGCGGGAAGCTCATGAATACCTTCAATTCGACCTTCTGCGGCGGCTCCGTCGCCTTCGCTTCCCCGTTCGCGCTGCCGCTCGCGGTCGGCTCCGCGGCGTTGTTCCCTCCGTTGCCGTTATTCCCCGAGCTGCAAGCCGCGACGACCGCTACGATCATCGCCAGAACCAGCAGCATATGAAGCGTTTTCTTCATTGTCGATTCCCCCTATGAGTTAGTTGCAGCTTCAGTATAACGAAGAAGTAAAGCGCTTTCTTTCGAGGATTTTAACGTAACCGATTGTACTTTATTGATATGGAAAAGGGAGGAAGCTTTGGGCTCCTCCCCTATAGCGATGTGCGTTTCAGGCGCCTTCGCTAACCTTCCTTCCGCAAATCTCCCGGCGTGATGCCGAAATGTTTTTTGAACACCCGGTAGAAATACGCGATGTCTTCGTAGCCGGACAGCTGCGCGGCATGTTTGATTGGAAGCCTGTCTACCGCGATAAGAACCCGAGCCCTCTCCATACGCTTGCGGACGATGTAATCGGACAGATTCTCGCCCGACCACGATTTGAACATCCGGCTAAGATGCTCCCGGCTGACCAGGAACTGTCCCGCTACCGTCTCGAGCGAGATCGCGTCCTGGAAGTGGGCGTCGATGTAGCTTCTGACGTCCACCATGTCGAGGCGGCTGCGCGAATGGCGGAAAGTCAGCAGCGCTTCGACCGCCTGGCCGAACAAAAATCCAACCGCTTGAACGGATTGTTCCGCGTTGCTCCCGCCACCGTTCAACCCCGCGCGATCCCCGCCGTCCGGCAGCAGCAGCTCCAACGTCGCGTCTTGCTCCGACAGGAATTGCTCCAGCATGAGCAGCAGGTCGCCCGCGACTCTCGAAGCGCCGCCCGGCTCCGCTATCGGCGTCTCAAGGAGCGCGAAGCCTCGGGCCATCGCTTCGAACGCGGCCGCGATCCCGTCCTTGTCCAGCGCAAGCAGACTCGAGTAGACCCGCTCGCGCATGCTTGCGTATCGCTGCGTCGCTTCCAAGCTGGCGAAGATGGACGAAAGGGGCACGGCCTGCCGTCCCAGCTCTTCCTTGCACTTCGCGAGCGCCGCGTTCAGCTCTTCTGGGTTGATCGGCTTCAGCAAATACTCGATCGCCTTGGAGCGGATCGCCTGCTTCAAATAAACAAAATCGTCATAACCGCTCATCACGATGATTTTCACCTCGGGATGGCGGTCATGCACCGCCCGCAGCAGCTCGACGCCTTCGACGCCCGGCATTCTCATATCCGTCACGACGATGTCGGGACGGAGCTCCCCTATTCGGCGCAAGCCCTCGGTGCCGTCTTCCGCTTCGCCTGCTACGCGGAGTCCAAGCTGCTCCCAGCGGCCGAGCGCCTTCACCACTTCCCTCGACCAAGGCTCGTCGTCGATGATCAATACGTTATACATACCGATCCCCCCTCTCTATCCCGGTGCCTGCCGAGCTCGCGCCGTTCGCCGGCATCGTCATGACGACCAGCGTGCCCGCGCCTTCCGCGCTGAAGAGACGCACGCCGTAACGTCTGCCGTAACGGATCGTCAGCCGCGCATGAACGTTAAGCAATCCGATCCCCCTTCTCCCCTTCCGCTCTTCCGGCGCAGGATTCTGCCCACGTTCGGACGAGTCCAGCTCCTTTCGGAGCAGAGCCAGCTTGCCCGGCTCCATGCCGACGCCCCCGTCCTTAACGATAAGGACGAGCCGCTTCCCGATCAGCTTCGCCCGCACCTCCAGTTCCCACTCGCCTTCCTTCCTTTGCAGCCCGTGCTCGAAAGCATTCTCCACGATGGGCTGCAAGGTGAACTTTGGAATCCGGACCTCGCCCGCGTTTTCATCGGAGGTCACGGCCGCGATGCATCTGCCGGCAAACCTCTGTTCCTGGATGAACAAATAATTGGCGGTATGCTTCAGCTCGTCGTTCAGGCAGACCGTCTGCTCTTCTTCGGAGCTGATGGAATAGCGGAGCAAATCCCCGATCACGTGCGTAACGCGGTAAATTTCCGGTGCGCCCTTCGCAAGCGCCATTCCGCCGATCATATGGAGCGTATTGTTCAGGAAGTGGGGGTTGATCTGGGCTTGCAGGGCGATGAGCTGCGCATTTTTTACTTCGATCTCATGCTGGTATTCGTTCTCGATCAGCGCTTTAATGCGCGCCATCATGAAATTGTAGCCCGCCTCGAGCAGCCCGATTTCGTCTTTGCTTCGCACGGACTTCATCTCGAAATCGTGGATATGCGATTTGCGCATCGTCCTCGCGAGGCTGACGATCGGACGGCTGATGCGAAGCGATACGACGATGGACAGCAGGATGGATACGGCCGTGAACAAGACGCCCGTCCAGAGGCCCGCCGTCATCGTCTTCTGCGCGATGGCATCGATCGTCGCGGCCGGAATCGCCTTGACGACATGCAATTGGCCGTCGCTGACGCGCCTCGCGAACACGTAATAATCTTCCGTCTTGCGAAAGGCAACGGATGACGATGCCAGGTTCAGGCCGTCCAAGCTCCGGCGCAGCTCCGCATCCTCCGGTAACGGCGAAGAGCCTGGAAGCAGCTCTCCCTCGTCGCTTACGAGGAAGATCGCGCTTTCCGGCTCCGATTGCAATATTTTACCCGCTTGTTCCCATACTTTGCGGTCGATCCGCGCGGAAATGCCCCCGATCAGCTCTTGGCCTTGGAACTCGTTCATGGAATGGTAGGCGCTCAGCGCATCCCCGGACGCTTTGAAATAAAGGCCCGCCGGTTCGCGGAGCATCCGGCTCCAAGGTCCTTCGCCAATATCGAGCGAATGGGTCAGGCCGCTGTTCGCGTAGTTGACCGAATAGGCTCTCCCCGTAGAATGAACGTAGAGGGTAAGATGGTCGATCTTGCGCGAGAACGAATAGTAGGCCGTATTCATCGCGGCAAGCAGCTCGTTCTGCAGAAGGTATCGCTCTGACGCTTCCAGCCCGTCTGCGCGCGACAGCTTGCCAATCAGCTCCGAACGGATATGGAGCGAATAGAACAGAGTGTCCACCTGTTGAATCAATTCATCCAAATATTGGCTGGCCCATATCATGCGGGACTCGTTGGCATCGATCATTTCCTTCTCTACCGAGCTTCTCGTATTGTTCGTCGCCTGCCATGTGACCGTAATGACGGGAAGCGTCGTGAGACATATCATAAGTACCATAAGCCGGAAGCGGATGCTGATTCCTTGAAGCGGCATAGTCTCCTCCTGCCCCCGGCTGTCCGGGAAAGTTCGATGGTTATTCACTTCGACAATTCGACAAAACGAAAGCGTTTTCCTGCTCCCTCGCTCTACGACGTCCGGATCAGCTCGAACCGGTCGAACGCCGCCCATGCGCCTGCGTTAGCCGAGGACCAGACGCCGATCTCGATCTCGCCCGCCGTCACCGCGATGCCGCTGATCTCGTAAAGCGTCCAGTTCGCCGAACCGCTGGGGATGGGAGCGGTCAGCTCGGCCCCGCCGTAGTCCTTCGCGTACAGGTGCAGCGCTTGATGTCCCGTTCCGGAGCGCGCCCACACCCTAACCGCATAAACGCCGTTCGGCACCAGCTCCGTCTGGCCGGTGAGCTGCTGGTACGCGGCGCCCGCCCAATGCGTCAGCTTGTAGCTGCCGGAAGCGGGTCCGTCCAAGTCCGCCTTCTGGGCGAGAGGGCCGCCGTGCCATTCCGTCCAACCCGCGGCGCTCCCGTCCTCGAAGCCCGGATTCGCCAGCCAGTTCGCGGGAACCAGCTCGAACGCGTCGAACGCCGCCCAATTGCCGGCTTTCGCGTCCGACCATACACCGATCTCGAGCTGCCCGTCGGTGACGCGGATCCGGTCGATGGTGTACGTCTGCCAATACTGCGAAGCAGCGCTCGATACGTTCTCCCGCCGCTCCAGCCCGGATGTCTTCGCGTACAGATGCAAGGCGTTCTGGCCGCCCCCGGTCCTTGCCTTAGCGCTTAGCCGGTACAACCCGTTCGGGACGTTCACCGTCTGCCTGGTCAACTGGCGGTAATCGGACGCCGCCCAATGCGTCAGCTTGCGCGCGCCGTCGTACGGCAAGTCGGTATCGACGCTTTGCGCCTGAACGCCTCCGTTCCAGTCGTTCCAGCCGGACGCGGAGCCCGTCTCGAAGCCGGGATTCGCGAGCAGATTGCCCGCGGAACCCGCGGCGACCGGGATCAGCTCCAGCCAGTTGGCGTTCCAGCCTCCGGCAAGCGCCGTCATCCGGAGCGTCTGCGCTCCCGCAGCCAGATTGACCGTTCCTTGCACGGTCGTCCACGATTGCCAGCCTCCCGTTGCCGGAACGCTCATCGTGGCGAGAGAAGTCCCGCCTGAGCTAATCCCGATTCCGCCCGGCGCGCCGCCCCCATTGCCGCTCGCGACGCGGATTCGAAGCTTGTAAGCTCCCGCTGCAGGGGCGAAGACGCGATACTCCATCCAATCCCCGGTGTCGACGAACCCGACGTTCAGGCCGCCGCTCGCGTCCGTTGTTGCCTCCGTCTGCACGCCGGAAGCGGCATTATGGTTCTCCGCCTCGACGAGGCCCGGCAGCTCGCGGACGCCCGTGGCGGAAGCACTGAGACCATAGCCGATCGGGAAGAGCGGCGCATAGCCGGAGTCGTTGAAGTTCGCGGGAATTTGTGCCATGCTCCCGGGCCAAGTGAACGGAAGCTTGCCCGTAAAATCGTAATCCCCGAACAGGACGTCGGATACGCCCGCTCCCTCCGTGCCGGGCAGCCAGGCCGCGACGAACGCTTCCCAGTCCGGCAGCAGGCTGCCGATGGTCATCGGCCGTCCCGACAGCATGATCACGACGGTGGGAACGCCGCTAGCCTGCACGTTAGCCAGAACCGTCTGGTCGGCGGCGCTCAGATTCAGGTCGGGCCTTGGCTGACCCGCGCCAACGTCGCCCATCATTTCGGCCGATGGCGCCTCCCCTACGACGACGATGGCCGCGTCATGCCCGGACGCCCCGGTTCCTCCTGCGGAATAGGTGACGTTCGCCGCGTTCGTTACGGCGGCTTGGATCCCTTGAAGAATCGTCGTCCCCGGCGTGATGGCGCCTGAAGAGCCCTGCCAGCTGATCGTCCAACCGCCGGATTGCGTGCCGATGTCGCTTGCTTTCGAGCCGGCGACGAATAGCTTCGCGTTTTTGTTCAGCGGCAGCAGCTTGCCTTCGTTCCTCAGCAGCACCGCGGACTTGCGCACGGCTTCCCTCGCCAGCGCCCGGTGCTCCGCTCCCCCGAACGATCCGTCCGCCAGAAGGCTCGCGTCCGTGTAAGGCGCCTCGAACAGCCCCGCCTCGAACTTGACCCTGAGAATGCGGGACACCGCATCGTTGATGCGCGACACGCTGACTTGCCCGCCGTTCACGAGCGCGGTAAGTGTCGGAATGAACTGCGACCAGTTGTCCGGCTCCATGAACATGTCGATGCCTGCGTTTACCGTCGCTTTCAACGCCTCGGAATAGTTCGGGTAAACGCCTTGGTTGACCATTGAGTACGCTCCGTTCCAATCGGACACGATCATGCCGTCGAAGTTCAAGTCCTGCTTGAGCATATCCGTAATGAGATGGGCATTCGCGTGCATCTTCGTCCCGTTCCAGGTCGTCAGCGAAATCATGACCGACCTCGCTCCGGCGGCGATCGCTTCCCGATAAGGCTGGATATAGGGATCGAGGGCGCTTTCGGACAACGTGATGTTGCCTTGATCGTCGCCGGCGGTCGTGTTGCCGTCGCCAAGCCAATGCTTGACGGTGCCGATCGCCTTCGTCCCTTTCAGAAAACCTGCATCGCCGGGCATTCCTTGAAGGCCTTCCACGAACGCCGTTCCCAGCTTGGCGACGAGAGCGGGATCCTCGGAATAACCTTCGTACGTCCGTCCCCAACGGATATCTTGAGGCGCGCACAGGCAAGGCGCGAAATCCCACTGGATGCCGGTCGTCCTTATTTCCTTGGCCGTCGCCGCCCCGATCCGGCGCACGAGCGACTCGTCTCCAGTCGCTCCGAGTCCGACATTATGCGGGAATATCGTGGCTCCGTACACGTTGTTATGGCCATGGACCGCATCGACGCCGTACAGGATCGGGATGCCGAGACGCGTGCCTAGCGCAGCGGATTGGTAGCCGTCGACCATGGCCGCCCATGCCTCCTTCGTATTGGGGGAAGGGTTGGACCCTCCCCCGCTCAATACGGAGCCGATGAAATGTTGGCCGACCTGGGCCGGCGTCGCCGCGAGCCGTTCCACTTGCAGCATCTGGCCGATCTTCTCCTGCAGCGTCATGCGTCCGAGCAGGTCCGATACCCTTTGTTCGACGGGCAAGGACGGATTCTGGTAATCGTTCGCATAGGCCGCGCCCGGAAACGCGGCTAACGTCGCCAGCAAAGCCGCCGCCAGCGCGGCCGAAACCCATTTTCGAAACATCGTTCCGCTCATCGCTTCCGTCCTCCCTACTCGAACACTCGGAAGTCGCTAATCGACCACCAGCTCGGTGACGCTTCCTTGAGCGTGACCCTGATATAGCGGGCTTCCGTAATCGGGAAATTCGCGGCGATCGCAGCCGAAGCGCCTTCTCCGCTTGCCACGGTTCTCCAGCTAGTGCCGTTCGAGGATACCTCGATCACGTACCCTCTTGCATAATCGCCCGTGCTTGCGCCCGAATCCATGACGATATGGTTGAACCAACGGCTTGCGCCCATGTCGACCTGGAACGTCTGGCCGCTTGCCTGCGGAACTCCGCCGCTCCATCTTGTCGACGCGCTAGCGTCGAGCGCATTGCCCGCGCTGCTTCCCGCTTCCGTCTGCGAAGCCGACGCCGTCCAGCCCGCTCGCGCCAGTTCCTTCTCTCCGTACACCTGCAGATCGGCGATCGACCACCAGCTGCTTGCCGTTCCGGTCTGCACGACCCGGATGTGGCGAGCCGTCTGTACCGGGAATTGCACAAGTAGGGCAGCATTCGCGTTCGTCCCCGAAGCGACGGTAGACCAGCTCGTTCCGTCGTTCGACACTTGAATCTGGTAGCCGCGCGGATAATCGCCAGCGGAAGCCGCCGTATCGAGCAGCAGCCGGTTAAACGTCTGAGCCTTGCCCATATCGACCGCGTAAAATTGGCCGTTCGCCTGCGCGGCTCCATTGCTCCAGCGCGTAGTCAAGCTGCCGTCAATCGCCCCGCCGACGGAATCTCCCGCGTCCGTCGAAGACGCGCTGGCCGTCCAGCCGCTCCGAACGAGCGAAGGCTCGGAATACACGTGAAATTCCGAGATCGACCACCACTCGTGCGCGTTCCCGGTCTGCGCGACGCGGACGTACTGCGCGTACTGAGGCCCGAGGACGATCGATTGCTTCCAGCCGAAGCCTTGGCCGCTTGCGACCGTCGTCCAGCTTGCGCCGTCGTTCGATATCTGCACCTGGTAGCCCCGCGGATAATCCCACTTGTTCGCCGTGCCCGTCTCGAACGAAATTTGGTCGAATGTTTTTTTCGCGCCCATGTTCACCTGGAACCATTGTCCGTTCGCCTGGGATACGCCGCTGCTCCAGCGCGTCGAGACGTTCCAGTCGATCGCGTTCGCCGCGGATCCGCTGGATTCGGTGGAGGAAGCAGTTGCCGTCCAGCCGGACATATCGATCGGAACGGTCGCCATCCATGGCTCTCCGGAAGCAAACCGGCTCACGACGTTAATGAATCTCGAGTTCGGCGAGAACTGCGACGTCCCGAATGCCCCGAGCTTGGAGGCGATCGTCGCGGAAGCGTCGTTATTGATCACCGGAAGCGGATTGGGATTCGAATTGTAGAAGCCCCAATAACCTCCCGCACCTTGGTAATGGTCTTGCCGCACCTTGTACGACCAGTTCGTCCACGAAATATTCATCGCGTTCAGCCCCGACATGAACTTGGCCCAAACATCGTCATTATGGTACAGCGAGTATTCGCCGAGCAGAATCGGCACGTTCCAATTCGGATCGTTCTGGATCGATCCGACCGACGCCAAGGTCGTCTCGACGAGCGCGTTCTGCGCGTCGACGTCCTTGCCGCCGGGCATGTCGTACGGATGCACCTCGTAAACGACGTTCTGCCAGCCGTAGACGCTTGGCGCATAGATGCTGTTAAAGTTGAAGAACGCCGCGATATAAATCGTATGGTCCGGATCGATCGCCCTGACGGCATCATACAGGCGGTCGTAATACGCGCTCTTCTGCGCGACGTCGTCCGCGTCCTCTGCATAATCGATCAGCGGCTCGTTGATCAGGTCGTAGCCCGCGACCGCCGGGTTGCCCTCATAGCGGGTCGCGATCGCCTCCCAAATATCGACGACCATATCCTGATAAGCAGTCGTCGTCCAGAAGGCGTTCGGATTCGGGCCTACGCGTCCGCAGCTCCCCCATGGACAGCCGCCTCCCGGCACCGTATGGAGATCAAGCAGGACATACATGTCCCTCTCCGCCGCTTCGGCTATGAGCCAGTCGATGTTCGTCCACGCGCCCGGCTTGACAGCGCCGCTTTCGTCCACGATTTCGAACCAAGCGATCGGAAGGCGGATCAGGTTCATGCCCATCGCCTTGATGTTATCGATGTCGCTTTCCACGATCCAGGTATTCTGATGCGTTGTATAGAGACTCTCCCTCGTCGTTGCTCCAAAACGTTCCCCAAGCGTGGAATACAAGGAATAATCGTCGTTGTTGAGACTGATGCTCAGTTCGCCGATCGACCACCAGTTGCCGGCGCTGCCCGTTTGGTTAATACGGATATATCTCGCGCCCACCGCCGGGAAGTTGATCGGCGTCGCCTTGCGGAGGCCCTGTCCGCTGGCTACGGTCGTCCAAGCGGTGCCGTTCTGGGACACTTGCACCGTATACCCGCGCGGGTAGTCTTGCTCGTAACCCGTGTTTTTGGCCGTGTCGAGCACGATTTGGTTAAATGTGATTTTGGCGCCGAGATCGACCTGGAACCATTGACCGCTCGTCTGCGCCGCGCCAGTGCTCCAGACCGTGCCCGCATTGCCGTCCCTCACGTTGCCCGGCGACGTGCCGGCTGCGCTTGAAGAAGCGCTCAGCGTCCAGCCCGAACGCTCCAGGCTGCCGCCGGAGAATACAGACACGTCCGCGATCGACCACCAGCTCGAGCTGCTTCCGGTCTGGACGATCCGGATTTCCGTCATCCAGTACGACCACCAGAATTCCGCATGGATGAACCGCGACGCGCCCGCACCGCTCGCGTATTTGGTCCAGACGCCGTCCGTCAAACCCCAGACCTCGTAGCCGCGGGCATAATCGCCGGCGGAGGCCGGTCCCGCATCGATCAGAATCCGGCTCACTTCCTTGTTCCCGCCAAGGTTGATCGTAAACGTCTGTCCGCCCGTCTGCGCCGTTCCGCTTGTCCATCTTGTATTCACGTTGCCATCGAGCGCATTGGCCGCCGAGCTTCCGGAACCGGTCGATGAAGCGGTGGCCGTAAAGCCGCCGTTATTCAGCACGGGGTCGTTAAAAAGGTTAAACTCCGCTACCGACCACCAATTCGATGCAGTTCCCGTCTGATTGATACGGACGTATTGCGCGACCTGCGGCGTCGTTCTGACGACCGTATTCGCGCTCGTAGAAGCTCCGCTCGCGATATCCCTCCACGTCGTCCCGTCATCGGACGCTTGAATCTGATACCCGCGCGGATAGTCGCCCGGTCTGCCCGCAGCGTCCACGTACAAACGGTTGAACAGCGTCGGCGCGCCAAGATTGACCTGGAGCCACTGGCCGCTCGCCTGGTTCGCTCCCGTGTCCCAATAGCTGGTGCCGCTGCCGTCCAGCGTGTTGCCCGCGTTTGCTCCGTTCGCCGAAGCCGACGCCGTCCAGCCTGTCCGATCCGCCGCGAATTCGCCGAGCGGCGACATCCAATCCTCCTGCGCGAGCCAGCCGCCCGCGTTTGTTCCTCTCAGCGTAACGATCTCCCCTGTGCCGCTGTTGTTTTTAATAAACCTCCCGTCCGTCTTCAAAAAATCGCCCGATCCGATGGCCGCCCCCGTCTGCTGCGCCGGACCCGCAAACAACGCGGCTTGTGCCAGCATGGCCAGAATTAGCAGCCTGACCAATTGCGGTTTGGCGGCGGCCCGAATCCCCGTGTTACCCATCTTGCATCATCTCCTCTTCTTTTTGGGTTGTCTCAAAGTATTTATGATAACGCTTTCATTTCCAACTATAGTATACTGCAAGAGCCGGTCCCGCTCATTCGATTCTTTTAACCTCGCCCATTGCATTTTATTGATGACAAGCGACTATTCCTCTATTACTCCGACTAGCGGCGCTGCGGTCCGTTAAAGATGGAATACGGGCGATGCGGATGTTACGATTGGAGGGGACGATAGTAGAATATGTACACAGCAGCAGCCGGTCATCACGACCGGCTGCACAGTTAAGTAATCCAGGTATGTTAATGCTTTCAACTTCTAACTGGGCATGCTATCGTTACTTCGAATTTTTTTGTACTCTGCTTTTTCCTTGATCATTCGGGTCGTTAGAGCGGGACGTGGTATGCTTTGGATTGGTTTTATCTGGTTTTGCTTTAGTGCTCAAGTTATCGTTCACCTCCCGTCTTATTCCGTAAAAAGTATTTCTCCAAACCGCTAGCCTTATTAGAAAATGTTTGTAGCACAGTTCCGAAAGTGGTGAACATGATTGACGGATTTAGAATACCGTATCATCGACGATTGGAATGAAGCACGGTGGAGCGCGGTCGAGCGAATCTACGAACAATCGTTTCCTCTTGACGGCAAAAAAAGCCGCGATATTATTCGCCGCATGTTTGAAAAACGGATGTGCCAACTACACACGATTGCCCAGGGCTCAGATATTGTAGGGATGGCGTTGACCGGAATTGATCAACAAGCTGGAGCTTTGCTAATTGATTATATAGCGATTCATAAGGATCTTCGCGGCAGCGGATACGGCCGACAATTGCTTGACCGTATCAAAGAATGGACTCGCACAGTTGCGAATTGCAAAGGGATCATCGTCGAAGTGGAATCCGAACCAACCGAGGAAAACTGCCGGCGAATCCATTTTTGGCAAAGAAACGGTTTCCATCTCGCTGCTTATGTTCATCAGTACATTTGGGTGCCGGAACCTTATCAAGCGATGTATTTGAACTTCGAAGAGAGTAATCGGTTGCCGGACGACGGGAAGTTGTTGTTTCGCAGCATTACTAAATTCCATGAAAAAGCGTATCGTCGTTCTAATAGGGAGTGAGCGCCATGAGAAAAACTCCTATCGAAGTACTTCGGGGATGTGCGACCGCGTTTAAGCGGAGGTTTTTATCGCCAATCAGAATGATCTTCTTTACGCTTTATCGCTGTAAAGCACTTAAACATTCTGATGTGGTAAAAAAAGAAGCGGCATGTCGCGATTCCCATGCCGCTTCTTCTTGTCAGGCTTTGCCCGTTTCGCCCGCGAACGCCCGATTGTAGCACTTCCGGCAGACCGGCTTGTAATCCTCGTTGCCGCCGATCTGGATCTGCTCGCCCGAATTAACGGGCTCTCCGTCGCGGAACCGGATCACCATCGTCGCCTTGCGGTCGCAATACCAGCAGATCGTTTTGATCTCTTCGATCTTGTCGGCATGGACCAGCAGGTTGTAGCTGCCTTCGAACAAATGGTTCTGGAAGTCGTTCTTCAGCCCGAACGCCATGACGGGCACGTTCAGCCCGTCTACCACGCGCGTAAGCTCCAGAATGTGATGCCGCTTCAGGAACTGCGCTTCGTCGATCAGAACGCAATAGATTCTGCCCGACGACGCCATTCGTTCCTTGACGCTCTCGTACATGTCCATGTCTTCGGCGACGGGAATCGCTTCCCGCTCGAAGCCGACGCGGGAGCCGACCCGATCGACGCTGCCCCTGGCGCTGACGGCCGGGGAATAGATCAGGACCGGCTTCCCTTGTTCTTCGTAATTATGGGCTACTTTAATGATTTCGAACGACTTGCCGCTGTTCATCGTGCCGTATTTGTAGTAAAGCTGTGCCAACCGCAATCTCCTCCACTGTCTTAACGAGGTTGTTCAAAAAGTCCACTTTTGATCACGATGTATTTTTTTGAACTCGAATTTATCGTGGATTTATTATACCGCTTTGACCGCTTTTTTGTCTTTACCCTCTTTGCTGCCGGACATGAACCAGCCGCAAGCCGCGATCAGCACGAGCACCGCGTAGAAGGTCAGCTTCCAAGCCGTCGATTCGGCAAAATCATGCGGGATGACATGCAGCGAAGGATGCGCGAGCGTGTGGACCGCCAGCTTGACTCCTACCCAGCCGACGATGCAGAACGCCGCAATTTCCAGGCTCGGCCTGCTCTCCAGCAGCTTCACGAACAACGACGCCGCGAAACGCATGATCAACAGTCCGACGAAACCGCCGATGAAAATAACCGCGAAATGTCCGCCGTCCATACCGCCGATCTTCGGCAAGCCCGATGCCGGCAACGCTACCGCAAGTGCCACGG
This sequence comes from Paenibacillus sp. LHD-117, assembly GCF_030929555.1. Classification (GTDB taxonomy): domain Bacteria; phylum Bacillota; class Bacilli; order Paenibacillales; family Paenibacillaceae; genus Pristimantibacillus. The sequence goes on along the minus strand of NZ_JAVFVT010000040.1, from coordinate 51,038 downwards.
CCGCCAGGATGGAGTCGATCGCGAACGCGATGTCCGCGACTTCGACTTTGAAGACCGTCATCCAGAAGCCGCTTTTTTTCTTCTCCTTGCCGGCCTCTTTATCGGCCGACTCCTCGCCTTTCTTGACGACGACCTTTCGGAAAATATGATTTAACGCGATGAAGAGCAAATACAAGGCGCCGATTGCTTGCACTTGCCATACGTCGACCAGGAACGAAATGACGAACAACGACAGGAATCGGAACACGAACGCTCCCGCCAACCCGTAGAACAACGCCCGCTTGCGCTGATCATCCGGCAAGTGCTTCACCATGATCGCCAGCACGAGCGCGTTGTCCGCCGCCAGCAGCCCTTCCAGCGCCACAAGTACCAGCAGCACCCAACCATACTCAAGCAATAAACCCAAATCCATTTTCATGCCCCCCAATTGGTTTAATGATTCCCGCTCACGAGCCCCTATCCACGCAAAAAAGACCTTTGCCTCTATGTCGTCATAGAAGGCAAAGGTCTCGCTAACAATGCCGTATAGACATTGCCGATAAAGCCGGAGAATTCGACATTCTCGTAATGACGACTTTATCGTGGCAGCTACTCCCCTTTGGAGGGTAATCATCGGTTTTCGTGTTGCACAGGGTTCTATACGCGCAGCGTTTCGATCGGTTTCAAAAAAATTTTTATTTTTTTGCGGCCCCTTTGATATGATGGATGCATGACCGCCGCGAAAGGAGGCGAAACCAAACATGCCGCTAAAAGAATTGGATGAACGGCAATTGGCGCTGTTGGCCGCGGCCGACGTCGGAAGAACGGCCGTCCTGTTCACGACGCCGTTATGCGGGACCTGCAAAGTCGCCGAACGGATGCTCGAAGTCGCCGAAGCCGCTGGAATCGACTATCCACTCTACAAGACGAACATCAACTTCTCGCCCCGTCTGCGCGACGAGTGGCGGATCGAGAGCGTGCCGTGCCTGGTTCTTCTTAAGAATGGACAATTGGCGCAAAAAGAATACGCGATGCGTTCCGTCGATTATCTTTTCGGACTATTAAAGAGCTAATGCCCGGCAATGGCTCACTCCGGCTTCTCATCCCCGTTCGGCGGCCGGAAACCGCGTCGGAGCTCGGAAATCGAATAACCGAAGTCCATTTGGAGATGGGGATAGTCCTTGAAGCTCTTCCAATCGCCGCCCCAGCTAAAGCCCAGCTTCTTGGCCGCGTCGACGACCTCGAGCCAATCCGGCTTCCCGTTCCGGTTGCCGTCATGCTCCATATCCCATACGATCCGGCCGCCTTTCGTGCGCAAAGCAAAATCGATAGCGAGGCCGTAATTGTGATACGAACCTCCGCCGCGCACTTGCGTCACGATCGGTCCTTTCTGCGTCCGGCCCTGCTCGTACAGCGCATTCTGATCTTCATGGCTGCGGAAGTCGTCGGTGATAACCACCGATATTCCGAGACGTTTCGCCTCTTCGATCAGCAAGTCCGTCTTCTCCATGACGATGGGATGCAATTCCGTGATCGGCGGAACTTCTTTGCGCAGGAAAGGCAGCAGCCTCTCGAGCCGATCCGAATATTCCATCATGACGGACGTCACGATCGTCAGGATGAATAAGATCAGCAATGCCGCGCGCAGCCGGCGGTTTCGCCGGGACGGGCCCCGCTCCGGCCACCCGGATGAAGGCTGAGGTCGCGGCAGCGGCTGGAATGGTGGCATGTCCCCTTCGTCCTCCTTCGAATAGATGAATTCGATCTGCAAACCCTATAGGGGGTGTTCAAATGACGCAAGTTCTATTTAAATAGTAATAGAGCTCGCCGCCGAAAGCAACGCAATCGGCAAGAGCGATACATTGGAGGAAAAACGATGAGCGAAACAAAGGCGCACGAAATAGCGGCTTGGATGTTTAATGAAATGAAACATGCCGGCATGTTGTACCAGGCCGACGCGGTGGAGCATATTCGGAAGCGGTACGGGGAGACCTATATTTACGTTAACGAGAGCGGACATGCTTCCATCGACAAGGAAGTCAAAAAAGCGTTCAAAAAAATGCACGGCGGCAAGGCTGCCTGGGATCGCGACTCGTTTTTCTGGGGATGGACCTCTGCGATCAAGGAGTAGCAAGCTGCTTGCATACCAAACAAGGTGAAACGGCTGTCGCCGTCCTTTGCGGCGCGGCGCGTTTCATTCCGAGAAATATAAGCCCAGTATAGAGAAAACTTATACTTTCTTATATTTAAATAAATCGGGAGGAGCGCCAGGATGCGTCCTTCCCGATTCTTTTTCACCGCAATATAGGTATTCTCACAGCCCCGCGATAATCTCGTAAGAACGTACGCGCGCCGCATGGTCGTAAATGTGGGCAGCGACCATGATTTCGTCGGCGCCGGTCGCTTCGATATATTGCTCGAGCTTTGCCTTCACCGTTGCGGGACTGCCCGCGATCGAAGAGCCAAGCTGTTGCTGCAGCATGTATTTCTCTTGCTGCGTCCACAATGCTTCCATGTCACGTACCGGCGGCGGCAGCGGCCCCGGGCGGCCCCGGACAAAGCCAAGGAAAAGCTGCTGCATGGAGGTCGCAAGATAGGCGGCTTCCTCGTCGGTATCCGCCGCCACGACGTTGACGGCCACCATGCCGTACGGTTCGTCCAGCACGGCTGAAGGCTGGAAGACGCTGCGGTACAGCTTCATTGCGGGAACCGTGTACGTCGGGGAGAAGTGGCCCGCGAAGGCAAAAGGCAGACCAAGCTTGCCCGCGAGCTGCGCGCTGAAATCGCTGGAGCCCAGCAGCCAGATCGGGATGTCCGCGCCTTCGCCCGGAATCGCCCTCACCGCCATCGCTTTATCGGCTCCTTCCGGATCGATGAATGCCCGGAGCTGCTCCAGCTGTTCCGGGAAGTTGCCGCCGTTCGTGCCCCGCTCGCCGCGAAGCGCGGTCGCCGTCAGCTGATCCGTGCCGGGAGCTCGCCCTAGCCCGAGATCGATCCGGCCCGGGAACAAAGCCTCTAGCGTCCCGAATTGCTCGGCGATGACAAGCGGTGCGTGGTTCGGCAGCATGATGCCGCCTGCGCCGACGCGGATATGCGAAGTGCCCGCGGCCACATGGCCGATGACGACCGACGTGGCGGAGCTTGCGATGCTAGGCGAATTATGATGTTCCGCGAGCCAATAACGATTGTATCCCCAGCTCTCGGCATGTTGTGCCAAATCAAGCGAGTTGCGGAGCGATTCCGCTACCGTCCCGCCTTGGATGATCGGTGCGACGTCCAGCACGGATAACGGAATGCCGAATGAGGAATGCAGCTTGTTCGGCTGCCGTTGCGGTTCTTTTTTTGCCATTATCATCACCTGCTGACTTTAAGATACTGTAATTTTATTATATACAGTTTCCGAAGTCAAACCCGTGCCGCAAAAGTTTTCGTTTGGCCGTTACTGAAGCGGTACATCGAAAGCAGCAACGACGGCACGCATTTCGTTCAAGCACCGGCGTTCTTCCCCCGCCAAATAATCGAACGCTTCGCCCACCGTCGCGAAGTCGAGGAACGGCTCCGCGAGCGGATAGTCAAGATGCCGTTCCGTCGCGTCGAGAATGTCGTCCTTCTGGATGCGAAGCCTTCGAAGCAATTCATCGAGAGAAGGAGGCATGACCGTCCAATTGCCCGGACTGCTCCCTTCCGGAAATAAAGTATGGTAATGCGGGGGCAGCCTCCACGAATCGCCCACTTTCGGGAAGAGGCCATGATCCCACACGACGAGCACATGCCCGATCAACCATCTCAGGCTGGCGGCCCGCCCGGCGGGAATGTCGTTCAGCCGTTCCTCCGGCGCATGCTCCGCAAGAACGATTGTCTCGTGGCGAAGCTTCATGAACGATCGTATCGAAGCAGGCAGTCCGCGATCGGCCAAATCCCTTGCCGTTCCATCTTCGCCCACCCGTTCCCGTTCATCGAACGTTGCCATTTGCCCTTCCTCCTCTTTGCCGTCCGGATGTACTATAATAATATTGACCGTAGTTTAACGTTTGTTCGGAAAAATTTCAAATCATTGCCAAAAGGAGATCAAGATGCCCGTTTCACTGACCCGCCGACAGATCATCCAGCTTTGCGGCCAAACCAACTACGACAGGGGAGCCGCTTACGTGCTTGACGGCAAAGTATCCATCGTGTTGTCCGGCGACGACCGTTACACGGCTACCGTGCAAGCCAATCGGCCATATGCGGTGCATGTCCGTCTAAGAAACGATGGACTCGTCGAACCGGAATGCGGATGTCTGTCCTTTCTAGCGGAAGACTTGTTCTGCAAACATTCGGCAGCCGCGCTGATCGCCATCGAAGAGCGAATGAACAGCGGATTGCTGCGTTCGCATCATCTTGAAAGCAAGGGCAAAGTTTATTTGAACAGCTCGCCGGATCGCGAAATCGTCGAAAATCTATTCGGTTTATTCGGCGATCAACCAAGAAGAGCGGGCGTCAGCCGAGCTCTTAGGGACGATCGGACGGCGCTGACAGCCGAATTCGGCTGCCATCTCATTCCTTCCGCAGACGGCCAACACAGAATCGGACTGGAGCTGAGAGTCGGACTACAAAAGCCGTATATCGTCCAGCGACTGCCGGAATTTCTAATGCATATCGACCAAAGAAGAGACTATCCGCTCGCGAAGCTTTTCCGCTACGATCCGAAGCAGCACCGATTCCTTCCCGAGGATGAACTTGTCATTCATAAGCTGATCACCGTCATCCGGCAAGACGAGCAGTATAAAACAACCGTGCTTCACGGCAAACTTCCTCCTTCCCATACGGTGCAAGATCAACGTTTGCTTATCGTTCCGCCACATGGTTGGGAGGAGCTCCTTTCCGCATTGCTGGCCGCGCGGGAGTTGAAGACGGAAGTGCATCAGGAGGCCAACCGGAGTCGTTCGAAACCCGCTTCTTACGGCAAGCCGCTCGTAAACCGGCCGGAGGAACGATTGCCCGTTAGCTTCGGACTGGACCGTTCGGAACAACAGGAAGGTTATGCGCTGACGTCTTCCGGCATAAAAGATTTGATCCTGCTCGAAGCTTACGGCATGGCGTTCCTGCGCGGAACGTTCTATCGAATGCCTAGCGCCCGGCTGATCCAACTCGCCAAGCTGAAGGAGCTTCTTTTCTCGGATCTGCGCGACACCTTGGAGGAGGAGACCGTCTGCATCGCCCCCGAACAAATGGAACGTTTCATGGAGAGGGTCGTTCCGAGCCTGATGAAGCTTGGGGAGCTTAAGCTGGCGGCGGCGATTTCGGATCGGATCTGGGTCCAGCCGCTCAAAGCCCGCATGTACTTGGACCGCATCCGTGGGCGACTGCTTGCAGGATTGGAATTCCAATACGGCGATATCGTGATCAATCCGCTTGAACAGGCGGATAAGCCGCGGGGGGCCGAACGCATTCTGATGCGCGACGCCGAGAAGGAATCGAACATTTTGAATTTGTTCGAGCAGGAAGGTTTCGTCAGGACGGAAGGCGGTTTCGTGATGGAGGGGGACGACGACGAGTTTCTGTTCCTCCACGAAATCGTGCCGCGGCTGGAGGAGCTGTTGACGGTCTACGCGACCGCAGCCGTGAAGCTTCGAATCGTCGCGGACCCGATTCCGCCGAAGATCTCGCTCTCGTGGGACGAGAGAACCGATTGGCTGGAGTTCAAATTCAACATGGACGGCATCGCCGAGAAAGAAATCAAGGCCGTCGTGCAAGCGGTCGAGGCCAAAAAGCCGTATTACAAGTTGGCAACCGGAGCGTTGTTGCCGCTGAAGACGGAAGCTTTCGAAGCGATGCTGCGCGTCATGAACGGTGTCGGCTTGCATCATCTTGCGCTTCACGGCGACATGGCCCGAGTTCCCATCGGCAAAGCGGCTGCGCTCCTGGACATGCCGCACGCGGGCTCGGTAAAGCTGAACCGTCCCCTGAAGGAGCTGCTGGACAGCCTGCGCGATCCCGAACGGCTCGATTTTCCTCTGCCGGCATCGCTCGGTCCCGTGCTCCGCGATTATCAGAAGACTGGCTTCCAATGGATGAAGACGCTCGCCGCCTATCGGTTCGGCGGCATTCTCGCCGACGAGATGGGGCTCGGCAAGACTGTCCAAAGCATCGCGTTTCTTTTGTCGGTCGTGCAGGATATTCGCGCTTCCGGAAAACCCGCTCTGATCGTTTCCCCCGCTTCCCTAATGTACAACTGGAGGGGCGAGCTAGAACGATTCGCCCCCGGGCTGGTTGCGGTCATCGCCGACGGCAGCAAGGAGGAACGGGAGGATGCGCTCGACTGGACGGCAGGCGGCCAAACGCCGGATGTCGTCATCGTATCGTATCCGCTGCTTCGCCGGGACAGGGATCTGTACGCCGCACAGCGTTTCCATACGCTTATTCTGGACGAAGCCCAGGCGTTCAAAAACGCGAACACGCAGACGGCTGAAGCGGTCAGGGCGCTGCAAGCCGAGTTTCGGTTCGCCTTGACCGGCACGCCGATCGAGAACCGGCTTGATGAGCTGTGGTCCATCTTCCGGGCGGTATTCCCGGGGCTGTTCCCCGATCTACGGCAATTCGGAGAGCTGACGCGCGAGGAAGTCGCGAGACGCAGCCGGCCCTTCCTGCTGCGCAGGTTGAAGTCGGACGTGCTCAAAGAGCTGCCCGAGAAGATCGAGACGCTGCAATCGAGCGAGCTGCTGCCGGAGCAGAAGACGTTATATGCCGCCTACTTGGCCAAGCTGCGCCAAGATTCGCTTAAGCATCTGGACAGCGACGACTTCGGCAAGGCGAGGATCAAAATTTTGGCGGGTATCACGCGTCTCAGGCAGCTGTGCTGCCATCCTGCTTTGTTCGTCGAAGGATACCAAGGAAGCTCGGCCAAGTTCGAGCAGCTGCTCGAGCTGGTCGAGGAATGCCGCAGCACCGGCAAACGCGCGCTTGTCTTCTCCCAGTTCACGGAGATGTTAGGCCTCATTGGCCGCGAGCTCGGCTTCCGGGGCGTGCCGTACTTCTACTTGGACGGCAGCACGCCTGCGGCCGAGCGAGTCGAGTTATGCAATCGATTCAACGACGGGGAGCGCGAGCTGTTCCTGCTGTCGCTCAAGGCCGGAGGCACCGGCCTCAACTTGACCGGAGCGGACACGGTCATCCTCTACGACTTGTGGTGGAATCCCGCGGTGGAGCAGCAAGCCGCCGACCGCGCCCACCGGATCGGACAACGCAACGTCGTGCAAATTATTCGCCTCGTATCCGAGGGTACCGTCGAAGACAAGATGGTCGAGCTGCAGCAGCGAAAAATGAGTCTCATCGACGAGGTGCTCTCTCCGGACGGCAACGCTTCGTCTTCGCTGACCGAAGCCGATCTTCGGGAGCTGCTTTCGATCGGAATTTAGCGAATCCAAGCGCCGGATGCGCAACCTCGTCCAGCAACCGCAGCGTCGATTCCGGCTAACAAAAACAAATGCAAAAAAGCCGCAGCATACACTGCGGCTAAGCGAGCGTCGCCTGGCAAAGCTCCGAGAACAACCCCGCCAGCTCCTTATAGCCCGCGACGATATGATGCGGACGGTCGTCCGTCTCGGGTACCGTTCCCCGATGGTTGAACCAGACGACGGTCCAATCGGCCGCCAAAGCGCCGATGACGTCGTTGCGCCAGGAGTCGCCGATGTAGACGCAGTCTTCCGGCTTCGTGCCCGTCACTTCGTTGATATAACGGAATATCCGCGCATCCGGTTTGTCCCAGCCCACTTCGCCCGATACGAAGATGTTCTCGGGGGCAATCAGCCCCTCCAGGCGCATGGCCTCGATCTTGCGCCGCTGATGGGGACCGGCGCCGTTGGTAACCAATCCGACGATCGTCCCCGTCGCCGCCAGCTCCGCCATCAACTCCCTGGCGCCCGGGAACATCTCGATGTCATACTGGCAGCCGATATAAGCCGCCTGTACTTCGGCCGACTCTTCTTCGGAGAGTTCAATCCCGAATTCTGCGAGTGTCAACTGAAATCGCCGTCTTCTCATGCCCTCCGTCGCATCCCCGGCTTCCATCATGCCCGCTCCCCCGAGCTCAAGCGAAAGGATGTCGCTATAATACCTAAGCCGGTGGTAAGCTTTCTCGTAAGGAAAGTCCGGCACGCGGGAAACCCACTTCGACACCGCCTTGCGGAAGGGGAGCAGATGGTCGTACAACGTATCGTCCACGTCAAAAAAAACCGCTTTGTTCATCGTCACAAATCCTATCTTTGCAGTATTCTGATATGGTAACAAAATTTCAGGCCGACATGCGAAGCGAATACGCGGATTGCGGATTCTGCCACGCCGGCTGCATGGCCGCTTGCCCCATCCGTCCCACGACGTGGAGACCATCCGCGGCCGCAGCATTCGAATAGAACAAGCTGATCAGATCGTCTACCCGGCCCTCGATATAGGCTTCGCGGACTTTGCGCGCCAGCTCTTCCGCGGCCCCGCCTATGCCCCCGGCCGAATCGTCTCCGTCCCGCTCCCGGATCAACTCGTCTCTTACGGCGGTTAACGCTTGACGCGCCCGATGCAGCGCCGCCTTCGCCGCGCCTTCGCTCGTCCCGAGCAGATCCGCCGTCTCGGCGGCCGAATACCCGAGCGTATCGCGCAGCATAAAAACCGTGCGCTGAATCGGAGACAGATGGCGATATAACGCCGAGATCGCCCGCTCGGCATCCGAAGCGTCAACCGCCGCACGCTCGTTAGGCTGCCGGAGGCGATCCAATCGATCCCGAAGCATCCGTCTCCGGCGGCATTCGTCAATCCACGTATTTTTGGCTACCCGTAGCAAGAACGCTTCCGGATTGGCATGCCCCCGCTTCTCCAGACGTACTATCGTCTTCTCCCATGTTTGTTGAACCAAATCCTCCGCGTCCTGAACGGTGCCCGTCAGCGACAGGCAATACCGTTGCAGCTTTCCCTGCAGAACGTCAACCTCCAAGCCTCTATCTTCCGTATTCAATCCCGCACCCCGTTCATGTGTCTTCATTGATTCGCCTCCTTCGCCCGCGACGGAGCGGATTCCGTAGCCAAAACATGATCGTGCTCTAGGGGTAAACGAATGAACAACTGTAAAAGTTACGCGATTTCCGCAAATTCATTATATGTTTTTTGCGGCGTATCTTTCCACTCTTCGGAATCGTTTACCCAGCGCAACCCATTCCAAACGTATTGGAGGCCAAACCTATGAACATCCCTATCCCCTATGTCGTGGAACAAACGAATCGCGGCGAACGATCGTACGATATTTATTCGCGCCTGCTCAAGGATCGTATTATTTTCGTCGGCTCGGAGATCGACGACGGAATCGCGAACAGCGTTATCGCGCAGCTGCTCTTCCTCGCGGCGGAAGATCCCGACAAGGACATCCACATGTATATCAACAGCCCTGGCGGTTCGGTGACGGCCGGCCTTGCCATCTTCGACACGATGCAGTACATCAAACCGGAGATCAGCACGATCTGCACCGGATTCGCGGCTTCCTTCGGCGCCATCCTGCTGCTAGCGGGAGAGAAGGGCAAACGGTTCGCGCTGCCGAACAGCGAAATCATGATTCATCAGCCCCACGGCGGCGCCCGCGGGCAGGCGAGCGACATCGCCATCACGGCCAAACACATTCTGAGCACGCGAGCGAAGCTGAACCGGATTACGGCCGAACGGACGGGGCAGCCGCTGGAGAAGATCGAACGGGACATGGACCGCGATTATTTCATGTCCGCCGAGGAAGCGCTCGAATACGGGATCATCGACAAAGTCATTACGCAGCGGTAATCTCGTTTCGAGCTCTATCGTGACACTCACCTTCGGGGCAAAAGTACAAGCAAATGCTATAACGCTTTCATAGCATGTAGTACTTTTAACAAGAAGAAGGTGTGAATATGGCCAAAAACAAATCGTTGTACAGCACGCCCGCCGAAGGCGTATCGCTTCGCCCCGGCACCGGCAGGGTGTTGACGCAGAACGACCACCACCATCATGATAGTGACGGTGACCATGAACATCATCATCATCACCACCATCACCATGATCCGGGCATCGACGTCCGCGAATACGCTACGCTTCGCCTTTTGGCGACGAACCGCGGCACTTCCGTCTCCAACGTTTATGTGACTCTACTAAGTACGCGGAACGGCGAAACCTCCTATACGCTTGGGAGAGTCAGGCTCGCTCCGGGAGAGTCGTACACGAACACGTACTCCGTTCCGGGCGATTACGTGAACATAAGAGTCTACGCGGCAAGATACGAGGGCGGATGCCGCCGAAGAGTCGACACTATTGACGTCCAATTGTACGGGCACAAATAAATCTGCAAACTTCATAATAGACAAAGGCCAAGCAGGGGAGCATTCCCCCGCTTGGCCTTTCATTCGTTAAACCTTTATTTGGACCAAAGCTCTACGCGATCCTTAACCATTTGCGAAAATTCTTCGTTCAGCTTGGCCACGCCAGCGTCCTCCAGATCCTTCAGGAACGCATCGTATACCTTGTCGAAGTCCGCCGGCTTCGCCAGAATTGCTTCCGGGATCCGTTTCTTCATGATGTCTTGCGTCTTCTGGAAAATAACGTTCGCTTCCGAGCCCGTCTCGAACGGCAGCGTCCATGCCGCGCCGTATTTGCGCTCAGGGAACGCGTCTTTCGCCGGCCACAGATCTCTGTAGGTCGTCGCGCCGTAAGCCGCGAGCGTCTTCTTGTCGGCTTCGGAGTAGCTGGTCACGATTTGCTCAGGGAAGTTCGTCGTGTAGTAGTTGCCACTAGGATCCTGAACGCCGTCGCCGTAACGCGCGGAGATCAGGTAGTTGCCGATGCCTGTCGTTTTCTTGAAGTTATTGTTGTCGTTCGACTTCTTCTCTTGCACGTCGGCAGGAATAACGCGTTTGTCGTTCTCGACGTTGTAATGTTTGCCTTCGATGCCCCAGTTCACGAGCACTTGGCCTTCGTCGGAAGCCAGGTAATCCAGGAATTTGATGGCGCGTACCGGATCCTTGGCATCCTTCGTGATGGCGATGCCGTAACCGGACAGGTACCCCGTTCCTTGGAAGGAATGGTCTTGATACTTTTCGTCAAGCGTGACAGGGAAGCGGGCGTACGTCGAATCGAATTTGCCTTCGGCTTTCAGCGCGTTCTCGGCGTCCGCGTAGTCCCATTGCTGGTCGACCAGGCCAAGGACGCGGCCGGAAGCGATTTTTGCCTTGTATTGGTCATATTTCTGAACGAAGCTTTCCGGATCCAGCAGGCCGATGTCATTCATGTGGTTCAGCCAGCGGAAGTATTCGCGCTCTTCCGGACGTTGGTAGTGCATGATGGCTTCGTGCGTTTCTTGGTTGATAAAGAACTCGCCGTCGTCCGGAGTGCCAGTCGCGTAGAATGCCGGATTCGTTACGGATATCAGAATCTGCCATTCGCCACCGTTCAGCGACATGCCGATCGTCGGTTGTCCGTCTTCTGTCGTCGGATTTTTTTCGATGTAGGCTTTAATCGCGTTCTCGTAGTCTTGAACCGTTTTGATTTCCGGGAAGCCGGCCGCTTCGAGCACCTTGTGCTGCAGCTGGAAGCCGCCGCCCGCTTCGAAGTACGTGTGACCGACGCCGTCTTGCGGCAAGACGTAGATAGCGTCGTCTTCTTCGCTCCAGCGCAGGCGGTTGAAGTAATCGCCGTATACTTTTTTCAGGTTTGGAGCATGCTCTTCGATCAAGGGACGAAGGTCGATCAAGGCGCCGGCGTCAACCAGCTTGCCAGCATTGCCCTTCGGCATGACGAGATCCGGATATTCGTCGCTTGCTACCATGAGGGCGAACATGTCGGCGTCGCTGCCGCCAACCGGGAATTCCTGCTTGAGGGTAACGCCTGTCTTGGCCTGAATTTCTTTGCCGACTTCGCTTTGCATGTCGTCCCAGTTGGCGTTGACGTCGCCCGAAGCCAGACGGATCGTAATCGGTTCAAGCGACTCCTCGCCTGCATTGCCGGCATTGCCGGAATTGCCAGCATTGCCGCCGTTCGCCGCGCCGTTATTGCCGGCGTTTCCGCCATTGTTGCCGGAACAAGCCGCGAGGAAGATAAAGATGAGGACAAGCAGCGTGCTGAACATCATTTTTGCGTTCTTTTTCATCTCTGGTATTGCCTCCCTTTTATAATGTGTCTAACTATATAGAACAGGATACCTGTTGCTATCGAAGGTAGTTCAAAAAGTCCGCTTGCTGTTGACTTTTTGTGTAACGGTTGCCACAGCGTCTAGTTGGTCACTTTCGCCGACTTTCTACATGTAACGGTTGTGAGCACGCCTATTTCTTGGAGTTCGTTCCGATTGAGCGCCTTTTGTGTTCGATAAGCTCCAAGGCAACCGTTAGCCGGTAAAAGCGAGCCCATTAAGCCGTTTAGGCGCTGTGACAACCGTAAGAATTCGCAGCAGCAAAAGCGGAGATTTCACAAATACGTATTCCATTTGGACAAGCCGCTTTACGCAACAGCCCGGTTGCGCTGCTCAACTCGGCGACCGCCCTTCAAATCAACTCTTTACCGCGCCGAGCGTCATGCCCTTCACGAAATAACGCTGCAGGAACGGATACACCATCAGGATCGGCACCGTGACGACGATGGTGATCGCCATCTTGATGGATTCCGGCGATACCGAGGCGATCGCTTGCTGCGCGTTCGGATCCCGGTAGTTGTTGCCCGATTGAGTCGACTGCAGCACCTTCATCAGCTCGTACTGCAATGTCGTATTCTCCGCTTTCATGTTGTTGAACAAATACGTATCGAACCAAGCGTTCCAGTGGCCGACGGCCACGAATAAAGCGATGGTCGCCAGCACAGGCTGACAGAGCGGCAGAATGACCCGCCAGAATATTGTCCAGTCGTTCGCACCGTCGATCTTGGCCGATTCTTGCAAAGCGATCGGCAGATTGTCGATATAGGAGCGCACGACGAACACGTTCCATACGCTCAGAATGGCCGGGATAATGTAGACCTCGAACGTGCCGATCAGTCCCAGATGCCTCATGAGCATGTACCCCGGAATGAGTCCGCCGGAGAAATACATCGTCATCGTGAACAGCACGGACATCCATTTTCTCGCCTGGAAGTCGCGGCGGCTTAACGTGTAAGCCAGCATAGAAGCGGCCAGAACGCCGATGACTGTGCCGACCACCGTCCGGATGACGGAGTTTTTGAAGCCGGTGAGCAAGCCATCGAAAGCAAATATCGTCGCATAGTTGTCGAACGTGAACTCCCGGGGGAAGATCGTGATGCCGCCTCGTACGGTGTCGATGGAATCGTTGAACGAGATGGCAAGCACGTTCAGGAATGGATATAACGTGACGATCGCGGCGATGATCATTACCAGATAGAGGCCGGTGTCGAACAACTTGTCGCCGTATCTGCGCCTCGTAATGCTATTCATGCATAGGCCTCCTTAAATAATCGATTCTTTCGTAACTCGTTTGTAGATGTGGTTCGCCGCGAATACCAGGATGATGCTGACGACGGAGTTGAAGATACCGATTGCCGTGCCGTATGAGTAGCGGCTTAGGTTAATGCCGTAGTTCAGCGCGTACAAATCGAGTACCTCGGAATAGTCGCTGACAAGCGGATTGCCCAGCAGGAACTGCTTCTCGAAGCCGATGCTGATCAGATGCCCGATCGATAGGATGAACAACACCATGAACGTTGTGCGGATACCCGGCAGCGTAATGTGCCACATTTTGCGGAACCGTCCGGCGCCGTCCACCGTCGCCGCTTCGTATTGCTCTTGATCGATGCCCGCCATGGCGGCTAGGAAGATGATCGAGTTCCAGCCCGTTTCCTTCCACGCGTCCGACGCGGTGACAATCGACCAGAACCACTCGCCTTTGGCCAAAAATTGAATCGGCTGGTCAATCAGGTTGAGTGACACCAGCAGCTGGTTGACCGCTCCGCCGTCCGTGGACAACATCTTGGATACGAGACCTGCGACGACGACCCAGGAGACGAAATGCGGCAGGTACGAGATCGTTTGGATGGATCGTTTGAAGAACTGATTTTTGATTTCGTTGATGAACAAGGCAAAAATAATCGGAATCGTGAAGCTCACGATAAGCCCCATGACGCTCATGCCGAGCGTGTTGCGAAGAACGAGATAGAACCGATCGTCCGAGAACAGTTCAACGAAGTTGTCGAATCCGACCCACTTCTGGTTCAAGATCGAGAACCGGGGCTTGTAATTTTGGAACGCCATAAGCCAGCCCCAGATCGGGACGTAGCTGAACACGATAATCCACACGACGAACGGGAGCGACATCAAGTATAAGTACCGGTGCTCGACCATCCGTCCGAGAAACCGCTTACGTTTGGCGGCAGCGGTGACGCGCCCCGCTTCTGCTGACAGGTTTGATTTCATCTGACTTGTTTCCCCCTCTGCTCACGCCATGACTGACCTGCTGTATTTGCTGTCCTAATCGTAACGGATAACCGCCTTCTTCCGACACCCGCCAAATCCGACATAAAATCATGTCAAAAATAGCGCTTCTACCACTAACCATATACCCCTAACTCCTCATCGAAGACATTGGGAGCAGCATACTAGCCGCGCAGCAATCTCACATAAGGAGCAGCACGAATGCTAATTTTTTTGCTCATACGAGAAAACGAATGGGAAAACCTCCAACTAATCTGCAAAGGTGAAGGTAACTCGACCGTTAGCTGGAATAACTCCAGCTAATTACGGGGCTGCGGCTTGATTGAGCGCTCATCCGAGACATTAGAGGGCATTTTTCCAACTAAATCGCATCTGTACGACGGTCGGATCTATTTAGAGGGAGGTTTTCCCATTAAAATCAAACAGGGTTCCCCTTTAGGCGCTGTTGATCAAGGCACATCAGCCGTCAGCCGGCTTGCGACCGTCTGCGAAAAGCGGGCTTAAACGCAAAAAGAGCTTGTCATCCGATACGGATGGCAAGCTCTCTCACGCAAGAACGAGAACGCAGACTTCGTCCCTTGCCGCTTTCATTATCGGGAAAAGGGCAACGCTACTAGATGCCGCTCCCCCCGCTCTTGTACGAGGATGGCGACACGCCCTTATACTTTTTGAACTTGCCGTGGAAATAATCGACGTTCGCGTAACCGACCCGTTCCGCGACTTGATGTACCTTGTGTCCCTCGCGAAGCAGCTTGATCGCCTGCTCGATGCGCACCTTGTCGAGATACGTGTTGAAGCTCTCGCCGGTGTGGCTCTTGAACAGCTTGCCAAGGTACCCGCTGTTGTAATTAAACAGCTCCGCCAGCGTCTCGAGCCTGAGCGGCTCGCTATAGTGGCGCTCGATGAAATCCGTTACGCGCTTCATCGTGACGCTGCCGTCCGCGCCCCCGATCTTCGCCGTCAGCTCGAGCAGCCTCGTCTTCAGCTCATCCATCATCTCGCCGTAATGATGGGCCATATACAGTCTCGTCACCATGTACAAATCCTCCTTCAGCGACAGCTGGGGATGGATTGCGGCCGCTTTGTTAAGCAGAAGGGTAAGCAGCTGCGCCCAGTTGCTCTTCAGCGCCTGCTCGGAGTCGCCGAGCCGAATCAGATCCGCTGCGAACTCGTCCACCTGTTGGAGCACATCGTTGCCGTTGCCGAGATCGACACGGTAGAACAGCAGCTGTGCCATGTCCTCGACGGACAGCGGCTCGCTCTCAGGTCGTTCAGCTCCCGAAGAAGCTTCCGCAGCCGCATCGTAGATGCAGCCTCCGGAGAGCAGAAACCGCCGCTTCAGCCGCGACTTCGCATTCGAGCTGGCCGCAGGCAGCTCTGCTAACGCTTTCAATGGCTGGCTGACGACCGCCGTATACCGAATCCGGCTGCCGCATGCCTCCTCCAGCGCTTCCCGGAACGGCTCCATGCCGCCGCGAAGCTGCGCACCGTTCTTCAGCAGCATGCCGATGTAGGGCTCGGCAGCGAATACCCAGCCGAGCTCGCGTCCTTCGATCAGCTCGGTCAGCTTCTTCTTCGCGACCGTTTTCATCGTCAAGGAATGCTCGCGGCTATATAGCTCGGCAAGCAGCAGCCGGCTGTTGGCAAGAGCCGCGACGGAGCCGAACAGCTCCCGCTGCTCTTTCTCCCCCATGCCGGCTTCCGGCGATTTCCCGTCAACCAGACTTTGCAGGAGCTCCTCGCGAAGCAGGGCAATGTTGCGAACGCCAATCCCCGTACCCGCTTCCTTCTGCATGCCAAGCGATTTGGACGCTCGTTCCACGTAGCTCTCCAGTTCATCCTCATCAATCGGCTTCACGACGTAACCGCCAACGCCGTAAACGATCGCCTGCTTGGCATAATTGAAGTCGGCATACCCGCTTAGAATCAAGATATGGCAGGAATCGTCGGTTTGCCTGATCTGTTCGATCGCCTGCAGCCCGTCCATGACCGGCATCCGCATATCGATCAGGATCAAGTCAGGGCGAAGCTCGCCGTGCTTCTGCACGGCTTCCTTGCCGTTTGCCGCCGTTCCGACGATCTCGAATCCGTGCCGCTCCCAATCGATCAAGGTTTGCAGCCCTTGCCGGATCATCGGTTCATCATCCACGATCATCACTTTATGCATGCCGTATCCCCCCAGTCGGTATATCAAACGTAATAAGCGTTCCCCGGCCGGGTTCGCTTTGGATGTTCAATCCGCAGCCGTCGCCGTATATCATCACCAACCGCTGGTGAACGTTGCGAAGGCCGATTCGATAATCTTCCTCTTCGTCCATATCGTCAAGCGCCCGATTGATCGCTTCCATCCGGCTGGCTTCGATGCCGGAACCGTTATCCTTGATTTCGATGCGAACATGATCGCCGGTTTCGTACGCGCGTACGGATACGAAGCCGCCTTGCTCGACATGGTCCAGCCCGTGCACGACAGCGTTCTCGACAATCGGCTGGATGACGAGCGGCGGAACCTCGACCGACGCACATCCTTCATCCACGTCAAGAAGAAAGGAAAGTCTGTCGCCTCCGTAACGGAATTTCTGGATTTCCAAATAACAGCGCACGACCTCGACTTCGTCGCGAAGCGCGATTTTGCGATTGCCTACCTCCAAGTTTTGGCGAATCATCTTGCCGAGCATCCGGACAACGACGGAAATCTCCTTCTGGCCGTTCAAATGGGCTTTCATCCGAATCGATTCCAAAGCATTGAACAGGAAATGCGGATTGATTTGGCTGGCCATCATCTTCAGCTTGATCTCCCTCTGACGAAGCAGCAGCTGGGCCTTCTGGCTCTCCGAGTCGGCGACGTCGTCCATTAGACCGCGTATGCTGACGACCATGTTGTTGAACTGTCTGGACAACATTCCGATTTCGTCGTTGCCGCTGACCGAAGAGATGACGTTCAGATCGCCCATTGCCACCTTGTTCAGGTCCTTGTGCAGGACGAGCATCCGCTTCGAGATCAGCGTTGACGTCATATAAATAAGCACCCATGCCACCGCTAAGCTGACCATCATGATCGCGAGCCCGAGCAGGCTGATCCGGTTCGCTCCGCCGACGATGCTGTCCACGGCGAATACCGATACGATCCGCAGCCCGTTGCGGCTGGAGGACGGGACCAGCTTCTCGATGACGACGCGGGAAGGTTTGCCCCCGTAGTGGAATTCGTACGTGCCCTCGGACTTGCCGGCGAGCTCGGTCGCGAACGTCAGGTCGTTCACGTTTTTCCCGACGAGCTCGCCGTCCTTCGCCGCCACGATGTAGCCGTTATCCTCGATGATCATCGTATCGAACGCTTCTTGCCGCATCATGCTGCCGAGCACGGTAGGGTCGATCGTAATGACGAGCACCCCGCTCGTGCGGTATAAGGGGAAGTTCACCTTGCGGACGAGACTTAGAAACTTTTCGTTTCCTTTGGTCTCGTCTTCGACGTACAACCAGCGGATGCCGTCTTCGTCCATCGCATGCTTGAACCACGGCTCCCTGGACTTCTCCGGCGTCACCCTAAGAAATTCCCAGTTATCGAGCATCGTGGGGTTCGTATAATAAAAACGCACGTTGTGAATTTCGTTGTACAGCTTGACGGAATCCCGGAAATCCCGGTATTCACGGTATGCGGCCACGACGGAGTAGGTCGTCGGATATTGCGTGTTGACCACGTTCATCAGCCTCGTGTCGCTCAGCAGGTTGTCCGAAATTTCCAGCGGCATACGAATGATGTCCGCCGTCTGGGACTTAACCCTGTCCACGTTGCTTCCGACTTGCTGAGTCGCCTGATCGAGCACGTTTTGCCGGAAAGCGGAAGTCAGGAACACGCCAACGATAAGGACCGGCACGAAGACGACGAGAATGAACGAAACAATCAATTTATTTTTGATCCGAATGTCGTTCGTACGGTTCGCGAGCTGCTTGAAGAAGTTGTTGAACATGGTCGTCCGTCTCCTTGCCGTAACCTCGGCTAATGATCCATTCATTTTAGCATACCCGGCGTCCGGCTGCTCCTGCCCGTTAGACAAGCAGGAACTGGCTTAGCTTCACGTCCCCGGTCAGATGGATGTATAGACTGCCTCCCGCTTCGCCTAACACGAGACCGCTTGCGAGCGGAATCCGAACATCCATCCACGTCCCGGAGCCGTCTGCGGCCAGGTCGCTGCTTCCAATCGTTGTCCCGCCTTGCGCGGCGTCCGTCAACAAGATCGTTCCGCCTCCGCGTCCAACGAGCGCGCGTCCAAGGAATGTCGCGATTTCGCCGCCGCTAACAATACGAGAATCGACACCATGGAACCCTATCCAGCCGGAGCCGTCCTCCTTCGCCATGACGCAGGTGCCGCCTTCCTTGCACTCATCCAGGATGATCCCCTCGTAATCGTCATAATTGGCCGCTCGGGTCGCGCGTGTCAGATCCCTCAGAGGAATGCTCTCCCCGCCTCGAAGTTCCGTCGCCGCCGTGACGCGGATATCCGAAGAAGAAGCCCCAATCATGAACACATATTCGCCTTGCTCCAGGCAGAAGCGTTCCCTCGTCACGTCCCACATCGCCAGCTCCTCCGCCGGCAATACGAATTCAATCCGCTCGCTTGACCTTGCCGCGATCGAGAGCCGGCGGAAGCCGACCAGCTTCTTGAGCGGACGCCGCGCGCGAGAACCTTCCACGCGCACATAAAGCTGCACGACTTCGTCCGCGTCGAAGGCCGAACCGTTGCTCACCGTCACCATGGCGCGCACTTGTCCGCCCGAAACGGCGCCATCGGTTGCCGCCTCCGTCTCATCGACGACGGCCAGCCCTCCATACGCAAACTCCGCGTACGATAAGCCGTGTCCGAACGGATACAGCGGCTCGTCTTCCAGATACAGATACGTCCGCTTGCTTTTCATAATGTCGTAATCCATGATGTCCGTCAGCTGCTCCGCCGACCGGTACCACGTCATGTTCAACCGCCCGGCGGGCGAATAGTCGCCGAATAGCACATCGCTCAGCGCGTGACCGAGCTCTTGGCCTGCATGGGACGAGTACAGAATGGCCGGAATCCACTCCGCCAGCTCGCCTAGCGCGAACGGATAACTGCCGACGATGACGACGACCGTGCGGGGATTCGCATCCAGAACGGCGCGAATCAAAGCCTGCTGCGAGGAAGGCAGCTCAAGGCCTTGGCGATCGATCTCTTCTTTGCCGTTGATGAGCGGGTTATTGCCGACGACCACCACGGCCGTATCCGCCGCTTTGGCCGCCGCGACGGCTTCCGCCAGACCATCCCGCAGCACTTGCTTGCGGATCGGATAAGCGGCATCCGCTTCTTGTTCATCGATCGTCAGCGCGCCTTCTCCTTCCGGCACGCGCACCTGCTTGCCATTCCAGGTTCGAAGCGCATAACCCCGCGTTTCCTCTCCCGCCAGCCCGACGATCTCCTTCACGAACCACCCGAACGCTTCTTCCGCGCTCGCCGCGAGATGGGTATCGTCCGCGCTCGACAGCAGCTTGCCGTTCGCCAAGCTGCGCAGCGTCAGGCTGCCCCAGCCCCAATCGGTCAACTCGAAGGCGTCCGGCGCGGCGTCCTCCGCTCCCGCCAGCAACCGGCTGCCGTCCCCTGCTTCCAAAACGAGCGGGCGCCCGCCTGCCGTTCGCAGCGCAACCGTGTCGTTCCCACTGCAAAACGTAACGCGCGCCTCGCCTAGCGCCGCCTTCGCGCCGTCCAGCGGCGTCACCTTATAGGGCAGCGTTCCCGAATACCAATCCCGGTAGACGACGTCACCGAGCGGTCCGATGATCGCGACATCGCCTGCGGACGACTTACCTAGCGGCAGCAGCCCAGCGTCGTTCTTCAGCAGCACCATCGCTTCTTTTGCCGCCCGGCGCGACAGCTCCGCGTGCTCCGGCGCGCACAGCTTCGACTCCGGCGTATTCGCGTACGGATTTCCTTCCTCCGGATCGAATTCGCCGAGCCTGAACCGGACGCCGAACGTATTGCGAAGTGCCTCGTCGAGGTCGGATTCGGCAAGCAAACCTTCCGCAAGCGCCTCCCGGATCGCTGCGCAGCTCTTCTCCTTGTCGTCCGTAATGCTGTCGATGCCGGCTTTGATCGAATGGGCAACCGCATCCTTGTAAGTCTCGTAATAACGATGATCGTTCACGATGCCGAGCAAGTCGCCCGCGTCGCTGACGATGAACCCGTCCATGCCCCATTCCTCTTTGACGACCCGCTTCACGTCCTCGTGCAGAATGGTCGGCGTGCCGTTGACGGCATTGTAGGACGTCATCATCGACTTCGCTCCGCCCTTCACGAACGCCGGCTTGAACGCGGCCTGGTAATATTCCTTCATGTTGCGCGGATCGATGCTGGCCGAGCAGCTGCCCCGATTAATTTCGTTATTGTTCCCGATAAAATGTTTCAGCGTCGCCACCGCTTTGAGATAACGCGGATGGTCGCCTTGAAGCCCCTGCGCGAGCTCGGCGGTCAGCTCGCCCGTCAGAACGGGGTCTTCGCCGTACGCCTCCTCCGTTCTTCCCCAGCGAGGATCGCGCTCCATGTCGACCGTCGGCGCCCACAACGTAAGCCCGTTGATTTCCGGATTGCGCTGGTAATAAACGCGTGCTTCGTCCCCGATTGCCGAACCTATTGTCCTCATCAGCTCCGGATTCCACGTGCAGCCAAGGCCGATCGGCTGAGGGAACGTCGTCGCCTCCCCCAGCCACGCCATGCCGTGGGCGGCCTCCGTCCCGTGTTTGTAGGCGCGTACGCCAAGCCTCTCAATGGCCGGCTGGTATTGCACCATGGATTCGATTTTCTCGTCAAGCGTAAGACGCGACACCAAGTCGGCAGCCCGTTCGCCCACGGAAAGCTCCATGTTCAGGTATGGATAAATCGTCGATTTCGTCACTATCGAACCCCTCTTTTCTTCCTTTGAATGTCCAAAATACAGCCCTTTGCGGTCGTCAGCGGCTCACGGTGATCACGCAATTCGCCGCCTTCTCCGCGAACCTCGTATTCGTCCTCCAGGTTCAGCTTTAGCTTCAGGGTGGAGCCGTATAGAGACCGGATGGACGCCGATTGCAGCAGCCCTTCCCTCCACGTCATCCCGATGACGAAACCTCCCCTGGCGACCAGGCCGGTCACCTTGCCTTCCTTCCAAGCGGACGGAAGCGCAGGCAGCATACGAACCGTTCCGCCATGGCTCTGCACGAGCATCTCGGCGATGCCGACCGTTCCGCCGAAGTTGCCGTCGATCTGGAAGGGCGGATGGTTGTCAAGCAAGTTCGGCAGCGTGGAACGGGACAGCAGCGTGTTCACGTAACGATGCGCTTCATCCCCTTCCCCAAGCCGCGCGTACAAATTAACGAGCCAAGCGCAGCTCCACCCCGTATGTCCGCCGCCGCTGCGGATTCTTTGGGCTAACGACGATCCCGCAGCGGCGGCGAGTTCGGGACTTACGTCGATCGTAATGGAATCGCCCGGGTACAAGCCATATAGATGCGAGACATGGCGATGTCCCGGTTCATGTTCGGGGAACGGCCGTCCCCATTCCGCAAGCGTCCCTTCCGGCGTAAGCGCCGGCTCAGGCAACCGCTCGAGCGCATCGCGGATACGGGCGATCAGCTCGCCGTCCGCAAAACCTTCGCCGCCGAGAATATCCGCCGCCTCCCGCATGTGGCAGAACAGCTCGCGAATAAGCGCCATATCCATGGCCGATGATTCCGCGACGCTCGCGGCATTCCCGTTCGCGGTCACGAACTTGTTCTCCGGCGAGGTCGATGGGCTGGTCCCAAGCCTCCCGTCCGGCATCACCTGCAGCCAATCGAGGCAAAACATAGCCGCCCCGCGCATAATCGGATAGGCCTCCCGGGCAAGATAGCCAACATCAGGATGATGCAGAAAGCGTTCCCAACAATGGCGAGCGAGCCATGCGCCCCCGAGCGGCCAGAACGCCCAACTCGGATGGCCGCCGGACGGACTAGTCATCCGCCATAGATCGATGTTGTGATGAGCCGTCCACCCCCGGCAGCCGTAATGGATGGCCGCCGTCCGCGAGCCGGTGTCACTAACCTCTTGCACCAGACGCAGCATCGGCTCATGGCATTCGCTCAGATTGCATGGTTCCGCAGGCCAATAGTTCATTTGCGCATTTATGTTTGTCGTATAATTGCTGTTCCAGGGCGGCTGGACATGTTCGTTCCATATCCCCTGCAAATTCGCGGGCTGCGTCCCCGGTCTGGAGCTCGAGATGAGCAAGTACCGTCCGTAGTGGAAGTAGAGCGCTTCAAGTCCCCGGTCTCCGCTTCCATTCCGGTAGGCAGCCAGCCGCTCATCGGTCGGCAAAGCCGAGATCTCCGCTCCGGAATCCGCATCGTGCGCATCGCCTAAACGCAATGTCATCCGCCCGAACAACGAAACATAATCGGCGAAATGCCGATTCTTAAGCGTTTCGTACGAAAGACGGCCCGCCTTCTCATGGCAGTTAGCATTGCTCGCGATCAATTCCTCCAAGCTTTGCCCCGGCTGCTCGCCATAACCTCGAAAGCTGCTCGCGACGCTGAGGCGCAGCTCGACGAAGGTGGCGCCTTCAACGCTAAGGCGCCCCTCGGCATCGCGCGACGCCGTTCCGTCCGTCCGAACGTCCAGCCTCGCTTGGAAGCGGATGCCGCGATAATGTTCGTACTGGACGGCCATCGGATGATCACCATGATAATTATCCGCCACGTGGACGGGACATCTCCCGTTTAGCTGAAGCATGCCCGGAAGACTAACCGACTGCTCCGACGGATGAGGGCAATCGAAGGCGATCGCAAGCGCAACGACCCCATTCTTCGTTGCCGAATAACGGCTGACGAGCAGGTTGTCCGGCGCGCTGATCCAAGTCTCGTGCGAATAGGTTACGCCGCCGGCTTGGAACCGGACGGTCATTACCGCCGCATCGAGATCAAGCTCCCGCAGGTAGCCGCTCGCGTCCATTTCGCCCGAGATCCCGGCTGGAAACCGCTGTTCGATAAGCAAATCCCCCAGAGGCTGGTACGCCTGCGAATTGACGCCGAGCATCTTGCTCTCGATCAGCTTCTCGGCTTCCTCGTACCGCTCTTCCGCCAGCAGCTCGCGAGCCCGCTTCAAATGCCTTAGCGCCTCGTAGTTGTTCGTATCCCTCGGAAAACCCGACCATAACGTATCCTCGTTTAATTGTAGCCTCTCTTCTCCGATGCCCCCGAAGACCATCGCTCCTAATCGGCCATTGCCAAGCGGCAGCGCTTCGTTCCATGAAACCGCCGGCTTCCGATACCAGATCGCCATCGGCCGTGTCTCGCCGCTTACGCCAGCCTTCCGGCTGCGGCCCGCGCCGTCATCCCCCAAGCGCACCATTTTGTTCATCCCCTTTTGGCGATTCGTTTATCCTGTCTATCCGCGCGTGATTTCCTTATCTCCAAGCGATAAGTCTTCTTCATTCTCCATCATACCGAATGCCCGCGAGCCGGAGTACCCAAGCGATTTCACAAAAAATCATATGGAAATTAGACATTCTCGGGCCGACCGCGCCGACACGGGCCTTCCGCGTATCTAACGGACCGCGAAGCCGCTATTTGCTCGAAAAACAGCCGATTCGAAAAATAACGGACCCAGTCGCCGTTATTTGCGCGTTTTGACTGGATTGTTCCTCTCCAGCCGGCGAATAACGTCACTCAGGTCCGTTACAATTAATAGTCAACTATAAATCCCGAAATAGCGGCTGTGGAGTCCGTTACCGCATGCCGCTCGCTTGCAAGGCGTCCTTCTACAGCGTGATGACGAACGTTGTCCCGCCGCTTCCCGCAGGCACCGACACCAGTCCGCCCGATGTGTTGACGTCCGCGCCCGCTACGTTCAAGCGGCTCTTGTGGCCTGCTATCTCGAACGTAAACGGTTTGCCCGCCGACGATTCCGCTTGGACCGCGATCTCACTGCCGCGACGCGTAGCTACCGCTCTTAGCGTGACGGCGCCCTTCAGATCGTGGACGACGGCTTCAGCAGACTTTCCGTCCTCAAGCGCGTACAGCGACAGCTTCACTCCGTCGGCGTAATCGTAGTCCGGCCGCCGGTCGTCGGCTCCGATCGCCAGAAGCGTATTAGGCCTCACGTAAAGCGGCAAGCTCATGAAATCATGTGTTTCCTTCCGCCACGAGCCGCCTTCCGTCGTTTCGCCCGTAAGGAAGTTCGTCCAGGTACCCTGCGGCAAATAATACGTCACCTTGCCGTCTTCGCTGAAGATCGGCGCGACGAGCATGCTGTCGCCAAGCATGTACTGTCGATCCAGCATCTCGCAGGTTGGGTCCTCCGGGAATTCGAGCACCATCGCTCGCATCGAAGGAACGCCTTGCTCCGTCGCCTGAACGGCGGTGCGGAACAGGTACGGCATCAGCGTGCATTTCAGCTTGGTGAAGAAACGCGTCACATCCACCGCTTCCGTATCGTACGCCCATGGCACGCGGTACGACTTGCTGCCGTGCAGCCGGCTATGGCTGGAGAGCAGTCCGAACGCCAGCCAACGCTTGAACACATGCGTCGGAGCCGTGTTCTCGAAGCCGCCGATGTCGTGGCTCCAGAAGCCGAAGCCCGATAAACCAAGCGACAATCCGCCGCGCAAGCTCTCCGCCATCGATTCGTAATCCGCGTAACAATCCCCGCCCCAGTGAACCGGGAACTTCTGTCCGCCAGCCGTCGCCGATCTGGCGAACAACGCCGCCTCGCCTCGGCCAAGCTTCTCTTCAAGGACGTCGAACACCACTTGGTTATAGAGGTATGTGTAATAATTGTGCATTTTGTACGGATCGGAGCCATCGTAATAAACTACGTCCGTCGGGATGCGCTCGCCGAAGTCGGTCTTGAAGCTGTCGACGCCCATATCGACCAGCTGGCGCAGATACGACGCGTACCACTCGCAGGCCGCCGGGTTCGTGAAATCGACCAGCGCCATGCCCGGCTGCCATAGATCCCATTGCCAGACATCGCCGGTCGGGCGTTTCACGAGATAACCGTTCTTCATGCCTTCCTCGAACAGCCTGGAGCGCTGGGCAATGTACGGATTGATCCACACGCAGATCTTGAGCCCCTTCTCCTTTAGCCGCTTCAGCATGCCGACCGGATCCGGGAATACTCGCTCGTCCCACTGGAAGTCCGTCCAATGGAATTCCCTCATCCAAAAGCAGTCGAAGTGGAAGACGTGCAGCGGCAAATCCCGCTCCGCCATGCCGTCGACGAACGACATGACCGTCGCTTCGTCATAGTCGGTCGTGAACGACGTCGTCAGCCACAGGCCGAACGACCAGGCGGGCGGCAACGCGGGCTTGCCCGTCAGATCTGTATACCGGCCGAGCACGTCCTTCATGCTAGGTCCGTCTACGATATAATAGCTCAGCGATTCGCCTTCGACGCTGAATTGTACCTTTTTCACCTTCTCCGATGCGATCTCCAGCGAGACGAGCTCCGGATGGTTGATGAAAACGCCGTAACCTTTGTTCGTCAGGTAGAACGGAATGTTTTTGTACGATTGCTCGGAGCTTGTGCCTCCGTCCTTGTTCCAAAGGTCAACCGTCTGCCCGTTGCGGACGAACGGCGTGAACCGCTCTCCGAGTCCGTACACCCACTCCCCAACGCCGAGGTCGAGCTCCTCGCGCATATACGCTTTGCCGTCGCCGCTCGACGTAATGTACGCCATCGACTTCTGCGCGCTGCCCGTCAACCGTTCGCCGTTCCGGTAGAAGTCGACGCGCCACTCGCCGCCCTTGCGGATGTGGACGCTAAGGTTGCCGGTCGTAAGCATCGCTTCCGCTTCATTCTCTTCGATGACGGCATGGCCGCCTTCGCCCGCGAGCTCGAATGCGGGTCCGCGTTCCACGACGCCGGCATGGTGAATGAGCTTCACACCGATGACGCCTTCGATCGGCGAATGGAATTGCACCGTCAGCAGCATCGTATCCAGCATGTTCGATCGCGATACAATCGGCCGCGGCGACGCGTAGGCCGTCAATCTCCCCGCCGATTGCTCGAAATCATGGGCCTGAACGGCGCCAAGCACTCCAAATCCTTCGCGAATCAACCAATTACCGTCTGTAAATTTCATTAATATACACCAACCTTTATTTTAAAATGTTTGCGGCATTGCTATCGTATATACTTGCAGTATACTGATAAGTAAGCGGTTCAACTAACAGAATCATGCTCGTTTGTAGCACAATTCTGATACTTTTGAGAAAATCGTGTATGGATGGAGGCGCATGGCCGAATGGAACGCGCGGAAAAACAATCGCTGAAGGAAAACCGCCTTCACGGAACCGACCGCTTCCCTCTCGCCGCGTATTGGATCGGGCCGATCGCGCCGGGCGAGCCCGTGCTGGAATGCCATTGGCATTCGGAGGCGGAGCTGTTCTGCGTGCTGGAGGGCGAGGTGCTATTCCAGGTCGGCGCGGACTACTTCCCGGTAAGGGAGGGCGAAGCCGTCTTCATCGACGGAGGCGACATTCACGCGGGACATGCCTTGGGCGGGTCCGGCTGCTCGTATTGCGCGATCGTATTCGACCCGGAGCTACTCGCCAGCGCGAGCTTCGATGCCGTTCAGGAGAAATACGTCGCCCCGCTTCTAGACAAGTCGCGAACCTTTCCGCGCCTGCTGAAGCCGAGAACGGATTGGGGAGACGATTCCGTTCGTTATTTGCGAAGCCTGATCGACGTTTGCGCCAAGGAGCAAGGCGGCTATGAAGCGGCCGCCAAGGGATTGCTCTACCTGATGCTGCATGTATATGCCGCGAACGGGCAGCTTTGCAACCGAAGCGATCGCGACGGCAGGTCCCCCATGCAATTCAAGATCGAGCGGCTGAAATCCGTCATCTCGTATATGCACGACCACTATCGGCGTCCGCTTCGAATCTCGGAGCTGGCGGAGCAAATTCCGATGAGCGAAGGCCAGTTCAGCCGTTTCTTCAAAAGCATGACCCATCAGACGCCCGTCGAATACCTGAACGGCTACCGGATCAAAAAGGCCGCCGAGCTGCTTCTGCAGCCCGACGCCAAGATCGCGAGCGTCGCCATGGACGTCGGCTTCGACCATATCAGCTACTTCGTGAAGGTGTTCCGGGCGAGAATGAAATGCACGCCTTCGGAATACCGCAAGGCGAATGGCAAAATAAGCTCGGCTACTACAATGGAATGAGGGATTGGGATGAAACAAAACAAATACGACGACGCGGATTTTTTTACTGCGTACGGCCGGATGGAGAGATCGATCAAAGGACTGGAGGGTGCCGGGGAATGGCATATCCTGAAGACGCTGCTCCCGGAGCTTCGGGACAAAAGCGTCCTGGATCTAGGCTGCGGCTACGGCTGGCATTGCCTGTACGCCCATGGTCAGGGAGCGCGGGACGTGACAGGCGTCGATATTTCGGCGAACATGCTGGCTAAGGCGGAGCAGCTTGCCGACGGAACGGGCATACGGTACATTCGTCAGCCGATCGAAGACATCGCGTTCGAACGCGAGACATTCGACGTCGTCATCAGCTCTCTCGCCTTTCATTATATCGAGGATTTCCATGCGATTTGCAGCAAGGTATACGAGGTTTTGAAGCCTGGCGGTTCGTTCGTGTTCTCGGTCGAGCACCCCATCTTCACCTCCCGTGAAGAGCAGGATTGGTTCGCCGACGAGGAAGGCAACCGGCTGCATTGGCCGGTCGACGACTATCAGTCGGAAGGGCGCCGCGTCACGTCGTTCCTCGCAGACAACGTCGTCAAATACCACCGCACGGTCTCGACCTATATGAACGCCGTAATCGGCGCGGGCTTCGCGATTCGAGCAGTCAACGAACCCGTGCCGGCAGATCGCGTGCTGGAACAGCCGGGCATGCGGGACGAGCTGCGGCGGCCGATGTTTCTGATCGTATCGGCAGAGAAGCCCTCCTCCGTCTGATGGGGTACGTTGCGCCGCGTTTGGGCGTGATGTATACGATTTTTCGTACACATTTGGCACGTTGCACCCCAGTTGGGCGTCATGTGTACGATTTTTTGTACACATTCGGCACGTTGCGCACCAGTTTGGCGTTGTGAGTACGATTTTTCGTACACATTCGGCCCGTTGCACCTCGATTGGGGGTTTGGAGTACGATTTTTCGTACACATTCGGCCCGTCGCACCCCGGTTTGGCGTAATGTATACGATTTTTCGTACACATTCGGCACATGGCACCCCAGTTGGGCGTTGTGAGTACGATTTTTCGTACACATTCGGCACGTTGCGCCCCGGTTGGGCGTTGTGAGTACGATTTTTCGTACACATTCGGCACATTGCAGCCCGGATGGGCGTTGTGAGTACGATTTTTCGTACACATTCGGCCCGTTACGCCCCGGTTGGACGTAATGTATACGATTTTTCGTACACATTCGGCACATGGCACCCCAGTTGGGCGTTGTGAGTACGATCACTCAATTTCTTCTAGTGAGAATGGTTGAAAACAGCAAAAACCCGTCTCGGCCATAGAGCCGCAGACGGGTTTTTGACATAATGTTACACCATCACTTTGCAAATATCGTTCGTGAACTCGACCGGATCCTGAATCGGCAGCCCTTCGATGAGAAGAGCTTGATTGTAAAGCAGCTGCGTATACAGGTTAAACTTCTCCTTGTCCGAACCATAAGCGTTCTTGAGCGACTGGAACACGTCGTGACCCACGTTGATTTCCAGCACCTTGTCCGCTTTTACGTCGCCGCTGTCCGGCATCGCCTTCAGGATCTTCTCCATCTCGATCGAGAGCTCGCCTTCCGCGGATAAGCAGACCGGATGGCTTCTCAGACGTTTCGACGCCTTGACCGCCTTCACCTTGCCGCCCAGCAGTTCAAGCATGCCGTCGAACAGCTCCTTATTGCCGCTCTCTTCCGAATCGGCAGGTTTGTCCTTCTCGTCCGCTTCGAAACCGAGATCGCCGCTGGAGATCGATTTGAACTCCTTCTCCTTGTAATTCATGATCATCTTGATCGCGAATTCGTCGATGTCGTCCGTCAGATACAAAATTTCATAGCCCTTCTCAAGCACAACCTCGATTTGCGGCAGCTTCTCGATGCGCGCGATCGACTCGCCCGCGGCGTAATAGATGTACTTCTGATCTTCAGGCATACGGGATACGTATTCGTCCAGGCTGACCAGCTTGTTCTCCTTGGAGGAGTGGAACAACAGCAGATCCTGCAGGTCGGCTTTATTCATTCCGTAGTCGTTGTACACGCCGAACTTCAGCTGGCGGCCGAACGATTTGTAGAACTTCTCGTAGCTTTCGCGGTCGTCCTTCTGCATGCTTTGGAGCAGGCCTTTGATTTTGTTCTTGATGTTCTTGGCGATCAGCTTGAGCTGGCGGTCGTGCTGGAGCAGCTCCCTGGAGATGTTCAGCGACAAGTCCTCGGAGTCGACCATACCCTTCACGAAGCTGAAGTAGTCCGGCACAAGATCCGCGCATTTGTCCATGATCAGCACGCCGTTGGAATACAGCTCCAGACCTTTGGCGTACTCTTTGGTATAGTAATCGAACGGCGCGTTCTCCGGGACGTACAGGATCGCGTTGTACACGACGGCGCCGTCCGCGCTAATGTGGACATGCTTCAGCGGCTTGTCGAAGCCGTACCGTTTCTCCGCGTAAAATGCCGCGTAATCCTCGTCCGTCAGCTCGTTTTTGTTGCGGCGCCAGATCGGCACCATGCTGTTGACCGTCTGCTCTTCCACGATTTCTTCGAGCTCGTCCTCGCTGCCTTCCATCGGACGCTGGCTTTTCATATCCATCTTGATCGGATAACGGATGAAGTCGGAATACTTCTTGATGATCGCCCTTAAGCGATATTGCTCCAGAAACTCGTCGTACTGCTCGTCCTCGGTGTTTTCCTTGATCTTCAGCACGATCTCCGTGCCCACGGATTCCTTCTCTGCCGGCGTGATCGTGTATCCTTCCGCGCCTTCGGACACCCATTGGTACGCTTGCTCGCTACCGAGCGCTCTTGTTGTTACCTTCACTTCGTCCGCCACCATAAACGCGGAATAAAAACCTACGCCGAACTGGCCGATAATGTTATGGCCTTCCTTCGCTTCGTTCTGTTGTTTGAACGCAAGCGAACCGCTCTTCGCGATGACGCCGAGGTTGTTCTCGAGCTCCTCCTGCGTCATGCCTATGCCGGTATCCGTTAGCGTCAGCGTGCGCGCCGCCTTATCCGCCGTCACTTTGATGTAATAATCTTCTTTATTGAAAACCAGACTGTCATCCGTCAACGCTTTGTAATAAATTTTGTCGATGGCATCGCTTGCGTTGGAGATCAGCTCCCGAAGGAAAATTTCCTTCTGCGTATAGATCGAGTTAATCATCATCTCCAGCAGACGTTTGGATTCCGCTTGGAATTGTTTCATAGCCATGAATATGCTCTCCTCTCAAATGTGGAACTGGGTCCGTCATCGGCCTATCCGACGCATCTCATTAGCACTCATCATATACGAGTGCTAATCCCTCTTTTTATATACCATAACCTTAATTTTGGTGTCAACTCCAAGCCGGCGTAAATGGATAGAATGTTCTACTCTCTTTCAGCCAGCGCCTGCCTGGAACTGCTTCCTTGCCCACTCGATATAGGAAGGATGAGTCTGCAGCAACTGTTCGTGCTTGCCGATTCCCGTTACTCTGCCATGCTCAAGCACGATAATCCGGTCAGCCTCCACAACCGTGGATAAACGATGCGCGATCACGATCGTTGTGCGGTCGTTCATCAGATGATTCAGCGCCTTCTGCACCTCATGCTCGGAATCGCTGTCCAGACTTGCTGTCGCTTCATCCAGAATGAGCAGATCGGGCTGTCTGAGCAATGCTCTCGCAATCGCGATTCTTTGTCGTTGTCCGCCTGACAATTGAATTCCCCGTTCTCCGACTTCGGTATCATAGCCTTTCGGCAAGGTTTTAATAAATTCATGCGCGTAAGCCTGCTTGCTGGCTTCGATCATGTCTTCCTCCTTCACGTCCGTTCCGCAAGCATAAATCATATTCTCCCGGATTGTTCCGGACATCAGCGTACTATCTTGCGAGACATATCCGATCTTGTTTCTCCACGAGTCCAGATCGAACGAGCGAATGGCATCGTCACCGTACGCAATCATGCCCCCGGTTGGGACGTAGAATCTTTCGATCAAGGAGAACACGGTCGTCTTCCCGCTTCCGCTCGGCCCGACCAGGGCCGTTATTTGATTGGCGGGCACCGTAAACGTGACGCCTCGCAGCACAGGCTCATTGTCCAAATAAGCGAACGATACGTCGCGGAAATTCAAATCACGCTGCTCTCCCGGAGCAGGGACGCCCGCGTCATCCGATTCGGATTGATATTCAAGGATCAGCCGCAAACGCTCCGTCACCCCCATTACCTTCTGCAATTGGGAGTAGAACGTCGCGAATTGGCTGAAGGGGAACATTATTTGGAACAGAAGCAGAATAAACGACACAAGCTCCCCTGCGCTGAGCGCGCCCGAGGAAACTCTAACGCCGCCATACCCGATAATGACAACAAGCAGCGCAACCATCACCATCGACATGAGAGGACCGAGCACCGCGTTTATTTTGGCCTCTTTCATTCCAAATCGGAACAAATTGTCCATCTTCTCATACCCGCCGCTTTGTTCCTTGCTTTCTGCGTTGGATGCTTTCACCAGTCTGATCTCGCTAATGACCTGCGTCAGCAAAGAAGCAAGATTCGCAAGCTGTTCGTACATGCTGATCGAAATTTTGTACATCTTCCCTCCGATCGGCATCAAGATGCCAAATCCAAGCGGCACCGCGAGCAAAATAACCAAGGTCATTTGCCAGTCGATAAAGAACAAGATGGCGACGGCGCCTAATACCGTTAGCACATTCGAGAAAAACGTAATCAAATGATCGGTAATCAACGTCTTGATTTCATTCGTGTCGTTGGTCACTCTGCTCATCGTATCCGCCGACCGATACTGATCGAAGAACGGAACGGGCAGCGACAGAACTTTGTCCCAAAGCCGCTTGCGCAGCTTATTGACCATCCGGTTGCCTACGAATGCAAGCATATAATACGATATTCCGCCGGTTATGGCCTCCAAGACGAATATGCCCGCCAATGCTGCAATAGAGGTGACGTTCAACTTATCTACCGAGAAATTGTCGATCAAATCGCCTGTTATGAGAGGCACAATCAGCCCTATTAAGGAAGAAATGATGCTTAAAGCTATGGCCGCGCCAAGCACAAGCTTCGGAATGCCTGTTTCTCGAAGCAGCTTGATGAAGTAGGCTACAGTCGTCCTTTGAATCTTACCTTTTCCGTCTTCCTGTTTGTTCATGTCCAATTCGATGACCCCTCCGAATATTAAGTTTATTGCAAACATTTTCCTCCCTGTACAATCATTATAGTACATTCATGCAAATGGAAAGGTTTCAAGCATTATAGCTAGAAAATTTGCTTTATCCATACAAATTAACCGTCAAGTACCTTTAAACTTTGGTTTTAATGTTTTCGAACCCTTCATAGTCAAAAAAAAGCCGTCCCGGAAAAACATTCTCCGCAGACGGCTTTCTCGTATTCCTATTAGTGCGAGTTCAAAAAGTCCGGTTTTCAGCACATGAGCGTATGCTTACGATGCTGCGTTTTTTTCAAAAACGCTGTAGAAGATTGGATGAAGCTAGAAAATGAGGAGCGGAGCGTGATAGCTACGTGAGCACATCACCGGATGTTTCGGCAAACTCGGGCCCCGCGAAAGTAATCGGAATTGGCATCGAAGCTTCCCTTCACTTTCGTGGGCATCAGGAAATATTCGATGTCGAATACGCTGCCTGGTATACTTCGTGATCAAAAGTGGACTTTTTGAACATCCTTTTTAAGCCTCTTCGCTACCCGAAGGTTTGATTCCCCGTTCCTCGAATACCCGCATCGCCACGAACAAACCGCTGATCGATTTGGGGAAGCCGGCATACGGCAAACAGTTCATAATCGCTTCTATGATTTCATCCGGCGTAAGTCCGGCGTTCAGTCCGGCATGAATGTGGAAGTCGAGCTGCGCGTCGGAGCCCGAAGCAATCAGCGCAGAGATCGCGACGAGCGCCCGCTGCTTAAAGTCTAGACCCGGTCTTGAATAAATCGTGCCATACGGGAACGAAACAATCATATCCGCGAAATCGGGGCTGAACTTCCTTACCTTGTCCACGGTTACTTGCAGGACATCCGGGCCGACCATCTTGCTTAACATCTCGATGCCTTTGTCGTATGCGTTCGAATTCATTGCTTTCCTCCCGTTTCTGTTGCAATCAAGCCATCGTCAGCAGCCGTGTCAGAATCGGCGGAATTTCTTGCGGGTCGACCATCACTTCGATGACGGTAGGGCCGCTAGACGTTAAAGCCGCTTGGACTGCTTCTTGAATATCCCTTGGATGGTGGCAGCGATACGCGGATGCGCCCATGGACATCGCAAATCCGCTGACATCGAGCGGATGCTCGTAGACGGCTCCCACCGAACGGCCGGTATTGTATGACATGCCTTTGTCTACCATGTCCAACCGTCCGTTATTCAGGACGAAGAAGATAACGGGAACGCCGTGATTGACCGCCGTCGAAATTTCAGTACCTTGCATCAGAATGCAGCCATCTCCTGTAATGCAAACCACAGGCCTGTCCGGGCATGCGATCTTCGCGCCGATCGAATAGCCGATGGCCGCTCCCATGGCGATGAACACTTCATCGAAATAGAACGTTCCGACTTGCGGCATCTCCAGATGCTGCACGGCATAGAAGGAATGGCTTCCCGCATCGCCGAACATAAGCGCGTCTTCGGGCAGGGAAGCGCGCAGCGCGCGGAACGATTCGCCTGCCTGCATGATCTTCCCATGGTACCTGTCCGCATCATACTGCGGCAGCGGACGCAGCTTATATTCGTTCGGACGCCCTTCGGCGCCGGCCGCTTCGATCACTTGCCGAAGGTTGGACTTCAGATCGCCAAGCACGATCTCCGTATATACATCCACCGACTTGCCCGCGAACGTCAAATCGTATTCGAATTGCAGCATCTGCTTCGGCTTCATCTCATCCGTAAAGCCCGACAGCTGCATGTCGCAAAGCTTGCTGCCGATCACGATCATCAGATCGATGCCTGACACCATATAGTCCATCGCGACCGGCGAACCGCCAAGCCCATACCCGCCGTGGCACAGCGGATGAGTGGAAGGAAAGGCGCTCTTGCCCCCCGGAGCCGTTACGACGGGGATGCGCCAATGTTCGGCGATCATCCGGATCTCCTCGAACGCTTCCGCCATAATGGCGCCTTTGCCCAGGAATAACACGGGACGGTTCGCTTGGTTCAGCATCGTTACCGCTCTGTCCACGCTCCGCGCTACGACCGGCGAAGCGTATTCCGGAAGCGGCACCCGGAATTCCTCGATCTCTTCCATCAGCACGTCGAACGGGATGCATAAGTGGACAGGACCTTTCTCTCCGTAATAGGCACGCTCGATGGCATGTTTCAAGTAAAGCGGAAGCAGATCGCCTCGCTCGACGCGGGCGCTGAACAGCGTGACCGGCTCGAACATCTTCACCAGATCCATTCCGAATTGGCTGGAATCTTGGCTAAGCGCTTTGCCCGTATCCTGCATGGAAGGCTGGCCCGTAATGAATAGGACGGGAAGCCCGAATTCTTTCGCTTGTCCCGCAGCCGTTATCATATTCGTGCCTCCGGGACCGGATGTCGCGATGGCTACGCCTACCGTTCCGCTGCCCAGCGCATAACCGGACGCTTCGAAGCCGCAGCCCGTCTCGTGGCGTCCAAGCACGTACTTGATTTCCTGGCTCTCGAGCTCCAGCATCAGCGGCGAAATCGACTTGCCGGGAATGCCGAAAACATGTTTGACTCCCCAGCGTTTGAAGTGCTCTACGATAATCGAATATAGCTTTTTTTTCATTTTGTCTCCTTCATCAAAACTCGTAATAGCCGTAAGGCTTTAAGATTCGATTCAGTTGCTCGGCGGGCAGCGGACGATGAAAGTAATACCCCTGCACCTCTCGGCATCTCAATCGTTTCAAATAATTCAGTTGGTCCTCCGTCTCCACGCCTTCCGCAATAACGTCAATTCCCAAGTTGTAAGCCATGGCGATGATCGTAGACACAATGTCGGCATCGATCGAATCGGTCATAATGTCCCGTACAAAAGATTGGTCGATCTTAAGCCGGTCGATCGAGAATAACTTCAAATAATACAAGTTGCTGTAGCCGGTGCCGAAGTCGTCGATGCAGACGTGAATGCCGAGCTTCTTCAGCTCCCCCAGCACTTCGATGGCAAAGTCGACGTCCATCGTCATCGATTCGGTTATTTCGAGCTCCAATAATCCAGGATCAAGGCCCGTCTCGACAAGAATCCTCTGAACGGTG
Organism: Paenibacillus sp. LHD-117; assembly: GCF_030929555.1. Taxonomy (GTDB): domain Bacteria; phylum Bacillota; class Bacilli; order Paenibacillales; family Paenibacillaceae; genus Pristimantibacillus. Next base: position 15,221 of record NZ_JAVFVT010000040.1, on the reverse strand, counting down.
TCGACCAGGTCCCTCTTCAGGAATTGGCGGGTCGAGAGATTCACCGATATCTTCATAGGCGTGACGCCCTGATCGATCCACTGCTTGTTCTGCTTGCATGCGGTCCGCAAGACCCATTCGCCGATCGGCACGATCAGACCGGTCTCTTCGGCGATCGGAATGAACTTGGAAGGCGACACGAGACCCAGCGTCGGATGGTTCCAACGGATCAAAGCTTCCGTGCCGATGATCAGGCCGGTCTCCAATTCGATCTGAGGCTGGTAATGCAGAACGAACTCATTGTTCTGAAGCGCCTTGCGAATGGAGTTCTCCAGCGTGAGCTGCTCCATGCCGATGCTGCTCTTGGCGGCCTTATAGACGGCATAATTGTTTTTTCCGCTGTCCTTGGCGAGGTACATCGCGATATCCGCCCGTTTCATCAGCGTCTCCGCATCCGTGCCGTCCTGCGGGTAGAACGCGATGCCGATGCTTGCCGTGATATAGAATTCGTAGTCCTCAACCACGAACGGCACTTCGAACGCCTTGATGATGTTATCCGCGACCTCAATAATCTCTTCTTGGTTCTTCATGTCCTTGACCACGATGGTGAATTCGTCTCCGCCCATTCGCGATACAAAATGTTTAGACGTGCGGCAGCAGTTCTTCAGTCTGCCCGCGACCAGCTTAAGCAGCGCGTCTCCGTTGTTATGGCCCAGATTGTCGTTGATTTTCTTGAAGCTGTCGAGATCCAGGAACATAAGGCCGAACGGGTTTCTCTCTCCTTCTTGCGAATCCAGCAGCTTGTTCAAGTGCTGCGTGAAAAAACGCCGGTTAGGCAATCCGGTCAGATCGTCGTGATAGGCCAAATGGTTGATTTGTTTCTCCGCCTTGGATCGCTCCGTAATGTCGCGGAACTGGGCGAAAGCTCCCATAATGGTGCCGTTCTGGTCGTAGATCGGGAAGGCGTCGAACAGGCAGACCAGCTTCTCGTCCTGACTCTTCTGCTTGATGCTGATCTCCATATCCTCATAAACGATGCCGTAATGGAGAACTTCATTTATATATTGGCTGATCTTCAGCTCGACGATCGACTTGTGAAGGACGTCTTGCTTCTTCAGATCGGTGATGTATTCGGCGAACTGGTTATATTCCGTAATTTTGCCGTCGCGGTCGGTAATGATGATTCCGTTCCTTGTCGTCTCGATCACGACCTGGTTCAAAATATGCAGCCTTCTGTTCTGTTTCTTGAGGAGAAGCTCTCTCTCGATGGAATCCACGACCGTGCATAACATGGCAAGCAGGAACGGATTATGCTGGTCGATCGTAGTCATGATCGTGATTGTGCCGAGAAGGTTGCTGACATCCGTGTATTGGAACGGGACGGAATAACAGGCGCTGGCTTCCAGGAAATGAAAGTAGTGGTCTCTCCCGATCAGTTGGAACGGCTCGCGGTGGTCCAGCGCCAGATTGATGCTGTTCGTGCCCGCCTCCTGCTCCGTGAAGACCAGTCCCACTCGAATCCCGGATTGGCTGACGATGGTCTTGATCGTCTCGTCTCCCGCCATCTCGAGAATGCATCCGTTCTCGTCCGAGATCAAGATCAGGAGCGGCAAGCCCTTCATCAGCTCCAGCATCTTGTTCACGAAAAAATTAATGACGGACAAGATCTCCTCGTATTCCATTCTCTTGCTTGCTAGTTCCGCTTCCGTCAACACGGTCGAAAACGCAGGCACGACACCCGGATTAATTCCGAGCCTATAGCACCTGTCTTGCGATTGCCGCAGCCAAATCTCGTTATTCATCATAATCCTCACTTCCAACGATCCATCTCTATGAAATCAAGTAAAAACGGCACTTGCCGTACTCTGACAACTTAAAAAAGCCAGCACAAAAGACTATACAAGGGTAGTCGCTCTGGCTGACGGTTCTTCACAGAAAAAAAAGGAATTTATAGGTACCTTCCATCTATTTTACTTCAGCAGTTCTCAACGTTCAACAGAAATATGCAGGAATATGGAGGATTTGACGATTTTTTCGGATAGAATCGACTCTTATCACACAATATAGGTTAGGAAGGTCTTAGATGCCGTCCAACTCGATAGAACGATAGGAGGATTTATCGATTGAAACAGGTCCAGGAATTGATGTCGAAAAACCCGAAAACCGTCACGTTAAGAGACAATGTTCATGAAATTGCCGTCATGATGGCGGAGCATGATATCGGATTCGTCCCGGTCGTGGAGGTCGGAGACAGCGGCAAGCTGCTGGGCATGGTCACGGATAGGGATTTGGTCGTACGGGGTTATGCGAGGAAACGTCCCGGATCGTGTCCCGTGCAGGATGTGATGAGCGAATCGCCCGTGACCGTCTCGCCGGACACGGACGCGGAAGAAGCCGCGTCGCTCATGGCCACGCATCAGATCCGCCGGCTGCCCGTAGTCGATAACGGCCGCCTTGTCGGCGTCATCGCGCTCGGCGACCTCGCTACAGCCAAGATGACGGACGAAAAGGCAGGCCAAGCGCTCAGCGAAATTTCGGAAAACCCCGCAACCCCCTTGCATTAAAGCGGCGGGATGATGGTTCGCCAAGGAGCGGCAAAACGCTTTATTGCGCTTTCCGCTCCGCGGCGTAACCTATTTGTAATCGCTCGGACTGACGCCTACGTATTTCTTGAACACCTTGGAGAAGTAGGTCCGGTCCGAATACCCAAGCCTCCCCGATATGACCTCGATGGTCGCTTCCTTGTTCTTCATCATCTGCGCCGCGATGCCCATCTTAAGCCGATGGACGTAGTCCGTGTAGTTCATCCCCGTCAGCTTCTTGAAATAACGGGAGAAATAGCTTGGATTCAGGAACAGGTAGTTCGCCATGCTCACGGAGGAAATATTTTCAGACAGATGGCTGCGCACGTAGCTTTCGATCACTTGCAGCTTCGGCGTCTTCGAGAAGGCCATCGCCTCTTCGGTCATCGAATCCATGATTTGTTCGATTCGTCCGACCGCCAGCTCGATCGTTTCGTTTAGGTCGCCCGATCGCAGGAGACATTGATGGAAGAGATCCGAATCGCGCGAATATCGGGACTCGAACTCTAGCATCCGGATGAATTGGGAGCAATCGCCCAGCCACTTCGCCGGATCGGCTTTCGCTTCCGCCGCTTCATGGGCGATTCGGCGCAAAATGTCTTTCAGTCCGGCGGCGTCGACTCTGGCGAACGCATCCATCCATTCGGTTTTGGCCTGCAAGGCGAAATAGGCCGCTTCCTGCCACGGCAATTCTTTATATTCCCGCATAACGGCGTCGGGTTTACGCTCGTAATAACACCCTTGCCGGAACGTCCTTAGTTTCCCGAACATCGGGCCGATCGTTTCCATCCCTTGGAAGGAACGGCTAATAACGAAACGGATCTCGATTCGGATATAGTTTTTTGCCGCTTCCCCTACTTGCCTGATGAAGTCGGCCAATCGTCCGTGCGCGTTCAGGGCGAGGTTATTCTCGAAGTTATAAACGATGCCGATGTCGCCGTCCTCCCCTCCGATGACCGATAGGCCTTCTTTCGCTTCCGCGAAATCATCCATGATGTTGGACAAAGCGTACCGGATCAGCTTCAGATCCTTCAGCGCGTATTGCCGAATGAATGAAGCGTAATCCATCCGGAGGATCCCGGCGATAAACTGCGGTTTGTTCCAATCGATGCCGATTCGGAGACCCAGCTGCCTGACGGAATCGGACGTCTCGCCCGATTTGATCCGGTTCATAAAGGATTGCTTCAACACATCCTTGTTCCTCTGGACTTCGACGCGCTTCTCCAGCAGTTCCTTCTGCTTGACCGTTTCGCTGAGCAATACGACCGACTTGTTCAAGCTGTCGCTCAGCTTCTCCGGAGTCAGCTCGTCCTTGATCAAATAATCGTCCGCACCGACCCCGATCGCTTTCCGCGCATAATGGAAATCTTCGTGGCAGGTCAGGAAGATGACGCGCAGCTCCGGCTTCAGCCGCTTCATTTCGGCGGTTAGCTCGATGCCGTCCATATGAGGAAGCCCGATATCCGATATGACGATTTGCGGGTTCTTCTCCTTGAACAGCTCCAGCGCCTTCTGGCTGGTTAAAGCCGAACCGGCTAGCCGCAGACCGTGCTCCTCCCATGGAAGAACCCGCTCCAAAAATTTAAGCATCGGATAATCGTCGTCCACCAGCATCACGTCATAAACCATCGCGTTTATCTCCTTCCACGTCCAAGCTGTATTGCGGAATCGTTAACGTGAACGACATGCCGGCGCCCTTGCTCTTCTCTGCAAGAAGCCTTACGCCCGCCCCGTAAGTCAGCCTTAATCTTCTCAGCGTATTCGCGAGGCCGACGCCCTTGTTTTCTTCGCCAAGGTCCTCAGATTCGAGCCTGGCATTAAGCTTCTCGGTTTCCGCGGAATCCATGCCGACGCCGTTGTCGGTTACGCCGACCGTCAACAAGCGGTCGTTGGCGCTGATTCCGACGCCAATGACGGCCTCCGGCGGCAAGTCCGAGAAACCATGGATGATCGCGTTCTCGACGAACGGCTGCAGGATCAGCCTCGGCACCTCGAAGTTCTCCAATTCGGCCGGCAGCTCGATGACAAGCCGAATTTGCAGGCCGCTGCGCACTTTCATGATGTCCACGTAATCCTGGAGAAGCTTGCACTCCTGCTTCAGGGTGCTGTTCTCGTTCATTCGCATATAGGCGCGCAGCAGGCTCATCAACGAATCGATGTGCTTGCTGCGGACCATATCCCCTGCGAGATACAGCTCGCATTTGATGGAATTAAGCGTATTGAGCAAGAAATGCGGCTGGATTTGGGAGAACAGAGCCTGAAGCTCGATCACCCGTTTCTCCTCTTGCTCCTGTTCGACGCTAGCAATGAGCTCATTAATTTGATCCAGCATCGTGTTGAAGGCGCGCCCCATGACGGCGAACTCGTCGTTGCCCTTCACTGGAAACCGGACGAGGCGGTTGCCTCCGCCGAATTGCTCCGCCGTATTTTTGAGCTTGAAGAGCGGACGGTGCAGACGCCTCGACAACGCGATCGAGATGAGAATAAACACAAGTACGAAGACCGATAGAAACATCGCATAGAGCTTGAACGTCCGAGTAATCTGATCCGTCATCTCCGCCGACGAGAACCGATGCGTCAGCTTCCACCCCGTCTTCGCCACGGAAGCGGCCAGCTCGATCGCATCTCCCTCCCGTTCCCCCGAATCCGACGCCAGCCGGTAGATCGTCTCGCCCGACTCCTCCCGAAGCTCGATCGTTCCCGTTCCGACTCCGCCAAACAACTTGTCGAAATACGAATGCGGAAGACCAACGTACAACACGCCGAAATATTCGCCGCCCTCGCCCTTTACTGCCTTCACGAAAAAAGAGTAGGATTGCTCTCCCGAGGAAATGTCCATCCAATAAATCCGGCTCGGGCTCGCCTTCCGAATCCATGCGTCGTCGACTTGCCGCTCCAGTTCCCGAAGAAGCGCGCGATTCTCGCTCTCTTCGACTCCGGCGAGCGAGATCGGGAGATGTCCCCGATTGACGTAAATCACGCGGGCATCAAGCCCCGTCGTCTTGGAGAACGCGAGATCCAGCAGCTCCGTTATCCGGTTATATCGTTTGTATTCTGCGCCCGAGGCCAGCTTGCCGACATCCCTGAACGCGAGCAGATCGCCGTATGACGCGCTGTGAGGATAACTGAACAGATTGGTCGCGTAAATAATGTCTTCGATGTTTTTGCTCAGATCCATCGCCATGACGTCCAACACGTTCTGCCGGGAGCTCTGGACCTTATCGATGACCACGTCCTTAATGACGAAATAAGTCATGGCCGACACGGCCGCGAGCGGAACGATGATAAACAGAAACATCGACAATTGATTGCGGATATAAAAAGAACCCATGGATAGCCTGCGCATTGTCATCCCCCTAGCTGATACCTCTATTGTAAATGGGGACAGGCCGACACGCCATCGGCGTCCTTTTGGAGAAAACAGGAGGAAAAGGCAACCGACCGGTCGCCTTTTCGCCCTACTATTATTTTGCGGATTCGATTACCGTCTTCGCGGCTTCCGTCATGGCGGCCTGCGCATCCTCCGCCGACTTGTTATCCAGAATATAACCGCTGAAGCCGTCTTCGATCACTTTCTTCAGCTGGCTCGCGTAGCCCGTCGTGTAGTTCGCGTCGTAAATCGTCTTCACTCTGCCGTCGAACGCGGTCGCGATCAGCGACGCTTCGTCGATCAGATTGCCGTTGTCGCCGATCAACGCCTTGGTCACCGTAGCGCCGTCGATGCTTCTGGAGCCTGGGAAATCGCGGATGACGTCCGTCTGCTGCGCCATGTAGCGAATGAATTGGTACGATTCTTCCTTATGCTCCGACGTTGCGCCGACCGAGAGGAAGTTGCCGCCGATATAAGATAAACCGATCTCGACTTCCTCGGACGAGCGCGGCAGCGGCGCGAACACCGTCTGGAAGTCGTGCGGGTATTTCTCTTTGTCCGCGATCATGCCCAGGATGAAAGTAGCCGTCGGAATCATCGCCGCGTCGCCGTTCAGAAACTCCGTCGCGTAATGCAGCTTCGCTCCCACGATGTCGGAGAACGGCTTCACCGACTTGTCTTCTTGCTCCATCGCGCGGCGCAGCTCAAAAAATTGCTTGTAGCTTTCGTCGCCGAAAATCGGGCTTTTATCGGCATTCAAATACGGGTGTGGTTTCTCCGTATACGTGATGAGGTTGACGTATTCGCCCCAGGTATGGAAGTAGGCGCCGTACTGTTTGTCTTGGCCTTTGCCTTTGGTCAGCTTCTTCGCGTATTCGCGGAAGTCGTCCCATGTCCAGCCCCACTCCGGCACCGGCAAGCCCGCTTCGTCCAGAGCGCTTTTGTTGAGCGCAATGAGCCAAGGCGAAGCCATGTCTTGAATGCCGTACATCTTGCCGTCGTAGCTCGGGCTTACGTAAAATTCCTTGGAAGCGTCGATCTTATCCTTCGCCAGGAAGTCGTCCAGCGGCTCGAGCACCCCGCGGGCCGCACGCTCGACGATAAAGTCGACGTTGGAGAACTGGACGACGTCGATCGGCTCGCCCGTCGCGGCCATGATATCCAGCTTCTTGTAGAAGTCCGTGCTGTTGCCGTTATCTACCAACTGGATAGGCTCCACGTCGATGGCAGGATTTGCCGTCTCGAAGTTGCCCGCGATCTTTTGGATGTTCTCCCAAGTAACGCCGTTCGCCCAGGTATAGTACTTGACCGTGACCTTGTCCTGAGGCTTCTCCTCTCCCTCCTGCTTGCCTTCGTTGCCGCTCCCCTGGTTCGTTGCTGCCGGCTTGTCGCCCTCGCCCGATTGGTTGCCGTTGCCGGAACCGCAGGCCGCCAGAAGCAGCATGACGAGCGAACAAATAAATACCAGTTTCATAGCTTTCATTTTGAAGTTCCCCCTATGGATTCGTTTGATTAGGAAATCGCTGACAACTTGATTGTAGGGGCTGGCGGCCGATTCCGGTGTGAACGATTTTGCTCTCTTCGTGCACAATTCTGTCCTACCGCCGCCATTCCCGTCACCCTTTCACGCCGCCGACCGTGATTCCTTTGATCACCTGCTTCTGCAAGAGGACAAAGATAAGCAGGATAGGCACGATCGTCGACACGGCGGCCATCATGATCGCGGCGTAGCTCGTCCCGTATTGATCGGAGAACGACTGCAAGCCGAGCGTAACGGTGTAGAGCGGCTTGCTGATCAGGAAGATCAGCGGATTCTGGTAATCGTTCCAGGTCCACAGGAATTTCAAGATGCCTACCGTTGCCAGAATCGGCTTCGACATGGGAAGAATCATCTGCCAGTAGATCCGGAAGTATCCCGCGCCGTCGATTTTGGCCGCCTCCATATATTCGTTATGAATCCCGATGACGAATTGCCGCATCAGAAACGTTAGCGGAATGGAGAACGCGCCCATCAGAATGATCGCTTCATGCGTATCGTATAACCCGAACCACTTGATCAGGATATATCTCGGCACGAGGGTCGATTCGGACGGAATCAGGAAGAACGACAGCAAGAGGACGAAGAAGCCGTTCTTGAACGGGAAGTTTAGCTTCGCGAACGCAAAACCCGCCATGGACGAGAAAATGAGCGTAAGGAACGTCATGAGTATCGCAAGCTTAAGCGAATTAAGGTAATACAGACCGAACGGCACGTTGCCCATCCAGACGGTTTTGAAGTTTTCGACGATATTCCAATGCCGCGGAATCCACTCGATCGGGAAGGTCAGCACATCCGCTTCCCGCTTCGAGGCGGCGGATAACATCCATAACAGTGGCGACATGAAGAATACGGCCAGCGCGCCCATGAAGAGGGTAGCCAGCAGTTTGACGATCGGTATTTTTTTCATCGTGCTCCCCCTTAATATTGGCTTTTCTGCGCGCGCCACGTAATGGCGGTGATAACGGCGATGATGACGAACAACGCCCAAGACAGCGCCGAGGCGTAGCCCATCCGGAAGTTCTGGAACCCTTCTTCATAGAGGTAATACACAAGAACGTTCGTGGCGTTGTTAGGTCCGCCTTCCGTCAGGAACGCGATCAGGTCGAATACTTTGAAGGAGGATACGATGGCCGTGATGCTCAGGAAAAACGTCGTCGGCCCTAACATCGGGATGGTGATGGACACGAATTGCTGGAATCTCCCCGCGCCGTCGATCTGGGCGGCCTCGTATAGCTCGTCCGGGATGCTCGTTAATCCCGCCAAGAAGATAATCATGTTATAACCGATTACCTGCCATGCGGCAATGACGATAATCGCCCACAGGGCAAAATCCGTGCTGCCCAGCCACTTGGGCGGGTCGCTGACGCCGAACGTCATCAGGACTTGGTTCACGACGCCTAACGAGGGATGGAACAGCGCCGAGAACACGGTGGCCACCGCTACCGTCGTCGCGATATAGGGAATGAAGAATACGACCTTGAACAACTCTTTGGCAACGACGGCCGAATGGATGATGACGGCAAGCACGAGCGCCGCAGCCATGCTGACGGGCACCGTGATGACCGTGTAGAGCAGGTTGTTCGATAACGATTTGTAAAATTTTTCGTCGCGAAGCAGCTTCTCGTAATTGTCGAGGCCAATAAACTTGATCGCGTCGAAGCCTCCGACGAGATTCCATTCCGTGAAGCTCAAGTACAAAGAGAATACTAACGAAAACACGCCGAGCAGCAGAATGCCGATAATCTCGGGCGCAATGAACAGAAAACCGAATGCCGCTTCCTTCCGCTTGTTGGTCCAGAACGGCTTGCGCGGCTCCGCTCCGGCTTGCTGAATCTTGGCTGCCATGATCTCTCACCTCAATGTTGTAAAGTTAAGATAATCATAGACAACCGGAAGGGACATAGCCGCTAATGATTTGTACCTAAATGTGCACTATTTTTACCTTGCGTTCGTTACAGGTCCCGGACCGAAATTCGTCGATAAGCTTCCTCATGGACGATAACCGCAAGCCGGCCGGCTTCTTCCGCTACCGCGGCTTGGTACCGCTCGTTCAGCACGACGGCCTTGACGGTTTCCTTCATTTCCTCGAAGCTTTTTGGCTCGCCAACTTTGCGGGACTCAACGAACATCAGGGAGTACCTTCCTTCGCCGCCCTCGATAATGCCGCTCCACTCGCCGCTCCGCTGTTCCAAAGCCGCTTCATAGAAGGGGTCTCCGCCTTCCTTGGCCGCTCGATTGTCCTTGCCGTAATGCAGCTTCTCCGCGACGGCATCCGGGTGCAGAGAGACAAGTTGTTCCGGCGACGCCCCTTGCCCAAGCTCATGCATAACAGCCTCCGGCATCGGCGAGTAGCCCGGCGGGAACGCAACCCGTACCGCATCGATCTCGTCAGCGGCGCGATACTCCGGCAATAGGCGCAGCTGCTCGTACTTTTGCTGCAATGCGTCGTCCGTCAAGGACCATTCCCGTTCAAGGAGGCGAAGCAGCGCGATCCGGTTCCCTTCATGTTCGTGCTGAAAAAACATGTTTAGCGTCAGCTGCTTCGGGCCGAATACCGGCTCCCCTTTCTCGAGCGCCTTCGCCCTTCGATGGTTCTCCGCCTTGAATCGGCGGAGGAACGACTCGTAGTCCGTACCCTCGAGCACGCCGAGCCGCTTCATCATGGTTTGTTCCGCTTTGATCCGTTTCAGCTTCTCCAGCGTCTGTTCCTTCAACCGCTCGATCGGAATTTCCCCGCCGTACGCCGTCGTCCAAAAATCGGCGTTGTCCTCGGCACCGTAACGCTCGTGGAAGTAACCGTATACCTCGGCGACGGAATCATTGGCCCATAACATGAATTCGTCCATAAAAACAGACTCTCCCCCAATAGCCAAGACGGCCTCGCGTTCGTTCCCCGTCCCGTCGGAAGCCGCGGCTACGACGAATATAATCGCCGCAGCCGCGGCAACTGCGGCAAGCACCGCGGCGGCGACAGGATGCAGCCGCCTCTTCTTGCCCGGGCTCATCCCCATCCGAAATCCCTCTCTTTCTATTGTTTTACGATTTCGATGCTGCAGATGACCGCGTTATCCAGGCTCGCGACAAAATCCAGATTCAGCTCGCCATCGGTAACGGTAATCGAGAAGGTACGATCCGCTGCGATGTATCTACCGCCCGCCGCATGAACGCGGTCGTGCCGCCCGCGTCGATCCGCACGGCCGAAGACGCGCCGCCCCCGGAGAGCGCCAGCACGGGACCGATGCCGACGGCTTCTCTTGTCCCGAACGAGACGTCGCCCGTCGAAGCGAACGGTCCTTCGTTGACAAGCAGGAACGAAACCCGCTTATCGGCCATCTGGCCGTTGACGTAAGCCGTTACGTCGAATTCGACCCATTCTCCTGCCGTGTTGCCGATTGCAGCGCTGCCGATGAAAGTCGTTCCGGCCGGGGCATTGTTCCAGGTAATGCCGGTCTCCGTCCAATTCTCGTCCGTCGTGCCGTACAGGCTGACCGTGCGCGTCGTCGCCGCGTTCACCGACGATACGTATAACCGGAGCTTGGCGGATTCCGCCGTCGTTCCGGCAAAGCCGCCGAAGTCAACCTTGACGTACGCCTTTCTTGCGTATCCGCTTGCGTCCGACTTCACCGTCATGGAAGCAGCCGTTCCGTAATTCGAAGCCGCGTACCCTCCATCTCTTACGTAGCTGTCGGCTTCAGCCGGAATATTGAGCGTGGCGGGCGCGTCAACGTCGGATTCGTAAGCGCCGATATCGGGGCTGCCCGTATACAGCGCGTTGCCCCAGAAGTCCTTGCCCCCGTTGCTTCCCACATACATCCCGCTGTTAATGAGCGACGATGCGCTCTGCAGCTTATAGCCGGGCAGCCGGTTCGCGTCCGTCATGTCGATATTCGAGCCGCCGCTCCCTGCGGCGACAAGCAGCGGATCGGCCGAGACGAGCCCGGGATGGGAAGCAGGTCCGTTCGTAGCCGCGATGGATGCCGGATAAAAGCCGTTGTTCCGGAATTCCGTCGAAGCGCTCCATGTACCCGAGCTCGCGAACGCGGACACCGTGCCATCCGCTTTGATGATATTGTTGTAGAATTTGGCGGTTGCCGTGCCGCTCCTTTTGAAAATTTGCGTTGTTACGCTAGGGCCGATATAGATCGTGTTGTTATAGATTTGATTGCTCGCGACGTTATTGGGATAATGGAAAATTTCTTGCCCCGACCGGTAACCGTCGTTCTGGCTGATATTGTAGCGGAATTTTAAATTTTTCGCGTTCGGCATGACGAGCAGCAAGCCGCCGGAATTGTCGTGGCTGTAGTTGTATTGGAACACGTCGCCGTCGCAGTTAATATCCGAGTCGAACGCCTCGCCGTCGCAGTTAATATCCGAGTCGAACGCCTCGCCGTCGTTATACCCGCCGGTTCCGCCGTACACTTCGTTGTATTGGATAAGCGCCCCCGTCGTATAATGCGTCCAGAGACCCGCGTAGTTCGCGGTGTTCGTCTTGCTATGATTCTTGATGATGTTGTATTCTGCCAGCGCGCCCGATGCCACCTCCGCCAGCACCATGCCGTCGCCGAATACCTCTTCCACGAAGTTACCCCTGAATACGATGTCCGTATTGATGCGCGGATACTGGTTGTTGCCCGCGTCAGACTTGATCCGGATGCCTTCCTTGGTCACGTTCGCCACATGATTGTTCTCGACCAGCACGTCATTGAACCCGGCTTGCACGCCGAGCGTCGCCACGCCGTCCTTGTCGATATGGGTACCGAAAAAGATAATGCCTCCCGTTATTTTGTTGCCGTTAACGTTCGAGTTGACGTCGTGCACGTAACAATCGCGCACGTAAATATGGGAATTGACGCCTGCCTGACTATTATAGGCCAAGATGCCGGCCCTCGCGGAGATCACCGTGGTGCTATAATTCGTTACTTCCAGGTTGTTGATTTCCCAGTGCTGTTGGTTGTACAACATGACGGCCCCCGACACGTTGACGGGATACGTTGTGCCCGCGCCGTTAATGATCGGCTTGCTGCCCGCGCCGTATTGGTCGATGATGATCGGGTTCCCGGATACGCCGGATCCCTTCGGCCACAGCTGGCCCGTCCAGACCCGATCCGTGCGGAACAAGATGCGATCGCCTGGTTGGAATGTCGTTGCGTTCACCTTGGCCAGCGACTTCCATGGCGAGGATTGGGTCGTGCCGCCGTTCGCGTCGTCGCCCCCGATCGAATCGACGTAATACGTCGTATTCGCTGCACTCGCTTTCTCGGGACCCGGGTACGCGTAAAAGACGCTTGCCAGCAGCAAGCACGCCAGCAACAGTGCCGTGTTCCTGGTTAAACCTTGCATCATAATCATTTTCCTCCCTTATAAATGATAACGCTTACAACAATTAGTTTAATCGAACCTATTGCTGCTCGCCGTGAACGATTTTGACTCATCGGTGCATATTTTTGACATCGACCGCTCGACCTATGATACCATGGATGAAAGTCCCGTCTTAGCGACATTTCGACTTTTTTCGACCTAACTAACCCCGACTGGAGGGCCTCCATCATGCAGTCAGAATTGACGCCGTATATTACCCTGGTCACCACCTCGGGCGTGCTGAACACGTTTCTTTGCCTCTATGTATTTTTCAAAAGACGGGAGTTTCCCGAGGCTCGCCTCCTCGTATGGTGGACGGCTTTGCAATCGGTCTATATTTTCGCCTTTGCGTTCGAGCTCGCCAGCGAAACTTTGGCCGAGATCAAGCGGTGGGGCGTCGTGGAGTACGTCGGCATCGCCTTCGCTCCGGTCGTCGGCTTACTGCTCGTCCTCCGGTATATCGACAGAAGGATTCCGCCGGCGCTCGCCTATGCTATGTTCGCGATTCCGGCCGTGACGATGCTGCTTGTCGCGACCAACGACAGCCACCATCTCTTCTATAAGGATGTTTATCTGCGCCCGGATACCCCGACCCCGATGGCCGACATCATTGTCGGACAATGGTATATCGTTCACGGAGCCTATACCTTCGGCTGCCTGCTGGCGGGCGTCGTTCTGCTTCTTCGGCAATGGCTGTCCACAAAAAATTCGTTCCGGGTACAGCTCTTCACGCTCATCTGCGGCCAATGCCTGCCGATGATCGGTTCATTCCTCTATTTGATCGGCGTAACGCCGCATGGCATGGATCCCGTTCCTTTTATACTGAGCGTCACGTCGGCCTTGTATATTTGGGCCATCCTTTCCACGCGTTTGCTGATGATCGTTCCCATCGCGAAGGAGAATATTTTCGAGAGCATGAAGGAAGGCGTTATCGTACTGGACCGTGCCGGACGGCTAATCGATTACAACCGGTCGGCCACCGGCATGATTCCGTCCTTGCGGAGAAACCTTCTTGGCAAGAAACTCGGCGATATATGGGAGAACCTGACCGGACTGCCGTTTCAGGGCCTTCGCATGAAACGAGAAGAAGAGACGATTATGGAGCTTGCGTGGGAGACCGGCGGAAAATTATCGGTTTATCAAGCGCGGCTGTCGACCGTGAGGGGGCGCGGCGGGGATCCGATCGGCGATTTGCTCATGCTCATCGACGTCACGGAACAGAAGAGGCTGGAAGAGCAGCTTACACGAATGGCGTATTACGACGGTTTGACGGGCTTGTGCAACCGGACTCAGTTTATGATCCGGAGCAAGGAGCAGCTCGATCTCGCCGCTCTTCGGGAACGTCCGACCTCCATCGTGTTGTTCGATATCGATCATTTCAAAGGCTTTAACGATGTTTACGGCCACGAGACCGGCGACAAAGTACTGATACACACGGCTAACGTCTGCCTCGGCGTTCTCGCGACGGACATGCTGTTCGCACGGTACGGGGGCGAAGAATTTGTCGTCGCGCTTCGAGATGTCACGATCGAGCAGGCCGGAGAGCTGGCCGAGCAGCTGCGTTCGGCGCTAGCCGCGACGCCGTTCTCGTCACCGGCGCACGGCATGCTCGCGGTTACGGCAAGCTTCGGCGTCGCCACCTCCGAAGCCAGCGGCGATAGCCTGGAGACGCTGCTTCGGCTTGCGGACGCGGCGCTGTACAATGCGAAGCGGAGCGGCCGCAACCGCGTCTGCTTGCATGAAGCAGCGGGCGCTGTGCGCTAGCAAGGAGCGGTGGCGGCGGGCGCGCTAGCAAGGCGTGGCGGCGGTAGCGGCGGGCGCGGCGGTGGAACGCGGCAGCGGGCGCGGCGCGCTAGAGGAAGGGCGCGGCGGAGCGGCTGCGGGGCGGGCGCAGCAGTGGAGGCGGCGGCGGGCGCAGGCGCTGTGGTGCATCCCATACTGTGGTGCATCCCCTACAAACACGTGACAAGTAGATCGCTCCGATTTTAATGTGACCATTCCATGCTCTAACGGAACTCCGCGCTCTTATTATGCGATTATTAGCCTCATCGGATTTCTAACGGAATTCTCAGCTCTTATTCTACTAAAAATAGCAATTTTTCAGGTGAAAAAACAAAATAAGGCCCCTAACTTCCGTTAGAAATGCAAATCGATTAAAATGAGCCGAATAACCGGTTAGACCCCCTAAATCCGGAGACTTGCCCATGTAGAGAAGGTTTCTTGCAGTATTACTTTAAATATCGCAAGTTTTCGTCCATTTTCTTGGCTACACAACTCGGTTGTATGGTTCCAATTCTGCGGGCAGCTTCGTTTTGGCCCAGGCCATGAATGCGGCGGGAGAGCGTTTTCCGAGATTCCTGTGCATCCGCCGAGTGTTGTAAAAATCGATGTA
>NZ_JAVFVT010000039.1 GCF_030929555.1 Paenibacillus sp. LHD-117 | reverse complement strand
GGATCGCCCAGGGCAGCTGCGCCGGCCCTGGCGCCCCTCCGGATCGCCCAGGGCAGCTGCGCCGGCCCTGGCGCCCCTCCGGATCGCCCAGGGCAGCTGCGCCGGCCCTGGCGCCCCTCGTGTAAAATGAGAAAAGTCGCCAATCGGCGACTCTACTCTTTTTTATGTATAAGTCTATGAATTTCGGGTCAAAATGTAACTAGAATTGCCTCTTCCTTCTATGGTACCGAGCTTCGGGAACGATTTGATGGACAATGCGGTTGGTGCTGTCCTCGTAGGCTTCTCGTATAAAAGTTGACAGGACACGACCGGCAATGATGTCTGGCGTTAGTTCATCGTCGGCATCGACGGATTGATTAACTCCTTCGCAGATCATTTGAAGCTTGTAGTAGTCGCTTCGCGATACCGGGATGAGGACGGTTCTGGTTTTGAACATTGAACCAAATATTTGCTTGATATCCATGGCGCATTGCTCCTTTAATTGAGAATGCTCCAAACCGATGAGTTGCCGGTCGGGACCAGTTGATTCTTAACGGCAGTTTCTTTTATTGGTGCAAGTTTCAGGTTGCTTGTCGCCGGAGCTGCAGGTGATGTTATGAACGGTCGGTGAGGAGCCTGAAAGTCATGCTTGGATATGTTCGGGCAAACCTTTTGAACCGTATGGATGTCGTGCAAAGCGTATTGGAGCAATGCGTAGGCAGCGTGCGCGAGGAATGGAATGCCTAGCGCAATTTGAAATTCGCACAGCTGATTGTAGAGGCTTTGCTTGGGTTTCACCTTATAGCGATCTCTCTGCTCTGAATGGATGAGGTAGTCGTAGATCGAGATTGCATCATCGTGGCCGCAGTATAGGATATTGTCTGAGAATCGGTAATCGCGCCTGAAGTAATTACTGAAGAAGACGATGCAATTTTCGTCCTCCAGCGCTGCTTGAATGAGACGCAATCCGATTTCGCCTTCAGGTTGCTCGCAGTGCCGAGCGATTCGATGAATCCATACGCGTTGCTCATCAGGGATGTAAGGTGCAATATGTTTCTTTTTGTCAGACCGGGTTTTTCGCCCCTCTTCTTTCTTCATCGGATCGACCTCATTTAGTCTTTTTCTTAGGAACTCTGTTCCGCAGTTCCTAGTCTAATGTATGCTTGATTGTTCATAGCTAGTCCAACATTTTTAGGGGAGAGGTGAGGCTTTTTGAAGCTGAAGCTGACTACTGAGGAGCTGCAGAAGTTGAATCGGGAGAGTCGGGAGTACGCCAAGCGTTTGGGATTGCCGCTCAAAAAGAAAAAGTCCAAGAAGATTACTCGTTAAGCCGCCAGCATTGGCGGTTTTCTTATTGAACTCGTAATTCACCGCACCCCGGATCGCTCAGTTTGGCAAAAAAAAACGGACGCCCTCATAACGAGAGCGTCCGGTTAAGGTTATTCTGATTCAAGTACAGATCTGCGTAGTCCTGATAGCTTGCCTAGATTTGGTTGTGGCTTACCCTTGAGAGGTTCCGATTGCGGTTCTACTGGCTGAGCATGTTGTATTATTACTGCTGCAGGCGCTGGCTGTACGGGCTCAGGTTCAGGTTTTGGAACGTTTGTCTCGACCTTTACTCCAACAACGTCCGATTTGATAAGCTTTTTAAATGCATGATAGAGCTCTAATTCGCTAGCTTCGATTGCTAGCTTGGAGCCATCGATTACTTCCAAGCCAATTTCAGTGGCTCTTCGTAATTTTTCTTGTCGCTCCGGATCGTTATTGCTCTCGGCCCACCAGGATATGATCCCAGAATTCAATAGTTTTTCTATCGCATCGTACAGATCTAACTTATCTGCATCAATAACTGCCTTGGAGCCATTAACAATCTCCAGCCCAATTTCGGTAGCTTTACGTAATTTATCTTGTCGTTGAGGATCGTTGCTGCTCTCGGTCCACCACGATTGGATTTTTGGGCTTGCTAATAGTTGTATGCGTGACAATAAGATCAGTCCTTTGTGCTTGCGATTTCACCTTGAGCTAGAGACGGAATGACAAAATATTTTCCAAATTTATACATTCCTCGAGCTGGCGAGAATTGAGGATCAGCAGGAATTTGTACCCTGCTAGCATTCCAGTCTTTAAACAAATGTCCCCACTCTTCAATTGGGCCACCTACGACTACAATCCGATGGAATAGATCCGGATCATCAATAATTCCGTTAAGTTCTGTTCGAAGATCTTCAAAAACGCCTTGAATTGCTTGATCGTAAATGGAGTGGAAACCTTCCACATCTTTGCCGACAAAGTTAAAGGTTTTGACCTTTTGCTGTTGTTGCGACGCCAGTTGCCGCGCCACCTCTTGAACGTCGATTTGCTTGCCTAAAACTTTGGTCAACCACAGTGAGCACCGTGTATACACATCCAGGAACGATGTATGCAGGGTTTCTTTAGGCATCCGAATGTACTCCATATTGCTGTAATGACTCAAGTCCGTGGTGCCGTAGCCGCAGTTAATAATCAATACATCTTCCTCGGTAATTCTTTCGTCGGCTACTTCGCCGTTTTCGTCAAAGTAGATGTCGTATAGGATCGCCTCAGTCTCGGACATCGGCTCGTATTGAACCACATTGATAACCTTTCTTTCACCGTTTACATGGACCTTATGCAGGTCATGAAACACCTTGGAGAGCTGCGTGCGAACTTCAGGTTTATGAAAATCATACGCTGGCGTCGATGTAACAAGCAAAATCGGCAACATGTCTTCGGCACCTTCGACTGCTCTTGCTAGGCCAATCTTTGCGTATGTAGCAAATAATGGCTGAGAGTAGCGGCTAAGGCTATTGCGCGAGTAAACGGGAATCGGATCGAGCTTATAGGATTGCACATCCTTGTAGCCTACAACCCAATCCTGGTTATCGGAATCTACTTGGTAAGTAGTCACGGCGCTGCGTCGAGACATGCGTGTAATCGCTTGAGGCGCTGTATACCTGCCCAAAACAGCCTCGTAATGATCGCGTTTAACCGTATCCGATACAACTTTATTGCCACCGTTGCCAGTATCCATTGCCACCACAAACACAGGTTGATTGGATTTTGCGTTTTTTGCTCCCATGAAATCTCCTCCATTACACACATTTTTCATATGTATTACACACATTAATAATATCACAGGTGCGACTATTACACAACAGCCTATTTAAAGTTGTGTAATCAAATCGATAAATATCGACATTGTTGTGTAATTGTAATTAAAAATGTGTGTAATTAGTCTTTTAAAAGTGTGTAATTAACGGGAAAAATTACACAACATGATCTTGGGAGTATCTCGGCAACTAGATTTCAATAAAAGACAGGAGAATTTTGCTAAGATGTGGAATTGATTTAAGATTCGAACTATTCTCCGGTATGGAGCACAGCTGATTTCTGGCCCATATGTAGAGTCCAATCCCTATATGGACCACAAATCATTGCATTTTGTGGTCTATAGATGGTCGTTGCTCTCTATATGGAACACATTGATGGTGTATTGTGGCCCATATATGGATCCCGACGTCGCAGCGGCCTGCGGATCGAACGCCGCCGGCGCGATGTTTCTGGTTCGTGGCTGGGTGTGGGCCAGTGCTTGAGGAGCTGCTTTGCGTAGCGAGGAGCAGCTGCCAACAAAATTACATCGATCGCCTTCTTCAGCGCGATACGGATCCTGGTGAGCGGCCAAACTTGGCTGGTTCAAGAATGTGGACCACATTAACGACGTTTTGTGGCCCATATATGGTTTATAATGTGGTCTCTCTATGGTCAGAGGGGCACATGTAAGCGGATTGGGCTTAATCATTCACAGTTGCTTGTAGACCACAAATAGCCCACAGACTACATGTTGAGTACATTTGTAGGGACTGGAGGGAGTTAATGAACGAGAGTGTATGGGGCATAGGTGATTTTGCTTCTTTGGTTGGAAAGCATGCGAATACAGTGGATGGTTGGTTTAAGAAGCTCGAAGAAAAAGGGCTGCACTGCGTTATCAGAGTTAATGGTGAGAAAGTGTACGACGAGCTTGATCTCAGAGTAGCCCAGTACATCTGCGAAAAGAGAAACAATTCAGGTGGGAGAACAGCTTGGACCTTAGATGCGATTTTTATCGAGTTGCCCAACGTTCTGGAATTACGGCCATTTCCACAAGGAACCGATCCCAAAGATACTCAAATCCTCGATTATCATGCCTTTCAAGAGCTTTTAACTCGAGAGTTTCAGGAACGTGAACATCGTTTATTTCAGATGGTTGATGAAGTGGTATCCAAACGCATGCAGGAGCTGGCGTCCATAATCAAACATCAACGGATAGAAGAGAGTCGTTGGGAGAGAAAGCTGCGGCAGGAAGCCCTAAAGAGTTGGGATGAGCAACCGGCGAAAGTCAGATTTAAAAGGGAAGGGCTCTTTAGTAAAGTTGAAAATGTGGTTGCAAAAGAACGTTTCATTAAGATGTTTGTGGAAAGCCATCAAGAACAGAATTCCTAAAGATCAGGCTGCTTGAGGATCATCCCTCAAGCAGCCTTTTTATTTGAAATTTAAAGAATCATTTTGTAACAACGAGAATTATTGTGTATACACGTAATAATTTGCTGTAAACGGTGAATTATTAAGTGTTACAACCTATTATAACCGGATTTTAGAATCCAATGTCGCATATTGACTTTTTAAAAAGTCATGATTTATAATTGAGGCAGGTGATCAAAAATGAAAAAAGCCGCCATTAGGCTGGCGGCTTTTGGGGAAGAACAAGGTTTGGAAGGCCCAAGTTTCTTCTCCTCCATACTATCAAATGATACGGGAGGATGTACAGATGGAGTTAGCGATTGGAGTTTTTGGATGGACGATCTTTGTTGTCTTCATGGCGTTATTATTTACTTGGTTATGCTTTGGCCATTTACTCGAAGAGGGCGAGATCTTCCCTGGCGAGTATAGGTTGCGTGCACGAGTAAGAGCATTATTGCGAGCTCGAAGGCCAGTGAGGAGCTACCATCCTATGTCCACCCGCAATTAAATCCAAATCAAGCGAGCAAAGGAGCCGTCTCCTTTGCTTTTCTTTTTTAAAATGTTTCACAAACTATGTTCCACGTGCTTTTTAATCCGAAAATGAACACGTTAATCCCTAAATGGATTAATATATATGTATCAGGAGGGATGCTTCATGGATTTGATTGCCCGATATATAAAATCGATTGAGCAAATGAAGAGCACACGTGACTACATCAAGCAATTAAACCCGGTCGATTACAGTCTTACAGCTGTTGCAAACGATTTGGATATGAAAATCAACCAAGCGGAGGAGAAGCTAAACGCCTTAAGGGGGAAACATGCGATTCATCGTTGCGAATTCTGTGATCGGCCATTTAATGAGAATCCGGTCATTTCCGTAAGCGGATTGAAAATTTGTCCCATATGCAGAAGTCAAGGGCCGCATTATCAGTTAGGAAGTGTCCTTGAGGAAATATATGGTTTGCCACCAGGAACGATTAAAAGGGATTGTCGACCAGGTGAGGATGGAAGGGCCAAGCTTCAGGAATATATGGATGTGGGTCTTGTCTTTAAGTCGGGTTCACGTCCAATTGTTCATCGAAAGGTAATAGAGCTCTATTACATGGACGAAATTAACTACAAACGTAGGTCATCGCGAACCAAAGATTGAATGTTGGAGGGATAATGCATGTTAATCATCGTGGAATCGCCTACAAAGGCAAAGCACATACAATCAATGCTAAATTGTAAGGTTCTGGCTACTTTTGGACATATCAAAGAGATGCCTAAAAATGAAATTGCTATCGACTACACAAATGATTTTAAGCCCAAATTACATTTCATTCGCGGTAAGAACGAGGTCATTTCTAAGATTAAGGCTGCTGGGGAAAACGTCAAGATTATAGTACTAGCTACGGATCCGGACCGTGAAGGTGAAGGTATTGCTTATCACATCTACGAATCGTTGCCGCCGGTCCTGCGGAAAAAATGTAAGAGGGCGGTCTTTCATTCCATAACATCTGAAGGTGTTCATAAGGGACTCGCTAACATGCGTGGTTTAGATATGAATATGGCGATGGCCCAACAAGCAAGAAGAGTGCTTGATCGAATGGCGGGATATGAAATTTCCCCGATGTTGTGGGCACGATTGAAAGGGAATGTTGGTCTTTCTGCAGGCAGGGTGCAGTCAGCTGCCTTGAAATTAATCGTCGATCGACAAGACGAAATGAATCGATTTGAATCCAAAGAATACTGGATGATGAATGCAACGTTTCAGAGAATTCCAGAATTATTGTTTCAAGCTGAGCTAATTAGTCGAGAGAACAAGAGTGTCGAGGAAGAACGTATCGTCGAAAAAACTGAAGTGCAAGTAATTGCAGAGCATTTAAAACGGTCACAGTTTGAAGTCAATGATGTCACCATTCAAACGAAAAAATATCGACCACCGGCGCCACTTATTACGACATCATTGCTTCAACTTAGCTCGAGCGAGTTGGGTTTCAGCCCAAAGAAAACTATGAGCATAGCGCAGGAATTGTTCGAAGGTATTCAAGGACATGGCTTTATTACATACATGAGAACTGATTCTCCAAGAGTAGATTCCGAAGCTGAAAGGGCTGCTGCAGATTTTATTAGGGGCATGTACGGAGAAGAGTTTGTCCGCGACGATCATGTGGAGTACAAAGCAGATGAAAAGGCACAGGACGCTCATGAATGTATCAGGCCGACGGATATTAACCTATCACCAGAAAAGGCGGAAGAGTTATTAACTGGCGATCAACAAAAGCTGTACCGGCTTATTTACAACAGATTTATGGTATCGCAAATGGCTTCAGCGATTCATCATGAAACAAGTGTTATTATTTCGGGATGGGATGATGCTTATGAAACTCGCTTCAGAGCTTTCAGCAGCCGCATTTTGTTCCGTGGTTGGCGGGATCTACTGGGAAGCAAAGAAGACGAACAGAAGCAGCAGACTGGATTGGAAGAAGTCGCTAGGGGAAATGCAATTCGCATCAAGGATCTGGAGGCCAGAAAACACCAAACCAAAGGACCGGTTGCATATACCGAAGCAAGTTTAATTAAAGCGTTGGAAAAGTGGGGAATTGGTCGACCATCCACTTATGCGCAAATCATGGATCAGTTGTTACTTCGCAAGTATGTGAAAGTCGTAAAAGGAAAAGTAGTGGCGACCGAATTAGGAGAGAAGGTCTGTTCGACTCTTCAAAATGTGTTTCCATCACTAATTGATCTTCGATTTACTGCGAATATGGAGTCGGAATTAGATAAAGTAGCAAACGGAGATTTAATTTGGACTGAAGTCATAGAGCCCTTTTATCACGCAATTAGAAAAGCAACTAGATAGTATATCGTAACCGCCGATTAGGCGGTTTTTTGTTTTTGAGGTGGCCAGTCCGCTTACAAGGAGCTCCGGATCGCGAGGAGCCGGCGCCCGGTCCGTCTGGCCAACGCGAGGAACTGCGGATTCTACAGGCGATTGAGCGCCGCGGGTCCCAGGGGCCACCTGGCCGCCGACGAGGATCTGCGGATCATGCAGGCGATCGAGCGCCGCCGGCGCCGTGGGTCGGCCTGGCCGTCGGCGAGGATCTACGAGGTCTCCAGACGCCGATCGCACGCAGCTGGTGCCGCGGGCCGTCCTGGCCGCCGGCGAGGATCTACGAGGTCTCCAGACGCCGAGCGCGCGCTGCCGTCGCCGCGGGTCGTCCTGGCTGCCGGCGAGGAACTGCGGATCCTGCAGTCGATCGCGCGCCGCTGGCGCCGCGGGTCGTCCTGGCTGCCGGCGAGGAACTTGCGGATCCTGAGGCGATCGCGCGGAGCCGTCGCCGCGGGCCGTGCTGGCCGTCGGCGAGGATCTGCGGATTTCCTGCAGGCGATCGCGCGCAGCCGTCGCCCTCGGGTCGTCCTGGCCGCCGGTGAGGATCTGCGGATCACCTACAGGCGATCGCGCGGAGCCGTCGCCGCGGGCCGTGCTGGCCGCCGGCGAGGATCTGCGGATTTCCTGCAGGCGATCGCGCGCAGCCGTCGCCCTCGGGTCGTCCTGGCTGCCGGCGAGGAACTGCGAGGTCTCCAGGCGCTGATCGCGCGCAGCTTTTGCCGCGAAGACCACTTTGCTGCTTGGAAAGCTTCTTGTAATTCCTGATCAGCCGCCGTGATATTGAGTGCCGTGAGGTCATTTTTCGAGGCGTCTGCACACGAATTACAAGAAGCTTTCCAACCACCAAAGCGCCCATTGAGACTTTTAGACCAATATAAAACAAAGAAAACTATTGTTATAAAACTAAAGTATTTGTTTTTCCAAAAGATGAATGATTTGTCTGGTAAATCATTGAAAAGCAAAGGATAACCATGGTATAATAGAACTATATTTGATAGCTTTTGTCGAACTAGGAACCTGTTGCCTGCATTGGCAATAGGGGCCTATCGAACTATGAAATAGGAGGTGGGAACTTGAATGAATTGCCCGAAATGTAGACTTGGATTTATGGAAAAAATGGGTGGGGTCCATCTATCGGAGGGGCCTTTGGAATTGACGACAGAACGTGACGAGACACGCCCTTTTTTGGAAGTATACGTCTGCAGCAGGGGGGATTGCGGTGAAGTAGATTTGAGGCCGATCTGGGGAGGACAATCACAACAAGAGAGTCTAACCGGTTATATCGAATTAAAACCAGGGCCCTTAGAGCTGAAGTGGGGAAGGCATCCCGCTAATATAGCTGCTTTGGAATTGCGTCTTGATAATGGCGTCCAAATAAAAGCAGCTCCTGATTCCTACTCTTTGGCGAAGAGGACGTTAAGGAAACCCTTATATCAACGATAAATGATACACGCGGAGGAGCTGCCTTAGTTACGATACCATAAATAGGGAGCGTAGAAAATGTTGGAAAACAGGGAGGGGCCTGACACGAGGAATACAAATCAGGAGTGTAAGAATCAAACGAAGGCAGTAGGTAGGGTAAGTCTATGGAGTCGTTTAAACGCTGGCTAGCCAATCAGGGCAAAAGTAAGAAGACCATTGAGGTTTATGCTCGGGCAGTTATGCAAATGAAAACTTGGTGGCAGCGTGAAAATGGGATCTTGTTTGATCCTATGAAAGTTGAAGCACAAGAAATGAAACAGTGGCTTCATTACATGCAAATGGATGCGAGTTACCTTCCTTCAAGGGTTGAGAAGCCTCGATCCTATTCTTTGGCGACAGTAAAGAGTTCATTGGCAGGAGTGCGCAGTTATTTTCAGTTTTTGGTGACAAACAAAAAACTTGAAAATAATCCTGCTGCTGCTCTGAAAGTGGATATGACGAAATATCCCAAGCCGATCGGAGGTTGGTTGGAGCCAGAAGAAAAGAATCAACTGCTTGAGTGGATCGAAAATGAGATTGCTCGCGCGAAGAAAGAACGGAGACGTCAGCTTTTTCGTAACAAGGCGATTATCTATTCAGCGTTGTATGGAGGGCTGACAGCTGGGGAAGTTGTACAATGCACGGTCGGCGACGTTTCGTTTAATCCTCCGGTTATTCAAGTCGGGGATCGAACGGTATCTATGAACAATGCGCTATGCGCCTCGATGAAAGACTGGATTCAATTGAGAGCAGCCGCTTCAGAAACTCCGTTATTCAGCTCGCAAATGGGGCGGTTGACCGAAGATGGAATTACAAATTTCATATTGAACTACGCCAGGGAAACAGGGTTGCAGGGTCTCACAATGCAAAGCCTTAGACACACGCATGCAAGAGACTTGGCCTTGCAAGGAAAATCAAC
This sequence comes from Paenibacillus sp. LHD-117, assembly GCF_030929555.1. Classification (GTDB taxonomy): domain Bacteria; phylum Bacillota; class Bacilli; order Paenibacillales; family Paenibacillaceae; genus Pristimantibacillus. Next base: position 68,067 of record NZ_JAVFVT010000039.1, on the reverse strand, counting down.
AATAGAAATTGCTGAATCCCTTGGTCTGCATGCTGAGAACGCTCGTCGTTACAGATCCGGGTTAAGGAGGTGAACAAAATGATACGAAAAGGGGTTAGTTTCTTCCTCTACATTTTGCTGGGATTGAGCGCTATAGGTGGAATCGGGGTAATAGCTGATCTTGGTGGTAAATCGGCTGCCTCAGCTCCAACCAGTGATGCCGCGGTTATGCAAGCAATCGCTGAGCAATTCGTGGAGATTTATATGACCGTGGACAACAACCAGGAAGAACGGCAAACGAGGCTGGCTAGCATAGCGCCAGATGCGGCGCTGGTAGTGAGCAAATTCATGAAAGAAGAACAGATCGTGGAAACGGTCGTGGCTAATGAGCCCTTTTTCTCTAATGGACGTGCAATCGTGACAGTAGAGACTTGGGTTTCGACGTTTCGCGAAGTCGTCGACGAAAATGAAAAGGCAGTCCGGCAAAAGGTCCTGCGTAATTTTTCAGTGTACGTCTACCTGAACAAGGATGCTGAAGGTCGATACTTCGTAAATGGATTGCCGATTATTCATGAAAGTAGTCTGGCTCAGTCGACAACTCGCATGATGGATGAAAGCTTAATCGCAACAAGGGACGCCATGATGCCGACACTGAATGCGGTGGTTCCGGCTTTGTTTAACGGAACAATCAATGAAGTTGTGAATTATCTTATCGATCAACCTACGATCCGCGACTACACAGGCGAGTTTGAATTCCAAGAAATACAGAATGTGTGGGTCAGGGAGACGGAGAAGAACAAGTATGTGGTGGACGTGGATGTAAAAGTAACCGATAAGGTTCTGCAAAGTGAACAGTATTTCCGTTTGAACACGCGAATGGTGCTCGATGATGGTAAGTACTACGTTGAGTTTGTTGGTTAAAGGGGAGAGACACATTGAACGGAAAGGTACATACGCTAGCAGGCGTTGTGGCAGCCGAAGGAGCCATTATTACATTTCATCAACCTGCTTTTTCCGTCGTGACATTTCTGGCCCTGTTAGGAGGATTTATTCTCGGCGTGGCGGCAGATCTTGATGATTCGGATGCAACATTGGCTCAGCAGCAGCCGTTTCGATTTTTCTCCCTGATCTTTGAGAGATTACCTTTTGTTCATCATCGGGGTATCACGCACTCGTTTTTAGCAGTTGCATTGCTCTATCTCTTGTTTGACACCATTCTTGGCCTACCTGATGCGCTTATGTGGGCATTTATGGCCGCTTATGTCTCACATATCCTGTTGGACATGCTTACGGCTGATGGTGTGGAACTATTCTGGCCGTTTCGCTTCCGCTTAAAGCTGCTGCCGTCAATCATTGCCGTTTCAAGCGATGAACGCTCGATTGTTCAAATGCTGTTCAGGGTTCTGTTGTCTGTCGTCTTTTATTTGTTTACTATCCATTTGCTCATTAATGCTTTAGGATTTTTGCCGGTAATCGGTCCTTATATAAATGAGCTGTGGAACGGAACAATTCTGAGCTTCTTGCCTCAGGACATTAAAACATGGATGGTCTATTAAAGGAGGAAAATTGAAATGTTCACATTTAACTATGTTATGTTCGGCGTACCAATTCTGGATACGATCTTCACCATTGTCATCAAATTTGCGGCTGCTTGGTTAATGATCCTGATTGTTAAAAACGGTATTACTTATTACCAGCGTGCTGACTACCCGCAACTTGTTGTATCGGTATTGATTGGTGTCATTATTCTCGGTGTAATCATTGGTCTCAATAACGTGTATACGTGGGGCGGAGCCCTTATGGGCATGTTCACCAAGGGATCTGGCGGAACCGGCGGCGGTGGTATCGGCTAATGGCATGGCAGGACTATCGAACTTATAAAAATCTCTTCAAGGTCAAAATGGAGATTAGAAGTTTCGGTGCAGGTCCATTTAAAATGAGCTTGCCTGAAGGAGTTTCCATTCATGGAGACATGATCTTCATTTTTGCCATTACTCTTCCGGTGACTCGGTTTGTATTAGCCCCTCTATTGGGGCTAATTACTTTAACAAACGGATCTTCCATTGGAGCGATTATGTTGTGGCTCTATGCTCTTATGATATCTGGTTTGATTGCCTATATGTTTCGGAATAAGGAGCCGGCAGGGAAGAGCATGCGAAAATATATCATGGATTTAATCCGGTTTATGTTTCGCGCACGCTGGCATGATGGCTGGGAAGCGCTGGATACTAAATTATATAAGGGGAACATCGGGTTCAGAGTAGGTGTTTCCTATCTTGAAAGAGATGCCGTTGCTTCACTCCCCGCAGAAGGTTATGCACAGGAGCTGGAACTTAGGGTTCCGGCAGGGGTTCAAATTCAAGGTAAGAAACTCCGCATCTCCAAGCGCGGAAAGAAATATGGTCCAGGCCATTATCGAGTGGATGGGAAGCAATTGGTTCGGATCGAGACCCGATTGGAGGTTGCAGCAGCTGCTCAAGCGGTTAGCGAATCGATCCAGGCGGAAACGGTAAAGGAGCCACCAAAAATAAAGCAGGCACCAAAAATAAAGCGGAGAAGGGAGGAACTTAAAGATGATGCCCATCATGTTCATGGAGGATAATCGCGTTTTCGATATTTCAGGTAATGCTTACGCCGTATTTAGAATTCCTGAACATCCTTACGCCTTTATGCCTCTCGTAAAGAAGAAGGAGTACATCACGGACACAGATGTGGCCTTTTCTTCATTTGTCCAGGACTATCACTTGTACCTTCTAACAAAGCAAAAATCCGCAAAGCAACTGCAGCAGCAGCTCCAGGGATTGTCAAAATTAACTGGATGGGAAGAACAGTCCCAGTTTGCTGTAAAGAAGTTTGAGGAAGAGCAGCCCTTCGATCGTATTAATTTCATCTGCGTACCACTGAAAAAACGTACGGTCTCTAAAAATACCGAAGAAGAATTCAGCGATGTCGTTCGGCAGCGCATGGTTAATATTTGGAGGGGTATCAAGGATGTAAAAGATAAATTCTCCAAGTCTGACGATGTTCTTCCATACGACGTCTTAGAGTCGAGTCGAAGACAATCTGAGGAATTGTACAATGATACCTTGAGTCTGTTTAAAGGAATTGCACCAGCAACTATTCATGAAACGGAATGGTGGCTAAAAAAAGGATATTACAGAGGGCTGAGCGATCCGGAGCTGATGATTCCATCGCCATTCCCGGCTCAAGTGATTAAAAAATCGGGCGCCATGGCTATCCGGCCTATCAGGAATACATTCTTGACGATATCAGATAAAGCAGTACGCGAGCGCCTTCATTACATGAAAATTCATCATGGGTTGGAGGAGGCATCCTATCAAACATTCTATACTGTTCTAAAAACTCCGAGTGAAATCGACTACAGGAATCCTACGGGTGAGGAATGGATCTTCCATATCGCAGAAAAGCTAAAATTCCCGGTTGACGTGGCCATCCACGTAAGAATGGAGAGTCAAGAGGAAGCGAAACCAAAGGTCGATCGAAAGAATAAAATTGCTAAGTCTCAAATCAGGGAATATCAGGACAGTGATTCTGACGCAGCTGATGAATTTAATCAAACACAAGTGCCAGAAGAGTTAACCGAGGAAATGAGTAACGTAAATTCCTTGCGTAGAAAGTTCCGTGAGTTTAGGCAGCCATTAATGCATTCCACAACGGTTTTCGCTCTTGGATCGGACTCCTACGATGGACTTAAAGATCGAATGTCGCAGTTTAAAGAAGTTGCGAGAAAACATGTTATCGTAGTAAATCCAGCAACAGATCAGAAAAAAATGTGGCAAGCCTTTTATCCATTTGGCGAGAAATTGCCGTTACAGTGGGAATTGCCCATGGATCCTGGTGTGCTGGCAGCAGCTGCTCCTTTTGCTGTTAGAACCTTGGGGGATCCAATCGGATTTTACCTGGGCAAATTGCTTACGGGCCGAGTGGTCATGATGAAACCGGATCGGCCAGCACTCGAACTCCAGCGAACGGGAGCAATTCTGATTTGTGGGGTTATGGGGTCCGGAAAGACCGTATTAATGAAAAGTATCATGTACCACATGTTGCAGTTGGGTGCTTACGGGTTTACAAACGATCCAAAAGGGGATTGGGCTGTTTTCTTTGAACATCCTAAGATTAAAAAGATCGGGAAAATCATCAAGTTTACTCCGGGATCAGATACTGTGTTCACTCCGTTGCGACTTGCTGCTACCTTGGAAGGATGTTATGAAGCTGCATTCGGCGTGCTGGAGCTGATTTTAAATCACTCCAATTCTGAGTTGCGAAACGTCATAATAGGGGAAATTTTGAGCAAGGTCTATGAAACAGATAAGTGGGACATGTTCACTTTTGAAGATGTGGCTCAGGAAATGGCTAATAATGAAATATCGCCCCTGCGCAAGGAAAATCTGGATCTCGTTATATCGCAGCTTAAACAATTGAGAAAACATGGGACAGGGCGCATGATATACGGGGTAGATACCGGGAAACATCTGTTCGAAGGCAATCGATTCATCTGCGCCGTAACGCGCGGGTTATCAATTCCTGGGCGAAGTGCGAGTCGATCGGAGTGGAGTTACAACGAGCGCCTATCCGTAGCCATGCTTTACGCAGTAATTACGCTGGCCTTGAGATACTTAATGACGTTGCCTGGAGATGTATTAAAAGCATTGGCTTGGGAAGAGTTTTGGTTCTTGAAACGATTTGAACGCGGGCGGCAGTTGTATAACGAAGCGCTTCGCCTATCCCGTTCAGAAAAAATGACTCCGATAATGGCTTCACAGAATCCGACCGACATTGAATCAAGTGATGACGATGACGATGATGTTACTGGTCTATTTGGATGGAAATTTATGCTTCGCCTGGACTCAAAAAAACAGGTCAAGTATGCATTGCACGAACTTATGGGGTTGGTTGATGAGGACCCGGAGGATTGGATGAATGATTTTACTTCGAAATACAAGGATGGGGCAGGCTTAGTATCCGATCCGGAAGGAAGGATAGGGGAAATGCAGGTTGAAATATTGGATCAGAACCTCATGAAGTATTTGAAGTCAACGCCACCTGAAGGAGTCGTGCAGTATGATAAAGCGGCCGTTGAAATATAGAGCGCTTATTATAGTTCTCATGCTGCTTGTCGGAATTTTCTTAGTAGCCGGATCGGTATCTGCCGAGGGATACAAGGAGAAGGATGAGTTGTTCCCTGAAATTGAGGGGTTTGAGCATCCGCCTCTATCCAACTACGAATGGGATTCCAAGGGATGGACGAGCGCATGGGAGCCGCTCTTTGTACTGTGTAAAGTGCTCTTTCTCTTAATTGTTTTTCTCGTGCGGTTTGGTTTAATGATTTTGGGATTTGGTATGAATCCCACCTTCTTTGAAGATTTCATAACCATCCTATGGGATATTGTACAAAAGAATGTTTGGGGTATTGTTCTCTACTTCTTGCCGATCGTTATTGTAATTGGACTGTTTTTTGTTATAAAGGATTACAGTCAAGGCCGTTTTCAAGGTATGATAAAGCGTTTTATTACATTCATGATCGCTAGTGCGTGTCTCGGTGTTTTCTTAGGTATTGGAGTTCCGACAATCATCATGGTCAACGATGCTGTGGATGAGCTGACAAAGGCGGTTTCTGGTGAGCTTGCAAGTGACCAAGATAATGAAAATGATCCGGCTCAGAACTTTTACTCCGTTATCTGGGATCAAATGATTTACACGCCTTTTGCTCTAGGTGAAGTGTCAGATCCGGATTTGGCTTTAACTGCAGCTGAAGCTAGTAAGATTAATTCAGAAATCTCTCCATATAGCGTCTCTGCAGGTGATGAGTGGGCAGCGGTAATATTGCGCTTCCCTAAGGGATCTGATGAGAGAAACGAAATCCTAGACCTATTTGAAGAAAACCACAAGGAACTACAGGTCGTTGCTTTTAATGCCGGTGATCGCTTTTTCATCGTATTGGTATGCTTACTGGCATCTATCTGTGTCGTCATATTTACCTTATTTTTTGGTGTGGTACTCATTATTCTTTTCTTCTACTTTATTGGCGTACTGGCCGCGGGGATGGTTATCATTCCAATTTCATTTGTACCGACCGAAGCGCCAATTGTGCTGAAGAATTGGGCAAAGCAGATTATTGCGCCGCTAGTCTCCAAGGTAGTGGTAGGCATATATGTAGGCTTTGTTTTTCTGCTAACCGGGGCCATGCTCAAAAGTATGGAGGGTAATGTTCTGTCGTTTGTGGTATCAATGCTCTTCATGTCGCTATTATTGCTTTCATCAATCGTGATATTCTTCCTTTTGCTGACCAAATTTGGTTATAAGATTTTTGCGCCAATCAATACTGCTGTCAACCCGATGAAGAAACTCATGTACAGGCGCATGAATCGGATGATGCGAAATAGGCGAATTAATCGAAGGATTAAGAATCCAAAGGATTATGATGCCGACGATGAAGAGTACGAGGATGATGGTGAGGAAGTAGAAGCTGCAAGGAAGTCCGGCGCAGGTAAGTCCAAAGATAGGGTAAATAACTCAAGTGAAACTAGAAAGCGAAAGACAAGTGCTGTTGAACGAATAAAACCAATACTTGCGATGCGTAAAACAGTAACACCTGGTAAAGCAGATCCACTAATTACACCTATGGATCTTGGCAATGGGAAAGATAAGAAACGGGACAGTGGCGATCGTACATAATCACATAAACCATTTCAAGGGACGGTAAATCCGTCTCTTTTCGTATTATTAGGTCAGCCAGAATGTTCTGGTTGGCCTTTCTTTATGGTCGTTATACGATGGCGGTAGCCGGGAGAACGTCGGCTCTTTTGGGGTTATACCCCGTCAAAAAAACTGTTCTCCCACTACCTCCAATGACCATGTTTGAGCTGGTAGAGGCAACGACCTCGCATCACAAGCGAAGCTATGGGTTTGGAACCATCGTGGGAGTGCCGGCAATTTTATTCGGGAGGTTGTTATGCAGCCAGTCGTAGGTGTGGATGTAGCGAAAGGAACTAGCGTAGTACAAGCTTTTACAAGGAGGAACGAACCGTACGGGAAGTTGGAGAGCATCTCGCACGGGGATAGCGGATTCGAGCGGCTAGGGGAACTCCTGGCGGAGTTACAGGCGAAGGCAGCAATCGCCCCAGTAATTATTCTTGAAGCGACAGGGCATTATCATCGAGCGCTTGTAGCTTATCTCGAGCGTAGTGGATGGACGCATTTTATCGTTAATCCGTTACAGTCTAAGCGTGCGAAAGGAACTCAACTGCGGAAGGTAAAAACAGATGCTGCGGATGCTTGGCATCTAGCGGATATGTATTACCGTGGGGATGTTGTCCCGCATCGCACATGGGATGAAACATTTACGGAGCTGCAGCATGTGACCAGGCAACATGAGTTTGTGACGGGAATGTTCGTCCAAGCGAAGTTAAACGCGAGAGCATTGCTCGAACAGGTCTTTCCGGCCTATGAGGAGATCTTTTATGCCCTGTTCTCCGTAACGTCGCTAAAAGTGCTGAAGCGTTGTTTAGAGGGCGATGTTGAGGATTTTGCTGAAACAATTCAGGCATGCGCTGGGAAATCCCATTCGAGCCGTTGGGTTGACGAGAAAGCAAAACGGCTGCGGGAGATCTTGTTACATTGGAGAGCGCAGTCTAGAAGTCAATCTCAGGCCGCAGTCTTAAGCGGCATGGTAACTTTGTTGCTTTCGTTTATGGAGCAATTAAGCGATCTTGAGAAACAGATGAATGAACTTTCATCTGATTTACCTGAGGTAGAACTGTTGAAAAGCATACCTGGCATTGGGAATAAACTAGCTGCTGCGATTGTCGCGGAGGTCGGAAACGTACAACAGTTTGAAGGCGCTAAACAGCTTGTGGCGTATGCCGGATTAGACCCTGGGATCTTTAGCTCGGGGAAGTTTACTGCCACAAGTTCACGAATTACAAAGCGGGGTTCAAAGAGACTGCGCCGATCGTTGTACTTAGCTGTGCAATGCGGGATCCGGGGAAGTACCAACAAGAGGATTAGAGATTATTACGACAAGAAAAGAAAAGAGGGCAAGCCATACAAGGTGGTCGTGATCGCTTGCGCCAACAAGCTTCTCCATCACGTGTACGCCATCCTTAGTAAAAGCCAGCCCTACAAAAACTAAAACCATATTTACCCATAACCTTCACGCCAATGGAGGTTATTTGTTGTGCCTAGAAATTAGTATACCAATTCACCTGTCGCAATCCAATACTAAAAGCTTGACAAGTATTAGCTGGTTTTTTTGTTCGGTTTCGTAGAGGAGTTGGCTTATGTCGCCGTGAGCAGCTCAGACACAGCAGGCGCGAAGTGCTTGGTACACGGCCGGGACTGACCATAAAATGAGGAACTGCAGGAACTGCGGGCCGGCGATCGGAGCTACGACGCTCATGGTGCGCTGCCGGTACGGCCGGTGATCGAGGAGCACGGACCGGGCCGCCGGATCCGGATGACCAGCGCGCGGTCGCCGGACGACGTTCCTGATGTGTGTTGCCGGCGCGGCTGGCAATCGAGGAGTTTCTGCAGTTGCACCTCGGTTGGATCCGGGTGGGGATCTCGTAGGTTGCCGACGTTCCTGGAACGTTGGACGTTGTGGCTGCAGAACAAATTATCGACAATTTCGGCATAAATTTGATCTGGAAACTTGTATGGGATCTGAGGAAAAGATAGCCATGATATAATCCTCGTTCAATCAAGGGCTAAAGACCCTTAAATATAAACTATAGTATATATACTATTGAATTTATTTGTACAATATATAGGACCAAGTGCGCTATGGTGAGCCTTTTTTCGTTAAATAAAAAGTGGGTCTATAGATGTCGTTTTTTGTTGTAATCTTCCAGTTCAACTGGTATAATTACCTATAAATAACCTGTCAAATAAGCTACGAATAAGGAGTTGATAACTAGCTCTTGAAGACGATACCTTTCTTGTATGCCTTTTACATCATCACTGCCATAGCTAGCGGTGCTGTTGTGGGTCTGTTCTATGTACTGGTTCAGCATGTCTACACCCAAACAGCGTTGGATGCATCCACTGATGCCGGTGCTACGAGAATCCAGATGGAGTTATCTTGGTCACAAAACGGGGAAGATCTCGAGTCTCGATTGATCCTGAATGAAGACAATGCGGAGCAAGCAGCACGCAGTACATTTTTGAAAAATCTATCGAATATGGAAGAGTTGGGGTTGGATACGACAAGGATTGACGTGCCGACCTACTTCTTCCCAGATGAGCATTCCATCGCCGGCGATTTAGATTTTGAACATGATTTCACTAGGGCAGCAGATGGATTCAATTTTATGTTTGATGACAATCTTAATCCGGATTCTATCGACGATAACGTTCAGGGCACATCTACGATGAGGGAGACCAGGTAGAAATGGTATATGTGCAAATTGCAATTGGTGCGGCCCTGGCCATTTTGGTACACGAGCTTGGCCATGCATTCTTCCAGACGATATTTCGAATTCCTGTCCATCTGATTGAATGGGGAAGTGGACCGAGACTTTTCAAACTAGGGAAATTTGAAATGAGGCTTATTCCGTTTAGCGGAGGAATTCAGCCAAATGGTGTTCGTCTCGCCAACGCGAAATGGAAGGGAGTACTGATCGCCCTTGGTGGGCTCATCGCTCAGTGGTTCATGGTCGTGGTTTCTGCTGTGATTGTGGTGCAGCTTAATTTGCTTCGTTTTGAGTGGATAGAGAACATTATCGTCGTGTTTGTCGTTTGTGCGTTCCTGAGTTTCTTTAACCTCATTCCATACCGTGGGACGGATGGATATCATCTCTTCCGATTGTTTTATAAGAAGACGCGAAAGGCGGCTGTAAATGAGTAACAACGGGAAACTTACCATCGGGCTTTATACAAATGATCCTGTTATTGATGACTACATCAAACACGAATTGCAAGGCATGAATATTCTCTCTCTCCAGGACAACGATCCCTGGGAAGGTTGCCAGGCCATTATGCTGTTCGATGTGGACTACGAACGGATCCAACAGCTTTATGATATTGCGATCAAGGCGATCGATACGACAGTGGATGTAATCTGGTATGTCGAAAACGAGAATGTAGAGGAGAAGCAGCGCATTGAAGATGAACTGCGGGTTCGTGGAGCTCATGTGCGCGTAGAGCCGGTAGAAGATGCAGCTCATATTCTCGGGATGATCGCTGTTTACGAGGAGGCAAGGAGTCAACTCGATCGCGTGGAGAAGGACACCCAGCGAGTGGCAGAGAGTGACGAAGGCAAGGCGGTTTCATCAACTCGCGGAGGATTCTTCTTTAGAGGTAAAAGTGATGAAGGTCTCTCGGAAGACGAACTAATTGAAGATTCTGAGCTGGAAACAGAGGCGCGTACACGAGCTGCAGGCATTCTCAGTCTTGCAAAAGATACGCTGCAACTCAAACGGAGCCAGACACAAGTCTCTTTGCCTGATGTACTGGAAAATGTTGTGGCAGTTGCTGGTTTTAGCGGTGCAGGTTCGTCATTTGTCTCCTGGAACTTAGCTCGGATTTTGGAGAAGAACACGGTGTTGGTAGAGGGCAGGAAAACAGGCACACTGGCGGCATGGTTTGGTCAAGATGAAGAACATGTAACCAGAGAGCAGCTGCTTGAGACACATTGTGGAACGAGTTACACGGAGCAACTGGAGCTCGCGCTGCGAGCTGAGAAGGAGACCGGGCGTCGAGAACTGAAGGCCATGCGAGAAGTACCTAAAGTACTGGTGGTGGACTGTGGTCAACGCTGGGATATGGAAGTGTATAAACGTGCGGCTGTCCGCATCTTTGTAACGGTTCCGGATCCGCAATATATCGGACAACGGCCCGATATTGAAGCCCATGCTTATGTTCTGAATCAATATCCGGAAGGGGCGTCCATTCCGGTATCGGAGTTTGAGAAGCGCTTTAATATGAAATTCCAGCTAATCATCCCAGCTCAACCACGCCAAGTCATGAATTCCATCTGGGGGAATCGCGCATGGGTCCTCATGGATCAAGAAAATCGCGAGAGCTGGCATGTACTTAAAGGGTTGGTAGAAAGTGAGGTGAGCCTGTGAAGCCAGAAGCAGCTAAGGTGTTTGTAGTTATTGATACGGATTCGGCGCGGTTGATGGAATCCCTGGAAATCCTGCAGGACTACGGAAAGGCGTATGACGCGCAGCGGCCCGCGGACATGACGGGGATCTATGATGTCGAGAGCAAAGTGGATGCAGTGTTTGTCTCATCGAAGATGCCGCATTTGCGTGATAATATCGCCAACATTATGCGGATCGTAAAAAGTGATTCCCACGTGTATGTGGTAGGCGACATGAATCCGGAGCTCTTGGGCGATTTGTTTAGCCTGGGAATCAAAGATTCCATCCGTCATCCGATTAACCCTAAGGATATAAATCTAGATAAGCCACTGACGGCTCCCGTTATTGGGGAAGGGCGTAAAATCGACGTCAATTTCGGTGGAAGTACTGTGACGAGAGAACGCTTTGTGGTTGTGTGCAAGTCGAAGGGCGGCACTGGAGGTAGTGTCTTTTCACTTCAAATTGGCGCGGCAATGGCCAAATTGTCGGGGCAAACCGTCCTGCTAGACGCCGATTACTGCGGGAATGTGACCCGAATAGCGGATCTGCAAAGCATTAACTCTATCGCAGAGTTCAGCGATGAGCAGTCAGTAAAGTACGATCGGGAGCAGTTGAACGAAAAACTGGTGACCCACAAGGCAAGTGGATTGAAAATTCTTTCTTCTCCCTTGAATGACATGGCGACGATTTCGGCAGCCACCCTACAACATGCATTTACGGCATACAAGAGGTTCTACTCGCACATCGTTGTTGATTTGCATGCCGGTTATACGCCGCATCTCGATTACCTGAAAGATCACGCGACTGATGTTGTGGTGATAATTGATAGTGACCGGCGCCAGATGGAACGAAACTCTGAGTTTTTCACAAAGCTGCTAAACCGCGGTGTGGACCCTAAAAAAATACAGGTGGTTGTTAATCGTCCACGTAATCGTGATGAAATTGAACATGTCAGGTTTGCCCTGCGTCGACTGGAGATGGAGCCGATTAATCTGCATGTGCTTCCAGAAACAAAAGAGTTTGGGCAAGACAAGCTGCCGATGTACAACGAAGCGCGAAGATCGGCATACAGCAAGGCAATTCGCGACATATTCCGTGCAATGAAGCTCGCCAGCGGAATTACAGGAGCCCCAAAAGACAAAGAATCATCCAAGAACGCCCTGCCCGCCTCGAACAAATCGAAGAGATTTTCACTGCGCGGCATGTTCTTTAAAAACGGAGGTTAAGCGTGAAAAAAAGAGTACCAATCTGGATCTTATGGATGGTTGCTGTTGTGGTTGTTGCCACAATGTTGCTTGTCATTAACTTGAATGTCTCGAAAACTTGGAGCGACCTGACGTCCGTTTACATTGCGAAGCAAGAAATACCTATTGATCAAAAAATTCAGTCATCCGATTTCGCAAGGGAAAACTATCCGGCTAATAAAGTACCAGCTGACGCAATAACTGAGCAGAAGCTGAAGGAAGTGGATGGGAAACTTGCTCGCATAACGATTCTGCAAGGGCAGGTGCTTGTTGATCGAATGGTGTCGGGATCCGGATCCATTCGTGATGTTGTAAAGAATACCGGTGCGAATTTTATCTCGATGGCCATTCCAATCGACAATGAGGACATGCCGCTGGATGTCATTAAAAATGGCGACATTGTTTCCATGATAGGCGTAACCAAAAAAAACACAGAAGCCGGGGAAGAAATTATCTCAGAGTATGTCGTCGAAAACATTCGAGTCGCACAGGCCGTGGATGACTCTCGATCCGGACGGCCGAAAATCATTGTGCTGGTGCCACGCGATGTCGGGCCTAAAATATCCAAGCACATCTGGGCAGGAAAATACAACATTGTCATCGATCCAAATCCATTTATGGGTGCCAAAGTGACGCAGGGTGAGAAAACGACGCAGTACATTGATGCCCAAGGACAAGAGGTCGAAGTGAAATAGGCGGTTTACGAGGAGTGAGATTCAGGGGTGGCAGAACTGAAGGCATGGGGCGACGAAGCTGACTGGAAGCGGCTAGAGGATTCCGGGCAAGTCGACACCCAAAAGTGGAAAACGTGGCAAGCGCGTTTACTGAACGAAGTCCTAAAGGATCAAGACAAGCGGAAATCGGAAAACCGAGGCGGAACAGTAGATTTTACAGAAGCAGAATACCGGCATTATCTCTATGAAATCATTCAAACGATCGAGGAAATACCCAGCATCCACTACAACGATCTCGTAAAACAGTACTTGGACAACGCCTTCCGTTACGGCCCTGTTCAGCCTTTGTGGGAGAAGCCGCGGGTGTCCGATATTCAAATTTTCATCCCTTATGACGATCGGCACAAGCAAATCATTGCCTATGTCGAGAACAGAGTTAGAAAGACATACACCGATCAGCAGTTCCGTTCATTCGAGCAAGCGACGGATTGGATTAATCACCATCTCAGCCGTATCAATTTGCGCTATGATCCCGCAAAAATCTATTTAGACGGTACGTTCCCGAATTTTGAGCGGATTCATATTATTTCGGGCACGTCGGGTTATTCAACCTTTGATCCCATCCAACGATCCTACACGTTCGTCCGGTGCATGATTATATCAATACGGCGATTTTTACATCCGTTCAGTCGATTAGAGCTTACCGATCCTAATGCAGGGCAACTGACGATCCCGCAAATTGACCCAAACCGGTTGATGACGCGTGTGGATCTGAAAAAGCTTAAGAGGCAGCCCGTGTACACGCCGTTTTCTGGAGGAGGAGCTGTTGCGGACGAGGCGACCATGGAATACTTGCGCATCTGTCAGGAGCTCAGGAAAAACCTGATGTATGCCGGGGGGACGGGTACTGGTAAGACGACGGTGGCTAATGCCAATCAAGCAGCCATACCGAAAGGAACGATGCTGCTGATCCTGGAGGAGTCGCCGGAGATGCAGCCGCAGATTGAGGGGCATGTCATTCGCTTGTACGAGAGACCGGGTGTTTTCAGCTTGGAGGACGGCTTGAAGAGCGCTCTGCGGATGTACCCTGATATTATCTTTATGTCAGAGATTCGTGACCGTATCGGCTATGTCTATTGTCAAACGATACAGTCGGGACACGATGGCTCATCTTCAACCATTCATGCTTCCAGTTGCAAAGCGGTCAAGCACAGGATAGCAGATCTGGCAGCTTCGCATCCATCGAATCCGGATCGGGATCATATTCTAAAGATTCTCCATGAGCGGCTGCATGTCATCATACATCTGAATGCAGAGCTCGATGACCGTTTCATGGATGAGGTGTGCGAGATGATCCCGGAAACAGGGGAGCTGCATACGGTCTCCCGGTTTGTTAAACAAGGTATCGACCGAATCACGAAAAAGCCAGTTGGATATTTTGAATTCCTTGGGCCGACGGATCGCTTTATCGAAGAAATGATGAACAACGGCATTGAAATTCCGAAGAGCTGGATGTGGTCAAGAAAATGACGGGCATTATACTATTCGTCGTTTGGATTGTCTTTATCATTGCAATCATACAGATGGTTCGGCAACGTAAACGGCATCGAATCTCGGAATATGAACGATGGGTGAGTCGAAAAAAGGTTGAGGCTACTAAATTAGAGAAGATCGCGGCTAGCTTTAACGTTCACTCGCTCGTAAAGGAACGGAACCTCGTTCTTCTACTATCGACGCCAATCGGTGTATTGTTCGCTCTTGGCTTTCATTATCTCTTGGGACTCGCCTGGGGGATCGGATTCGTAGTCGGCACGCTGGCGCCCTGGCTTATTGTCATCTTGCTGTACCAGAACTACGAACGGTCTTTTCAAAAGGACGGGCGAATCAGTATTGAGTTTCTTCATTCCATTCTGACGGCAGGAGGCAGCGTGGAAGAGTGGATCCGAGAGGTGGGACAGCAGCTCGATGGACCACTACGCCCTATCTTCGAGAAGGCCGTCAGAAACTGGGGTACGGCTTATACGACACCCCATCTGATTGAAGAGCTCATCAAGAAGAGCCCAGATTCCTATCTCAAATTGGTCTTCACCGGTATTCTCCATGAGTACCGGAATTCAGGAGATATGGTGAAGTACACAGAGGAGGTCATGGCTGACATTATCAATCAGGAACGCTTCGAGCGCTTGATGAAGGTACAGCGGCAGTCAGGGCAAAGCATGCTTCTTTTTGTCGGAGGATTCCCCATTTTTATGTATGTGCTATTCCAGCCGTCGATCCAGCGGACACTAGAGCTGCATCCTGGTATGAACATTGTCATGCTGGTTGGCGCCTTAGGATACGTGGGATTCATCTGGTACGGACTCCACGCTACGAAGAGCAGTGTTTTATAGGGAGGGGTACGACGATGGACGCGATGTTGCTTTATTTCATGTATGTAGTGTTAGTTCTGCTGCTAACCCTCCCGATTATCCGTCGGATCAGTCCGGAGACCTTTCACTTCTTCTACTACTGGGCTGAAGAGTACAAGGCTCTTAAAGGTGAACGGAGGCGTACGCTGAAGTTCGTCTCGCAAAAGGCTGATGTCGTGGTTTCGAAAGGAGTGATCCGGCGGTTTGAGCGGCTAATTCGTTTGGCGGGTTATCCGATGGGTTTAAGTGCAAGGGAGCTTATCTTTATCTACATCGTAGTTGCAATTGCAGGGATCTACGCTTCCACGCAGGTTGTAGACAAGACAAAGGTGCCGGTTCTCATTCTTTCCTTCCTAATCCCAGCATGGCATATTGTTACGCTCCGGAAGAAGAAAAACGAAAGGCAACTGTATGCGACGGAGTCGATCCGATTCCTCAAGCGGCGTTTCATCTATCTGTTGAAGAACCAGGTTGGAATTATCCAAGCGCTAGATAACATCGCGGATTTAGCTCCAGGTGAATTCGGTGAGACCTTCCGGAGATATATGAACCAGGTCACAACGAACGAGAACAAAAGGTCACTTCGAGATGTTATGGCCGATTTTCGCCAGGAATACGAAGTGAGCACTCTAAACTCGTTTTGTATGGCGATCGAGCTCAGTGAGCTGAAATCTCCGGGGATGCTGGCTGACCAGATTTTCCGTCAAACACTGAAGGAGAACGCCTCGCTGGAAGAATTCGTGGAGAAGAAGCTGCATGTGACCAAGGGCAAGATGATTGGACTTGTAGCTGTCGCAGCTGTATGGACATTGATTTTAAGCGTGTGGTTTTCGGTTGTTGCCTTCTTTGATTATTTCAGCGGCGCAGGTGGATTTTTGTTTTTCAAATAAATGTTCATTCATTCAGGGGGTGATGGTTCGGCAATAATGCTGCGTAAAGTGATGAAATTCCAAACCAATTAGAGGAGTGTGTTCCAATTGAATAATCAAAATAAGGCCCTCAAAACAGGGCGGCTAATCTCGGCCATTATCTTCTTGCTCATCGGTGCTTTTTCATTCTCGGCTGTTGCGGTCGAATTTAATATTCCGTTTCTTGTCGTTGGTATCCTGTGCGTTGCATTTGCAGTGTACACCCTGGTTAAGTCGTTCGTTGCTCCCAAGGAAAAGCAAGAGCGACAAGAGGATTTTGAGCTGTAAGCAGCTGCTGTGTTCATTAATTGCGTGATCAAATTAAACAAATTGGAGAGATGAAACCATGAAAAATGTAATGTTGAAACTCGCAGCAAAAGTTTGTATGGCTAGAAAGAATGAAGACAAGCTCAAGTGGGAGCAGCTGATCGGCTTTGGTGTTGTCGCACTCGTCCTATGGATCATTGTAGGTAACTCGACAACGGCTCGTACAGCTGGACAAACGATCATTACGACCGTACAAGCAGCTGTAGTTGGACTCATCGGCGACATCGGTGGACTTGCGTAAGATGAAAGGGGGAGAGGCCAGTATGATTAAGCGTTTCTACAGACAAAAACTACATAAGTTGCTGAATCGAAAAATGGACGGCATGTTGTCGGTCGAACTGGCCATCTCCCCGTTGACGATTTTGTTCGCTGTTATTTTAATGCTCTGCTTCATCATGCTCATCTACTATGCGCTTGTTTATTTGTTCTTTGCCATTACCATCATGGCAGGAGCGCGGGAGGCGGCTATCGACCCCAATTCGGCGGCCGTTGAGGACAAAATCTATCGGGTGGTTCGGGATGTCCTCCCTGAATCCCGTGAAGGACTGAACTTGATCGAGCGTAACGACATTCAAATTCAGGCATTTGATGGAGATTATGTAACTGTGAGGGCGGTCTATGACGTCATGCTTCCAGGTGGGGATCTCTACGAATGGTTAGGAGGCAGAGCGGAGGATTTGATCGTTCCAGCGCCTGTGTTGTTCTCCTACTTTAGGGAGTACTAAAATGATCATCGGACAGGGGGGATTTCTCCTGGTTTTAGCGGTGCTGGGGTATTTGGATTTGCGCGATAAGCAAGTGCCAGTCTGGGCGGTTATGGCACTGGTTGTGAGCTGTATCGGCCTAATCTGGCAACATCCGCTGCAATCTTTGTTGAGCACGCTGCTACTCTCCTTTTTGATGCTGTTCATGAAACGAGTAGTCGGGACTGCAGATAAATGGGTTCTCCCGATGGTAGCAGCGGCATTGCCGGTGGTCGCGTGGCTGCTGGTGATCGTCACGTATATTCTTTCATACGTTCACATCAAACTTTTTCGGACGAATGCGCCGATGCTATTTTACTTATGTGTGGCAATGCTCATCTTTGTGGTAACAGGAGGAAAGTGGCTATGACCGTTTGTATTCATTTTGCGAAACAATTACATATGACCACGGATGCTTTGAAATTTAATACGATTCCTGCGTATGTCGTGCCTGGACAGGACGATGACGCGGCCTACGTTTTGAAAATGACGGACGAGCATAGGCATCCTTATTATTACTCCATTCTTACAGAGCCTGTCCCGGATAAAACCGTTATGACGCCCTCTGATATTGCAGATCCTCTTTTCCATCCAATCTTGGCAGCTGCTCTGCTGCAGGTCCCTGAAATAAGCAGACAACGGCTTACGGTGACTGTTCCCTTATCTGAATATCGTAACGCTGCGTTGATTCGTGAATCACTTCAAGAGATTTCTTATACCGTCGAGGACTTGAAGACGGGAGAGGTTATCCAACTCAAGTTCGGTCAGGTCGAAATAATCCCAACAACGATATGCATGTCGATCGACGCGCTTCTTAGGGACAGAACGTCAGAGGACGATTTTTTTGAAGGGGATGACGAATCCGTTAAGAAGTTCCCTGCACTGGAAAGTCAAAGCCGGATTTTCTTTCTGCTCCGTGTTGCAATGCAACGAACGGAATGGGTGATATTCCGTGAGGAATCGCTAGAGGTAGTGGATGCAGGCGATTTCCCTCAAAGTCTCAACGCGGTGCTATTCCGCATTAAGCGTTTTTATATGGACAGGACAAAATCCACCTTGCGTCCTTACTCTGACGAGAAGGCATTCGAGGACGGCTATGCCATGTTCGGCGGCATGCCTATCGATCTGGTGGAGGTCATCCGCGAGGCTAAAACACATTTGGTAGACCGGCTCAGTCAGCAAATCCAGCAGCTGCTCACCAAGCATCGTGTGACCGATCAATTGCTAGTAGGGGAAGATGTTCAACACATATTGGAAGAGCTGCAGGAGAGGTTTCCACAAGCGAGATCTGTCGCCGATCCGGAGTTCGCGGTTCTTCGAGGTCTGTATAAAGTCAATTATCTTGCTCAGATTTCTGTGGTGGAGAGATGAAGGGAATCATCAATCGATGGATTTCCCGGATAACTCTTTTGGTCGGCTTAAAAGTCGTCCTCATTATGGGAATCGCTCTTTTATTAATCGTGTTGATCAGCTCTGCGTTTTCGATTATATCGGGGAAGGCAGCCATCAGTCAGTTTTTAAACAAGGGTGACCAGGATGAAGACATCCAATACGATCTTATCTCTGAAAGCTGGATGGATAAAGTGAGCTGGACTGATCCGGCCAGTGGACAGCGGCAGACGGGTTTAAATAGCGAAATGCGACAACAACTGAAGGAAGCGGAGATCGGTGATTATAAAGGGCTTCTGTGGGTTTTCGGTCAGGTCGAAGATCCTTGTGAATTGGAATGCGTCGGTAAGCTTGCTGAGGTCCTGGAGCCAAAGGAAGTAAAAATAGAATATTTTGATGTGGTCACAGAAACGACGACAGTAACAACCACCACAAAAATTAAACCACCAGCGCCATCGACGAGCCCTACGAACACGAATGATAAAGAATCGGGATCTGACACCAAACCAACTGTAACGAGCGAAAGCAGCACGACGACAACAAAGAAGGCATTCATCACCAGTCTTGTTACGTACAATGGTCTTCATTCTTTCAAATACATGAACAAGAAAACTACCTCAACTTCAACGAGCAGTTCGCAAACGGAGTCTGAGCAAAAAGAGGTCGTGACCACCACCGTAACCACAACGCCAATGCTCTTATCGGTCGAACGGGAAATAGACTATGCAATGCTGTATGAGGCTATGAAGGAAGTGCGGATGGATGAAGAAGACGAAAATGAGTTTCGATTCGTCTTGAACCAGGCACTCGCATACGATCCCAATTTTTATGACGATGGATTATTCGAAGAAGGGCAGTCCGAGGTAGATCGTAGTGGCCAGATTATTGATGTGCCAGCTGACACGCTCTTGGCGTGGCCAGTCCCATCGTTAAAAAAGATATCGTCCCACTTTGGAATGAGGGTTCATCCGATTACGGGGGAGCGACGTTTGCATTCGGGCATGGACATACCGGCCCCAAAAGGAACGGATGTTATCGCGGCAGATGAAGGTGTTGTCATTCGGGCCAATTACAACTCTATATCGGGTAATAATATCAAAATACAGCATCCGAGCGGCTACATTACCTGGTACATGCACTTATCCAAGACCTATGTAAAAGAAGATGATTCCGTAAAGCGTGGTGAGGTCATTGGCGCCGTTGGATCTACCGGCAGAAGTACAGGACCGCATCTCCATTTTGAAGTTTTTGAGCCAGGAGCAGCAAATTCAACGAATCCCATTCCATTCTTTAAAGGTGGCGAAGAGTAGTCATGTCAAAAACTAAAGTCTATAGCACCCGGTTAAGTTTCGAGGAAGAATTGGACAAGATGGCAATGGATATTCTCGATTCCTTGGATCAGGCATCCAATGGAACGGAAGGCTTTAGAACAACGCATTGGATTCGGGAAGCCGTCCTCCTGCGTGTAGAAATGCAACGGTTTATGCTGAAGGAGACGGGGAACGAGCTTCACCCGAAACAATATGAGGATTTGAAGTCGTGGCTGCTGCATCTAGCCGAACCGGTCCCGGTTGAAACGAAAGAGGTAAAGGATCCGCTCCAGGGATTGGATCCCGCACAGGTCTTGGATGGACAAGTCGGGCAACATTTAGGACAGATGGATGAAGAACACAAACAAACTTGGATGTTGGATGCCGTCAGAATGCGATTTGCCATTGAGCATCATGCGCCGGCCTACTTTATTAATCAGTATCAAAACAATCAGGCCGCAAGCGTAGCAGCTCCGGTGGTATATTCCGACATTGAGGATCCTGGTGTGCTGCAGGAGGCTGTAGCTGAAGAAGATCACATCGAGGCGGATCCAGAACCAGAGCCGAGCCCGCAACCGACATGGTCGCCCTACGTCCTTCATCTGCGTAATGCGATTCCGGCCTTTATCCAGCAAACTTCGTTGGGGGCGATGCAATGAATCCATGGTGGTTTGCCTTAGGCGGGGCTGTCGCTGTCTCTACTTTGGTTGTTGACCGCATTCAGCAAGAAAAAAAGCTCCAGGAAAACCGGTCCCGTTATCGATATGTAAGGATTATTCCACATAAGGACACCGCGGCAAGCCCGGACAAGATCATGCGCTTAATACAAAACCTGCATGAATATAAGCGGACGCGAATGGACCAGGTTCGAAAAGGCAAGGAATGGTTTCGTTATTTAATCCACAAGGATATAAAGGGCGAAATCGCGCTATATATCGGGTTCCCAGAGGATCGTCAAA
Organism: Paenibacillus sp. LHD-117; assembly: GCF_030929555.1. GTDB lineage: Bacteria > Bacillota > Bacilli > Paenibacillales > Paenibacillaceae > Pristimantibacillus. The sequence continues at coordinate 47,021 of NZ_JAVFVT010000039.1, read as the reverse complement.
CAGGAATTATGCGCGCATACCGAAACATCTATCCGGAGATCGAATTGCATGACGTTCAGCATAGTGACCTGCCTTTATCCATGACCGAGCTTCCGGTGGATTCAGAGAAGAAAGCGAAGGACACGTCATTGTATGGTGGTCATTTTCTAACAGCAGATAAAGGGCCGCGCGAAGGATTTGCGTTCAAAACTTATAGTGGGGAAGAGGACATAGAGGACATCCTGTATAGCCTGGATGCCAGCGCAAAGGAGACGGAGTGTTGGCTAGATATTCTCATTTCACCTGTATCGAATAACGAGATCCGGCGGCGAGTGCAGCAAGGTATCAAGTCCATTTATCGTAAGCATGGTATTACGGACCCGCAGACGATTGATATGAGCCTCAGGAGCTTCGGAGATGCCCTAAAGGGATCCGCCGCCAAGAAAGCAACAAAGGCCACCGCGAAGCCGTCAAAGACAAGGGTAAGCCTTGCAGACCTGGATCCGGATGACAAGGAACGGATCCGAATGATGCAGAAGCGATTTACGGGACGGGAAACGGCATTCGCGGTAAGTATTAGGTTGCTCGCTCACGGTAAGCATGCTCATTCCATTGCACAAACAGCGGCAACGGCCGTACGGTCTGCCTTTCATTTTGATAACGCTTTACGGTTTGTTCGTGATCGCAACCTGTCGAAATCAATCTTTGACAGTGCTCCGATGCCAAGTAAGATTAACAGCGCTTATATGACCGGTGAAGAGCTCAGCAACATCTTCCGGCTACCACGTGGGGAGCATCGTATTTATCAATACGTTCCACATCTGCAGAAGGGTCAAGAACTACTAAAGGACGATGAATTCATTGATGGCATTAGCTTGGGGAAGATGCTACACCCCCTGATGAAGGGCCGGGAAGTTCGCATGCCCATCACTCAATTCACGAGGCACTGGTTCCTCTCGGGGATGACTGGTGCCGGTAAATCATCGTTTCTCTTAGAGTTGATAGAATCCATGGTGCAAACATGGCTAGCTAATCCAAATGATACCCCAGGATTTTCACTCTCTGATCCGGCCCAAGAGACGGCTATTACGATTCTGAACCGATTATGTCATTATGAAAAAATGGGGATCCCGGTCGATTGGAGCAAGGTGCATTATTTTGATTTGGGAAGTGCGGAATATGTATTGCCGCTGAACATTCTGAAGCGAATGAATAATGAATCGGTTCATGGTCTTAGCGATGAAGCCTTTGACTTGATTAAAACTGCGTACGGCGGGGATACGCCCCAAATGGACCGCATATTAAGGAATGCGCTCACTACGCTCATTTCTGATACAAGCCAGGATCATAACGTATTAGGAATCATTCCCTTGCTGATGGAGAAACGGTTCAGAGACCGCGTTCTGCCACACGTGAAAGACAAAATCATTCTGCAGTTCTGGGAGCGAGAGTTTCCGGATCTGGAGAAGAAAATTGGTCAGGCAGTAGGCCCGCTGCTCAATCGATTATCTCCGTTTCAAACGAATGAAGCGATGCGCCGCATGTTCGGCCAGCCCAAGATGGGACTCGAGCTTCGGAAGTGGATGGATGAAGGACACATTGTTTTATTCAACATGAAGAATGTAAATCAGGCTGCGACGAAGCTATCCGGCGGTTTTATCGCAAATCAATTCCATAAGACAGCACAGACCAGGGCAACAGGTTCAAAAGTACATATCAGCATCTATGATGAGGCGCATCGAACACAGTATCCAATCATGAATAAGATCATTGCAGAGGACCGGAAATTCGGTTTATCTTTGGGGTTAAGTACACAATCGATAGGCCAGATGGATGCGGAAATTATTAACTCCGTTACGGAGATTGTAAATAACATCTTCTCTACTGCTCAGGGTCCTAAATCGGCCGCTGTTGTTCAGCAGATGACTGCCGGAGCTTTTGATAGGGACTTCCTACAAAAGCTGCCAGAGCGGATGCTGGCCGTCTATACGAGGGCAAAAGTCGAGGGCAGAAATCAACCCAAGACCTTTACGGTTGAGTGCGATCCGCCGTACCTTTATCGGCCGGATGGCAGCGGCGAATGGGCGAATCATGAAGATGAAAGAGAGATGCAAGCCGCGCTTGCATGGGGTGAGGCAAAAGGGCTGGAATTGATGGCTCGAGATTGCTTGCGTGCGGATGAGGTAGATGAGATGATAGACGAATACTTGACTACTGGAACCGTACTACAACGGCAAAAAAAGATGATTCAGGAACAAATAGAATTAACAACTGACACCGGGCCATCCGAGAAAAAACAGGCAGAGAATGTTACGGTAAGACCGGCTTCACCGCCTCCGAAGATCCAACGTAAAAGGAACCGGTCAGAAATGTCTCCCACCGCAGAATCGACAGAAAAACCGAGCGCTAAGCAGCCAGAAGAGAAAGCTGCCACGCCAAAAGAAGCGGACGTGATGCGTTGGGAGTTTTAGATAAAGAGAGGGCGGAAAAGTATGATATTCCAATGGGTGGATCACCCTAACTTGCGAAGAGAAGATCAACTGCTATGCCTATTGTTTGATCTGGGTATGGCAACCAAGGAACAGCTCCTGACGATTACAAAATGGGGTTTTAGGAGCCTCGATTACGCATTTGTCATGGCTCGTAAAATGGAAAGAGAATTGGGAGAAGAGACGTTCCTTGTTCGAACGAAGTATCTGCCAAGACAACCTAACAAGATTAAAACGGCGATTTACTCGCTGACATCTGAAGGGATAAGGTATGTTCAGGCGATAATGGAATTGCAGGGCGACAAGGTAAAAGAAGCTCCAGCTGGACAACTGGTCCACTACTCCGGAATTAACAATATTTTGTGTCGGTCCATTGAGAATTTCGGCGTAATGAGCTGGCAATCGTCATATGAAATCGCTGACTTGATGATCATGCGATGGAATGAAAAGATAGGCGGCGAAGGACTGAATAGACGGAATATCATTCGTCCGGACGGTGGCATGCGCGTTGGAACAGAGTCGAGCAACATTGACCTTTACGTGGAATTTGACAACGATACCGAAGGGCCGAGACAGATAGAAACGAAGTTTAAGCGATACGTGGATCTGTATATGTCTTTGGAGCTAAATCGTCCTATTGTGTGGGTAACCATTTCGGAGAAAAGGAAGCAGTATTTAGAGAGAAACTGGAATGCTCTCAAGACAATTTCATACGCAAACCAGGACAAGCTACCGGAGATGGTGTTCTTTGTCGAAGGAGACGAGATTCCTTGGATTAAGGAAAAGCTGGAGAAGAAGTAAAGAAGAACGGGCCCCCGTTCTTTTTTTATAGCTGGTTTAGCAGGGCTGGACTATCGAAAGAGGGGATGATTTTGCGAGGACATCAGAAACGCGCTTTAAAGGCGCTGCGTGAAAAGAGGACCGAGCTGCACATTACGAAAAATAAGCTATTAGAGCACAAAGAGGAAGACTTTCTTACTTGGGTCTACGAGCTGAAGGAGATTCGAGTAGAGCTTATATATGCGTACAAGACGGGGATTGTAACGGTATGTCAGATGCCGATCCTAATAAGATAATCGAGGGATTTGAGGGAGCTTATGAAAATAAGCACCCTCTTTTTTTTGTTGCTATCGCGAAAGCGAACGGGAAGCTGTGACGCGCGGCTGCCGCGGCCGCCATGGCCGACGTGCCGGCAATCAAGGTACTGCAGCTGCGCCGGCTGCCACGGACGTTCCTGGTGGGTGGCCAGCGTTCCGGCAAACGAGGAGCTGCAGCGGTGCCGGCCGGATCCGGATCTGCAGGTCACGGCCGCCGCGGCCGTTCCTGGTGGATGGCCAGCGCGCCGGCGATCGAGGAGCTGCAGCGGTGCCGGCCGGATCCGGCTCTGCGGTCGCGGCCGCCGCGGATGTTCCTGGTGTGTGACTGGGCGCTGCCGGCGATCGAGGAGCTGCTGCTGCGCCGTCCGGATCCGGATCTGCAGGTCGTGGCCGTCGCGGCCGTTCCTGGTGCGTGGCCGGGCGCTGCCGGCGATCGGTGAGCTGCAGCTGCGCCGGTCGGATCCAGAACTGCAGCTCGAGGTTGCCGCGGCCGTTCCTGGTGCGTGGCCAGCGCGCCGGCGATCGGTGAGCTTCAACTGCGCCGCCGGTAATCGGATCTGCAGCTCGAGGCTGCCGAAGGCTGTTCCTGGTTCATGGCCATGTACCGTCGATGATCAAGGAGCAGCTGCTGCACCGGCCGGATCCGGATCTGCAGCTCGAGGCAGCCGCGGACGAACCTGGTGCGTGGCCAGCGCGCCGGTGATCGAGGAGCAGCTGCTTCGTTGGCCGGATCCGCTTCTGCAGGTGGCTGCCGCCGCGGCCGTTCCTGGTTCATGGCCATGTACCGCCGGCGATCAAGGAGCAGCTGCTGCACCGGCCGGATCCGCCTGAAGCGTGCGGCCGTCGTGCGTTTCTCAGTTTGATAAATAAGCTTAAAAATCATGTTGTCAAATTTGATAAATAAGCGTATAATTCAAAACACCAAGAGCGTTATATCGAGCATTCTTGATCCTGACTAAAAAGGGGAGCTGAGTTTGAATGAAGGAAGAGTTCGGTTCAAACATGAGAGATCTTTACAAATGGATGTCACATCATTTGATTAGCTGCAGAACCATTCAAGCAGCCATAAGGGAGGGGAAGTTGTCTACTCAGCAGATAATGAACTGGGTTGAGCGAAACCAGCTATTATTGGCCAACGAAATCGAGCTAGTCCTAATGATGAAGAACTTCCAGTCCACCAGCCTAATTTTGCCGTCGGAAAAAGTTTTTCGAGAGGAAGTAACTGCCTCGCTTCAGCGCCTAATTCCAAGTTATGAAATAATGGTCCGCGAAATCGGAAAGGGAGTTGCTTAATCCAAATGGATACGGGGGTGGTCCTTTTGAAGAGAAAAGATGAGCGCGATCTGCATTTAGTCGAAGCCATGAACTGTGCTGCAGCTGCAAGGAGGATCGGGGAGGTTATTCACCTCCTGGATCTGCAGCCGGTGCATGCGGGGAAAAGTTTGTCGGCCGTAGTGAAGGATAGCGATTTTTTGCGTGAAGTATTACGACAAATGAACGATGCTGTAGATCCATCGTCCGTTTCGTGGATATGGTACGGGGATAACCGGATCACGGTTCATTCTGTTGGCGGTGAAGAGCTGACTGCTCAAGTTCTTCCACAGTTTGTTGGTATGATGCATGCCATGCATAGACGAAATAACCAAACCGAAAAGAGGGGGTAATGGCACTGTACGAGTTGAATGCCAGAACCAAACTGCGCGCCTTTATCCGGAGGCTACAAAAGAATGGTCGCTACCAAACAGCGATGGGTAAAGCAAACATTTATGCGGGGCAAACGCGCTTATCACTCCATGTGAAGTCGGCCCATGGTAAAAAGCCGATTTCTCTTCGTTAAACAATCATTCGCGCCGCGTTGCAGTATACATTCGCTACGAGAACTATTACGCGAAAGGACCTGGAAGCCTTCTCGATGGGCGCAAATAGCGCTTTGCTCGGTATACTTATCGAAATATTCGGAGAGGAAGGTAGGCTGCAGCGAACAGTAACAGGTCTTCTGCGATTAACGCTGAGAGGCATCCGTTACTTTTATGCTGGCGTCGATCGCTCGAGAAGAGACGTGGAGGTTGCCGCGGCAAACGGAGCCAGGTACGTGCTCATGAGCTACGCACACATTCGCCATAGACGTGCCTGGAGAGCACATGTGGAGCGATTGGGACTCAAAGTTCTCCTTGACAGTGGAGCGTTCACCGTCTGGAAATCCTTACAACATGGAAAAAAGGTTGAGCCTATCCGAATCGAGGATTATGCGGCGTTCGTAATGGAACATCAAGATGTACTGTATGGATTTATTAATCTGGATGTCGTAGGGGATCCGGCGGAAAGTAAAGAGAACGCGGAGTATCTAAAGCGTTTGGGGCTGCGTCCGATTGAAGTATGGCATGTTGGCAGCGGACTGAAGGAACTACAAGCATTGGTACATGAAGAGCAACCGGTCATTGCTTTAGGGGGGAGTGTTGGGATTTCGGAGAAGAGGCGGAACCGCGTCTTTCGATGGATTTTCAGGTTATTCAAGGATCAGAACTTTCACTTCTTGGGAGGATCGAGCAAGCTCTTGCAATCCTATCCTTGGTTCTCCGCTGACTCTACTGGTTGGCTGGTCGGCAGGCGATTCGGTGCCATGATTGATCAAGATGGACAACGGAGAGGGCCGACGGACATGGATCCAATTGAAATTATGGCTTACAACATTAGATATTTCGCAAGTCTCGAGCAAGCTGCTTGAGAAAACAAATTAGGAGGTCTGGGGTATGAGCGAATATTGGACAAAGAAAAAAATCGAGGAAGCAGCGGACCTGAAAATATTTTTACCGTCCGATAGTGGGTATCAGACATTTGCTGATTTAAACGGCATGGCCGCGAGAAGATTCTTAGAAGAAAAGGGGTTCAAGGTCGTTGAGAATCGAGACACAGGACGTAACGGGGTTGCTGTAACAGAATGCGGAATATACCTCTCAACCAACGGATACATCCATAAATAAATCATCTTTTATGGCACGACAAAAAAACAAGCTTGTCTGGGGGCAATCACATGAAAGAGTCAATTCGAAATATCGTCGTAAAGTCGGCACGTAAGGCCATATCGATTAATCGCAAAGCTGGCCGTACCTGGAATGTTGATGAATGCTGGGAGGTCAACGTTGATTACACCGACGGAGGTAAGGCGCTGATCGACGATCTGATGATTACCGATCGGATAAAGGATGCGAAGGATTGGACCAAATACGGTAAGCCTGATTACTACAAGGTGAGCGAGCTGATTGACCAGGAAGTTGATCGCATTATCACCAAAACGGTGAAGACGGTTGGAACGGAGCTGAGCGCGACATAGCCAACAAGAAATTTTCGCAGATTCGAGGTGAAAATAGCGAGATGATGATGGTATCATAGATTATTATGATAGTGGCTAGGGGGATTCTTTGATGTCAGAGAGAATTAAAAAGCCGGATGGAAGGGGAGGGCCACGGAAGGGTGCTGGCCGTCCTAAAAATGAAATTCCAACTACACCGAGATATGCGACGGTTTATGGTAACGAAGAGCAGTGGGCAGCTATTGATGAGGTCTTAGCAGAAAAAGACATAAAATTATCAACGCTTCTGAATGACTACTTGAAGAAGCTAGCGGCTAAACAGATCAAGTCAAAAGCAAATATCGTGGTCGAAAAGCATGAAGGTAATGAGAGCTCTGAATAGAGCTTTTTTTATTTTCCTTTTTGAAAAATAAGCGTAAAATTCATATTTACACTTTGATATTTAAGTGCTAAAATCAAAATACAAATTGAAAGGGAGATGACAATATGCAACTTCAACCCATCTATATTTCCAAGTACACGCGAGCGGATGCAATTTCTGACGGAACTCTTATCGATGTCACGGATATGGCCAAGGAAGCTGGATTCAAAGTTCCTGTAGCCCTTACCAGTGCGCTTTGGAGTAAATGCGTGGAACCACTGGATGCGGACCGTAAACGTGGCCAAGACGAGAAGGGGCGTTTATGGGATATCCTCACTGTCTTATTTTTTGAAATCCGCCGAAGTAAATCCAAGGGTCACGAACTGCGGTACTCCGTTCGTTTTCAAATGGGCAGCCGTTTGAAGCTCGTCCAAATGAAGGCTCATATTGGGCCTGGTGACCTCGGGGAACCGGTCTTTACAATCATGCTGCCGGAAGAAGACTAAAGAGAAGAGAGGAAATGGTTACTCGACTAGACGAGTATAAATCGCATTAAGTCTAGTGCGTTCTGAGGCTTCCACTGTCTCAGAGGTTGCATGCATCACATCATCCTTTAGGAGGCTAAACCATGCCACAATTCACTTCTACTAACATGAGAGAGCTTGAATCCATGTTCAACCTTTCATCCGCACAACGTCTTGGCTTTGATTCCGTTCCATCTGACTTTGCCGACATCCTAAGCACGTTCAACTGGGCTATGCACGAAGGTTCTTCCGCTTTAATCTCTAAAGACTTTCCGGATTCCCAAAAAATCGATGACACCCTACACTTTGTCGGTCACTATTGCCATGTTCGCAACATCGACTATGGCTTACTCTACAACGAAACAGATAACTGTTTTCATCTCCACTTGTACTAATAGCACGGTTATTGCTTAGTCTGTTCCCAAAAATGACTTGTATGGAGGTTTGACGAATGAATCGTAAAGAGGCGTACCAGCTGGTACATAATAACGAAGAACTGGTTCTGTCCGATCGAAAGGGGGTTTGGGAAACGTCGGGGTTGTTTAGGACAAAGCGGAACGGCCGCTTAGAATATCAAACGCGCTTGGAATTTAAGCCAAATGCAGCTGCCGGTCTGCAAATAAAATCGGAAATCTACGCTTATCCCTACTACGAGCCTGATCGGTTTAAGCGTTATATAAAGTCGGCCATTGGCTACACGCCGTCGGTTGCGGTGTTAACTGAAATGATTCAATATCTTGAGACTCGTAAGGATGCCTATTTGGAGGAAGATCGCTTTTACGCAGTACAAAGCAAAGAAGAGGCAAAGTGTGAAATAGAGAAAATATTTCAAGATGCGTTCTCCCGTTTCAGCTCGAATCGTTCATTCGAAACACATGCCCGAGACCTGAAGCAGAAGACTTTTGAACAACTGGTGAGTAAGGAGGAAGCAGTCAAACTAAGGGAAGCATACAAGGTGCTTAATAGCTCTTCCTACGTTGACGATACGGATCTGGAGCCATTTCGAAAACGTCTTATGGATGCTGTATGTGAGGCGAAAAAGGCTCGCGAATTGAATGACGAACGAGAGCGAAATAAATGGCTCATGGAGAGCATGGAACATGACGTGCAGCTGCGCAGACTTGTTAGCCACGCCCTGGGGGAAAATGCAACGAAGAAGGAAGTTGGCTATTGGGGCAATAGCACAGAGCTCGGTTATCGATTGTTTGGATATGCTCAGAATTTAACGGATAAACGAAAAGTGGTAGGGCAGCTAGATGCGCTCTTCCAGGAATACCGCCTAAAGACGTATGAGGCAAATGTGCTGGTTAAAATCGGGAAGGAGTATGTGCTGAAGGGTGGACAGCTTCCGATCGTTGAGGCCCCGTACGAACGTCGTCAAGGCGAATATTATTACGGTGATACCGTGTACCTTAACGGTAAAGGACGCGATGTTGAACAAGTAGGCCGTATTTATTTGTATCTGTCGGGCGGATTCCGTGTAAGCAAAACCGCAATTTAATTAATAGCTGGAGCCAGGCTAGTGGATACGAAAGGAGGGAGTCACTTGCGAAAATATGCGAAGCATTATCGAAGAATGGAACGAAAAATCAAATGGAGGCAGATTGTGCTACTTTTACTAGGGGGAATCATGAGAAAAGGATGGAAGGATGACTTGGAGGACAGCATTGTGGCCTTGAAGCTGCAGCGTAACAACATGTATGACGTACTCAAACATGCAGCATCCAAAAAAAACGCTCGGATTCTCCAGTCGCCTTCTGAGTGCGGCTACGATGACTTAATAAACAAATAATTTAAAGTGCTTGGGGGAACTAACCGGTGATGAATGGAAAAGCAGGGGATATGGGGTTGGATCTGGAGGAGAAGGCGTTTATTGAGACGCAGACTGAAAGAATTGGGAGCTCTATTCCGATACTGAATAATGATGACAGGGCGCTGATTTATCATGTGCTGGCGGAAGTTTATCGAAAGGGATGCACGATTAAGGGGAGGGGTGAGGGGAATCTACACACCTGAAGAGCATGCACAAGAGGTTGAGCGTCTAAGAAAGCTTGATAGCGAAGACATTCTTATCAGAAAGCTAAACGATCTTCTTCGGTCGGTATTAGATGGTGAAATGACAGTCCAAGAAGTTATTCAATTTACAAGCATAAGCGAAGTGCAATTAAATGAATTACTGCAGACGTATAAGCAACAACGCTAAATAAGTCACCCGAAATAAGGGGTGACTTTTTTTCTGACCTTTTGGTGATATTCCCGGCCAGGCCGGGGCGGCGGCCGCGCGCAGCAACTGCAGATCCGCCGGCGCGCAATGCTCTTTGACCGCCGGGATCGTCTGGTTAAGCATTCTTAATGGACATGAGTAGCGGTCCGGATCCTGCCAGCGCCGTCCAGAAGGGCTTTCGAGTCACCTAGACCCATGTGGACGCGGTTGACAGTCTTGACAGGGGGGGCCGCACTGGCTACGTTGTCATTGTAATTTTCTTGTCATCAAGAAGGATCTATTTAATTTGCTGTAAATAAAAATGAACCGCACGAAAAGGCGGAATAAACTAAGGGGGATATCACCTAATGAAACCTAATAAACAAGCCATCTATAAACAACTTCACTTTTTGAATACCAACGAAATGGCGCGCCAGCTGATCGCATTCCTGCTCTCGATGCTCATTTAACAGCTCGGTCGGTGGCCGTGTGATCTGCGGAACCGGAGCAATTGGTCCTCGAGCGCCGGCGTGCTGGCCACGCACCAGGAACGTCCGCGGCGGCCACGACCTGCAGATCCGGATGCACCCGCGCAGCAGCAGCTCCTCGATCGCCGGCAGCGCACTAGGAACGTCCGCAGCGGCCGCGACCTTCAGATCCGGATCCGCCCGGCGCAGCAGCAGCTCCCCGATCGCCGGCAGCGCCCGGCCACGCACCAGGAACGTCCGCGGCGGCCGCGACCTGCAGATCAGAATCCGGTCGGCGTAGCAGCAGCTCCTCGATCGCCGGCAGCACCTGGCCACGCACCAGGAACGTCCGCGGCGGCCGCGACCTGCAAATCCGGATCCGGCCGGCGCAGCAGCAGCTCCTCGATCGCCGGCGCGATGGCCACGCACCAGGAAGGTCCGCGGCCTCGAACTGCAGATCCGGATCCGACCGGTGCAGCAGCAGCTCCTCGATCGCCGGCGAGCCGGCTACGCGGGATGAACGCCGCGACGTCATGCGCTGTCCATCTGGATCCGTCGCCCGGCCTGGAGCAACTGCAGCTCTCCTATCGCCGGTCATTCGCCTGGAACGCCCGCGACATCACGCGCTGGTCATCTTGATTTGGCCGCCTGGCATGCAGCAAGGCGACCACCCCTCAGGAACGACCGCGGCGCCCGCACGCTGACTATCCGGATCTGGCTCCAGGATCGTCGGCCGCTACCCAACAGAATCGTCACGTTGTCGTCGGTGATGGGATTTTGAAAAGTGTTATAGATGGAAACGGAGTACTGCAGAAGCCTAGCGAATCTGGTAATGTTTAATCAATAGTTCGATTATTTAAGGGGGATTTACATGGAGAACGAAAGAAATAGAGATAAGAAAGATGAGAACGAAATCAGCGATCAAAATGAAGATAAGAAAGATGAGAAGGAAATCAGCGATCAAAATGAAGATAAGAATGATGAGAACGAAATCAGCGATCAAAATGAAGAACCATTCAAAGATGAAGATCTTCCCGAAGATCTTACAGAACTAATAGAAACTCGCGCGCTTAGACAATTCACAGGAATGGATGGTGCAGTCTCAGCTATTCGTAAGTGGCAAAGGCATATGGATCAGATATTAGGGCCAGTGCGAGCTTCATTTGAACCACTCAATGCGTTTTCAGAGACTTACCAACGTGCAGTAGAACCACTGCGAAAAATGAGCGAGCTATTAGAACCGTATAATCACTTACTTGGGAGCACGTATGAATTAATGCGACTCGCAAGAGATCCGATTATGGCTTCAGTGGGTGCCGTAAGTGAAATTTCTAGGATTCCATATCTGATGGAACTGAATTTACTAAAGGGATCGCCAATATCTAAAGGCTTTAAACTTGACGAGGATTTACTTGAATATTTAAAGCAGAAGTTTCGAGAACAACAAGGGGAAGAAGTTAATCATATCGATGCTGACTTAATCGAGGCAGAGATCAAACAGATCGACGTAGTTGAAAACGATACAATTTCCGAGTATAAGTTGCACAATGCCATTGAGCATATGAAGAAAAAGCATCCCATTCTCAGAGTAATCATCCTCTACGTTATTATATGGCAGATTCAATATTACTTTACCCCATTTATGCCACCACAGGATGCATTAAAAAATGCTGTAATAGGTCGAACATCTAACCAAGTGGTTAAGATCGTCCGTGAGGAACTGAAACCGCAAAGTGACCTCGAAATGTTTGCCTTCAGCGTGACTCGGATTGTGCGAACGAATGAACTGGTTGTACGAAACCGCGATGACCATAAAGCAATGCGTATTGCGGTGCTCAGGCTGGGTCAAACTGTACGTCTCGTTGATAAACGAAAGGATTTTTCATATGTCCAATTTATTGACGAAACGACAAAAGAGAGGCGAGAAGGCTGGGTGTATTCGCGTTACCTCGTCAAAGTAATGAAGTGAAACTGGTAGTAATTTGTGACTGTATTTAATCGCATTACTTGCATATAATAAGAACAAATGTTCTTGATATTGCGAGGTAATGCTGAATGGAGAAGCAGGTTTATCTAATCGATTGCCAATCGTTCTATGCATCGGTTGAGAAAGCGGAGCGCCCTGAATATCGGGACGCTCCACTTGTCGTTGCCGGCGATCCGGCTCGCCGCTCGGGCATTATACTTGCGGCTTGTCCAATTGCCAAATCATATGGGATTACAACCGCAGAACGCCTGGGCGAGGCTGTGGCAAAATGCCCTGAAGTCATTATCATACAGCCGAGGATGCAACGCTATATTGACGTCTCCATGCAGATCACACGTATTTATCAATCTTATACGGATCTTGTGGAGCCCTTTAGCATTGACGAACAGTTCCTAGACGTAACCGGATCTCTACATCTCTTTGGATCTCTCGAGAAACTTGCGGCATTGATACAGAAAAGGGTCCTGGAGGAGACCGGCGTACGTACTCGAGTAGGTGCGGGGAAAAACAAGATAAGTGCGAAAACTGCCTGTGATAATTTTGCGAAAAAGAACGAATCAGGCTTTTTTATGTTGGACAATCGAAACATAGCCACTACGTTGTGGCAGCTGCCCATTGACAAAATGTACATGGTAGGCAGCCGCATGACGAGGCATTTTACTGGGATGGGGATATACACGATCGGGGAATTGGCCAATACGCCTCTTGAAAAGTTAAAGACTATGATGCGGCGTAAATTTGGGAAAAACTCTGACATCAATGCTGAAATGTATTGGCGAATTGCGAACTGTATTGATGATAGTCCGGTCGCTACTGGCACTCATGAGATTGCCCCTAAGTCCATTGGCCATATGATGACTCTCCCGCGCGATTATTACAGCCTTGAAGATATAAAAGTGGTTCTTCTGGAATTGACGGAGTTAGTTTGCCAGCGTTGTCGGAGCAAAAATGTGGTTGGTGGAGTCTTATCCGTAGGTTGTATGGGGGCTGATTTTGACCAACCGACAGGTTTTAGTCGCCAGGTGACAATAGATCCGACGAATATAACGAATCGGGTCTACAAGGCTGCTCTACAACTATTCTGTAAACACTGGGATGGTTCACCTGTTAGACGACTTGGCATCAGTCTATCTAAATTTGCATCTTCTGAGGAATACCAGGTGACTCTATTTGATCTTGAGGAAGACAGGGAGAAAATAATGGCACTTGAACGCGCGACTGATGCGATTAAGAAAAAGTTCGGTGAGGCAAGCATTATTCGAGCTGCATCGGCTACCGACGCGGGGCAAGCAACAGATCGATCAAAAAAAATAGGAGGACACTTCAAATAAATCTTGTTAACGGTTTACAAATGTAAACCGTTATTATATTATCTACTTAGTAAAGAAATGTAAATGAAGGGTGAGTATAGTGGATCATTTGCTAAATCAATCACAAGTTGCAAAGCGTCTCGGCGTTAGTCGGACGGCCATTTCAAGGAAACTGCAGCGAAAAAGGGAAAACGGAAAGAGCGATAAACCGTTCCCGGAGCCAGATGCATTTAATAACAGTAGGCCACTTTGGACTGAAGAAACGATTGATGAATACAAAGCAAATCTTGAAAGGCAGACTCACTGCCCAAGCTGCGGAAATGAGCTCGAAGATGCAGAATACCTGGATAATGATCAAACGGGCAAATTTGATTCGGCAAGAATATGCATGAATGAATACTGCGACAATAAGCAGTATTACTGACGAGTATAAAGAAACAACAGAACACAAACACATTGAATAAGGAGTGTACATGATATGTCTAATTATCGGATCACGAAGCTTGAAATGCCTCAGACAGGCTCTTGGGGGATGCTCCAAATAAATGACTTCGAGAAAACTCATTTTCGATTCGATATCAGGAATGGGAAACCTCTGTTAGACACAAGCTTTTTTGCTGACGGTTTAGAAGATCCGGAAGATAAACATCAGAGGATGGACATTAACAGCGACTTCTACCGAGGGATTCAGCAACCGGAACCTTTAATCATCCTAAAGAACTGTATTTTGTTACGACGAACGGTGTAAAGATTGAATGGAACAAAGTCTCAACTAGATGTTACATCGAAAGAGACGCAACAACTTCCTTTATTTCTAGTATGGAAGATTATTATGAAAAGGAAGCAAAACGTTGCCTCGCTGATTCGACCAATTATGAATGGACAGAGCGAGATTATGAGCGATTCATAGAAGATAAGCTAGAAACGATTCTGGAGATGTTGCTTGAATACGAGAAACTTCGGATTGCTGACCGAGCGCCGTGAAGTTGTAGTTGAAGACGGAATAGCGAGCCTGGTCAATTTTGTGAAGATTGAAGAGGAGAAAGTTATTGCAGGGTGAAACGAGGAGGAATAGTAGGTGTATTTAAGCTCGATAGAAATGGTGTTCATATTTGCTATTATCGTGTCAGGCTTTGGGGTTCTAAGATGGACGTTATACTCGCTAACGGGTAAATTACCGAACTGGTTATTTACGGATTCAAGAACATTTGATGAAGATAACGTTTCGCCTTACAAGAGAATGGCCATGTGGTTTTGTATAATGACTGCAATGATACTCATTTATTTCATACAAAAATGAAACGGTTAGTCGGGGAGGGTAGGTGCCATGGGATTGTCACTCGAGCGTATTCGTGGAGGCTGGAGGAACGTACCGGAAAACCTTAAAACGAAGACGATGTTATCGCAACTTGGGTTGAAACCAGGGAACGAAGCCGTGGCTGAAGTCTGGGCCGGAAAACAATGGTGCAAGCTATATGATGTTTCTGATGCCGTGGAGAAGCGCAAATTGACTGATAAACAGAAGACAGCTGCGAGCGAGTCACTTGAGAAAGCTCGCGCCAAATTAGTGGATGATCGTACCTGCTCGCATTGTCTTAACGAACGGACTAAGAAGGAGATACGCCAGCAAGCGGATGGTAAGAAAATATGTACGTATTGCATTGAATATCTCCACGAGGAAGAAGTTCGGGAGCAGAGAATTCGACGGGGATTATCCGCGTTCCGGAGACGGTTTGAAACCGATTTTGTAATTCTCGATACAGAATCGACGGATCTTGATGGAGAAATTGTAGAGATTGGAGTTATTGACCGGTTTGGAAAAACGCTTTTGCATTCTCTTGTTAAGCCAGTCATGCCGGTTCCGGATGATTCGCCTGCAACATTAATTCATGGTATTCGAAATTCGGATCTCGAAAATGCTCCGACTTGGGCAGAGCTTAGAGAAGAGGTCTTGAGGATTCTCCAGGGAAAGCTCGTCCTAGCCTTCAATGCCGAGTTTGATGGGAAGATGGTTTCAAACAGCTGCAGAAGGAATAAGGTCCCGCTAATTTCTGGTTTGGAGTGGGATTGCGTCATGGAGGCGTATAGGTTGCGATGTGGTAGTGATAGGTGGATTAGTTTGGCCAATGCTTCGGGGCGTCATACAAGCCATCGGGCCGTTGACGACTGCGTGTCAACGTTGCATGTGATCAAGGAACAGTGGGTTGAGATGGGACTAGCAGACATTGCTCTGCAAAGCAGTTGATAAATGGCGGATTGACATAAGGGGATCAGAATTGAAGATTGGGGAGTTAGGATAGAGGAGAATTTTGATGAAGTGTAAGTATTATCGGGTTGTGTCGCCTAAAGAGCCACGCATGCGTTGTGGTCACTATCATAGTGGAACCGAGTGGCTTTCCTTTAAAACACGGGATGAACTTCGTGGGTGGAAAGAACGTCATTGTAGTGGTAATCATGAGACATGCCCATATTTCAAAGAAAATATTGGACGAGATACTGAATTCGAAGATGTTTGGGTAGTCATCCTCCGCATTGAGGGGCGAGATTATTGGTGTCGAGTGGCCGATGCGGGGTTAATCTCTGTGGCTATAGAAAAAATGATTAAACCGATTGAAGATCGTCTGGCATATCGAGAGATAAATAGGATCCCGGTGCGTACAAAAGAGCAAGTTACAATTCTCGTCCTTCATTCCGCGGATTCCAGTTTTGAAGAAACGCTGGAGGAACTTCAGTTCTCGGGCGTTAGGGTGGGGGAGGATTTGGAATTTTGGTTTTCATGATTGGAAGGAACCACGGTTCCCCGGATGCCCAAGTGGTAGACAAAAATGAAAATGAGGATGAGGAGAGGTATAATGGTCAGGAAAAGAGACACCAGGCTGCTTCCCGTTATTATTGAATTCGAAAGGGTACTAAAGGATCCAAAACTTACAGATGAGGAGCACGACTTGCAGTTATCCGCGATTATGACGCAGATGGAAAAGACGTTTGGTATTCCTTATGCGAATAACAAATCATTTAATACATCGTTTCCGGAGCTGATTGATCTTTACAGAGCAATTGGGGATGCGCGAATCGCGTTGGGAGACGAAAGTGTATACCAAATAGGTAAAAAGGTTAGGGTAATTGACGGCTTGGAAAGTAGGGTAGCAAAATCCTATTCCAGGAAAGAAGTAGGTTCGTCTTCTAAATGGTATTTGCTTATAGACCAGTCGGAGGATTTTGGGTATGCGCTTGATGAAGGTACAATCGAGTGGAACGGTAAGGAATTCATTTATGATTGTAGAAAGTGGAATACGCCACTTTCAGTTATCACTGGAAGGAATCCATAAAACGTCGGCGCAACGAAGATGGATATGGCATGCCGGCATTCGGAATCCAGAAGAGTTGTTGGCCGCTGGCGTGACGAACCTACTCAACATACAAGAAGACGAAGAATTTGAATTTTTTGAATGGAGAGAGCATATTGAACAACATTTTTATTGAATTGCAGAATGAGAAGGCAATATCCTTGAGCGCCGTACGATGCGTTGTAAAAGATGGGGAGCAGATCGTTATCGTCACTATTAAAGGTATGCAAGATGCTGTATGGAATGAAGTAGAGTACGAGACGATTAAAGATTTGCTTGTAAAGAAATATAATTTTTCAGCAGTTGAAGTAGTCGGAGGAACACTTGATTCGAGGCTGATACAAGATAACGGTGCCCCTTATCCTGCCCTTGTAAATATGAATCAAATCACAATGCTATCTGGAGGCTGGATGCCAGAATTCCATTATGCTGATGGAACAAGAGTCGGACATGCAGGCAGCTATGGAGGTATGGAACTTGGTTTAAAGCCAGCATATCTGAAGATAGAGGTTGGGACTAAAGATAATTATGATCCTGATGCTCCAATGACACTAAGAGAGAAAGCAGAGTTGCAAGAAAGAATCAATAGGATGTCAATCGAACGAGCATTGAACAGAGGGAAGTCTTCATCATGAGGCGCAAGAGGATGTTCCACATACTTACCTATCCGATAAAGAAAAGTCGCTGCTTGATCGCTTGAAAGCTAAAGTATCTGAGGCTATCGATTCAATAAAATGAATACGGAATTACATGGAGGTCAACAATGATTTCATTTGAAACTATGCTTGTTAATAAAGCGTTAATCCAGCAAGCTGCCCAGGTGTTTGGAGAAAAAATTAGGAGTCTAAATCCGAAAGAATCATCTATTGAGCAGTATAATGAAAATGTAGGTGATACAATTAGCGATCTCGAATTATCAGCATCAGATGCTGAGATTGTCCAAGCATTTTTTGACACATATATAGGGGTGCTTCAAACGGATCGAGCAGCTGCTACAGAGTTTGTTCAAACTTTCATGAGACCGACGATCTAAAATCCCGGAACTACCCGAAGGGAGGCGTGCACGATTAAAGTGACAAAGGAAGATGTTATCGAGTCCCTTCATAAATTTCAAAAGAATTTTAAAACTACGTCATTCCGGGTCTATAGAAGAATGAATCTTCATCCTGCATATCGGGACATTATTTTCGTTGTTTGGATCTTGGCACGAAGCGCTTGTTGCTGCTGGTTTAGAGAAAACAAACACGATAACAGTTGCGCAGAAGTCTCTATCAAAAGATGAAGCAGCCACAATCCTCAAGGAGGCGATCAGGGAAGATTATAAGTTGATCTTCTTTACTAACTACTTGAAGAGCGGAAAAAAACCATCAGCGCATGCATTATCATATCCGTTTTATAATTGGCGGGCTGCAATGAAGTACCTTTCAATAGACATTGATCGAAAAGGATTATTAGGCAAAACTAATTTTAAATTTGCTATAGCAAAAATCGTTGTTTCAGAAGCAATCGAGAAATGGGATAAAGAATTATAGAAAACGGAGAATTGTCACTCGAAGCAGAGTGGCATTTTTATTTTTTGGAAAAGCCTAAGCAATCTTAGCAGGCTTACTAATGTGATTGCTTGAACAATAGACGGAAGTCGACGCAAATTTCGATCGGCGACCGACGCAGCTGCGTGTCGGCCGCGGATCCGGAGGAGCTGTTGGTCGACGTCACCGCGCTGCCGGTTCCTGCAGCACAATCGCCGCCAGCTCGTCGTTCCTGTGCGCGGCCGGGCGTGGCCATCGATCGCGGCGCAGCTGTTTACCGCCGGCGGATCCGAAAGAGCTGCTGGTCGATGTGCCGCGGTACCGGATCCTGCAGCGCGATCACCGCCGGCGCGTCGTTCCAGGTGCGCGGTGGGTGTGGGCAGCAATCGAGGAGCAGCTGCGTGCCGGCGGCGGATCCGGGAGAGCAGCTGATCGACGTCGCCGCGGCCGACTCCTGCAGCCCGAGGGCCGCCAGCGCGACGTTCCTGGTACGCGGCCAAGCGTGGCCATCGATCGCGGAGCAGCCGCCCACGGTCGGCCGGCGGATCCGGAAGAGCAGCTGATCGACGTCGCTGCGGTCAGCTCCTGCAGTACAATCGCCGCCGGCGTGACGTTCCTGGTGCGCGGCCGGGTTGGCTTATCGAGGAGCAGCTGCGTGCCGGAGGCGGATCCGGAAGAGCAGCTGATCGACGACGCCGTGGCCGGCTCCTGCAGCACGATCGCCGCCGGCGTGACGTTCCTGGTGCGCGGCCGGGTGTGGCCAGCTATCGAGGAGTAGCTGCGTGCCGGTGGCGGATCCGGAAGAGCAGCTGATCGACGCCGCCGTGGCCGACTCCTGCAGCACGATGGCCGCCAGCGCGACGTTCCTGGTACGTGGCCAAGCGTGGCCATCGATCGCGGAGCTTCCGCCCACGGCCGGCCGGCGGATCCGGAGGAGCTGCTGGTCGACGTCGCTGCGGCCAGCTCCTGCAGTACAATCGCCGCCGGCGTGACGTTCCTAGTGCGCGGCCGGGTTGGCCAGCTATCGAGGAGCAGCTCCGTTCCGGCGGCGGATCCGGAAGAGCAGCTGATCGACGCCGCCAAGGCCGGCTCCTGCAGCACGATCGCCGCCAGCGTGACGTTGGTGCGCGGCCGGGTGTAGCGATCGATCAATGAGCAGCTGCGTGCCGGCAGTGGATCCGGAAGAGCAGCTGATCGACGACGCCGCGGCAATTCTGCTAAGGGGTCGCTCGAAGAGTGATCCCTTTATCTTATTGGTGGAGCTACTGCGCGCCGCCGTCTCGGTGGCCGGGCGATGCCGCCGCGGGCATTCCTGGTGTGTGGCCGGGTGCTGCCGGCGATCGAGGAGCTGCTGCGGCGCCGGCGGGATCCGGAACTGCAGCGCACGGCCCCCGCGGGCATTCCTGGGTGTGTGGCCAGGCGCTGCCGCCGCGGCCGTTCCTGGTGCGTGGCCATCGTGCCGGCGATCGAGGAGCTGCAGCTGTTGGCCGGATCCGGATCTGCGGCTCAAGGCTGCCGCGGCCGTTCCCGGTGTGTGGCGGTGCTGCCGGCGATCGGAGAGCAGCAGCTGCTGCGTCGGCCGGATCCGGATCTGCAGGTCGAGGCCGCCGCGGCCGTTCCTGGTGCGTGGTAAGCGCGCCGGCGATCGAAGAGCATCTGCTGCGCCGGGCGAATCTGTATCTGCAGGTCGAGGCCGCCGTTGGCGTTCCTGGTGCATGGCCAACTTGATGGCAATCGGAGAGCTTCACCGAGGGCGAAGAGCTCCATTAACTCCCATTACTAAACGTAAGAGTCCCTATGTTACGATAAAATAAGGTGATGCTTATGTTTTTCCCTCCAATGCTTTTGCAATATGCAAAAGATAATTTACCTTTTGATGATCCGGATTATCTCGTGCAGCTGAAGCTAGACGGGATCCGTCTGCTTGTTTCCAACATGGACAAGCTGCGCTTGTACACAAAGAATCTCGATGCTACTGAACGCTTTCCTGAACTGCAAAAGGCGCCAATTAGCAAAGGAACCATTATTGACTGTGAGCTGATTGTGACAGACGAAAGAGGTCATCCAGATTTCGAAGCATGCCTGGCTCGCTTTAATTCAAAGAAAATGAATTACCGGTTACAGGTATGTGCTTTCGATATTCTCTATTACCGTGGAGAAAATGTCATGAGTCTTCCTTTGGAACGTCGGTTAGAACTGCTCGAGAATGATCTGAAGGAAAACGACACGTATTCTCGCGTGCGTTGCTTTGAGGGGAGCGCTATTCAGTTATTCGATATAATAAAAAAATCTGGACTAGAGGGTTTGGTACTAAAAAGTCGGAAGGGCAGATACTTGACCCGAAAGCGCCCTTGTGAGCCAGGTGTAAAAGGTACACGATCATGGGACGTCCAGAAAGTAATCAATTACGATTTCGCAAACGATATCCGGATTACCGGTTATTCAAAGCTTAATAATCAATGGCTAATTGGCAGGGTAGAAGGAGAGACCGTAACTCCGCTTGGTTCGATTGAGCTCGGCGTCACTGCCCAGCATCGAAAAGTTGTTTGGCCAAAGTTACAGCAATTGATTATTAACGAAACCAAACAATTTGTTTATGTCGATCCCGTAATCAGCTGCAACATAAAACATAGAGGATATTACAAATCAGGATTAATGCGTCTCCCCGTACTTGAGAGCGTTCAGGTGTAACGTGACGGCACATTTGTAAATATAAAGTGAGTTTACAGCAATAAATTTCTTGCTAGAGTGCATATTTCGCTGTATAATTGGGTAAGAATAAACGAGGACCCTAAAAAGTCACTGGGGATAGCGACCCTCAGTTCCATGCCGTGTGGACGTTAAACTCCGGTTAATCTGGAGAATGGTGATCCATCACCATTAAGAAACGGAAACCGATTTTGTCGCTTTATTATTCAATCACCGCCTCTGAGTATCATGCTCAGAGGCGTTTTATTTGTCGTGTCGAGGAGAGTAGGAGACTTGGTACTTACCGTAAAAGCGCTCGCAGCACTAACAGAAAAGCCCAACATCGACCAGATATCGTTGGAACTCCTTCGGCAGTTTTATGAGGAACACCTCGAACCGTTTACCTTCGTATTTGAATTCGAGGACGGTCAGAAAATCAGCCTGGACTTCAAGAAAGAGGAGTTTTGCCACCTGGTTGGTATACAGAAGCTCGCTGTAAGTTTTGTAGCACTTAAAGACCGTTATAAGTATTTTGGCGCTGAAGGATACAAAAATATTCAAAACGGTACAATAACTTTAAGGAGCCTTCGCGATCAGACGAAAAATAACTTTTCGCTCATTAAGGACAAGCTCGTATTCTTCTACTTACTACCAAGCATCGTCAATTCACCAAAAATCATGCTCGACTTTGTGGCAGCACCGCAAGGCAGTAGGATTCAGTGCAAGCTGCTGGCATATAACTCGACCGCTGATGTGTATGTTCACCTTGGGATTGATGAAAATAAGGCTACAGGACGGCACTTTCCACGTACCTTCTTCACTGAGCGTGTGAACCAAAATAGTGACGGCACTAAGTTTCTCAAAGGGCAGAAACCATTGAACGTCGTTAATACAGTGGTAATTGACCGTCGAAAGCCGACTCCGCCAGCAATGGAACCTGTAACTTAATAGGTATTATTTAAAAGCCAAGACCAGTAGGAAGATAACCTAAAGGATCAGTGGCTTTTTTTCGTTGTAACGTGACCATTGCCGGGCGTGGCCATCGATGGGGAGCAGCTGCTGCACCGCCGGGATCGGAGTTGAAGTGCCCGGACGCCGCGGACGTTCCTGGAGTGGCCAGGAGCAGCCGGCGGTGGGGGAGCAGTTGCGGCACCGGCCGAATCCGGATCTTCCGGTTGCTACTGCCCCGCGATCGTTCCTGCTCCTTGGCCAGGCGCAGCCGGCGATGGGGAGAGCTGCGGCACCGGCCGGATCCGGATCTGCCGGTTGCGGCTGCCGCGATCGTTCCTGGTCCTTGGCCAGGCGCAGTCGGCGATGGGGGAGCACCCACCTGCGGCACCGGCCGAATCCGGATCTGCCGGTCGAGGCTGCCGCTGCGTGCGTGGCCAGCGTTCCTGCCGGTTCTATTTTTCTAATCCAAAAATAAGATGATAGTAGTGAGACCAAGCGATGTAAGGCGCGGCGTCGCCTGGTCTACAGCTCGTTTTTCGGCTGCTAGGTTTAGCAATCCGCAGTTAGGGTTTATAATGATGAGGAGCCTCCAGTAATGGAATACTGGAAGCTCCTTGTCCTAATGTACGCCGGCAAGCGTCATTAGGATGATAGTCTATTGGGTTTAGACCTTCGGCTCATTGTCGAGGGTCTCATCTTTTTTTATGACCGCTCTCACCATGACAAAGAATTCTAAGTAGCTATTGATTAGATCAATACTGTCTTTGTCAGTTAGAAAGGAGAGTGTACCAAGAAGAATCAACAAGTCCATTCAGACCGCCTCTTTTCTATTATTTAGTTTGGGGTAATCTTCAAACAATCAATAGCATCGCCTCCTCTCTTGAAGTAGTATAGACAGTTTCTCTTTCGAATAACGTCTATTCCATAATTCTATACTCTCACTTCTAAAGTTATTCCAAACACGAATATTCACAAAATTAGGACACGCTTATGTGTATGACTGCAAATAGAATTAAATGACTATTAACTTAGTTAAGTTTTCACCGTCTAATTAGTAGTATGCATTTATTGGAACATTTAAACCCTAAAATTCTACTTTTAAAAACTAGGAACGGAAGATACCTTCCGTTCCCATTTCATGATAGAATCCATAGAGAAGCATGGTCAAAGGAGAGGGTATAAGTGCCGAAAAAAGGGGCACAGAAGGTTTTGATTGCGTACGATGCCGGATCCGACTCACTTACCTATTGGTTAGAACGGTTCCTGGAGGATGAAATCCACGGACTACGATCGAAGGGTGTTGAGCAGAAAATTAAGAAGCAGATCGAGCGCTTCATCGAATATTTTCGTAATGAGCTTGGTCATGATCGAATCAGCGCTGCAACAAAACGAGTTGTCCGGAAGTGGTTGGATGATCTTTACGATAACGGTGCAGGTTTCGCAGCCGCAACAGTCAACAACCATAAAGCGCATCTTTCGCTGTTTATGGGATGGCTGAATGAAAAGGTTCCGCATCTACTTCCAGAGGATCCTACGAAGGGAAAGGGTCTGAAAGACATACAACTTCCTGCGCCAGACGTCCGAGCTTTATCAGAGCCGCAATTGCGATCGCTCATTAATTTGCTTGATCGGCTCGAGCGCTTCTATATTATGAAGGGGCGTAAATGGTCCAATGATCCACGACCACCGATTCGGAAAAATGCCAGGCCAAAGCGCAACCGCGCAATCGTATATTTGTTTCTGGCGAGTGGTATCCGAAGGGAGATGATGATTAATATCGACATAGACCAGCTGGAGCCAAATGAACCAGATGCATTAAGAGCGGCACGACGCTTTCGAATCAAGCGGGTTAGAGGCAAGGGGCGGACCGAAACAAACAAGATAATCGTCGACCAGGATACGCGAGAAGCGTTAGCTGATTACCTGGAGTATGAACGACCACTTGATGCGAAACCAGGATCTCGGGCATTATTTCTAAACGGGCAGGGAGAAGATGGCGACGATCGTTTAAACGTGAGTCGCGTCAACAAGATTGTGCGTCACATTGGGAATCTACATGATGCGGAACAACAGGATCCATACCGGAAGCTCAGTCCACTAACACCGCACCGATTCCGACATACTTATGCAGTTTATCTTTCAATCCGTACTGGTGGAAACCGATTGGTGCTGCAGCAGGAGCTTTCACATGCTAATGACCGCTATTTGACTACTTACACGAATTTGCCGGAAGAGCTACGTGAGGAGTATCAACCCAACAATGGGGAATTGAAGTGACATCAATCAAGAGGAATAGGTGGTGCAAAGGATGAGCGATAAATCCCAAAACCTTAATGAGCTGAGAGCTGAGACGGAAGCGGCCTACCAGAAGGCTATGGCTGCATGGGACAAATTTATTAGTGGACTCAATAAAAGCTACGGTATTAACGAAAAAAAGGAACAGTAATGAATTATAGAATCCAAATTGTGAAGGAGTGTGGAAGGTGAATTTTACAATCACCAATAGATTGCATTGCGGAGTGTGCAACAGAGACAAGCTACACGTATTAGATAAGACAAACGATAAATTGATCATTACTTGCCAAACTTGCGACACTGAAACCACTTTTAAAATTGGCGATGCACCAAAGTAGTGTCGCAGTTCGACGACACCGAACAAGTTGATTATTAGGCATCGTGGTGAAAGTTTAATACATGCGTGTTCGCATTCAGTTTTGATTTACTTTGTAAAACATATGTTATATAATTGATTTATAAAGTAAATCGTATTTGAAAGGGTGTTGAACATGAAAGTGATGATCAAAGAAACCGGTAAAGTTGAAACGATAAGATGGATGGAGAACGGAATTAATATCCTGGGTGACATGATCGGTAACTATGATGGGTACGGTACGGAGCCCCACCAGTTCGAGCGCATAGACGAATTCGGCTACGACTTCACGGCTAGTCAAGACACGGTCGATTGGTGGGAGAAGGTCGCTCGCGACGGTGAAGAACTCTATGAGAGAATCCAAGGGTTGAACGAGGAATATGGATCCGAAGCTGTCCATGCTGTAGTTTCTCAAGCAGCAGCCGTCGATCTGGAGGACTTGGCGGCAGCAGTGAACAAAGCACTCGACGAGGAATTCGGCGAGGGAAAGTAGTTCCCGCGCTTGCTGGGCTGGCCGAGGCTGCTGATATCCTTGGCTGGCAAAAGCAGCAGGTGCGGACATACATCGCGCGCGGGAAATTTCCGGGACCGACTCAGCAGTTAGCGAGCGGGCCAATCTGGACCAAGGGACAAATACTGAAATATAAATGGAGCCGACGCCATGAGAGATAGGGTGATAGAATGTCCTTGATGGAGCGGAAATGTCAGGAATGCAGCGCCGTCTTCGAGGGCGGCCCAAGGGCGTACTATTGCCCGACCTGTCGAACGGAACGGCAGAAGGTGCGGAACCGTGAACACAAGCAGAAGAAACGCAAGGGTTTGGTTAGACCTCTTGGCAGCATTGATAAATGTGAACGTTGTGGAACGGACTATACTGTGGAAGGTGGAAATCAACGTTTCTGTCCTGAATGCCAGCCCATACACGCGGCAGAATACGATCGGACGACAGCCATAGTTTTTTATCGAGAAAACAAAGACCGAATTAATCCATTGAGAAACGAGCGTCGGAGAATTGATTCAGTTCGTCCCTGTGTCGTGTGCGGGACCGAATTTGAACATAAGGGAACGAGCGCATTAACTTGTATGGACGAATGTGCGCGCATCTACCGAAACAAAAAGTACATGTCCATACATTACCCGAGGTACTGGGCGAGGCACGGCGAGCGCCGTCGCGGCATTAATCGAATACGTGTCCGTAGGATTAAAATCCTACGCGAAGCGTTGGGGCTATGTCCTCAGTGCGGGAATGAGTGGTCGGAGCCGAAGATATTACGCGGGTTTAAGCCGAGGTATTGTGGTGCCTGTCAAGAATACTATTTGAGGAGGAGCAGCGATGACGGCCGTTAAACGTTACGACGAGCGATAGCCGACCGATTTATGAGCGTACACTGCCTGATTTCGACGAAACTGAAGTATGGAACTTGGAAACAATAAAGCATTTACTGAAATGAAATGAACAGTACGATGGCAACTGTCAGCATGCAGAAGCACCTGCGATCGGTTTAAGAGCCCCGGCTGAGCTGCTGAAAAATGAAGTAGCTGGCGATATTGGTCAGGAACGAAATCAGTAGAGTTTTAGGAGGAGACGAGACGAATGATGAAGTTTAATTGTAGGAACGGGAAAGAGGAATGGCAAGGAGAGATTCGGAGCAACAAGAACTACGGCAGCCACTACTATTTGAATATCAGCGCGAAGGGGTCGGGCATTTCACTATATTTTGGTGCAGCTGCATTCGGACAATGGTTCGTGTGTGTGCCCGATTGGAATGCGGGCGTTATTATTGGAGACTTGCGTGACCAGCACTACAACGTGGAGAAGATCGGCGCAGCCATGGAAAACGAAAGTGATGGGATTTCCATCGCGGAAGCCTTGCGGGTGTTTGCGGAGGCCAACGAAATTCAGGAAGTGGACAGCAGCGAAGAAATTTTTGCTGTGATGAAGGCTGCTGGATTTACGAGCTCCATTGAGGATTTTCAAAATGATTTGCAGAAAAAGTCTGATGAAGATAAATCTGATAAATAATATCGAACGACATTACATGATATGATGGTTATTATTGAGAAGTATAAAAATCTTCAATCTCAAAGACAGGAGAGATGACCTATGCATTCAGGTATTTATCGTTTCCAATTTCCATACTTGGGGTCAAATTTTAGTAGGAATGAAAAAAATGAAGTTGAGGTTTGCTATTGTGATGTTGAGATCCGTGTTGGGCAGCCGGTGGATATGGTGGAAAATAAATTAGTCACGGTTACCATCACGGCAAAGGAAGGAACGCCAGGCGTACAAAATTTTATCGCACAAATTGCAACGAAGATTCGAAATTCTTTCTTTGACGCAATTTTTCATGAGAAGCACTGGGGCAAGCCTGAAGTGCTGGAAAGCCAGATCCGCTGGGTAGAGCAACATCTGTTTTCGAATTACACAACCGTAATGGACGATGAAATCAAGGAAGTTCAAATGATATGGGATGAAAAGAAACATGCTTACCATTCACCGGCATGGCGTACTTTGGACAAGGCTAAGTGAAAATAAGTATTGGAGTTGCTGAGATGAGTTATGAACGTTTTAAAGATGGGTGGTACAGAATAAGCGACGATGCATCTGCGGCAGAATGCGTAGAAATAATCCTGCAACTAATTAGAGAGCATAATGGGATACCTCCGATCCGATTTGATTTCAATACGGCGAGCGGTGGATTTGCCGATGGAATTGGAATGGGCCTGAGCAGGAAGTACAATATTCAAGTTGATTTTACTGAACATCCAGGAAATCGGATGTCGGTGTTTTACCTTGAACGTCAACAAGTCTAATTATCAAACGCCCCTTAAATGATACCACTTATATAAAAGTGGTATCATTTAAGGGGCGTTTGTGGTATAATAACTGTAGAGAGGAGGTGTGGGGAGATGGACAACGATTCAGATAAGGAAATCGAATTGTTTTTGAGTAGAATGAAGATGCTAATCCAAAAAGGACAAAACTACCGGCATTTTGTTCATCGAAAAAGTCGTAATGTAAGGGCGGATTTAATTGAACTTGGTTTTTCTAGTTCAATCGAGATATGGCAATCATTGCTGGAACTAACTAGGAAAGATTTATACAAACCGCCTGAACCTGACCATAACGGTTCAGGAGAACTCATTTACTTTTTTATGAAGTCGATGCCAAATGGTGTGAATGCTTATGTAAAAGTCAAAATTAAAAGCACTGATACTGGCGAATTATGCGTCTGCCTTTCGTTCCATCCTGCAGAATACTGATACATACAAATTTGATAACTAAGTACATAAGAGGAGTTATTATTGCTACTCCTCTTATGAACTGTACATAAAGAAGTCCTACATAAAATCTAATTAAGGGATGGTGAAATCCAATGAGATACTGCGATGCTTGTGATCAAAAACAAGAAAGCATACTTAAATCCGTGGTGGAGAAGCATACCTTACATGGCCGCTCTTTTGATGTCGAGGTAATAGTTGCAACTTGTGCGAACTGTGGATCTGAAGTTCACGACGAACAGTTGCTCGATGACGCAATGAAAATGATATATAAGACTTATAATGAACTGTTCGGCGGATTGAATGTAAGTGAAATTCGAGCGGTTCGAGGTCAATATCTGAGTTTAGGGAAGAGACCATTTGCAAAATTGATCGGTATCGGTCCAGCGAGTGTTGGTCGTTATGAAGCTGACCCTGGCGTCGCAATGAGTACTAAGATACTGGATATATACCGTGAGTTGCAAAACAATCCTGGTAAGATCGTTGATTATTATAACCTTAATAGTGGATCTTTATCGAAGCGAGAGCTCAATAAAGTCAATGAGGTTTTGGCTCCTTGGATAGGAGGAAATGAATCACTTGTACGCACTGACAGTGAGTCATTAATTCCGGACGAGGAAATCATTGAAAAGCTTTATAAGGGCTACTCACATACTGCATTATCCGGTTATCGTGAATTTGATTTCGATAAATTTGTAAACATGATTTTGTACTTTACACGAGCTGGTGTTAATAAAACTAAGCTGATGAAGCTGTTGTGGTTCTCTGATTTTTATTATTTCAAGAAACAAACCGTTTCGATTAGCGGAGCTGTTTATCAAAGACTAAAATTCGGACCGGTCCCGAAGGATCACGATATCTTGTTGGCTCATCTCCAACATATGAACATCATTAAGATTGACGAGCATGAGCATGATGATGGTTGGGTACGTATGGAGGTAAGGTCTGCACAAGAATTTGATCCAACGGTTTTAGAGCATGAAGAACTTGCGACGCTGGAGAAGATCAATTATGCTTTTGAATCTTTTGGATCGCGAAAAATAAGTGATTATTCTCATGAAGAAAAAGCATGGATCGAGACGCAAAATGAGCTGCCGATTGACTATAACTACGCAATGAGTTTAAGAGAAATCTGATATTAAGCAGGAGACCCATCGCAAATATGATGGGTCTTTTTTATTTATATGAGCATGTTATGATCCTGCAGATCGCCGTAGCGTGACGTTCCTGCTGCGCGGCCGTGCCTGAGGAGCAGCTGCGAACCGCCTGCGGATCCGGAGAAGGAGTTGCTGGCCAACGACACCGCTGCTGCGCCTGCAGCACGATCACCAACGAGACGTTCCTGGTGCGCGGCCGGGCGTGGCCATCGATCACGGAGTTGCTGCGAGCTGCCGGCGGATCCGGAGGAGGAGCTGTTGGTCAACGTCGCGCGGCTGCTCCTGCAGGATCTAGCTCGAGACGTTCCTGGTGCGCGGCCGGGCGTGGCCATCGATCGCGGAAGTGATGCGCACCGCCGGCGGATCCGGAAGAGGAGCTGTTGGCCAACGTCGCCGGCGGCTGCGCCTGCAGCACGATCACCGGCTCGAGACGTTCCTGGTACGCGGGCCGGCCGCGGCCAGCGAACGTGGAGCTGCTGCGCGCCACCGGCGGATCCTCCGGAAGAGGATGTGTTGGCCAACGTCGTCGGCGGCTGCACCTGCAGTACGTCAGAGGCTCGAGATGTTCCTGGTTCGCGGCCGAGCGTGGCCATCGATCGCGGAGCTGCTGCACGCAGCCGGCAGCTCCGGAGAAGGATCTGTTGGCCAACGTCGCCGCGGCTGCTCCTGCAGGATCCAGCTTAAGACTTTCCTGGTGGCGGCCGAGCGTGGCCATCGATCGCGGAGCAGCTTGCGCGCCGCCGGCGGATCTGGAGGAGCTGTAGGGCGCCGTGCCGACATCTGCAGCACGATTACGGGCGCGTGACTCCTGGTACGCGGCCGGGTATGGCCATCGATCGCGAAGCTGCCGCCCGAGGCCGGCGGATCCGGAAGAGGAGCTCTTGGCCAACGTCGCCGGCGGCTGCACCTGCAGCACGATCACCGGCACGAGAAGTTCCTGGTGCGCGGTCGAGTGTGGCCAGCGATCGGAGAGATGCTGCGCGCCGCTGGCGGATCCGGATCCGGAGTTGTTGGCCAACGTCGCCGCGGCTGCCACTGCAGGAGCCGGCTCGAGACGTCCCTGGTGCGCGGCCGGGTGTGGCCATCGATCGCGGAACTGCTGCTCACCGCCGGCGGATCCGGGTCCGTAGTTATTGGCCAACGGCGCCGCGGCTGCACCTTCAGTACGATCACCGGCACGAGACGTTCCTGGTGCACGGCCGAGTGTGACCATCGATCATGGAGCTGCTGCGCGCCGCCGGCGTTCCTGGTTCTTGGCCAGGCGCAGCCGGCGAACGAGGAGCTGCATATGCGCCGGCGGGATCCGGATCTGCAGCGAGCGGGCGCCGCGGACATCTCGGGTGCTTGGCCAGGTGCAGCCGTGATCAGGAGCTGCAGCACTTGGCCGCCGTGGTCGTTCCTGGTTCTTGGCCGAGCGCAGCCGGCGAACGAGGAGCTGCAGCGTGTGGCAGCCGCGGACGTTCCTGGTGCGCAGCCGAGTGTGGCCATCGAGCGCGGAGCTGCTGCTCACCGCCGGCGGATCCCGATCCGGAGTTGTTGGCCAACGTCGCCGTGACTGCTCCTGCAGGAACCAGCTCGAGACGTTCCTGGTGCGCGGCCGAGTGTGGCCAGCGATCACGGAGCTGCTGCTGCGCCGGCGGGATCCGGATTTATAGCGCGCGGCTTCCGCGGCGTTCCTGGTGGTTGGCCAGCGCTGTCGGCGATCGTCGAGCTGCAGCTGCGCCGGCGAGATCCGGATCTGCAGCGTGAGGATTCGGTGCTACGATACTTGGTTCGCGGCCGGGCTTTGCAACGGAGGTGACTCCATACCGCGCGATCGTTACTTCACAGCGTTTCTGCAAGTAACCGATAAGACTCTTAAAAAAGTCAAATATTTATATGAAACTATTATCTTAAATGGTAGAATTGAACTATATGGTAGTTCAAAAGGAGTGTTTGCGTGATGCCGGCTTTTAGCACATGTCGAGTATGTAATAGAAAACTCACGAACCCAACTTCTGTAGCTGTCTCCATGGGTCCTGTTTGTGCCAAGCGATTTGGTGTTATTTTTGAAAAGGCTTTAGCCTATGCGACTTCTATCGGTGCTCAACTCGATGCAAACCGATTACAAATACACGCTGCTATAGCTGCTCAGGAGGCATATAGACAAAGGTTATCTAGGAGGAGAGCAGGGGGGGATAATAACGACCTGCAGAATTCGCCTCAAGTTTCTATAGACCGAACGGTATCTAATGTTTGGTCCCAGGCAAGAGGCCAAACCGAAGACTGTCGAGTTGAATTTTCGGATGAACATCATGGGCGCGTTTCTTCGGCTTCGGGACATACGTATGATGTGACACCGGCTTCATGTACCTGTTTACATTTCCAACATAGGTTAAGGTTCACTGGTGGTACATGCAGACATATTGATGCTTTTAATGCTGCACGCCGAGATATTGAGTTTACTGTGCCTAGAGAGGTTCAGGTCGATCCTACAATCCGTTCAATTGTTGATCAATCAAGACACGAGGATGCGCTGCGTTCATTCGCGACATCGGATTGGCTAATTGAAGAAGAAAGAGAATCTGTCCTGGATCAATGGCGCCAATCAAGAGGATTCGACGGAGTGCTTGTCCACGAGGATGATGAAGCCTGGGATGACTTAGAACGTCGTGCTAAACAAGAATGGGATTATCAGTACGATAATGTATTAGGGAATACCGGAAATAGCTTTGGTATGGAAGTGGAGTTTACTTTTCCGCGGAATGTCTCAGCCAGCGAAGTAGCTCGAGCTTTATATGAAGAAGGACTCTTAGATCGTCCGGATTATCATGCGTATCATATGGGCAGTGCCGGCCCTGGTTATTGGAAGCTAGAGACAGATATCTCAATCGAACCAAGAGGTCTAGAACTCGTTTCTCCAATCCTTTACGATCGACCAGAAACTTGGCAACAAATTGAACGAGCATGTACCCGATTAAAAGAACTAGGATGCAGTGTCAATGATTCCTGTGGAGGTCATGTTCACATTGGAATTGCACCAATGGATCATCGTACTCATGCGTGGCAGCGTCTCGCGAGAATTGGGGTGGCCTATGAGAAGAGCATTTATCGAATTGGTGGGGCTGATGCAGATGGTTATCGGCAAACTGGACAAGCAGGCCGACATCGAGGAACAGATTATGCAGCACCATTGCCTTCTTCCGCCAGGCAGATAAACGCATTGGAACCTGCAGCATTGGCCAGACAACGCTTATCGAGCAGTCGATATACACTTTTCAATACAACAAATATTGATGATTCTTACCAACCACGACCAGCAATTGAAATGAGATATCCAAATTCAACACTAGATCACCGTCAATGGCAGGCACAAATA
The DNA here is from genome assembly GCF_030929555.1 of Paenibacillus sp. LHD-117. Taxonomy (GTDB): domain Bacteria; phylum Bacillota; class Bacilli; order Paenibacillales; family Paenibacillaceae; genus Pristimantibacillus. The sequence continues at coordinate 14,332 of NZ_JAVFVT010000039.1, read as the reverse complement.
CAAGTTGCAAACGCACTTGTACATCAAGCTGCTGTGATTCAAAAAAGTAGTAGGCAAAGTGCTTTGACGCCGGCTTTCAATCAAGTTGATGATCATCTCAGACGCTCGGATGACTGTTCTGCGGACATGGAAGTGGATCACTTCCGTAAGTTCGCAGACGTGCTTGGGAACGATAGAGACCGCTTAGCAGCCGCCTGGTTATTCGAGAGAGGGAGAAGCTAGATAGCATTGACTTTTTAAAAAGTCAATGCTATTATGTGGAAAATACCATCTGAGGGAAGGGATCGACCATGAAGAAGTTTATTGATACAAGAAACTGGATTGAAGAAGTTGGTACAGCACAGCGTCCCTATTACTTTCAACTATATTCTGGCCAAAGAGGAGAATCGGACACGCCGATCGGTTTGTTCGATCTTCTCTGCGACCCGGCATACAGCGATTGTGACGATCGTACAACACAAATCATGATGCTTGGCCGCTTATTGAGAGACGTCGCTGGTCAGACGTTGGCTGCGCTTAGCGTTCATGCACGTGTCTACTCCGGAGCAGGTCCTTTTTTCGACAACCTGATTTCACGTCACCAGGATGAGATTGATGAGGCAGGAGCAGTTGAATTTGATAACGAAAATGAACCGGTCATTTTGGATTTCTGGGATGAATGGACCACAATGGCCTCACTTGTAAAGTGTGGTTACCTGGAGCTTTACGAGCGGATCCCAACCTTCAGTGTACAGTCGGAAGACGTCACGACAGAAGCCGATCTGAGAGGACCTTTCCCGGTAATTCCAGGTGCCGGCGAGCTCGCGGATTACATTAAGGTAGATCCTGAGAAGCTGCAGGAGCCAACATGGAAGCCTCATTACGTGAAACTCGAGGATAGGGTAGAGGAATACAAATATTACCGTACAAGTCCTACTCGCAAGTAGGATGCTGCTATGAAAAATAGATGGTGGTCCTGGTTCAGTTCTGATGAAATCGCGGGTCTAGGAGTTTCAATTGTTATTATTATTGCTTTCTTTTCTCTTGTGTGGGAGATGGTAACCCTCTCGGTAGTCTTAGCGATAATAGCCATAGCCTACCTCGCTTCTGCAGCACTCACTATGGAGTATTACCGTAAAAAGTCGAAAGAGCTGGGGCTGAGTTATTATTTTGTCATGCCCGTCCATGTGAATCTAGCGCGACTTTTTGTACGCAAAGAACCGATTGCAAGTCAGAACGTGTACAAGCTGCACGTGAATGCACGGAAAATGAAGCAGCGTAAGTCCATGAAAGCAAGTATTCGGTGCATGAATGATGATTTGGCCATGCTAAGTAGCGATGTATGGGGAGAGAATCCGGTTTTTATCGGTAACACATATACGGACTTTGGGGCTAAGCAGCGCGCGAAGATACAATCAATGGCTGATCTTGTAGAGTATGAAGGGGTAATGACTCCAGTCTATTTCCTTGTCATGTCAAAAGCGAAGTTCAGTCGTAAACAGGAAGAGTTCTATGGACGGGTTTATTATATGCCTGATCGGATTGTTTGGAGAGTTTGTGTGATTCGACCACGCTCGAAGGGGGAAGCTACAGGTGATTACGGTTCAAATAAAGGGGAAAGAGTCGGCAGTTATCAAGGCTCTGGAGAAGCTGAAAAAGTTTATTCATGAGAAACAAACGTCTCTTACTCCGGTGAAGCCCACTGGGGCGGTGCTGGCCGAAGTGGAATTCAATTTCCGGAGCGAAGTAAAGGAATTAACGGATTTAACGAAAGTACTGAATGACATTGAAATGGCCAGCGTGGCATTGAAGCAGCTGCAGATCATTTTGGGTGAACTGGAGCAAGCCGGCCGTCTTCAAATTAGAGTGTTGAGCAAAACACTTGATGATTACTTAACGATTCAGGATGCAGAGAAGGCTTTTGACATTACACCAAATACGCTTTTAAATAATTCAATCAAGCGAGATCGGAAGTTCGATACAGAGATCAGGCGAGGGCTCGTTTTGCAGAAGGGGCGCCAATGGCTAATTCATAGGGAAGCCCTGATCGAGAAGTACGGAGCTCCTAAGGTAGAGCTTTAAGCGCAGATCACAAGGTTTCTGGTTCTTCTTCTTCCCATTCCAGGATGTCGTAGACGGTGACGCCGAGTGATTTCGATATTTTCTTTGCAATTTTAACGGTGGGTACACTCCCGCCATTAGCGGGGCCTTTTTCAATCTTGCGGTAATACAGCAGAGTGATACCTGCGGCATGAGCTAGTTGTTCCTGGGTCAAATGCTTGATAGATCTAAGCGCCTTCAATGGTTGTGGTTTCGGTAATTTTCTCAAGGATATCGCCCTCTCTTTATAGAGAATAGCGTATCAAAAATAGAGAGAACTTATCTAGCTAACAATCTATTGCTATCAATAGTATGTATACAATAAGCAACAAAATGTAAATATAAAGAACATAAAAACTGTCCAGATGTGGATGAAATGAAAAAAAGGATTGCTAGTCTCTAGCAACCCTTGCTATAATGTTCACAAGAAATGAGAAATCCACTTCATCCTTTGGATTCGGCCCCGAGGAGATAAAGTGGATTCCAATTGACTTGACATCTGTCTTTAGTATACTTGATGGCTAACGGGTTATCAAGAGGGGGAAGTCAGAAATCGCAGTGAAAAACCCTGGTAATTTCGGGCACTGTGGCTTCCCCTGGAGAATCGGTATACAACGGGCAGATGTCAGGCGGGATATGCGACTAATCGCATTTCCAGCACTGCATCTGCCCTTTTTTGTTGGGTAATAGCGTGTGAGCGGATTGGTAACCCGATCATGCGTTTTACATAGAAAAAAACCTCAGAGTGGTGTCTGAGGGGCTTTAAAGAGTAATTTGTAGGTGTAGGTGAAAGATCGCCGTGGGCTGGTAACCCGTGGCCGCCGACGATCCGGACTGGTAATCCGCCTCGGCAACATCAAACTTGCCAAACTTCCTTGCAAAACTTCCTTCCCATTTTTTGAAATGGTGAATGGAGGTCGTCTTTAATTTTGTCTTTCGATTGTATACAGTATAGCAGGCAAAAACGAGATTTTCAAGAGATTAGAAGCTTTTGTCGACAAAACAAGTTCGATTTCGACATGTTACGACAAAGATTCTAAGATTCTCACAAAAAACTGTATACAATCTTGGGTACTTAGGGCAAAGCGGTCTACATCTTTCGACGGATTACATGGGTTTCAGGGCCTGCTCAACAAGCAGCCATTAAATCATAAATGGTCTATCAATTACATGGAAAATATGAAAAGCCCCTTTTAAATTTCGAAAAAAATTTAAGGGCATAGGCTCTAGTTTCTTATTGTCAAAAATCGGTTTGCATTTCATCGTAAGGGAGACTTCACGAATGGCATTTGCAATGGCGTACAAGGAAGAGTACCAACTAACTACTGAACCGGCTTTACACGAGGAGCTTCTACATTATCTGTATGAGGGCCACATTACGAGTATGACGATGCCTAACCTCGAGCGGGTATTTGTGAAGCAGAATCAGTTTGGCTGGATCGCGTTGGCCAAGGACGCCGAGGCTATGAAGTTCAAACCGAAATCTGCTAGAAGCTTCCCCGTTCTATTTCAACGAATCAACGAGGGATTCAAATACTATCGTCCAAATCTATCTTACACAAATAAATCGTTCTTTAAACGTCAGATCCGGTGGCTCGTTGGCTTGTTCTTTGATTTTGATAAAGAGCAGCTGGAAGCATTGAATCTTTATTCCCCGTTGGAACTTATCGAACATGTAGAATCATTTGGCTTTCGTGTGTCTGCTGTCATCAAGACCTCATCCGGATACCACGTGTATTTGCCGATGCAGCCAATGCGAGGAATGTGGAATAGCAATAAGACCATACAGCAATATGATCGCGTGCTAAAGAAAATCGCCAGGCTAATTGGTTCTGATCCGCATGCGGCTTCTGCAGAGCATTATTTTCGTGTACCACGCCCGGATAATGTAGTCTATTTTAATCCTTTGGACAAACCAGAATTAGGCTTTTATGAAGGAATCCTTGAACTCGACGAGATGCCATTACAAACTAATTTTGATGCATCTGTTCAATACGGAAAATTGCTCAGGCAGCCTGCTATTCAGAAGCTTTTGAATGGCGATTTTGCTAAGCTTGCAATTGCTAACGGGAGAAAACTCGGGCGGAATAATGCTGCTTTCACATTGGCCATTGCTATGAAACACGATGAGATCAGTATAGAGGAAGCAACCGATCGTATGAGAGTTTGGCATAATCAAATAATTAAGGACGGGTTTCCATTCGATGAGGTGGAGAGATGTATTCAGCACGCCTACGATGGAGATTACAAGTTCCCTTCCTGGAGAGTGGTCCAGGCGTTGACCGGTGAACGTCTACGTCCAATTACCCCAAAAAAGGAACGGGCCGTTCGTCAAGACCATTTCTCTGAGATCCGGGAGGATCTATTGAAGTATCTAAAGCGCTATAAGCTAGAATTCCACGTGTCGTTAAGTATGTCTCAAAGAAAATTAGCGGATACCCTGCGGGTTAAATTGCGTTCGTTGCAGTTTGTAATCGCGCAGCTGAAGGATGAAGGCGTTCTAAAAGTTGAGTCTATCAGAGACGGCCGATCGTTTGTATCACTTTATATTTTGGAAGTACAAAGCGAAGAGACGGAAATCAATGAAGCTCCAGAAGAGCTTCTAAGGCAAGTATCCAATGGTGGTACAGCTGGTCTAACTACGCTGCCAGTGTCGATCAAACAGCAAGCTCAAGCCGCTCGATATACGTATAGCACACGTACGAGCGTTCACGACGCAAATACATTATTACCTCTTTTCGCTATTGGTTTGCGGCCCTTGCCTGGCAGCCGGATTAGAGAATTACTAGAGCGTCCCGATACGGATGGGTGATGTTTTGTTGGGGAGCTCCGCCCCCCGCTAACGTAGCTTATGTGGGTAACGTGGTTTTCGTTATCAACATTACCTCTACGTATGGGACTCGTATTTTTTATGCTTGTAGCCTTTAGGTTCTAGCGTGGCACTTCACGGTTCTGCAGCTCAACGGGTGCCGGTGATGCGCAGCTGCTTCTGGATTGCTCGCACTGCCGGTTACGCTTCAGGATCGCGGCCGCCGCATGCTTCTGCAGCTCGACGCGCGCCGGCGATGCGTAACTGCTTCTCGATCGCTGGCCATGCCCGGCCGCGCACCAGGACGTCTTGAGCCGGCTTCTGCAGGAGTAGCCGCGTCGACGATGGCCAACAGCTGCGCTCGGATCCGCCGGCTGCGTGCAGCTGCTCCTCGATCGCTGGCCATACCCGGCCACGCACCAGGAACGTCTCGAGCGGGCAAGCTCCTGCAGGAGTAGCCGCGTCGACGATGGCCAACAGCTGCGCTCGGATCCGCCGGCTGCGTGCAGCTGCTCCACGATCGCTGGCCATACCCGGCCACGCACCAGGAACGTCTCGAGCGGGCAAGCTCCTGCAGGAGTAGCCGCGTCGACGATGGCCAACAGCTACGCTCCGGCTCTGTGCAGCAGCTCCACGATGGCTGGCCATCTCCGGCCGCGCACCAGGAACGTCTCGAGCCGGCGAGCTCCTGCAAGAGTAGCCACGTCGACGATGGCCAACAGCTACGCTCCGGATCCGCCGGCTGCGTGCAACAACTCCACGATGTCTGCCATACCCGGCCGCGCACAAGGAACGTCTCGAGCCGGGGATCGTGCTGCAGGAGCAGCCGCGTTGACGTTGGCCAACAGCCCCCTCCTCCGGATCCGCCGGCGACGCGTAGCAGCTTCGCGATCGATGGCCACGCCCGGCCGTGCACCAGGAACGACGCGCTGGAGGCGATCGTGCTGTAGAAGCCGGCCGCGGCGACGCCGATCAGCTGCTTTTCCGGATCCGCCGCCGGCAGACAGCTGCGCCGCGATCGATGGCCACACCCGGCCGCGCACGAGGAACGTCACGCCGGCGGCGATTGTGCTTCAGGTGCCGGCCGCGGCGACGTCGGCCAGCAGTTCCTGCGTATTTAAAGCGGAGCGCAAAGAGCCCAGGTCATTTTGACCTGGGCTCTTTAACTTTAGTCAATCAGTTGAGAGTTGATTTTTTCACCGGTGAAGATCGAGTTTTTCTTGATGTTATCCGTCATGGTCGTTTCTGAACCGCCGGAAATTAGTTCTGCCGTAAACCGCAAGGTAGAATATCGCATTTTCCCCTTATCAGTTTGGTAGGCTCGTAACTCGTCTTCTGTAATGTTAGGGATATCTTCGAAGGTAACCGTCGTCACGCTAGATCCAACATTGACGACTTTCTCTAAGACCACGGTTTTATTGTACCCTTCCACCGTAAGCCTTACAGTGACATTATTGCTACCGCCACCTAGAGGCTTACTTACGCGAACATTCACATCATACGAGGCGACGCCTTCCTTACCAACAATGAAATACTTTTGATCCGGTTTATCGATGTCTGGCACATAGTATTCAACATCAGGCAACACATCGATTACTTGGAAGTTTTGGTTGACGACCTCGATTGTCTTTGTAACGGTCTCAACATTGCCATTCGGTGTCCTCGAGCGCCATTCAAATGTGTAGCTGCCTTGAGGAATATTTCCAACAGTAAATGTCCTATTCCATGTCTTCGAACCGTATCCAGTCGTGCTGTTAGTCGTGGAGGTCAGATTTACGATCTGCTGATAAGCCGTTCCTTTAAAAATGGTAACCTGTGTGGCATTGCTGTTCACACTTGCATCTGGATATTTTGTCGTACCGGCCTGAAGCTCATACGTGTCTCCCTTTACTAACGAGGTGACATTTTTTGAGGCAGTTAACGTGTTAATTTGGCCAGTCAAATTAATTGGAGTCACGACACGAACGCTGTAAGTATTCTCAGCATACGAACCTGCTACGGATCCATTTGCACGAATCCGGAAGGTGTACAGGCCATCAGGTGTCGTGTTTGGAATCGTAAAGGTCTCATTGCTCCAGTTGATGTCGTTTCCAGTCTTCGTTCCCGTGTAGTACGGAACCGACCTGGATAGGATGCTGCCCATCGTCATTTGCAAAGATATTGAATACGGATACCTGGTCCAAAGTTGATCTGCCACAATATTCTCGCTTGCCGGCACGCTATTTATGGAAAAGCCGCTATATTGTGTCCTCAGATTCGATTTAAACTGAACAGGAACGGTATCTGGCAGTACATAGGTTCGTTGGATAGGATCGGACCAAACCCCTTCGATATCCTGCGCCATATAATCAAGCAAGTAGCTTCCTGGAGGCAGCTCGGTAGGTATTCGTGTAAATACTTCGCCCGTGCCCTGGTTTGTAAGTTTAATGCTACGTGCCTGAATTCCTCGATCCGTTGCCGCGCGAGTAATGTTATGATCCAGGTCATAGCTCAAATCGACCCATGTCGATTTGTACGTGTTGGATGCAGGAACATAATCAAAGTCTAGCGTGACATCCGCGATCGGTTTTCGATGGACAAAAACATCGATAGCCGATTCGTTGGAATAATAGCCGTACATGGCGAAATTAGGATCCGTACTTGGAACGTCTTTGGTCCGACGAATGAATTGATATTTGCCTGGTTTATTTAGTGTCACGTTGGATTGATACGGCCGCCAATTGGCAGAGTTTTTGTCCGATATTAGCAGTTTACCACTCCAGGAATCGAAGCCAAGCGAGTTGTCGTAATAGTTGGGATCCTGGATTATCTGGAGTTGACTGTTGCTAATCGGAAGAGAATCGCTCTCCGCATCAAACGTGGCCGTGACCGTTTCGATATTTTCTCCGACTAAGCGTAGCAGTTTCGGATTTGCCGGATTGCTCTCTGCGATATAGGAAATCACCTTATCCATGACTTGTTCAATAGCGGCATCATTTGCGATGTACTTATCGTGCGTCATTTGAGGTTGGATATCGCTGGACCCAACCAGTATTAAATACGCATTGTGCTTCTGCATGACATTCTGGAGATCTGGCAATTGAGAGACTGTCGAATCTGAAATATAGATGATATATTTCGTCGGTACGGCTCTCATGTACGATGTGTCATAGGGCTGCCGAATCGGTTTATGGATCGTACCGCTATAAAAACCGGTGTAGCTGTCATAAGTGACCCAGTTAGATTGCCAAACATCCCTTGTTCTAGTTACAGTTCCCGAATAATATGCAGTCCAACTTCCGGTACACGAACTTCCAGGCGTGCTTTTACTCGGACAACCACTACCCGATTCACCTGTTCGGCTTAAAGTACCTGAGTAACCACCGCTGCTATAGCCCACGGAGGAAGGACAGCCGCCGCTATCGTAGGTTACGGAATAGTTGCCCTTAGAATCATAAGAATAGTTTTTCGTATGACCACAGGTATCAGTACCGGTCATGGAATCGGTGACTTTCACGTACTTGCCATTGTCCTGTTGATACGGGCTATTAGAAACGCTCGTTCGACTAAGTGTGCCCGAATATCCATTTGAACTATAAGATATGGAGCTTGGTGGATAAGAAGAGCCCGTACTGCTGCTTGTGCTGGCAGACTGATCGTCGATATAGGTTTTCATGTCCCAAATGCCAATGTTCGCTATCATATTTGCTGTATTAAATGCATTCGTCAATGTGACTTTATTATAGCGGACATAATCGGCAGAACTTTGCTTCAAATTCTGATCGAGCATGAAATAAACGTCCATATCGGCCTTTTGATTTGGCACATCCAAATAAAGATCACTTGTCGGTGCATAATTGTCTATGAAGAAGTAGGCTCGGATCTGGTGCTTCTGATCATCTGCCGGGCTAATGAACTCCATGAGACGGTCCTGATCCGTTCCTTCCTTGGCATCTACAACAATCTCATACTGTCCAAGCTGTTCAAATTTAGGAAGAGCCGTGATATCGTCCTCTGTTTCATAAACCAGCTTGTCAAAGGTTCCATCATTGTTGGAATCATAATAGACCTTTAGCTGCTTCTCAGATACAAAATCGCCATCCGTACTTTCAACATCGTAATACAGCTGCAGCTCGTCGAGCCTACTTCCTTGCGGCGTGTATACCTGAGCGGCGATGGCCGGCTTATGATCGGGCAAGATCTGATAATCGACAACATAAGGATCCGAATAGCGCGTAATTGAGCCGCCATCGTAATTAATGACCCGTTTAGCGGCTATGCTTATTTGATAGTTACCGGGCTTCTTGTAAAGAAACATTTTTTCAGAGAGATTGGTTTCGCAGTACCCGGTTCGGCATTTTAAATTAGGGTCATTCCCTTTTACAAAGCTAAATGATGTAATCTCTAGCGGAGCACGCTCCTCCACCCAAGGATCGTTTGTCTCAGCCGAGTAATCGATAGCTTTCATCGTACGATTCTGCTTGTAAAGGCCCTCCAGTTTGATGGCAACATTCGGTTTCGTTGGATGCACAACAACAAACATGGTTTTATGCGACACGGATCCGTCCGGAGCAGTAAAAGTGGCTGTAACTTCACGAAGGCCAGCTTGATCTTCTCCAAACACGTAGTCTCCAGCGTAGAACGCGTCAGCATCAACACGTTTTCCGTCAATGAACACTTCTTTGGAGAATTCACTGTAGTCAGCTGGGGTTTCGCAGCTCTTTGTCGGAACCAAATCTGGCGGCGCATCGGTGACCGGGAACGGTACGACATCATACCAATCTAGTGGCCAATCGGATTTAGGAGTAATGAATTGTTTCGGTGTCAGTAGACTGGGATCATCAGGTTTACAGCCTGGAATCGGGGTATGGATGACCGTTACATTACGAACCCGTTCTGACTTGTTATTAACCGTTGAATCCTTATCAACGATGGTTTGCTTAATAAAAAATGTCTTTTGTATCGCCGTCGTGCCGGTTATTTCCTCCCCTATGAATTTAGATGACATGAAGCTATACAGGAAGTTGTTAACCGCCGCTTGATCCAGATACCCGGTCTTTGGTGCTTTCACTTCAGGAATAGCAGGATCGAATTTACGGGTTTGTTTTGTTCCGTCAGATTCGGAAATGATTTCGAAGTCGTAGTAATCGACTTCTTTGCCGTATGAAAAATCCTGGTAGCCAACCATTTCATTAACGAACGATGATTTTTTCTCGAACTGAATGGTCTCCACAACGCCGAAATCGCTTTGCATCGTGGATTTTTCGGTAGGCTGGACGTTAACTTCTACGTTGCAATATTGATAAGAGAGCGCCGGCTTGCTGGTCGTATGATTATAATAAATGGCAAACGCACCGGCATTCGTCTTAAACTTCCACATCTTTTCATCGGATTTATCGAGCTTATTGAGATCAATGTCTACCGTAAAGATCGCCGAAGCTTTGTTATCCTTCACAATCACGCCATCTTTTGCATTCTGAGACGAGAGCTGCTTGTACGTACCGCTTGCTTTATCTTGCATATCCAAACGCCAGTATTTGATGTCATCGCGCGTATACATGGAGAACATATTATAGGGATCACCATAGAAAAGTTCATCCTGAAGTGTACCGAGGACCTTCACCTGGACGCTCACTTTATTGCTTTTCCCAATCTGGACGGGTTTGTTATCAACGGGTTGAGCAACGCAAACGGTAGGAACAGGTATTTTTGGCGTATCGTCTAATTTTGGCAATGTGTAAGTATGATACCAAAGGGAATGTGTTTCCCAGCTATAGTGATACATGGTGCCTGAACCCTTTTCACGCGTTGAAGGAGCTTGTTCAATAGACATATACAAGCGAGGGTCTTGGTCTTCTACGCCAGATAACACATTATAACGATCAGCATATTTGACGCCTTGAGTAATCTTAAAACTCAGCGCCTCCTTCAGATAATCACGAATATTTCGGAATTTATCGTCGGTTACGTTTCTGTCGCGATTATAAACAGCTCCTGGTGTAGCAGGCTTTCTTTCATACCAAGATGGTAGTTGTTCCCATGGCCTGTAGACCCAGTGCTTGGATGATAACTTATTACCTGAATCCGAATCGATAATAAAATGAATATTGGAGAAGAGATTTCCGTCTTGGGTAAATCCTAGATAGCGGTATTCACCAAACGTCATGCCACCATCATTTGGGCTGTATGCATAGAAGTGCCCTTCAGTAAGGATTTTGGAGCTAGGCCCATCTGGCTGCCATCCCTTTTTGAAATCTTGAATATCCCCTACTGAATCGATGTCACCATATACGACGAGATTACGTGGAGGAGCCGTTTTATACGGCTCGCTACTAAGTACCCACGTTTTGTAATAATATTTTGAATTAAACTTAAAGCCATTGGTCGAGCATGGCTTCACGTGTGAAGGAATGGGACCATCATTGATAGGATCATATTTACATGAATTTTGATGTCCATTCACAGTTGATGGAGCTGCGCTTGCGGAATCAATCGAGAACCATTCGAAAGGAATGAATTCGGTAAAAGAAAGGAGATAAGTAACCAGTAAAAGCAAAGCAAATTTCTTACCGCGCTTACGCATTCAAGTTCACCTTCTTATTATTTTTAGTAGGAGAGTGAGATCCAAGCCCGATTTCCAGATGTGAAAAATCTGAATTTTTTGTTGTTCACTGTGAATTCAGTTTCTGGAGAGTTTTTACTAATAAATCCATCAACCTTGCTCTTTAGCTCTACGCCTTTTCCTTTACCAGCCAGCAATTCATAAAGAGCGTTCAAATAAGGTTTGCTATTTGTGAATTTCGATAATTCTGGGAAGCTAATGCCGATCGTCCTGTCTGTATCATCTCCAACGAAAGCCGTTACCTCATCGTCGGGCCTGTCTTCGAATCTCATCATTTTGGTCATGAAAATATACTTGTCATAATCATCTTTTGATTTATAAATTGAAACTATACTAGCAGAATCTTGAGCCACATACCCCGATTTAACATGCAATTGAGACAGCTCAATAAATTTTTTATAGGTATCATGTTTGAACTTGTCGCTAAACAAATAAACTTGCCCATCTTGCTCAATATAGTGCTGACCAGTGAGACTAGGTTTAAACGGCTGCCGTAGACTTGCATCTCTCAAACGGAGCACCATCGTCAATGCTTCGGCTCTAGTAACATACCGTTTAGGGTAAAAGTATTTGTTCGGATAGCCATTCATAAGACCTGAAATAAGAATTTGACCAAGGTAGGTACTCTCATTCAAGCCGAATGATTTAATATCCTTGATATCCGCTTTGCTCAGTACGAAATTCTTATATTGAATTTGATAGGATGTTTCAAACGCATCAAACCATAGTCCCAGTAGGTAGGAAGCTTGCTCTCTTTTGATTTGCTTCTTATATAGGTCATAATTCTTTGGGAAAACGGTGTCGTCGCTATAAATAAACGGAGTCTCGTAAATAAAATCAATAAATGGCTTCGCCCAATAGCCCGTTGTAGCTTGTTGAAATTTAAAATTTTGCTGATAGACTGTGACCATAATTTTGTTCAAGTACGCAGGCTGCCATTCCTTCAGGTATTTATACCAAGATGGGTCAAACTCCGTTTTCCCGTTTTGGGTAACACTATGAGCACGGAGCATCATGACAATGAACTGATCCGCTTGTACGATGTCGTCTGGACGGAATGTTCCGTCTGGAAAACCGTCTACCAACCCACTTTCGTAAGCTTTGAGGATATTATCCTTAGCCCAGTGATTGGAAATATCGTTAAATGGCAATTTTGTATTCTCAGCAGCCGAAGCACTAAATACTCCTAACTGAAGAGTCAGGCTTACTGTAATGATTGCGATTAACAAACGAGAAATTTGATTTTTCATTTTTCATTCCTCCTCAAATTATTGCAAATAGCCATCAAGTCTCGACAGAATTTTTACTGTTTCCGCACGGGTTACGACGGCTTCAGGTCTGAAGTAGCCATCCGGGTAACCGTTAAAAATGGCGCTGCTGCTAACGAGTCCAATCGCTTTTTTGTACTCGGCATTAAGAGCTGCCAAATCGTTATATGCAGTTGGATTAGGTGTTTCCTTTGAATTGACGAGACTCATAATGTTCGCCACAAGCAGCGCCACATCTTTACGCTTAAAAGACTTGCTAAGTTGGCTTTCACTCCAATTAGTGCTAATTCCAACATCATTGGCAGCAGCTGTATAGGGCTGTGACCAATGTTCTCCGGGGTTGGCTACGAACTTGTACTCTTGCCAGCCCATTTCAGTGCTAATATCCTCGTTTGCTACCTTCCAGCGAAATTCTTTTTTCCACTGGCTCATCCCGTTTGGAAGTTCTTCGGTTAAGGCAAGCACAGCCATTTTAATCAGGGCTTGACCAGTAACATCATCATCGGGGCCGAAACGACCATTGCCGTACCCGTTAATAACTCCCTTTCGTACATAATCTGTAATGGCATCCTTTGCCCAGTGCGTAGCGATATCGCTGAACAATGGGATGTCTACTACGAGGTTGTAATAAGAACTCTTTGGAGCTGTAATTTCAAAAACGTATTTTCCTTTGGGGGCTGGCTTCAATATGTAGTTGTTCGACCAATAGGTTTTATCTCCATTGACGATCTTGTTGCTCTTCGAGCTGCTAATTTTGTTCCCCCCCGGAATTGTCATGACTGAGGCAAATTCACCATCAAAACCTTCGAGAGTGAACGAGATATAGTCAACGGCATTGGTTAGTTCGAAAGTCTTTGTGATTTTAACTTCTTCTTTGGCGGTAGCAGCAATGGGGATCAGGCTCGTAATCAAGCAGATCGCAATCATCAAAGATAGAATTTTTCGGTTCATTTTGGACATCCTTTCAAGTTGATATAAGTAGGTTTCTCTCTTCCTTTTCGGCTTACAAATTGTACTAAATATACGTATGCTCCCCTCCGTGATGACCATAAATAAGATACAAATAACTCCATAAATTACTACATATATTATATACCAAATTAGGTACTTTTGTCCATGGTTTGAATACTATATTATCGGTAATATTGTAGCTATTTTAGGTCGAAAATCCTACAGCTGAACTTCCGCAAATAACATGATGAATAAGGACTAAAAAACCTGTATGATAACTAGGTTAAAAGCCTATATCAGACTACCTATAAAACCAATAGTAGAGCTAAATACAAGATCGACTTGGTGCCTTAGAAAGTACTCGTATTTTCAATACTCCTTCTTTCTCGACTCCACACGGCTCAAATAGCCGGCCCTTATCCGACTCGGAATAAGGCCCGACATTTTCGCACGTATTCCGTCGACGGCACCCAAAGCATTCGCTTCGCTCACAAAGAAGGCCGGCGCGCCGGCCCTGGCGCCCCTCCGGATCGCCCAGGGCAGCTGCGCCGGCCCTGGCGCCCCTCCGGATCGCCCAGGGCAGCTGCGCCGGCCCTGGCGCCCCTCCGGATCGCCCAGGGCAGC
>NZ_JAVFVT010000038.1 GCF_030929555.1 Paenibacillus sp. LHD-117 | reverse complement strand
GTAACCAACCCACGGATAGCAGCGTGCCGACCGTCGCTCGCTTATTTGCTCCCGCGCCTAGTGTTTTGGTGGTGCAAAATGCAAGGGCTTGACTAAAACGTTCATAGCAACGGAACCAATAGCTCTTATTCTATTGAAAATGGCGTGTTTCAGACTGAGAAACATAAATAAGGCTTCATGTTTCCGTTAGCTATTCAAATCGGACAAAATGGGTCGAATAGCGGCAGCGGCTTCCGTTAGCATTCTGGATCAACGTCCCGAATCCGTTGCCGGACAAGGAAATAGAGCACGCGGGGTGCTCTATTGTCCGAAGTCGTATCCTATGGCAAGATTCGTGAAATAAAAAGCGGCCCGTCGGAAGCTTTAGCGGCTGCGGCTGCTCGTGTTGTCGCTGCCGCCAGAGCTGCGGGAGGAACCGGAATTGCCGCTTGTTCCGTTACTGTCGCCTCCGCCGTCGTTTGAGCTCGTGTTATCCGAGCCTTCAACGCCGGGGGACTCCGAAGGCGTCGGAATCGTCTCGTCCGCCGAAAGCACTTCCTGCACGTAGCCGATAAGAGCGTCGTCGTCGCGAATGCCGATGACGGACGCCCCGCCTACATGCTCCTCGCTGACGAGATCCATCGGAGGAATCTGCGCCGTTCCGCCGACATGGCTTTCGACGCCAAGCTGGCCGAGCTTCAGCATATCGGTTACGGACAGGTTCGTCTCGATGTAAGGGGAGACGCTCTCCAAAATTTCTTTCATCTTAATGATATTCCATGTCGATTGCAGCTCGGAAGCTACCGCCTTGAGGAAGTTCCGCTGCCGTTCCGTCCGCGTGTAGTCGCTCATCGCGTCATGGCGGAAACGAACGTATTGCAGCGCTTTGTCGCCGTCCAGCAGCTGGTAGCCTTTCTTCAGATCGATGTCGTAACGGTTGCCGTCCGCGTTGTCCGTATAATGCATGTCCTTCTCAACGTCAAAGTAGATGCCGCCGATCGTGTCGATGAGCGCTTTGAATCCTTCGAAGTCGGTATACACGTAATATTGAATTTCGAGGCCGAGCATATCGCCGACCGCTTTCATCGCCAAGCTGGGGCCGCCCATCGTGATGGCGGTGTTGATCCGTCCCATGCCGTGTTCGTCGATTGGCGCGTACGTGTCTCGGAGAACGGAGAACAGATGAGCCTTCTTCGTCACCGGATCGAACGATGCGACCAAGATGGAGTCCGAACGGGCGATGCCGTTCTCGTCCGCTTCGCGGGCGTCGCCGCCAAGCAGCAGAATGTTGACGCGTTCCTTGCCTTCCCACTTCGGAACCTCGACGGTTTTGTCCGGCGCGATGTCGGTGAATCGGGATTCTTCAGGTGATTTGCTGAAATCATCTAACGCGCTATAAACGCCAACGCCCCAATAGACTAAGCCCGCGATAGCCAAAACGGCTATGATCGATAACGTTATGAATAGCCATTTCCAGCGTGATTTTTGTTTTGGTTTCTCTGACCGAGTACGCATTGCGTGAAAGGTCTCCTTTCGGTTAAAAGCCAAGTTGATTCAGAACATGAGTGTGGCCGCGATAAGGCCGAGCTGCAAGCACTCACCGCACGATCGCCCGTTTACGCCCCATGATAACTGATGTATGATTACATATCATAAAAGTGGTTGTTCAAAAAGCCCGCTTTTGATCACGAAGTATATCAGGTAGTTTATTCGACATCGAATCTTGAATTCAGCCGAAACTTCCGGTGCTCACGTAGCTAACACTACGCTCCGCTCCTCATTTTCTAGCTTCATCCAATCTTCTCGGTGCTGAAAACCAGACTTTTTGAACACGCATTAAATTATAAAGCTCTGACGCATCTAGTTGCAAGTTTTATCATTTGGGGTACAATATAATCGCTATTTCCCAGGAAATGTCGAAGCGAGAGGGGCTGTAAACGCGTCATGCTAGCTATTGATGTCAAAGATTTGCGCAAGGACTTCCGCGTTCAGAAAAACCGCGAAGGATTGTCGGGCGCGTTCAAGGATTTGTTCAAGCGCGAATATAGAGAGGTTCGGGCGGTCAAAGATATTTCGTTCCAAATTCCCCAGGGCGAGATTTGCGGCTACATCGGGGAGAACGGGGCGGGCAAGTCGACGACGATCAAAATGCTGACGGGCATTCTCGTGCCGACCGCCGGCCAGTTGAAAGTGAACGGCTTCGTCCCGTTCAAGGATAGGGAGAAGTTCGTGAACGGGATCGGCGTCGTGTTCGGACAACGCTCCCAGCTCTGGTGGGATATCGGCGTCATCGAATCGTTCCAGCTGCTCCGCAAAGTCTATCGGGTGTCGGAGCAAGATTTCCGCAAACGGCTCGACAATCTAGTGGAACGGCTTCAATTGGGCGATCTTCTGAACCGTCCCGTAAGGAAGCTTAGTCTCGGTCAGCGGATGCGCTGCGAGCTGGTCGCGTCGCTGCTGCATAATCCGTCGATTTTGTTTCTTGATGAGCCGACGATCGGACTGGATATCGTCGTGAAGACGGAGATTCGCGATTTCCTGATGCAGATGAACAGGGAGGAAGGAACAACGATCCTGCTGACGACGCACGATTTGCAAGACATCGAGGCGTTATGCTCGCGTGTCATCATGCTCGACGACGGCCGGATCATTTATGACGGCGGTCTGGAAGAGCTCAAAACGAAGTGGAGCAAAGGCCGCGAAATCCAGTTCCAATTCGGCGCCCATACATCGATCGGCAAGCTGAAGGCGCTGACGGAAGGATTGGACGTCGCGTGGACGGTGGAGAACGAAGTGACGGCGAAGCTGTTCGTGCCGCATGCGGTCAGCGTGTCCGACGCGATGGCTCGGGTCGTTGGCGGGGCGGATATTCGCGACATCAAAATATTCGAAACGAACACGGACGAAATCGTGCGGGCGATCTATCAATCGGGTTCGGCCGAGGCGGCCGCGGCCAAGAAGGAGATTGCTTCTTCATGACGAGCGCCTATCTCGACTTTATCCGCATCCGGTTTCTCATGATGCTCGCTTATCGGGTTAACTATTACAGCGGTATCGTTATTTATGCCATTAATATCGGCGCTTATTACTTTCTATGGCAAGCCATCTACGGGAGCCAGGAGTCGCTGGCCGGCTTCACGGTACCCCAGATGACAACGTACATCGCCGTCTCTTGGATGGCGCGCGCGTTTTATTTCAACAATCTGGACCGGGAAATCGCGAACGAAATTCGCGACGGGAGCGTCTCCGTCCAGCTAATCCGGCCTTATTCGTATTTGCTCGTGAAAATGATGCAGGGTTTCGGCGAAGGGCTGTTCCGGTTCATCCTGTTCATGATTCCTGGACTGGCCATCGTCTGCTTGCTGTTCCCGGTGAAGCTGCCGACGGATCCTACCGTATGGCTAATCTACCTGGTCATGTTGTTCTTCAGCTTCTTGATCAATTCGCAAATCAATATTTTGACGGGGCTGTTCGCCTTTTTCGTGGAAAACAACGAAGGCATGATGCGGATGAAACGTGTCATGGTCGATCTGTTCTCCGGCGTCGTCGTGCCGATCGCCTTCTTCCCGGGCTGGCTGTCGGGCATCATGCAATGGCTGCCGTTCCAGGCGATCACGTATTTGCCGAGCGCGGTATTCACGGGGCGGACGCCGCTTAGCGAAGCGGCAGGGGTGTTCGGGCTTCAAGCGCTTTGGTTCGCGGTGCTGCTCATCCCGATTTGGCTGACATGGCGGGCGGCGCGCAAGCGGCTGTTCGTGCAGGGAGGGTAAGCGATGATCAGATATTTGACGTTATTCTGGGAATACATCAAAAACTATGCGAAGACGAGGTTAACCTACCGCGCTGACTTCTGGATCGAGGTCCTCTCGGACCTGTTGTTCCAGGGGATGAACCTGATCTTCATCCTGGTCGTGTTCCAGCATACGCCGTCGCTCGGGGGCTGGTCGGAGGCAGAGGTCGTGTTCGTATATGGCTTCTTCATGATTCCGTACGGAGTGTTCAGCACGTTTTTCGGGATTTGGAATTTCAGTGAACGGTATATTGTCAAAGGGGAAATGGACCGCGTCCTCACCCGTCCCGCCCATAGCTTGTTCCAGGTCTTGCTCGAGAACGTCGATCCGCCTTCGCTGATCGGCTCCTTCGTCGGCGCCGTCATCATGGGCATCTGCTGGACGCAGCTCGGCTTGCCGTTCGAAGTCTTGGATATGCTCGTCCTGCTGCTTCTCGTGCTCGGAGCGGTCATGATCTACGCGGGCGTCTACACGGCGCTCAGCGCGATTTCGTTCTACTCGGACGCGCCGACAGGCATCGTTCCGCTTATTTACAACATTCAGAATTACGGGCGGTATCCCGTCAACATTTATAACAAAATCATTCGTTTCATGCTGACGTGGCTGCTGCCATTCGCTTTCGTCGGGGTTATTCCGGCGTCTTACTTTCTGGAGAAGAAGGCCGACGACTTGTCGCAGCTCGCGCTGCTTACCCCGGTTATGGGCCTTGTCGTATTCGGTCTTGGACTAGCCTTCTGGAATCATGGCGTGAAGAAGTATCGCGGGGCGGGATCTTAAGCTAATGCTTATAACGAAAGGAAATTACGATCATGACTATCGAAATAGGCAAAAAAGCTCCGAAATTCAAGCTGCTCGCGTCTAACGGGGAAGTCGTTTCGCTTATGGATTTGCGCGGCAAAAACGTCGTCATATTTTTCTACCCCAAGGATATGACTCCCACCTGCACGGAGCAAGCTTGCGATATGAGAGACGCGCACCATTTGTATGAGGAAGAGAATACCGTCGTTCTCGGCATAAGTGGGGATAGCGTGAAGTCGCATCAAAATTTTATTTTGAAGAAGGAGCTGCCCTATCTTCTCCTCTCCGATGAGGGACATAAAGTATGCGAGCTGTACGGCGTATGGCAGCTAAAGAAGCTGTACGGCCGGGAGTACATGGGCATTGTCCGTTCGACCTTCCTTATAGATGCGAAGGGCAATCTTGCGCGGGAGTGGCGCAAAGTAAAGGTGAAAGGGCACGCGGAGGAAGTGCTTGAGGCCGTTAGAAGTTTGAAGAAAAAACGGTAACGACGGCTGGAGGAAGGGGAAGCTGCGTCTGTATAAAGGCTGGAGCCAAGTGTTCACACTCGGCACCAGCCTTTTTCATTGTCAAGGAACTATGTACGACACCAAGTTGTGCTTAGGGCTGAGTGGCGTGTGACGTGTGGCGAGGATCTAACGGTTACCACAGTGGCTATTTCAGCTCAAACGCCCGCTTCCGAAATGTAACGGTTGTGACGGAGCTTAATTACGTGGTAGACCACCATATTTCAGCTTTTTTCGCCAATTAAGCTCCACCGCAACCGTTACATTCTCAAAAAAGCCTAAATGAGGCATTTAACCTCTGTGGCAGCCGTTACACAGTCTTAACTACGAATGGTGACGCACAGCCCACGAAAACAGCAGGAAGCAAGAAAATACATGCATTGGTTTGCGCATTCGTTATTGAATCGTCGGAGTAAAAATAGCGTTATTGGAAACAATAGGGTCAGGAAACAGGCGGAGCGGGGAGGTGTCACTTGACTTGAACAAGGAGAAGACGATAAAAAATCCCTTGCCGGAGAGTCTGCAGGAGGCGATGGATTGGATCAGAGAGCAGCTTGGCCATAGCTGCGACCTTGTCATCCGCGAGTTTAGGATTAGCTTCTCCGAAGCGAACAAAGCGGCAATCATTTATACCGACGGGCTGGTCAATCTGGAGCATGTGCAGGAATTTATTATGAAGCCGCTCATGTCGATGGAGGAGGCGGCGGCTTTTCGGAAGCGGGAGAGGGACGAGACGGAGTTGTCCCTGATCCGCAATATTATCGAGTACATTTTGCCGGCCGGGGGAATCGTTGAGCTGGAGGATCGGGACGCAATCCTTAATGCGGCGCTTACAGGATGCGCCGTTTTGATTCTTGAAGGCTGCAGCATCGCGATTGCGATCGAAATGCGGGGTTGGGAGGAGCGCGGCGTCACCGAACCCGCGGCGCAGACTGTCGTACGGGGACCGCGGGAAGGATTCTCCGAAAATATCCGAACGAACACTTCGATGATTCGGCGGAAGATCAAAGATCCCAAGCTGTGGATAGAAACCAAATTCATAGGCAAGTCCTCGCAAACCGCGGTAGCCATCGCCTTTATGAATGGAACGGCAAGAGAGTCCATCGTAGACGAGGTGCGGAGTCGCCTCGACGCCATTGACATCGACGCGATACTGGAAAGCAGCTATATCGAGGAACTGATACAGGACGGCGTTTACACGCCGTTCCCGACGGTGTTCCATACCGAACGTCCGGATGTGGTGGCAGCTGGGCTGCTGGAGGGCAGGGTGGCGATTATCATTGACGGCACTCCGTTTGTCCTTATGGTGCCGGCCATATTCGTTGAATTATTCCAATCGCCGGAAGACTATTACCAACGCGCGGATATAAGCACCCTTGTGCGCATTCTCCGGTTTATTAGCTTCGCGATCGCCTTATTCGTGCCTTCCGTATACATCGCGATTACGACGTTTCATCAGGAGATGATGCCGACTTCAATGCTCATTAGTTTGGCGTCGCAGAGAGAAGGCGTTCCGTTTCCGGCTTTTATAGAAGCGATCTTGATGGAGGTTACATTCGAGATTTTGCGGGAAGCGGGTGTCAGGATGCCTCGCCCGGTTGGACAAGCGGTATCGATCGTTGGCACGCTTGTCATCGGACAAGCGGCGGTCGAGGCGGGAATCGTCTCGGCGGCTATGGTTATCGTAGTATCCATTACGGCGATTTCCAGCTTCGTGCTGCCTTCTTTCAACCTATCCATTTCCGTAAGAATGCTGCGGTTCCTCTTTATGGGACTTGCCGCTTCCTTCGGCGTGTTCGGCATAATCGTCGGCTTTATCGCCCTCGTCTTGCATCTATGCCGGCTGAACTCCTTCGGCATCCCATATATGACGCCGCTCGCGCCGTTTAACTTCGCCGACCAGAAGGATACGCTCATGCGCTTTCCGATGTGGGCCATGCTGAAGAGACCAAGGCTGCTGAGCCGCGGCAACTTGACGAGACAGAGAAAAAAAGCTTCTCGAAACGAAACGTAACTATCCGGTTGTTCGGGCTCGCGGGAGGCGGTTCAGGATGTGGAGGCCTATAGGGAAGTCCTTGTTATGCGTCGCGCTGCTGGGCGCGTCGTTGCTAAGCGCAGGCTGCTGGAACAGACGCGAAATGAATTCGCTGGCCATAGCGGTAGGCATGGGGATTGACAAAACGGGCGATCAATTTACCGTATCCATGCAGGTCGTTAACCCGGAGACATTAAATCCAAAAACGCCAGCGGATTATTCAAGCATCATAGAGTATCGAGAGAAGCAGCCCACGATATTCGAGGCTTTGCGCAAGATGACGACCTCCAGTCCTCGCAAAATTTATCTTTCGCATTTGCGCATCCTTGTCATTAGTGAGGAGCAAGCGAAGGCGGGCATTAGCGAAGTGCTTGATTTTATCTCAAGGGATCACGAAGCCCGCGCGGATTTTGATGTCGTGTTAGCCAGAGGCACTAGCGCCTCCGATCTGCTTAATGTGTTCACGCAGATGGACAGGATTCCATCGGTTAAAGTGTTCGACATGCTTAAAGCTTCGGAAAAGGCGTGGGCGTCGACCAAAGCAATCCGGTTGGATGAGCTGCTTATGCATCTGGAGAGCGACTCGGGCGAAAGCGCGGTCATGACGGGCATACAGCTTTACGGCAACAAAGACATCGCCCAAACAAAGGAGAATATTCAGCGCATCCGGCTGCCGGGCGTATTGAAAGTCAGCGGCCTTGCCGTCTTAAAGGAAGATCGGCTGGTCGGATGGCTGAACGATAAGCAGAGCGCGGCTTACAATTATTTGACGAACAACGTGAAGAACACCGTGATGCATATTCCCTGCCCGTCCGGCGGCAAGCTGACGCTGGAGATCGTGGAAGCGAAGTCGAAGCTGAAGCCGAAGGCGAAAGACGGAGAAGTCTCTATGTCCATTCTCCAGCGAATAAAGGCCAATGTTGGAGAAGTAGCATGCGATGTCGATCTAACCGATGAGCAGACCATAAAGGAGCTGGAGAAGGAGGCGGAGCGGAAGCTGGGCTCCATGCTATCGAAGACGATATCGCAAGTCCAGAAAAAATACGGAGCGGATATTTTCGGATTCGGCAAGCTCATTCATCGGAAGTATCCCCGCATCTGGGAGCAGATGAAGGATGACTGGGGTACACGATTCAGCGCTTTGCCGGTGGAGATTGACGTGAAAGCGGAGATCAAGAATTTGGGCTCGGTGAACAATTCATTTATCAAAAATATGAAGGAGTAGCTGTTCATGTGGGTTGTGATCGGTATCATCGCAATCGCGATGGCCATGGCCGTCATAGAGATTCCAAACCTGGCTCGAGAGGCTCGAAAGCGCGACGCGGCATGCTACATCGTTTTGTTTATCGTCGGAGCGGGAGGACTGATTGCATACAGCATGGATGTGAAGCTGCCCGTTACGCTCGGCTGGATGGGCGTCCTCTATTCGCCGATCGGCCGATGGATGGGCGAGTTACTGAAATAAAGAGGAGAGAAGGGAGCTCGTTGGACAAAGGGAAAATCAGCTTGAAGCAATTCGCCATCCTTACATGCTTCATGGTCGTTGGCGATTCCATACTTGTCATGCCTGGTTTGCTGCTAGCAAGCTCGAAACAGGATTCCTGGCTGGCGATGGCGCTCGGGATGCTGCTCGCCGTACCTTTCCTTCTTTTGTTTTTCTACGCGTACAAGGTAGATCCGGAGCTATCGCTGGTACAGAATCTGATGAAGAAGCTCGGAAGGTGGGTCGGAGGGGCGATCTCGCTTTTGTTTCTTACCCATCCGCTATTCGTCGGAGTGGCCATTGTTAAGGAAATTGGCGATTTCATGAATACGCATATTATGCCGGAAACGCCGAATATGG
Source organism: Paenibacillus sp. LHD-117 (assembly GCF_030929555.1). Lineage (GTDB taxonomy): Bacteria > Bacillota > Bacilli > Paenibacillales > Paenibacillaceae > Pristimantibacillus. The sequence goes on along the minus strand of NZ_JAVFVT010000038.1, from coordinate 70,421 downwards.
CGATTCTCGGTCTGTTTCTCGTCATCGTCGTGATGTCGGTCAGCGGAGGGCTGGAGGCATTCGCCAGGGCCGGAGAGATCTTGTTTATCTGTTTCATGCTCGTATTCATTCTGTTCTCTATGGCGCTATTGCCGCAAATGAACTTGCATATGCTGGAGCCGGTCATGGAGAAAGGGTTCGCTCCCGTCTTTAGCGGCACTATGATTAGCTTGACCTATTGCTTCGTAGAATTGATCGGATTGTTAATGATCATGCCGCGGGTTGCACGGAAGGAGCCGAAGGACGTCGCGCGTTCTTTCTTTTACGGGGCGCTGATCGGAGGAATTATCATATTGGTCGTTATTGTGCTTTGCGTGGCGGTGCTGGGAACCAATATAACCGAGAGGCATATTTATCCTACCTTTACGCTGGCCAAAAGGATTAACGTTGGCGATTTTATCGAAAGGGTCGAAGCTTTCCTGGCTTTCATGTGGATCATATCCTCTTTCTTCAAGCTTACTGTGAACTTATTCGCGCTGCAAATCGGACTGTCTCAACTGTTCGGCTTGAAAGACTACCGTTCCTTCTCCGTGCCGGTCGGTCTCGTCCTTCTCCTGCTGAGCGTGACGTTTGCCCCCAATATCGTCTATTACAATAACATCATCGTAGAGGGTTGGCCTTATTACGACTTGAGTATTGCATTGGTACCGGCACTGCTGCTCGCATTCTATGCGTTCAGGCGAAAGGGGGGAGAACCGAAGCTTCAGTAGCATGTCCTGTGTGATCAAAAGAATTACTCCGATAGGAGTTTTTCTCAACAACATTATTAAATAGTCGGCGTTGTCATTTACTAGGGCTGCCCTTCATATACTCTATCAATTCGGTAATTGGTACATACCTACTGATAGAGGATGGTGGCATTCCGGATGAGACGGATGGTACAAGCTTCTTTGTGCGCGACGGTTCTTTGGTTCGGCATGATGCATTTGGATGGCGGGTTTATGTTCAAGGGAGTGGCTGCGGGAGCGGCCGGCACTAGCAATGATATGAGAACGATTACGTACCAATACGAGGCGAAGACGCTGCTGGCGAGGCCTGGGGGCCAGCCGGAGCGAGCAGGAGCGCCAAACGATAGAGGGGCGAATGTCGGACAAGCAGGGGCAAGCGCGGACGCGGGGAACGGAGAGGACGCGGGGAACGTCGGGATCGGTGATGAACCTGCTGCAGAAACGGGTGCGGGCGCCGACAAGGGAGCAGGAGCGGAAGCGGACACAAGCGTGGGAAAAGGGACGAACGACGGAGACGGTGAAGTAGGAGGCGCGACGACGGCGGAGGGCAAGGCTGCGGAAAGCGGCACCGCGAAGGGTGGCAAAGCCGGACAGGCGAGCGGCAAAGTCGTATATTTGACCTTCGACGACGGTCCGAGCCAGCATACGCCCGCGGTGCTCGATATATTGAAAAAGGCTGGCGTGCATGCGACGTTTTTCCTGTTGGGGGAGCAAGTGGAGCGCCATCCCGATATCGTTAGAAGAATTGCGAATGAGGGACATGCGATCGGCAATCATACTTACAATCACGTGTACAAGGAACTGTACGGCAGCTTCAAAAATTTTGCGGGGCAAATCATGAAAACGGACGATGCGATCCATAACGCTGTGGGCATTCGCACGACGCTCGTCAGAGCGCCCGGAGGGACGTACGCGAACTTCGACAAAGGGTATTTCGACGCGATGAGAGCAGCCGGCTATCGCGTGCACGACTGGAATGTCGACAGCGGCGATTCCAAGCGCCTTGGCGTTCCGGCTTCCGAGATTATCGCGAATGTGCGCGGCTCCAAGCTCGCAGACACGCTTAACGTGCTCATGCACGACAGCGGGGGACACGAGGAGACGGTCAAAGCGCTGCCCGCCATCATCGATTATTACAAGAAGCTCGGGTATTCCTTCAAGACGCTGGACGAGAAGACGGAGCCGATGCAATTCCATCTCGCGAACAAGCCCAAATGGAGCCGCGGCGACGTGGCCGAAGCGGACAAAAAGTCGCTCGTCGCTTTCGCGGCGAAGCTGGATCGAGGGGCTGGCGCCGCGCGGCAGCCGGAGCCCGTTCTGATCGTCCATCGCGGGGACGATACGCTCGAACTCGATCCATCCGAATACGAGCTGGTGAACGGTTCCATCCATGTACCGCTTGGCAAGCTGAGCGAGTGGCTAGGTGGCACTGCCGCGCTGGACGAAGAGGAAGGCGTCATCGAAGTTACGCTCGAGGAACGGCAGTGGTTCTGGCTGACGGATAGCTTCCCGCCGAAGCCGGGAGACGAGGAGAGGCTGGACGTGCCGATCCGCGCGACGTTGGAGCAATTCGGCATGGAAATCGAGGATTACGTGTTTACCAAGGAGCGGAGAGAGGTTTGGATTCTCTCATGAAGCCGAATCTAGCAGGTCTAAATCAGGTAGAAGCTGGCGACACTGAAAAATAGATAGATTTATTTTTCAGGAGGCGACAGTGATGATAACTCCCCAATTCATAGGAACGGATAACGAATACGATCAACCAGGCAGGGATACAAACCATGCATGGGCGGAGCCGCCGCAGGTGCTGCTCCACCGGCTTCAGGTCAAAGTAGAGCAAGTGCTGGTCGGCAAACAAGACGTCATCAAACAGCTATTAACCGCGATGCTGGCCGGCGGCCACGTGCTGCTCGAGGATATTCCCGGCGTAGGCAAAACGATGCTGGCACAGGCGATGGCCAGAACCGTCGGAGGCGAGTTCAAGCGCATTCAATTTACATCCGACATGCTGCCCGCCGACGTGACGGGCGGAGTCGTGCTGGACGGCAAGTCCGGCGAGCTGCAATTCCGTCCCGGGCCGATCATGGCGAACGTCGTACTGGCGGACGAGATCAACCGGACGTCGCCGCGCACCCAATCGGCGCTCCTCGAAGCGATGGAAGAGCGGAGGGTGACGGTCGAAGGGAAAACGAGAAGGCTGCCCGTGCCTTTCATGCTGATCGCGACGCAGAATCCGCTTGCTTTCGAAGGAACGAACCGGCTTCCGGAAGCGCAGATGGATCGGTTCATGATGCGGCTCTCCATCGGTTATCCGGGAACGGCTGACGAGAAACGGATTTTGGAGCAATACGCGGCCGGCAGAAGAATGGAGGCGGAAAGGGTGCGGCCCGTGATCGCAACCCAGGAGTGGCTGCAGATGCAGGCCGAAGCCAGGCAGTCACATGTGCATCCATCGCTGCTGGAGTATATGGTAGCCGTGGCCGACGCCAGCAGGCGTTCGCACGAGATCGCGCTTGGCCTAAGTCCGCGCGCGCTTCGGGACTGGCTGCGCGCTGCGCAAGCGGCTTCCTATATGGAAGGAAGAGGGTACGTCATCCCGGATGATCTACTGAAGACCGCGGAGTCCGTGCTCCCTCATCGGCTGTCCTTCAAAGGCGCGGGTTCGTTCGGCGCGGACGCGGAAACGATCATTCGCCGAATCATTCGGGAAACCCCGTTCCCGCCGGAAGCGGGAGCCGTGTACGGAAGCAGGGGGCGGCGATGACGGCGGGCAGGGCGGATGCAAGTCAGGTGAGAGGATCCGGGCGCGACGGCGAAAAGGCGGAACATGATCGGAGCTCGGTCCACGGCGGGGTGAATCGCTACAGGACAAGATGGATCGCGTGGAGCCTTATTATCGTGGCGCTGGCCGGCTGCTCGGCAGCGGCTGTTATCCGCGGAGGCGCGTTAGAATGGTATGCCGCTTCGGTGCTGCTCGGCATCACGGTATTTAGCGGCGTAATGCCTTTTGCAGCTTCGAGAGGGTTATCGGCCGCGCGTTTCTTGCAGCAGGAAGCTGCCGTCGCGGGAGATGGCGCGGAGATCAAAGTCGTGATCGAGCGGCGTTGGCGTATTCCATTCGTATGGGTCACCGTAGAAGAAACGGCGGAGAATGGCCGCGTGATGTCGCCTGCCTCGACAATGTACCGTGCCGTTGCGATTCCGGGAACCGAAAGCCGGACGGCCGTCACGTATTCCATTCAAAATTTGCGGAGAGGCGTCTACGGATTCCGTGAAATGACCGTTACGGTCGGAGATTGGCTCGGCCTGACCGCGATTCGGAGATCGATCGCGGCGAGCGGCGAGCTTGTCGTCTGGCCGTCGATGACCGAGAACGTCGGTGAAGCCGCAAATGGTTCGGCTAGCTCCGAGAGAACGCCCGGAGCGGATGCCGCTTCGGCTGCGGATGCCATGGCGGCTTGGGGAGAGTCGCTCGGCGATAGCAGCCGGGTTATGCAGCAGCCGGTCCCGGGATGGGGACCGGAGAGCCGGTCGTACCGTGAAGGCGATTCGATTCGCCATCTCGACTTCCGGGCAGCGGCGCGCGGCAGAGGATTGCGGATCAAAGCATCCGTGCCTGAGAGGCCGCGGCAAGCGCTGCTGCTCATCGACACGTTCGCGGGCGCTTACGGGCGGAACGATTCAAGGTTCGACGCATGCCTAAGCAGGGCTGCATTCGAAGCACGGCAATTGTCGGATGCGGGAGTCCGCGTGACGGTCGCGACCGCAAGCTGGACATTCGAGCTGGAGGAGGAAGTCTATCAACGGGACCGGCTTCACGAACTGCTAGGTTTGCTGGCAAATCTTCGCCCCGAAGGCGATGGGGGGGCGAATGCGGGGACCGACGATTGGATTTCGCGCGCGGCGTTGCCGGCAATGGGATCCGTGCATGTGTTCAGCGGAGACTGGCAGCATACCGGGCGATGGTTGCCGTTGTCCGCGCATGCGGCGGAGCAAGGCGGCAAGCCGGCGCTGCATTTGGCGATGGACGGCAATACGCTGACTTACGCCATGCGCGAGAACCAGCGGGAGCTTGAGAAACAGGGCATACGGGTAAGCTGGCTGCGGCTGGCCGAACCTGGCGCGGCATGGGCATCGGCCGGGGAAGGAGCTGATTCGTATGCCATCGGATAGAGACGGGCGGGAGAACGGAAGGCTCTGGTTTGAACGGGGACAGCAGGAGGAAGGGTCGTTCGTGTACAGGCTGCTAACGAGCGTCCTGTTATTCGGATTGCTTGCGGAGTGGCTGATGCCATGGGCCGGAGCGGGGGAATGGTCTGTCATTTACCACCCCATGCCGCTCCTTGCGATCGTAGGGTGCATGCTCGCCGCGGGGTTGTTCCGAATGCCATGGATGCTTTCGTTCCTCGTGCATGCCGCAATTTGCATGGCCTGTTTGATGTGGCTATACCGAGGAGAAGGGCAAAGTCCCGCGGAATGGTTCATGGCATTTCCCGGCATGATCGGAGACAATGTCGCACTCATGCTGCGAAGCGGTTTGTGGGCGATGTCGGGAGAGCTTCGGACGCTGATGTTGTTTGTCGGCTGGGCGATGCTGGCTCCCGCGCTGCAGGCGCTCGTATGGATCAGGCAGGCGTCGCTCGGCATCGCGGCGATTACGCTCGTTTATTTGGGCCTGCTGCATGTATGGCTCGGCATGGACGTGCTCGGGGGGTTCCTGCGCACGACGGCGGAAGGGCTGCTGCTTGCCGCGATCGTTGCGGTCCCGCGCGTGCGGAGAGTGCTCGACATCAGCGAGAAGCGGCTGAAGGACATCGACAAAAGCTGGCTTGCCGGGGCGGCTTTCGTTACGCTGGTCATTGTCGGCGGGGCGCTTCTTGCGACGGTGGACAAAGAAAGCGAGCTGGCGCCGGCCAAGTGGACTTCGGCCATGACGGACCGGCTGCAGCAAAGCATGACCACGATCGGCGGCGACGGCAAAGCCGTCGCGACGATGCGCCATTTGAACGGGCAGCAGTTGGGCAGAGCGCTTACCGGATACGGCTTCGACGACAGCGAGCTCGGCATGCCGCTGAGCAGCGACGATCGGGTCGTGTTCAAAGGGCTGTCGCCGGTACGCACGTATTGGCGCGGCGAGACCAAAGCGACCTATGACGGAAGAGGCTGGAGCAACGAGGAATGGCCGCTTACGCTGAAGCCGGTATCCGGAAAGGCCAAGGATGGGAATACGGCTGCGGCGGCAGGCGGACAAGACGAAACCGACAAGACGATTGTCGGTCGGGAGATCGATCAGACGCTCGTATGGGAAGCGCCTACGGCGGGCATGCCGATCTTCGCTTCAGGCGTAGAAGGGCAAGTGACGGACCTGATCGCCTCGGATCCACGGCGGAAGCTTGGAAGTTATTTGGAGAACGACGTCGCGGACGCGTTGTATGCATCTTCCGAGACGGTGAAGCTGGAACGGTATTCGGTACGAAGCTATTTGCCCGTGACGGATGCGAAGGCGCTCCGTGCACTCGGCAGCGGAGAAGGAACCGTGCACGCGGACGGCGGAGGAAGCTCGGCGGATGAGGGAGTCGCTCTAGAGTCGGCGACGATGACGGAGGACGAGTTGGAGCCGTTCTTGCAGCTGCCTGGCTCGCTGCCGAACCGGGTCGTCGCGCTTGCCGCCGAAGTGGCGGGAGCGGGCATGACGAGCCGCTATGACCGGGTGAAGGCGGTGGAGCAATATTTGGAGAGTACGTACGAATATACGAAATCGGGCAGCGAGCTGCCCCCGGAAGGCTCCGACTTCGTCGACCACTTCCTGTTCGAGCAGCGTCAAGGGTATTGCGTGCATTTCTCCACGGCGATGGTCGTCATGCTGCGATCCCAAGGCATTCCGGCGCGCTGGGTGAAAGGGTTCACGCCGGGCGACGCGACCGATGGACTTGCGCAGACCGGCGACATTTCCGGCGCGGAAACGTCGGCCGATCGCGTGTACGAAGTGCGCGGGTCGGACGCGCATGCTTGGGTCGAGGTTTATTTTCCCGGGGCGGGATGGGTGCCTTTCGATCCGACCCCGGGCTTCGGCGGTGCTGCAACGGTCGCTTCGGCAGTCGCGAGCAATGGCGGCCCGGGAGCGGACACATCTGCGGACGCGGACGGCTCGGCTCCGGCCGGGCTAGCGCCAGGCGCGAGCGGCCTGGAGCGGTTCGAGGCCGCGGCGGAGGCAGCGGCCTCGGGCATCGCGCGAGCGGCGTCTTCGCTCGCGGAAGCGGCGCGCGGCGCCGCGGATGCCGCGGCGGCATCGCCTGCCGCGGCAGCTGCCGCAGGCGGAGCCGCGCTGGCGGCAGCGGGCGCGGCGGTAGCAGCGGCGCAGCGCAAGCGGCTGCGCCTGCGGGGCGCGCTGCGCCGCTACAGCGCGGCCAGCTCGGAGCTGGCGCTGGCGGAGCTGGCGCGCAGCAAAAGCCGCGGCAGCGGAGAGGAGCTACTCTCGCGCAGTGCCGGCCACGTCGGCGGCAGCACGGAGCAGCTGGCGCGCAACGCAAGCGCCAACGGCTCCATCGCGGATCCGCCCGCTCGCGGAGCCGGACGCCAAAGAAGCGGCTCGACCGAGTCAGCGCGTGCGGAACTCGCGACCAGACTGGGTCCGCGGAGAGCTACGATAGCATCGGGACCCGCTATCGCTCGCGAAATCGCAGCTGCAGACCGACAGCGAAACAACCTCATTCTAGTAGCCGAAGTGGTCATTGATCTGCTGCAGGGCAGAAAGAAGCAAGGCAACCATCCGACGCAAGAAACGGCGGGTACGTTCACTGTGCGTGAGGTCGCAGCCACGTTAGGAATGACGCTTGGCGAAGAAAGACGCAATGCGCTCGAACGTATGGTACATTGGCTGGAAGCGGCGCGATACGAACCTCCGGGGGCATTGCGGAACGCGCCGGCAGAAGAAGAGCTTCGCCAAACCTGCCTAGTGCTTCTCCAACGCGTCCGGGCAATCCATCAACCTAAGAAGCACGCTTCGTCGAAAGTGCAGAAAAAAAATCGGTCGCATGTAACATGAATAACAAAGCGTCAACGTTTCCCGTCCTCCACGGAGCTATCTGTGGAGGATTTTTGCGCGAAGTGGCTAACGTGGCTACAAGGTATGAAATTTCATATACAATGGCGTGTTTGAGTGGCAGGCTGGGGGAACGAGTACGAAATTTCGTATACAATGGCGTGTTTTAGAGGCAGGCTGGGGGAACGAGTACGAAATTTCGTATACAATGGTGTGTTCTAGGGGCATGCTCTGGGATCGTGTACGAAATTTCGTATACAATGGTGTGTTCTAGGGGCATGCTCTGGGATCGTGTACGAAATTTCGTATACAATGGTGTGTTTGAGGGGTTGTGCGATTGAAGGGCATACCGGTAAATCTGGTGCAAACGAAGGAATATGGGCATGAGAGGCAAGTAATCAGCGTGTGGGGTTACAGTAGCTATAATTTAGTACGGCCAATTGTGTCGGAGAAATCCCGAATGTTGCGCGTACAGCCGCGCCTCGCGCCCTTGACTCTATTTGAGCGGCTTATGTATAATTACTGCATCAATTGAGGGAGGCTCGGTCATGACGAAGCAAAATGAAATTATCGTTGTTCTCGATTTCGGAGGACAATACAACCAGCTGATTGCGCGCCGCATTCGGGATTTGGGCGTGTACAGCGAGCTGTTGCCATATAACACGCCGGTAGAACGGATCCGTGAATTGGCGCCGAAGGGCATCATATTCTCGGGAGGACCGGCTAGCGTATACGAAGAGAATTCGCCGCTTGTGGATCCGGCCATTTACGATTTGAACGTGCCGATCTTCGGGATCTGCTACGGTATGCAAATGATGTCTCATCAACTGAACGGCAAAGTCGAGCGCGCGGGCAAACGCGAATACGGCAAAGCCGAAGTCGAATTCGTGGAAGGCAGCCATATCGCGCACGGTCTCGACCGCGTTCAGACGGTATGGATGAGCCACAGCGACCTCGTCATCGAGCCGCCTGCGGGCTTCCAAGTGGACGCAAGCACGGAACACGCCCCGATCGCGGGCATGAGCCACGCGGACCGCAAGCTGTACGCCGTGCAATTCCACCCGGAAGTGCGCCATTCCCAGTTCGGCAACGAAATGATCCGCAACTTCCTGTACAACATCTGCGACTGCGACGGCAATTGGTCCATGGAGACGTTCATCGACGACACGATCCGCGAGATCCGCGATCAAGTCGGTAACAAAAAAGTGCTTTGCGCGTTGTCCGGCGGCGTGGACTCGTCCGTCGTCGCGATCCTGCTGCATAAGGCGATCGGCGACCAGCTGACTTGCATGTTCATCGACCACGGCCTGCTGCGAAAAGGCGAAGCGGAAGGCGTCATGGAAACGTTCGTCGGTAAATTCGATATGAAGGTGCTGAAGATCGACGCGCGCGACCGGTTCATGGGCAAGCTGAAAGGCGTCGACGATCCGGAGCAAAAACGCAAAATCATCGGCAACGAATTTATTTACGTGTTCCAAGAAGAATCGGACAAGCTGGACGAATTCGAATTCCTGGCTCAAGGCACGTTGTATACGGATATCGTAGAGAGCGGCACGGCAACGGCGCAGACGATCAAGTCGCATCATAACGTTGGCGGCTTGCCTGAAGATATCAAGTTCAAGCTTGTTGAGCCGCTTAAAGCGTTGTTCAAGGACGAAGTGCGCAAAGTCGGCGAGGAATGCGGCCTGCCCGAGGCGATCGTATGGCGCCAGCCTTTCCCTGGTCCGGGTCTTGCGATTCGCGTCCTTGGCGAAGTAACGGAAGAGAAGCTGCACATCGTGCGCGAATCCGACGCGATTCTGCGCGACGAAATCGCAAAGGCGGGTCTTGATCGCGAGATCTGGCAGTACTTCACCGCGCTTCCGAACATGAAGAGCGTTGGCGTCATGGGCGACGCGCGTACGTATTCGTACACGGTCGGCATCCGCGCCGTAACGTCCATCGACGGCATGACGGCGGACTGGGCACGCATCCCTTGGGACGTTCTGGAGAAAATCTCCGTTCGTATCGTCAACGAAGTCGACAACGTCAACCGCATCGTGTACGACGTAACTTCGAAACCGCCGGCGACGATCGAGTGGGAATAGAACGGTAACCAACCTGCAACTTTTCGCAAACAAAAAAATACTCTCTTTCATTTGCGCTCAATGCAAATGGAAGAGAGTATTTTTATTTTTAGGCACTTCATCGAATTAACCGATCTTCACGTTATCCTCGCACTCCGCGGAACAAAATCCGTTTTGCGACGTTTCGCAGTCCGGGCACACAATATGCTGTCGGTGACAGGTGTCATCCGCGCAGTTGATATACGTATCGGCAGTGACGCCGCAGTGGTAACACTTGCCGACGACGATATCTTCGTCCGTGTTATTGATTCTCACGGAGATCCGCTCGTCGAACACGTAACATTTGCCGTCGAACAGTCTGCCTTGCACTTCTTCGTCCTTGCCGTAAGTGACGATGCCGCCCTCCAGCTGATAAACGTCCTTGAAGCCTTCGCTCAGCATGACGCCGGTCAGCTTCTCGCACCGTATGCCGCCCGTGCAATAAGTGATAATCGGTTTGTCTTTAAAATCTGCCATATTCTCGCGCAGCCATTCCGGGAATTCCTTAAACGTCTCAAGGTCGGGCCTGATCGCGCCACGGAAATGCCCGAGATCGTATTCGTAATCGCTGCGGCCGTCCAGCACGATTACGTCCTCCCGTTGCAAGTATTCATGGAACTCCTTCGGAGATAAGCGTGTCCCGCTGAGCGTGTTGGGATCAAGCGGTTTGTCGTAACGAAGAGTGACGAGCTCCTTTTTGTAACGGACGAATATTTTGCGGAACGCATGCCCTTCGGCTTCGTCTACCTTGAACACGATATCGAAGAACAACGGATTGGCGCGCAGATCGCGCATGTATTGCTCGGTCTGCTCGACCGTTCCGGAAACGGTGCCGTTAATGCCTTCGTCCGCGATCAGAATGCGGCCCTTCACGTTTAATTCCTTGCAGTAGGCCAAATGCTCGGCGGCGAATTGCTCGGCATCGGGTACGGGAACGAATTTATAGTACAACAAGATTTGATATTGTGGTTTGTCTTTCATTTCGATAATCCTTTCTGTAACAAAAGTGAACACATATTCTATTGTAAATGACATAGACCTCGATCTCAACAGCAAAGACTGCCATCAGATCGTTTTGATTAGCTTTCCTTATAAAATCTAAAAATCATACCACTTTCAATAAAAACTACAAATTTCATTCGGAAGTAAATTGCAACATGGTAACAATTGGACTATAAATCACCGATTTTATCCTAAATAAAATGCCTATGCACATGATAAAATCAGAATAATAAAGCGCTTACATATTTAGAGGGGAAAGGAGAGTGCAAGCGGCTCAGATCTCTTGAAGGCTAACAAATTTAGAGGAGGTTGTTAACATGATTGGCAGACATAAAAAGAGGATATTACCATCTTTTCTCGCAGTAAGCTTGATGTCGACGATGTTTTTCGGCATATCAACCGAGAAAGCGCTTGCGGCGACTTCTATCCAGCTTGATCCCGGGTACATGCATAAAGCCTGGGAAGGATGGGGCACTTCTTTGGCGTGGTTCGGCAATGTGACGGGCGGATATGAAGATGCTGCCAGAGAGGCGTTGGCGGACGCTTTATATTCGGATGAAGGTTTAAATTATAATATTGTCCGATATAATATCGGCGGCGGCGAAAATCCCGAATACGATACGATGCGCCAAGGCGGAAGGATGCCGGGCTTCGCGCCAAATCCTGCAGATTCCGAGGCGCTAGCCCCAAGCGATTTCGACTGGAGTCAAGATGCCAACCAGCGCTGGTGGCTGGAGGCGGCCATCGAGAGAGGCGCCGACATTCTAGAGGCGTTCTCCAATTCCGCTCCGTATTATATGACGGTGAGCGGAAGCACGACAGGACACCGGGAATCGTGGAAAGATAATTTAAGAGAAGATCAGTATAACAACTTTGCAAACTACCTTGCGGAAGTCGTGAAACATTTCCAGGATGAAGGGATTCAGTTCAGGTCGTTATCCCCCGTGAACGAACCAAGTACGAACTACTGGGGCTTCGGCGGCGGCCAGGAAGGCTCCCACTGGGATCCGGCTTCGCAAGCCAAAATGATTAACGCCGCTCGCGGCGCGCTTAATGAACGCGGGCTGCAGGATGTCCGCATTTCCGCCATGGACGAGTCCGTCATCGATACCTTCGTAACGAACTGGAACTCGTATGATGAAGTGACGAAAGCCAACGTCGGTCAAATGAACACGCATACGTACGGCGGATGGCAGCGCCACTTGGTGCGAGATCAAGCCAAAGCCGCGGGCAAGACGTTGTGGATGTCCGAAGTGGATCTCGGCCCGTCGGGCGTCGCGCATAATCATGACGACTTCGAGCCCGCTCTCGCGCTCGCCGAAAGAATCATGACGGACATTACTTGGCTGGAGCCTCAGGCTTGGGTCATCTGGCAAGCCATCGAAAGCGAAGTGAATATGCAGCCTCAAAAAGAAAACATGAACTGGGGTCTTATTCACGCCAACTTCGATAACCCGGAGGAATGGTACCTCACGAAAAAATATTACGCCATGGCGCAGTTCAGCAAATTTATTCCGCAGGGCTCCCGATTTATCGGTGACGACAACGACAATACGCTCGCGGCCTACGATGATGCGAACGGTAAAATCTATGTTGTCTATCGCAACCCGGAAACAAGCGCTCAATCGATCTCATTGAACTTGTCTCAATTTGATGCCGTTAACGGAGTCGCAACGCCATATGTTTCGTCCGCAATAGAAAACGTCGTTCAGAAAAACGGCATTCCGGTCGCCGGCAAAACGTTAAACGCAACCGTCGGCGCCAAGTCGATTACGACGTTCGTCATTGACGGAGCAACCTATACGACGAACACGGCTATTCCTCAAAACGAGATGAGCGCGACGGCAACCAGCGAAGCTCCCGGCGAAGGACCGGACAAAACGCTGGATGGGAACGCAAGCACCAAATGGCATACGGCTTATGACGGAAGTTATACGGCGCTGCCGCATTCCATCACATATCATCTCGGCCAATCATACAACGGGGTCTATAAGCTGAAATATACGCCAAGACAAGACGTAGATTTTAATGGCATCGTTACGAAATACGAAATTTCCGTAAGCTCCGATGGAACGACTTTCACGAAAGCCGCCGAAGGAACCTGGGATGCGGATAAAAAGGAAAAAACGGCGACCTTTAACGCTGTAGGTGCCTCATATGTGAAGTTTACCGCGCTTGCTTCAAGAAGCGACGCCGGCAAGCAATACGGCTCGGCCGCCGAAATAAATATTTATACTAGGGACGGCTACACGGTCGACAAGACCCTGCTTAACGGCGCGATCGCGGATGCGACTGCATTTATCAATGAATTTGAAAAAGATCCTTCTTATTTGACCGTGCTGCAATCGCTGCGAAACGAAGCCGAAGCGCTGCGAGACAGCTCGAGCGCCACGGAGGAAGAGATCGCGAGAATGGCAGGCAAATTAGCCGCCGAGATGGATGCGATCGTATCGGGCGGAAATCCCATCGCCGGTGTCGACCTATTCTACGCGCCGGAAGCGTATTGGGGAAATCCGGCAAGCCATATTCTTGATGGCGATGCGGGGACCTTTTACGAGACGAACTGGGATGAAAATGGAAGAAAATATGTTCCCGGCGACTATATCATCTTGGATCTGAATGAAACGAAAGCGGATGTTGGCTTATTAACGTATACGCCAAGACAAGACAAAGCGAACGGAAGAATCGCGAGATACAATATTTATACGAGCAATGAAGATTTGGCGGGTACGACCGTCGACGGCACGCAAAACTATTTGGACGCGCACTTTGTTTTGGCGGGAACGGGCGCCTGGGATACATCCAAGTCGGGTCAACAAACGGCGACGTTCAAATCCAAAACGGCCCGGTATATCGCCATTCAGGCCATGACCACCGGAGGGGACGCCAATACGCTCGCGGCGGCAGAGCTGTCCGTGAAGCAGAAGGAAGTAACAAACATCGATCCAAGCAGCGTGACCGCCGCGATCGAACGGATCAACGAGATCAAGACTGGATTGAATCCGCTGGTCACCGCGTCGGTCGACAAGCTAATCGCGGATATCGGCGATGTCGCCATGCTGACCGAAGAAAGCGTTGCGTATTACACGGTCGTTCTCGACGATAAGTATGAGCTATATGCCAATCTGGGCCAAAACGAATCCATTAAGAGCGGGGAAGTATGGCTGGATACGGAAGGTATGCCGATTCAGGCTCATGGCGGCGGCATTCTCTACAATAAGGCGAACAAAACCTATTATTGGTACGGCGAAGACAAGACGGAAAATAACGTAGGTTCGGGTTACGTGCCGGTAACCGGGATTCACGCCTACTCGTCGAAAGACTTGTACAATTGGAAAAACGAAGGGGTTGTGCTGCCGGTATTCAACAATCCTCAGCTTGGCGAGGATGTTCTGCCAAACGGAGAATTGCCGCTGTACCTGGACGAAAATTCCGATACGTACAAAAACAGCGGGGTGGCGTTTGATCCCAATCGTTCGATTACGATTACAAACAAAGACGCAGACTATACGAAGACGATGAAATCGCCGGTCAACTCGCTTAGCAAACACAATTCGCCGGAGCGCATCGCGGAGCTGAACGCGTTGTACGACGGCTATACGAACGAACGGAAGCAGGCGATGTACAAAGATTTCAACTGGGATAAAGTGGTGGAGCGTCCGAAAGTCGTCTACAACGAGACTACGGGCAAATATGTCATGTGGTGGCATCAGGACGGGCCGATCGCGGGTTCTTATTGGACGGCGGAAGGCGGCGTCGCGATCAGCGATTCGCCGACCGGGCCATTCCGATTTTTGGGTACGTTCCGCTTGCCGAATAAAGGCGCGGAGAACGGCAACGAGGGCATGCTGCGCGATATGACGCTGTATGTCGACGATGACGAGAATCCGGCAACGCATGACAAAGCGTATTTGGTTTATGCTTCGGAAGAAAACGCGACGACCGTCATCATGATGCTGAATGATGAATATACGGGTCCAGCGACGAACGAAAACGGTCAAACCTTGGAGGGCGAACACTATGTGAGAGCTTTCAAAGGCTGGAGGGAAGCGCCAACGATTTTCAAGCAAGACGGTGTCTATTATATGATTACATCCGGCTTGACCGGCTGGAATCCGAACCCGGCTAGATATCATGTTTCGACGAACGGGATGTTTGGCCCATGGTGGGA
Source organism: Paenibacillus sp. LHD-117 (assembly GCF_030929555.1). Taxonomy (GTDB): domain Bacteria; phylum Bacillota; class Bacilli; order Paenibacillales; family Paenibacillaceae; genus Pristimantibacillus. The sequence goes on along the minus strand of NZ_JAVFVT010000038.1, from coordinate 55,334 downwards.
CAATGGCGATCCGATGGTGGGCGATTGGGAAGGAACAACCTTCCGCAGCCAAAGCACGTTTGTGCTGCCCTATCGCGATGGCAATGGCGATCTCGTGCCGAATAAGTTTATTTTTATGGCGGATCGCTGGTTCCCGAACGATTTGAAGGACTCCAGATATGTATGGCTTCCGATCGATTTGGATACCGCAAACCGAAAAGTAGCGGTGAGTTGGCATGATGAATGGGATATGTCCGTCTTCAAGACAGGCACAACCGTAACATTCAACAGCAACGGAGGCAGCGACGTGCGCACCGTCTACGGAGCGGCTGCCGGATCGAAGCTGGCCGAGCCGCCGGCGCCGTCGAAAGACGGTTATACGTTCGCAGGCTGGTTTAAAGACGAATTGTTCGCTGAGCCATGGAATTATGCTGCAGACACGGTTCCGGCTTCCGATTTCACGTTATACGCGAAGTGGACGCAGGCGACCACACCGACGCCAGATCCGGGCAATCCTGAGACGCCTACTCCTACACCGACAACAACGCCAAAGCCGACTTCGGTGACTGTCAGCGACAAAACCGGCGGAAAAATTGAGGCAAATGGAGTTACTCTTGAAATCTCCGCAGACGCGATCGACAGCGATATTGTCGTTACGGTAGAAACGATTGACCGCGATGATCTCGACGACAAGTGGAGACCGCAAGGCGCGGAGCTGGTCAGCGAAGTATTCGAAATGATAAAAGATAAACTTGGCCATTTCAAAGATCCAGTTACGATCACCATCAAGTTCAACCCGGATCAAGTAGATATGAAGAAGTTTAACCTGTTTATCGCCTGGTTGAACGAAGCAACCAACGAATGGATCAAACTGGACAACATTAAAGTCGATCCGTCCAAATTTACGGTTACTGGTACGGTGGATCACTTTACGAAATTCGCGATCATTGCCGAAACCATAGATGGAGGAGAGCAGCAGACCCTGTTGAAGGACATCGCGGGACATTGGGCCGAGCAGGATATTCGGAATCTGGTTCAGCTAGGAGCGGTGAACGGATATAAGGATGGAACCTACAGACCTTCACAAAACATCACAAGAGCGGAGTTTATAAACATTCTTGTTAAAGCGATGGGGTTAAAGGAGACAGCTGCGCAGACGGGCTTCAAAGATATCGAGGGTCATTGGGCTGAAGACGCGATTTCTATTGCAGTTGCGAACGGAATCGTAGAAGGGTTTGAGGACCATACCTTCAGACCGGATGTTTCCATTACACGAGAGCAGATGGCGGTTATGATCGTTAAGGCGTTCAAGCTGGAGTTAAAAATGGACGGCGCTTCGTTTGAGGACGAGTCCGAAATTTCCGCTTGGGCCGTTCCTTACGTGACCGCCGCAACGCAACTAGGCATCCTGACCGGATACGAAGACGGCACGGTTAAACCCAAACAGCTTGCGACCCGTGCGCACGCGGCAGCTCTCATGACTAGATCCCTGGAGCAGGCAGCAGCGGAATAAAGCGACGAAGACCGGACAGGGTTTCCCCGTCCGGTCTTATTATCGAACGCGTCTTCTCCGCGACGTCAAGCTCTGCTATACTTTAGAGAACGAAAGCGACCATTGCGAGGAGATACGTACCATGAAGCCGAACCCGCCGATCATCAGGGATCAAATCGAACTGCCGCAAGAGTTCCCCTTGCTCGTCTCGCAGACGGAGGGGGTCAGTCCGCCTTTCCAGCGGCTGCATTGGCACGACGCGCTGGAGATTAATTATATCATCAGCGGCAGCGGTTATATTCTTATCAACGGGAGCAAGCGCGAGCTAGTCGAAGGAGATATCGTCCTTATCAACTCCAATGATCTGCATCGCGCGTTCGAAACCGACGGGCTCGTAATGGGCATCATCATGTTCGATCCGGCATATCTCGCGCTCGAGCAGCGGTACGACACGGAGCTGCTCATTCCCTTCAGGGAGACGGGCGCCCGCTTCGACAACGTGCTCGATCGATCGAATCCGGAGCTGCCGCGATTGACGGTTCTGCTTGAAGACATGAAAAGCGAATTCAAGCGCAAAGAGCCGCATTACGAAGCGGTGGTCCGGTCGCAGCTCGTTCGATTTTTGGCGTACGTCAATCGTTTTTTTGCCAAAAAAACGGGAGAGAGGGCGGGGCATGCCAGAGGCATGGAGACGATCCGCCGCGTGCTGCACGGGATGGAGGAGCGGATCGCGCATCCGTGGACGCTGAAGGAGCTGTCGGAGCTGGCCCATCTAAGTCCTTCGCGGTTCAGCGCGCTGTTCGCGCAAATCGTCGGCACTTCGCCGATGGATTATCTGATTCAACTGCGGCTGACGCGCGCGGTCGATCTGATCGAAACGACGGATATGAAAATGATCGACATCGCCTCGGAATGCGGCTTCCGAAACTTGTCGAACTTCAACCGGCTATTCAAAGGCCATATCGGCAAGCTGCCGTCCGAGCTGAGGGCATAGACCGAAAAAACAATAAGATAGTATCAAAACATCGTTTCTTTTGCGTAGAGGAACGGTGTTTTCTTGCATTATAGTGGGAGTATAACATTCAACAAGATCGACAAGGAGCGTGGGAGACATCCTATTTCTAGGCATAGATGCCGGGGGCACGAAAACGCATGCCTTACTGGTAAACGAAAAAGGTGAAGTACTCGGCCGCGGCCATAGCGGCAACGGCAATCATCAGACCGCGTTCCAGGCTGCCCGCGACCATATCGAGGAAGCTTGCAACGCCGCGCTTGCGGATGCAGGAGCGACGAAGGAGCAAGTCGACTTCGCTTACTTCGGTCTGGCGGGAGCGGACAGGGAGCCGGATTACGAAATATTGCGGCCGATGATCGCTTCGCTCGGGTATGAGCGTTACGCGATCGCCTGTGACACGATGATCGGCATGCGGGCAGGCACGCATCAATCCCATGGCGCGGTTATTATCAGCGGCACGGGGTTTAACGCGGCCGCGCGCAACGCGAACGGCGAAGAACTGCAGTACGGCGGCTTCGGCTATCTGTTCGGAGATGGCCAAGGCTCCGGCACGGATCTTGCCGTTCATGCGTTCCGTACGGCGATTCGTTCTTGGGAGGGTCGCGAGCAGCCGTCGTCGCTAATGGAGGCCGTTCCGCGCAAGCTCGGATACCCTTCAGTGCAAGCGATGTACGACGACGCGCTCGACAATGGCAAACGTCCGCCGGCCGAGCTGGCGAAGCTGATGTTCGAAGCCGCGGCGGAAGGAGATGCGGTAGCCATTCGCATCCTTGAGGAGACGGGGCGCGAGCACGCGAATGCGGTAATCGCGCTTATCCGCAGATTAGGCATGCAGAATGAGACGTTCGACGTCGTGCTGACGGGAAGCGTCATGATGCGAGGAAGCTCGCCTCACATGGTCGACGCCATCCGGGAAGCCGTGCGCGCGGCAGCGCCGAACGCAAGCATCGTGAAGCTGACGATCGATCCCGTGATCGGGGCGGTCATGAGCGCGATGGACAGCGCGGGCGTGGCGATAGACGAAGAGACGGACGCTAGATTGCGCCGAATTATTTTGTAGGAGGTTATCATTATGAAAAATAAGAAACCGCTCAAAATCGCCGTTATCGGCGGAGGTTCCTCGTATACGCCGGAGATCGTCGAAGGATTCATCAAACGGTACGATGAAATGCCGATCCGCGAGTTATGGTTAGTCGATATCGAACAAGGCAAACATAAGCTGGACATCGTCGGAGCGCTCGCGAAACGGATGGTCGAACAATCCGGTTTGCCGATCGAGGTCCATCTGACGCTGGATCGCCGCGAAGCAATCGCCGGAGCGGACTTCGTGACGACGCAGATGCGCGTCGGACTGCTCGAAGCGCGCCGCCGCGACGAACATATTCCGATCAGCCACGGCGTGATCGGGCAGGAGACAACGGGACCGGGCGGCATGTTCAAGGCGCTTCGTACCGTTCCGGTTATTTTGGACATTTGCAAAGATATCGAAGAACTCGCTCCGAACGCTTGGCTGCTGAACTTCACTAACCCAGCCGGCATCGTGACGGAGGCGGTGCAGAAACATACGAAGGTAAAGACGGTTGGCCTCTGCAATTCGCCGATCAACTTCTACAAGTTCCTCGCCAAGGAATACGGCGTGACGGAACGCGAAGTGCTGCCCGAATTCGTGGGCATCAACCATCTGCACTGGGTAACGGCGGCATACGTGAACGGCGAAGACAAACTGCCGGAGCTGATCGGCAAAGGCCGCGAATATACAGCCTCCAACGTGACGGCGCTCGATTGGGACGCGGATTTCTTAAGCTCCCTTGGCGCGATTCCGACGTATTACCTGCGTTACTTCTACATGACGGACAAGATGCTTGCGGACATGAAAGCGTCGATGGAGAAAAACGGCACCCGCGCCGATGTGGTCAGCCGCGTCGAAACCGAGCTGTTCGAGCTGTACAAGGACGTGAACCTGAAGGAAAAGCCGAAGCAGCTGGAGCAGCGCGGAGGGGCCTATTATTCCGAAGCGGCCGTTAATCTGATGCATTCTCTGTACACGGACAAACGCGACATTCAGACGCTGAACGTCCGCAACGGCAACATCATTCCGTTCCTGCCGGAAGATGCGAGCATCGAGGTCAATTGCGTGGTGACGGCGCAAGGACCGACACCGATTCCGCTTCAGACCATTCCTGAGCATGTGACCGGCCTGCTTCACGCGGTGAAAACTTACGAATCGTTGACGATCGAAGCGGCAATCACCGGCGATCGCGGCATCGCGCTGCAAGCGCTCGTGCATCATCCGCTCGTACCTAGCGTAACGGTGGCGAAGGCGCTGCTTGAAGAAATGCTCGAAGCAAACAGGACTTACTTGCCTAACTTCTTCAAAAACGTTTAACACGCACGCGTACCGCCAATGCTTAACCAAACGTTCGGCTCGCCTGAGGACAATATTCCTTGGTCGGGCCGAACGTTTTTTGCGTTTCAACCGCCTCGCAAAACGACTTTTTCGACCTATCGCGCACGCCGTATCCACATGCCCCTTGCGCATATAAAATCTATCTGTTATAGTTGATATATAACAAATAGTCAATGTAGGTGGTGAAGGATTATGCTGTTGGAGATTGATTTGCAATCGGAGGTTCCCATCTATACGCAGCTCGTTAACGCCATCGTGGAAGGCATCGCCCGCAAGCGGCTGCTGCCTGGCGATGCGCTCCCTTCGGTACGCGGGCTTGCTTCGGATCTGGGCATTAATCTCCATACCGTGAACAAGGCTTACCAAATCCTGAAGCAGGAAGGATACGTCCAAATTAACCGGAAGCAAGGCGTCGTCGTGAATCCCGATTCCATGCCACCCGCGGATCAACCGTATAGGCAGCGGCTCGCTGAACAACTGAGGCCGTTTATCGCGGACGCGATCTGCCGGGGGCTTACGAAGGAGCAATTTGACGAGTTAAGCCGTTCCGTATTCGAGGATATGAGAAGAGAGGAGAATTCGAATGTCGATTAATTGGATGTTGCTGCTATCGCTTGTCATTATGGTCCCAGTCGTCCTGACGACGACGGTCATTCCGCTGCTGACGAGAAAAATCGAAAGCTTCGGCGTCACGATTCCGGAGGAAGCGCAAAACCACCCGGTTATCGAGTCGCTCAGAGGGAAATACGTATGGTGGAACGGAGGAGCGGGAACGATTTTGACTCTGTCTCTGCTGATATGTTCGTTGTACATTTCCGGAGAGAAAACATGGGGCGCACTGCTCGTCTCCCATGTCGTCGGTTATATGATCCTCTCCTTCGTGATCTATTATAAACAGCATCAAGCCGTCAAATCGCTCAAAGAACGCGAACGCTGGCTCAAGGACGCTCCGCAGCGTATTATCGTCAGCACCCGGTTTCGTTCGGGCAAGCTGACGCAGCCGAATTATTGGTTCATCCCCCATATCCTGCTCATTCTGGCGACGGTACTCGTCGGCGTCATTGGTTATGACCGGCTTCCCGACCAAATTCCGATGAAATACGGCTTGGACGGCGAAGTGACCCGCGCCGTGGCGAAGAGTTACCGATCGGTGTTGTGGCCCGCTTTCGTCCAGTCGTTCCTGCTTGTCGTGTTCGTCTTCACGAATGCCGTCATCGGCAGAAGCAAACAAGTAGCGGAACCGGGCGATCCGGAAGGTTCGCTGCTCCGGAACATGAAGTTCCGCCAGATCTGGTCCTCTTATCTCATTGCGTTCGGTTTCATGATCATGGCCACGCTTGGTTTAATACCCGTCGGCATGCTGTACGGCTGGAGCGGCAACGTGGCCGCTGTCGCTACGATCGCGGTTGTCGGGATCATGACGCTAGCTTCCATCGTCTTATCCGTAAAGACGGGACAGGGCGGAAGCCGGATCAAGCTGGATAAGGAAAATACGGCGAAACAATACGCATCGGCGGCAGATCAAGACCGTTACTGGAAGCTCGGGCAGTTTTATTACAATCCGGACGATCCATCCTATTTCGTAGAGAAGCGGTTCGGCATCGGGTGGACGATCAATCATGCGCGACCGGGGGTGTGGGTTATTTTCGCCATCCTCATCCTGCTCATCGTCCTGCTGCCTTTCATCCTGGAGTAATCGCCGCAGCGGGTTTTCCGCTAGCTGGAATTATAATGAAAACGTTCCATTTACGAATATTGGAATAGGTTTCGGACACGAACATTCGTGAAAATGGTTGACAAAATGAATGAATTCTCATTAGAATTGAAAACGGAAAACAACAACCGCATAGGAACTTTTCGTATAATCTCAAGAATCGGCTTGAGAGTCTCTACTCGGTCACCGTAAATGATCAGGCTACGAAGAGAGTGAAAGAATGCATGTGCCGCGGCCTCGGCGCATGGTTCTTTCCCTTTTTGCAGAGCCTAGGAGAAATGCGCCGTATTGCATTTTTTTCTAGGCTTCTTTGTTTGTTCCAACACATTTTTGGGAGGGTATTATCAAAATGGAACGTTTCTTTCGTTTGAAGGAACTGGGAACAAATGTCAGAACTGAAATCATGGCCGGTCTGACGACTTTCATGACGATGGCTTACATATTGGCCGTCAACCCGATGATTTTGGAGCCGTCCGGTTTGAACTGGACGGGCGTATTTTTGGCTACGGCTATGGCGGCCGGCATTTTCTCCATCGCGATGGGCTTGTTCGTCAACTTCCCGGTAGCGCTTGCGCCTGGCATGGGTCTTAACGCATACTTCGCATCGGTCATTATCGCATCCCAAGCGTCGGATACTCCGATCTCTCCGGCAATGGGACTTACCGCGGTATTCATCTCCGGCATCATCTTCATCATTCTTACGGTAACGCAAATCCGCCAAATGCTGATCACGGCCGTTCCCGACAGCCTGAAGCACGCGATCACGGTCGGCATCGGCTTGTTCATCGCCATTATCGGCCTGAAGAACAGCGGTCTGATGACGATCGCGGTATCCAGCTTCTCCAATATCGAGGCAGGCAAGTTCACGCCGGTCCTTGGTCCGGAAACCGTCATTCAGCTTGGCAGCTTCCATAACGAATCGGTCGTGTTTACTGTCATCGCCATCGCGCTTATCGCGATTCTGATGGTGATGCGCGTACCGGGCGCTATTCTGTTCGGTATTCTCGGCACGACGATCATCGCGCTGCTGACGGGCCATGTGGACGCTAGCTCAGCTCTTAGCGGCAAAACATGGGTGCCTGATTTCGGCACGATGAACGTAGGGCACTTCGACTTCGCGGGCGTATTCGAAGTCGGCCTCGTTACGATCATCCTGACATTCACGTTCGTCGAACTGTTCGATACGTTCGGCACGCTCATCGGCACGGCGAACCGTGCCGGCATCATGAAGAACCCCGAAGAAGGCAAGAAACGCGTCGGCAAAGCGATGCTGGTCGACGCCATTGGCGTAGGCGGCGGCGCCGTGCTCGGCACGAGCACCGTAACGGCTTACGTAGAGAGCTCCGCGGGCATCGCGCAAGGCGGACGTTCCGGCCTGACCGCGATTACGACAGGCGTGTGCTTCTTGCTTGCGATCTTCCTATCGCCGCTGGTGGCGCTCGTACCGGGCTCCGCGACGGCCGCGGCTCTGATCATCGTCGGCGTGCTGATGATGCAATCCGTGAAGGAGATCGATTTCTCCGACATGGTGTACGCGATTCCGGCGTTCCTGACGCTTGCCTTGATGCCTTTCACGTACAGCATCGCAAACGGCATTTCCTTCGGCATCGTATCCTACGTCGTTCTGGCTTCCGTAGCCAACGTCGCCGGCAAAGGCAAATACAACGTACATTGGCTCATGTGGCTGCTGGCGGTTCTGATCGTCTGCCGGTACGTGTTCATGGGCGGGGAATAAAAGAATATGGAAAAGCAGCGCTGGGCCGGCGCTGCTTTTTTTTGTTGGAGCTGGCGCCTACGAAGGAGGCGGTAGAGGAGCTGGAGCTGTTCTACGTGATTAAGCCGTTCAATGAAGATTTAATATGGAAAGAATATCTTTCGAGTGCTTAAACTTATACTTGGCTGGTATAGCATCAGGTTGCTTGCAACCCCATAGCGCTAATCCAAAGTCAACGCCAGCGTCTCTGGCACATTCATAGTCATAGATGGTGTCGCCGATGTATATGGATGTTTCAGCCTGTGCGCCTGATATTTCAAGAAACTTAAGCAAAGGCTCTGGATGAGGCTTATGCAGCTTCGTATCATCTGCGCATACAGCATAAGGCAGATCATTATCGAGACCAAACGGGACGAAATCATCTAGAAACTCTTGTTTCGTCTTGGACGTCACTACTCCTGTACGAATCGAGTGCTTCCTTAAATCAGTAAGCAGTTGATGAATACCCTCGTATACATGAATTGTATGTTGGTAATCCCTCATAAGATCATTCCAGCATTTATTTGCATGATTTACGTCTTCAATTCCGAGTTGGCGCAAGGAGACCGCTCCTGGAATCCCAAGCACAAACGATAGATCTTGCTGGGTCAGTTCCCGATTATAGTTATTCTTCAGCAACTTCTGCAAAGAACCCAGCACCGCTTGCTCTGTATTAATTAATGTGCCGTCGATGTCAAAGATATAGGTATGATACATGATTAACATCCTCCTTCAGCATGATTAGAGATGTGCTCCCTGAATGTATGCTAAAGTATGAAATCCATTTCAGGTCAATAGTTAGATCGATTGGCGCACAATAATGTGATAAGGAACCTCTACCTTATCCCTTGACTTCCCAATTGCAAGATCAAAGGCTGTTTCACCAACTTTAACCAATTGATGATCAACCGTTGATAGGTGTAATCCAATTCCTACAGGCTGATTCTCCTGGCCAATAATCGCCAGATCTTTTGGCACCTCCAGTTGTATGCTTCCTGCGTACTGATAAATACCTGCTGCAACCTCATCGCCGTTCGCATAAATTGCGGTTGGTCTATGATCTATATTAAGCAGTTGTTGTGCCGCTCTTACCCCGTCATTAATGCTGTAGCAATCCCTGATATAGTATGCTGGCGGCAGTTCACCGAATATGTGCTGATATGCTTTTATCGTCAATTGTGTACTATTGCTCTCTTCTCCTCTTGCCGTCGTAAAAGCAACTCGTGAATGCCCTTTATCCTTTAACAGTTGAAAAGTGTCTACGAATGATGCAAATCGATCCATGTAAGCACAGCCAATCTCAGGATGATCCGTAAACTCGCATGCGACGATCGTCCCATACTTCGTATACGGAATAATAGTACTCCAGGTGTTCGAACGAGAGGTAATGATGATTCCATCCAGTTGTTTATTTTTCAGCATGTTGAAGTAGCTGAGCTCTTTATCCGGATCGTACTTTGTAGGCAGAACCACCGTGGTGTAATCCAGCTCAACCGATCGATTAAGTACACCATGAAGGAGTTGATCAAAGGCTTGATTGTTGTTGTACGGCATGATCACACCGATATTTCTTGTTTCCTTACGAATCAAATCAACAGCTGAGCGATTTGGCGTATAGTCCAATTCATTAATCACACGCTGTACAGCTGCGCGCTTCGTTTCAGATACATAGGGGTGGTGATTTAGTACCCTTGATACTGTCGATACGGAAACTCCTGCACGCAATGCTATCTCATTAATATTTGCCATCGTCACCTTCCCCAAAATTGCATACTTCAGTACTCCGAATTTATATGCTGGTAATTTCGTCAAGGCTATTAGCCAATATAATATAAATAATAAAGGATACGGGTATGGTTAAAATGAAAATTAATCTAATACCGAATGAAGAAATGCCGAGAAATTCCGCAATACCTCCGCAAACTCCTTGTATCGACTTATCACGTCCAGCATACCACATATTGGAACTTTTTTACCTGGACAATTCCATAATCGTGCCATGTTTTCTGCGGCGAAGGCCCCCGGTCATGCGCTATAATAGAAGATATCAGAGAAGACTGGGGGCGTGCAGGTGGTTCCGACTGGGAAACTTCGAATCGATTTGAATTGCGATATGGGAGAAGGCTACGGCGCATACCGAATGGGGGACGACGCCGAACTGATGCGGCATATTACGTCCGCTAACATCGCCTGCGGCTTCCATGCGGGCGATCCCGGCACGATTGCGGCCACGGTCAAGCTTGCGCTTGAGCACGACGTCGCGATCGGCGCCCATCCGGGATTGCCGGATCTGCAGGGCTTTGGACGGCGCGCGATGACGATCAGCCCGCGCGAAGCGTACGAGCTGACGGTATACCAGATCGGCGCCGTGCAAGCGTTCGCGGCGGCCGAAGGCGTTCGGGTATCGCATGTGAAGCCGCACGGCGCGCTGTACAATATGGCCGCGCGGGACGCCGCGCTTGCGGATGCGATCGCGGAAGCCATATATAAAGTAGACGGGAATATGATGTTATATGGGCTGTCTGGCAGCGAGTTAATCCGGTCCGCCGAACGGCTCGGACTCCGGGCGGCGAACGAAGTCTTCGCCGACCGTTCGTACGAAGAGGACGGGTCGCTTACGCCGCGGCACGCGGCGGGAGCCGTTCTGGCCGACTCGGCCGAAGCGTCGGCGCAGATTGTGCGGCTCGTCAGAGCAGGCGAAGTGAAGACGCGGCAAGGCACATGGCTGCGATTGCAAGCGGATACGGTATGCGTGCACGGCGATTCGCCGGATGCGCTCAGTCATGTCAGGGCGCTGGGCGAGGCGCTTCGCGAAGAGGGCATCGAACTCGGCAGGGCGGACCGGAACGGCTAACGCCTTCCGCAATGGATAGATCCGCAGCCATTCGCGAAGCAACACTCATACTACTAGGCAATCAGACATCGGAAACGGAGGGGATCGGAATGGACATCGGGGGAATGTCTATGTCCGCGAGGGACGAATTCAAGCTTCAACCGCTAGGCGATTGCGGGCTGCTCATTACGCTCGGAGACGTCATGAACGAGATGACCTTGGCGAAGGTCTCTGCCGTGACCGAGCGGCTGGAGGCGCAATCGACATGGGCCGGTTTCGTCGAATGCGTGCCGGCTTACGCTTCGGTCGCGCTTTATTACAATCCGTATTTGGTCAGCTTGAACCGAAGGCCGGACGAGGCGAGGGATGAGACGGTGTACCAAACGGTGAGCAATCGCGTCCGCGCAGTTTTGATAGGTATGCCGTTCGGAAGCGCCGATGGCCGTGCGCTTCGAACCGTGCGGATTCCCGTCTGTTACGGCGGCGACTACGGTCCGGACCTCGGCGAGGTCGCGGCGCATGCCGGTCTTACGACGGAGGAGGTCGTCGCATTGCACAGCGGCGGCAAGTATACCGTCTATATGATCGGATTCGCGCCGGGATTTCCGTACCTTGGCGGCATGCCCGAAACGATCGCCGCGCCGAGAAGGACCGCGCCCCGAACGATCATTCCCGCTGGAAGCGTAGGGATCGCCGGAGGGCAAACGGGCGTTTATCCGATCGGCACGCCGGGCGGCTGGCAAATCATCGGCCGAACGCCGATGCCGCTCTTCCGTCCGCGCCATAGCCGGCCGAGCTTGCTCGAAGGCGGCGACCGCGTCGAATTCGTGCCGATCACGCGCGAGCAGTTCGAGGATTGGCCGACCGGAGCGGAAGAGAACGAAGACCATGACGGCGGAGGTGCGAGATGACGATCACGGTGCTAAAGCCGGGGCTGCAGGCAACGGTGCAGGATATGGGCAGATTCGGCTACCAGAAGCAGGGGGTTGTCGTAGGGGGCGCAATGGACGTATCCGCCGCGAGGGCGGCCAACGTGCTGGTCGGCAACGGGGAAGCGGAAGCCGTGCTTGAGCTGACCTGGACGGGCGCGCAGCTTCGTATGGAGAAGGAGGCGATTATCGCCGTATGCGGTGCCGATCTGATGCCGGAGGTCGATGGCGAGCCTGTGCCGATGTGGCGGCCTGTACTCGTGCGGGCAGGCGCGGTCCTCGCTTTCCGCGGCTGCCGGTCAGGCTTCCGAAGCTACATCGCCTTAGCGGGCGGGATTGATCTTCCTCCCGTCATGGGCAGCCGAAGCACCTATCTAAGAGCCGGGTTAGGCGGATACAGGGGACGAATGCTGCAGGCGGGCGATAAGCTGGAGGCTAAGCCATTCGCCAGCGGCTCGCTGAACGGCCGATTGACGGCAGCCTTGCTCGAAAGGCGCGCACCCGGAGGCTGGCACGCGGAGCACTTCGCGATCGCGGAGAGGGAGACCGCCGTCGTGCGGGCGTTTCCCGGGGCGCATTACGGAAGGTTGACCGAAGAAGGCAAGCGGATGCTATTCGGCGGCAGCTTCCGCATCGGCCATCAATCGGATCGGATGGGCTGCAGGCTGGAAGGCGAACGGGTGGCGATCCGGCAGGAAGGCGAGCTGCTGTCGGAGGCGGTCTCCGCGGGTACCATCCAGCTTCCGCCAAACGGCAGCCCGATCGTGCTGCTCGCCGACCGCCAGACGACCGGCGGTTACCCGAGAATCGCGCATGTCGCTTCGGTCGACATCCCGATGTTCGCCCAGCTGAAGCCCGGTGCGGAGGTCAGGTTCGAACTTATTACGCATCGAGAGGCCGAAAGCTTGCTGCTCGCTTCGGAGAAGGATTTCCACATGCTAAGAACGGCGGTCGCGCTTAAATTCCGATAGCGCGACCGCCGTTTCACTTTAGGCGTCTTATTTGAAAAATAAAAAATGGGTAGGCAGCTTGCGCAAGGATCCGTCCGACGGTTTGTTAATGAGCTTGCCGCCAAAAACAAGCGAAGACGAGCCGCCGCCGTCGAGGTTGTAGGCGTCCACCGCGCCGTAACCCTTGAGCAAGTTTTGCAGCTCCGCCAGCGTGGCGCCGGAGCTGCCCGACTCGTTGTAGCCGTCCGTGACGAGGATCAGCAGCTGGTCATCCTTGTAGTTGGCGATAACGGTACGCGGTGCCCGCCGAGGGCTGATCTGCCACTTGAGCGGGATCGCCTGGGCGGTTCCTCCGCGCAGAAGCACGGGGACGAAGGAAGCGCCGAACTTCGGCTTCTTCGAATCCAGCTGGTCCTTGCTCGCGAATTTGCCACCGATCAATTCATTGTTCCCGTTCATGCCGACGAAGAACAGATCCGAATAGGAAGGCTCGAAGCCGGTCACGTACTTTCCGTCAAGAATGGTGGTGCTAAGCGGATAACGTTTGCTCCCGCCGTCCGCGAAGCCGCCTGCATTGACGCCGACGGCCGCCTTATGCTCCTTAACGGCCTGCAGCGTCGTCTGCGCTTGTCCGACTTCGGAGCCGCCGAGAACCATCCGCATAGAGTCGGCGGACTTCAGCAGAATTTTGACCGCGTAGCTTTTGAAGCCATCGTGGCTCAAATAAAATAGCTGCGCCCGAAGCTTGTCCGTATTGATGGTCGCGGATGGCTTGCCGAGCCGAGCCGTAATCTTGCCGTCGTAGATGGCGAGAGGACGCGCGGCCTGCGCGGCGGCAAGCTTCGAGATTGCGGCCATCTCCGCGTTCGTCTTGTTGTATAAGTCCAGCTGCTTCTTGATCGATTGTCCCGTATGTACGGCCGTCTCGCGAGCGGCGTCCAGCCCGCCCGCCAACTCCGCGATCATCCCCTCCGGCCTGGCGGTTTGCCCGCCTTGCAAGCCGATGCCGTCCGGACTGGAGAGCTGAATGGTCATTTGGCTGGCAAACAGCCAGATCAGAATGCCTACGAACGGAGATAAGGCCAGAAGTGCGGTTCGGTTTAAGGTTTTGACGGTGATGGTCATTTGAGTACATCCAAGCTTTTTTTCAATTCGTCCAATTGTTTCTTCACTTCGTTCAGCTGCGTGTAAAGCTTGTTGCTATTGTCGGTCTTCGTGTCCGCGTTGTCCTTCGTGAAGGTCAGCAGCTCGTTAAGCGCGTCGATCTTGCCCTTCAGCTCCGTCATCTCCGCCGAATAGCTTGCCTCCAATTGCCCGAGCTTGGCGTCGTAAGACTTCTGCATCTCCTGCAGCTGGGCAGCGGTCTGACTCTCGATATCCGCCGTAATCTCCTGCTGCATGCGATCGGTATACCACTTCGCCATGTAAAAGCCGCCGCCGATCAACACCGCCCATACGCCGATGAATACGACGAGGGACACGGCGCTTCTGCGCTTGCGCGTCGCCTGTGCCTGCCGGCCTGCCAGGTTTGTTTCCAAACTTAAATCATTCATTGCATTCACCTCTCAAGTCTATCGATTATGCCGTCAGCGGATGAACGTCATTGAAAAATCGCTTTTGCTCCCTTGCCCGTTGCCCCCATAAATTGACGCAGGCAAGCCGGATAGGGTCGCGGATGTCATTTAATTGTAACAAAGGGCGGCGCGGTTGTCCTTATTTTCGCATGGATAAATAATGGTTTATAATAGAGGGAAGCACGTACAGAAAGGCGAGGTGGCAGCGATGGAGCAACAGCAATCAAACCGGTACGAGAATGCGGCTTTCGCGGGAGGCTGCTTCTGGTGCATGGTCACGCCGTTCGAAGAAATGCCGGGCATCGTTTCGGTCGTGTCCGGCTATACCGGCGGGCATACAACGAATCCGACGTACGAGGAGGTCTGTTCCGAGACGACGGGCCATGCGGAGGCGGTACTCATCACCTACGATCCGGCAGTATTCCCTTACCGCAAGCTGCTGGACATTTTCTGGCGGCAGATCGATCCGACCGATGCGGGAGGCCAGTTCCATGACCGCGGGGAGTCGTATCGCACCGGTATCTTCTATTACACAGAAGAGCAGCGCAAGGAAGCGGAGCAATCGAAGGCCGAGCTTGAGGCGAGCGGCCGCTTCGACAAGCCGATCGTAACGGAAATTACAGAAGCGGGCGTTTTCTATCCCGCGGAGGATTACCATCAAGACTACCATAACAAAAATCCGTACCGGTACAAAATGTACCGCAAGGGTTCCGGCCGAGACGCCTTTATCGCCCGCAACTGGTCGATGAAAAAAGATCAAGAGGATTTGAAGAAGAGGCTGACGCCGATTCAATTCAACGTGACCCAGCAAAACGGGACAGAGCGGCCGTTCACGGGCGAATATTGGGATCATGCCGAAGACGGTATCTATGTCGACATCGTATCGGGAGAGCCGCTGTTCAGCTCCAAGGACAAATACGACGCGGGCTGCGGCTGGCCGAGCTTCACGAAGCCGCTGCAGAAGGCGTCTGTTACGGAGCATACGGATACGAGCCATTTTATGGTCAGGGTTGAAGTGAGGAGCAAGGAAGGGGATTCCCATCTCGGGCATGTATTCGATGACGGACCTCAGCCGACAGGTCTGCGGTATTGCATCAACTCGGCTTCACTTCGGTTCGTGCCGAAGGATAAGCTTACGGAAGAAGGATACGGGGAGTACGCGCATCTGTTCGAGAACTAACATTAAATCATATGGGATAAGAGGAGAATGATGAAATGAGCATGGAATCACAGGTAACTAACAATCCCGGGCAACGGGCGACGATGGACGTGTTGGATGCCATCCGCACGCGCCGTTCCATCGGCAGAGTAAAAAGCGATCCGGTGGATCGCGCGATTATCGAAGAACTGCTGGAAGCGGCAAGCTGGGCGCCCAATCACTTCAATTCGCAGCCTTGGCGGTTTATCGTCATGACAGGAGAAGGAAGGTCGGTACTTGGCGAAGGTTACGCAAACGTAGCGAAGGCGGGCTGGCCGGAGATGGGATCCGAGGAGCTGGAGGAGAAGCTGCAGAAGGAGCGGGCGAAGGCGTACCGTTCGCCCGTTGTCATCGCGGCGATCTACTCGAAGTCGGATGACGCGCGCGCCGTATATGCGGAAGAGCTGGCCGCCTCGCAGGCCGCCGTTCAGAACCTGCTGCTTGCCGCGCATGCTCACGGTCTGGGCGCGATCTGGCGTTCGGGCGAGCTGATGTTCAATCCGCTGATGCGCAGCGCGCTTGGCTTAACGGAAGGTCAGGAAGAAATCGTGGCGCTGATCTATCTCGGATATCCGGATATGGCTCCGCCAACACAGAAACGCGCGTCGATCGAAGAGAAATCGGTATGGCTGGAAGGGTAACCTCTGCCTAACGAAACGGAAGCCTTATGTTCCATGACCAGGGACATAGGGCTTCCTTTTTTTTCTGCATATTCCTCTACCCACACTCTATTAAAATTGGAAAAGATTTGATAGAATAGGACATGTCTTGGATAGGATTACTATCTGAGGACCTATATGAATAGAGGAGAGAAGTCATTGATGAAACGATATTTACCGCATTATTTGTAGCTTTGGTCTTATTCTTCAGTTTTGCCGCCGCAACATCGGCCGCTACCGCCGCGCCCGCGCCTCTCTCCATCTGGATCGACGGGGAGCCGGTGAAGTTCGGCGAACAGAAGCCGTTCGTCGAGAAAGGCACCACATACGTTCCCGTTCGCATGCTGCTCGAGAAGCTGGACTTCGAGCTCGACTGGAACGAGAAGCTGAGAATCGTTACGGCAACAAGCGACAAGGTTATTATCAGCTTGGAGATCGATCGTTTTACGGCCTATGTGAACACGACTCCACACGAGCTTACCGCCGCGCCAAAAATCGTTAATAAATCTACATACGTGCCTCTGCGTTTCATCGTGGAAGCAGCCGGCTACGAAATCGAATGGGACGAAGAGCTTCGCGCGGTCATCATCGATACGGTACAGGAAAGCCGCGGCTTCATGTACAAGGTGGAGAAAGACGGCAATGTCGTTTACATGCTCGGCTCCATCCACGTGGCGAATGAAGCGATGTATCCGCTCCGTGAAGAGATTACCGAAGCGTACGAGCAATCCGACTTCCTGACGGTGGAAGTGAACGTCGAATCGGATACGGTCGATGTCACCAAGCTTCTAGAGGATCTCGGGACCTACAAAGACGGCACGACGCTGCGCAATCATCTTTCCTCCGAGGGATACCAGGCCGTCGTCCAGCTCTTGACCGATCTGGAGATCGAGACGAATGCGCTTGACCGGTTCGAGCCTTGGTTCGCTTCGATGATTCTGAACAGCTGGCTGAGCGAGGATTCGGAATACGAGCCGGAGCTTGGCATCGACCAATATTTCCTGGAGCAGGCCATCGAGGAAGAAAAACCGATTCTGGAGCTCGAGTCGTTTGAGTCCCAATATAAGATGTACGACGGCTTCTCCAAAGAGCTGCAAGAGTCCATGCTGATGGGCGCCATCTACGGCTTCTACTATGAGAGTGAAGGCGTCGAAGATCTGTCCGCCATGTGGGTGGAAGGCGACGTCGAGGAATTAAACCAGATGGCCGAGGACATGCAGTCCGACGAAGAATATTACAACGCGCTTCTGAAAAACCGCAATCTTTTGATGGCGGAGCAGATCGACGGCTATTTAAGCGGCAAACAAGCGGCAACGTTCTTCGTCGTCGTGGGCGCGCTGCATCTAGCAGGGGAAGACGGACTGGTCGCCTTGCTGGAAGAGATGGGCTATACCGTTACGAGAGTATAAGTAACGCCGGAAGAACGAAGAGCTGCCTCTACTAGGCGGCTCTTCGCTATTTTCCAATCTTTGCACTTATGATCGGATATGCGAGAGAGCTATAATGGATTCAATTATGGAATGAAACAGAAAGGCGGGAATTCCAGGCATGTCGAAAGCGGCGCAAACAACGATCATGGTACCGGGCATGATCCTATTCGTTTTACTCCTGGCGGCGCTCCCCCTCGTCATCCAAACCGATTTCGAGGGCGGTCCGATCCGAATCGCTTGGAGCCAGGGGGTTCAGGCGATCCAACACTATTTTGCGGGAATTGGCGACGGCGAGACGTTCCGCTTCTACGTGGGCAAGAACGAGTATACGTTCTGGGAAAGAATCGGGGATTACTTCAGGACTTCGTTTCTGTACGTAACGGCTGGAGCTTTGATCGGCACGACGATCGGCATTTTCGTCGGCATTTACTTCACGGTGTCCAAGGCCGGATGGCTGAAATCGATTGTCGATCTTGTAGGCTCGCTTCCAGACTTCGTAGTGGTGCTGATCCTGCAGTTCGTCATCGTGCTGATCGCCAAGGAATCCGGGGTTGTCCTGTTTCAGGTTGCCACGTTAACGTACGACGATCCGGCAATCGTGCTGCCACTGATCTCGATGATCATCATTCCCGCGAACTACATGATCAGAAGCGTAGCGATGCAGATGAAGCTGACGCTTACGGAGGACTACATCGGCAATGCCAAAGCCAGAGGTCTCGGCAAAGCTTATATCATTTTTTTTCATGCGCTTCCTAATGTGCTTCCATTCGTCAAAGGGGATGTCCATAAGCTGATGGGCATCATTATGGGCAATTTATTCATCGTGGAATACCTGTTCAATAACAACGGCATCACGATGCTTATTTTCTCCAACGCATTCGATCATGGCTACCAATACAATATCGTCGTGAACGGGCTGCTCGCGTTCCTCGTTCTGTACGCCATCGGCTACGGCTTGCTGCGGGCATTCTTATTCGGCTTAGGGAAGGTGTTCCTCCGATGAACAAAACATTGATAGCGGGACTTATCCTAACGGCGGCGATGCTGCTGACGGCCTTATTCGGTCCGCTCCTCGCCCCGCATGATCCGAAGGATCAAGTGAAAATCGAATACGTCATCGACGAGAAAGGCGACGGCAGCGTCATCGCTCCTCCGGTCGCGCCTGGCGCCGATTATCCGTTAGGCACGGACAAAAACGGCTACGATATATTGACGAAGCTGCTGTACGGAGCCAAATATACGGTATTCCTCTCCGTGGGGATCGCCCTCGCGCGCGTCGCGATCGGCGGCGGTCTAGGCATGTTGCTCGGCTATTACGGGAAACCCGCGGCGAAGCGGGAGGAAGGCAGCTCCGTATGGAGCATGCTGAACGGAATCCCGATCTTCGTCGTCATCTGGCTGTCCATGATCGGAATTACGATGAACCCGGTCGCTTCGCCGTTCATGATGTCGTTATTGCTGGCGATCGTATTGACGATCGTGGGCATTCCGTCCATCGTCTCGACGGTCAAGGCGAAAACGCTGGTGCTTCGGGAGCGCCAATACGTGACGGCGTCCCAGACGCTCGGCGCCGGCGGCGGCAAAATTATCCGCTCTCATCTGTTCCCCCATCTGAAGGAAAGCTTCTTGATCCTGACCGTGCAGGAGATCATTCTCGTGCTGACGTTATTCGGCCAGCTTGCGCTCTTCCGGATATTCGTCGGCGGGACGACCAAATATTTCGACCCGGTCGAGTTCCACAGCCGCACGAACGAATGGGGCGGATTGATCGGACAGGCGAGGGGGAACTTTTATGCTAACGAGTGGATCTTCTATTCGCCGCTCGCCGCGTACGTGATTTTAATCGTCGGTTTCCATTTGTTGTCCAAAGGGCTGGAGGAACGCTACAACCGAATGTTCTCCAAGTTCTCGCATCTTTAGTTGTTGTTGAACTTTTAATTTGAGGCGGGCTAGATCAGCTTCTTGATCGTGAAATTTTCCCCCAGCACGAACCAGTTCTGCGGGAAGGCGACGCCAAGCACCCAATAGCTGACGCCGCGAAGCTTAAGCGACTTCACGACGTCCAGCTTCGCCTGGATGCTGCGCGCGTCCTCGAACCAAACGACATGCTCCTTGCCCTGTTCGTCGAAATAATGGAAGTTAGGAGCTTGGGAAGGTTCGTCGTATTGAATAACGCCGCCGTACTTGGCCGCGCGTTCGACGGCGGCATGGGAGCTGACGGAAGGCGCCCAGCGTCCTCCCGTAATATAAGGCAGCGTCCAGTCGTACCCATAGAGCGGAATTCCCATGATGATTTTGTTCGAGGGAATGACAGTAAGAGCATAGTTCAAAACCTTGACGACCTCGTTCAGCGGAGCTACGGCTCGTGGCGGTCCGCCGGCCCAGCCCCATTCGTAGGTCATCAGGATGACGAAATCCAGAATGCGGCCATGCGCCTCGTAGTCATGCGCTTCGTATAAGGCTCCGTCCTGCGTGGCGGACAGCTTCGGCGCCAGGGCGGACGATACGAGATAGCCGTAAGGATGAAGCGTGTCGACGAGCCGCTGCAGAAAAACGTTGAACAGCTCGCGGTCCGCGGGCGGAACGTATTCGAGGTCCACGTTCAGCGCCAAGTAACGCTTCTGCCGCATGACCGCGACGATGTTCGCGATGACCTGGTTCTGGATGGCGGCATCCGCCACGACGGCATGCGCGATCTCCGGACTGAAGTTATCGCCTTCGAAGTTCGTGATGACCATCATCGGAACCGCCCGTTTCTCGTAGGCGGCGGCGATGACGGCTTCGTCGTCGAGCGGTATCAGCGAGCCGTTCGCCAGAATGCGGTAGCTGAACGGGCTTAAGTAGGTCAAGTAATCGCCGACATTCGCCGTTAGCGTCGCGCCGGTCTGTCCCATTCGTTCGACGTAGGCGTTGACTTCGATAACCGGCTTCGCCGGTGCTGGGATCTTGAGCAGCTGGCCGGGATAGATGAGCGCAGGATTGCGGATGCCGTTCGCCGCGGCGAGCTCCTGAATCGTGACGCCGTAACGTTGGCTAATCTTCCATAGCGACTCGCCGACGAGCACCTTGTGTGTGGTCGGCTCCGGTTCCGTCGGGATAATGATCGCCTGGCCGATGACGAGAACGCTTTGGCTCGTCAAGCCGTTCGCGACGAACAGATGCTCGAGCGGGACGCCGTAGCTTTGAGATAGCTTCCAGAGCGTGTCGTTTTTTTGGACGGTATGGATTTGCAAGCGATAACCTCCTCCTCCTGCATGTACGACCGATTATGCCTTATCCCTATATGTATTCGGAGCAGCTTGTACCTAGTCTATCTATTGATGGAAGAAATCGGACATTCGAAGGCGGAAATCGGACAGAGAGGTTAACTTAAACGCTAAATATAGATAAAAAGCGAACTTTAGCAATTGGAAGTCTGTTAATGTTCGTATTTTGTTGACAGTAGAGGATCGATTGGATAAACTAGAGTAGGTTCGGGGCATAGGGTTGTCCCTTGTATGGAAAGCATAAAATCGGATACTCGTATATATTCGGGAAAGGCCCGAATGTTTCTACCCGGAAACCTTAATTTCTGGACTACGAGCTAGATGAATCGACAGTTGGTAAACCATTTACGAACGAAACATGGACAATTCGCATAGTCTCGTCATTCGGCCGCATGTCAGGTTGCTCCCGCAAGGGGCAGCCTTGTGTTGTCTTAAGACGGACAACTTGCAACGTCTGCCTCGATTCTTCGAAAGGGAACGCGTTTGCCGAACGATCGGCGAATCGTTTCCGGCTTTGGTCCTGCGGCAGATCGGGTAATGATCGCTGAAGGGCTTTTTTTAATTTAATAAAAATGAAAGTTCAAATCGTCCAGTTTTCAGCACCGAGAAGCTTGAAAGAAGCTAGGAAATGAGGAGCGGAGCGTAGCTGGAGGCTACGTGAGCACCTGCAATGTTTCCGAAGGAAACATACTTCGAAAGCATTCGCTTAGTTCCGGCTGAATTCAAGATTCGATGTCGAATAGGCTTCTAGAAATACATCGTGATCAAAATTGGATGATTTGAACAACCTCTGAGAGAAAGTGGGTTTGAATGCATGTCTGCAAAGGTAGGCGTCATCATGGGCAGCAAGTCGGACTGGGATACGATGAAATTGGCTTGCGACGTTCTGGAGGAGCTCGGCATTCCGTACGAGAAAAAAGTCGTATCGGCGCATCGGACGCCAGATTTGATGTTCGAATACGCGGAGACGGCGGCCGAGCGCGGATTGAAGGTCATTATCGCGGGGGCCGGAGGCGCCGCGCATCTGCCCGGCATGGTCGCGTCGAAGACGCTCCTGCCGGTTATTGGCGTTCCCGTTAAGTCGTCCAATCTGAGCGGACTCGACTCGCTGCTCTCCATCGTTCAAATGCCGGGCGGCATTCCGGTCGCGACGGTGGCCATCGGCAACGCGGGAGGGACAAACGCGGGATTGCTGGCTGCCCAAATGCTGGGCGCGTTCGATCCCGAGATCCAAGAGCGGGTTCAGGCTAGGCGCGAACGCGTGAAGCGCGAAGTGCTGGAAAGCAGCGATACGTTATGATGAACGGTTCCGCTGGTACTGGCTCGGCCAAGACGATATTGCCCGGCGGCACGATCGGCATTCTTGGCGGCGGGCAGCTTGGGCGCATGCTAGCGAACGCGGGCAGCGCGATGGGCTATCGGTTCGTTGCGCTCGATCCGACGCCGGATTCGCCGATGGGACAAGTGTCGCGGCAGATCGTCGCCGGCTACGACGACTTGGCTGCGGCCCTTGAGCTTGCTGGTGCGTCGGATGTTATCACGTACGAATTCGAGAACGTCGACGCGAACGTGGCCGCGAAGCTCATGGAGAAGTCTTATGTGCCGCAAGGCAGCGAGCTGCTGTACACGACGCAGCATCGCCTGCGCGAGAAGGAAGCAATCGAAGCGGCTGGCGTCCGGGTGGCGCCGTACCGCGAGATTCGCAGCGAGGACGAGTTACGGAACGCGGTCGCCGTGTTCGGAACGCCTTGTGTGCTGAAGACCGCAACGGGCGGCTACGACGGGAAAGGCCAATGGGTGATCCGCCACGCGGACGAAATTCCTGAAGCTTACGAGACATTGTCCCGTGCCGGCACGCAGCTTGTGCTGGAGCAGTTCATCAAGTTCGCCAAAGAAATATCGGTCATCGCGGCAAGAAGCTCCAAAGGGGAAATAAAAGCGTTCCCTCCTGCGGAAAATATTCATGTCGATAACATATTGCATCTGTCCATCGTGCCGGCCCGCATCGGGAAAGAAGTCATTGAGGAAGCGGAGAGGTTGGCGCTTCGGATCGCGGAAGGGATGAATGTCGTTGGCCTGATCGCGGTCGAGATGTTCGTGACGGAGGAAGGCGGGCTGTACGTGAACGAGCTCGCGCCGCGTCCGCACAACAGCGGCCACTATACGATGGAGGCTTGCCGCACGTCGCAGTTCGAGCAGCATGTCAGGGCGATCTGCGGGCTGCCGCTCGGCGATACGGCGCTGATGAGCCCCGTGGTCATGGTCAACGTGCTGGGGCAGCATGTGGAGCCATTGCTCCATAGGCTTGCGGAGCGGGATGAAGCGGCGATCGCCGCTGGCGCCTCGCCGAAGGTGCATTTGTACGGGAAGAAGGATGCTGTAACCGGGCGCAAAATGGGGCATGTGAACGTGCTGGCGCCGAATGTAGAAGCGGCATTGAAGTGGATCAAAGAAACTACGATTTGGAAGGTGTGAAGGCATTATGTTAGAGCGTTATAGCAGACCCGAGATGAGAGCCATCTGGACGGAAGAAAACAAATTCAAGGCATGGCTGGAGGTTGAGCTTTGCGCATGCGAGGCTTGGTCCGAGCTTGGCATTATCCCGAAGGAAGACGTCGAGGCGCTTCGCGCTTCCGCGAGCTTCGACATCGATCGGATTTACGAAATCGAGCAGGACACACGCCATGACGTCATCGCGTTTACGCGCGCGGTATCCGAGACGGTCGGCCCGGAACGCAAGTGGGTCCATTACGGCCTGACGTCCACGGACGTCGTCGACACAGCACTGGGCTATCTGCTCCGCCAGGCGAACGAAATTTTGCTCAAGGATATCGAGAGATTCATCGGCATTCTGCGCGAGAAAGCCGTTCAATACAAAGACACACCGATGATGGGACGCACGCATGGCGTACATGCGGAGCCGACGACGTTCGGCCTGAAGATGGCGCTTTGGTACGAAGAGATGAAGCGCAACCTGGAGCGGTTCAAACATGCTTCTAACGGCGTTCAGTTCGGCAAAATGTCCGGCGCGGTCGGCACGTACGCGAACATCGACCCGTTCGTCGAGGAATTCGTCTGCAACAAGCTCGGCATTACGGCGGCTCCGATCTCCACGCAGACGCTGCAGCGCGACCGCCACGCGGAATACATGGGCACCATCGCCCTGATCGCGACGTCGCTCGATAAGTTCGCCACGGAAATCCGCGCTTTGCAGAAGAGCGAATTCCGCGAGGTGGAGGAGCCGTTCGCCAAAGGCCAGAAGGGCTCGTCGGCAATGCCGCACAAGCGCAACCCGATCGGCTGCGAGAACATGTCCGGCTTGTCCCGCGTCATCCGCGGACACATGCTGACAGCCTACGAGAACGTGCCACTCTGGCATGAGCGCGACATCAGCCATTCATCGGCCGAGCGCGTCATCCTGCCGGACTCGACGATGCTGCTTAACTATATGCTGAACCGTCTGGGCAACATTATTCAGAACTTGACGGTATTCCCGGAAAATATGAAACGCAACATGAGCGCGACTTACGGCGTGCCGTTCTCCGGCCGCGTCTTGACGAAGCTGATCGACAAAGGCTTCAGCCGCGAGCAAGCGTACGACACGGTGCAGCCGCGCGCGATGCAGGCTTGGGAGGAGCAGCGCCAGTTCCGCTCCATCGTGGAAGAGACGGCGGAGATTACTTCCGCGCTAAGTTCCGAAGAAATTGACGATTGTTTTAACCCGGCATGGCATCTGAAGCATGTCGATACGATTTTCGCTCGACTGGGCTTGAACTAAGGGACGAGGGGATGACTGGAATGAGCGCAAGTTCGCAGGCTTTATCCACGGCCGTTGATTACGTGAAAGCGCCGTTGGTGTACAAAGGAAAGGTGCGCGAGCTGTACGATCTGGGCGAACACTTCCTCATCGTCGTCACGGACCGGATCTCGGCGTTCGACTACGTGCTTGATCCGGCCGTTCCGGACAAGGGCAACGTGCTGAACAGGCTGTCGGCTTTTTGGTTCGAAGTGACGAAAGAGTTGCAAGAGAACCACGTGGTGCATACCGACGTGGATTTGTTGGGAGACGCAGTTACGGCGCCGGAGCTTCTGAAGAACCGCATCATGGTAACGCGCAAAGCCGAACGCATCGACATCGAGTGCGTCGTGCGCGGCTACATTACGGGCGGCGGCTGGAGGCAGTACCAAAGCTCGGGCGAGATTAACGGCATCAAGCTGCCGGAAGGCTTGCGCAAGAACGAACACTTCGCAGAGCCGATCTTCACGCCGGCGGCGAAAAACGATGTCGGCCACGACGAGGACATCCCGTTCGGCCGCATGGCCGAGCTGGTCGGCGAGGAGCTGGCAGAAGAGCTGCGCGACCGCAGCCTGGAGCTGTACCGCTTCGCGCATGAGTATTGCCAGGAACGCGGCATCATTCTAGCCGACTGCAAATTCGAATTCGGCTTGATCGATGGCAAGGTGATCCTCATCGACGAAATCTTCACGCCGGACTCGTCGCGCTTCTGGTCGGAAGGCAGCTACGCGTACGACGTGGAGATCGACAGTATGGACAAGGAGCCGGTCCGCACGTACCTGCTCGGCTCCGATTGGGACCGCGACAGCAAGCCGGACCCGCTGCCGGAAGCGGTCGTCGCCGCCACGACGGCGCGATACCGCGAAATTTACCACCGCTTGACCGGCGGGGAATTGAGCTAGTTGCTTTGAACGCTAACGGTTACCACAGCGCTTATTGATGCCAAAAGTGTTACTTTGAAATTCTAACGGTTGTCATGAAGCTTATTTGGTCGAATTACCGCCGAAAACGCCGAATTTTGGTCCAATAGGCTCTCCTGCAACCGTTAGAGCAGAAAAAACATCTTTTTATAAGAAATAAGCTCCGTCGCAACCGTTGCAGATAAACGAGTCAACCAACCTATAACAACCACACATTCAGGAGGCTATTATGAAGGCAACCGTCTACGTTACGATTAAGGAAAACGTTTTGGACCCGCAGGGAACGGCCGTGCAAGGCGCGCTCCATTCCATGGGATTCGCGGAAGTTGGCAAGGTGCGCATCGGCAAGTATCTCGAGGTGGAGCTTGACACGAACGACCGCGCGGAAGCGGAAGCCCGCCTGAAGGTCATGTGCGAGAAGCTGCTCGCGAACACGGTCGTCGAAGATTACCGTTTCGAGCTGGAGGGATAATCGGATGAAATTTGCGGTTCTCGTATTTCCCGGTTCCAACTGCGACATCGACTGCTACAAGGCGGTAGAAGCGATCGGTGAACAGGTCGATTACGTCTGGCATACGGCCACGGATTTGTCCGCTTACGACGCGATTCTCGTGCCCGGCGGCTTCTCCTACGGCGACTACCTGCGCTGCGGAGCGATCGCGCGGTTCGCGAACGTCATGAACGAAGTGAACAAGGCGGCCGAACAAGGCAAATTCATTCTCGGCATCTGCAACGGGTTCCAAATCCTGACCGAAGCGGGCTTGCTTCCAGGCGCTCTTATCCGCAACACGGGCCTGAAATTCCGCTGCCACGGCACGCCTCTTGAAGTGGTCAACAGCAATACGGCTTTCACGAACCAATTCTCGCAAGGCGAGATTATCGATATCCCGATCGCCCACGGCGAAGGAAACTACTACTGTGACGACGAGACGCTGGCCGAGCTGAAGGCGAACAACCAAATCGTGTTCCGCTACGCGGGCGACACGAACCCGAACGGCTCCATCGAGAATATCGCGGGCATCAGCAACAAAGCGGGCAACGTCGTCGGCATGATGCCGCATCCGGAGCGCGCGGTAAACCAGCTGCTAGGATCGGAAGACGGGTTGCGGATGTTTACATCGATTTTGAATGCATGGAGGGAACAACATGGCGCAGCAATTAACAGCTAAGGAGCCGACTGCGGAACAAATCGCGGATCAGCGCATCTACACGCAATTCGGCGTTACGGATCATGAATACGAATTGATTTGCGGCTTCCTCGGCCGCAAGCCCAACTACACGGAGATCGGCGTATTCAGCGTCATGTGGTCGGAGCACTGCTCTTACAAGAACTCCAAGCCGATCCTGAGAAAATTCCCGATCACCGGACCTCGCGTCCTGATGGGACCCGGCGAAGGCGCGGGCATCGTCGACATCGGCGACAACCAAGCCGTCGTGTTCAAGATCGAATCGCATAACCATCCGTCCGCGGTCGAGCCGTATCAAGGCGCGGCAACCGGAGTCGGCGGCATCATCCGCGACATTTTCTCCATGGGGGCTCGTCCCGTTGCGCTGCTGAACAGCTTGCGCTTCGGCAACCTGAACAACGATCGCGTGAAGTACCTGTTCGAGAACGTCGTCAGCGGCATCGCCGGCTACGGCAACTGCATCGGCATTCCGACGGTGGCGGGCGAAGTCATGTTCGACGAAAGCTACGAAGGCAATCCGCTCGTCAACGCGATGTGCGTCGGTCTGATCGACCATGACAAAATCCAGCGCGGCGTCGCCAAAGGCGTCGGCAACCCGGTGTTCTACGTCGGCCCGGCAACGGGACGCGATGGCATTCACGGCGCGACGTTCGCGTCCGTCGAACTGTCCGAGGAGTCCGAAGAGAAACGTACCGCGGTCCAAGTCGGCGATCCGTTCATGGAGAAGCTGGTTATGGAAGCGACGCTCGAGCTGATCAACTCCGGCATCGTGCTCGGAATCCAGGATATGGGCGCAGCGGGCCTCACGTGCTCCAGCGCGGAGATGGCATCCAAAGCGGGCAACGGCCTGGAGCTCTACCTGGACGAGGTGCCTCAGCGCGAGACGGGCATGACGCCTTACGAGATGATGTTGTCCGAGTCGCAGGAGCGCATGCTGTTCGTTATCGAACCGCAGCACGAAGCGCAAGCGAAGGAAATTTTCGACCGTTGGGGCATTATTTGCGCGAAAGTGGGCAAAGTGACGGATGACGGACGTCTCCGCTTGTTCCACCAAGGCGAAGAAGTGGCCGACATGCCGGTCAAGGCGCTTGTCGACGAGTGCCCGGTGTACAACAAACCGTCCAGCGAGCCTGCATCGTTCCGCGAGAGCGCATTGATCGACACGGCCGCGTTCGACGAAATTACCGATCTGAACGGCGCGCTCGAGAAAGTGCTGGCTTCCCCTACGGTCGCGAGCAAAGAGTGGGTCTACAATCAATATGACTACATGGTTCGCACGGCGACGGCCGTTCGTCCAGGTTCCGACGCAGCTGTCGTGCTGGTGGACGGTACGCGCAAGGCGCTGGCCATGACGACGGACTGCAACGGACGTTACGTGTTCCTGGATCCGGAGATGGGCGGACGGATCGCGGTTGCCGAGGCGGCGCGCAATATCGTGTGCTCCGGCGCTGAGCCGCTGGCCATTACGGACAACTTGAATTTCGGCAGCCCGGAGAAACCTGAAGTGTTCTGGCAGCTCGAGAAATCGGCGGACGGCATGTCCGAGGCTTGCGTGAAGCTGGATACGCCGGTCATCGGCGGCAACGTCAGCTTGTATAACGAGAACGCCAAAGGAGCGATCTATCCGACGCCGGTCATCGGCATGGTAGGCCTCGTGCATGACGTCGACCATATCACGACGCAAGGCTTCAAGTCCGAAGGCGACGTGATCGTGCTGATCGGCGAGACGAAGGCGGAGTTCGGCGGCAGCGAGCTGCAGTACGTGCTGAACGGCGCGCCTTCGGGACGTCCTCCGGTCATCGATCTCGATGTGGAGAAAAACGTGCAGGGCGCGGTGCTCGGCGCCATTCAGAAAGGCCTTGTCGCTTCGGCGCATGACCTGTCGGAAGGCGGCATCGCGGCAGCGCTGGCGGAATCTTGCATCAGCGGCAAAGTAGGCGCGGAAGTGTCACTCGTCAGCGACCTGCGTCCGGATCACCTGCTGTTCAGCGAATCGCAATCGCGTATCCTGTTGTCGGCCAAGCCGGACAACGCGGACGCGCTGACGGCTCTTCTGAGCGAGCAAGGCGTTCAGTACGCCGTCATCGGCAAAGTAACGGGAAGCAGCCTGACCATCAACATTAACGGCAAATCCGGCATTTCGGCGCCGGTACAACAACTGGAGAAGGTTTGGAAGGATGCGATTCCATGTCTCATGAAGTAATCGACCGCCCTGCGCATGAACGCGCCGTGCCTAATCGCACGGTACTCGGCGGCCAGATACGCGACGGTGCAACATTAGATGGCCAGGCGCTCTGGACCGGCGACCATTACAACGAAGGTATCGGCCGGGACGACATTTTTGATAAATTGCGGGAGGAATGCGGCGTATTCGGGGTGTTCGGTCATCCCGACGCCTCAGGCCTTTCCTATTACGGCCTTCATGCGCTCCAGCATCGCGGCGAGGAAAGTTCCGGCATCTGCACGGTCGATACGGCCAACGGCAACCGGTTCAACTATCATCGCGGAATGGGACTTGTGAAGGAAGTGTTCGACAAAGACAAGCTGGACATGCTGGCCGGCGATCGCTCGATCGGCCACGTTCGTTACTCCACGTCAGGCGCGAGCCAGCTGGGGAACGCGCAGCCGCTTATCTTCCGTTACCGCGATGGCGATCTTGCCGTGGCGACGAATGGCAATATCGTGAACGCGCCGGAAATCCGGCGCGAACTCGAGCTGAGCGGCTCCATCTTCCAGACGTCGAGCGATACGGAAGTCATCGCTCACTTGATCGCGCGTTCGCCGAAGGACTTCGAGACGGCTGCCAAGGAAGCGCTCCAGCGTATCGTTGGCGGCTTCGCGTTCCTGATCATGACGAACGACAAGCTGATCGTCGCATCGGATCCGAACGGCTTGCGTCCGCTCGCGATGGCACGACTGGGAGATGCCTATGTGTTTTCCTCCGAGACCTGCGCGTTCGAGACGATCGGCGCGGAGTACGTGCGCGACGTGCAGCCGGGCGAGCTGCTCGTGCTCGACGTGAACGGCATGCGCACGGACCGGTACGCGAAGATCGAACGCCGTGCGACTTGCGCGATGGAATATATTTATTTCGCCCGCCCGGACAGCGACATTAACGGCATCAACATCCACTCCGCACGCAAGCGGATGGGCCGCCAGCTTGCCATCGAATCGTTCGTCGACGCGGATGTCGTGACCGGCGTGCCGGACTCCAGCATCTCCGCCGCGATCGGCTTCGCCGAGCAGACGGGCATTCCGTACGAGCTTGGTTTGATCAAAAACAAATACACGGGCCGGACGTTCATCCAGCCTTCGCAGGAGCTGCGGGAGAAGGGCGTCAAGATGAAGCTGTCCGCCGTCCGCAAGGTCGTCGAAGGCAAACGCGTCGTCATGATCGACGATTCCATCGTGCGCGGCACGACGTCGCGCCGAATCGTCAACCTGCTTCGTGAGGCGGGAGCGACGGAGGTGCATGTGCGCATCACATCGCCGCCGTTCAAAAATCCTTGCTACTACGGCATCGACACGCCGGACCGCAAGGAGCTCATCGCATCGTACCGCACGGTCGAGGAAATCCGTCAGGAAATCAACGCGGACTCGTTATCCTTCTTAAGCGACGACGGATTCGTCGATTCCGTGGGCGGCAACGACGGCGCGTACAACCGCGGCATGTGCCTCGCCTGCTTCGACAACGATTACCCGACGCCGGTTAACGAAGAGTCGGACAAAAGCTGCAGCTGCTAGTTTTGTTAAGAAAATAAGTATGGTCAACAATAAGGAGTGGACCCTTTTGTCAGAAGCATATAAGAAGGCTGGAGTCGACATCGCCGCGGGCAACGAAGCGGTTGAACGGATGAAAAAACACGTGAAACGGACGTACCGTCCCGAAGTGCTTGCGGAGCTTGGCGGCTTCGGAGGCCTGTTCGGACTCGACAAGGACAAGTACGAAGAGCCCGTTCTCGTATCCGGAACGGACGGCGTCGGCACGAAGCTGAAGCTGGCGTTCGCCATGGACAAACACGACACGATCGGGATCGACGCGGTCGCGATGTGCGTCAACGATATTATCGTGCAAGGCGCGGAGCCGCTCTTCTTCCTCGACTATCTGGCATGCGGCAAAGTCGTGCCGGAGAAGATCGAGGCAATCGTCAAAGGGATCTCCGAGGGCTGCGTACAATCCGGCTGCGCGCTCATCGGCGGCGAGACGGCAGAGATGCCTGGCATGTACTCCGAAGAAGAATACGACATCGCCGGCTTCACGGTCGGCATCGTGGACAAGAAAAAAATGATCGACGGCTCGACGATCGCTCCTGGCGACGTTGTTCTAGGCTTCGCGTCCAGCGGCATTCACAGCAACGGCTTCTCGCTCGTGCGCAGATTGCTGCTCGAAGAAGCCGGCTTCT
Source organism: Paenibacillus sp. LHD-117 (assembly GCF_030929555.1). Taxonomy (GTDB): domain Bacteria; phylum Bacillota; class Bacilli; order Paenibacillales; family Paenibacillaceae; genus Pristimantibacillus. The sequence goes on along the minus strand of NZ_JAVFVT010000038.1, from coordinate 23,829 downwards.
CGCTGGATCAGCAGCTGGACGAGCTGGGCGGCGCCAAGCTCGGCGATGTGCTTCTCGAGCCGACGCGCATCTACGTGAAGCAGGCGCTTAAGCTGATTGAGGAAGTGCAAGTGAAAGGTATGGCGCATATTACGGGCGGCGGCTTCATCGAGAACATTCCGCGCGTTCTGCCGGAAGGCGTTAACGTCAATATCGCTTACGGTTCTTGGCCGATTCTTCCGATCTTCCAGTTGATGCAGGACAAAGGCGCGATCTCGAACCGCGACATGTTCACGACGTTCAATATGGGTATCGGACTTGTGATCGTCGTGCCTGCCGACCAAGCGGAAACGGCGCTTCGCATCTCCGAAAAGCTGGGCGAGCAAGCATACCGGATCGGTACCGTCACGGAAGGCAGCCGTATCGTCACCTTCACGGGAGCGGAAGTATAATGGCGCCGCTGCGCATCGCGGTATTCGCTTCGGGACAAGGGACGAACTTCCAAGCGATTGCGGATGCGGTGCGAGAGGGGAAGCTCGATGGATCCATCGAGCTTCTTGTTTGTGACAAGCCGTCTGCGCCGGTTGTGGAGCGCGCGAGCCGGGCAGGCGTAGACGCCTTTGTATTCAAACCCAAGGATTACCCGAACCGCGAGGCATACGAAACGGAAATCATCGCCGAGCTTGCCGAACGCGGCGTGGAGCTTATCGTATTGGCCGGTTATATGCGCATTCTGACGCAGACGCTCGTTGAACCGTATTACGGACGCATGATCAACGTACATCCTTCCCTGCTTCCCTCCTTCCCCGGCGTGAACGCGATCGGACAAGCGCTGGATTACGGCGTAAAGCTGACAGGCGTTACGGTGCATTACGTCGACGGCGGACTGGACAGCGGGCCCATTATCGCCCAAGCGGTCGTTCCGATCTTAAGCAACGAGCCGATTGAATCGTTATCGGAGCGCATCCAAGTCGTGGAACGCGAGTTGCTGCCGGAAGTGATTCAGCATATCGCGTTAGGCCAAGTCACGCTGGATGGCCGGCATGTGAAAGTGGCGGACTAGGCAGCAAACGGCTTCGAGCGACTAAGGTGTTTCCACATTTCCACATTTGAGGGCCCATGCATTCGCGACCGACGGATCGAGTAACGAGAAGCCCGTTAGTCGCGCTATGCAAATCGAAAAAACAACCGAAGTCTAACGGACGCTAGAGACGTTATTTGTCCAAAAACAAGGCGTTTGAAAATCTAACGGACCAGAACGATCTTATTACGCGATCTGGATGCGGAAATACCGGTTAATTGCACAAATAGCGGCGCTCTGGTCCGTTAGATTTAAAATGAAGGTCGTTTTGTCGAAATAAGGTCTCTCAGATCCGTTAGAGATACAGTCTATAAATATACCAATCGAGGAGGACGATAACGTGGCAATCCGCAGAGCGTTGATCAGCGTGTCCGACAAAACGGGCATCGTTGAATTTTCGAGAGCACTCGCCGAGCAAGGCGTGCAAATTATTTCGACCGGGGGTACGTTTAACCTGCTGGAGAAGGAAGGCGTGCCGGTCATCGGCATTTCCGACGTGACGGGTTTCCCCGAAATCATGGACGGCCGCGTGAAGACGCTGCATCCCGCGGTTCACAGCGGCTTGCTAGCGGTCCGCGACAACGAAGAGCATCAGAAGGCGATGAAGGACCTGGGCCTCGATTACATCGACCTGGTCGTCGTCAACCTGTACCCGTTCAAAGAAACGATCGCGAAGCCGGACGTGTCCTATGAAGACGCCATCGAAAATATCGACATCGGCGGACCGACCATGCTTCGTTCCGCGGCCAAAAATCATGCGTTCGTCACGGTCGTCGTCGATTCCGGCGACTATGCAACCGTTGTGGAAGAGCTGAAAGCCGAAGGCGATACGACGCTTGCAACGCGCAAGCGCCTCGCGGCCAAAGTATTCCGCCACACGGCTGCGTACGACGCGCTCATCTCCGACTATCTCTCCAAGCAAACGGGCGAGCCGTTGCCGGAGACGTACACCGTTACGTACGAGAAGGTTCAGGATCTTCGTTACGGCGAGAACCCGCATCAGAAGGCTGCCTTCTATAGCAAGCCGCTTGCCGCGGCAGGCAACGTGACGACGGCCGAGCAGCTGCACGGCAAGGAGCTTTCCTACAACAACATCAACGACGCTAACGCGGCGCTTTCGATTCTGAAAGAATTCGACGAGCCGGCCGTCGTAGCCGTAAAACATATGAATCCTTGCGGCGTAGGCATCGGAACGACGATTCACGAAGCCTATCAGAAAGCCTACGAAGCCGATCCGACGTCGATCTTCGGCGGCATCGTGGCAGCGAACCGCACGATCGGAGCCGATACGGCGGAGCTGCTCGGCAGCATCTTCCTCGAGATTATCATCGCGCCGGATTACACGCCGGAAGCGCTCGACATTCTCACGAAGAAAAAGAACATCCGACTGATGAAGCTGGGCGAGCTCACGGCAGCCGCCGAACGCAAGTCCGAGTGGGTCGTGACGTCCGTGGACGGCGGCATGCTGGTGCAAGAAAGCGACGTGCACAGCATCTCCGAAGCGGACCTGCAGGTAGTCACCGAGCGCCAGCCAACTGCGGAAGAACTGAAGCAGCTGCTGTTTGGCTGGAAAGTCGTGAAACACGTGAAGTCGAACGCGATCCTGCTGGTGAAGGACGATATGACGGTAGGCGTAGGCGCCGGTCAGATGAACCGCGTCGGAGCGGCGCGCATCGCCATCGAGCAAGCTGGAGAAAAAGCGAAAGGGGCGATTCTCGCTTCCGATGCCTTTTTCCCGATGGGCGATACAGTAGAGCTGGCGGCGAAAGCCGGCATTCGCGCCATTATTCAACCTGGCGGCTCGATCAAGGACGAAGAGTCCATTGCGGCCGCTAACGCGAACGGAATCGCGATGGTATTCACGGGTGTACGCCATTTCAAACATTAATCTCATTCAGCCCTACCTTCGGCCATTCGAGGATGGGCTTCCAGAACGGCAATGAACGGCCTGACCGCAAGGGGCAGGCTTTCTCCACTAGGGAAGGGGTCATCTATCATGCGTATCTTGGTAATTGGAAGCGGCGGCCGCGAGCATACGATCTGCTGGTCGCTGAAGAAAAGCGATAAAGTAAAAGAGCTGTTCTGCGCACCGGGGAACGCGGGGATCGCTCAGATCGCCGAATGCGTGCCGATCGCGGTATCCCAATTCGACGAGCTGACTCGTTTTGCGAAGGAAGCGTCGATCGATCTGGTGTTTGTCGGCCCCGACGATCCGCTGGCGGACGGCATCGTGGACGCGTTCGAGGCGGCCGGCGTACCGGCATTCGGCCCGAACAAGCTGGCCGCGGAAATCGAAGGCAGCAAAATTTTTATGAAAAATCTGCTAAAGAAATATGATATCCCGACTGCCAAATACGAGACGTTTACCGATTACGAGTCGGCTTCCGCCTACTTGAGCGAACAATCGACGCCGATCGTCATCAAAGCGGACGGCCTTGCCGCGGGCAAAGGCGTGACGGTCGCTTATTCGATGGAAGAAGCGGAGACGGCGCTGCGCGAAGCGATGATCGACAAAGTGTTCGGCGAGGCGGGCAATCAAATCGTGATCGAGGAATTCCTCGAAGGACAAGAAATGTCGATTCTCGCCTTCGTGGACGGCGAAACGGTGAAGCCGATGGTTCCTGCGCAGGACCACAAGCCGATCTTCGACGGCGACAAAGGACCGAATACGGGCGGCATGGGCACTTATACGCCGCTCCCGCATATCGATCAAGCGATCATCGACGAGTCGATCGCGAACATCATTATCCCGACCGCCAAAGCGATGGTCAGCGAAGGGCGTCCGTTCCGCGGCGTGCTGTTCGCGGGCCTCATGATTACGAAGGACGGTCCGAAAACGATCGAGTTTAACGCGCGCATGGGCGATCCCGAGACGCAGGTCGTGCTGCCAAGGCTGAAAACCGATCTTGTCGACATCGTTCTAGCGGCGATGAACGGACGTCTGGGCGAGCTCGATATCGAATGGAGCGACGATGCGGCGGTTTGCGTCGTGGCGGCGTCCGAAGGTTATCCGGGCTCGTATCCGAAAGGCCGCGTCATTACCGGCATCGCGGATGCGGAAGCGCAGGGCGCGCTTGTCTTCCATGCGGGTACGGCGATGAAGGACGGAGCGTTCGTGACGAACGGCGGACGCGTGCTTGGCATCGTAGGGCGAGGCCGCGATATCGCGGAAGCCCGTGCCCGCGCGTACGAGGCCGTCAGCGTCATCCAGTTCGAAGGGAAACAAAATCGGTCGGATATCGCGGCGAAGGCGCTTCGTTAATCGACCGGAAGAGACGGTCATCATCACGATCGATATCCATTTCGCCGGAATCCGCGGGCACTGCCCGCGGGTTCTTTTTTATTTGCGGCAAGTGTCGCTATTTCTCGAACGGTGTTACTCTTTTGTAACTCTCTGAATCTATTCTTCCGATAAGATGAATCTATCAGCAGAGTAGAAGGTGAGAGAGATGGAGAAAACGAAAAAACGGCGTCGGAGATTGGCACTTTTGATCGTACTTGTCGCAGTCTTGATTTGGGTGGCGGGATGCGCTACGGGGCAATCGATGTCAATGGGGCTCGGGGCGATCGTGCCTACGGTCGAGAAAGGCGGAGAGGTCATCCAAGGAGGTACGGGGCCGGGGACGGCGAACGGCGGAGGCGCAGACGGGAATCAAGGGGGAACGATTACGGGAGAAGCGAGTGGAGGATCAACGGACTTGGGCAACGAAACAGGCGAGCATGCCGTTCTTCCCGTACAGCCGGGAGACGAGTCTGGACAAGCCGGCAACGGAAACGGCAACGATAACGGCGGAAACATAGGCACCGGGCATGCCGGGGAAGAACAACCGGCGAAGCCGACACCGCCTGCTGACAGGCCCGGCACAAGCACGGAAGAAAAGAAGCTAGTGGCGCTCACCTTCGACGACGGACCGGATTCCAAGTATACGACGGCGATTTTGGATACTTTGAAGGAGAAAGGCGTCAAAGCAACATTTTTTGTCGTTGGCCAGCAAGTGGCCAAGTACCCCGAGGTGCTGCGGCGCATCGCGAACGAAGGGCATACGATCGGCAATCATTCGCAAAATCATAAGGATTTGAAGAAGCAGGATAAAGCGGGCATCCTCTCGCAGATCGACCAAACGGACCAGGCCATCCTTGAAGTGCTCGGCGAGGTTCCGACGTTGTTTCGCGCTCCGTACGGCTCCGTGTCGGATACGCTGAAGCAGGTGCTGAAGAACAAGGGTCGCAGGCTTGCGGGCTGGACGGTCGACACTAGGGACTGGGCGGGCACTTCCGTATCGGAAATGCGCGAGCTGATTATCCATGACACGAAGCCTAATGGTATAATATTGATGCATTCATTCGGAGGCAAACATATTAAGAACACCGTTCAGATGTTGCCGGACGTGATCGATGACTTAAGAGAGCTGGGATATACGTTCGTAACCATGGACGAAATCCCGGAATAAACGATAGGCAAGAATAGACGAAAAGCAAGAAAGGAGATCGCCTCAGCCATGCCGCGCACATCCAGTCTTCACTCCATAACATCCCGAGACGGCGGCGACGGTTCCGTCAAAAAAAGGATCGTGCTGCCGGCGATGCTCCTGTTATCCCTTCTGCTAGCCGGCTGCCAATATACGGCGGCTCCCGCTGATCTGCTCCGGAAGCCGCAGATATCGGCCGACAAGGAGCAGCTGCTGGCCGCGGTGACGAAGGCTCTGCCGGAGTTCAGCATCATGATGCTGCCTCATTCGGACAACGGGCAGGAGGCCATTCGGCTGATCGACCTGGATGGTGACGGAGCGGACGAAGCGGTCGTCACCTATTACAACGAATACAGCTCGCCCGAGATCATGGCGCTGCGGCTAACCGAGAATGGCTGGAGGCAATGGCTGCTCGTCGAACAGCCGCTGGCCCGGGAGATGACCTGGCTAAGCATCGAAGATATGGACGGCGACGGAACCAAAGAGCTGGCGGTAGGCTGGACCGGCGCGTTCGACAGTCCAGCCGTACTGGAGCTCTACTCGTTCCAAAGCAAGGCCGTGCGCAACGACAAAGGCAAACTTAAGTTACCCCCGTCCGCTTCTCTTCCGTTCAGCTTGGCGGAAACGGCGGATCTGGATCGTGACGGCAATACGGAGCTGGCTGTGATCAGCGAATCGTCTTCGGCAGGCGCGGCGGCCGAGCTCGTCGTGCCGGTATTCCAGCTGACGATGTACACGTGGGAGGACGGGCGACTAACGTCAAAAGCAAGGACGACGCTGCCCGAAGGCGTAAGTTTGTTCGATCGTATGATTATGGGCAACATCTCCACGCGGCATCAAGGTGTCGTTCTGGAAGGCGGAACGGGCGCCCATAGCCTGTTGACGTTTATGTATGCCTGGAACGGCCGTCAATTGACGCTGGTTTATCCCACGCCCGAGCTAGAGAAACAAGGATACGGCTTCTCCGGCAAGCCGACATTCAGCGAAGATATGAACGGAGACGGCATTATCGAGCTCCAGCGGACTTGGGAGGCCCCCGGACACGAGGGCGTCCCTTATTCCGATTCCCTATGGATGAACGAGTGGTTGCAATGGGACGGACGAACAAGCTTTAATAAGGTCGCGGAGCAGTACGTAGATCCAAGCTATGGAATAAGGCTGGACATTCCGGAATCGTGGAAGGACAGCTATACGATGGTGAAACCTCCCAGGGCCAGTTATGGCATTGTCACCTTCCAGTATTACAATGCGGAAACGGATGAAATAGCCGACCTGGCTACCGTCTATGTGGTCCCGCTCAGCCAGTGGGAAGGCGTCGAGCATGTATGGAGGGACGAAAAAAGGCTATTCCGTTCGCTTGGCGTGCATAGCGGCAACCAGTATGCGGTATCCTTCCACGAAGACGGCCTGGAATCCTTGACGGCTGCTTCGCGGTCGGACGCGCAAGAGATGCTGAAGGTTCGGGACTCGTTCTCCGATTACTTAAGCATCGACTTTGCAGAATAGGACAGATAAGAGTGGCGGTGCAGACGATGCGAGTATTGTTGTTAGAGGACGAGGAATCGATCCGGGGATTCGTCCGGATCAATCTGAAGCGGAACGACATAGCAGTTACGGAAGCGGAGAACGGCGAGGACGCGCTTGCTTTCGCGCAGTCGGAAGGTCCGTTCGATATCGCGTTGCTGGACGTTATGCTCCCGACCATCAGCGGCTTCGAAGTATGCGAGAAGCTGAGACAGCGATATCCCCGTATGGGAATTATTATGTTAACCGCGAAATCGCAGGAAGAAGACAAAATCCAAGGCCTCGAGCTTGGAGCCGACGATTACGTTCAGAAGCCTTTCAGCCCGGGTGAGCTTATCGCCCGCATCAAATCGTTGTACAGGAGAATGAACGCGGAGCGGCAGCTTGTTCCGCCGGGCGATCGGGAAGCGGCCGCCCTGTCGGAACCTGTCGCCGATGGGATGGGCGACACGTCCAATCATGATCATCGCGACTTAACGAGCGGACCGTTCCGCCTATCCGTCGCGCAGAGAAGGCTGTGGAAGAGCGGAAGGGAAGTCGTGCTTACGCCAACCGAATGGGCGCTTGTCAGACTGCTCATGGAACGCGAAGGAGAGAGCATAAGCAGGGATCATATTTTGACGGAGGTGTGGGGCCGGTATTACGTAGGCGATCTGAAAGTTGTTGACGTCAACATCCGGCGCATTCGCCAGAAGCTCGAGGCGAGCCCTTCGGAGCCGGCCTTCATCGAGACGGTATGGGGCTACGGATACCGGTGGAGACGGGGCATTCCGCAATGAGAAGCATTAAAGCCAAGATGGTGTGGAGCTACCTGCTGCTGATCGCGATGGTCGTAACGGTGCTTGGCGCGGCGTTCGCCGTGTTGATGTGGAACTATTATTACGGAAGCGCCCAAAGCTCCGTGAAACAGCGCGCAGAATCCGCGATATCGCAGCATAGCCGTTCGCTAGCGTCGCTTAGCCTGCATGACCAGGCCGATTATTTGCTTCAAAATATGGCCGATGGCGGTCCGACCCGGATCCAATTGTTAAGCAGTACCGGCGAGGTTCAGGTCGATTCGGACGGGTTCGCCCCCAAAGTCCGGTATTCGTCCGACGATGTCAGGAGCGCGATGGCGGGCAGCACGGGGACATGGAGCGGCGTCGATCCGTATTACGGCGAAAGGGTAACTTCGGTGACGATCCCGCTGCTGGGCGATACGCGGGTCGTTTCTTTGCTTCGATATACCTCTTCGCTCGAGAAAATCGACAACATGGTCAATCAGTTGATCCAAATGGCCGTCATCGTTGGCATATCCGTCGTACTGCTGTTCCTGGGTCTTAGCTTGTTCCTGGCGCAGCGAATCGTGAATCCGATTCAAGAACTGACGCGGGTGGCAAGGTATATGGCGGACGGGGATTGGACGAAACGGGCGACGAAGCGGAGCGGAGACGAGATCGGCCAGCTTGCCGAGACCTTCAATGTGATGGTGAGCGAGCTGAACAAGCGGGAGAAGCTCAAAAACGATTTTATTTCGTCGATCTCGCATGAGCTCCGAACGCCGCTTACGTCGATCAAAGGGTGGAGCGAGACGCTTAAGGAAAGCGAGCCGACAGGAGACGACGAAGAGGTGAAGCTCGGCCTGTCCATTATTAGCAAGGAGACCGAGCGTCTCTCCGGCCTCGTCGAAGATCTGCTCGACTTCTCCAAGCTGTCCAGCAGCGCAATGGAGCTTCATACGGAGCTTCTCGATCTGAACGGACCCGTGAAGGAGACCGTCAGACAGCTCGCGGTACGGGAAGAGAATACTCGCGTGAAGCTGATTGCCGCTTATGCGGCAAGTCCGATCGTCGTATGCGGCGACGCGAACCGGCTCAAGCAGGTCATCATCAACTTGATCGACAACGCATTCAAATTCACGCCGCCCGGCGGAACGATTCGCGTGGCGACGACGGTGTCCGAAGAACGAGAGCAGGCGCAAATCATGATCGCGGATACCGGGAGCGGAATTGCTGCCGAAGATTTGCCGCATGTCACGGAAAAGTTTTATAAGGCCAGCACCGGTCAAGGCGGTTCCGGCCTTGGGCTTGCTATCTGCAAGGAAATTATCGAGCTTCACGGGGGCGAGCTGCAGATCGACAGCGAGCGGGGGGCGGGCACGATCGTGACGATTTCCCTGCCTCGCGTGAAGGATCACGCTACTCCTTGAAGAACAGCAGCTTTCGCCTAGCGATGACATACAGCACGGCGATGATGACTCCGGCACCGAGCATGACCGACAGCCAGTTATCGCGAAGCCAAGCAATCCACAACGGCATCCCTTTCCACCTCCTGCGCTTGCGCGAGTATCCGGGCCTTCCATAAGGCTCGGTTTTTTTTAGTTTGTTCCGATGATGGGAGCTCCATTCAAGCGAACCGTTGACAGCCATCCGAGGAAGTGATAGGATGAATACAATTAATTCAAAGTTATCGGGTAGGAATTATTGTATATAAAAAGCAAGGCGTGATCGGGAGGTACGATTATGGAGAAACAAATAACGTTGACGCATGACGGATTGGAACTAAAGGCTACGCTGCATTACCCTGTCGGTCAACATGACCTGGAGGCCAAAAAACAGGCGATTATCATTTGCCACGGATTTATCGGTAGCCGGATTGGCGTGGACCGCTTATTCGTGAAGGCGGCAAGAGCGCTTGCGGCGCAAGGCTCTTACGTGCTCCGATTCGACTATGGCGGCTGCGGCGAGAGCAACGGGGATTACGGCGCTCTCGGCTTCAATTCCATGATCGACCAGACGCGAACGGCCATCGATTACATGCACGGCATGGATTGCGTGGATCCGCGCCGCATCGTACTCCTTGGACACAGCTTGGGAGGCGCGGTCGCTCTCATGACGGCGGTGAAGGACAAACGGGTGAAACGGCTCGTTCTGTGGTCTGCGGTTGGCTATCCGTTCAACGATATCGTCCGGATCGTCGGACGTTCCAGCTACGATGAAGCGGTAACGAAGGGAAGCACCGATCATGCAGGATATTCGCTTCAACCGGTGTTTTTCGACTCGCTTATGCAACATCAGCCTTTCCAGTCGGCCACAAGATTCGGCGGAGAAGTGCTGCTCGTCCACGGTACGAGCGACGAGCTTATTCCCGTCGATTACAGCTTCTTGTACCAGAAAGTGTTCTGGACGCGCAGCGAAGGGCTTTGCGATAAAGAAATTATTTTCCAAGCTGGACATACGTATTCCTCGAGGCCGCATCAGGAAGAGGCGATTCGCGTAACGTCGGAATGGTTGTCTGGTTTGGACCGCAAGCAGCAGGAATGGCATCATTGGTCCATCTAACATGAACGGAGCAGCCGCTCGCACAGAGGCTGCTCCGTTTCTCGTTGCAGGGACCTTCTTTGCGATTATCGGCAACATTTTGTCGAGACAACGCAGCCTATCCTATGATTAAATAATAGGTAGACGGAAAAAGATTTTAAGAATGGATGTTCAAAAAGTCCGGTTTTCAGCACCGAGAAGATTGGATGAAGCTAGAAAATGAGAAGCGGAGCGCAGTGTAAGCTACGTGAGCACCTGCAATGTTTCCGGAGGAAACATACTTCGTAAGCATTCGCTTAGTTTCGGCTGAATTCAATATTCGATGTCGAATACGCAACCTGGTATACTTCGTGATCAAAAGTGGATTTTTTGAACTACCTTTATGATTGCCAACTTTCTAGCAAAGGCGGGGTACTCATGAACAACCGATTGCGGACGTCGCTGGCGACGTTGCTGGCCGCATCCCTTCTTGTCGCAGCGGCATGCAGCGAAGCCAAAGACGCCGTAACCAACGTGAACCAAGAAACGACGACTGCGCCGACCGCCATGGCGACGCCTTCTCCGAGCCCGACGCCGCTTCCCTACATAGCGCCGTTAACCGGCTTGGGACTGGAGCAAGAAGCGAAATCGCGCCCTTTGGCCGTCATGATCAACAATTTCTCGGCGGCTCGCCCCCAGTCGGGTCTGTCGCAAGCAGATGTCTTGTGGGAAGTTCTTGCCGAAGGCGGCATTACGAGATTGGTCGCGATCTTCCAAAGCGCCGATACGATGACGGATACGATCGGTCCGATCCGAAGCAACCGCAAATATTTGATCGGTATCGCCGACAGTTATGGCGCGATTATGGCGCATGCAGGCGGCAGCCCGGAAGCGTATGGCATTTTGCAGAAACAAGGGAAACCTTATCTGGACGAAATTACGAATGCCGGATCTTACTTCTGGAGAAGCAAGGACCGGAAGGCGCCGCATAACCTTTATTCGACGCAGGAGAAGCTCCGTGAAGGGGCGGCGAAGAAGAAATACGACGAGAATGTTCCCGTACCCGTTTACAAATTCTCTCCGAATGGCTCGATTATGGAGCAAGCCGGAACTACGGAAGCTCGCGACATTACGATCAATTTCCTTATGGACAATTATAAAGTAGGTTACCAGTACGATGAGACCAGCGGGCTTTACAAACGTTCCATCAACGGAGAGCCCCATATTGATCTGAACAATAACGAAACGCTGTCGGCGGCGAATTTGATCGTGTTCGAGACCGGCCATAAGACGCTCGACAACGTCGGGCGGCTCTCCGTCGATTTGGAGTCGGGCGGCGAGGCGTATTTGTTCCAGAAAGGCAAGAAGATGGACATCGATTGGGTATCGGCTCCTGACGGGATGATCCGGTTCGCGACGAAGGACGGCGCCGAGATTGCGCTCGTGCCGGGGCATACGTTCATACACGTCGTTCCGAACAAGCCTGCCCTCGCCGAGCATGTCGAATGGGTACAATCCGGCAGGGCAGGATAAACTACGAAGGTAGCGGATTGGCAAGGAGGAGATTCCGTTCATGGAATCTCCTTTTTTTATCGCCCGGAAAGCGGATTTGAGATTTGGCTATTGTAGTGGCGCGGAAAATATGTTTAAATTTTTCATGGACGTTTACATTCCCTTAACAATTGTGGTGTACACTACGTTAGGGCAAGTTTCTGTCCAACAGAACCATACCATTTTCTAGTTGATAAGGGGATTGACATGTTTAAGAAAAAGGACATTTTTTTCACATCGCTCGAAGAAATGGCGGACACGCTGGTTGAAGCCGTAGAATATTTTGCGGCCGGCGTATCGGATCTGTCGAACCTGACGGCTTTCGCCAAGAAGATGAAGGAACTGGAAAGCAAATGCGATCAGTACACGCACACGATCTTGAAAGAACTGAACAAAACCTTCATTACGCCGATCGAGCGCGAGGATATCATGGAATTGACCACCTCGCTTGACGATGTCCTGGACGGTATCGAAGCTTGCGCCTCGCGGTTCGAGATGTACAACATTCGCGAGAAAGACGAATACATTACGTTGTTCGCGGATGTCATCGTGCGCTCCGCGCACCAAATCCGCAAAGCGATCCAGCTGCTGTCGCAGAAGAAGCTGCTCGCGATGCGCGAACATTGCATTGCCATCAACGAACTGGAGAACCAAGCGGACGATCTGCTGCGCGTAAGCGTCACGACGTTGTTCAAAAACGTGCAAGATCCGATCGAGCTGATCAAGCGCAAGGAAATTTACGAGAGGCTTGAGCAGACGACCGACTACTGCGAGGATGTAGCCAATACGCTGGAATCGATCATCATGCGCAACAGCTAATCCAGAGGAGCAGGAGTCGTACACATGGAGATATACGTATTATGGATCGTCGTTTTCCTAGCGCTTGCGTTTGACTTTATAAATGGTTTCCACGACACCGCCAATGCCATCGCGACCTCGGTCTCGACACGGGCGATCAAGCCTAAGCTAGCCGTGCTCATGGCCGCGGTCATGAACTTCGTCGGCGCCATCACGTTCACAGGCGTCGCCAAGATGATCGGCAGCGGCGTCGCCAATCCGGCCGAGCTTGAATTCGGCATTGAGATCGTCATCGCGGCATTGCTTGCGGCGATTGCCTGGAACCTGATTACCTGGTGGTTCGGCATTCCATCCTCGTCCTCCCATGCGCTCGTCGGCTCGCTTGCCGGCGCCGTTATCGCGGGAGCGGGATTCGAATCGCTGAATGCCAGCGGATTCATCGATATTTTGAAAGCTCTTATTATTTCACCGCTGGTCGCGTTCTCGCTTGGTTTCATTATTATGTGGCTTCTCAAGCGCATCTTCGCGAAGAGCAGCCCGCACACCATTAACAAAGGGTTCCGGGGCGGACAAGTCATTACGGCGATGTTCCAATCGTTCTCGCACGGCACGAACGACGCACAGAAAGCGATGGGCATTATCGTATTCGCGCTCGTAGCCGCGAACGTGCAGGATAGCACGGATCATATTCCGTTCTGGGTTCAGCTTTCCGCTGCGATTGCTATGGCGCTCGGCACCTCGGTTGGCGGATGGAAGATCATCAAGACGATGGGGACCAAAATTTTCAAAATCGAACCGATTAACGGTTTCGCTGCAGATATCGGCTCCGCGGCCGTAATCCTGACTGCGACGATGATTCATCTTCCGGTCAGTACGACGCATGTTATTACGTCTTCGATTCTCGGCGTCGGCAGCGCGAAGCGATTCTCGGCTGTCCGTTGGGGCGTAGCCGGAAGAATCGTGGTCGCTTGGTTTATTACGATTCCGATTACCGCGATTTTGGCGATGATTTTCTTCTGGATCATCAAAGCGTTGTTCCTCTAGTCAAAAACACAGCTCCCATTCATCGTCATGATACAAAATCATGCCGAGATGAACGGGAGCTGTTTTTCTTTTATTGTCGCTTATCTTCTGCGTCTAGGGCGGCTGCGCCTCTTCACCGAAGCGCCGCTGCGAGGGCGTCTGCCGCTGCTGGGACGGCGCTTGCGAGCTTTCGGACGGGAGATGCCGGAGCCCTCGTTGCCACCTTCGCTCGAAGACGATTTTTTGCCGAACGACCCCATGAACACCTTCATGAGCGGAGCCATCTGAGAAACGCCGCTGACGACCTTCTGCACTTTGGTCACCGTCGATAAGATGCCATCGAGCCCGCCCATGCGATCGACCAGCCCTTTGATTTCGGTCAAGTTAGCGTACTTTGTCAGATTCGCGAGGGAGAAGCCGCCGCCCGAAGGCTTGGGAGGCGCCCCAATCAGTTGGTTTTGCGCCTGAGGCAATACGGCAGGGAGAAGACTCGGATTTCCTTCACGTTGTACGATGTGCGGCGGATAGGTCAGCTGCTGTTGCTGCTGTTGCAGAGGCGCGTCATCGTATTGGAAGCTGCCGTGCAGACCGCTATATGGACGGTTCAGCAGGCTCTGGCCATGCCGATGGGCGAAGCCGTGCTCGCTGCCGATTACGTTCCCTTGACCGCTCCCTTGACCGATGCCGTGCCCGTTGCCGGCGCCGGGATTTTGATTTGGATTCAAACGGATCACAACCCTTCTTTTCCTTTAGCTTATGGCATAGGCAATCGCTCGGATTGGACGAATGTCCCGATTTCACAATAAAATTTATAGTTATTAGCCCGTCTATTCTTCCGCTCTTCAATGCGTGAAAACGGTAATGTTTGAACAAATGGCTACAAAAGGATACAATAGGACTATAGTAATCATGGGAGTGAATGCGCATGCAGCTGAAGAAGCTGAACGATAAAGCAATTGACCAACTATTCGAGGCGATCTTAACCTTGAAATCGGTGGAGGAATGTTATATTTTCTTCGACGATCTTTGCACGGTGAACGAAATTCAATCCTTGTCCCAGCGGCTTGAAGTGGCTCGGATGTTAGGCAAGGGAAGTACATACAACCAGATCGAAGCGGAGACGGGCGCGAGCACGGCGACGATCTCCCGCGTGAAGCGGTGTTTGAACTACGGCAACGACGGGTACAAGATGGCACTGGAGCGTCTCGGCAAATAAGGAGGCGAAGCGGTGAATCGACCCGGCATACTAGTCGTAAGCCATGGATCCAGGGAAGAGAATTGGATCAAGCTCGTTGACGAAGCGGTGAATGCGGCTACAATAGGAGCCCTAGTCCCCGTCGTTTCGTCGTTCCTCGAGATCGTAAGCGGAAGGCTGATCCAAGACGGAATCGACGAGCTGGAACGCAGAGGGGTTAACGATATTCTCGTGGTACCGTTGTTTGTCTCCTCGGGGAGCACGCATGTCGACGAGATCGGGCAGGCGTTCGGCTTGCCGCCGCTGTCCGATTTGGAAGGCGATCTCGGAACGTTCCGGGTCGAAGCGAAGATCACGTACGGCAAGCCGATCGACAATGATTCGGAGATCGCCGAGCTGCTGCTCGCGAATATCTCGGATCTGTCGGAGAACCCGGAGCGGGAAGCGCTGCTGCTCATCGGGCACGGCAGCAAGGAGCCGGTGTTCCACGAGCGATGGCAGGCTGGATTGTCCGGGCTCGCCGAACGCCTGCGGCTGCTTGGCGGTTATTCGCGCGCGGACTACGCGATGTTATTGCCGGATATGGCCGCCGATCAGCTTCGTGCGATGAAAGAAGCCCGGCCTGAACAAGCGGTCATTGTCGTACCGCTGTTTTTGAGCCCGGGTTATTTTACGAATCACGTTATTCCTTCCAGGCTGAGCGGTTTGGAATATCGATATAACGGCCAAGCGATGCTGCCTCATGCTGCGATCGCACGTTGGCTGAAGCGGCAGATGTCGGAGTGGCTCCATTCTATCGGACATGCCGGCAATGTTTAGTAAGGAGGAGCGAAGTTTCGATGAAACGGGCAAGACTGATCTATAACCCCACTTCGGGCAGGGAAGAGATGAAGCGCAGGCTTCCCGACATCCTGCAGCGACTCGACCAAGGCGGCATCGAAGCGACTTGCCATGCGACGATCGGCGAAGGGGATGCGACGATTGCCGCGGCGGATGCCGCGGACCGCGGGTACGATATGATTATCGCCGCGGGCGGGGACGGTACGCTGTACGAAGTGATCAACGGGCTCGCGAACAAGCCGAACCGCCCGCCGCTTGGCATATTGCCCGTAGGCACGACCAACGATTTCGCCAGGGCGACCGGCATCCCGAAACATTGGGAATATGCTTGCGATCTCATTATCGGGCAATATACGAGACCGATCGATGTGGGCAAGGCGAATGAACGGTATTTTATCAATATCGCAGGCGGCGGGTCGCTCACGGAACTGACCTATGACGTGCCTAGCAAGCTGAAGACGATGATCGGCCAGCTGGCCTATTATATGAAAGGTCTGGAGAAGATGACCCGCCTTCGGCCGACGGAGCTGAAGTTCGAAGCCGCGGGCATCGGCGAATTCCATGACGAATTCATGATGTTCCTGATCTGCAACAGCAATTCCGTCGGCGGCTTCGAGCGGCTCGCGCCGGAATCGAAGCTGGACGACGGGCTGCTCGACGTGCTGCTCATCAAACGGATGAACTTGGCCGAATTCATTCGGCTCGTAACGCTCGCGCTTCGAGGCGAACATCTGAACGATTCGCATGTCGTCCACTTCCGGACGAACGAGCTGAAGGTGACGACGCCGGACTATGTGCAGATCAACCTTGACGGGGAGTACGGCGGGGTGCTGCCGTGCAACTTCTCCGTCCTTCCGTCCCATCTTCAAATCTTCGCGGACGAGAGCGGGGAGTCGACGTACCGGTAACTCGGCGGCGGATGGCCGGATGGCCCGGACAAAGGATCGGCTGTGGGTACGAGTGCGAGTGCCGGGATCATATAAACCATTCTGCAGCTTTCGAATGCAGCTAGTCGCGACAGACTAGCTGTTTTTCGCTGATTGCGGCGATATGCGGCACGAATGGATAAGAAGGAAGATCGGAACGATGACGAAACAAAAACATAAAAGCAAAGGCCCGAAAGGGCCGCAGCGCGGAGGCGCGGAAGGTACGAGGCCGGGAGGACGCAAAGACGAATTGGCGAAAGCAGCCAGAGGCGGAGCAGGCAAACCGGCGATGAATCCGGCAAAATCGGGAGGCCGTCCGGCGAGGGTTTCTTCGGCTCCGGCCAAAGAACACGACGGTCCGTTCGCGAAAAACGAGCAAGTGACGCTCGACGTGATCGGCCTGACGCATGACGGCGAGGGCGTCGGCCGCGCGGACGGGTTTACTCTGTTCGTTCAAGGGGCGCTGCCCGGCGAACAAGTGAACGCGCGCGTCATGAAGATGAAGAAACAGTACGGCTACGCCCGGTTGGAGAAGCTGCTAACCGAGAGCCCCGATCGGCTGAATCCGCCTTGCGACATCTACAAGGAATGCGGCGGCTGCCAGCTTCAGCATTTCGATTACGAGGCGCAGCTGGCTTGGAAGCGCCAGCATGTCATAGATAATCTGACCCGGATCGGGAAGCTTACCGTTCGCGAGAACGAAGGCGACCGGCTAGGCAGCGCGGACTTCGGCGTACAGGCTGAGCGACAAGGCATCGTCGTCCATCCGACCATCGGCATGGACGATCCTTGGCGCTACCGGAACAAAGCCGCCGTGCCGATCGGCGCGGCGGGCGAAGGCGGCGAGCTGGTTGCGGGATTCTACGCGCGCGGAACGCATCGGATCATCGACATGGACGATTGCCTCATCCAGCATGAGCATAACGACGAAGTGCTTCGTGTGGTGAAGCGTGTGGCGAAGGAGCTGCGCATCCAGCCGTATGACGAGCAGACCGGCCAAGGCGTGCTGCGCCATGTCATGGCGCGTACCGGCGTCGTGACCGGCGAGATCATGGTCGTGCTCGTGACCAACGGCAAGCGGCTGCCACGCCAACCGGAGTGGATCGAGGCGCTGCGGGCGGGACTCCCCGGCCTGAAGAGCATCGTGCAGAACGTTAACACTCGCGACACGAACGTCATCTTCGGCGACGAAACCCGAACGCTGTGGGGAAGCGACGTCATCTATGACGAGCTGGACGGCATCCGGTTCGCGATTTCCGCCCGGTCGTTCTATCAAGTGAATCCCGCGCAGACGGTTGCCTTATACGGGAAAGCCGTCGAATATGCCGCGCTGACAGGCAACGAGAACGTCATCGACGCGTATTGCGGCATCGGCACGATCAGCTTGTTCCTGGCACGGAAGGCCGGCCATGTATACGGCGTCGAGATCGTGCCAGAGGCGATCGAGGACGCGAAACGCAACGCGGCGCTGAACGGCATCGACAACGCGACCTTCGAAGCGGGGCCGGCCGAGGTCGTCATCCCGCGCTGGCGCAAGGAAGGCGCGAAGGCCGACGTCATCGTCGTCGATCCTCCGCGCAAGGGCTGCGACCCGGCGCTGCTGGAGACGATCCTGCAGATGGAGCCGGAACGCGTCGTCTACGTCAGCTGCAATCCGTCGACGCTGGCGCGCGATCTGCGCGTGCTGGAAGACGGCGGCTACCGCACGGTGGAAGTGACGCCGGTCGACATGTTCCCTTGGACGGTGCATGTGGAGAGCGTGGCGGTGTTAGTTCTGGATTGATACAATGCCTGAGATTCCTTGATGGTAGCGGTATTTCGGGTTGTGCTACACGTTGTTCATTGTTACTGGGACAGCCTGAGAAATTGCCCGTTGATGTGAATCTGATGTGAAAATGAAAAATAACGGACGATATTCGAAGATAATTCGACATAAACGAGAAGAAAACAGACACCGAGGATAACGTGCCACCAGGCGCGTCTGTTTCAGTTAGTCTTCTTAAAATAATAAAGAGCCGTTAACGGGTGCTTCCCGAGCGGCTCTTTTCATATTAGCAGTGATCGTCAATGCCGTTGGACCAGTTCACTCATATTGCCGACCTGCCTATGTGTCTCCGCTCCCAACCCTCTGCCGTTACCACCATGCCGTCTTTCTTCCCAATGTAACGATGCTCGGCCAATTCCCTAAGCGATGCGTCGATCAGAGCGGTGGTAAGGCTGGTCATCCGGCTGAGCCGATTTCGATCTAGACGATACGGGTAATTCCTATATTGGTTCCATAAATGTATATTCTTATAATATGCAAACAGGTGTTCTTGCTACAACCAAAAAAATTATCCCATCCGCGTTGCAGAACATCTAACGTAAAATTCTTCTTTCGTCACCTCACGAACACTTGTTCTTTTCAAATCTGTAGTTTATTATATCCATATAGGAAAATTCGATTGTATCATAAAACATATCATCGATCGAATTCAACTTGACTAAACCCTTTATTTTTCTTATTATTTAATCATTCGATGTAAATCGAATTAATCGGAGGTATCGAAAATAATGCAAAAAGTTCTGGAACATTTACCAAAGCTCATACGTTCATCGTTGACAAGTGATATGAAATCCGTTGAGCTTCTATCTCTTACGCTCATTAGGTTACTCAAAAAGGATCATCCCGGTATTTCAAATGAAATTGCAAAAGCATTATCTTATAACGATGTAGGGGCATCGGTTACAAGGGCCATCGGTATTGAACCCCCACCTTCTGACCGTGATAACTTCATGAGTTTGGCTCAGTTAAATGAGCCACCTTTGAATCCACCATACATTTTCCTAAATTCTCAAGTAACTCAGCTAGTCCAACGATTTATTTACGAGAGAAATCAGGGTGAAAAGTTACTCGCAGCTGGTGTCAGACCACCGACAAGTGTGTTGTTGTACGGACCACCTGGAGTAGGAAAAACAATGCTCGCTGATTATCTCTCGTATGAACTCTCACTTCCCCTGGTGACTTTGGACTTAGCTTCAACAATATCAAGTTACCTTGGAAAGACCGGTCAAAACTTAAAGAAAGTGATCGATTACGCTAAAAAACAACCATCGATCCTTCTTCTTGATGAATTTGATGCAGTCGCAAAACGTCGAGATGATCCCACAGATTTGGGAGAGCTTAAACGTATTGTAAACGTCTTATTAAAAGAATTGGAAAATTGGCCAACACATTCAGTTGTTATCGCTGCTACAAATCACCCTGAAATTCTTGATAAAGCAATATGGCGACGTTTTGATAGAACAATTGAAATGGGACTTCCTGACCGCAACGTAAGAGAAAATATTTTCAACACCAATTTGCCAACAGACATAATAGCTTTGGACAAAAACATGTATAAAATCCTTTCTGAAGTTACTGAAGGGCTTTCAGCCTCTGATCTTGTTCAGGTATGCGAACGGATCTTGAGGCAATTCATCCTAGATGGTGATCAACCAATTAAATACATTATCAGTGAACTTAGAAGTATCCATACAGATGGACGATTTAATCAATTATTCGCCCGTTCAGCAAAAGAGATCCTTGGAAAGTCAATTACTCAAGCTGAAATAGCTAAACTGCTTGGTATTTCAACATCCACCGTAAACCATCATTTGAAAAGTAAAAAGGAGGAATAGTTCGTGACAGATGAACAGAAGTTTTCACCGATCTTAGGATATGGAGAGAGGCTGATAGAACCAATACAGAGAGGAATGGGAGGGAACGAAGTCACATTCCCTCGAACCTATGATGAAGCTCGCCAGTATGTCAGTTCACAAATTGAATCGTTAGAGACAACGATCGCTACAATTTCGGCAGAAAAAAGAATGGAAGATATTGTTCTAACAGTTCGTTTAAACTCGAAGTTTCTTGCAAAATCCTATACTCCTAACACATTGTTTCGAGATGTGTCATTTGAAAACATTGGTTCAAGGCGTTGGATTTACACGGTCAATCAAGAAAAGAAATACAGTAAACTTCATTTTGTTAAAACCTCACAAAATAACCTTAACCGATTAAAAAGAATACTTGCTGATCAAGGGGCTGAATTAACTGATTCCTTTAAAAAAGATGTGCAGAAAATAGAGGAAATATCGCTCTTGAATCCATCAGAAGTTGCACTTGGGTTTGGCGAGGAATGGAGAGAAGGAAAGGCTGAATTAGTTTTACATCCGTATGGGCATGAAGACCAAGAAGCACTCGAAAAGATGAAACGATTACTTCTTCGTGCTGGTGTAAATGAAGAATCCATACGTATTAAGAGTTATCATAATGGACCAACCTTCATAAGTGTTTATTTAACAAGATCTGTACTTGAAGAAATTTCGGATTTCAATCCACTTAGGACAGCGCATCCAATGATGGTGGATCCCTTTCCCGAAATGAGAACATTTGGGTTAACTCCAGATGCACCACAACCGATAGCAGTAACTCAAAAATCCAGAGTAAAAGTGGGGATTTTTGATGGTGGCATTGACCCTACAAACCCGTTATTGATGAATTTCGCAACCGAAGGCCGTTCGATAGGCTCTGCAGCAGACCCAAGGGGTGTTAAACACGGCACAGCAGTTGCAGGAGCTGTACTGTATGGAGCACTGAATAGTTATTCTTCAGGTTCGACAGTGATAAAACCCGCCGTCACTGTCGAGAGTTTCCGAGTGCTACCAACTCTAAACCCTCACGATTTTGAATTATACGAAGCCATTGATATTATTGAGGAAGTTGTGCCTGCAAGACATGATATTAATGTCTTCAACATATCTCTAGGCCCGCGTGGCCCAATTTTGGACGATGATATTTCTAGATTTACTTACTCATTAGATGATCTTGCCTGGAATTATAGAAAACTTTTTGTAATCGCAGTAGGAAATGACGGCGAGCTTTCCGAACCGCTGAATAGGATTCAAGCGCCTGCAGACATGGTCAATGGACTCGGCGTGGGTGCATACGCTTATGATTTTGCTACTGGAGAGATTACTAAAGCCTCATACAGTTGCATCGGTCAAGGCAGGGAAGGTGGTAAAGTCAAACCGGATATTCTTGCATTTGGTGGTGATGCGAATACGCCAATACAATTGCTAAATGCAAACGAACCGGGCAAAAGATACCTGAGCGCAGGGACAAGCTTTGCAGCTCCTATTATTGCTGGTAAAGCCGGTGAAATTTTGGGAAGATGTGAACTATTTAGCCCGTTAGTTGCAAGAGCGCTTCTAATTCATTCAGCAACTCACCCAGAATATGTTGATAACAATATGGGGTATGGATATGTTGATCAATCTGTTGATGAGATGTTGTATTGTTCGGACAAACAGGTCACTATTGTCTACTCAAGTTCGATTCATCCGACAAGAATGGCAAAATTGCCGATTCCTTTCCCTCTAAACGCACAAAATGCTGGGACTATTGACTTGAGCTGGACTATTGCTGTTTTAACAAAGACAAATCCTCTTCATGTTGAGGACTATACTGAGTCTGCAATTCAAGACACTTTTTATCCCCATTCACGAAAATATCGATTTACGAAAGAAAACCAAAATGTCATAAAACATCTGGACAATGATCAAACCGATATCGAGAGACTATTAGCAGATAACTGGCGGAGGGGTGCTCTCCCTGTAACCAAAAGTCCAAACAGTTACCAAACTGAACAAGCTAGACGAGGTGAGCTGAAGTGGGATACTGTCGTCAGAAAATGGGATCGTGTAAGGTATTCCTCCCTAAATAATCCATTCCTAGTGTTGCACGGGATGGATAGAAACAATGGAATCGACCGTATGGACTACGCAGTAATAATAACCATATCCGCTGCGAGGTATGTAGGCAATTTATATGAAGACATTTTAGCTGAATATAGAGCATTGGAGCCAATACAGATCCGGAATGTAAATGAAATTATGATACCTGTTTAAATAACGAGCCCGCTAACCAAAAAGTTAGTGGGCTTTTCGTTATTTTTCGATGATCACAGTCCGATTCTCCCCGTCCCAATTCAACGTCGCCCCCAGCGCCTCCGCCACGGCCCGCACCGTCGTCACGCCATCCTGCAGCGTTCTCAACTCTGTCAGCAGTTTATCGTTGACGGTTCTCTTCTTATTATTGCTGCACTTTGGTCTTTTTCGTAAACAAAGAATCAAGCTTGTCTGCGGCCGCTTGGTCAGCGGATCGGAGGGCATGGCCGTAAACGTTCATTGTCGTGGATATGTCGCCGTGGCCGAGGCGCTCAGAGATGATCTTTGCATGAACGTCTTGGTTAATGAGCAGTGTGGCCGACGTGTGCCGTAGATCGTGGAAGCGGATATACCTGAGTCTGTTCCGCTAGATGTACGATCGGAACCAGAGGTATGGCCGCTCCTGGTGGAATGGTGTGCCGTCCGCGTGGCAGAATACGAAGTGCCATTCCCGTCCATCCCTGTCCATTTTCCACGCATCGCCAAGCTTGTCCCGCTCCTTCGCCCGGTGCGCATAGTATTCGCGCAGCTCCTCTAGCAAGGAGGCTGGCAATGAGACTTTGCGCTTCGCATTCTTCGTCTTAGGTTCCTTGACGATAAGCTCTCCCTTCAGTGTCATCACGAGGTTCTGCGACACGTCGATGATCCCGCTTCTCCAATCGATGTGGCGCCATTCTAGGCCAATTTAGCTCGCCGCGGCGCATACCGGTTGTGAGGGCATGCGTAATCATAATACGCCGTCATCTTCTGCGGTGCGATGTACTCGCCCGCTTCGACTTCCTCTTTGAATTTCATGTACTCCGCTGTCAGATACTCCTCCAGCCGTTTCGTCGTCTTCAACAATCCCTCGTCAAGGATCGTGATGGTCTTGGTCTTTCGGCCGTACTACCATATTTGCTGCACGACCTTTATTAAGGCTTCCAAAATAATGAATCTAGCAGAATGATTGCCTCGTATCTAAATAAAAGAGGTGAATTAGAATGAAATGGGAGAGAATAAAACACTTTGCCAAATTTATTTGGTTTCTGGGATACATAATTGGCGTATGCATTCTTGTTGGTTACCTAGCGATATTCATCCTGAATTACGAAAGTATCACCTTATAAAAATATAAAAAAGTGCTCTAATCTTTGGTAGAATGGTGTTTGTCGAGAACATCACCAACCAAGGAAGGAGCACCCTTAAAGTGAAGTCT
>NZ_JAVFVT010000037.1 GCF_030929555.1 Paenibacillus sp. LHD-117 | reverse complement strand
ATAAGTTCCATCGGCGAGGTTAAGTTTATGTCCAAACAGTGTGGGCTCAAAACGCTCTTGTAATCTGCATGCACATGATAGACGAACATCGGAAAGCCGTATGAGGGAAAACCTCACGTACGGTTTGATGAGGAGGGGCTGAATTTGTGTCAGCCCTTCACTCTAGCAATAAGTAAAATTTATTTCAGGCACGTAACGTGAAAGTTGTCTTTTATGCTAAATACCGTAACTTTTCTATCAAACTTGTAGTCTATTATTAATAGATACATAGGATGGGAGAGTTGCAGGACGAATGGGTAAGTTGAAGGGCATTAACGGCCGGTTGAAGAAGAGAGGTCACTTAGGGACAAAAGTTATCGTCGTGGCGATGAGCGGCATATTGATTACGGGGCCGTTCGCGTCGATCGCGCCGGAGAGCTGGGGGCAAATGCTCGTGTCGCAGGCGAGCGCCGCGGCAACGACGCAGCTCAAGCTGAAATCGCAGTCGATGTTGACGTCGGGCGCGAAGCGATTGGACTACATATTTTATACGAACAGAAGCAACAAAAGCGTGCAGACCGACGTGCATGTCATCGAGGTCGATCTGACGAATCCATATGTTTCACTGGATACGATGAGCGGCAAGAGCAATAGCGTGGGCCAGCGGAACAATATTTTGAATATGACGAATGAAAACGGGGCGATCGGCGGCATTAACGGCGATGTGTTCATCATGTCGAACAGTGAAGGCGCGCCGCTTGGCGCTCAGGTGCAAGGCGGGGAGTTGACGTCCAGCCCGTCGAAGCTGAAAGGCATGTACGCGTTCGCGCTGACGAAAGACCGTAAGCCTGTCATCGATTCGTATTCATTTACCGGGACGGTAACCGCCCAGAACGGCAATACGTTCCCGTTAGAGGGACTGAACAAGTCGGCTTATTATCCCGAGGTGGATGGCGTTACATACAGCCATGTGGATGCGATGTACATCTACACGAGCGAGTGGGGCGGCGCGGAACGTCCGATGAATTCGGCGACGAAACCGACGGAAGCGCTTATCATTGACGGGGTTGTTGCGGAGATTAAGGTCAATGAGGCGATCAAGACCGCCATTCCGGAAAATGGTTATGTGCTTCGAGCGCATGGAGCGGCATCGAAGTTCATACAAGAGAACTTGAAGGCCGGCGAGCCGGTAACGGCGGATTACGCATTGATGTCGAAGACGCTCGGCACGAAGATCGATCCCTCGACGTATGACATGCTGATCGGCGGCCATACGCTGCTCGTGGACAATAGCGCGGCGGCTCCGTTCTCCAGGGACATTGCCGGCGTCAGCGGCAATTCCTACACGTCGAGATCCGGCATTGGTTATTCCAAGGACGGCACGAAAGTGTATTTGATCACGGCGGAGAAGTCGGGCGGCAATACCGGCCTAAGCCTGAAGGAGCTTCAGCAGGTGATGGTTCAGCTCGGCGTGCATAAGGGCATGAACCTCGATGGCGGCGGCTCGACGACGATGACCGAGCGGCCGCTCGGCAGCACGTCGCTGCAGCTGGCGCATCCGACGCAGGAGAGCTCGCAGCGCGCCGTGACGAACGGCATCGGCGTCTTTACGAACGCGCCTCAAGGCAAGCTGAAGGGCATGATCGTGAAGGGCGCGAACATCATGCTGCTCGGCCAAAGCATGAGCTATTCGACAAGCGGCTATGATACTTATTATAACCCGATGACCGTGGATCCGGCCTCGCAGACGTGGAGCACGTCGGCGGCCGTCGGCACGTTCAGCGGCAACGTCTTCACCGCGACCAAAATTGGCAAAACGAAGGTGACCGTCACGTCGGGCGACGTGACGTCGAGCTATGACGTCGAGGTGATCGGTCAGGACCAGATCGCTTCCATGCGGATCAACGCATCCGCCGGCATGCTCGCAAGCGGTTCTGCGCTGCAAGTTCCGATCACGGTTAAATTGAAGAACGGCAGCACGTACAACCTTTCCGGCGACTCGTTCGCGTGGGAGTTCGTCGGTTTTGACGGAGAGTACAAAAACGGTGCCGTCGCCGTAAACGGCATCGAGCCGGACACGACGACAGGTTATGCGATCGCCCGTTATGACGGATACGGCGCGATGATTCCGTTCGTGAAGGGCGAGCAGGCTGCAACGCTCGAGGATTTCGAAGTTTCGCGTTACCTCATCACGTCGCAGGTGACGCCGAAGGAAACGACGAAAGGCTCGGTCAAGCTGGTTAGCGATCTGCCGGAGCAGAAGAGCGGCAAAGCGCTGCAAATTTCGTACGATTTCTCGTCGGGCACGGGCACAAGGGCATCTTATGCCGTACTGGGCAACGGTCTGACGTTAGCCGGCTCGCCGACGTCCCTGACGATGGACGTGTACAGCGATACGAGCAACAACTGGGTGCGGGCGGAGATCGTCGACACCGCGGGCAAGGTCCATCTGCTGGACATCGCCAAGGAGCTGAACTGGACCGGCTGGAAAAACGTGAAGATCGATCTCGCTGCTGCGGGAGTCGCGTTCCCGGCCAAGCTGAAGCGGGTCTATGTCGTGACTTTAGGCCAAGCAGACGTCGAGAAGATTCCCGTTGGCGCCATCGCGATCGACAATCTTGCGCTCCGTACGGCGGCCGTCGTCAAGGAGCCTGCAAGAGCTTCGATCGTCATGACCGTAGGCAGCTCGAAAGCCACGGTGAACGGCAAGGCGCTGACGCTGGAAGCCGCGCCGCTGATCCAGAAGGGCTCGACCTACGTTCCGCTGCGGTTCGTGACCGAAGCAATGGGAGCGGAAGTCCTATACGACGAGAAGACGAGACGGGTTACGGTGCTTCGGGGCTCGCAGATGCTGGAGATGACCATCGGACGGAAGGACTATACGCTGAACGGCGTCCGTTATACGTCCGACGTGGCTCCTTTTACGAAGAACGGAAGAACGTTGATCCCGATCCGTCTTTTCTCGGAGAAGCTTGGTTTCAAAGTGAAATATGAGGATAAATTAAGACAGATAACAATAGATTAAGCTGGACGGCGTAGGGCTATAGTGTGGTATGATAGTAAGGAATATCCTATATGTACGTGTTCAAAATGCCCAGTTTTCAGCACCAAGAAGGTTGGATGAAGCTAGGAAATGAGGAGCGGAGCGTAGTGGAAGCTACGTGAGCACCGGAAGTTCCGGCTGAATTCAAGATTCGACGTCGAATATGCTTCTTGGTATACATCGTGATCAAAAGTGGGCTATTGGACGCCTCTATAGGGATAAGGGAGTGCCATGCTGCCGTGGATCACCTGACAGTCGACATCAATAGAGTCATAGCCAATGCCATCAAGGTGATGGAGGACAGCAAGTATCAAATTTACGAAATATGCGAATCGGCCCGTTCGGAGCTCGAAGCGCTCGAGCAGGAGCTCGACCAAGTCCTCCAGGAGACGATTCGCACGATTGATAAGGTGGACAAGCTGGAGCAGGAATACAGGCTCGCCCGAATACGACTAACCGAGGTCAGCCGCGACTTCGTGCGATATAAGGAAGAGGATATTAAATCCGCTTATGAGAAGGCCACTCAGATCCAGCTGGATCTGATGGTCTATCGCGAGAAGGAAAATTATCTGAAATCCCGTCGCGATGATTTGCAGAAACGGGTCCGCAACGTCGAGAAATCCGTCGAGCGCGCGGAGATGATCGCCTCCCAGATGAATGTCGTGCTCGAATATTTGTCGGGGGACTTGAATCAAGTTACGCGTATTTTGGAATCAGCGAAGACCAGGCAGCTGCTTGGGTTAAAAATTATTTTGGCGCAGGAAGAAGAGCGCAAACGGATCGCGAGAGAAATCCATGACGGCCCAGCGCAGTCGCTCGCGAATATCGTGCTGCGTACCGAAATCGCGGAACGAATGCTTATCAAAGGGCAATTCGAGCTGGTGCAAGACGAACTGGTCGATCTGAAGGGTCAGGTCCGCTCCGGTTTGGAAGAAATTCGCAAGATCATCTTTAATCTTCGTCCGATGGCGCTGGACGACCTCGGACTTATCCCGACACTTCGGAAGTTCACCCAGGACTTCGAGGAGAAAGCCAAAGTCCACACCAAATTCGATCTGATCGGCAAGGAAATCCGGCTGCCGTCGGCCATGGAAGCGGCGATTTACCGCATGGTCCAAGAGGCATTCTCGAACGTGCTGAAGCATGCCGGCGCTTCCCATGTATCCTTGGAAATATGTTTTAAGCCGCAGGTTATCACGCTTACGATACAGGACAACGGAGCAGGCTTCCGTATAGAAACGATCAACCATCCGACCACGCGCAATGCGCATTTCGGCCTAGTCGGAATGAGGGAACGGGTGGAGTTGATCGAAGGAAGGTTGGATATAGACTCAAAACCGGGACAAGGTACGAAGATTGTAATAGATATCCCTACGACTTCCGAACATAGAAAGGAGATTGAGACTAATGAATCAGACCACGGCTAACGGCCCGCATAAAATCAAGATCTTATTGGCTGACGACCATCAACTGTTCCGCGAAGGATTAAAGCGCATTCTGAATATGGAGAACGACCTCGAAGTGATCGGCGAATGCGGGGACGGCATCCAAGTCATGGAGTTCTGCAATCATACCATGCCAGAGATTGTGCTGATGGACATTAATATGCCCATCGAGACTGGCGTCGTAACGACCGAGCGGCTGAAGTCGATGTTCCCGGACGTAAAGGTCATTATTTTATCCATTCATGACGACGAGAGCTACGTCTTCGAAACCCTTCGCAAGGGCGCGACGGGTTACCTGCTGAAGGACATGGAGGCGGAGTCGCTCATCAACGCGATCCGTTCCGTGCATCAAGGTTATTCCTACATCCATCCGAAGGTAACGGGCAAGCTGATCAACCAGCTTCGCCGCATGACCTACCTTGACGAGATGGGCGTGGCGACGGGAGCGGCCGCGGCCAAGGAAGCAGGCGTGAAATATCACGCGGCGGAAGAGAGTCCGCTGACGCGCCGCGAGGCGGAAGTGCTGCGTTTGATGGCGGAAGGCAAGAGCAACAAGATGATCGGAGAATTCCTGTTCATCAGCGAGAAAACCGTAAAGAACCATGTCAGCAGTATCCTTCAGAAGATGGAAGTCGATGACCGCACGCAAGCGGTAATCAACTCCATCAAGTTCGGCTGGGTAACGCTGTAGCATAAGAAAAGATGACTTCTGATCCATTCGGAAGTCATCTTTTTTATGCCCACAGGAATGAATAAACATAAAATACCCGCAAGAGGGGCACTTTGAAAAAGCGTCCATCCTGCGGGGTTACCGTGAAACGTATGCGATTGCTGCCAGCGTGCGGCCGTCGACTTGTTAATTCAGATACAGCCGATTCTGCGGTATGATTTGTTTCGCTTGCGAAGCGGAGGACCATGACAGCTTCGCTATGGCATCTTCGGTATTATCATAAAATTCCAGCTTAATATCGTACTTTTGTCCCGCCGTTAACGAGATCGTACCCGACCATTCCGTCGTTGCTTGATCGATCCATTTGTCGATAACGAGCTGATTGTTTACCCAAAGCCGGACTCCATCGTCTGAGCTCGTATAGAACGTATAGGTGCCCGTGTATTGAGGTTTCACCTTGCCCGTCCATCTGACAGAGAACGTATCCGCGTCCATGGATGGCATAGGAGACCCGTAGCCCCAATCGAAGTTCACGGCGGCATCGGTTCTTGTTGCCATTAACGAAGTGAAATTCATGTTGTTGTAAAGGTTGGTCATGATATAGCCTGGGCTAGTAGGAAGCGCCCCCCGTGAGCCGGTTTCCGTGTGAACCAGATTGCCGTCCACATACCATTTGATAGAAGAAGGGGACCATTCGAAAGCATAATTATGAAAGTCTAACGAAGCGTCGAACCCAAGATTGATGATGGTGCTGTGCCCGCCTACCCCGTTCGTAAAATAATTCGTTTCCAGCTTCGTTGTGCCTGAATGATTTTTTGAATGTTCTTGACCTCCAATATATGCTATCATAAGAATTGAAAGGTGGCGAACGTATGATCGTAACTGTCACGGCGAAAATTAAGATTAAGCCGACTGATAGTCAAATTGGGGCGCTGCATCAAACCATGATTGCTTATCGGCGAGGCTGCAATCTGGTCTCTGACTTTGTGTTCGACTCGAGCGAATTAAAGCAGCCTGCTTTGCACCGCATGACCTATCAAGCCCTTCGCAGCACGATTGGCCTGCGCTCCCAAATGGCTCAGTCGGTGATGAAAACCGTCATTGCCAGATACAAGGATTCTGAGCAGCGGCCACGATTGGACGCGCGTGCAGTTTAAGAAGCCGGAATATGATCTGGTCTGGAACAGGGATTATTCGCTGAACGCGCAGCTGTTCTCCGTGAACACACTTCAAGGCCGCATCAAAGTCCCATTCGAAGCTAAAGGAATGAAAGCCTACTTCGACGGCTCTTGGACATTCGGCACTGCAAAGCTTGTCTTGAAAAAACGCAAATGGTTTCTGCATATTCCTGTATCTAAGGAATCAGCAGTTCCTGAGCTGCAGGACATCGAACAAGTTGCTGGGATCGATCTAGGCATCAACTTTATTGCCACGGCGTACGGCTCCGATGGCAAGACCGTCTTTTATCGGGGCAGGGCGCTAAAACGAAAACGAGCGAACTACAAACGATTGCGTTCCGAGCTTCAGCGCAAACAAACAGCCTCGTCACGCCGCAGGCTGAAACAAATCGGGCAACGAGAAACCCGCTGGATGACCGATGTGAACCATCAGTCAGTAAGGCACTCATTGCCCGGTACGGGGCGAATACGCTGTTCGTGCTGGAAGATTTGACAGGTATCCGCCGTGCAACGGAAAAGACCAAGCAAAAAGATCGATATGTGACAGTATCATGGGCGTTCCACCAGCTTCGCAACATGGTGGAGTACAAGGCGCAGCTTGCGGGATCAATCGCGATTGTGGTTGATCCGAAGCACACGTCGCAAGCGTGTCCGGTATGCAGCCACACCGCAAAAGAGAATCGGGATAAAGGGATGCATCGTTTCCGTTGCCGGGACTGCGGATATGCAAGCAATGATGACCGCATAGGCGCTATGAATCTCTGTCTGAAGGGAAAACAGTACCTTCTTCAAGGTGCAGGCGTAGCATGACTAGGCTTGCAGGGCAGCTGTCAATCTGCCCATCGATAGGCGTATGCTTATCGTGGATGTAACACCACGTTCTTCTGAACGCAAAGAGATCGGAGTCGCAGAGACGTTACCACGATCGGGTAGTTACAAGCTCCCGCTTCAAACAATAGATATGTGGGAGTCATTGATAGAAGCCTCCTTTATTGGGGGAATTGTTCTTGCAATTTAAATCCTACATATAAATCGCTGAACCATCTCCGCTATTTCGTTTATAAAGTGGCACTATCCAACTATTATTCATGGGCCGGAACAACGGGCAAAAAAGAAGCCCAGCCTCTTCCCGCCTGATTCGGCAACCGCTTGGGTTGTTTCCGAATCAAGTGACGGATCGAGGATGGGCTTCTTTTTATATTAGTCGCTAGTTGTTTTGGCGCTTGCGGGCTCTTAGAGCTATGAGGCCAGAGACGGTTACAAAGCTGCCGAGCAGGTAATACGGCATCGGGCTGGCCTCTCCTGTTTTCGGAAGGTTATCGATAGGCGGCTTGTTCTCGTCCGTCGATTGGTCGATCTCTTCGTTCGGCTCGCCGCCTTTAGGGATTTCTTCCTCCTCTACGATAATCGGAGATTCGGAAGGTTCGGTCGACTCCGGCGGAGTGGATGGAGACTCCGAAGGAGGCGTTGTCGGCGGATCGGTAGGCGGCGTTGTGCTAGGTGTCGTAGAAGGCGTCGTGCTAGGTGTCGCAGAAGGCGTTGTGCTAGGTGTCGCAGAAGGCGTTGCGCTAGGTGTCGCAGAAGGCGTTGCGCTAGGTGTCGCAGAAGGCGTTGCGCTAGGTGTCGCAGAAGGCGTTGCGCTAGGTGTCGCAGAAGGCGTTGCGCTAGGTGTCGGAGAAGGCGTTGCGCTAGATGTCGCAGAAGGCGTTGCGCTAGGTGTCGGAGAAGGCGTTGCGCTAGGTGTCGGAGAAGGCGTTGCGCTAGATGTCGCAGAAGGCGTTGCGCTAGGTGTTGGAGAAGGCGTTGCGCTAGGTGTCGCAGAAGGCGTTGTACATTGTTTGGGGTCTTGGAAGGCATATTTAACCAGGAGATCATGACCGGTCGGCTTTAGCGTTTCTTGCACCGGGCCCATATAGACGTCAAGCTGGGACGGGCCGCATCTCGGCAAGTCGATCGTGATGGAATATTGGCCAGGCGTGTCTAGCTGAAGCGTTTTGGAGGAGAATAGAATCTGGTTCTCATATGGCTGAGGATTGCCGACATAGGTGTAATCCGAGAAGGTGACCTCCACGCAGTTCATCGTGTTTTCGAAGGAAGCCGTTGCGGTGCCGTCGCCGTTGATCACGATAAGCACTGCATCCCTGACCAGCGCATTGATGTTTTTCGAATAGGATTGGCAAATTTGGGTCCGTTCGGTAGTGCCGTTCTGGCCTTCCGCGAACACGATAGAGCTCAGCGGGAATGATACGATTAGTATCATGGCAAGCAAAATCGAGAGCCGTTTCTTTACGATTGACATCCATTCACTCTCCTTGTAATTGTAAACTAATCCCCTTTAGAAGCATTTAAAAGATGGACTTCTTCCTCGATGGAGCAAGTAGTCGTCATACCAAAGAGACAATTGAATATATGCAGCATGGTTGTACAAAAATGTTATCATATTTTGGTAATTCGGCAAGGGTGTTATTTTAGGAGAAGTTGTTGCCTACGAGGGGAGTGATTGTCGAATGATGTAAGCGGGAGCACATTTCCTCACTTGTCCCTGAAGCGCGTAACCGATGGGCGCCGCGCGGCATATAGTGACACAAAGAGGAGGTGGCTGACCTGTTAGAGCTTCTGCTTCTAGTCATCGGTTGTTACGCGGCCGCTGCGCTTCTGGTGCATCTGGCTTTCTGGTTCGGGAGAGAGCGCAAAAGCGAGCGAAAACATTACGTCCTGATCGCGGATGGACGGCAGCATCATATGGAGTGGTATTTGAGATCACTGCACTCTTTTTCGCGATGGATGGGGAAGGAAATTCAGCTGACGGTGGTGGACCGTGGCTTGACGGAAGAATCGAAAGCCATTGTGGATCGGTGGAATCGCAGCGGCAAAGTCGTGAGGTTGCACCAGACGGATGGGACTGAGCAGGCGGATCAACAAGATGGAAAGCGCTATCCAAACGGAGGGGATAGGGCGGTCCACCTCATGTGGCTGCTTCAGGCGGAGGGGATCGTCTCCGAGGCGGATCATGCGGTCCTCGTTGATTTGCAGAATCCGGAAGACTTGTCCAAGATGCCATTTTAGCTTATAATCTCCTTACAAACATAACGACACGTAATCATAATGATGCTAAGTGAAGCACACTTGATCGACGCCGGCGAACGGCGTGGTCGGTGTGCTTTTTTTGTTGCCCTGTCAGACAAACCATCCATGCAGGCCAATCGATGAGGAGGAGAAGGATGAAAGCAAGAGTGTACGTGTTGCGGAAGAAAGAAGAATGGTCGGCCTGGCTGACGTTAGCTCCCGAGGTCGATTATGCCTATTGGTTCGGGAAGCTGAGCGCCTGGGAGGAAGCGGAATGCGCGTGGTTCTGGCAAGATGAGCTGCCGCTCGGACAAGCGGTGCAGGCGGTGAGTTTATGGAAGGAGCGGGCGGCTCGTCCGAAAGGGATCCGCATCGCGGGCTTGTCCGCCTTATGGGATAGAGGCGGAAGCGGGGGACATCCTTCCAATCGGCGAGGTGCCGAATTCGCGCCCGGGAGATGGCTTGGCGAGGCCGACGCGGTCGGCATCATGTCCGAGGTAATCGACGAAGTAAAGGCGGCGGACGATGGCATCGGCCGTAAGCGGCTCATGAGGTGGGCATGGATCAAGGAGGCGCTGGGAGAGCAGGAGCAGAGGGGGAAGGGGAGCTTGCTGGCGGAGAGCCGTGAGGCATATCGGTTGGAGGGGACTCAGACTATTCAACACGATGAACGTGGTAACGAGCCGTTGACGAACCGATACGCCAAAACAACCATATCGCAGACGGGAGAAGTTGCGAGAAGCGCGACAAATAGAGAGCGAGGCGGAGCATGTCGCTCGCTTCAAGCGAACAAAGAAGCTGAGAGACGAACCAAGGAGGCGAACAGAAGCGTGGTGCGCTGGAGCGCGGGAGACGGGCGGCGCGTGATGGACGCCGCGCGCTGGAGCCATGTGGCGGCAATCGCGAAGCTTGCCGCCGGTCTCCTGCAGGGCCGCGCGCTGCTAAGCGTCGAAGCGCGCGCCCTGCTGGCCGGCGCAGCCGTGCCCGGGGCCGAAGCCGACTGGAGCGAAGCGATCCAGTTGGCGGCGTTGCTCGGGCAGGTGCGCCTTAGCGGAGCGGTCGCTGCCCCCGCGGGCAAGCGGGCGGACGCCCGGCGCCGGCTCCGCTGCCTGCGGTGCGGCAGCGGGGAGGCGCATTTGCGGCGCACGGCGTGCCTGTCCTGCGGGCGCGACTGCGCGTATTGCGAGGCCTGCATTCTGATGGGCCGAAGCCGGGAGTGCGAGCTGCTCATCCAGGGCATGTACGACTCGCCGATTTGGAAGGAGCAGAGCATCGGAAGATGGAAAGCGATGCGGCAGCAGCCTATGCAAGACCGGCTAGCCAAGTGGAATCTCAGTCCGGCGCAGCAGGAAGCAGCGGGCAAGGCGCTGCGTTTCATTGAAGAGCGCCCGTGGGCCGGAGCTGGGCGAGGGGAATCCGCAAATTCGGCCAACCGGGATTTTCTTATTTGGGCCGTAACGGGCGCCGGCAAGACGGAGATGGTGTTTCCGCTTGTGG
Source organism: Paenibacillus sp. LHD-117 (assembly GCF_030929555.1). Taxonomy (GTDB): domain Bacteria; phylum Bacillota; class Bacilli; order Paenibacillales; family Paenibacillaceae; genus Pristimantibacillus. Next base: position 70,168 of record NZ_JAVFVT010000037.1, on the reverse strand, counting down.
AATCCGTGATGAATAGGGGTGGCCGCACGCTAATCGCTTCCCCTAGGAGAGACGTCGTTCTGGAGCTCGACCCGCGCATACGGCGGGCGTTCCCGAACTCTCGTGTAGTTACCTTATACGGAGGCAGCGAGCAGCGCTGGGAGAAGGGGGATATAACCTTGTCGACGACGCATCAACTTCTCCGATACCATGAAGCGTTCGATCTCGTCATCGTCGATGAAATCGATGCGTTTCCGTATCACGGAGACCCGATGCTTCATTACGCCGCCGACAAAAGTCGCCTCTCGGCATCGCCCAAGATACTCCTGTCCGCCACGCCTCCCCGCGCCATGCAGTCGGAAGCGAGACGCGGTAAGCTGGCGCATGCGCGCGTGCCGGTTCGTTACCATCTTCATCCGCTGCCTGTTCCTAGGCAGCTGCATGCCCCGAGCGTACGGCAGCTGCTGGCGAACGGCAGGTTCCCTTCCTCTTTGCTGAGGGCGCTGCGGCAGTCGCTCAAGCGGGGGGCGCAGATCTTCTTTTTTGTCCAGCGAATCAGCGAATCCGAGCCGATGGCCGCGCTGCTTAGAAACAAGCTACTAGCTGTGCCGATTGAAGCGACCTCCTCCCAAGATCCCGAACGCGCGGAGAAGGTCGCCCGGTTTCGCAGCGCCATTACGCGGCTTTTGGTGACGACCACCATTCTGGAGCGGGGAGTCACGATTCCGAAGAGCGACGTGTTCATTATGGACGCGGACGGCAAATTATTCGACGAAGCATCGCTCGTCCAGATGGCGGGCCGCGCCGGCAGGTCGGCCGACGACCCGGCGGGGAAGGTGTATTTCTTCGGCATCGCGAGAACGTTATCCCAGCTTCGGGCCGTCCGCCACATTCGAAGCATGAACCGAACCGCGGCCAAGCAAGGCTTCTTGCTCCCTTCCCTTGCAAGGAACAACAAAAGGGAGGAGCGATGAGCGAATTGGTCCTAAAATGGCTGGAAAGCGTCAAACGATCATTTACCGGCATAAACCATCCTGCAGAGTGGTTGTCACCTCAAGCGGATGGTTGCGCCGCATGCGGCAAAGCTATACGATTCGACACGCCGTCATCGTCATCGTCTTCGTCATTCGGCGGTCTGCCTGTTTTGCTGCAGCGATCCTTATGCATCCGCTGCAGCCAATCCATTCCGTGGCTGAGCCGAGTCCGCTGCGCCAAATGCGGGCGCGCGATTCATTGCGAGGATTGCGTCCGCAATCCGGAGCGGGCCTTTCAGCTCAACCGGAGCGCGGTTGAGTACGACTCGGTTATGCGCAGCTGGCTGGCGCTGTACAAATACCGGGGGAAGGAGCGCATGGGGCCCATTTTGGCCGAAATGCTTATCCCGCCCTATGAACGGTTGACGGCGGCCATCGGGGGCCGCTGGGATGCGATTACTTACGTGCCGATCAGCGAAGAGCGGGCGATGGAACGCGGGTTCAATCAGGCGGAAGCGATGGCCGGGCATTTGGCTGGACGATTCGGGCTTCCGCTGCTCCCGTTGCTCCGGCGCGAGAGGCATGCCGAGAAGATGAGCTTCAAGACGCGGACGCAGCGAATAAGAGATGTGCAGACGCTTTTTGCTCCGAGCCATGAAGGTTTTCGGGTGCTTCACGCGCGAATACATGCGGCCGGTCAAGCGCCTGCCACGGCGATCAACTTGCTTCTCGTCGACGACATTTATACAACGGGTAGTACGGCGGGAGCATGCGCGGCCGTTTTGAAGGAAGCAAGCCGGTCGTTCGGGGCAGAAGCTCACGTCTATGTCCTAACCTGGGCACGATCTTAGACGGCTGAAGCACGGCAAATCTAGCAGCTTGCGAGATACTATTTTGCTAATGAAATTTTTCCAGAATTCCGTTAAACTATAATAAAAAGTAGTTTCACAGGGACAAGGGGGGCACTAGTTATGAATTTGGATAATTGTCCACGCTGCGGCAAATTATTTGCCAAAAACTTCAGAGATGTTTGCCCGGTTTGCATTCGGGATATCGATAAAGAATACCAGCTATGCGCGGATTACCTGAGGGAATTTAAGGGAGCGATGATCGGTGAGCTGTCTGATCAGACCGGGGTCTCCATTAAACAAATCACGAAGTTTGTCCGCGAGGGTCGGATTTCGATGACGAACGCGCCTAATCTGGCGTACCCGTGCGAATCATGCGGCATGTTAATCCGGGAAAACCATATCTGCGACAACTGCCGTGCACGTCTTGTAAAGGATACGAACCAGATGAGGCGGAGCGAAGCGAGCAAGTCGACGGAAGAGGAGAAGCGGGCAGCCATGCAAGCTGCATACCGCGGATTGTCGCAGTATAAAGACAGATAAATTCTCAATACTATTAAATAATACTTGACTAAAGCCGATAATACTTGCATAAGGTATTCGGCTTTTTTAGTTCTTGCAAATAATGAGGTGGATAAATTGAAGATAAACGAAACGAATCGCATCGGCGGCGCCAACCCCTATCAGAAACAATCTGAATTCCGTGCGAATGAAGGCAAGAAGACCAAACAGAAGGACGAGGTCCAAATTTCGGCCGCAGCCAAGGAAATGCTGTCGACGAGCAAGCTTGGCAGCTCGGAGCGCGCGGAACGGATTAACGAATTGAAGCAGTCGGTCGCATCGGGGACGTACCACGTGGAAGCGGGTAAGATTGCAGAGAAATTATTGCCTTACCTAAAGGAGTAATGTTCGATGAATGAACATATTGGGCAAATTTTGATCGTGCTTCAAGAGCTGACGAACGAGCACCGTCAACTGATCGAATACGGCAAAGCGAAGACGGAAGCGATCAGGAATAATCATATTGACGGGATAGCGTATATTTCCGGCAAAGAGAAGAAAATGCTTGAGCGCATTGTGGAGCTTGAGAAGAATCGGACCTTCCTTGTTGGCAAATATATGCTCTCGCAGAAGTTAACGGGCGCTCAGCGTTCTTTCAAGATGGAGAAGCTCATCCAAGCCGTGTTTCATGTGGAAGAGAAGACGCAGCTCTCCAAGTTGTGGAAGGAATTGAACGGTGTCATAACGGAGCTTCAAGACATTAATGAGTTCAATCAGCAGCTCGTCAGGATGACGTTGGAATATTTGCATTTCACGCAGGATTTGCTTCTGGGTCCCGAAGATGAAGATGTTACTTATCATAAAGCGGTGCAAGGTCTGGTTCAGAACCGCAGCGGCAAATTTAATATGAAAACATAGATAAGCGAGGTACGATATATGGCATCTACATTTCATGGCTTAGAGACGGCTCGGCGAAGCTTATTCACGACGCAATCCGCTTTGAATACAACCGGTCATAATATTGCGAACGCCAATACTGCAGGCTATTCGCGGCAAGTGGTGAACATGACGGCTTCCAGGCCGATCGAAGCGGTTGGTTATTCAAAGTCAGTAGCGGCCGGCCAGCTTGGCACAGGTGTGGAAGCCAGCTCGATCACCCGCATACGTGAGAAGTTTCTGGATAATCAGTTCCGGAATGAATACAAATCGCAAGGCAATTTCTCTGTACAACTGGATACGCTCTCCAAGCTGGAGGGTATCGTCAACGAGCCAAGCGATACGGGAATGCGAACAGTCATCTCCAACTTCTGGAATGCATGGTCGGATCTCAGCAAAAACCCCGAGAACGCGGATGGACGCAAAGTGGTTATGGAACAGACCATGGCAATGGTGGATGCGTTTAATTATACGGCCAAGCAGCTTGGCGATCTAAAGGCCGATCTGACTGAGAATGTTGAAATTAACATGAATACTGTTAATTCTCTTACAACAAGCATTGCCCAGCTGAACGGCGAAATTAGAAGAGTAGAAGGCCTTGGCGACAACGCCAACGATCTTCGAGACCAAAGAGATCTGCTTACGGATCAATTGTCCGGACTTGTTAATGTGAAAGTCGAAGAACAAGCAACCGGTTATAGCATTACTATGGGCGGAGTGCAATTGGTACAAGGTTCAACCAATACGGCTCTTGACATGGCAGCGATCACAAGCGCTTTTGAATCCGGTGATTTGAACAGCGGCGCGATCTACGGCACCATTCATTCCCGGGATCATTTTGTTGAAGGGTATATTGGCGAACTGGATCGAATGGTTCAAACGATGGCATATGGCGAATTCGAAATCACATTGCCGAAGGGCTCTGTTCTGCCGGAAGGAACCGTGCTGAATGGCGTCACATATAGCGGTGCAACCCGTACTTTGACAGAAGATACGACGGTAACCGTAAACGGCTTGAACGGCCTTCATCAGCTTGGTTATAGTCTTGCAGACGGCGAGGGCGGATTACCATTCTTTACGGATGCCTCGGGCGGCACTACAGGCTTGACGGCAGGCAACATCACGCTTAACCCGGCTATTGTTGCCAACTCTAACCTGATCGCTACGTCAATGCGAGTAACCATGAACGCGGATGGGACGGAGACGGTCATCAACGGGAATAACTCGCTGGCCGTGTTGTTCTCTCAAATGCGGGATGTTCGTTTTGACTTCGATTCCGGTACCGACAAAAACATGAATACGGTAGATGCTTACTTCCGTTCCGTTGTCGGCCAGCTCGGCGTACAAGCCGCGGAAGCGACACGAATGCAAACGAACCAGCAAATTATTGTAGAGCAGGTGGATTCGCGCAGGCAGTCCGTCAGCGGCGTATCATTGGATGAGGAAATGTCCAATATGATCAGATTCCAACATGCTTATAACGCAGCGGCTCGTAATATGACTATGATCGATGAAATATTAGACAAAGTAATTAACGGAATGGGCCGCGTTGGCCTCTAATAAGAACATTGAAGGAGGTAACTGGCGATGTCCTTGCGCGTAACCCAATCCATGATGAATACGCAGTTGCTTCGTAATATTTCGAATAATCTCGGGCGTATGAATACGTTGCAGAATCAGCTCTCCACGGGCATGAAGATCAACAAACCTTCCGACGACCCCGTAGGGATCACGTTTGCGCTACGCTATCGCAGCGAGTTGGATGCGAATGACCAGTATACGAAGAATGTAAGTTCTTCGCTCTCCATGCTTGAATATACCGATACGACAGTTGGGCAGGCCGGAGATATTATGCAACGTTTCAGGGAGCTTCTTGTCAAAGGCGCGAACGGGGCCATGGAGCAAACAAGCCTGGACGCAATCAAAGTGGAAGTATCTCAGTTATATAATCAAATGGTCGAAATAGGAAACAGCCAATTCAACGGAAAACAAGTATTTAACGGAGAGTTTACAGGCGAAAAGCCATATCCGACAATGGGGGTAGAGGGAACGCCGGATTTGATAGCTGTTCCTCCACTATTAAAAGCATTTCAAGTAAGCTCGGATAACGGCTCCATTCAATATGAATTAGCCGCGAGCATGAAATTAGGAATTAATCTGGTTGGCAATGAAGTATTTGGGGAAGGCATTTCACCAACGGCAACGCAAGCCGAAATTGAAAGCAGCGATAATGTCTTTTTGCTACTTCAACGAGCGCATGACATGTTGGGGGCGGGCGATCAAGTCGGTATTTCTAAATTAATTGAACAAGTGGATACCCGCATGAACACCATGCTAACAAAGAGGGCTGAAGTAGGAGCGAGAATTAATCGCGTAGGCATCGTTCAACAGAGATTGGATGATATTACGATTAATCTCAAGACCGTTCAAGCAAAGACGGAAGATGCGGATATGGCTGAAGTTATCACGAACATGAAGACTGAAGAGAATGTTTACCAAGCCTCATTATCAGTAGGCGCTCAGCTTATTCGTCCCAGCTTGGTCGACTTTCTGAGATAGGGAGGATTCATGCGAATACCTCAGATTCAAATCAATCTGACGCATGCATCACTTTCAATCGATGCGGATATCGGAAGGCAGCATCTGGAGCAGCCTAAAGCAAAGGTAGATATGGAGCAAGTGAGACCAGACCAGCAGTTTCGTACGACTGCAGGCCGCCTTGAAATTAATCAAGATCGCGTGTGGGACGCTCTGGGACTGGGCAACAATCTAGAAACCATGAATAAAATTTATTCCATGGCGAAAGACATTGCGCTTCAAGGCATAGCCCGCATTGTTGAGAAAGGTGACCAGATGGCGGCAATCCATCTGGGAGGCAATCCGATCGCACAGATGGCGAGGGAATGGCAAAGAACGTTCCCCGAGTACGATTTCCGGGGGGAGGCTTCGTTCGATAATATTGATATGGAGTATATTCCCGGTGAGCTAACGATAGATACAACGCCAGGAAGAGTCAATCTCAATGTTCAGGTGAACAAGCCTATTCACGAATATGAACGGGGTAAGCTGGACATCTACATGAACCGATATCCTAAAGTTGAAATTATTCCCCCCCGAATTGATCAGCTGCTTTAAAAAGCGTATTATTTTACGACTATAGATCATCAGCGCAAGACGCTAGAGGTCTATAGTTTTTGTTTTAATGATCTAGAATTCATGTCTTGGAGGTCATGTTGTGAATACTAATATCGTTCGGTATCAATTTGAGCAAGGTATACCCGGATTCGAGCATGTGAAGCAATTTGTGTTTGAAGAGATGGGTGATGAGTTACCCATGAAACTAATGAAAGCGGAGGATGATTCTGAAGTTTCCTTGTTGGTTGCGAGTCCGTTCATGTTCTATCCTGAATATGAATGGAAGCTTCCCGATAGCGTGAAGGAGGAACTTGAGATCGAAAGTGAAGCAGATGTTGAAGTATGGTCAGTTATGACTATTCCTTTAGACCTAGTGGGTGCAACCGTCAACTTGCTTGCTCCAATCATCCTTAACACTAGAACAGGTAAAGGAAAGCAGCTCATTCTTCATGAACATACATACAGCTCGCGTGCGCCAATTCATCGAACATAAGGAGGAGGTAAGGTATGCTGGTATTATCGCGCAAAAGTAATGAGTCCATCATGATCGGGGCCAATGTTGAGATCATGATCCTAGGCGTAGAAGGCGATAACGTGAAGTTGGGCATTCGCGCACCGAAGGATGTTGATATCTACCGCAAGGAGATTTACATGGCTATTCAGGACGAAAACCGTGCCGCAAACAGACCTCTATCCTTAGAGGATGTAACAAAACTTTTCAATAAATAATTTTCGAACAGGCTATAAACATTTGATTGATACAGCCGATAAATATAGTAGCACGATAATAGTGCGGCCGAACTATTATCGTAAGCTTCCGCAAGGATGCGGAAATTCGAACATTTCAGGGAGGAAATATTCATGATTATCAACCACAATATCGCTGCTTTGAACACGCACCGCCAATTGGCAAGTAACAATGCAGGTGCAAGCAAATCTCTGGAGAAATTGTCTTCCGGTCTGCGTATTAACCGCGCTGGTGACGACGCTGCAGGTCTTGCAATTTCCGAGAAAATGCGTGGCCAAATTCGCGGTTTGGATATGGCTTCCAAAAACTCTCAAGACGGCATCTCTATGATCCAGACGGCTGAGGGTGCATTAAACGAAACACATAGTATTCTCCAACGTATGCGTGAGCTATCTGTTCAATCTTCCAATGACACGAATACGACTCAGGACCGTAAAAATCTTCAAGATGAAATGACTCAATTGGGTACTGAAATCGAACGTATTGCTAATACAACTGAATTCAACACCAAGTCGTTACTTAATGGTAGCATGGGTGGCGCTCAAACGGCAGCAACTGGAACAGTTGTGAACAGTGGCAATCTCGCTGCTGGTGTTGTAGGAGCAACTCTTCTAACCGCAGTAACAGATGCTAGCGGTAATAACATTGGTATCGCAGTTGGTGATACAATCACTGCAACGTGGTCCGTAAACGGAACACAACAAACAGCAAGTTACACAGTTGCCGCAGCAGCAGATGATATGGACGATGTCCTTACACAAATTAATCTTAACGCTACTGTCGGCACTGCTGCACTTGCCGCAGGTGTACTTACTGTAGACGGTGCGGCTGCTGGTACGGCTGCACAGATTAATGGTTTATCTTTCGAGGTAAAGACTGCGACTGGTACGCGTAAGGACGCTGCTTCGAACGTACTTTCAAACTTTTCTGAGGGCGTAAAAGCAAAAGATGCTCGCTCCGATGGCTCTGCTACTTTCCAAATTGGTTCAAACACTGGCCAAACTATGAATTTGTCTGTAGAAGACATGAGAGCGTCCACTTTGGGCGTAAATAGCTTGCAAATTGGTACTCAATCTCAAGCTGCTACTGCGATTAAAGTAGTTGACCAAGCGATTCAAAAAGTTTCCGCTGAACGCTCGAAACTGGGTGCTGTTCAAAACCGTTTGGAGCACACAATTAACAACCTGAACACTTCTTCGGAGAACCTGACAGCTGCTGAGTCCCGTGTACGTGACGTCGACATGGCTAAAGAAATGATGAACTTCACGAAGAACAACATCCTTACACAAGCTTCCCAAGCCATGCTTGCACAAGCTAACCAACAGCCGCAAGGCGTACTGCAATTGCTTCGTTAATTTCATATTTAACAGAGAAAAAACCCTTAGAACTTCTAAGGGTTTTTCTGCTTTTATCTAATCTTCTGACAAAAAATAACCGATAAATAGTGTAAAAGCATATTTTGGAGGATTGATTTGTAATGAATGTGAATACATCAAACACCGGAATAGGTGGCTCACCTGAACGAGTAATTGCAAAAAAAGATTCTTCGGACCTCATTAAAACCGGCTCACAACATTCGTTAGAATCTTCCTTGTATGCCATTACAAATATGAACGAGTTGAAGTCGGCGGAGCTCAGAGGAGAGCATTTTACAGTCAGTGACGAACAATTAGTGAAAGCTATTGATCGAGCTATTAAGGCTATGCAAGGCAAAGCAACAAATCTGGAATTTTCGGTTCATGAGAAGACGAAAATGATTGCGGTAAAAGTGCTAGACAGTGAATCAGGAGAGGTTTTAAGAGAAATCCCGCCTGAAAAGACATTGGACTTTGTTGCGAAGCTATGGGAAATGGCAGGCATTCTAATAGATGAGAAACGTTAGCGTACTTGAATTAACGATTAAAGTAAGGAGAGTGTAGAATGCGTATAGGTGGACTTGCTTCAGGTATGGATACGGATACGATTATTAAACAGTTAATGACTGCACAGCGGGCGCCGCTTGATAAGTTATCGCAAAAAAAGCAACTTGTGGAATGGAAACGCGATGATTATCGAGCTCTGAACAACAAAATTTTAGAATTTAGAAATGTTGCATTTGATATGAAATTGCAATCGGGTTATCTTACGAAAAAAGTGTCTTCATCTCAGGAAAGCATAGTTTCGGTGTCGGCGTCACCCTTGGCGAATGAGGGCCAATACAGCATGAAAATTGAGCAGCTCGCCAAATCAGCAACGCTTAATTCAGGTGATTTGGCAGGCGCTGCAAGCAGTACCAAAACTTTAGGGAGCTTAAGTCTGAGCAGCGATACGCAATTAATTATTACGGGTGAAAAGGGATCCAAAACGATTAATATTAAAATGGGAGATTCCATTGATCAATTGGTAACCGCAATAAATAATGAATCAGCTTCGACAGGAGTGAAAGCGTCGTATGATGCTAATATGGATCGACTATTCTTCACTTCTGCCAAGACAGGAGCATCCTCGCAAATCAACCTTGAACTAGCAAATGGCGATAATATCAGTAATATATTCGGTTTTACCTCTTCTTCCGAGGTTACTGAGGGCACGGTAAGCTTTGCTACGAGCAGCAGTCTTGTTGATGGAGGTATAGTTGGCACTAAGGCACTAACGGTTAACTATGATGGGCAAGATTACAATTTCGATATTACTGCTACAACGACCATAGGTAGTCTGGTAGATAAAATAAATGGTCAAATGAATAAAGTTGGTATTAGCGTAAGGCTTAACAGCAATGGTGAAATGTCTTTCCATAATTCGGATAAAAGTAAACCCATTTCGGTTTCCGATAATGACGGCAATAATATTGTGAACAAATTAGGAATAGACGAAAGTACAATGAACGTGAATTCGTCAGCGATTTCGATGCTGGGGACGAATGCAAAGGTTCTATTTAATGGAATCGAAGCGGAATACGATTCTAATACTTTTACAATCGCTGGAATGACTTTCACTGCCAAACAAACGAGTAACACCGTGGTTGACATTGGTGTTTCACAAGATGTCGATGCCGTGGTTGATCGAATCAAATCGTTTGTAGAGAAATACAACACTCTACTTGATGAAGTGAATAAGGAATTGCTGGAGAAAAAACAGAGAAGTTTTCAACCGCTTACGGATGAACAGCGAAAGGAAATGGATGAAGATGAAATAAAACGTTGGGAGGAACGTGCAAGAAGTGGCATGTTATCCAATGATACCTTGATTACAAGCGGATTAAACGGAATGCGTTTATCTTTATCTGACTCTGTAAGCGGGATACCTACTGGTCAAATAAAGAGCTTGACAGAAATAGGGATATCAAACACGAACATTAACGGAACATCGATAAGCGGTACATATGCTGATAGAGGAAAACTCTATATCGATGAAGATAAGCTTAAGAAGGCATTAATTGAAAACCCTGATGAAGTTATGGCTTTGTTCACAAATGACGGAGCTACGGGATCCAGCGATGGAATTGCGACAAGATTATACGATCGAGCTTCAACCCTTTTTAAAGAAATTACCGATAAAGCAGGGGCTACGACATCAAATGAAAACAGCTATTCGATGGGCAAGGAGAACATTGAGCTTAAAGCGCAGATGGATCGTCTAACACTTAGATTAATGGACATTGAAGATAGATATTACAAACAATTCACCGCGATGGAGAAATATATTAACCAAATGAATTCCCAAAGCGCATGGCTCACACAGCAATTTAGCCAATAGGAGGATTCAGCATGCAACAATTGCAACAGCGTAACAAATACTTGGAGACAACCGTCCAGACCGCATCGCCAGCCCAACTGCTTATCATGCTTTACGATGGAGCCATTCGGTTCTGTAGACAAGGTATCGAAGCCATTAAATCGAATCAAAATGCGGAAGCCAACACGAACCTGCTCAAAACGCAAAACATCGTAAGTGAATTTATAATCACGCTGGACCGTAAGTCTCCGATGGCTGATGAACTTTTGAGCCTCTATGAATATTTCAATAGCCGCCTTATCGAGGCGAATTTAAAAAAGTCGGTTGAGCCGGCGCAAGAAGTTCTCGATTATCTGATCGAATTGAAGGAAACGTGGATCCAAGCGGCCAAACAATCCAATCAGCAAGCGGGGCATGCGGGTGGAAACTCTTCTAAACCAAATCATTCTTTTATCGTCTAATATCATTGATCAAATAGAAAGCAAGGATCTAGATACAATCGAGGCATTTATGGAAATGCGCAATCTTCTATTTGATGAATTACAGCAAATGAAGCCAACTCATGAACAGCGAGCGACCCTAAAACCTCTTGTTGACCACATTCAAATTCAAGATCACGTGATCGTCAGCAGAATGGTTCAATTGTACGAGGATGCGAACGTGGAGTTGAATAAAATTAATAGAGGAAAACGCTCGAAAACGATGTACGAGTCGGCAGCTTATGGAGAAGATAGTCTGTTTTTTGATGCTAAACGATAACGATGTGTGCTGATTGTCAGCCCAATTCCGCATGCTCGCTTAGTCATTCAAACACTATCGCCACTTGAATGTATTCGCTTACAATAAATTGTTTGACAATTCCATGATTTCGGTGGTATAGTCAATTTGTGGGCCAGACCAAACGATGCCTCACAGTACTTGAAGATGAAGGGAATGTTTGCACATGCAAGGTAAAGTTAAATGGTTTAACGCAGAGAAGGGTTACGGATTCATCGAGACTGAGCAAGGCGGCGACGTATTTGTTCATTTCTCCGCAATCCAATCCGAAGGCTTCAAGACGCTCGAAGAAGGCCAAGCGGTTGAATTCGACATCGTAGAAGGCGCACGCGGTCCACAAGCTGCAAACGTAGTCAAACTGTAATCATCCGGCTATCATTAGCCACCGTATAGATGGTTCGATTGACACTGCCTAACACACAATTAAAGGCTCCGGGAAACCGGGGCTTTTTTCTGTTTCGTGACATGAGCTAAGGATCAAGTTGTTCTTGCCACAGATCCGTCATTAGTTTTCTGAAAATTCTAAAATAACTAAAAACTCTTTTGATCTGGGCACCTGCATATGATATAATGAGAGCATGTAAAGGAGGAATGCCCCATGAATTACAACATTCGAGGTCAGCGCTTTCAGGTTACAGAAGCTTTGAGAGAACATGTCGAGAAGAAGCTTAACCGGTTGGAACGATATTTCGAATCACCGATCGCCTCCGAAATTAATGTCACTCTATCCGTTACCAAAGGGCAGCACGCGGTAGAGGTGACGATTCCGTTAGTCGGCGTGATGCTTCGCGCGGAAGAGAAGAGCGAAGACATGTATGCGTCCATCGACATGGTGGTGGATAAGCTGGAACGCCAAATTCGCAAACATAAAACCAAAGTGAATCGCAAATTCAGGCAGGGCAGCGGAGTGAGAGCCCTGTTCCGTGAAGAAGGCTCCGCGGTCAGCGTGCTCGAGGAAGAAGAGGATCTGGAGCTCGTGCGGACCAAGCGGCATACGTTGAAGCCGATGGACGTGGAAGAGGCCATTCTGCAGATGAACATGGTCGGACATAATTTCTTCGTCTTTGCCAACGCGGACAATAAGGAAGTCAATGTCGTCTATCGGCGCAGCGACGGCAAATACGGATTGATCGAGCAAGGCTAATCCATAACGGGAATAACCGCGAGCCCTGTCTCCGATTCGGAGCAGGGCTTTTCTGTGCCCCGCGCGTAACACATTGCGACAGTGTCTACAAACTGTTACAATCGTTAACAAATAGACCTACTACCGAAAGGGGAAAACCATGCTCGGACTGGTGAAGAAAATATTCGGGGACGCGAACGAGCGCGAAGTGAAGCGTCTCATGCGGACGGTAGAAGAGATTAATGCTATGGAGCCGAAGTTTACGGCTCTATCGGATGAACAATTGCGCGGCAAGACCGATGAATTTAAGGCACGCATCGAGAAAGGCGAGGAGCTGACGGCGATTCTGCCCGAAGCGTTCGCTACGGTACGGGAAGCTTCGAAGCGTACGCTCGGCATGCGCCATTTTGACGTACAGCTGCTCGGAGGCATGGTGCTTCACGAGGGTAAAATATCGGAAATGAAAACCGGCGAAGGCAAAACGTTAGTCGCGACCCTTCCGGTTTATTTGAACGCGCTGCTAGGCAAAGGCGTGCACGTCGTTACGGTCAACGGTTACTTGGCCGAACGCGACAGCAAGATTATGGGCCAGCTCTATAACTTCCTTGGCATGACGGTCGGCTGCAACCTGCACGGATTGTCCCATGCGGAGAAGCAGGAAGCCTATGCCTGCGACATCACGTACGGAACGAACAACGAGTTCGGCTTCGACTATTTGCGCGACAATATGGTTCTATATAAGGAACAAATGGTTCAGCGTCCGCTGTACTATGCGATCATCGACGAAGTGGACTCCATTCTGGTCGACGAAGCGCGTACGCCGCTCATTATTTCCGGACAAGCCGCGAAGTCGACGGAGCTGTACCATGCGGCAGACCGTTTCGTGGGAAAGCTGAAGATCGAGGAAGACTATACGGTCGACGTGAAGCTTCGCAACGTCATGTTGAACGAATCCGGCGTAGAGAAGGCGGAGCGCGCCTTCGGTATCGAGAATCTGTTCGACCATGCCAACGTGCTCATCAACCATCATATCCAGCAAGCGCTTAAAGCGAACGTGATCATGAAACGCGATGTCGACTACGTCGTGCAAGAAGATGAAGTCGTTATCGTCGACGAGTTTACGGGACGTCTCATGTCCGGCCGCCGCTATAGCGACGGACTGCACCAAGCGATCGAAGCGAAGGAGCAGCTCAAGGTACAGAACGAGAGCATGACACTTGCAACGATAACATTCCAGAACTACTTCCGGATGTACCGCAAGCTCGCGGGCATGACCGGTACGGCCAAGACGGAGGAAGAAGAGTTCCGCCGGATCTACGGACTGGACGTCATCCAAATCCCGACGAACCGTACCATGATCCGCAAGGATACTCCGGACGTTGTATACAAGACCGAGAACGGCAAGTTCAAGGCCGTCGTGGAAGAGATCGTTGGCCGTCACAAGAACAACCAGCCGGTGCTGGTCGGTACGATTTCCATCGAAAACTCGGAGAAGCTCTCGGAGATGCTGAAACGCCGCGGCATCCAGCATAAGGTACTGAATGCGAAGTTCCACGCGGAGGAAGCGGAAATTATTTCGCGCGCAGGCCAATATGGCGCGGTTACGATCGCGACGAATATGGCCGGACGGGGTACGGATATTTTGCTAGGCGAGCAGGTGCCTGCACTTGGGGGCCTTCATATTATCGGTACGGAGCGCCATGAGAGCCGCCGGATCGACAACCAGCTGCGCGGACGCGCGGGACGCCAAGGCGACCCGGGATCGTCGCAATTCTATCTATCGCTGGAAGACGAACTGATGCGCCGTTTCGGTTCGGAGAACATCATGGTCATGATGGATCGTCTCGGCCTGGAGGAAGACCAGCCGATCGAGAGCCGCATGATTTCGAAAGCGGTCGAATCCGCTCAGAAGCGGGTAGAGGGCAGCAACTTCGACACGCGGAAAGTCGTCCTGCAGTACGACGACGTCATGAACCAGCAGCGCGAGGTTATTTATAAGCAAAGACGCGACATTTTGGAGTCCTCGGATATTCGCGGCGAAGTGATGGAGATGATCAAACCGGTCGTCGATCGGATCGTGGAGGCGCATTGCGCGGAGGACATTCCGGAGGAGTGGGATCTGCAAGCCATCGTCGACTACGTGCACGCCAATCTGCTAGAGGAAGGCGCGGTCACGAAGGAAGACCTGTGGGGCAAGGAGAAGGAGGAGATGTCCGAATTCATCCTTGGCAAGGTCGTTGCGTATTATGATCAGAGGGAAGAGCAGCTCGGCGCCGAGACGATGCGCGAATTCGAGAAGGTTGTCGTGCTTCGCGCGGTAGACAGCAAGTGGATGGACCACATCGACGCGATGGACCAGCTTCGCCAAGGCATCCATCTTCGCGCGTACGGCGGCACGGATCCGCTTCGCGAATACCAGTTCGAAGGCTTCGAGATGTTCAAGGCGATGATCGAGACGATTCAAGAGGAAGTCGCCAAATATATTATGAAAGCCCGCGTGGAGAGCAACCTGGAGCGCCAAGAGGTCGTGAAGGGGCAGACGGCTTCCACAAGCGGCGGCGGGGAATCGCAGGAGAAGCGTCCCGTGAAGCGCGAGGAGCGCGTCGGACGCAACGACATGTGCCCTTGCGGCAGCGGCAAGAAGTATAAGCAGTGCCACGGCAAATAATTAGATTTTGAGGAGAATAGCCATGTTGGATATTAAGGTCAAACAAGATTTGCGCGAGATGGCGAAGCGGCTCCAAGAGCTCAGGGGGTCTCTTTGACTTAGATCTGAAGCAGGAGATCATCGCGAACTTCGAAGAGAAGATGTCGATGCCGGATTTCTGGGACGACAACGAACGCGCTCAGGGCGTCATTTCGGAGCTGAACGCGGTGAAGTCGGTCGTGGAGCAATACGATCGCCTGAACAACGATCAGGAAGAGCTGCAGATGATGCTGGAGCTGGCTGAGGAAGAAGGCGACGAGTCACTAGAGTCGGAGCTTGCGCAAGGCGTTGAAACGTTGCTTACGAAAGTAAGCGACTTCGAGCTGCAGCTTCTGCTGAACCAGCCGTACGATAAGCTGAACGCGATCATCGAGCTGCATCCCGGCGCGGGCGGCACTGAGTCCCAGGACTGGGGCCTGATGTTGTATCGTATGTACACGAGATGGGCGGAGAAGCGTGGGTTCAAGGTCGAGGTGCTGGATTACCAGGACGGCGACGAAGCGGGCATCAAGAGCGTTTCCATGCTGATCAAAGGGTATAACGCCTACGGCTACCTAAAGGCGGAGAAAGGCGTTCACCGCTTGGTGCGGATCTCGCCGTTCGATTCGGCTGGCCGCCGCCACACGTCCTTCTGTTCCTTGGACGTCATGCCGGAGATCGACGACACGATCGAGATCGAAATCCGTTCGGAGGATTTGAAGGTAGACACGTACCGCGCCAGCGGCGCGGGCGGACAGCACGTCAACAAGACGGAGTCCGCGATCCGGATCACCCATATCCCGACGGGCATTATCGTGGCCTGCCAACAGGAGCGCTCGCAGATCGCGAACCGCGACAGAGCGATGAAGATGCTGAGGTCGAAGCTCTACGAGCGCAGAATCGAAGAGCAGATGAAGGAGCTGGCCGAGATTCGGGGCGTGCAGTCCGATATCGCCTGGGGCAGTCAAATCCGCTCCTACGTCTTCCATCCGTACAGCATGGTCAAGGACCATCGCACGTCGGTGGAGACGGGCAACGTCGGCGCGGTTATGGACGGCGATCTGGACGCGTTTATCGACGGCTACTTGCGGAGTCAGATCCGCCACGATTGATTTTGATATGAAATAGCTAGTATAGCGATTAAGAAGAGTTCCAACACTGTAATGGACAGTGTGGAGCTCTTCTTTTGCGAATTGGGGGATGAATCGAGTGGAAGTTGGAAAGATGAGACGCGGTGACCTGCTAAAGCGGCGCAATCCGCAGGCCCAATTGATTTGGAATTTGCTGCAATTATTATTAGGTTCGCTCATTGTGGCGCTAAGCTTCAATTTATTCCTGGTGCCGAACGGTATCGCTTCGGGCGGGGTATCCGGCATATCGATCCTGGTGCAGGAGCTGACGGGCTTTATGCCGGCCCTCACCCAGTGGGCGGTCAACATCCCGCTGTTCATCGCGGGGCTTCTGCTGATCGGCCGCAAGTTCGGCGCGAAGACGTTGCTCGGCACGGTCGTGCTGCCTCTCTTCGTCTTGCTGACGGCGCATGTGCCGGCACCGACGGACAATCCGATTCTGGCAGCCATCTACGGCGGCATCGGCGTCGGCTTGGGGCTCGGGTTAGTCTTCCGCGGAGGGGGCTCGACAGGGGGGCTGGATCTGGCGGCGCAGATGCTGCACAAGTTCACGGGGATTCCGTATAGCCTGGCGATCGTTATTTTCGACGGCTGTGTCATTATCGCAGCGGGCATCGTCTTTTCGCCCGAGGTTTCGTTATACGCGCTGATCGGACTGTTCGTGACGAGCAAAACGATCGATTTCGTGCAGAACGGCCTGCAGCTGTCGAAGGTGGCTTTCATCATTAGCGAACGGACGGAGGAGGTGGCGTCCGCCATTCTGAACGATTTGGATCGCGGATTAACGCGGCTGGACGGGCATGGCGGCTTCACGGGCCAAGGCAGGACGGTGTTGATGGTCGTCGCCTCGCAGAACGAGGTATCGAAGCTCAAGCAGCTCGTGCGCGAGATCGACGCGGGCGCGTTCGTCATCATTAGCAACACGGCGGAGGTACTAGGGAAAGGCTTTAAGCTGGAGACCTAAACGAAGTCATAACATACCCATGCGAATGAACGCGAGGACATCGTCCGAACCGTTCGCGTACGCATGGGTTTTTCTTTTTTTAATGCTGGGTTTCAAGATTGCGCTTGTCCCCGAATTGGTGTACACTAACATTTGTCAACAAACAGGAACATATGTTCCTAATTAATGAGGTTGAAATTTAAAGTTGTCAACAAATCGTGCCAAAAAAACGGCATTCCGATGATTGTATTAATATTAGGTTGAATGTATAATAATACAGACTTCGGTTATATGTTCATCGCATCCCGAATGTTGTAGAATAGAAAGTTGTAGATATTGGAAAGCCTTTCGACTGTAGGGCAAACGTAGAAGGACATCCTGCGGAAGCGGGCTTACATAGCACGTAGTATTGAAAATGAGTGGACGGGGAGAGGAAACATGTGGACAAGAAGCTGGGCGTTGCCATCATCGGCTCGACGGGATACGGCGGCGTTGAATTGATACGTCTCCTGGCGTCCCATCCGCTGGCGGAGGTTACTTCGGTAATCTCGTCTTCCAGCGCGGGCACGCCGATTACGGAAGGATATCCGCATTTGAACGGCATCAGGGAAGAGCTTCTGGATGACGTCGATCCCGCGGCGATCAAAGCGAAGGCGGATGTGGTATTTCTCGGCACGCCCGCGGGCGTGGCATCGAAGCTGGTGCCGCAGCTGCTGGAAGCGGGACTGAAGGTTATCGACCTATCGGGAGACTTCCGGCTGAAGTCGCCTGCGCTATATGAGCAGTGGTACAAGAAGCCGGCGGCGGAAGAAAGATATTTGGAGCAGGCGGTATTCGGGCTCGCGGAGATCTACGGAGACAAGGCGCGGGACGCTTCGTTCATTTCGAACCCGGGCTGTTATCCGACTGCGACGCTGCTTGGCCTTATACCAGCCGTTCGGGAAGGCTGGATCGACCCTTCGACCATTATCATCGACGCCAAGTCGGGCGTATCCGGCGCCGGCAGAGGCGCGTCGCTGGGCACTCATTATTCGGAATTGAACGAGAATTTCAAAGCTTACAAAATCAATCAGCACCAGCATATCCCCGAGATCGAAATGGTCTTGTCCGACATGGCGGGCGCACCCGTCGTGACGACGTTCACGACACATCTGGTGCCAATGACGCGCGGCATTATGTCGACGATGTACGCCAAGATCGAAGGCGGCCGCAAGGCAAGCGACTTCGTCGAGCTGTACAGGAGCTTCTACGAGGGCAGACGTTTCGTGCGTATTCGTCCGGAAGGCCAGTGGCCGGCGACGAAGGAAGTTTGGGGCTCCAACTATTGCGATATCGGCTTTGCGGTGGATGAGCGCACAGGACGCGTGACGATCGTGTCGGTCATCGACAACTTGGTGAAGGGCGCCGCGGGTCAAGCGGTGCAGAATATGAATCTGATGATGGGCTGGGACGAGACGCTAGGCTTGCAGTTCGTACCCGTCTATCCGTAAATGATAGATCATCCGAATATCGAAGGGGATACGAACGACCATGGGACAGGACAGCTATAAGGTTGTAGAAGGCGGCTCCGTTACGACGCCGAAGGGATTCCGGGCGGGCGGCTTGCATTGCGGGCTTAAGAAAACGACGCGCCATGATTTGGGAGCCATCGTATGCGAGGTACCGGCGGCGGCAGCGGGTGTTTATACGACGAATATTTTTCAGGCTGCGCCTCTGAAGGTAACGCGCGAAAGCATTGGTTCCGGCGGCGCGCTCCGGGCGGTGCTCGTGAACAGCGGCAATGCGAATGCGTGCACGGGCGAGCAAGGCGAGGCGGACGCGTACGAGATGCGTTCCCGGTTCGCGGAAGCGATCGGCGTATCTGCCGATCATGTGGCGGTGGCATCCACGGGCGTCATTGGCGAGAATTTGAAAATGGACAAAGTCCGCGCCGGCATCGACGGGCTGCCTGGGAAGCTGGACGGCGGCCTGGTCGGCGCCGAGGATTTCTGCCAAGCGATTCTGACGACGGATCTCGTGCAGAAGATGGTTTGCGTGGAGCTTGAGCTGGACGGCGAGCGCGTGTCCGTTGCGGGCGCGGCGAAGGGCTCCGGTATGATTCACCCGAACATGGCGACGATGCTGGGCTTCGTTACGACGGATGCGAAGATCGGAAGCGACGCGCTTCAGACGCTTCTCCGCCAAGCGACGGACCTCACTTTTAATATGATAACGGTGGACGGCGACACGAGCACGAACGACATGCTCGTCGCGATGGCGAGCGGGCTGGCCGGCAACCGGGAGCTGACGCCGGAGCACGAGAACTGGGCGGCGTTCGCCGCAGCGCTGCGCTACGTGTGCGAGGTGCTCGCGAAGGCGATCGCAAGAGATGGCGAAGGCGCGACGAAGCTGGTCGAGGTGCGGGTGCGCGGCGCACAGAGCGACGAATCCGCGCAAGCGATCGCGAAGACGGTCATCGGATCCTCGCTGGTGAAGTCGGCCGTATTCGGCGCCGACGCGAACTGGGGCCGCATCATTGCGGCCGTAGGCCGCGCGGGACAGCCGGTGGATCCGGCCACGGTCGATATCCGCATCGGCGATATCGTCACTTTGGAGCAATCGCGGCCCGTGCCTTTCGACGAGGATGCGGCGCTCGAATACCTCAAAGGCGACACGGTCGTCATCCGTGTCGATCTGAACATGGCCGGCGGCGAGGCGACGGCTTGGGGCTGCGACCTGACTTACGATTACGTTCGCATTAACGCGGCGTATCGGACGTAAGGAGGAGGCGGAGCACATGGAGCAACGGTTTGTGATGAAATGCGGCGGCAGCACGCTCGCGGCGCTTCCGGACGGCTTCTTCCACGAGCTGCGCGACCTGCAGCAGTCGGGCGTGAAGCCCGTCATCGTGCACGGAGGCGGGCCGGCGATCTCGGAGACGCTCACGAAGCTCGGCATCGAGACGGAATTCGTGAACGGGCTGCGCAAGACGAACGACGACGTGCTGGACGTCGTGGAGATGGTGCTGGCGGGACGGATCAACAAGGAAATCGTACGCAAAATCGGCGTGAACGGCGCTCAGGCGCTAGGCCTCTCCGGTGTGGACGGCGGCTTGATTGAAGCGAAGCCGGTTGCGAACGCGGACGAGATCGGTTTCGTCGGCGACGTGACGGACGTGAACGCGTCCATCATCGAAGGCGTGATGGGGATGGGGTACATCCCCGTGATCGCGCCGATCGGAATAGACGCGTCCGGACAACGATACAACATTAACGCGGATACGGCGGCGGGAGCTGTCGCTTCGCATCTTGGCGTGGAGCGGATGATCGTGGTGACCGACGTGCCAGGCATCCTGAAGACGGTAGACGGAGAGAAACGAGTCCTGCCGTCTGTAACGGTAGCGGAGATCGACGAAATGATCGCGAGCGGCGAAATTTACGGGGGCATGATTCCGAAGGTTCGCGCGGCGGTGCAATGCATACAGGGACGCGTGCAAGAGGTGGTTATCGTCAGCGGACAAGAACCGGGCGTGCTGACGCGAGCGGTCCGCGAAGGCGGCGTAGGCACCCGCATCGTCCAATCTAACGAAGGGCGGGTGTAACCCAAGATGACGGATACGATTACGGCTGCGGCCTCGCAGTCGCTGCTTCCGACCTATGCGCGATATCCACTCACGCTGGTGAAGGGTGAAGGAAGCTGGCTGTGGGACGACAAAGGCAACAAATATTTGGATTTCATGAGCGGCATCGCCGTCACGAATCTGGGGCATGCTCCTAAGCGAATCAAGGAAGCGCTGGTGAAGCAGCTGGATGAGCTGTGGCATGTATCGAACTTGTTCCAAATTCCGAACCAGGCGGACGCGGCCAAGCTGCTGACGGACAACAGCTGCGGTGACGCGGTGTTCTTCTGCAACTCCGGCGCGGAGGCGAACGAAGCGGCGATCAAGCTGACGCGCCGTTACCAGCAGCTGGTGGCGAAGAACGGCCGGTACGAGATCATTACGTTCGAGCAGTCCTTCCACGGCAGGACGCTCGCTACGCTGACCGCGACAGGACAAGCGAAGGTGAAGGAAGGGTTCGCTCCGCTGCCGGAAGGATTCAAAACGGTGCCGTACAACCAAATCGGCGCGTTGGAAGAAGCGGTGAGCGACGTGACGGCCGCGATCATGCTGGAACTGGTGCAAGCGGAAGGCGGCGTACATCCGGCGGATGCGGCTTATATCAAGCAAGTTGTCGAGCTTTGCGAGCGTGAGGGCATTTTGCTGATCGTGGACGAGATTCAGACGGGCATTGGGCGGACGGGCAAGTTGTTCGCATATGAGCATTACGGCATCGAGCCGGACATCTTCACGCTGGCGAAGGGTCTTGGCAGCGGCTTCCCGGTCGGCGCTATGGTCGCGAAGGAGAAGCTGCGCGAAGGGTTCACGGCGGGCAGCCACGGCTCGACGTTCGGCGGCACGCCGATCGCGACCGCGGTGGTCAAGGCGACGCTCGAGACGATCGTGGGCGACGGATTGTCCGCGCGCGCCGCGGAGCAGGGCGCTTATTTGATCGGACAGCTTCGCGAGAAGCTGGCGGACGCGCCTTTCGTCCAAGAAGTAAGGGGAATCGGATTAATTGTCGGCATCCAGTGCGCGGGTCCGGTCGCGAACGTGTTGACCGAGGCGCAGCAGCGCGGGCTGCTTGTTATATCAGCGGGACCTAACGTCGTCCGGTTGCTCCCGAATTTGCTCGTCACGCACGAAGAGATAGATGAGGCGGTATCGCTATTGGCGGAGCTTCTCCAAGCATCCGGCTAAGCTCAAGTTTGAAGGAGGAATACCCATGCAAGTCGTAAACGAAGAATTGGCGCATAGCCTGAAAGGCCGCGATTTCCTTATGCTGGTCGATTTCAAGCAAGAGGAGCTGCGGTACCTGATCGATCTGGCGATCGATTTGAAGAAGAAACAAAAAGCCGGCGAGACGCACCATGTATTGAAAGGCAAAACGCTCGGCATGATTTTCGAAAAATCGTCGACGCGTACCCGCGTGTCGTTCGAAGTCGGCATGTACCAGCTGGGCGGCCAAGGGCTGTTCCTGAGCGGCAACGACTTGCAGATCGGACGCGGCGAGACGATCTGGGATACGGCGCAGACGCTGTCGCGTTATTTGGACGGCATCATGATCCGCACGTTCGCGCATCGCAAGGTCGTCGAATTGGCGCGCGGAGCGACAATCCCGGTCATTAACGGCCTAACGGATCTGTCCCATCCTTGCCAGGCGCTGGCCGACTTCCAGACGATCTACGAACAGAAGGGACGTCTCGAGGGGCTGAAGATCGCCTATGTCGGAGACGGCAACAATATGGTCCATTCCCTGATGATGGGCGCGGCCAAGCTGGGCATGCACATGTCGGTCGCGACGCCGGAAGGCTACGAGCCGGATTCGGATATCATTAAGCAGACGGAGGCGCACGCGGCCGAGTCGGGCTCGCGCGTACACATTTGCCGCGATCCGAAGGAAGCGGTCGACGGCGCGGACATTATTTATACGGACGTATGGGCTAGCATGGGCCAAGAGGCAGAACAGAAGGAACGCGAAATCGCCTTCAAAAAGTATCAGGTGAACGACGAGCTCGTGAAATACGCGAATAACGATTATTTGTTCATGCACTGCCTGCCTGCGCATCGCGGCGAAGAAGTGAGCGAGAGCGTCATCGATGGCGGACAGTCCATTATTTTCGATCAGGCGGAGAACCGTCTCCATGCGCAGAAGGCGATCATGGCTGCGATTATGTCCTAAAATTGCTCAAAACGACGATTGAAGGGGAGTTAGAGATATCATGGCGAAAGAAAAAATCGTGCTGGCCTATTCGGGCGGCCTTGACACATCCGTCATCCTAAAATGGCTCAAAGAAACGTACGACGCGGAAATTATCGCGTTCACGGCCGACATCGGGCAGAAGGACGAGCTCGACGGACTGGAAGCGAAAGCGCTGGCGACAGGCGCATCCAAAGTCTACATCGACGACCTGCGCGCCGAATTCGCGAAGGACTTTATTTATCCGATGTTCCAAGCGGGAACGTTGTACGAAGGACAATACTTGCTAGGCACGTCCATCGCGCGTCCGCTGATCGCGAAGCGTATGGTGGACATCGCCCGCGCGGAAGGCGCAACGGCGATCGCGCACGGCGCGACCGGCAAAGGCAACGACCAAGTGCGCTTCGAGCTGACGGCTGCCGCACTGGCGCCCGAGATCGGCGTCATCGCACCATGGCGGCTGGAAGCGTTCCGGGAGCAATTCCCGGGCCGCGCAGAGATGATCGCTTACGCTGAGAAACACGGCATTCCGGTGACGGCGTCGGCGGCGAAGCCGTATTCGACGGACCGCAACCTGCTGCATATCAGCTTCGAGAGCGGCATGCTGGAGGATCCTTGGTTCGATCCGAGCTCGGAAGAGAACGAAGAGATGTACGTGCTGAGCGTATCGCCTGAGCGTGCACCAGACCAAGCGGAATACGTGGAGCTGACGTTCGAGAAGGGCGACTGCATCGCGCTGAACGGCGAGGCGCTGAGCCCGCTGGAAGTGATGGAGAAGCTGAACGAGCTGGGCGGCAAACACGGCATCGGACGCGTGGACATGGTCGAGAACCGCTTCGTCGGCATGAAGAGCCGCGGTGTATACGAGACGCCGGGCGGCACGATCCTGTTCACGGCGCATCGCAAGATGGAATCGCTCACGATGGACCGCGAAGTGATGCATTTGCGCGATTCCTTGATCGCAAAGTACAGCCAGCTCGTGTACAACGGCTTCTGGTTCGCACCTGAGCGTCTTGCTTTGCAGTCGCTCGTGACGGAATCGCAGAAAAACGTGACGGGCGTCGTTCGCCTCAAGCTGTACAAAGGCAACGTCATCGGCGCTGGCGTGAAGAGCCCGGTCAGCTTGTACAACCCGGATATTGCGACGATGGAAGCCGATCCGTCGAAGGCGTACGACCAAGGCGACGCGACGGGCTTCATCCGCTTGAACGCGCTGCGTCTGAAAGTATCGTCGGGCGTGCAGCAAAGCCAAGGCGAATAAACCAGGAATGCATAACGAATGACCGGAAAAGGCGGAAGCTTGCCTCGCAAGCTTCCGTCCCTTATGTCCGAATAGGAGAAAACCTCAATCGATGTCTATCGAAGACGAGCGACCGTAGTTAGAGGAAGAGATATAGCAAGAAAGAACGTTTGGGAAGGGAGTGCTTGAGCGCGTGAGTAAATTATGGGGTGGACGGTTTACGAAGAAAACGGATCAGCTGGTGGAGGAGTATACGGCTTCCATCATGTTCGACAAGGAGCTCGCGGAGGAGGATGTTCAAGGCAGCCTGGCGCATGTAACGATGCTGGGCAAGCAGGGCATTCTGCCTGCGGACGACGTGGAGAAAATTAAGGACGGTCTGCATCGCGTCCTTCAGCGCATCAAACGCGACGATATCGAATTCTCCATCGGCGACGAAGACATTCACATGAATATCGAGAAGACGCTCATCGACGATGTAGGTTCGGTCGGCGGCAAGCTGCATACCGGCCGGAGCCGCAATGACCAGGTCGCGACGGATATGCATCTGTGGCTGCGCAAGCGCGTCGTCGAGTTTGTCGACATGCTGCACAAGCTGCAAACGGCGCTCGTCGAGCAAGCCAAAGGGAACCTAGACACAATCGTGCCGGGTTACACGCATCTCCAGCGCGCGCAGCCGATCCTGTTCGCGCATCACTTAATGGCGTACGTCTCCATGTTCGGCCGCGACATCGAACGCCTGCAGGACAGCTACAAGCGGATCAACGTCTTACCGCTCGGCGCCGGCGCGCTCGCGGGCACGACGTTCCCGATCGACCGCCACTTCGTAGCCGGCCAGCTGAAGTTCGACCGCGTATACGAGAACAGCCTCGACGCGGTGAGCGACCGCGATTTTATACTGGAATTCCTCTCCCACGCTTCGATCATCATGATGCATCTGTCGCGCCTCAGCGAGGAGCTGATTCTATGGTCGAGCACGGAGTTTCGTTTCGTCGAGCTGGACGATGCTTTCTGCACGGGCAGCAGCATCATGCCGCAGAAGAAGAACCCGGATGTGCCGGAGCTTGTGCGCGGCAAGACGGGCCGTGTTTACGGCAACCTCGTTAGCCTGCTGACGGTACTGAAGTCGCTGCCGCTGGCGTACAACAAGGACATGCAGGAAGATAAGGAAGGTATGTTCGATACGGTGAAGACGATGCAGGGCGCCCTTCAGCTGTTCGCGCCGATGATTGCGACGATGAAGGTGAACAAGGAACAAATGCGCCAAGCGGTCAACAAGGACTTCTCGAACGCGACGGATATCGCGGACTTCCTCGTCGGCAAAGGCATGCCGTTCCGGCAGGCGCATGAGGTCATCGGCAAGACGGTTCTGTACTGTATCGAGCAGAACAAATATTTGCTTGACCTGACGCTCGACGAGTTCAAGCAGTTCTCCACGCTGTTCGACGACCGCATCTACGCGGTGCTCCAGCCGGAGCAGGTCGTCAACGCTCGGAATGTCTACGGCGGCACGGCGAAGCCGCAGGTCGAAGACGCGATCGGCCGCGCCGAAGCGGCGCTGTCCGAGACCTCCGTATGGGTCGCGGAATATTTGGAGCGCAGCAGATAAGTTACGTGATGGCTTCAAACCAAGCTGCTCTGCAGCCTATCGACTAGAAGAAAACGGAGAGCAGTCCCTTCAGCATGAGGGGGCCGCTCTCCGTTATTTTTGCATGCAATGCGACGATTCCTCCTACAATCCGTCCTCCAAGATCGGTTCGTCCGTCGAAGGCGCGCTTGGTGCTGGCGTAGCGGAGAGCGAAGACGGTCCAACCTCGATGATCGTCGGCTGGGCGCGGTATGTATCGCGGGAAACGCGCTCGCGCGATACCGCTTTTCCGTCTTGCATGAGCGTGCGGAACGTCTCAACCACGTACCCGGGCTTCCCCTGCTCCACAACGACTTGCTCGCCAACCGGAAGTTTAGGGTTGACGGTCTGCTTCGCGTCAGGCTCTACCGTCTTCAAAGTGACGGATTCGATGTCGTAGCTGACGTCTTCCGGCATCGTGCCGAACAGCTTGACGGTCAATTTGCGATCCTCTGCGACGGTACGGATGATGAGGTGTTTGCCGGTCGAATTGCGGAACTTGAAGTCGATCGCGTCCGTGGCGTAGGTAGCGTCATGTCCAAGCGGAAGATAAGCGACGGGGAGGGAGTGGTTGCGCCGCTCGACGATTTCGAGTCCCGCGCGCAGCACCGCTTGGTACAGCGTACTCGATACTTGGCAAATCCCACCGCCGATGCCCGGCACCAGCTTGCCGTTCAGAATGACAGGAGCCTCCCGGTATTCATGCTCCTTCTCCGCCATGGCGATCAGCTTGCTATAGGAGAACACCTCGCCGGGCGCAAGATGCCAATCGTTCAGCGTCTCCGCCGTCACGGTCACGTTATGTGCCCGGCCTGCCGCGCTGCTGGCGAAGTCGGTCGTGAACGATAAGATTTTGCGATCAATTCCTTCGGCCTTAAGCTTCTCCAGCGTTACTTCCGGATGAACGGTCTTCACGGGCAATTCCGCTACGAAATGCGCCTCGTTATCCGATATTCCCGACCCGATATCCGCTTCGTTGATTACGACCCATTCGTCAACTTGCTTCGACAGCACCCCGATATCCAGCCGATAGGCATCCTTATGGGGCTCGTACACGACCTTGTCATCGTCCGTGATCGTTCGCGTCGCATCCTTCGGCTCGCCTTCCTCCATCCAGCTCCATTGCTTCCGTACGGCCGTATCGAACGTTTCCCGGTCCCAGCTCTGGGCAAGCGAGTAGCTCCTCGGGAACTTGTAGCGATAGACTGCGCGATCCCAGACAGAGCCTTCTCTCAGCCCGAGCAGAGCGATCCGCACCGCATCGAACTGCGCGCGGTAGCCAAGCTCGGCGACGGTCCAGCTTCTGCTGTCGCCAGCCGGATCGCCCGCGCGGACGGTAACCGTGCGCTCCAGCAGCGACTTCTCGTAACCGGAGAGCATGGCGAGCGCGTCGTCGATTGGCATGCCGCCGAGCGCCATGTTGCCGACCGTTACTCCCTCGGGAACGGTGTCCTGCTTCGCGTAGTTCCATACCAGCACGCCGGCGACGGCAGCAACCAGGAGGAGGACGGACAAGAGGGAGACAAGCGTAATACGCAGCTTTTTCATCGATTCTCTAGCACCTTTCCTGTATGAAAATAATTTGGGCAATCATCCTTTCATGTATATGCGAAAGCAAGGTGGTTTTTTCCAAATCCAAGAAAATGGAAGGCGCAAATTCAAAAATATAAGTAGTATAAGTTTTCACTATACTGTGCTTATATTTCTCGGAATGAAACGCGCTGCGCCGCCAAAGGACGGCGACAGCCGTTTCACCTTGAGCCAAGGGTTAACGGTGAAGCAATGGTTTTTCGACAAAGAAAAGACAAGGTGTTCACGCGTAAGATTTGCATTCGAAGAGAATTCGACAAATCTGTGAATCATGAGAAATGTGAAAAAAGAGGAATTGGCGCCGCTGTTGAAGGAATTAGCCGCAAGCTGTCGAAATAGTAGAATTGACTACATACAGGATGTGATAACGTGATCGAAATGCACGACATATGGAAAACGTACGCTGATGGGACGCATGCGCTTCGCGGTGTTTCTGTTCGAATAGATCGCAATGAATTCGTGTACCTCGTAGGCCCTTCCGGCGCGGGCAAGTCTACGTTCATGAAACTCATCTATCGCGAGGAAGTCCCGTCGAAAGGTCAGATTTCGGTCAACGGCTTTAACATCGGCAAGCTGAAGCCTCGCAAAATTCCGTACGTGAGACGGAATATCGGCGTTATTTTCCAGGATTTCCGACTGCTTCCCAAGCTTACCGTCTACGAGAACGTCGCGTTCGCGATGGAAGTCATCGAAGCGCCGCGCCGCATCATCAAGAAACGGACGATGGAGGTGCTGGAGCTTGTCGGTTTAAAGCACAAGCATGCCAGCTTGCCTTCTCAGCTATCCGGCGGCGAACAGCAAAGGGTGTCGATTGCCCGGGCAATAGTGAACAATCCGTCGGTTATCGTCGCGGACGAACCTACGGGGAACTTGGATCCGGAGACGTCGCTCGGCATCATGAACTTACTCGAGGAGATCAACTTCAGAGGTTCGACCATCGTCATGGCCACGCACAACAAAGATATCGTCAACAGCATGCGCAAACGGGTCATCGCGATCGAGAACGGCAACATCGTTCGAGATGAGGCAAGAGGGGAGTACGGCTATGAAGCTTAGCACGTTGCTCCGGCATATGAGGGAAGGCGCGAAAAACATTCTGAGAAACGGCTGGATGTCCTTCGCGTCGATGAGCTCGATCTTCATCTCGTTATTCATTCTCGGCATCTTCATTCTGCTTGCGATGAACGTCAATTCCATGGCCGACCAGATTGAGAGCCGAGTGCAAATTCGCGTGTTCCTGCAGACGAACGTGGAGCAGGCGAAGGTAACGGCCCTGCAGAACGAGATCGGCAACATCCAGGAAGTCAGCAAAGTCACGTTTGTGTCCAAGGAAGAAGGACTCGCGATTCTACGCGAAGCGATGGGCGAGGAGAACGGCGACTGGCTGGAAGGCTACAACAACGAAAACAATCCGCTCCCGGTGTCGTTCACGGTCGAAGTGTACGACCCGCAGACGGTGGACGAAGTGGCGACGAAGATCGAAGCCATCAACACGACGGACGAGACGAAGCCGATATTCCGGATCAAGTACGGGCAAGGCACCGTCGAGACGTTGTTCAAAGTGACGAATGCGGTACGCAACATCGGCTTCGTCATCGTCATCGGCCTGGCGGTAACGGCGATGCTGTTGATCTCCAACACGATCAAAATGACGATCATCAACCGCCGAAGGGAAATCGGCATCATGAAGCTGGTTGGTGCGACGAACGCCTTCATCCGCTGGCCGTTCTTCGTCGAGGGAGCGCTGATCGGATTCATCAGCTCCGGCTTGACGACGGTGCTGGTGCTAATCTGTTATAGCCAGATCATTAAGCTAACGCAGCTCGATATGTCGCTAATGTTGATATCGCTAGTGTCTATGAAGGAAGTTGGCTGGCTGACGGCCGGTCTGTTAATGGTCATCGGATCGGTGATCGGAATGCTCGGAAGCACCATTTCGATACGAAAGTATTTGAAAGTGTAGGTGAATCGCGTACATGAAAAAAGCAGGAGCATGGCTGCTCATCGCGGCCCTGTTGTCGGTATTCGTCTTCCAGCCAGCGGGCAAGGGCGGGCAGGTAGAAGCTGCTTCCCTCTCGCAGATCGAGAAGGACATCGCCGCCGCCAATAAGCAGATCAAGGAAGCGGAGCGCACAGCCGCCAACGCGGCCAAACAGGCGAACACAGCGGAACACGAGAAACAGGATTTGAATGTGAAGAAAGCGGATCTGCAGCAGGAAATCACGAGCTTGATGAAAGAGATCGACAAGGTCGCCGTCGAGAAGCAGAAGACGCAGGAGAAGGTCGACGCCAAGGAAGAAGAGTTGAAGCAAGCCGGCGTGGAGCTGGACGAAGTGCAGGCGCGGATCGTGAAGCGCGAGGCGTTGCTGGAGCAGCGGATGCGGCTGATGTACACGAACGGTTTCGTATCCTATATGGACGTCTTGCTCAGCGCGAACAGCTTCAGCGATTTCCTCGACAGGTTCGACGCGCTCCAGACGATTCTGAACTCGGATCGCGACGTGCTCGAATCCCATAAGAAGGACAAGGTGCTCGCCGAAGAGAAGAAGGCGGATATCGAGAAGCAATACGCCGAGATTCAGGCGCTGTTCCACGAGCTGGAGCTGCAGCAGGTCGACCTCGCGAAGAAGGAATCCGAGAAGGAAGTGCTCATCGCGAGCTATAACGCCAACTTGGAGAAGCTTGACGATACGCTGGAGCATCTGGAGGAAATCAGCGAGGAGCAAGAGAAGCTGCTTGTGGCGCTCGCCGCGAAGAAGTCCAAGCTCGTAGCCGAGAAAAACCGGATCAAAAATCCGTATACCGGCGGCAAGCTCGGCATGCCGATCGATCCTAGTTATCGAGTTACGTCGAACTTCGGCACGCGGGTCCATCCGATCACTGGCAGAAAACATTCGCACACGGGCATCGACTTCGGAGCCCCGTCGGGCACGCCGATCTACGCGGCGGAATCCGGCGTCGTTATCATTTCGCAAGTCTGGAGCACGTACGGCAATTGTATCGTCATCGACCACGGCAACGGGCTGTGGACGCTGTACGCGCATATTCGCAACGGAGGTTTGCTCGTCGACGAAGGAGACAATGTCAAGAAAGGCCAGCAAATCGCGGAAGTCGGCAGCACGGGCAATTCGACTGGGCCGCATCTGCATTTCGAAGTGCGCAAGAACGAAGTGCCCGTTAATCCGGGCGGATATCTGAAATAAAAGCAATCATTCCATAGCTATATTATGACGAGAGGCAGCCCGCGCGAGGGCTGCCCTTGTTGTCAATACGAGGCCGCGCTTGGTAAATAATTGTGTCCCGCTTGTCATATACTAGTGGGGTCGCGCAAGCGGGAATTCGATAAGGTGGTGTACCGGGTGTATTTTAAAGGAAGAACCGTATTTACGTTTGTGCTGCTAACAATGATCGCATCCGTGCTCGTCACGTTAACGGTTGCCGATCAGTTGATACGTCCGGATGCACGCGGAGCGGCCGTGGTCGCCGCAGCGGCGGACGAGGGCGGGGCGCCCGGCCTGAAGAAGGAGGAACTGGCGAAGCTGAACGCGGTGCTGGAGCTCATCGAGACCAGATACTACGAAAAGGTGGAGCGAGAGGAGCTGCTGGACGGCGCGGTCAGCGGGATGATGGAAGCGCTGGACGATCCTTATTCCGTCTATATGGAGAAGGACGACGCGCTGCATTTTTCAGAGTCCATAGAAGGTTCTTTCACCGGGATCGGGGCGGAAGTCACGACGGAGAACGGCAAGATTGTCGTCGTCTCTCCGATCAAAGGATCTCCGGCGGAGAAATCGGGGCTTCTCGCTAAAGACGTGCTTATTTCCGTCAACGGAGAAAGTTTGGACGGGCTTAATCTGCAGCAGGCGGTCGGCAAGATTCGGGGACCTAAAGGGACCAAGGCGAAAATTGTCGTGCAGCGCAGCGGCAATGCCGAGCCGATCCAGCTTGTTTTGATCCGCGACGACATCGATGTCGAGACCGTTTACTCGAATCTGCGTTCCGATGGCGTAGGCATTATCGAAATTAGGCAGTTCTCGCTGAACACGGCGAAGCGGTTCAAGGAAGAGCTCGCGAAGCTGGAGCAAGCGGGCATGAACGGACTTGTGCTGGATGTGCGGAACAACCCGGGCGGTGTGCTGCCGATCGTCGTGGAAATTTCGCAGCTGATGATGAAGGATGGCGCTACGGTCGTACAGGTCGAAGACCGGAACGGTAACCGCGACCAGACGAAGGCGAAGGGCGGCGAAGCGAAGTCATATCCGATCGCGGTTCTGACGAATAAGGGCAGCGCGAGCGCGTCCGAGATTTTGGCCGGAGCATTGCAAGAAGCCGCTGGCGCGAAGGTGGTCGGCGAGCAGTCGTTCGGGAAGGGCACTGTGCAGGTTAGCTATAACAAGGCGCTCGGGGACGGCAGCCTGGTGAAGATGACGATTGCCAAGTGGCTGACGCCAAACGGCAATTGGATTCACGAGAAGGGGATCAAGCCGGATATCGTGGTGCAGCCTCCGGATCTGTACACGGTAGCGCGCATCTCCTTGCAGGAGACGCTGAAGCCTGATTCGCTGAGCGAAGCGGTAAGGAGCGCGCAGGTGATGCTGCACGGCCTCGGCTACGAGCCGAAACGCGAGGACGGCTACTATGGCGAAGAGACGGTGAACGCGGTTCGGCAGTTTCAGTCGGAGCATAGCCTGCCCGTGACGGGAGAGATCGACGTCAAAACGGCTCAGACGCTGGAGCAAGCCGTCATCAAGTGGATTCAGGACAAGGAGCACGATACGCAGCTGCTGGAAGCCGTCAAGGCGGTAAGCAGGAAATAACGTTCCGCGTGTCGAAACATTATAAAGGCCGGTTTCGCGGCAAGCGAAGCTGGCCTTTCTCATTTTAATGACGCGAGGAGTGGACGGGAAATGGAAACGGCTCGTGAAATAGTGGAATTGCTGGGTTCCGCGGCATTGCAGATGGTTACGGGGCCCTTTTATTATATCGCGGTGTTATTTATCATTCTTCAATACACAAGGCAGATGCGGCTGGAGCGGCAGCTGTTCGCGGTGAAGCTTCATGATTGGAAGGGTCTCGCCCTGAAGGCGCTGGCGACGGGGCTGCTCGTCGGCGTCGGCATCTCCGCCGCGTCGGTCTTCATCGGTGCGTCATTGTCGCCGTCGGCCGTGTTATGGTTGTGGGCGATCGCGGCCGTGCTCATGCTGGCGCGCATCCGGTATCTCTGCTTCGCGTACAGCGCGGGCATCGTGACGCTATTGCAATGGGCGGTCGGCTTTACACCGCTGCACGAGCGCGCGGATTGGATCGGCGCTATGGCAACGTCGCTGGCCCGGATTGATGCGGCGGGGCTTCTGCTGCTTGTGGCGCTGCTCCATTTGGCGGAAGCGCTGCTTGTCCGGCTGCAAGGTGATAAGCTTTCTACGCCGCTGTTCCTCGAGGGCAAGCGGGGCAAGCTGGTAGGCGGCTACATGCTGCAGGGCTTCTGGCCCGTGCCGCTTTTGCTGCTTGCGCCGGTATCGGCGGAGACGGCAACAGCTTCCGCGTCGAGCGCAGCGCTGCCATGGACTTCGCTGCTGGGCGGAATGTTGCCTGAAGGCTGGACGTTCATCGCGCTGCCGATGATTATCGGATTCACGGAGATGACCAGATCCATGCTGCCCGCCGCCAAAGCCAGGCATGCGGCCAAGGGGCTGCTGCTCTACAGCGTTTGTTTGGGTGGCGCCGCTCTCGCGGCATGGTGGCAGCCCGCTTTGCTCCCGGTGGCAGCGCTGGCATCGATTCTGCTGCACGAGGCGCTTGTTTGGCGAAGCAAAGCTATGGAAGCAAGACGGGAGCCGCTCTACGTACATGATACGCGCGGGCTTCGCATTCTCGGCATCGTGCCGGGTACTCCCGCGGAGACGATGGGGCTTTCCGTCGGCGAGATGCTCTATAAGGTGAATGGCGTTCGCGTATCGACCAAAGAAGAGCTGTATAGCGCGCTGGCGTCCAATTCGGCCTTCTGCAAGCTGGAAGCGCTGACCGTGGGCGGCGAGCCGAAGTTTGCGCAGCGGGCGCGGTACGCGGGCGAGCATCATCAGCTCGGCGTCATTCTGGCGCCGGATGAGCAAGCGAACTTCTACGCGGCAAGCGGCCCGGCGTCGCTGCTGGAGCTGCTTAGAGGGCGCAAGGCTTCCAATCGAAGAGGCGGCAAAGCAACGGCCGGAGGCAGCGAGGAGCGTCTACAGGCTTAGCGCCGGATTCGGGGATGCAAGCATCCATTGTTCAGAGCGACAAAAAAGAGCTGTTCCTAACCCTTCGGGGCTGGAACAGCTCTTTTGTTTCATCTGGGCGTATCCGTTAAGAGTTCCGACGTTTGCCTCTGGCGCGTAAGACGATACCGCCAGCAACGAAGGCAGCGCCGATCAAATACAGCATCAGATAGCTCTCTTCGCCCGTCTTCGGAAGGTTGCCTATATCAGGCGTGCCTTCGAATCCGCCGAGAGGAGGTTCTTCGACATCGATGTCGAACCAGAATTCTTCTTCGTTGCCGTCCTTGTCTTTGACGATCACGGAGAACTTATCCTTGCCGGTATAACCCGGTTTCGGCGTATACGTTACTTTCCCGCCCGGCTTCACCGTGACGGTGCCGTTCTTCGGCGGCGTGCCGGTTTCGGTTGTTCCGCCCTTCGGCACCTCGACTTCGACGTCGATCGGCGTATCCTCAGGCGTTTTCTCCGTCTGCGGAGTCGGCGTTGGCGTTGCCGTTCCCGGGGACGGCTTCGGCGTTGGAGCAGGAGTCGGCGTCGGTTTTGGCGTTGCACCCGGCTTTTCCGATTCCTCCGGTGTCGGCGTCGGCGTAGGAGTCGGCGTCGGGAATACCGGCGGAATGTAATAGAACCCTTGGTCAATCGTCATATTCCGCCAAACGGCGGGAGCCGCGGATCCGATCGCGACGACTTCGGTATAGCCGCCGAGCGTCGGATTGGAATCTTGACCGACCGTAACGCCGTCCGCTCCTTGTCTGGTCGGAATATAGAATAACGGCGTTACGAATTCCACGTAATAGTTGCCGGCTGTGAGATGATCAAACAAGTAGTAGCCCGGCTTGCCGTCTTTGTCCGCGGTCACGGTCGAGGCGAGCAAGGTTTTCGAGGAGTCGTACAGCTTGACGGTCACGCCGTTGATGCCGTAGTTTTCTTCTTCGTCCTGCTTGCCGTCGTAATCTACGTCATGCCAGACATAATTGCCGATCGCGCCTTTGCGGACCACGCCGAAGTCGATCGTCGGATCATGCCAGCCCTTCGGAGCCGCGTCGCCGATCGCGATGGCGACGGTCATGTTTTGCGCGTTCACCGCGTTGGAATCCAGCTCATGCGCGTTCGCGCCGCTGCCTTGCTCTTCGGCGGTGACTTCATGGTTATCGTCCAGATCGATC
The DNA here is from genome assembly GCF_030929555.1 of Paenibacillus sp. LHD-117. Lineage (GTDB taxonomy): Bacteria > Bacillota > Bacilli > Paenibacillales > Paenibacillaceae > Pristimantibacillus. The sequence continues at coordinate 35,023 of NZ_JAVFVT010000037.1, read as the reverse complement.
TGCACGTAATAGTTGCCGCTTGCCAAGTTGTCGAATAGATAGTATCCCGGTTTGCCGTCCGGGCCGTTCGCGGTGACGGTCTCGGCGTAGACCGGTCCGGCCGCACTGTTCTTGTACAAACGAAGCGTGATGCCGTTCAACCCTGCTTCGGAAGCGTCCTGAATGCCGTTCCGGTTACGGTCGAACCAGACGTAGTTGCCGATCGTGCCTTGAGCTACGAGTCCGAGATCGATGCTCGGATCGACCCAGCCGTAAGGCGTCTCGGTTTCGCCGATCTTGATCGCTCCCGTCACATGTGTCGCGTTCGTCGCATTGGAGCCTACGGCCGAGTCGTCGTCCGATTCCGCGACCGTCTTCTCGTATTCGTCAGGGAGCTCGAAACGAATGTAATACGTGCCCTGCGGCAGTTCCTTGAAGTTGTAATAACCCGGATTTCCGCCTTCTGTTTTCGTCGTATCGGTTTTGTATGGCGTGCCCGTCGACGCATTGCGGTACAGGTAAACCTTTACGCCGTTGATGCCGTGCATCGGGTCTTCATCTTGGATGCCGTTACGATTACGGTCATGCCAGACATAATCGCCGATCGCGCCTTTGCCGGTGAAGCCAAGGTCGACGGTCAGGTTTTCCCAGCCTGCCGGGCCGATCGGAATAGCGTTAATCGTCTGGCCCGCGTTTGCGCCGCCAACCTGAATCCGGTTCGAATCATTGGCGGATGTGGAGCCCGCCTCTTCCATTTTGGCCAGATCGTAAATAGAAGGCGTCTGGAACCAAACGTAATAATCATTGCTTTGAACGAGATGATCGAATAAATAATAGCCGTTGGCATCCGTATATTGCGTTTCCACCAGCACGTTGGCGCCACCGGTTTTGTCGTACAGCTTCACTTCGATGTGCTCGATACCGGGTTCGCCGGCTTCCTGAATGCCGTTATCGTTCGAGTCGAACCAAACGTAGTTGCCGATCTTGCCTTTCGCTTGCAGGCCGAGGTCGATCGTGTGATCTACCCAGTTGCCGACGCCGATTTCGATTAGGTCGGTCAAACCGGTCGCGTCGGTCGCATTGGAGTCGCCCGCGGCGCCTGGGCCAACCTCTTCTGCCGTCTTGTCGTAGCTGACGGGGACAACGAATTGCACGTAATAATCTCCGCCCAGCAGATGTTCGAACAAATAGTAACCCGGCGTATGATCGTACGGATGGTTGGCCGTCAATGTGCGCGCGACTTCCGTGCGAACGCCGCCGGTTTCCTTGAACAGGATCGCCTCGATTCCATTGATGCCTAGCTCGGCGGCGTCCTGACGTCCGTCCCGATCCCGATCAAGCCATACATAGTCGCCGATTTCGCCTTTGGCGACAAGACCAAGGTCGATCGTCAAATCTTCAAAGCCGTTCGCGCGATTGATTGTAATCGCGGCGGTCTTCCGATCGCCGTCCAGCGGATTCGAATCTTTGGTAGCATTGCCCGGCACGTTCTGGGTTAGCTCGTAATCGACGGGCCAATTAAACTCCACAACGTAATTGCCGGGCTCCAGATCGGTAAACAAGTAATGGCCCGGTTCGCCCGATCCTCCGGCCGCCGTTGTCGTCGTTTTGAAAATCGTTGTTTCGCCTGATTTGTACAGATTAACCGTCAAGCCGTTGATGCCGGCTTCGCCGGTGTCCTGGATGCCGTCGCGATCGCGGTCCAGCCAGACATAGTTGCCGATCCTGCCGGTGTTCACCACGTTGGTTAACGTAAGAGTCTGCTCCGTCGTGGAGTTAATTACGATCTCGTGCGCCGTCGTATCCAGCTTATAGCCGGTCGGCGCCGTCACCTCGACGATCTCGTACACGTCGAACGGCAGATTGGTGAACGTCACCTCGCCGTTTTCGTCGGTTGGAGCCGGAGGTATCGTGTCCGGACCGAATTTGGGCTTGATTTTGAAAATGGCGTTCTCGAGCTTCAGACTCGCGTCGTCGTCGGCTTGTTTCACGATTTTCACGCTTCCGCGATAGGAAGCTCCGGACGGGAAGGAGAAGCCCGATGCCGAGTTTTTGTTCACCGAAAACGTATGCTGCGCCGGCTGGCTCGTAACCGACGAGCCCCAGCCGCTCATGGAAAATTGGTTCGTCGTATTATTGCCGACGCCAACCGCGAGCAAGGAACGGTAGACGAGCTTATAGGCCGCTTCGTCCGGCGCGTCGATCGTCAGCTTGAACTTCAGATGGCCGGTCGGCGTAGGCGTGGCGTCAAGGAATTCGAGCTCGTAGTTCGCCGCGGGCACGGGAGTCAGCGTGAAATGGCTGTCCTGCGTCGGATTTGCAACGTTCGGCACCGCCTTGAACAATTGGAACGAATTCTGCACCAGCGTCTGATATTGATCCGGCGTATCCTCTACGACGATTTCGTTCAGCTTGGAGAGGCTGCGGTTGATCCACAGGCTCCACTCGGCAAGCCTCAGGCCGCCGGGATCCGGCTGCTTAAATTGTTTGACGATAAACTCATTGCCGTATGCCGGCGACACGCTGGCTTGCAGGGTGGCGCGGTACAACGCGTTGCTGCTGGTGAATGTGGCCGTGTTGTTGATTTGCTGCGGCACGAGCTTGCCTTCCAGCGTTGTTTTGAACGTAATGAGATGCGGTCCCGTAATCGTGCCGATAAACGTTATCGTCAGCACGGGATTTGCGCCGGAGGTGTTATAGCTCACCGTAAAATGGGTATCTTCCGTTAGCGTCGCTGCGTCGGAGAGGTTCCCGTTAGCGGCAAGCGTCTGGCTTTTTACCACAATGGAACCGGCAACAAGCGCTTGGCCGGATTGCAGCGTATCGGTTACCGTAGCGCCCGTCACCGATTCGTTGTGATAGTTGAACAGAACGTTCCATGTCGTATTTTTGTTGCGGGCGTCATACGAGCCGTTTTTGTAGCCGTTGTAGCGTGTGTTGGTATTCGGCGTGATCGTATGGGCGTTGGACTGGCTGTCCTTGCCGAGCAGCGTCGTCGTGCCCGTTGCCTTGTCCACGATTTTGCCCCACGAGAACACGCCGGTGTTCGGGAACGAATAGTTGCTCAGGCTCCATGAGCCGGCGGCCGGGTACTCTTCGTAGTCGAAGGTCGTTTTGTACGCAATCGTATGCGGCTTGTCGAACGTGTAACCGTCGGCGAACACGATCTCGAAGCCGGACTCCCTGCTGGCGCCGTCGTACGTTTGCGTCAGCACGTAGTCGACGCCGTTCATCAGTGCCGCTCCTCCTTGAGGCGTCACGGTCAACGAAAGCGGGATGAGCGTAAGCCCTCTGTTAGTAAAGGTATCGACCAGCTTCACCTTGTCGGCACCGTCTTCCTCGAAGCGGTATCCGTTTTTGTTGAGCGCGATCGTCCAAGTCATCTCTTTGGCACCGTAGTTCGTAATGCTTCCATCCTTGTCGATGATCCGCTGCTGATAAAGGACCGAAGCGTTTGTGCCGCCCGCGGCCACGTCCGTCGTATAGCTGTTGCTTTTGGTTTCGCTCTTGACGACCGGGGCGATATCCTTGGCTTTCGTTTTGTATACGATCCGATAAGCGTCGTCTATCGTTCCGTTCAACTGCAGATCGAAATCGTCCTTGTCGGTCGGACTTCCGGAAGCCGTGTAAGTCAGCGTGTAGCCGGTACCTGCCGCAAGCGGCGCGCCGATGACGCTGCCCGCCGAGCCGTCGGCGGCCACGTTCACCGCTTCGACCGTCATGGTGCCCGGAACGAGCTCATGCCCTGCAGGCAGAATGTCGGTGAGCACCGGATCCGTATGTTCAAGCTGGCCGAAGTTGAAATACAGCGTCCATGTGACGGTATGATCGGAATCCGGTAAGTAGCTGCCGGAAACTTTCTTCAGCGTAGGCCCGCGCTGAACGGAAACGTTCGCCGAGGCGGACGCCTTTTGGACGGCTCCGTCCAGCAGCCGAACCTGGTTGGTCAGCGACTTCGGCGGATTCTCGGGAATGACCGCGTCGCTCTTTACTTTCGTCGTAAATTTGATTCGATAGGCCGAATTTATCGATCCAAGGTCGACGGTGAATTTGTTCACTCCGGCCGCCGGATCGACTATGTAGGCTGCCGCCGCCAAGGCTGCGCCCTCGGTCGCGGTTCCGTTCATGCTCACATTCAGCGGATGAACAGCGATGCTGGAAGGGACAAGCTCCAGATCGCTTGGGAGCGTATCTTCCACGATGGCTTGTCCGATCGCGGTGAGCGAACGGTTGACGTCGACGGTCCAATACACTTCGGACGTATTGACGGTCCGGTCGACGCCGGCCAGCGCTTTGCTGATGTTTGGCGCGGGATTTCCCAGATCGACGGGGAGGTTGACCACGATCGTAGCCGATGCGCTGACGGGAATGCGAACTTCGATTTCGTTATTTTCGATGACGGTCGTTTGCTCCAGCCATGCGCTGATCTGCATGCCGCCTTTTTTCTGGCGGGCCGAAGGATCCAGGCCGTCCTGCGCGGCGAACGTAATCGTGATCGTTTTGCTGTTCTTGTCCACGGAGAACGAGCCGGCGCTGCCGATCGGGACGTTAAGAATATCGGCTTCGAGCTTAAGCGCGGCCGGAAGGGCGAAGGTATAAGTACCCCCGTTCGCCGCGATATCGTCGTCGATTTCCCATTCGTAGGCAAGCGTGAAAGGATAGCTGGTCGAGCCCAAAGCGGCTTCGAATTCACCGGTGTAGCTAGGCGTCGAAGAGCCGTCGTTCTTGACGGCCGTGAGCAAGGAGGCGCAAGAAGCGTCGGGACTCGAGAAACAGGCCGTTAAGGCGTCGTTGCCGAAGCTCGATCCTTGAAGCAGCAGCACTTGCTTGATCACCGTATCCGGAACGGGCACGGGAGCGGCCGAAGTGTGCTGCATGAATCCTCCTATTTGAATCGTCTGCAGCAGAAGCAGCGCGGCCAGCATGAGGCTGACGCTCTTCCGGCGCAGGGACATGCGGTTGCTGGGCAGGGCAGGCGTGAAGCCCAGCCAGCCCAGCAGCCGGTCGATGGCTGGTTTCTTATGCCGTTTGGATCTTGAAACGTACATGATCGTCATTCCTTTCATTGAATCGGGTTGTGCGCTTTCTCGTATCTAGTCTATTAGTCCTATATATAATTCCTATTTACTAGATTATCATATTGATCTGAACAAAAACTGATCTTTTTGTAGTTCAAAAGAATCTAATTTATGAACATTTTTTGTAAATTTAAGATTCGGGTACGTGAAGCTGAAAACTTTTGGTGAGCCGAGTCGTTTAATAAGAGAGCATATCGCTAGAGTTGGGAAGTGTGGATTGTGGACGTGATAATGATTGACGATGAATGGCTGGGACTGGCCCTCTTGGAGAAAATGCTAGGGGAGGCGGCCGCAGGGCTTGGCCTGCCCGTGCGTCTTCACGGGTTCGAAAGTCCAGAAGAGGCGATCGAACAGGCGGGCAAGCTGCGTCCGGCAGCGGTGTTCCTCGATATTCAAATGCCCGGGCTGTCGGGGATGAAGGCGGCCGAGAAGCTGAAGGAGCTTTGCCCCGACACTTGCTTCGTGTTCGTGACCGCTTACGCCGAATACGCGGTTAAAGCATTCGAGTTGAACGCGGTGGACTACTTGATGAAGCCTTATACCAAGGATCGGGTAACGACGGCGCTTAGACGCGTATTGGACCGGAAGCCGTCCGGCGAACGACTGCAGGCTGCGGCAGCTGGAAACGGAGGGGCAAGGGTCCTTTGCTTCCGCTCCATTCGGTTTCAAGCTCCGGGCGGAACGGCGATCACGCCAAAATGGAGAACGGCCAAGGCGCAGGAGCTATTCGCCTATTTGCTCCAGCGGCGCGGGGCAGCCGTGCACAAATCGGCAATTTTGGAGATGATTGCTCCGCAGCAGGAGAAGAAGCAGGCGATGTCGCTGCTATATACGATCGTCTATCAGATCAGGAAAACCCTTCAGCAAGAGGGTATCGATATTGAGATCGAGAGCTCCGGCGTTCAAGAAACCTATTCGATGCGTATGGGTGAAGGAGTGTCCGTCGACACGGAAACGTGGGAGCGGGAGCTAACGGAAGCGGCGCGCGGCGATATCATCCGATACGACAGGTTGATGAAGCTGCTGAACGAATACGAAGGAGACTATTTGGCGGAACACGGCTACGCTTGGGCGGAGGGCGAGCGGGAGCGGCTGCGCCGGGTGTGGTTGGCCCATGCGCGCAAGGCTGCAGGCCGTTTGGCGGAGGACGGCAGGGAAGAGGAAGCGGCGAAACTTTATGGAACCATGCAAGCGTTCGATCCCTACGACGAAGGAACGGCTTTGACGCTGCTCATGTTATACGATCGGCAGGGGCTATACGACAAAGTGGTCGAGCACTTCGGAAGTTTCGAGCAGGTATTCTTGGAGGGTCTGGAGCTTCCCGTTCCCGTCGCCGTCTCGGAGTGGTACGCGGCGTGGAGAGCCGGCGTGATTCGGGAATGAGGTAGCAACATTTCGAAGATCGACATTGCATCCGTTCGCCGTTAAATGTATAATGAATGGGAACACACATTCTTATATGTGGACAATCGGAGCAATTGGACGCAGAGCGTTCGCATAAGGCAGGAAGAGACGCAGCCGGGCTTCCGTATGGCAAAGCTCGGCCGTTTGCGTTTGCGCTCGTTATTTTTGAGACGGGAAGAATTTGACTATACTGTATGCATACAGGAATGGCTGGGGGGAAGCGGGTTATGAATGCTGTGCCGGAAGAGAAAGTGTTTCAGTTGAAATCGGAATATACGCCGCAAGGCGATCAGCCGAAGGCGATTAAGCAGATCGTGGAAGGGATAACGGCGGGCAAGCGCCACCAGACGCTGCTCGGGGCGACGGGGACGGGCAAGACCTACACGATCGCGAACGCCATTGCTGAGCTGAACCGGCCTACGCTGGTCATCGCGCACAACAAGACGCTCGCAGCTCAATTATGCAGCGAATTCAAGACCTTCTTCCCGGACAACGCGGTCGAATATTTCGTCAGCTATTACGACTATTACCAGCCTGAAGCCTATATTCCGTCCACAGATACGTTCATCGAGAAGGACTCCAGCATCAACGACGAGATCGACAAGCTGCGGCATTCCGCGACGAGCGCGCTGTTCGACCGCAGGGATGTCATTATCGTGGCGAGCGTATCGTGTATTTACGGTCTCGGTTCGCCCTCGGAATACGGCAGTCTTGTGCTGTCGCTCAGGGTCGGCATGGAGAAGCCGCGCGACGCGATCCTTCATAAGCTCGTCGATATTCAATACGCGCGGAACGACATTAGCTTCACGAGGGGGACGTTCCGCGTACGCGGCGACATCGTGGAGATCTTCCCGGTCGCGAATAACGAACGGGCGATCCGGATCGAGCTGTTCGGCGACGAGATCGAACGAATCTCGGAGATCGACGTGCTGACGGGAGAGATCGTAGGGGAGCGGGATCATGTGGCGATTTTCCCGGCGTCCCACTTCGTTACGCACGAAGAGACGATGAAGCGGGCGCTTGTCAACATCGAGCGCGAGCTGGAGGAGAGGCTTGCCGAGCTGCGAGAAGCGGGCAAGCTGCTGGAGGCGCAGCGGCTGGAACAGCGAACGCGCTACGATCTGGAGATGATGGCGGAGATGGGATTCTGCTCGGGCATCGAGAACTACTCCGGGCCGCTCACGTTCAGAGAGCGTGGATCGACTCCGTACACGCTGATGGACTACTTTCCGGACGACTTCCTGGTCGTCATCGACGAATCCCACGTGTCTCTACCGCAGATCCGCGCCATGTTCAACGGCGACCGGGCACGCAAGGAAATGCTCGTGAATCACGGCTTCCGGCTGCCGTCCGCCATGGACAACCGGCCGCTTCGTTTTGAGGAATTCGAAGAGAAGGCGAAGCAGCTCGTATATGTTTCGGCGACCCCGGGGCCCTACGAGCTGGAGCATTGCCCGACGATGATCGAGCAGATCATCCGTCCGACGGGACTCGTGGACCCGATCATCGACCTGCGGCCGACGAAGGGCCAGATCGACGATCTGCTGCATGAAGCCCGCGAGCGGATCGCGCGCGACGAGCGCGTGCTCGTGACGACGTTGACGAAGAAGATGGCCGAAGATCTGACCGATTACTTGAAGGATGTCGGCATCAAAGTCCGCTATTTGCACTCGGATATCAAGACGCTGGAGCGGCTCGCGATTCTTCGCGACTTGCGTCTTGGCGTATTCCACGTGCTGGTTGGCATCAACCTGCTGAGGGAAGGGCTCGATCTACCGGAAGTATCGCTGGTCACGATCTTGGACGCGGATAAGGAAGGGTTCCTGCGATCCGACCGGTCCCTCATCCAGACGATCGGACGGGCGGCGCGGAACAGCGAGGGCCGAGTCATCATGTATGCGGACAAAATAACGGATTCCATGGACCGCGCGATGAAGGAGACCGATCGTCGCCGCTCGATCCAAGTGGCTTATAATGAAGAACATGGCATTCAGCCGCAGACGATCCGCAAGCGGGTGCACGACGTCATCGAAGCGACGAAGGTGGCGGAGCAGAAGGCGGATTACCTCACGGGTGCGGATTCCGGCAAGATGACGAAGAAGGAGCGCCAGAAGCTGATCGAGCGTCTGGAGGCGGAAATGAAGGATGCGGCGAAGAGCTTGCAGTTCGAGCGTGCCGCGGAGCTTCGGGACGCGCTGCTTGAGCTGCGCGCCGAGAATGGGTAGTAGGAGGAGAACACATTGGCTAGTGATAAAATCGTCGTGAAGGGCGCTCGCGCCCACAATCTCAAAAATATTGACGTTACCATCCCCCGCGACAAGTTCGTCGTATTGACGGGACTTAGCGGCTCCGGCAAGTCGTCGCTCGCTTTCGATACAATCTATGCCGAGGGTCAGCGCCGCTACGTGGAATCGCTGAGTGCGTACGCCAGGCAATTCCTCGGGCAGATGGAGAAGCCCGATGTCGATTCCATCGACGGATTGTCGCCGGCCATCTCCATCGACCAGAAGACGACCAGCCGCAATCCGCGTTCGACCGTCGGCACCGTTACGGAGATTTATGACTATCTCCGTCTGCTGTTCGCCCGCGTCGGACGTCCGCATTGCCCCGATCATGGCATCGAGATCACGTCGCAGACGATCCAACAGATGGTGGACCGGATCATGGAATATCCGGAGAAGACGAAGCTGCAGATCATGGCGCCGATCGTGTCGGGCCGCAAGGGCGAGCACACGAAGCTGCTTGCGGATATGCAGAAGCAGGGGTACGTTCGCGTGCGCGTTAACGGCGAGCTGCGGGAGCTGAGCGAGAAGATCGAGCTCGAGAAAAACAAGAAACATAATATAGAGGTCGTCATCGACCGGATCGTGGTCAAACCGGATATTCACGCACGGTTGGCTGATTCGCTGGAGACGGCGCTGAAGCTGGCGGAAGGCCGCGTTCTGGTCGACGTCATGGAGCAAGAAGAGCTGTTATTCAGCTCCAATCTGGCTTGCCCGGAATGCGGCTTCAGCATCGAAGAGCTCGCGCCGCGGATGTTCTCCTTCAACAGCCCGTACGGGGCCTGCCCGGAGTGCGACGGACTCGGCGCGAAGATGATCGTGGATCCGGACCTGCTGGTTCCGGATATGAGCAAGACAATCGAAGAAGGCGCGTTCCTCGCTTGGGCGGGAAGCACCTCCAATTACTATCCGCAATTCCTGAGCGCGGTGTGCGTTCATTACGGCATTCCGGAGGACGTTCCGTTGTCGGAGCTGACGCAAGAGCAGATGAAGAAGCTGTTGTACGGCACGGGCGGAGAGAAAGTCCGCTTCCTATATGAGAACGACTTCGGCCACCGGAAGGAAGCGTACGTGCCGTTCGAAGGCATCGTAAATAATTTGGAACGGCGTTACCGCGATACCGCCTCGGAGATGATGCGGGAGCATATCCAGAATTACATGAGCGCCAAGCCTTGCGGCGGTTGCAAAGGCCAGCGTCTGCGCAAGGAAAGCCTCGCCGTGACGATCGGCGACGAGAATATCGCGTACGTGACATCCTTGTCGATCGGGGAAGCCAAACGTTATTTTGATTCCCTATCACTCACGGAGAAGGAGCGCACGATCTCTCATCTCATTCTGAAAGAAATCAACAGCCGACTCGGTTTTCTCGTAAACGTCGGCCTGGAATACTTGACGATGAGCCGCGCGGCGGGCACACTGTCCGGCGGCGAAGCGCAGCGGATCCGGCTCGCAACCCAGATCGGCTCCAGCCTGATGGGCGTTCTCTACATCCTGGACGAACCGAGTATCGGTCTTCACCAGCGGGACAACGACCGTCTGATCCAAACGTTGGAGCATATGCGCAACCTTGGCAACACGCTGATCGTCGTCGAACACGACGAGGATACGATGATGGCGGCCGATTACATTATCGACATCGGACCAGGGGCGGGCATCCACGGCGGACAGGTCATCTCCCAAGGCACGCCGCAGGAAGTCATGAGCGACGAGAACTCGCTCACCGGACAATACCTCAGCGGGCGCAAGTTTATCGAGGTGCCGCTGGAGCGGCGCGCCACGAGCGACAAGTGGATGGAGATCCGCGGGGCGAAGGAGAACAACCTGCGGAACGTGAACGTGAAAATTCCGCTAGGCGTCTTTACGGCGGTGACCGGCGTATCGGGCTCCGGCAAGTCGACGTTCGTGAACGAAATTCTGTACAAGACGCTTGCCCGCGACCTGAACAAGGCGAAGGTTCGCCCAGGCCAATACAAGGAGATGCGCGGAATCGAACATTTGGAGAAGGTCATCGACATTGACCAGTCACCGATCGGACGAACGCCGCGCTCCAACCCGGCAACCTACACGGGCACCTTCGACGACATTCGCGACCTGTATTCGAACACCAACGAGTCCAAAGTACGGGGTTACAAGAAAGGCCGATTCAGCTTCAACGTGAAGGGCGGCCGCTGCGAAGCCTGCAGAGGGGATGGCATCATCAAGATCGAGATGCACTTCTTGCCGGATGTATACGTACCGTGCGAGATCTGCAAAGGCAAACGCTACAACCGAGAAACGCTGGAAGTGAAATACAAAGGCAAAAACATTGCCGAGGTGCTGGAGATGACGATCGAGGACGCTTGCGCGTTCTTCGAGAACATTCCGCGCATTCATCGCAAGGTTCAGACATTGCTCGACGTAGGCCTGGGTTACATGACGCTTGGGCAACCGGCTACGACGTTGTCGGGCGGCGAGGCGCAGCGCGTCAAGCTGGCGGCCGAGCTGTATCGTCGAAGCACGGGCAAGACGCTGTACATTCTTGACGAACCAACGACGGGACTGCATGTCCATGACATCGACCGTTTACTGACGGTGCTGCACCGTCTTGTCGAGTCCGGTGAATCTGTGCTTGTCATCGAACACAATTTGGATGTCATTAAGACGGCGGACTACCTGATCGATCTGGGACCTGAAGGCGGAAGCGGCGGCGGCATGATCGTCGCTACGGGTACGCCGGAACAGGTTGTCAAAGCGGAGGGCTCCTATACGGGGCGGTACTTGAAGCCGATTTTGGAACGCGACAGGGAACGGACGGAGCAGCGCTTACGGAGCTTAGAGCATGTCGGAGCAGGCATCCAGGAATAATCCGTGTCAAATCGTGACAAACTTGTTACGAATGCGAATTCGGACTTGCAACGTAAGCGTCTAGAGGCTAACATAGACTAAGATTAGGTTACGTGTGATTTGGAGGGGGTCCCTTATGTTGTTCCTGGCAGAAGAAGCTACAAAAACAAGCACTATTGATCCGTTCGATTGGTTTATGCTTGCTTTCACGGTCATCATCGCAATCGGCTTCGTACGTCTTCTCATGGCTCGTCCGAGGAAGAACCTGTTTGCAATTGGCTTCACGACCGTCGCGCTCGCTATATTCCTGTTTATTGATTACGTGATGATCTTTAAGATCTGGATGGCCTAGTTGCCATTGAACCAAAAAGCGGTCTGTTGAGTTTACTCAACAGACCGCTTTTTTTGTTGAAACAGGTTGTTTAAAGCTTAACTTCCTACACCCACCACATGTCGCCAAGCGGCTCGCGGATAAGCACTTGTTGCAGGTTCTGGACAGCTTTCGTGAAGCCTTCGTCGACGGACATCAAGCCGTCTTCGTGTTCGATGCTGACGACGTAGTCGTAGCCGACCAGGCGAAGGGCGCTGATGATGTCGGCCCATACTTTGAGGTCGTGGCCGAAGCCGACGGTACGGAACTGCCAAGCGCGGTCCAGCATAAGCGCATAGGACTGCATGTCCGTTACGCCGTGGCGGTTGACGTTGATCGGATCGATCGTCGTATCCTTCGCGTGGAAGTGATGGATCGCTCCGGCGCGGCCGAGGATATGTACCGCTTGAACGGGATCAATGCCTTGCCACCACATGTGGCTCGGATCAAGGTTCGCGCCGATCGCGTTGCCAGCCGCTTCGCGAAGGCGAAGAAGCGTCGCAGGGCTGTGTACGGAGAATCCGCCGTGCAGCTCCAGACCGATCTTAACGCCGGCTTTCTCGGCGATGCCGCCGATCTCGGACCAATAAGGAATCACTTTTTGTTCCCATTGCCATTTCAGGATATCTTGGAAGTCGTTCGGCCAAGGAGCAACCGGCCAGTTCGGATACTTCGCGTCCTCGTGGTCGCCTGGGCAGCCGGAGAACGTGTTCACGACTTCGACTTCGAGACGGTTTGCAAGCTCGATCGTCTTGCGGATAATGGCGTCGTCCGGAGCGGCCAGAGCCTTCTGCGGATGAAGCGGATTCGCATGGCAGCTGAGCGCGCTGATCATGAGGCCGCGCGATTCTACCGCTTGTTTAAACGCTTTCAGCTTACCTGCGTCGGCAAGCAAAGTATCAGGGTCGCAATGCGCGTTGCCAGGATATCCGCCCGTGCCGATCTCGACGGCGTCAAGGCCTTTCGATGCGATGTAATCGAGTGCTTCTTCCAGCGGTTTCTGTGCGAACAATACGCTGAATACGCCTAATTTCATACGTGATATACCTCCCGAATCCATATGATGGATTGATTTCACAGCCGCCATTAGTATACCACTTTCCTTTTGGATACACATGTGGGAAAACGCGATTTTGACAAAATCGCATAATAACTGGGCAAATGAGGAACGAGCCGTCGTAGCTGGAAGCATTGTTTGCTGGAATCAACCGGCTTCGTTTGATAAACTAAGGATAGCGAATTTATAGGACTAGCTGTTTTTTAAAACCGCGCATCGACCCGAGGGGCTGCGCCGAGAGGAATATAGAACACATGAATACAACGCAATTAACAAGATCGGATATAGAATTGCTGGCTCCGGCCGGCGATTGGGAATGCATGCGGGCAGCCGTCGCGAACGGAGCGGACGCGATTTTCTTCGGAGTGGAGAAGTTTAATGCGCGCGCTCGGGCGAACAACTTCCGTAGTGAAGAACTTCCGGAGATCATGAGCTTCCTGCATACGTACGGGGTGAAGGGTTTCCTAACCTTCAATATTCTCGTCTTCGAGGACGAACTAAGGGACGCGCAGAAGCTCATCGAGATGTGCATCGATGCCGGCGTGGACGCGGTAATCGTTCAGGATCTCGGCCTCGTGAAGCTCATTCGCGAGCTGTCGCCGGACTTCCCGATCCACGGCTCCACGCAGATGACGATTACGTCGCCCGAGGCGGTGGAGTTCACGAAGCCGTTCGACCTGGAGCGGGTCGTGCTGGGACGCGAGAACAATCTGAAACAAATCAAGAAGATCGGCGAACAGGCGAAACTTCCGATGGAAGTGTTCGTGCATGGCGCGCTGTGCGTATCGTATTCGGGCCAATGCTTGACTTCGGAAATGTGGGGCGGCCGTTCCGCGAACCGCGGCGAATGCGCGCAGGCATGCCGCTTGCCGTACGACCTGATGGTGGACGGCGAGCATAAGCCGATGGGCGACATTGCTTACTTGCTGTCGCCGAAGGATTTGGCTGCGATCGACCTGGTGCCGGAGCTGATCGAAGCGGGAGTGACCTCGTTCAAGATCGAAGGGCGGCTGAAGAGCCCGGAATACGTCGCCAATGTAGTGAGCAAGTATCGCAAGGCGATCGACAACTATTTTGACGGCAATATGGAGAAGCCGTCCAAAGAAGACGTCCGCGAGCTGCAGCAGAGCTTCTCGCGCGGCTTCACGCATGGCTTCTTGAGCGGAACGAACAATAAGCAGCTCGTGGAAGGCACGTTCCCGAAAAGCCGCGGGGTTTATCTGGGGCGCGTGGAGCGGATCATGCGCGACGCGGTGACGGTGCGCCTGGAAGCCCCGCTCAAGCGCGGCGACGGCATCGTGTTCGACGCTGGCGACCCAACGAAGAAGGAAGAGGGCGGACGCGTTTACGACGTGAGGCGCCAAGGCGTGAAGCTGGAAGGCGAAGCGGCGGAAGGCATCTTGATCGAAGTCGTGCCGGGTCGCAATGACGTAGACCTCCGCAAAGTCCATGTCGGCGACCGCGTATGGAAAACTAGCGATCCGGCGCTCGACAAGCGTCTGCGTGCGACGTTCGAGACGGACAAACCGTACCGCGTGTTCCCGCTTCATATCCGCGTGACGGGCGCGCTCGGCGAGCCGATGCGCACCTGGTGGACGGACGTACAAAAGGGAACGACGGTAGAGGTTGTCTCCGAGCTTGAGCTGGAGCAGGCGCAGAAACGTCCGATGGACGCGGCATTGCTCGAGGATCAACTCGGCCGTCTCGGCGGGACGGTGTTCCAACTGGATAAGCTGGATGTCAATCTGCAAGGCGAACTGATCGTGCCGATCCGCGAGTTGAACCGGATGCGCCGCGAAGCGGTCGAACTGCTGGCAGGCGAGCGTCCAAAGCCGCCGGTCTATGTGAAACATCATGTAGACGCGTTCTCCGACGCAGCCAATAATGGCGCCGAGAGACGGGATGCCGCGCGCAGCGGCAAGGCTGCAATGCTGACGGCGCTCTGCCGAACGCTTGAGCAAGTCGAGGCGGCGATCGAAGCGAACGTTTCGTACATTTATGCCGACTTCGAGTTTATCAAGCAATTCCCGGCAGCCGTGGAAGCCGCTCGCCGCGCCGGCGTGCCGATCGCGCTTGCGACGCCGCGCATTCATATGCCGGGCGAGAACGGCTACCACGCGAACATTCTCAAGCTGAAGCCCGATGCGGTGCTGGTGCGGAACACGGGGGCGCTGTATTATTACCTCCGTGCGAAGATGGACAATCCAGACGCGCCGTTCCCGAAACTGATTGGCGACTTTTCACTTAACGTCGCTAATCATAAAGCCGTTAAATTATTCGCGGAAGCCGGAGTCGACCTGATCACGCCGTCGTACGACCTGAACATTCAACAAATGGTCGATCTGCTCGAACGTTCGGACACGTCGAAGCTGGAGGTCGTCATTCATCAGCATCTGCCGATGTTCCATACGGAGCATTGCGTCTACTGCACGTTCATGAGCGAAGGGACGGACTTCACGAACTGCGGACGTCCATGCGAAGAGCATCGCGCGTCGCTGCAGGACCGGATCGGCATGTCCCATCCCGTCCGCGTCGACGAGGGCTGCCGCAATACGGTATATAACGCGATCGAGCAATCCGGCGCGGAATATATCCGTAATTTCGTAGAGCTGGGCGTCTCGCATTTCCGAGTCGAGTTTCTGGAGGAAGCCGGCGACAAGGTGGGCGAGGTGCTGTCGCTTTACCGCGACGCGCTCGACGACCGCATCAGCGGCACACAAGTATGGCGCAGCTTGAAAGCGACAAACCAACTCGGCGTGACGCGCGGGCAGTTGGTGAAATAACGAAGAGAACCGCCTTCCACTCGGGAGGCGGTTCATTTCGTTAGAGAGTGACGAGGTGAGGTAAATCGCTCATACGCTGCCCGATGCTTTTACGAGGAGTTGGGAGGCGTCTTCCGGAAGTCGGAGCGATATGAATCGTTGCTTAAGTAGAATGTTCATTTGGTTTTTTCACAAAAATGCTTTTCCGCGAGACCGGGTTACGAATGATAAGGCTGTTCTTGTCGAAGACGGGGGATCGGTAATCATCTTGATTATAGTCGCCTAACGATTCGTACTGTGGTGCAATAGTGGTATCCATTATTGAATATTGCGTATAATGCACGGTTAATAATCCTTGCGGTTTGAGCAGCTTATCCAAGTCGATGAGCTGCTTTTCGAATTTTTCGAAAGGATAAATCTTTTGAAGAGAGGTGATCCCTTTGCCCTCGATGAGATTTGGTTTTCTTTGCAAAACGGCCATGCAGAAAATCGCATCGAATTTCCCGTGTTTTTGAAGTTCGCCGAATGATGAATGTACGAAGGTGATTTTCTCGTCCACGGACCGTTTTTTGCATACGGCGAGGCTATGTTTGTTAATTTCCGCTCCAACGATGTGCGCGGTAGGGAAATATTGTCTTAAGGTTAAAACTTCCTCCCCCGTCGAACAACCGTAGGAAAGGATTTTCAGGTTCCCGTTATCGCCCAGATAGTCGCGGCATGCCGAGAAAATGACGGGGTAACGATTCATGGAGGTGAGCGGCGTTGTTTGATGGACATGTTGGGCATTCAAAACCCGCAATTGAATGATCGACCGAAATTCTTTAGAGGTTATAGCCCGCACTGCCGTACGCGCGGCATTTCGAATCCGAGATGCGACTGAAACGCCGGCTCGAATCAACGGGTGATGATAGAGCCGATGCTGCTTAATCGCTTGGATCGTTACGCCCGGCTTCTGATTCCGTGAATTTGTGAACAAACGAACACCCCTCGCTTTTATGAAATATAATAAAACGCATTCCAATCGTTCCGGAAGTTTGATGTCGCCCGGAGTCGAAATAAGCATACCATTGTTCTTTATAAAGAACAATGGAAATGCAAGATTGAACGGTGCCCCGGTCAACATGGATGGCAATTGACACTCGCTCTTTACTGCCTTAGCATAAGAGTCGAACCGTTTAATCGCGGTTATCGGAATACGTTCATAATAAGAAACGAGGCGAAAGCGTTAGATGAATTGGTATTCGCATTGGCGGCATGCGTTCAAGCTTGACCCTGACAAAAATATATCGGATGAGGCGCTCGACGCCGTATGCTTGTCCGGAACCGACGCCATTATCGTCGGAGGTTCCAGCGGCGTGACCTTCGAGAACACGGTGGATCTGATGTCGCGCATTCGCCGGTACGAGGTGGACTGCGCGCTGGAGGTTTCCACATTGGAAGGAGCGGTTCCCGGATTCGACGGCTATTTTGTTCCGTTGGTGCTGAACACGGACCGCGCGGAATGGATCATCGGCCGCCAGCTGGAGGGGCTCAAGGAATACGGAACCTTCGTGCCGTGGGACGAAACGGCTGCACAAGGATACATTATATTGAACGAAGAAGCGACGGCGGCCAAGCTGACCGGGGCGAAAGCTCCCCGCGACGAAGAAGAGTTGATCGCCCACGTGAGAATGGCGGACAGGCTCATGCGGCTGCCCGTCATTTATTTGGAATACAGCGGACGGTTCGGCGATATGGAGCTGTTGAAGCAGGCTAGCAGGCATGTTAGCCAGGCGCGGCTGTTCTACGGCGGGGGCATCGATTCCGCGGAGAAGGCGGGCATGGCCGCGGAACACGCGCATACGGTCGTGGTCGGCAACATCTTGTACAACGACCTCCAGGCGGCGCTGTCGACGGTCGGGGCCGTTAAGCGGCTGTAGTATCGCTATTATGAGCTTGATGGCTCCGCTCGAAGTTATAAACGAAAACACGGCAGAATACAATAATCAAAAATAGGGGAGGTGTCTTTCAGGTGGACAGGGAGCTGACAGCCAGACTATCGGCGCGCGCATCCAATCTGATCGAGAGAGGCATGCTGCCGCCCCCCATGAATGAAAGAGTGACCGTCATTGTGCGCAGCACGAGGGCGAGATGGACGAAATTATGTATATACGCCTTGTGCCAAAATACGAAACAAACCATCCATGTTATCGTCGTCCCCGATCATACGGAAGAGCTAACTTCCATCGACGAACCCCACACTGTTTCCGTTCAATATCTGGCGCCGGAGCCTGGACTCGACCTATCGAATCTCGCTTTGTCCATGGCGGAAAGCTCCTTGTTCGTTATGATGGAAGACCGCGTCATCGTTACTCCCGATTGGCTTTCTAAGCTGCTATGGCCTTTTTACGAGGATTCAACGATTGCCCTAACCGGACCTGTCACCAGCAAGCATCATCCCACAGCCGCAGGGCAAGCGGAAAGCTTGAATCGCCTCTATCACATTTCGAAGGAATTGTCTTCGGAATACGCCGGCGTTTGGACTTATGAACCCATGCTTGATTGGACCTGCCTTGTTTGCCGAGCAAATCTCATATCCGAAATCGGCGGGCTCGATTACGCGTGCCCGACTGGGGAAGCGAGAGTGACGAATTGGATAATCCGCGCAATCGATCATAATTGGAAGCTTGCGCTCTGCCGCGATACCTACCTACATGCCATGCAAGCTCGCGAACCTGGAACAACAATCAATCGGGAGCCCGTTATGCGGGAAAACTCGAAGGACCTGTTCATCCCTCTAACGAAAGCTGCCTTATCCCCTCCGTTAATGACATTAATCGTCAATCTCCCGAATTTTTCATGCGATCAACTTAATCGGATCATATTGGAATTAACGAAACAAAACTATCCCTCTATCGAACTGGTGGTCATTTCCCGGCTTCCGGATAGCGGTTTTATTGCAGAAAAAAATGACAGTCCGTTTCCCGTTCATTTCATCGGCCTGGCAGGCAATCCACATTCACCCAAAGCATACGCGGCAGCGTGGGCGCTTGCAAACGGCAAATACATCTCGTATTGGAATCCGGATACGATCTACGATTCCGATTATTTCGGCACGTTGTTGGACCGAGTGCACAAGCGCCGTTCTTTGATCGCTTTTTATGACGATAAAGGAAGCCATGTGCCAAAAAATAAAAAACAACAAATCCCTCTGAAACGC
The DNA here is from genome assembly GCF_030929555.1 of Paenibacillus sp. LHD-117. Classification (GTDB taxonomy): domain Bacteria; phylum Bacillota; class Bacilli; order Paenibacillales; family Paenibacillaceae; genus Pristimantibacillus. The sequence continues at coordinate 16,069 of NZ_JAVFVT010000037.1, read as the reverse complement.
CTCATCCATCTTCATCCCAACGAAAACGATACCCCCTATGTCGTGCATATTGCTCAAGATGAGGCGTACCTGTCGATCGACGGCTGGAAGGACAATCAAATGAACAGAATCGAAAGGATCTTGCCTTATGAAACGGATTATCATCTTTCCTGAAGCTTCATGGCGGCATTATTCGTTCAAATGGATGATTCCGCTGCTTCATGAATACGGGCAAATCTACTTTATAACGAGCAAGCAAGACGACGAGTTGCCCGAAGCAGTCATCCCCCTTTCCTATTCAGAGCTGCATACGATGGAGCTCACGGATACGATTGCGGTCGTTTCCCATCCCTACTGGGTCCCCAGCCTATACGAACATCAACCCGACTTTGTGATCGCACTATTACCTAATCAACCGGAAGACGAAGCGTCAGGACTGTGGCGAAAATACCGCGAACAGCTGATCGCCGCGGCCGCTCTTGTCGGCACCCCGTCGGAGACGCAATATTTGGAGCTGCAGTTCCGCCGCGACAATGTGATTTTCTTAAATGGGGAAGATCGCTCCGCTTACGACTTTATCGCATACGGTTCAGATATTTTGTTTCTCAAAGATTATGAAGCATGGATGAAGCAAGCCTTTGGGCATATGCTTCGTCATGAATCGCTACAATCTGTCGCCAGACAACAGTGGCTGGCCAGAAAAACGTGCTACGAGAGCCTCGTTCGAAATACGGAAGGTCATGAGACGATCAGCTTTCTGATCTCCGTGTACAGTTACCTTCTAGGCGATGGGGATGCCAAAGAACATTTACTATTAGCCTTTGAGCAAGCCGTCCTATCCGGCGCCGGAGATTGCTTGCATACCCATTACCGGTTCTTGTCTGCCATTGAAGCACTGTATGGGGATCTGGATCGGGCGGCCGATCTATACGGCATAACGGCAACGACGCCGGAAGCCAAGCGGCAATATGCCTCGGTTGTCTCTTTCCTTGGGCAAGGGAAGCGGGATCTCGCTAAAGCGAAGCTTCTCGAGTTAAATGACGATTACCGGTTAGCCGCAGAGCTCCTTGCATCTAACTCTTCAACAGAGGCAAGAACGCTGCTCATTCAAAATCATTTACAAGCCGGGCGGCTTGAGAGCGCGTTCCAACTGCTTGTGCCGGAGGAGCTTACAACGGACAGCGATCTTCGCGACTACTATCTACTTGAAGGAACTGTATATCTGAGCCGCAACAATCGGCATCTCGCCATCCGCTCCTTTTTGAAGGCGGCAGCTTACGACTACGACGCGCTGGCTCACATCCTCGAACTGAAAGCGTTGGATGAAGCACGAATCCATTTGATCGGAGAGGATCTGCGTTGACATTCCGGCCTTTGCGCAAACCGGCAAACAATAAATTAACCGCGATGATGCAGGTCCGAAACGAAGAAAACCGCTACTTTGAAGAAGTATTAGACCATCTAACCGGGTTTGCGGATGAGATCGTCATCGTCGACGATGCCAGCTCGGATCGTACCGTGGACATTTGCAGGCGTTATCCCAAGGTCGTCAAGCTGGTGGAATTGACCGAATCGAAGTTCCGTGAGGAATGGAAGCTGCGCCAGCTGCTATGGGAAGCGGCGGCGGCAACCGATCCCGACTGGTTGCTTGCGATCGACGCGGACGAAATCTACGAGGACAAAACCAAACACCGTATTCATGAGCTCATCAATCAGGACCGGTATGATTGGGTCGGCTTTCGCTTTTACGATTTCTGGGGCGGAACTACGTATTACCGCGAGGATGAATATTGGAATATTCATAAGCGGCATACGATGACGCTGGTCCGATATTTGCCTGAATACCATTATTTCTATCCGAAGCGGGAGCATCATGTCTCGAGGCTCCCTCTAAGCTGCGGCGCTTTGCCTGGTCATGGGAGCGAATTGCGGGTTAAGCATTACGGCTGGGCGGGAGGCGAAGAGGAGAGGCATCGCAAATACGTTCGCTATATGGAGATGGACCCGGAAGGGAAATGGGGGAGCTTGGAGCATTACCGGTCGATCCTGGACCCCGATCCTCATCTTGTCGAATGGAAAGAGGAGCCGTAACGATGACGAAAGTCAGCATTCTGACCCACAGCTTTCTGGATGGCTACAACCGTAATTTCTCGCGCATATTCGGCGGCGGGCTCGAGAGATATATATACGATCTGTGCGGGATCGTGAAAGAGCTCGGCGGCCAGCCGATCGTCCATCAATTATCGTTTTACGAGCCTTTCGAGACGACGGTGGAAGGCATTCAAGTATACGGACATCCATATGAGCTCGATAAGCAGGCGGAAGGCTTCGAGAAGATGGCCGATCAGGCGGAGGGGAAGCTGATTTACGCCAGCTTCATATGGCATCAGATGCAATACAAGCCGGGCAGCATCGGGATATGCCACGGGATCAATTGGGACCAACCCGCTTTGCCAAACCCACAAAAACAGCATGTGGCTATGAGTATTCAAAACGCGCTGAGCCAGCTGGACCGTATCGTTTCCGTCGACTCCCATTTTCTGACCTTCTGCCGGTCCGCTTGTGCGTATACGGATCCGGAGAAGGTTATCCTGATTCCCAATTCCGTAGATACGGGTTATTTTAAGCCTGCCAAAAAGAAGCGCGCTTCTTCCCGGCTGCGCATATTGTACCCGAGAAGAATCAGCTACGAACGGGGCATCATTCCGATGATGCTGGTCACCGACCGCCTGCTGGAGAAGTATCCCGGTATCAAAGTCGAGTTTGCCGGCGAACTCATTCAAGAAAGCCATATCGGCGATACGTTTGCGATTTGGCGGCAAGCCCATCCGCACAAGGACCGCATCCTTCAGCGCAGCTATACCTTTGATCAAATCATTGATGCGTATCACGGTGCGGATATTGCGGTTATTCCGACGATTTTTTCCGAAGGCACCTCTTACTCCTGTTTGGAGGCGCTTAGCTGCGGGCTTCCCGTCGTCTCCAGCAACGTAGGCGGCCTGAACGATCTCATTATCGACGGCTACAACGGCAAGCTGGTCGTTCCGACGGAACAGAGATTGTTTGAAGCCATATGCGAGCTAGTCGACAACAAAGAAGAGAGGCGCAAGCTGTCCGGACATGCGCGGAATACGGCTTTTGCCTTTGACAAATCGGTCTGGACGAAGAGATGGAAGCAAGTGTTGACTCATTATTTGGCTTAAGGGGATGGCATAAGATGGAGGACCGGAGAAGCTCAAGATTTTTTGTGGCTGGAGACGCGAGTGCGGACACGTTCCTGTTCAAGCTCCCCCCAACCTGGTGGAGCCGTCCGTATGAATATGAATGGGCGAAAGAGTTTGTCCGACAAGACAACGTCGTGCTGGACGCCGCATGCGGCATTTCCCATCCGTTCAAATTTGTGCTGTCCGAATTATGCCGGGAGGTGCATGCATGCGATATCGATCCGCGGATCACTTCCCCCGACGAGATTGTTCTGGATATCGAAAATGATTTCGGAGCGGAAGCGGCCCGGCAGTTTCCTCGTTCTTACTTGAACATCATCCGGTTTTGCCGCGCCAACCTCGCAAGTCTGCCTTATGGCGATCGGACGTTCGATCGTATCTTTTGCATTTCCGTATTGGAGCATTTGGATTTTGGGACGATGCTTCGCTCCTTTCATGAATTTCGCCGCATATTGAAGGATGACGGAAAGCTGGTCGTGACGTTCGATTACCCGATCATACAATTTGATGCTTTGCGGGCGGCACTGGCCGATGCGGGACTGGTCTTTGCAAGCGATGTGTACTACGAAATGCCGGACGATGCTTTGTATTCCGACTTGTACGGGGTCAGATTGTTTTGTTTCCGGGCCGTCTTCGGCAAAAAAACTAGTCTTCCATAAGCAAGCAATTCCATACGCTCTCCGGCGGATCAAGCTCGACGACGCTGTAGCGACGGGCCGCTTCGATGAACGAATGAATCAAACCGGTGTACGTAATCAGCCGTTTGCCTTCGTATTGATCCGCTGCCTTCATAAACCAGCGTGCGGATTCTTTGTATTGCCCGCATTCGGTGGAGAGCACGCCCGCCAGCAGCAGATCGGAATACGGGAGAGGGGGCGCTTGATTATTCAACCGGTCCAGATGAAGCTGCAGCAGGAAGGACTTCGTTTCGCCAGACAGAAGCAGCAGCTGTTCCGAGATAAACGAATTCAGCCGATGCGAGCGCCCCGACAAACAAGCGGTAAACGTTAACTGCTGCCAAGCAGGCGAATAGTTGGGATGATACTGCAGCGCTTTGCCGTAAAGCTCGAAAGCTTCCTCCCACATGAACAGCCGTTCATGGAGCGTTCCCGCCATAAAGCAGCTTCGATAGGTTCCCGATCCGGAGGAACTCGTATATTTATGAGACACATCCCCAATGCTAATGGCGCGCTTCAGCAGCTCCAAGGCCGCTTCATACGCTCCCGAATCCGAATGCATTATCGCCATAAATTCCAGCAGATCGGTGAAGTCGGGAAAATAGCGAAGTCCTTCTTCCGCAAGGCTTAATGCCCGCTGACGGTTTCCCGTTTCCTTGCAGGCATAAGCCGTCTTCAGCAAAATATCCGACGCGAAGCCGGCGTACACCGATGTGCGGGGCAGGATCGACTCGAATACGGCGAGCGCCTTATCATAATCCTTCTGCTGGAAATGCTCCGTGCCAAGCGCGTACAGCAATTGCAGGTCGTCCTGTCGAGCTTTCAATGCTTCCAAGATGATCGCCAAATTACGTTCGTTTTTGTTTTTTTCGCGGATGACCGCATCCAAATAACCGTAATGCCTGATGACAAGGCTGGACGATTCTATGCCGCTAGGCGAAATCGCCAATATGCTGTCCGTCACGCCTTCGTGAATGGAGCCGGAGAAGCGGATGCGGGGATCGTTGCGGAAGAGGCGGCATACCGAGTCGGTCACCGATTCTTGGCCCGTTTCTCCTACATAGCTAACGAGCTTCACATCATAACCTGATCTCTGTTCGTTGCCAAGCAATTGCCGCAAGTAGTCGGGGGCCGGCGGCGCCCATTCTTCGTCCGCATCCAATACGAGTATCCATTGCCCGGTTGCCCGTTCTAACGCCGCGTTTCTTGCTTCGGCGAAGTGATGCTTCCAAGGGACGTTGATAACGCGCGCGCCAAACGTCTCGGCGATCTCGACGCTTCGATCGGTTGATCCCGTATCAACCACGATTATTTCGGCAACCGTGTCCTTGACCGAAGACAGACACCGGGAGAGCGTTTTTTCCTCATCCCGCACGATCATGCATAAAGAAATATCGAATGTGCGCATAGCCATTCTCCTCGCCATTTAAAAGCCTTCTTTGCAGGGCAATAGAGTACGGGCGGAGCGAATAAGGGTTTGCACATGTTGCCGGCCGCCTATCGAAGCCAAGTGCTGATCGGCAAGCGTGATCAAAGCTCTGCTTATCGCTTCCGATGCCTCCTTCCGCTCATCCGGGTGCTGTCCCGCCGCCTCATGCCGCCATTGCTCTGTGAATAAGGAGGCTGCATATTTGTTGCCGGAGGCGTAAGCAGCGGGAATAACGATATCCGCGTCCTCCCATAGAGATTCTTCTTCGGGCTTTTCGTTATTTTCGATCCACCTCAGCCAAGCTTTGAAATTGCGCAGCTCGAAGTCCGTTTCCCCGCCGCGGGTCTTTTCCCGCTCTTCTAAAAAGGCTTTCATTTCATCGATTTGCCCGCCGCTCAGCATCTTCAACATGTGGACTGTCGAAGTCATGGCCTGATGTTCAGAGCCCGGCAGTTTTTCCTGTGCCAGCTTCAGTGCGGCCTCGTAACAACGGCATTCGATCAAGATCGAAATCATCTTTATGGCGGACTGCGACGAACGGATGACAAACCGCTCATGGAACAGGTCCGCCAGACATTCCTCCCGGCCCAGCACTCTGTATATATGAAATAGGCGATAGAGAGGCGGATTCAAATCCGATTTCAACCGAATCGCTTCGACGTAAGCTTCTACAGCGCGATCGTATTGATTCTCGGCTTCAAACAGCTGTCCCAGCATATAGAGGCTTTGATAGCTTCCGATTCCATCCTCCGTATGATAGCCGGCCGGCGCCGGACCGAGCCGAAGAGCTTGCTCGATCGCTTCTTTCGCTTCGTCAAACTGGCCGAGCGCCAAGTGGCATGACGCTTTGTAATGGTATAAATCGCTGTAGTCCTCGTAGATGCCGATCGCTTCCCTCAGCGAACCGATAGCCGAAGACAATCGTCCCAGCGCCTGCAGGCAGCGCGCTTCGTATTTACGGATTAAATGCGCATAGCTGATCTCGGGTGAAGGGATCATCTCTTTTGCTGTTTGGAATGATGTAAGTGCAGACTCCGCGTTGCCCGCACGCAAATATTCGACACCTATGTTATAGCGGTGGAAGGGTTCGTCCGGCTGCTCTTTGATCGCCTCGAGAAGCAACCGCAGGTTCCGGTCGGTTTTTCCTTTTTTGACGACCGTACGATGAATGTAGCCATAATGATGGATCTTTACATCGGTCATCAGGAAGGCGGCATCCGGCACGCGCTCGATGATTTGCGAAGCGATCTGTTCGTGAATTTTCCCTTTAAACCGGCATCCGGGCAAGTTCCGGAACATCCGCAGGACGGGGTTGATCGTAGCCCCCTGACTGCCGTTCCCTACGTAATTGTGAATGTGCAGAAACAATCCGGCAATTTGCTCTTGCAGAGCGTATTGCCTTAGCTTATAGCCTTCCTGATCGAGTCTTTCGTCCGCATCCAGAAAAAGAATCCATTCGCCGTCGGCTAGTTCTATTCCAGCGTTTCGTGCCTCGGAGAAATCGTGCTGCCACGGGACAGAGACGACGCGGGCCGCATGTTGTTCGGCGATGGCGACGGTTCGGTCGCTTGACCCGGTATCGACCACAATGATTTCATCCACGACGCCGCGGACGCTTTCCAGGCAGCGCCCAAGGCTTTCTTCCTCATCCTTAACGATCATGCATAGGGAGATCAATTTTGGCCGCATTAAAATTCCTCCTTTGCACGCCGTTCCATTCCGTGTGCCAACGAAGACCCGTCAACTTTTTTTTGCTGTTCTCCACGCGTTGCCACTCGTTTCGGAGAGTCGGATCATCCGGCTGCTCCCGCAGACATTCCGAGATGAGCTCCGAAGCCATCTCCAGATAACTTAAAGCCGCTCCCGTTCTAGCATGCATACAATTCGGATCGAGCTCGGCCGCCTGTTCGAACAAGTTAACGCTTTGGCCGAAATGCCCTTTGTCGTACAAAATTTCCCCCAGCATGAACAGGCCTTCCGCATCCAGCTTGTTTTGCTCCATAAAGCGCAGCAAGTACTCTGCGGCGGCATGCAAAAATCCGTTTCGGTACAACCGGCTCGCGAAAGCTCGCGGAAGAAGAACGTTCAGCTCAGAAAGCTTTGAGGCAATCCGAAGCAGCCGCAGCTGTACGGCACGGTCCATACATTCCTTTGCGATTTGCGTCAAAATCGGATCTGTTTGCTCAATGTCCTGAAGCTCCATCGTTTGGATCCATAGCTCCAATGCATGCCAAATCTTTTTTTCGGAGCTTGGCAGATCTTCATAAAAAGAATAAGGCAGATTCTTTCCTTCGCTTAGGCGGCACAAAGCCAGATCGTGTAGATAATATGGGTTAAGCGGGCGAATTTCGTCTTTCCAGCTATCCAGTTTTTTATAAGCTTCAATAAACTGCCCGGTTTGCATCAAGCATTCGCACATATTGCGTTTTCCGTCAGCGTTAAGCCGTTCCTGAGAAGCGCGCAATAGAGGGAGCGCCGTGGAGAAAGCGCCTATCTCCGTCAATATTCCGGATAGTAACATATTGTCTTCAGCGCATGCCGGCAGGATGATGGCTTCCATATGGCCTCTGACTTCTTCATCCGTGCACCCATGTCGCTTCAACAAAACGGACAAGCCTAATAAGGAAGGGCGGAAACGAGGATGGTCTTTTAACGCTGCACGTTGCAACGATTCGGATGTTTTGATATCGCCCCATCTTGCAGAGATGGTCGCCATACCATAGCGAGGGCGATACGAGTTCATACCTGCTTCGATTACATATTTGGAATCGATAGTAACGCATTGCGCCGCATGCTCGTAAGCTTGATAAGCTTCCGCCAGCAAACCTATTTGTTCCAGTGAACATGCATATAAACAATACAAATCGGGGTAATCCCGGTAACGGGCGGTCTCCGCTTGGAGCAGCTGGCAAGCTTCGTCGTATCGTTGCAGCTCGATCATCACTTTGGCGCTGTCCCGGATTAAGGTCGGACGATAAGCGGCGTTGTTATCCGTCCCGCTGCGGGCTTCTTGCAATACGGCATAAGCTGCTTGAGGCTTGCCGGATTGGCAGAAGGATACGCCGAGGTTATAAAGCTGGAAAGGATCACGCGGATTTTTAGTTAAGCTGTCTTGAATCATGGCGATATTGCGCGCGAGCTTATTTTTGCGCTGCATCACTTCGGGCAAATAGCCGTAATGCACTAATTTGATCGAGGAATTGCAAAATTTTGAAGGTGGATGGAGCCCAAGAATGGACGGAGCGATCTGTTCGTGAATATTTCCGGTGAAGCGGTAACCGCGGTCAGCCCGGAACAATCGGACCGTACGATAGCCGACCCTATCTTCTGATTCTGGACCCAGCCAGTTTTCGATGTGAACCTCAAAGGCTTCCGCATCGGTATGATGAAGCGTTTCGAGAAGCTCACCCTGTCCCTCTACCAACGCCTCATCCGCATCGAGAACCAATACCCACTCCGTGGTTGCGTGCTCCAAAGCCAAATTTCTAGCCTTCGAAAAATCATGTTCCCAGCGCGTTTCGATGACCCGGGCTCCGGATGAACGGGCGATTTGAAGCGTGCCATCCGTAGAACCGGTATCGACGATAATGACTTCATCGGCAAGGTCACGAATGGTGCTCAGACACCGGGAAAGAAAGGTTTCTTCATCTCTTACGACGAGATGAACGCCAAGCAGCTTTTTATCCACGGACCAGCCTCCCTGTCCTTAATGGCGAAAAATACATGGCATCCCCTAACAGGAGTCCATGTATTCTTCTCTCTTTATAGAGGTAGTTCAAAAAGTCCGCTTTTGATCACGAAGTATTTCAAGAAGTTAATTCGACATCGAATCTTGAATTCAGCCGGAACAAGCATATGCTTTCGAAGTATGTTTCCTTCGGAAACATTTCAGGTTCTCACGTAGGCTTACCTACGCTCCGATCCTCATTTCCTAGCTTCATCCAACCTTCTCGGTGCTGAAAACCGAACTTTTTGAACTCGAATTTACGTTCCCTGACCGTTAAAAAATACATCGATCGTGGTTGGATTGCCGGTAGAGCTGGAGCGGTAAGCAAGACGCGTATACTTCAAAAACTTGGAAGGCACTAACACGTCGACCGAGCCGGTCGATATGCCGGTTACCGTATCGACATTGGCGTACCAGTTCGAGCCGTCGGCGCTAATTTCAACGCGGGCGTCCACTTTGTTCGCTCCCGGTCCCTGGTTGTATACGAAGAAGGAATAGGTGCCGAACACGCTGGTCGTTACCGCGCTAAGCGCCGTGAACGCATTCGCCGTAATGACGTCTTGTCTTTCGATCTCCTGGAAGCTTTTTTGCGAAATCGAGGTAACGCTGCTGAGAGTGCCCGCTGTAATCGTGGTGCCGAGCACGCTGGTGACCGTGCTTAAGGTGCCTGCGGTAATCGTGGCGCCGAGCACGCTGTTTACTGTGCTCAAGGTACCCGCGGTAATGGTGGCGCCGAGCACGTTATTGACCGTACTCAAGGTGCCTGCGGTAATCGTGGTGCCGAGCACGCTGTTTACTGTGCTCAAGGTACCTGCGGTAATGGTGGCGCCGAGTACGTTATTGACCGTGCTCAAAGTACCTGCGGTAATGGTGGTGCCAAGTACGCTATTGACCGTGCTCAAGGTACCTGCCGTAATCGTGGTGCCCATTACGGCGCTGATCGTACCGTCCATCGTTACGTTCAATAATTGTCCGCTCGTTGTTGTGGCTAACGCTTTGGCGCTCGCGGTAGCATCCTGACCGAAAATTAAAGTACGCAAGTCGTCGGGATTCGTATTAAATGTACTAAAGTTAGGCAAGTCGCATCTCTCCTTTGGCATAAAGATTCATTTATTTCTTTTTATGCTATGTGGAAAGGAAGGAGCGGCTTGTATGGATAACTAACAATACGAACACATTTATTTGACTTCTTGCGACTGAAAGTAAACGTCTACGATCGTCGATTCATCCGATCTTTCGGAACGTACCGCAAGCCGGGTGTAACGGAGGAATCGATTCGGGACCAGCACGACGGTTTCGCCGGCGTCAACGGGTTGCTCAGTGTCGTCGGCGTAATTTCTCGCATTCGGACTAATTTGGATTTTAGCGACGGCGGGGAAATTCCCTTTATTGATTACCGCATAGGAATAAGTCGCTTTTGTCGAAGTGTCCTGAACAGGCAAATATTTATTTTCATCCGTCGTCTCCACATTAAAAAAGGTCCTCTCGCAAAAGATGCTCTCCGAGAGGCATCTTTTTTTCTTTTTTAAGGGACGCAGTTTCATATTGCTTTTCCTGAAGCTGGGGACGACATTAAGATGAAGTTTGCTGGGGCTGTGCTTAATTTTGTTGTGTTTCTTTTTTTTCATCGCAATGTCTCCTCAGATTCCGCTTCGTGCAATAATGTATGGGATACTGTCCTGTACGGGCACGGCATCTGTCATGATGAATAGGCCCGATAATTTCGCGATCTCTAAATTGACATGGGGACGGGTCGTTGTCTAAACTGTGAATAGGCGAACAAAATGGCGAACAAAGGAGTTCAATCATGTTCAATCATATCGGCATCGAACAGGCGGTGCAGAAGCTGAATCCGCCGCAGCGCGAGGCTGTTCAGGCGACCGACGGGCCTTTGCTCATCATGGCCGGGGCGGGCAGCGGCAAGACGCGAGTGCTCACGCACCGCATTGCTTATTTAATCGAGAAGAAACGCGTCGCACCATGGAGTATCCTGGCGATTACGTTTACGAATAAAGCATCAAGGGAAATGCAAGAGCGGGTAAGCGCGCTCGTCGGACCTTCCGGACGGGATATTTGGGTATCGACGTTCCACTCCATGTGCGTGCGCATCCTGCGCAAGGATATCGACCGGATCGGCTTCACGTCGAATTTCTCCATTCTGGACTCATCGGATCAGCTTTCCGTCATCCGGAATTGCATGAAGGATCTGAATGTCGACACGAAGAAGATCGAACCGAAGGCGGTACAAGCGTCGATGAGCAGCGCGAAAAACGAACTGATCTCGCCCGAGAAGTTCGAGGAGAAGGTCGGGGACTATTTCGACGGCATCGTGGCCAAGGTGTACGAAATGTACCAGAAGCGGCTCAAGAGCAACAATTCGCTGGACTTCGACGACCTCATCATGATGACGATCCGGCTGTTCAAGGAAATGCCCGAGGTGCTGGAGTTTTACCAGAACAAGTTCCGTTACATCCACGTCGACGAATATCAGGATACGAACCGCGCGCAATACATGCTCTGCCGCATGCTGGCCGATAAACATCACAACATCTGCGTGGTAGGCGACAGCGACCAGTCGATCTACCGGTGGCGCGGAGCGGACATTACGAACATTCTTAACTTCGAAAGCGATTATCCGGAAGCCCGCACGATTATGCTCGAGCAGAACTACCGGTCGACGGCGAACATTCTGGACGCGGCGAACGCGGTCATCAAGCTGAATTCGGGCCGCAAGCCGAAGAAGCTGTGGACGGATCAAGGCCCTGGGGACTTAATTTCGCTGTACCAGGCCGATTCGGAGCATGACGAAGGGTATTACGTAACGGGCGAAATTCGCAAAAACGTAAACAAAGGACGCCGTTTCTCCGATCACGCGATCCTGTACCGGACGAACGCGCAGTCGCGGGTCATCGAGGAAATCCTCATCAAATCGGATATTCCGTACCAGATCGTGGGCGGTATCAAGTTCTACGATCGCAAGGAGATTAAGGACTTGCTCGCGTACCTTCGCCTTATGTCCAATCCGGACGACGACATCAGCCTGACGCGCATCATTAACGTGCCGAAGCGAGGTATCGGCGACACCACGGTGGGCAAGCTGGAGGAAGAGGCTGCCAGACGGGGCGTGTCGATCTACAGAGTGCTCGGCGATCTGGGCGATCTCGAAGTGAACGGCCGGACGCGGACGCTGCTCGTCGAATTTTACGGTCTCATTTATAACTTGACGGCGATGGTCGACTATTTGACGGTGACGGAGCTGACGGAGAAGGTGCTGGAGCTGTCGCAGTACCGTATGGAGCTGCAGCGCGAGAATACGCTCGAATCCAAGGCTCGCATCGAAAATATTGACGAGTTCCTCTCCGTCACGATGGACTTCGAGGAACGGAACGAAGACAAGTCGCTCGTCGCGTTCCTGACCGATCTGGCGCTCATCGCGGACATCGACTCCATGGGTAAGGACGAGGAAGAAGAAAAAAACGCGGACGACGCCGTCGTCCTGATGACCATGCACAGCGCCAAAGGGCTGGAGTTCCCGATCGTGTTCATTATCGGCATGGAAGAATCCGTCTTCCCGCATAGCCGCGCGCTGAACGACAACGAGGAGCTCGAGGAGGAGCGGCGGCTGGCCTACGTAGGCATCACCCGCGCGGAGAAGCAGCTGTACTTGACCTGCGCCCGCATGCGGACGCTCTTCGGCCGGACGAGCATGAACATGCCTTCGCGTTTCCTGGACGAGATCCCGGATGTCGTGAAACAAGGCGTTTCCACCGCCATCGGCGGAGGCGGTGGCAATGGCGGCTTTGGCGGCGGAGGGGGTTACGGCCGCTCGGCGCCTGGACGCTTCGGCGGCGGCGCTTCGCAGGCCGCGCCTAACACAGGCGCGCGCTCCCCGGGCTTCGGGGCGGGGAGCGGCAGAGCCGCCGCGGGCGGAGGAGGCGGAGGCGTGCGCGTCACCACCTCCCTGGATGCGGCCCGCGCGGCCAAGACGGCGGGAGCGGCGGCTGCAGGCGGAGCCTCCGCTCCCGGCGGCGGCGATTTCGCGGCCGGCGACCGCGTCGCCCATGGCAAGTGGGGCGAAGGCACCGTCGTTTCCGTCAAGGGGACGGGGAACGACATGGAGCTGCAGGTCGCATTCCCGGCGCCTGTCGGCATCAAACGGCTGCTCGCCGGCTTCGCGCCGATCAAGAAGGTTTAGGTTGCCAACGGTTAACGCCGTCAATCGTAATGGCAAGCCGGGGTCTCAGGTTAAGCCGCAATAGTACGAAATCGCCAATTGGAGGAGGATTCAATCGTGAACGCTGGGTCAGAACGGATGCAAGAGCTAATCGCGCTCATTACCGAGCACAACTATCATTATTATACGATGGACAATCCGAGGGTTAGCGATGTGGATTACGACAAGCTCTACGATGAGCTTCTCGCCTTGGAAGCAACGGAAGGCGTAACGCTGCCGGAATCGCCGACGGTGCGCGTGGGCGGCGAGCTGCTGAAGGGTTTCGATCCGCATCGCCACCGGGCGCGTTTGTGGAGCCTCGATAAGGCGCAGGATCATGAGGATCTGCTCGCTTGGCATGCTCGCGTTCAGAAGGCGGTCGCGGACTATAACGCGAAGAATCCGGGCGTCGAGCCTTTACCTCAGCCTAGTTATGTCATTGAGCTGAAGTTCGACGGCCTGACGCTTAATCTCACGTACGAGAACGGCAATCTCGTGCAAGCCTCGACGCGGGGCAACGGTACGGTAGGCGAGGGCATTCTGCAGCAGGTCCGCACGATCCGATCGGTTCCGCTGACGATTCCGTTCAAGAACGGTCTGATCGAAGTGCAAGGCGAAGGCATTATGGGCTTGTCCGTGCTTGCCAAATATAACGAAACCGCCGTCGAGCCTCTGAAGAACGCGCGGAACGCGGCGGCAGGTGCGCTGCGCAACCTGAATCCGGCTGTGACGGCGGAGCGGAAGCTGGATGCTTTTATCTATAATATCGGTTACTCGGAAGGCGTATCGTTTAAAGATCATCAGGAATTGCAGCAGTTCCTGCGCGACAATCGGTTTAAGGTGAATCCGTACGTGAAGTACGTGGATACGATTGAAGAAGTGCAGGCGGAGCTCACCGAGATTGCTTCTCGCCGAGATACGTTCGACTTCCTGATCGACGGCGCCGTCGTGAAGCTGACGGACATGAGAACGAGGGAAGTGCTCGGCTATACGGACAAGTTCCCGCGCTGGGCCGTCGCCTTCAAGTTTGAGGCGGAGGAAACGACAACCGTTCTGGAATCCGTGTCATGGGAAGTGGGCCGTACCGGCAAAATCACGCCGGTAGCACGCGTCGAAGCCGTCGAGCTCGCCGGCGTCACGGTTCAGAACTGCACCCTCAACAATATCGGCGACATTGAGCGCAAAAACCTAAAGCACGCGCTAGGCACTTTGGTGACCATTCGCCGTTCGAACGACGTTATTCCCGAAATATTGGGCAAAGCCGACGACGAACCCGGCGGGGAGATCGTATTCCCGATCGTTTGCCCGTCCTGCGGAACGGAACTCGAGCAGCGGGGCGCGCATTTGTTCTGCAACAATAATTTGGGCTGCCGTCCGCAAATCATCGGCCGTATCACGCATTTCGCTTCGCGCGACGCGATGGACATTGAATCGTTCAGCATCATGACGGCCGAGCAGCTATACGCGGATTGCGAAGTCCGGGATCCGGCGGATCTGTACGCGCTTAGCTTCGACGATCTGATCAAGCTGGAGCGATTCGGGGAGAAGAAGGCGACGAAGCTGCTCGAGGCACTGGAGAAGTCGAAGGATCGTGATCTGGCGGCGTTTTTGTTCGCGCTTGGTATCCCGAATACGGGCAAAGCTACGACCAAAATGCTAGCTGACCACTATCGCGATTTGGACGCGATCATGGCGGCCACGGCGGAGGCGCTTGTCGGCCTGCCGGATATCGGCGGCATCGTGGCGGAGAGCATCGTCGGATTTTTTGCCAATCCGACCTATGCTGAGAGTATTGCCAGAATGCGGGCTTACGGCGTGAAGGCCGAAGCGGAGCAACCGCCTGTCGTTCGCGTCGATAGCGTGTTCAGCGGCAAGACGGTCGTGCTGACGGGAACGTTGCCGACGATGACGCGCGACGAAGCGGCCCGCAGGCTGGAAGCCTGCGGGGCGAAGATCTCGGGAAGCGTCTCGAAGAAAACGGACTTCGTCGTCGCGGGCGACAGCGCAGGCAGCAAGCTGACCAAAGCGCGGGATCTTGGCGTGACGGTAATCGACGACGAGGCGGAGCTATTGCGTTTATTAGGAGAGGCTTGAATCGCGATATAGCAAGAAAGGTTAACGAGAGAAACGGATGGAGCGGCTTGCTCTGTCCGTTTTTTTGCGCATCCTGATTATAATAGAAGAAGCAGGGAGAAGTTCTTGCGAGCGAGTTAACTCCTAATAATATGATGTTCTCGAGTTGATTAGAGATCTTCAATTGGCCGATTATCTAATAAGAAGAAGTGTTAGGGATCACGAGGCATAAACAGAGGTCACATCGGCAGAGGTCACATCCGGTTTATGGCTATCCGATTACGCCGGATTCATTTGTAAGAAACTTCAAGTTGTAATTCGTTTGGGCCCGTGGTATATTATTTCTTGTCGCTTCTGAGACACGGCGCTTGAGACAAACGAGTCACAACAAAATGTGAAACGAATGCTTGACACGAAGTTGAGAAGCTGATAAGATATGTACTTGTCACGGCAAACGCCTGACGGTAAACAAGTTCTTTGAAAACTGAACAAATGGATCACGTCAAATCCAAACAATGCAATACAAGCTAGTATCGATTTGAGCAAGTCAAACACCTTTATGGAGAGTTTGATCCTGGCTCAGGACGAACGCTGGCGGCGTGCCTAATACATGCAAGTCGAGCGGACTTGATGGAGTGCTTGCACTCCTGATGGTTAGCGGCGGACGGGTGAGTAACACGTAGGTAACCTGCCTGTAAGACTGGGATAACATTCGGAAACGAATGCTAATACCGGATACGCGAATTG
>NZ_JAVFVT010000036.1 GCF_030929555.1 Paenibacillus sp. LHD-117 | reverse complement strand
TACGATTTGCAAAGAACTTCATCCCCAACGGGGATAATCACTGGAGGAGCCGGATGCGACGACCCGCAAGTCCGGATCTGTGAGAGGCCTATGCGCATGCGCATAGGCCTACTCGATTTTGCTGAAACGATGAATACGAAATAAACCTTCACAACATCTGCGGAATTTCTCCATGGATCGTTCGCAAAAGCCTGAAATCGTCCTTTTATTATTAAAGTAATACGAAAACCAAGAAGGAGTGTTCATGCGTGCAGCTTATCATTACCGAGCGGCCTGCTCCTCGGTCACATGCGCCCCAGCCCATTCTTGCAACCAAGCTAAATATGCCGCCAAGACCGATACGTTACATCCAAAGAGAGCGTTTGATGAAGCAAATGTCTCATTCGATTGCCTGTAAGTTATCGATTATCGTCGCTCCGCCGGGATATGGGAAATCCGTTCTTGCAAGCGGATGGCTGCGCGAACAGTCCGCTGCCATTCGATCGGGATGGCTTACGTTGGATAAATGGGAAAATGATCTGAATCGCTTCTGGGGATATATGATCGCTTCGCTGGAGAAGGCCATTCCCGGAATTGGACATCAGGCATTATCATTGCTGCAATCCACTCGGGTAATGTCCATCGAACATTTAATCATCTTATTTATTAATGACCTATGTTCGATCGAGGAGCCGGTCGTTATCGTATTGGATGATTATCATCTCATCGACTCGGAAGAAGTCCATCGCTCTCTCAATCAATTCCTTGAACGAATGCCCGTTCATGTCAGTCTGTGTATCGTGAGCAGGACGAATCCGCCGCTGCCTCTCGGAGCCTTCCGGGCGAAAGGCCAGTTAAATGAAGTCGGTGTTGAGGATTTGAAATGTGACGAGGAGGAGGTTGTCTCGTTCTGGTCTGCTCGGGCGAGGATTCCCTTATCGGAACAGCAAGCTGCTCAGCTCGTCCTGCGAACGGAGGGGTGGATCGCCGGTATTCAGCTGGCTTCTATCGCCAGTGGGGGACATCTGGAGAATACGCTGGCACATTACTCAGGCAGCCACCGCTACGTCTCGGATTATTTGATGGAGGATGTGGTCGTTCATCTGACGGAGGAAGCTCGCCGCTTTCTGTTCCAAACTTCCATTCTCGAGCGCATGAATGGCGAATTATGCGCGGCTTTGGCCGGAGCAGGGAAGGGCAGGCAACTGCTCGCCTTCCTTAAACGAGCGAATATCTTCGTGGTCGGTCTTGACGACGAAGGCTGTTGGTTCCGCTATCATCAGCTGTTCCGCGAGTTCCTGCTCAGCCGTTGCGCGCAAGAGTTGGATGAAGATATTCGCGTTCTTCATCAGCGTGCGAGCTCTTGGTTCGAGAAGAACGGTTATGCAGAGGAAGCAGCCCGCCATGCACTGCTGGCTGAAGCTGATGAGAAAGCGGCAGAGATGATCCAAGACGATACGGTGATCCTATTCAAGAAACGGGAGATCGCTTCGACTAGCCTATGCGGGCTGACGGCAAGAGAAACGGAAGTGTTAAAATCATTATGCGCAGGGCTGTCAAACAAGGAAATCGCCGAGCAGCTCGTATTGACGGTGGGGACGGTGAAGCTGCATCTGAATCGGGTTTACAGCAAGCTTGGTGTGAAAGGCCGCGTTCATGCTATAGAGAAGGCACGTCATCTGTAATAAATAACCCCTTCGGAGGTTCTCCTCCGAAGGGGTTATGCTTTTAGTCAATGTTCTGGTCTTGGCCGTTGCCTTCGAACGTATTGCCGTGACCGGTTCTGTAATCGGTTTGACCCGGTTCATAGAGCGGCATATAGACGCCGATTTCATTGTTTTTGAAGCTGGAGTCCTTCACGATCGGTCCCAAATCCTCGTAAATGGTGATCCCGTACAAGGCATACTCGATGCTCGCATACTGCAACTGAATGCGGCTGCTTACCGCTTTCGGTCCGAACACGATGCCCATCCAACCGGATTGCTTCTCCAAATTGCCGGAGAATACGATAGGTTTTTCTTTTGTGCCGACAGCCTTCAATCCTCCGCCATTCGAATTGGCGATCTCCAAGAACGTATCTGGTCCCCACTTGGTCGTAACGCCCGGCTCGATGGTGAGAACAGGATTGGATGGTCCCTCGACTGTGACCGTAATTTCCATATCATAGGGGACGCCGACATTTCGCCAGGTCGCTGATTTGGTCAGGATGTCATAGGTGTTCGTCCCGGTAATTCGGACGGCGTCGATATCATTGCCGGTATACGTGCCGTTCGGAACGAGATGGCTGCCGAGAAGATACGTAACGATCGGGAATCCGCCGCCGTAGGTCCCGGCTTTTGTGCCGGTAATTTTGATATTGCCGCTATTCTCGGAGAGACGCGAATTGTCTACCATATGAATGCCTGCGAAGAGACTGTTCTTAAATTCGG
Organism: Paenibacillus sp. LHD-117; assembly: GCF_030929555.1. Classification (GTDB taxonomy): domain Bacteria; phylum Bacillota; class Bacilli; order Paenibacillales; family Paenibacillaceae; genus Pristimantibacillus. The sequence goes on along the minus strand of NZ_JAVFVT010000036.1, from coordinate 78,915 downwards.
AATCTTTGACGGTCATATTAAGTTGTAGGCCGGCAGCTCCCAGATACAGCGCGCCTTTGTCTTCCTCGCCTGCATATTCGATTCGCGCACCGGTAATGGATGCTTTATCCCTCACGGCCGCTTCGCCGAAACGAATGCCTTTCCAGAAGCCGGCATTCGGGCCTGAACTATCCGCGGTCAATACAACAGGCTTGCTTGTCGAACCGTTAATGATCAGACCGCCTGGTTCTTCATTGCCAACGACAAGCGAGGCGTCTTTCTCGAATCTGACGACAGCGCCTGCTTCAATGGTCAGTACTGGACTCTCTAGCCCTTCTACAAGAAAATCCCCCTTCACGAAGTGCGGACTTCCGCATGCCGTCCAGGTTTCGCCTGCAGGGTCGATCGTACCGGTGTGAACTTGGCCTCCGTTGCAGCCGCTCGCGGTTGTAGAGATGGTTACGGCCTTCCGTTTCTCGTCAAAAGCCACTTCCGCGCCGAGCGCTTCCGATACAAACCGAAGGGGAACGAATGTGGCTTGGTTGATCAGCATGGGCGGAACATCAAGCGTCACCTTTTTCTTATTCACGCTCGCCGTGACATCATTAATTCGGAGTTCGATGACCGTGGAGCCTTTCGTTGCCGTGACGGTTTTGGTTGCCTGCTCCCACTTCACTTCTGCTTGCAGCTTCTCGAAGATGGCTCGCAACGGGACTAACGTACGTCCGCTCACCAAGTAAGCCTCGACCTCCAGTTTTTCGCTGTCTATCTCGATGCCGACCGGGGTGTACGAGCTTGCGGCTGCTGCCGACACAGGAATACTCAGCACACCTGTTAGCATGATGATGAGCAACCATGCAAATGTTTTCTTCATTTCTCTTGCTCCTCTCTTGAGCAGCTCTTATGAAAGGATGAGCCGCCTTGTTCTTGCTTTCGCTAAGCTAAATCTTAGCAAAGGGAGCCAGAGTTGAAGTCTAACTAAGGTTATAGGTGGAAGTTATATCTTTATCTCCAGCCGCTTAGTAGATAGAAATAAAAACCCGTAGGATGAATCCTTTTTTCAAAGTATCCATCCTACGGTGCCTGTTCACTTTTCTTTACTTTCCTACTAAACATCGATACTAGTCGTCTTCGAGTCGGCGCAAGATTCTGCGAAGGCGTCTGATTAGTCGTCTGAGTCTGCGGATTTCTTGGCGATTTCCGCCGCGGCGAATCAGTCTGCGCAAACGTCTAATAAGGCGTCTGATCAAGCGTCTCAGTCTGCGAATTCGTTCTTCTCTGCCGCCGCCGCCGTTTTCAAAATCAAAATCTTCGTCGTCTTCGAACACGTTGCTGATTTCTATTTCTTTGCTCATGCCCATCCCCCCTCTCTGCCTGGGAATAGAACATTCTATTCAAAATAAATCAGATGGTATAGGTGAATTAATAGAGTCATACGTTCATTTAACGGAGAGCGAGCAAAAATAATAAATGATACCCTCTCCAAATGTAGCATTCTATTCTATCTTTTCATAAGATACTACACGGATTAGATAGATTCATATATGGCTAGAGAGGAGATGAATGGAATGGCTGTACGTAAAGTACCCAGCGCGGATTTCCCTACCATTCAATCTGCCGTCGATGCGTCAGCGCCTGGCGATACGGTCAGAGTAAAAAAGGGACTTTCCCTGAAGTCGTAACAATCGGTGTGGGAAAAGATCGGTTGCAATCGAAACTCCTGATAATATCATTGAAAAACTATTAGTAGCTAGAAGCGGCGGTAACGGAATAAGTCTCGACGATCCCGCCGTACGAACCTTAATCTATCAGGTCAAGTCGAACAATAACGGTCTAAGAGGATTAACGCTGGATGGCGCCAACAATTATCTGATTGGAATGCGAGTTCAATCATAATACGACTAACGGCGTTGGCTTTAACGGCGAACGCAATATTGCCATCAACAATACGGCGAATTATAACGATAGCGCTGGATTTAATATAGCCGCCAACATGTTTTTGATCGGCAATCATGCGGAAGGAAATGGAGGCGCAGGCGCGGCTCTAAATACGGATCAATCATTTTTCTTTAGGAACTTGATCAAGGAGAATGCAACCGGCGGTTTTCTATTGGCAGCTAACTCGAAAAACAATCTATTCTTCCAAGACCATATCACGGAAAACGGCGGCGTAGGAACCGAATTAACGAATTCGGATGCAAACCGGATCATCCAAGGCAAAGCGAAAAAGAATGCCGGCGATGGAATCGCTCTCCGTACAGGTTCTACAGGAAACATCATTGACAATAATGAAATTGAAGATAATGACGGTGTAGGCCTCCGTTTTGACGCAGGGGCGGATAACAATGCTGCCCGAGGCAACGAGCTGGATGACGACAATATTATAAACAATGGACTTAACAACGTGATTGACGGAAATGATATCGATTAGCGTTTGACTATGCAGAAGAGGAGCAGCCTGATTAATAATCAAGCTGCTCCTCTTTCTTCGAATCAATCCGCAATACAAACGATATATTCTCCACGACTAAGACCTTGTTTAATGACCCCTAGATCTTTTAACCTGGAGAGGTTTTTGGCGATGCTGGAGGTTGATGCGTCCAAGGTGTCATCAAACAACTGTCTATGGAATATTTCCCCATCTTCCATTCGGCTAATGAATTCGAACATCATTTTGGCATGTCCTCTTCCCAATAACTCGCGTACATGTTTAATACGATCGTAACGTTGAAGTTCACGAAGTACTTTGGTGAGAGAGGCATTCATGCATTCAAGGTAAAACACGATAAAAGGCTTAAGATCGCCTTGTGTTGCGGCCATTAGCGTATCATAATAATCCTCAATTCTTTTGTCGAAAAATTCTTCGACACTAAATGCATCTTTGATCGTAGCAAGGTCGGAGTGAATGAAGCCAACCAATGTCGAATATGCCCGAGCTGTTCTTCCATTACCGTCAGGGAACGGATGGATATAGCCAATCAAATGATGGGTGATACCGGAAATAATGAGCGGGTGCACCTTTTTTTCATGGTAAACGATTTCCGTTTCATAGGGGTTCGTTAATCCGGTCACGCTGGTGTAAAGCCAAGCAAAGTAAGCTTGCATGAGTCTCGGGACTTCATGAAATGCGGGAGGTTGATAACTGACATTCCCATCGCCGTCTTGTAGGGCTACCGCAATATTTCGATACCCGTCTGGATATCCCGTTAAGTCGTTCATTAAAATGCTTTGAATCTTCTTCAATACAGCTTCATCCATATCGGTAAATTCGTTGTATGGATTCAAACTATAAATGAACTCATAAGTTTCGAAGACATTCTTAACTTCCAGTTGTGCTTTTTGTTTAATAGAAAGCGGGTTTCTTTTATAGTTCTGATAAAGTTGCTCTACCTCTTTAATCTCTAATTTATTCTGTTCAATTTTTGTCGTGAAGTGAGCTGTTTTAACGATAGAGTTACGTAAGATTGTCGGTTTTAAGGGATGGCTTTTTAAACCAAGTCTAGCCAATGCTCCTATATTTCTTTCGGCCTCTAGGATTAGCTGTTGTATTTCGTAATCGTAGGGGGTTAGATTCGGAGCAAAAAACAAACGGCCATCTAGCCTATTGAAGTGCTCATAAGCAAATGAGTAGGTCAAATTTTACACCGCCTTTTTACACTTAAGAAGCTAATAATATCAAGGGTTATTACATAATAAAAGTATATTCAATTACACTTATTATGTACATCTTTATCTGATATAAAACATATTGAGTCAAAGAAAGGTGAACCTTTACTCCAGTGGGGACCGCTCCTTAAAACCGAAAAACTCCGTCCAGATGGCCTGGACGGAGTTTTTTCGTATTACCGGTTACTTCTGCTTCGGCGTCTCGAGCCGCATGACCGCGTAGGTGCCCCACTCGGTGATGTCTGCCGTCAGGTTTTTATTCGTTCAGAGGGCTTCCGAGGTTGCCCAATCCCGTGCTTACCTTTGTACGAGGAATCAAATCTTCATATGCTGTCCTTTATTCGAAACCCGCCTGCGATCGCCTGCCATCGACCAACCGATCATCAGCATCGCCATAACGATGATTCCCGTCGGCATCAAAAACAACAACGGATGATACCCCTCGACGAATAACGGCAGCACGTAGCCGACCAGCGTGGCCATGAGGATGATGCATTCGTACAAGCTCGCGCCGAAGCCGCTGCGGGAGAGGAACATGCGCTGCACGTAGCCCATCGCGACCCCGAACTTGATCGAGACGAACAACGAATAGATCGGCTGCACGAGGAAGAAGAACGCGAGCGGCGGCGACGATAGGTAGACCGCATAACAGAGAATCGCGCAGAGGCCGCCTAGGACGAGGATGCGCTTCGTTCCGTAACGCGCCGCCCAGTAGCCGGAGACCGTCATCAGCAGAAGCTCGAACACGGCTTGGACGCTCCAGATGTAAGACGCGATTTCCGCCCGTCCGAACAGCTCCTTCACCACAAGCGGCAGGTACAGCCCCCGCACGGCATCGGCGCATGCGATCATGAGGATCGCCAGCAGCATAAGCAGCGAGAACGGTTCGCCGGCCGCTTTCGCGGAGGAACCAGACTCGCCGGCGGAGCCTGCGCTCAGCTCGCGATGCATGAGGATCAGCAGCGTTAGCGCGGCATATCCGCCGAGGTTTCCCCACAGCACGCCTTGAAACGTCGCAAGCACGTATAGGTTGGCCCCGGCCAGCAGCCCGACAAAAAAACCGATGCTCAGTGACGAGCGCAGCCAGATTAGGGCCATCTCGACCAGTGTCGGAGCGAGGCGGCCAAAGTGGTTCCGGGACAAAGCAAACAGCTGGCCCATGATCAAGCCGGAAGGAGCGGACGCAATGCACATGCCGATGAGCGCCCCCGAATAGTCCTCCGCCCTCATGTAAAGCAATAGGCCAACCATACAGACGAGCGCGGCCGCGACGGCCGTGTTTTTTTTGCTTCTCATCCGATCGCTGAATGCTCCGACCGTGATCGTAACGATCATGTTAAGCAGGGCGGAGATGGCGAATACGGAGACGATTTCTCCTTTGTCCAGTCCGATGCTTTCGCTCAAGTAAATGGAATTCATCGGCGCCAGTATGCCGAGTCCGATCCCGTAGAAAAACAATGCCCCCAATAATCGGCGCGCGCCCGATACGGCCGCAAACGCTCGCAAATCCGCCCAAACGTTCAATTCAATCTCTCCTACAATTGGGATAAATGCCGGTGAACCGCTAGTTCCGAGTATACCATCTTCATCCGAACGATGGTCACCCGGATTCGCTGAGGCGAATGACGGCGGCAAGAGAAAAACTGCGCATGACGCGATGGGGTTACAGTCGATTTTTCGACTGTTTCAGTAGAAAATCACATGTAAGCGCTTCAACTGGACCTGTATAGTGAGGTTTATCAGGAAGAGAGGTGGAACGATGAGCGGACAACTGGTCGTCATGAAGGGAATCGAAAAACATTTTGCGGGCGTGCACGCGCTGAAGGGCTGCCGGTTCGAGCTGCTTCCGGGGGAGGTTCATGCGCTGGTCGGCGAGAACGGCGCCGGCAAATCGACGATGATGAAAATATTGACGGGCGTCTATCGGATGGACGGCGGAGAAATTCGCTACAAAGACAACCCGGTTCATATTCCGGATACCAAATCGGCGCAGAAGCTGGGCATCAGCATGATTCATCAGGAGCTGAATCTGGCCATGGATCTTACGGTTGCGCAGAACATCTTTATCGGCAGGGAGCCGAGGCGCAAGTTTCCATTGTTTCTGAACGAGAAATCGATGAACGAGCGAGCCTCCGCGCTGCTTAAGGGGATGAATATCGACATGGACCCGGCGACGCCTGTGCATGAGCTGACGGTCGCCAAGCAGCAGATGGTCGAGATCGTCAAGGCGATTTCGTACGATTCCGAGGTGCTGATCATGGACGAACCGACGGCCTCGCTGAGCGACGCGGAGATCGAGGAGCTGTTCGCCGCGATCGGCAAGCTGCGCGACCGCGGCGTCGGCATCGTTTACATCTCCCATCGGATGGCGGAGCTCAAACGGATCAGCGACCGGATTACGGTGATGCGGGACGGCTGCTTCATCGATACGGTCCCCACGCCGGACGCGAACGTCGATCAAATCATCAAGCTCATGGTCGGGCGGGAAGTGTACCATACCTCGAAGCCGGAAGAACGGAGCAAACATGCCGAGGTCGTCCTCGAGGTTAAAGGGTTAAACAGAGGCAAGGCGATCAAGGACGTCAGCTTCCAGCTTAGGAAAGGCGAAATTCTCGGCATGGCGGGATTGATCGGATCGGGCCGCACGGAAGTGGCCAGGGCCATATTCGGCGCCGATCGGGTAGACTCGGGCGAGGTATACGTTCATGGAGCGAAAGTCGACATGTCGGGCCCGCATCATGCGGTCCGCAGCGGCGTGGGGTACTTGTCCGAGGATCGCAAACGTTACGGCTGCCTGCTCGATATGGACGTCAAGACGAACGTGGCGTTAGCTTCGTACGAACGGTTCTCGCGTACGGGTTGGATGACTGACGCCAAGATCGCCAGTCAAGCCGAGGATGTCGTCGACAATCTGATGGTGAAGACGCCAAACGTCGATCAGAAGCTTCGGAACTTGTCCGGCGGCAACCAGCAGAAGGTCATCATCGGCAAATGGCTGACGAAGGACTGCGATATTCTCATCTTCGACGAACCGACCCGAGGCATCGACGTCGGCGCCAAAAGCGAAATCTACAAGCTTCTCGACCGGTTGGCGCGCGAAGGCAAATCGATCATTATGATCAGCTCGGAGCTGCCGGAGGTGCTGCGGCTCAGCCATCGCATCCTTGTCATGTGCGAGGGACGGATCACGGGAGAGCTGGACAATGACGATGTGTCGCAGGAGACCATCATGCATTACGCGACGCAGCGGGAAGATCAGGTTCATTCATAATCGGGGGGATCCATAATGAAAAGAATGCTCGCCATTCGGCAACGGGAACGACGGCCGCTCGCCGTGAAATCCGGTTTCTTGCAGCAATTTCTTGCTTTCGGCAGTTTGATCGTCCTTATCGTCGTTTTCTCGCTTGCGAGCGAAAACTTCTTCCAATTTTCGAATATCGTCGGCATCTTGCTCTCGACTGCCGTCGTCGGCGTGCTCGCGCTCGGCGCGACGTATGTCATCATTACGGGAGGCATCGACCTATCGGTCGGAACGGTCATGACGCTGACCGCCGTCATGACGGGCGTCAGCATCGCGTATTGGGGCTGGCCGATATGGGCGGGCCTGCTCGTCGGCATCGCAACCGGCGCCTGCTGCGGTTTCGTCTCCGGGTTCGCGGTATCCCGGATGAAGATCCCTCCGTTCATCGCGACTCTGGCCGTCATGATGATCGCCAAAGGGCTGTCGCTCGTCATCTCGGGCACGAAGCCGGTCTATTTCACGAGCGCTCCGGCATTCTCCGATATTTCGCTAGGCTCCGTTACCGGCAAGTTGATTCCGGGCTTCGATATTCCGAACGCCGTGCTCGTATTTTTCGGAGCGGCGATCGTCGGCAGCATCCTGCTGACCCGGACGATCATCGGCCGGTACAACTTCGCGATCGGGAGCAACGAGGAAGCGACGAGGCTGTCCGGGGTCAACGTCAACGCGTGGAAGATGCTGATCTACACGATTACCGGCGTCTTCACCGGCATCGCGGGCATCCTGATGGCTTCGCGGCTCAACTCCGCCCAGCCCGCGCTCGGCATGGGCTACGAGCTGGAGGCGATCGCGGCCGTCGTCATCGGAGGCACGTCGCTTAGCGGGGGTAAAGGTACGATCGTCGGAACGGTCATCGGCGCGTTAATCATGAGCGTGCTCACGAACGGGCTGCGCATCCTGTCTGTGCCGCAGGAGTGGCAGACGGTCGTCGTCGGTTTCGTTATCTTCCTAGCCGTCTACGCGGACATCCTCAGACGCAAAAAAACGGCTTAACCTCGGTATGCTCTTCGTTAGGCGAAGATGATATACAGTTCACCAATTGAATCGAAGGGGAGAGTTTCGATGAAAAAAAGGTTCAGGAACGGCTTGGCAGCCACGTTGTTGGTCGGAATATTGGCAGTCACGGCCTGCTCCGGAGGGGGCGGCAACGACAAGACGCCCGAGGCAAGCGACGCCCCGGCGCCGACGGATGCAGCCGCGGAGAAATTGTACATTCCGGTCATCTCCAAAGGGTTCCAGCATCAATTCTGGCAAGCGGTCAAGATCGGCGCGGAGAAAGCCGCGACGGAGTTTGGCGTAGAGATTACGTTCGAAGGGCCGGAGACGGAAGAGCAAGTCGACAAGCAGCTGGAAATGCTTCAGGTCGCGCTCGACAAAAAACCGGCGGCCATCGGCTTCGCGGCACTGGATAGCCAAGCTTCCATCCCGCTCTTGCAGAAAGCGAAAGACGGCGGCATTCCGGTCATCGCGTTCGACTCCGGCGTGGATAGCGACATTCCTCTGACGACGGCTTCCACCGACAACAAAAAAGCGGCATCGCTCGCCGCCGACAAGATGGCCGAACTGATCGGCGGCAAAGGCGAAATCGCGGTGATCGCGCATGACCAAACGAGCCGGACCGGCGTCGATCGCAGAGACGGCTTCGTCGATCAAATCAAAGCGAAATATCCGGACATTACAATCGTCGATATCCAGTACAGCGGAGACCACCTGAAGGCGACCGATCTAACGAAAGCGATTCTTCAAGCGCATCCGAATCTGAAGGGCGTGTTCGGCACGAACGAAGGCGCGGCGATCGGCGTGCTGGGCGGCGTGACGGAATCGAATATGGCCGGCAAAGTCGCCATCATCGGCTTCGACTCCGGCAAAGCCCAGATCGATGCGATCCGCGAAGGCAAGATGGCCGGCGCGATCACGCAAAATCCGATCGGCATCGGATACGAAACGGTAAAAGCCGCGGTCGCGGCGGTGAAAGGCGAGACGGTGGCGTCAAACATCGATACCGGCTTCTACTGGTACGACAAATCGAATATCGACAATGAGGAAATCAAAGCAGTCTTGTATGAATAAACGACAAATACATGAAAGCTCCGGGCGACCGGAGCTTTTTGGAAATTTTATTCGAAATATGTCATTGGATTCCGGATGCGAGTGAGCTATGATGAAGGTAAAGCGCTTCCATTGAATTGCGCGGTAAATCAGGAAGGAGGCGGGGTGCCGATGTACAAATTGCTCATTGTGGACGACGAAGTACTTGTCCGGGATGCGATCAAACACCAGATGAACTGGGAGGAGCACGGCTTCCGCTGCGTCGGCGATTGCGAGGACGGCGTCGAAGCGCTGGAATTCGTCACGCGCGACATGCCGGATGTCGTATTGACCGATATCGGCATGCCGTTCATGGACGGACTAGAGCTGACGCGACGGCTTGCGGACCAATACCCCGAGGTCAGAGTCATCATATTGACCGGCTACGACGATTTCGATTACGCGCAGCAAGCGATTAAGCTTCAAGCCGTGGACTATATTCTGAAGCCGGTAACGGCGGCGGAGCTCGGGAACGTGCTTCGCAAGCTGGAGGGAGAGCTCGATCTCGCGAGGAGGCAGAAACAGGATTACGAGCATTTGAAGCAACAATTGACGGAGAACATGCCGCTGCTTCGGGACCGGTTCCTGGAGCGGATGATGACATCTCGATTGTCCAAGAGGCAGCGGCTGGAAGGCTGGGATTATTACGGGCTCCGATGGGAAGGCCCTTACCTGATCGAGCTGGCGATAGACGTCGACGAGTTCGTCTGGAGCGACTCCGCGTCGACGACGGATCAGCAGCTGATCCGGTTCGCGGTGTGCAACGTGGCGCAGGAAATCATGGGCAAGCTCGCCGGATCGGCCGTATTCCGCGACAGGGAGGACCGCGTTCTTGCGCTGCTAAGCGGAAGCGATCCTGACGCGCTCGAGGAGGAGGCGCTGCAGGCGGCCGAACGCATCCACGAAGCGGTGACGGCGATTTTGCCGGTCAAGGCGTCCATCGGAATCGGGCAGCGGGCGGAATGGGACGGCGATATTCCGTTCGCGCATCAATCTGCCTTGTCCGCGCTGGATTACCGGTTCGTGATCGGCTCGAATACGATCATTAGGCTCTCCGACATGGCGCAGCGCAACCGCCCCGAAGCGCTGGCGGTTGTCGCATGGGAGAACGAATTGATCACGAAGCTGAAGACGGGCACACCCGAAGAGCTGGAGCGCTGGGTCGACCATCTGTTCGCGGCGATCCGGGAGCAACTGCTGCCGGCGGAGCTGTGCCAGATGTACTTGCAGCGAATCGTCCTCACGCTCATGCATACGTTGTACGAGACGAACGGAAGCTCGCCGGTTTCGTCTCCCGGCATGGCGAGTCCGCTGCATGAAATCGCGAAGTTCGTCAAGCTGGATGAAGCCCGGGAGTGGATGAAGCGGCTTTGCGCGGAGAGCGTACGGGCCATTCGAGGCAGACGCGAGGATTACAGCGTGCAGCAGGTCGCCAAGGCGATCGAATACGTTAAGTTTCACTACAAGAACCCGGAGCTGTCGCTGAAGGACGTGTGCCAACATATTTCCATGAGCGCAAGTTACTTCAGCGCGTTGTTCAAACATAACACGGGCAAGACGTTTGTTGAATTCGTCACCGACGAACGAATGGAGAAGGCGAAGGAGCTGCTTGCGCTCACCTCGATGAAAAGCTACGAAGTCGCCTATGAAGTCGGGTATGGGGACCCGCATTATTTCAGCGGGGCGTTCAAAAAACATACGGGCGACACGCCGACCGAGTATCGGCTCAAAACGATGAAAGAGGCGTGAAGACGGATGCACCTATTTTTCAGATTTCGCAGCTTTCGGACCAATATCGTCCTGGCCTTCGTCCTCGTTATACTGATGACGATTCTGATCATGAGCGTCACGTCTTATTACCTGTCCCGGGATTCCGTCCAGAAGAACGCGGAAGCGTACACGACGGAACTGGTTAAGCAAGTGAACCAGAATATCGAGTCGTATATTAGCGGCATGAAATATATGTCGGACCTGGCCGCGGGCAACCGGAATATCCAGCAGTATTTATCGGCATCCTCCTTCGGCAGTCTGGAAGAGGAGAAGAAACTGAAGGAGTCGATCTCGGATTTTTTGGAGTCGATGCTTGTTTCCCGAACGGATATCGCGTCGGTCAACGTCTTCGGCAGCAACGGCAAATTCGTATCGGGACGCAAAGATTTCGAACTGAACCCGTTCGTCGACATTCATGAGATGAAGTGGTACCGGGACGCGGTGGCGGCAGGCGGGGACAACGTGATCTCGTCGTCTCACGTGCAGCCGATCTTTAAAGGCCGTTATCCGTGGGTCGTCTCATTGAGCCGCGAGCTGATCAGCCGGGACGGCGGCCGGAAACTCGGCGTGTTTCTCGTCGATCTCAACTTCAGCGTCATGAACGACATGCTGAAGGATATTCAATTAGGACAGCGGGGCTACCTGTTCATCGTAGACGCGGGCGGCCAGATCGTGTACCACCCGCAGCAGCAGCTCGTCTATAGCAACCTGAAGTCGGAAATGATCGATAAGGTGCTGGAGGTTCGAAATGGTACGTTCACGAGCGACGAAGGCAGCGGCAGCCGGATGTACACGGTGCGGGACTCCGAGTTCGGCTGGAAAATCGTCGGCGTCTCGTACGTCAACGAGCTTGTCGCCAACCAGCACACGCTGCGGCTTTCGTTTATTATTCTCGGTCTCATCTGCATCGTGATCGCGATCATGATATCGGTCATCCTCTCGCAGCGGATCAGCCGGCCCATCAAGCAGCTGGAGCAGTACATGAAGGAAGTGGAGAAAGGAAATTTCGATATTCACGTGCCTGTGCCGCGAACGATCGAAATCGGCAGGCTGGCAAGGACGTTCAACATCATGGTCGGCAAAATCAAGGAGCTGATGGAGCAGGTCGTGCTCAATCAGGAGCAAAAAAGAAAAAGCGAGATCAACGCCTTGCAAGCGCAGATCAATCCCCATTTCCTGTACAACACGCTCGACTCGATCGTCTGGATGGCGGAGAGCAACAAGTCCAAGGAAGTTGTCGTGATGACGTCTGCGCTGGCCAGGCTGCTCCGCGCATCGATCAGCAAAGGCGAGGAGCTCGTGCCGATCGCCACGGAGATCGAACATATCGCGAACTATTTGAAAATCCAAAAGATGCGCTACAGCGACAAGCTCGATTATCGGATCGACATTCATGACTCGGTCCGGCATTTTCAAACGATCAAGGTCATTCTGCAGCCGATCGTCGAGAACGCGATTTACCACGGGATTAAGATGCGGCGGGGACCGGGCTGCGTGACCATCCGCTCGGAAGAGTCGGATTCCGATGTTTTACTCATCGTCGAGGACGACGGCCGCGGGATGGACGAGGAAACATGCCGGACGATCATGTCCCCGGCAGCCGCCGGGCGCGCGCAAGGCCGCGGCGTCGGCGTGCGCAACGTCCATGAGCGTCTTCAGCTTTATTACGGCGCGGAGTACGGGCTCAGCTACAGCAGCACCTTGGGCGTAGGAACGAAAGTGACGATCCGGTTGTCGAAGACGTCGAAGGCGATGGAAGGAGGCAAAGGATGAAGAGGAGCAAGAGCCAGGCCCTATGGGCTGTCATCCTGCTCGCGTTGCTGGGAGCGGCGAGCTTCTATTCGTTCTCGCGGGTGTCGGACGACGACAAGCTGGATATCGTGGTTATTCTCAAGTCGACGGACGACTCGATCGAATTCTGGCAAGTGCTGGAGGACGGCATCGACGTGGCGGCGCAGGAATTCGGAGCGAACGTGGACAAACGGGGCTCCGATACGGAAGCGGATGTCGACGGGCAAATCGCGCTTTTGGAGGAAGCGATCAAGGATAAGCCCGATGCCATCGTGCTCGCCGCGAACGACTTCAACCGGCTCGTTCCGGCGTCGGAGAAGGTGAAGAAAAGCGGCATCCGCTTATTCGTCGTGGACTCCGGCATTAACGCGGATATCGCGCAAAGCGTAGTCGCGACGGATAACCGAAAAGCAGGCGAATTGGTCGGTCTGGAGATGCTTCGGCAGCTGAACGGGAAGTCGAAGGTTGCCATCATTAACTACGTCCGTACGGCCGCCTCCCTGAACGACAGGGAACAGGGCGTTCGCGCGGTATTGGACGGCAATCCCGATATTGTAACGCTGGAGACGTACTACGCCGACGGGCTTGAGGAGAACGCCTACGAAATCGCGAAACAAGTGATGACCGAACATCCGGACGTGCGCGGCATCATCGGTTTGAACGAACCGACGAGCGCCGGCGCGGGCCGCGCGATCCGCGACATGCGGCTTCAAGGGCAAGTCAAGCTGATCGGCTTCGACAGCTCCATGAACGAGATTAAGCTGCTGGAAGAAGGCATTATGCAGGCGACCGTAATCCAGCGGCCCTTCCAAATGGGCTATTTGAGCATCAAAACGGCGGTTAGCGCGCTGCGTGGCAAGAAAGTGCCCGATGTGATCGACACTGGCTCGCTGATCATCACGAAGCAGAATATGTACGAGGAGGAAAACCAGAAGCTGCTTTTCCCTTTCTACGACAGGTAACGCATAATCTCCCTCCTATAGCAAAAGCTATATAGACACAGACCCCGTCAGCCCATGGCGGGGTCCATTTTTTCGATCCCGCAAGGAAGTCATGCGGAGAACGGCGAGAAAGGTTGTGGAAGGAGATGTTGGCATTCGCGGAACGAGACAGGCCCTATCGCGGCCTATTCGCGATACTCGGGTATAGCGAGAAGGATGAACGATTTATGGCAGGATTGTACAGCGGGGCGGAATGGGTTCCGTACGGCTTGTTCGGCAAGGGGATGAAGCAGGAGGAGCGGCAGTCGCTCGTTCAGACGATTATGACGAATCGAGACGCTGGCCATGCTCCATTGAAGGGAAGCGCCGCCGGTTCGCTTATCGGGATCAAGCCCGCCATATGTGTGGAATTAACGTTCGATGCGATCAGCGGGAACGATCAACTGGTCAATCCCGTATTCCGGGCTTTCCGGCTGCGGGAGAAAGCGCCCGAATGCACGCGGAACAGGCTGATCGTGGACAATGCCGACGTGCCGCCGGAGGCGGGCATCACGCATCCAGACAAACCGTTATGGCCGTCCGCCGGCATCGATAAGGAAGCTTACGCCGCGTATTTGATTCAGATCGCTCCTCGGCTGCTTCCTTTCCTCCGGGATCGCATGCTGACTTCGATCCGGTTCCCGGACGGCGTGGAGGGGGAGCGGTTCTATCAGAAGAACTGCCCGAAGTATGCGCCCGACTTCATTCGGACCGCCGAATCGGAGGGCATCGACTACATTCTCTGCAACGACCTGTCGACGCTCGTCTGGCTGGGCAACCAGGCGGCGATCGAGCTGCATGTGCCCTTCCAGACGTTCGGGGCAACGGATCCGCTGGAGATCGTGCTCGATCTCGATCCGCCCGGCAGGGAGGCGTTTCCGCTGGCGATCAAGGCGGCGGTGGAAATTCGAGCGATACTGGAGAGTTTCTTCATTGTCGGATATCCGAAGGTATCAGGGGGCAAAGGATTGCAAATCCATATCCCGCTTGGGAGCGCCGAGCCGCCGCTTACCTATGACGACACGCGCATATTCACGTCGTTCGTGGCCGACTATCTGGTGCAGAAGTTCCCGGCGTTGTTCACGACGGAACGGCTTAAGAAGAACCGAGGCAATCGGTTATACGTCGACTACATTCAGCATGCGTACGGCAAAACGATCATTAGTCCCTATTCCGCAAGAGGCATAACGGAGGCCACGGTCGCGGCCCCTCTCTATTGGGAAGAAGTCGACGAGCGGCTGACGCCCGAGCAGCATACGATCCGGACCGTGTTGAAGCGGCTGGAGGAACGGCCGTGCCCGATGAGCGGCTATTTCGCTCAAGCCAATCCCAATCTGAGAGCCGTGATCGAGCAGCTGAAGTCGCAGGTGGGGCGATCTTAAGCAGATTAACAAGGAAAGTGACTTCATGGATAACCAGTGGGTAATAGCGCCTCACGATCCGGTTTTTTTTATTGACAAGGCGATTGCGAATTGAGATGATGATCTAATTTCTTATCATCAAATCGAGGTGATCGAAGCCATTATGGAAGACCTTCAAGATGCAACCAACCGAATTAATTTGCAAGTACGGGACATTGTGCTATTTCATGTCGGCTCGTCTTTTAGAGGCTTGATCGTGCAGGGGTCGGCGGTGAAAGGAGGCGTTATTCCGGGCAGCAGCGATATTGATTACGTGCTCTATGTGGATGACGCGGGTTTGAATGAATGCGGGACGCTGCCTTCTGCCGTCTGCATTAGGCTTCATCATGCATTGAGCGATATTGAGGTCCGTCCGTTTCGCTATATTCAGTTTAGCGTGAGTTCTCCCAAGACCAACGCCTATCTTCCGCCGATTCCCGGCAGTTATAAGCTGCTGGCAGGGGAATTGTTGGAGCCGGAGGCTACCGGCGATCAAATCCTGCAAGACGCGGTAGCGTCATTGGAAAAGCTCCAGCCGGAAGCTGCTTTTAACCCGCATCTCTTATTGGATCATGGGGAGGATCGCATCGAACGATGCGCGAGGCTCATGTGCACGATCGTCTGGCCGGTGGTCTTTCAGCTTCTGACTGTTATCCATCGGGACGGCATCCGGATATGGAATTTGAATAAACACGAGGCCGTCTCTTTGCTGGCGAGCGAACCGGAAGCAGGCGACGCCGCGAAAGCCTTTTTATCTTCGGTGCAATCGTATTATCCGCAAGAGAATTCCCCCGCAAAGGCGCTGCGCGTGATCGAAGATGGCATCGCGCTCTTATCCGCGGCCAAAAGGTGTTGGGTGGCTCAGGCGAATGCAGCTGATCGTTTCAGCGGACGTTGCTGTTGATTCATATCGTTAAGGAGTTGAGTAGAAAGTTATCAAATTTTGGAGCTTAAGCATTCCTTGCGAATGGCCCGAAAGGCCATGAAAGAAGGCCTGGAACTTACAATCATTGCTACTATTACGGGTATTGACGAGAATTACTTGAAGGTTGTAAAGGAAAAGTATTGTTAATGAAATCTTCCCCCGTGTTCGAGAACAGTCGTAAATGGATTTTCTTCTCCATGTCTACCATGGGAAGACCGAGCCGTCCTGGGAGGATCGACTCCGACTGGCTTGGCTGAATATTGCGGCGGTAACGCGGAATTTCCTGCTGAACGGACTGGACGTGGTCATTGATTTCGTCGTCGAAGACGAGCTGCCATGGTTCATCGACCAGCTGTCGGATCTCGGACCGACGCTCTATTATGCGGTTTTGCACGCTGAGCCGGACACCTTGGCTGCCCGACTACGGAAGCGGGGAGACGAGCAGTATCTAGCGCGCTCGCTGTTCCTGCGCAACAAACTGTTGGCTTCGCCGGCGAATGAGCCCCACCTGCTGGACACCGAGGGACGGACTCCGGAGGACCTTGCCGAAGAAATCATGAACAGCGACAGATTTCGGGTACGGAATCCGTAAGAATGGTGCAGCGAATCGTCATATCGTTATTTGCCCCTAAACAAAAGTAATTGGCGAGCTAACGAATCCTCCTATCGCTAAAGTGCCTCAAATGGGCGTTTGGAGGGGCGAATTCACGAAATAACGATAGGTGGATTCGTTAGAATAGGAAATTGATCAAATTTGGCTCAATAGCGATATCTCGATTCGTTAGCTGCGATGGGTGTGATACAGAGACCGAAAGCAGCGAAATCAGCGGCAACCGGACCCAAGACAGTCCTTAGTTGCCGCTGTTTTATTTCCCGATTCTGGATGGTTCATCGGACAAGAGTGCTTTCTTAGAGGGTACGATATCACCTTTTTCGTCCGAATATTTTGATTATCAAGAAGTATTAGGAAATGAACAACAATCGTAAGCGAGGTGGCTTGGGAATGAAAAAAGAACAGTTGCTAGAAGACATGAAGCAAGACATGATTCACGGCATTAAAAACGCTGTGAAGGCAATCAAACTAGATAGCGATGATGAGGTTTGTTATATCTCTCTTTTGGGTACCGATTACGAGCCTGTTCTCGGATTAATAACGCTCGGAATTAAGTCTATCCGTGATGAAATGCTGCAAGAAGAGGAGAGTCACAAGCATTGGTATATTTGGAACTCGGGCGAAATGCCTGCCAGGTATCAGGCGGGACCTGAAAAAGTGTCGGCAACGTTTGAAGCCAAGCAAACGAAGTTCTTGGAGCTGTCCGAAGGGGACGATTGGGAAGTGACGTGGGAATCGTGCCAGAAGGTGCGTTTTGAAGTTGCCAACCAATTAAATTCCGTCGATTGGAGCGACACGCTGCCCGTCACTGCAGACTTTGTTCTGTATTCGGATTGGGAAGCGATTGACGTGGATGGTGGAGACCTCATTAAAAGTATGCCAGCGGACAAATTTCATGTGCTTAAACAACAAAGCCTGATCTAACCCCCAAAAACAGTGGCAACCCCGGACTTGAATAACAGTCCACGGCTGCCGCTGTTTTTTCCCCTACCGGAACGAAGGCTTCTTCAGCGAGCATTTGCTTGCGGCTTCCTGCAGCTCCGGCGCGTATTCGCTCAGCTTGCGGATGAAGTAACACGTCTCCGGGAAGTGATGCTCCAAGAAACGGAGTGTCGTTTTGTTCATCAGCTCCGTGTTCCGATAGAGGAGTACGACCCTGTAGACGAATGCATTCATGCCGAGGACGGCTTGCCCGACCTGGCGCGCGAGCAGCTGCTGGCGCTTCATGCCCGGCGGCGAGAACCGCAAATAACCTTTGATCTGATGGTTCTGCACCATAAAGCCCTGGAAAATCTCGCTGTACCGGTCCGTCTCGCGGATCACCTCCAGCTCCATCGGATCCAGCGCGCTCCGCAGCAGCACGGCATGGCCGAGCTGATCCTCCATCCACAAATCCAGCAATTGCACGAGCGGCAGCCGCTCAGGGAGCTTCCCTTCCATATAGAAGGCGAGCTGGCGCAAATATTCTTGGTTTTCGTTCAGCGTGCCGTTGAAGAAGGTCGGGGATAACGCGACCTGAATTTTGTTGTCGATCCGCAAGTTTTGCAGTCTTCCTTCGAATTGGTAGTAACCTTCGGCGACCGGCCAGATCTCCCTCGCGAGCTGAATCATGACGGCGGAGTCGTGCGGCTCGTTTCTGGGCGTGGCGTCCAGCCGCCGTCTAAGCTCCTCGAACCTCGCAATAAACTGTTCCGCTTCCGACACCCACGCCTTCTCGTAAGGGGCCGTATAGTCATAGACGAAATAAGCGTGATCCTGCAAAATTTCCAGCCAAAAGGCGTGTTCCTCCCAGACCGTAATCGAGCGGACAAGATTCAATGCGGTTCCCCCTCCGGCGCTTCGCATTTTTTCGTTCCATTGTATGCCCGCGGCGGAGGGGTTATTCGCTTCTTTTTCTGCCCGCTATGGCGACCAAGAGTAGGCCGGCGGGAATGAACAGCCCGTAGAGCAGGACGCTCGGGGTCCACTGGTCGCCGACGTATTCCCAGAAGGAGATGCTTGACGGGAACAACGTGACGGACAGAGCGATGACGATGAATCCGATCGGCAATGCCAGCGGTTTGTAGCTTCGGAGCTGGAAGATTTGGCCGGCGGAGAGCAGCAGGGCGTAATAGCAGATCGTGATTTTGAAAAAAAGGGACACCATCCAGATCGCAATGACGATGGACTCGATCCGTTGCACGAAATTGCCGATGTTCACTTTCTGGGCGAGCACGAAAAACGGATAATCCGCGATGCCGGTCCGGTAAGGGCCAAGCACGAGTGTCGAAAACAAGATGACCAAGACGAGCAGCAAGCCGCCGAATGCCGTCGCGCCGAAGTATACCTTATAGGCGGTTCGGCTGTCGTCCACCGAAGGAAATACCATCAGCAGGATGACTAGATCGAGGAATGGAATGCCGACGACGGTAATGGCTCCTTTGATGACGGGCGACAGCCCGAATTCCAGCATCGGCGTCAGGAAACGCACTTGAATTAGAGGCAGCAGGGATGCGAGAAGCAACAGCATGAGCAGCAGAATGAACGGAAGGAATAGCTGCGCAGCTCTCGAGAACGTCTCGAGGCCGAGCTTTACGGCGAACACGATAATGGCGAAGAAGAGCAGATTCACGAAGATGGATGGCGTTTGCGCAAGAAACAGGGAGGATGCCAGCGTGCCGACCTGGCTGAGCAGCCCGGACGTAATGATGAATAAGTAAACCAGGAACAGCATCATCAAGGTTTTGCCCGCGATCTTGCCGAGCAGACTCTGGCTGTATTCGACGAGCGACTGCCGCGGGAACCTTGTGCCGAGCTTGCCATAGATCAGGATAAGCAGCATGGAAACGGAAACGCCGACCACGGCGGCGATCCAAGCGTCCTGCTTGGCCTGCGTCGCAAGGAGCGTAGGCAGGATGAGCGTGGAGCTGCTGACGACGAACATGACGATGAGCGCGGCGAATTGCGCTGGCGAGATTTGAACCTTTGGCATGGAAGTTCCCTCATTTCAATCCGAGTAAATCGTCGATCGCTTGGCTGACGGGCGTGTACAACGTCCGCAGCCAGTCGACCGGGTTGGGCATCGGCACGTGCAAGATCACCAGCACGCACATCGCGAGACCTGCGGCCAGGCAGATGGAGAATGCCCAGGTTTCCTTTATCCACTTGCGCTTCAGCAGCTTCGGAACCTCGAGCAGGGCAAGGGCCGCTGCCGCGCATACGACGACGATAACAGACAGCATAAGCGGAAGGGCTCCTTTCGCAGCTACGTTCGATCGGCTCCGGAGCCGGAATCGGAACCGGAATCGGATCCGGAGTCGGAAACGGAATCGGTAACGGAACCGGGAGCTGTAGGCGCAAGGACCGGCCCCCGGATGGCGGCGATGACGAGCAGCAACAATGGGAAGCAGACGCCCCATAGGAGCGAGAAGACGGACCAGACCGGAACGAGCTCGATATTGAAGGACATGTTCGGCATCACCACGATGGAGAACGTCAGCAGAATGAACGCCAGCGGCATGGCCAAGCTTCGATGGTCCTTGAGGCGGAACGTCTCGGCCAGGCCTGTCGCCGTAATATAGACGAGAATGGTTAGCCGGATATAAGCCGAAATGAACCAGATGAACGCCACGATGATTTCGATGCGGTCGATAATGCCGGCAATGTTGATTTTCCGCGCTAGAATATAGCTGGGAAATATCTGCCTGGCCGTAATCGACGGGCCATGGACGAGAATGGACAACAACGTGACGATCACGAGCACGATGCCGCCGAACAGGACGCCCTTCAGCAAAGCGCGGCCACCCTCCTTGCTCTTCTGCACGGACGGAAGCAGCATGATGAGGAAGGCGCATTCCAGGAACGGAAAGGCGAGCAGGGGGAGGCTGCCTTTCAGGACAGGCTTGATGCCGTTCTCCAATAACGGTAGGATGTTTACCGGCTTGATATGAGGAGAGACCATGCTCACGAGCAACACCAATAGTAAGACGACGTAGGGCAAAAAAATTTCGGCCGTCCGCGCGATCGGCTCCAGACCCAGCCGAACGCCCATGACGACGATACATAGGAACAGGATATGGATGGCCTGGATCGGCGTCTCCGGCATGATCTGCGTCGTCAGGAAGTCGCCGATATTGCGGAGCGTCATGGCGGCGATCTGGAATGGCGCTGCCGCGATGAACAGGAGCATGACGAATGCGCCCGCCCAGCGGCCCAATAAAGCTTCGACGAACGGGATCATGCCGGCGCCGGCGAAGCGCGATCCCAAGGCGCGGTACAATGGCAGGATCAGCAATGCCGCGGCCAAGGCCAGCATGCCGGAGAGCCAGGCATCTTGCTTAGCCGCTGAAGCGATCGTGGCCGGAATGATCAAGATGGCGCTGCCGATGATGTACAAGAATACTAGAGCGGCATATTGGCGCGCGCTGATAATGACGGAATTCGGCACGGGTTCACCCCCTTAGGCAGCAATGGTTCGTTCGGTTATTACGACAGCACGGCGTCGAGCCACCCGGAAGCGGGCCCGAAGATGGCGACGACCCACTCCATCGGATTCGGCAGCCGGACGTTCAGCGATTGGGCGGTCGCGAGCCCGGCTCCGAACAGGAGCAGCAGCGAGAACGCCCAGATCTCCTTGCGCCGCCCGTCCTTTCGCAGCGACGGAAGCTCGTAGGCGGCCGCTAGGGCGGATAAGATCACGATAGCCGCGATCGTCTTCATAAGCGATTCCTCATTCCGTTTGTTTCGCTTTGTTCATTTCTTCAATGAAGGAATTGTTGACGGTTCCGAGCCGGCGTATTTTGTTCTCCACCGTCACGTGCACCTGAACCTTCCGGAACGTCTTGTCCCAATCGTGCTTTAGCGTTCGCCAAGCCATCGGATCCTCGCGCCGGATCACCTCGCCGAAACCGAAAATATCGACCTTGTACTTGGTTTGAACCGTCTTGATCGTTCGTTCGATGAATGTTTTCACCTTCGCGTTCGTAAGCTGCTCGAGCTTGGCGATTGTATCCGTGCGAGTCAGGTCGATCGAGCACTGCACTTCGGCGACGTTCAATTCCGACCGCACGTCGATGTAGATATGCGGAGTCTGATCGATCATTTTGCCCTTCACTTTCGTGTCGGACCGAATGATTTCACCGGTGGCGATCCCGCCGCCGTCCGGACATTGAACGACTCCCGACGTACTGTCGAGCGTATTGTTGATATACGCATAGGCTTTGCTCTCCTCTTCGCTCAGCCAACCGATCAGCTTGTCGGCCTTGAAGACGGCGATGCCGGAATATCGCAATTTCGTGTTTCCCTTCACCGTCTGCAAGTTTTGCCTCTTTTCTCCCGTCTTTTGATCCCCTATTACTTGCAGACCGGTTAGCACGGCTTGCCTCCCAGAGCTGACTAGCGTAGTCAAGAGCTCGTCCAAAGTGACGGTCGTCGTCGGGGCCCAAGCCTTCTCGGACGATTCCAGCGTCGAATACAGCTTGACGGCCGGAATCCGTTCGATCGGGGTTAATATTTTGAGCGTGTTCTCCGCGGTCGTATGTTTGGCTACGGCGATAAAATAATCGGTCCGAAGCTCGTGATCCCTCGAGAGGAAATCCAGCACGTTGCCGATGCCGTCGCGCGCTACCTCTTCGCCGATGACGAGCATCCGCAGATGGGAGTAGTAGATTTTGCGCGGGCTGACCGTCGTCATTCGCCGTCCCGCCTCGAAGATGCTGCGCCCCGTGCTTTGGTACATCGTGACCGGCGAGACGGCTCCGCCCTTCTTGCCCGCGATCTCGTTCGGCTCGACGACCTGGACGGACACCTTGTACCGGTCGCCGGCTTTGTCGATGGCGATGCCGACCGCGATCGCGAGCTCGTTCAGCTCCCGGCGATTCCAGCAGCCGGAGACGAACAGCATCGAAAGTATGAGTAGGGCGATCAAGCTCTTGCTCTGCATGCGCGGTCAACCTTTCGATTTGTTCTTCGGCGGGTGCGGTGCCTGATTACGTCCGCGAACGCGATTGGTTTTGGCGATCAGCCGGGGACGGGTCAGCATGGTCCACCAAGGCAGCCGCACGACCGTATCCTTGTTTCCTTCGAGATTGAAGGGAGCGATAGGGCTCATGTAGGGCACGCCGAAGGAGCGCAGGCTGCACATGTGTAGAACGATCGCGATGATGCCCACGATGATGCCGAACAGCCCGAAGGAGGCGGCAAGCATCATGAGCGGGAACCGAAGCATCCGGAACGACAGCGAGAGGTCGAAGGCCGGCAATACGAAGCTGGAGATGGCCGTGACCGATACGACGATGACCATGGCGGCGGAGATGATGCCGGCTTCGACGGCCGCGGTGCCGATGACCAGGGTGCCGACGATCGAGACGGTCTGGGCGATCGCCTTCGGCATCCGGAGGCCGGCTTCCCGCAATATTTCGAACGTAACCTCCATAATAAACGCCTCGATGAACGCGGGGAACGGAACGCCCTCCCGCTGGGCGGCTAGGCCGATCAGCAGTTGGGTGGGCAGCATCTCCTGATGGAAGGTCGTAACGGCGATGTACAGGGATGGCCCGAGCAGCGCGATGACGATGCAAATGAAGCGAAGCATCCGGATAAGCGAGGCGATAATGGATCGTTGGTAATAATCCTCCGCCGCGTGCATGAACGAAATGAATAAGGCCGGCACGATCATGACCATCGGCGTCCCGTCGATCATAATGGCGATCTTGCCCTCCAGCAGCTCGGCGGCGATGACATCCGGACGTTCGGAGTGGTAGATGGTCGGGAACGGCGTATAGGCCTCGTCCTCGATTAATTCCTCGACGTAACCGCTCTCCAGAATGCCGTCGATATCGATGCGGCCGAGGCGCAGATGAACCTCTTTCAGCACCTTCTCGCTCGCGATTCCTTTGATATACATAACGGCCACGTCGGTCTGCGTGACCTTGCCGATTTGTTTGGTTTCGAGCCATAGGTTCGGATCCCTGATCTTCCGGCGCAGCAAGGAGGTATTGATCCGCAGGTTTTCCGTGAAGCTTTCCTTGGGCCCGCGAATAACCGTCTCCGTCGAAGACTCGGTGACGCCGCGTTCCTTCCAATCGCGCATGCTTCCGATCGAGATGCCGGTCGCGTAATTGTCGAGCAGCAGAATGACGCCTCCGGATAACAGGCATTTGAACAGCGCGGCGTATTCGGTCACCTCGATGATATCGCCGGCGGTCAGAATCCGCTCCTGCAAAGCATGGATGATATTGTGGCCGGCGCGCTGCATGTCGTCGAAGTCAGCGCTGCGTACATCGAGCATCAGCGATTCCATGATGAAGTTCTGAACGGCTTTCGCATCGGTCAAGCCGTCGGTATAGAAAATGGCGGCATGAAGCGGCCGTTCCTTGCCGATGCGGATTTTCCTCGACACCAAGTCGCTGCTGTTCCCGAGCTTCGTCCGGATATGTGCGATATTCTGTTCCAAGCTTGCCGATAACGCCTCGTGAGCAACCATGATCGCATTCCTTTCGCTTGTACGCTGCCTTATCTGTCTTCACCAAATGGAAATGGAATATACGCGCGGCAGAGGAGGCGCCTGGAAGCGGCATCCGCGTCAAAAGGAATAAATTAGATGCGCTTACGGGACACTATGACCAGACTTTGTATCCAATTTCTAACTTTGCGAAGTTACGTGCCTTGCCGCTGCCTGCGATAATTTCGAAACTTCCTTATCCAGTTCTTCCCGGCCGTCGTGTACCAGATGATAATGGGCAGCAGCAGATGCGCGGCGAGCACCGACGCCACGATCGTCCACAACAGCCATTTGGTATTCAGCACATGCATATAAAACCAAGAGTGATAGAAATCCATTCGGGCGGCCCCTTCCTCTGAAGTGTTCAGCTTGCGCTCGTTGGTTAGTGTAGCCCTTGTCATCCTGTTTATACCATTTCTACAGGGAGGAGGCATCCTGGATGAATGCCGCGCAAGAGAAGCTTGGCGAGAGACTGAAGGAGCGGTTCAAGCCTGACTTGGACGCCAACGTGAAAGAGATTATCCGCATCTTGGGGCATAGCGTCGACATTTCGGTGCGGGAGTTCGAGCTTGGCGGGAACGGGCAACCATCTTCTCGCGGCGCGTTCATTAGCTTGGAGGGTCTCACGGACGTTTCAATCGTGGAAGGATTGCTGGAAGGGCTGCTGGAGCCGCGCGGGAATGAAGGCGCGGATGGCAACCGTCTGTCGCCGAAGGAGATCGGCAAGCGGAAGCTGGTCAGTCCTTCCATCTCTACATGCGAGATGCTGGGAGAAGGCATCTCGGGCATTGTCGCGGGCGATACGCTTGTCATGTTCGAAGAGGCCGAGGAGGCGCTGCTGGTCTGCACCCGCGCCCCCAAGGAACGGGCCATCGAGGAGCCATCGTCGGAGAACAACGTGCGCGGGCCGCGAGACGGTTTCACGGAATGCATCCGCAGCAATACCGCCATGGTACGCAGACGGCTCAAGGACCCGATGCTTCGCTTCGAAGGAATGGTTGTCGGCGAACGGTCGCGAACGGATGTCAATGTCGCTTACATCGCGGATATAGCCAAGGAGGAGCTTGTCGCCGAAGTGAGGCGGCGCCTGCAGAGGATCAAGATCGACGCCATACTGGAGAGCGGCAACATCGAGGAGCTTATCGAAGATTCGCCGCTCTCGCCCTTCGATCTGGTGCAAAGCACCGAGCGGCCGGACAGGGTAGCCTCGGCCCTGCTGGAGGGACGCGTGGCGATCTTTATCGACACGACGCCTTTCGTGCTGATCGTGCCGACATTCTTCTGGCAATACTTCCAGGCGCCCGACGATTATTATCATCGCTTCTGGGTGGGCACTTTTTTTCGCCTCGTGCGTTATGTGGCGTTTTTGATCAGCCTGCTGCTGCCGTCGATCTATGTCATGCTCGTGTCCTTCCATCACGAGATGATTCCGACGTCGCTCGCGCTCACCATTGCTTCCGGCCGGGAGGTCGTGCCGTTCCCCGTTCTGCTGGAAGCGCTGATCATGGAATTCGCCTTCGAGCTTATGCGGGAAGCGGGCCTTCGCATGCCGAAGCCGATCGGTCAGGCGGTCAGCATCGTCGGCTCGCTCATTATCGGACAGGCGGCGGTGCAAGCGGGTCTGATATCCCCGTTCATGGTCATTATCGTGGCGGTGACAGGCATCTCGTCGTTCGCGACTCCAAGCTATTCGTCCTCTCTGGCCATTCGGCTGCTCCGATTCCCGCTGCTCCTCGCTTCGGGCATGCTCGGTCTGCTCGGTTTCACGACGATGTTCTTCATCATCCTGCTGCACGCCCTCTCGCTTCGCTCATTTGGCGTATCGTATTTGACGCCGGCAAGCCCGTACCGACCCTCCGACCAGCGCGACATGGTGCTAAGGGTACCGATCTGGATGATGGACGAGCGGCCGGAAACCGCAAAGGACAAGCAGAGAATGGGCGAGATGCAGATGCCCGCGAAGCCGAAGGAGGGGGGCGCATGAAACGGCCGATGCTCTCGGCGATTGTTCTGCTTCTCGTCGTCCCTCTCCTGTCTTCCTGCATGGGCCTGCGGCAAATCAACGAGCTGGCGATCGTGACCGCGGTCGGATTGCAAGAAGGCAGCCGGCCCGGCAACGTGAAGCTGTCCGTACAGATTATTCGTCCTGCGGATGCCAGAGGCCAGACCGGCGCGCCGGCCGGAGGGACAGGGGAGCCGATCTACTCCGTCAGCGCCGAAGGCAAAAGCATCTTCGACGCGATTCGCAATCTGGGCCGATTCTCGTCCCGCCGCGTCTACTGGGCCCATAATTTCGTAATCGTCATGGACGAACAATACGCGCGACGGGGCATCAGGGACATGATCGATTTTTTCACACGCAATCATGAGCTGCGCATGAACACATGGGTGGCGGTGACGCCCGATTCCCCGGCGGAGGTCGTCTCCACGATCACGGGACTCGAGGTCGTGCCCGGCGAGGCTCTCAACCGGCTGTTCGAAGGCAACGACGTCGCCGGGCAGACGCTGGCGAGCAACATGATGAATTTGGAAGAGGCGTTCCAGAGCGACTCCGCCCAGCCGGTACTCGCACGCATCCAGCTCATGCCGAGAGGGATCTCGAACAAGAAGCCGGGCGAGCACGGCTCCATCCGACAGGTGGAGCTTGCAGGCTCGGCTGTGTTCAACGGCGAGAAGATGGTCGGTTGGTTGTCGAACAAGGATACGCGCATCGTCATGTTTTTCCTGGAGAAGCTGAAGAGCGGCATCGAGGTGGTGGCCTGTCCGAACGAATCGGCGCAGAAGGTTGCGCTGGAATTCAAGGAGGCCCGCTTTCAAGTATCGGCTTCCTATGCGAACGGGAATCCAAGCTTCCAGGTGCGGCTGAAGACGAAAGCGGACATCGTCGAGAGCGGCTGCGGCGTGCCGCTGGCGGATATACGCGGCGAAATCGAGAGTAGAATGGAGAAGCAGATGAAGGAGAGAATCGAAGTCGTGATCGGCAAAGCTCAGGAGGAGTTCGGCACCGACTTCCTAAAGTTCGGCGATGTGTTCCGCAATCGGTACCCGTCCGAATGGCGCACGCTCGGCCCTCGCTGGAGCCAGGTTTTCCCGGAGGCGGAGATCGGCGTTGAAGCGGAGGTTCGAATCAAAAGCGGGGTCGTCAAAGCGGTGGGGGCGGGGATACGATGACGGGGACGGCTAAGCAACCATGGAGGATCCAGGTTTCGAACGGCATGTTCATCGCGATGATCGTCAATCTCATTTACGTGAAGGCCATCGGAGTGACGCAAGGCGTCGTCGCGCGCATCGTCGGACAGGACATGTGGATCGTTATGCTGGTCGGAACGCTGCAAGGCGTCGCTATGATGTACGTAACCTACCTGGTCGTGCGCAGAACGCCGGGCCGCGACTTCATGGAGGCGGCGGAGCTGATGCTGGGCCGGTGGTTCGGCAAGCTGGTCGCGCTGCTCGTGTTCGTTCTGTTTTTCGCGGGATTCGGACCCATTATGATCACGTTCGTGTACCATATCCACGAATATTTTTTGCCCGAAATGCCCATTTCTCTGATCATCTTCGCTTCGCTTATCGTAGGAGCGATCGGCTGCTACTACGGGCTGGAGGTCATGGCGCGCATTGCGCTCGCGGGGCTGTTTTTTATCTTCCTGCTGAACGTGATGATCGTGATCGGCTCTACCGACGAATTCGACATCTTGAATTTGCTTCCGGTGCTGGAGGACGGTTTCCCTCGCGCGCTTGGGGCGAGCATCCACTTCGACGCGGACTGGGCGCTCGCCACGATGCTCGCTGCGCTCGTCATGCCGCTCGTCAAGGACCATCCGCGCTCAGGCGGCAAGGTCGGGGCGCTCGGCATCTTGTTAAGCGGTCTTCTTATCATCATTTGGTCCATTCTGGAAGCGGCCGTCCTGTCGGCGGAGGTGACGAGCCAATATACCCTGTCCTGCATGAAGCTGGCCCACAACGCCCACATTGGCCATTTCTTGCAGCGGTACGAGATGGTGATGATCGCGTTGTATTCTCTGCCCATTTTGTTCGAGATCATGTTCAGCCTTTACGGCTGCTCGGTTAGCATGGCCAAGATCTTCGGAATCGGCAGCCATAAGCCGACAATCGTTCCCGTAGGTCTCGCGATGGGCGCGTTCGCTTATTGGATCGTCGAGGACCATTTTCGCGCGATCGAGTACCTGGAGCAAGTTTGGCCATTCATCGCGCTTCCGATCGCCGTCGGGCTGCCGTTGCTGCTACTCACGCTTGGTACTTTGCTGAAGGGAAGGCTGCGCTCCCATGGCAAGTTACCTCAAACCCCGGATCAACCATCCGGGGAAGGATGAATCGGGCCGTCCGGGCAGGTGCCGGCGGCTCTTTTTTGCCCGCTGGGAGAAAAAAAGCTTACGTTCCTGCATTTAGTACAGCATTTCGATCGCGAAATGGCTATGTATCCGCAAATCCTGTATTTGCTGCAGCAATTTTCCGGTTATTTCCCTTCGTGATCAATAAATCGTTGGAAATCATGCGCGAAATACAGGAATGACGCAGCATCGAAGGATTTCGTTGCGAAATTACTGTACAAACTGCAACAATCCTTACAATCTCTGCGATCCGCGAGCAGCACGATCAGATGAGATCTCGGAGGCCGCGGTCTTTTTTCTGTCCCAACGAAGTACATATCTTATTGGAATGGGAAGGCTATCGTACAACCAAAGGGGTAAGGGGCGAGCGTATGATGAAGGAGAAGAGTACCATGGATAGCCGATTCAGGAGTAAGCAGAAAGGAAGAAGCCGATCTTGCTTCGAGGGTGATCCTTATGAAAAGAAGACAATACACGTTGCTTCACGAATCGGTGTTTCGGAACTTGTCCGATAGGGATATGGCGCTGGACGAAGTGTTCGTTCGGATTCAAAACTTTATGCGGAGCGATGCCCGTGCAGCTTATCAGCTCGTCATTGGCACGGACGCGCAGGTGCATGCCGGACATACGAAGTTCATCACGTCGATCGTCATCATCCGGCCGGGGCGCGGCGCGTGGTTCTGCTACCGGCAGGTTATTCTTCCCCGCGAAATCTATTCCATCCAAGAGAAACTCTCGCTCGAGACGACGTTCAGCCAGGAGATCGCCACCTACTTCGACCAAGCCAAACGCTCACAGCTTGAGGATATTCTGATGCCGCATGTATATCAAGGCGCGGAGCTCAAAATGTTCGTCGACATCGATGCGGGCACCGACGCGAAGCGCAACCAGACTTCGGCCTACGTGGCGGATATGGTCGGAAGAATCGAGGCGATGGGCATGGCCGCCAGGGTCAAGCCGGAAGCGATCGTGGCGTCGTCCGTCTCCAATCGATTCACGAAGACGCCTTATCGCGGATATACGAAAATTACCGTGAACTAAAGGAACGGGGCGAGGCATGTGCCTTGCGGCAGCCTTGCGAGCAAGACAAGCCTTCCCTGCAATCCGCAGCCTGCGGCGACAAAGCAATCCCGACTCTGACGACAGACCGAAGCCATCCCCCGCCACGAGCACCTCTCCGCACGCCCTCGCGTTCCCGAACCGCTTTCGTTTATTTCGCGCCCGCTTGCTCCAGCGACCGAATCATCTCTTCGAAGCCGCGCTTCTTGGCATGCTGCAGTGGGGTAACGCTGTCCGAATCCGCCAGGTTCACGTCGGCGCCGTGCTCGATCAGCAGATCGACAATGGCTTGATGTCTGCTGCCTCCGTCGCCTAGAATGACGGCTTCGAGGAGAGCGGTCCAGCCCAGATTGTTCACATGGTTAATATCGACGTCGGACGTGGTCAGCAGCTCCTTCACGATCTCCACATGCCCGCGATCGGCGGCAGGGATAAGCGCCGTCCCGCCGAACCGGTTCGTCAGCTTCGTGTCCGCCCCCGCGGCCACGGCGGCTTGCACGAACGGCAGCAGGCCTTCCGCTCCCGCATAGAGAAGCGGGTTGTCGGAACGGTTATCCCGGATATTGATGTCGGCTCCTTGGTCGACCAAGACCTTGAAAACCTCGATCCGATTCGCATGTACGGCAATCATCGCGGCAGTCCGCTCCCGATCATCGGTGGCGTTTATTTCGGCTCCCGCGTTCAGCGATTCAAGGATGGCTTTTGAATCCCCTTGCTCCGCCGCCTTCCATAACGCTTCGTTTACATTCCCCGTTCGCATATCATTCACCGTTTGGGCAGCCTGCCGCTTCCCGTCGCCGTCAGGCGCCGATCCAGGATTGCTCTGGCAGCCGGAGACGATAAGGGACATCAGGAGCATCGCTCCGATCCATCGCAGCATCGTTTACCCATCCTTTCCTGTTTGTTACGTATATGGTAGCAGACTATTCTAAATTTCGCTCAAACAAAATCTAAACAAAGCCTAAACAACTAAGCCGGGAGGTAAAAGAAAAACAGACCAATCGTCAGATGTCTTTCTCACGATGACAATGTTATAATGGATTCTGATTGATCCATCGGTCGAAGATCGCAGCGAATATTATACGACATTGGATTTGGCTCACACCACGGGAGACCGAAATGCGTTTCTCTCGCTTGTGACAAGGACGTTGGACCAAACGCTCGATATGTATTTGCGGCTTGTATAATTATTTTCACGGAAGCACCGTGCCTGTTATGGGCATGGTGCTTTTTATTTTGAATAGGGAGATGGGAATATGACAATGTATCCTGAAGTGAAAAGACCGAAGAAGGTTACGGAGAAGTGGATCAAGCAGGCTTTTGCGCCGCTAAGCGACTACCTGCGGAGAAACAATCCGGATGAAGTCGACAGAATCATGGCGTATATTGAGTTTTTTGGAAACAAGGATAACCGTTTTTATTACCGCAACATCATGAGCAAGGGTTCGATCATTATGGATCAGTCTGGACAGTTGGTCCGATGCGACCATGACGCATTGTTGTATGATTTTGTGACTGAAATAAGCAATGAGAACAAGCCGGCAAGAGAGCCGAGATCTCCTCATCCCAATGTTACTCGCTGGATGGAAGAACGGCTGAGTCGCAGAGAGGCAAGGAAACACGGCGCGGATGTGTCACGGTTTCTCCAAGAGTTCTGGGGACCGATCGTCAATTACCAATTCGGCATGTTGAGAGCAGGATACCCAAAGTTAGGCGCACGCGTACCCTATTCACTGCCATTGTACGACATCGAGCAAAGGGTTGTACTTCTGTTCGCCGGTGACGAAATCGTGGAGCAAAGATGCAAATACGAAGATTATTATAAATTTCAGCAATGCGAGGGACAACTCGCTTATCTAGGCTGGCAAGTGATTACCGTCTACCGGGAAATATTCGACGAGGATCCGGATATGTACGAGGAGTATGTAAGGAAGGTTGTTCAGTTAGTGCGTCGCTTCAGTTAAGGGTATTCCCTGAAAGTTTTCTTTTGGGCTTGCAGGATCTCTTTTTTCTTTTTGCCATACTTTCGCCCTGTTTGAAGCCACCGGAATCGACGACAATAAACGTAGAAGAAGAGTTGTAAAAGGAGTGAATGATTTATATGGCTTATCAAATCATAGAAGGCGTCCGCGTGTGGGGCAATCCCGATCCGGGCGCATTGTCTCAAGCGAAAACCTGCGCCGAACACGGGAACGTCGTTCAAGCGCTTCTGATGGCCGATCATCATAAAGGGTATAGCCAACCGATCGGCGGAGTTGTCGTTTATGACGGGCAAATCTCTCCTTCTGGCGTCGGTTACGACATCGGCTGCGGCAACAAGGCGGTTCGGACGAAGCTGTTCGCGGCGGACGTGAAGCCTAAGCTGGCTGGCATTATGGATGGAATAGCCCGCAAAGTTTCGTTCGGGGTAGGGCGCGTCAATAGCGAGAAGGTGGATCATGAGCTGTTCGACGACCCGGATTGGGATGTGTACGCCGCCGTCGGCCGGCAGGAGCACGATAAATTGAAGGCGCTGGCCCAGGGCCAATTGGGCACGGTCGGCAGCGGTAACCATTACGTGGATTTGTTCGAGGAAGAGGCGACCGGGCGGCTCTGGGTCGGGAACCATTTCGGCAGCCGCGGATTCGGCCACAAAACGGCAAGCGGATTCATCAATCTAGCAGCCGGGCGCGAGTTTTTCGGAAAAGCTCCCGGGGAGAAGATGGATCAGCCGCCGGTCCTGCTGGACCTGGACAGCGAGCTCGGCGATATGTATTTCCGCGCCATGAGGCTGGCTGGACGTTACGCGTACGCGGGCAGGGATTACGTCATCAAGCAAGTTCTTTCCTTACTCGGTACCGAAGCGGATTTCGAGGTGCACAACCATCATAACTACGCTTGGCGGGAGAATCATGGAGGCAAGGATACGATTGTCGTACGCAAAGGCGCGACGCCGTCGTTGCCGGGACAGCTCGGTTTTATCGGAGGCAGCATGGGGGACATCTCGGTCGTCGTAAGCGGGAAGGACTCGGACGAGAACCGCGAATCGTTCTACAGCACCGTTCACGGGGCTGGCCGCGTAATGAGCCGCACGCAAGCCGCCGGCAAAATGAACTTGGAAGACGCGCACCCGCTCCGGCGGTCAGATATCGATGGAACAGATGGTTAACGCCGTCAACGATTTCGGCGTCGAGCTTCGCGGAGCCGGAACCGACGAAAGTCCGTTCGTATACCGCAAGCTGCGGGAGGTGCTGGACGCCCACATGGAAACGATCGACGTGCTTCACGTGCTGAAGCCGATCGGCGTCTGCATGGCCGGAGCGGACGAGTTTGATCCTTACAAAGATTA
This sequence comes from Paenibacillus sp. LHD-117, assembly GCF_030929555.1. Taxonomy (GTDB): domain Bacteria; phylum Bacillota; class Bacilli; order Paenibacillales; family Paenibacillaceae; genus Pristimantibacillus. Next base: position 46,186 of record NZ_JAVFVT010000036.1, on the reverse strand, counting down.
AAGAGAGAAGCTGGAATAGATGTCATTTCGAGCGTTTCGTTTATTGATAAAGCACCTTGCCGATATGAGGTGCACCCCTTAGAATAGACATTGGAAAAACCCCTGGTTATTCCGATGAATTCTAGGGGGTGTATTTTTTATGGCGAATAAAGGACAGAAGTTTAAGTCATATACAGAGGAAGACAAGAAGGAGGCGATTCGCTTACATATTGAGGAGAAATGGACATACAGACAAATCACCGAATATTTAGGGATTCAAGATAAGGATAGAGTTAAAAAGTGGATGCGTAGGTACAGGGAACTTGGTGAGTTTGGACTGTTGGATCAACGAGGACGTCGGGAACAGTATATAGACCAGGACCGACATGTGAAGCAGCTCAAACGGGAGAACGAAGCCTTAAAAAAGTGTTTGAAAATATGGAACAGGAGGTGCACAAGGCAAGTACCGCATCATTCAGTTAGCCGCGGAACAGTATCCCATTACGGAGCTTTGCAGCCTCTTAGGCGTATCTAGAAGCGGATATTACTGCTATTTAAATCGGCTAGCTAACGACAAGGACCATGAAACGAAAGAGCGAATCAAATCCATATATGAGCAGAGAAACGGAACATACGGATATCGAAGAATAGAGGATGAGCTTGAACGTCAATATGGTGAAAAGGTGAATCACAAGCGAGTACTGCGTCTCATGCAACAACTTGGCTTGAAGGCTGTTATCCGAAGGAAGCGCAACTATCGCAACTCCTATCAAGTAGCAGAAGCAGACGGCCGCGTCGCAGATAATTTGCTGAAGCGTGACTTCACTGCGGACAAGCCGAATCAGAAGTGGGTTACCGATGTGACTCAGTATCGTGTAGAGGATGAACGGCTATATCTGTCGGCTATCAAGGATCTGTGCAGCTCCGAAATCGTCGCATACCACATTAGCAATCGCAATGACAATGAGCTGGTTCTAAAGACGTTTAAAGACGCATTTGAAGCGCAAAAGGACGCGACTGGACAAATAGCCGGATTGATCGTTCACAGCGATCAAGGCTTCCAGTACACGTCCCATGCATACCACGACATGCTGCCTACGGTTGGCGCCCAAATCAGCATGTCCAGACGCGGCAATTGTTTAGACAACGCCGCGATGGAGAGCTTCTTCTCGCATCTCAAAGCGGAAGCGCTCTACCCTTATAATATCCGCTCGTTGGAAGAGGCACAACGGAGAATAGAGGAATTTATACATTTTTATAACCACGAAAGGATTCAAAGAAAATTAAACAAGCTGACGCCGGTAGAGTACCGACGCCAGCTTTCAGCTTAGGGCTTTTTTCAATGTCTACAAAATTGGGGCTTGACCAATAATAGGCTGGGTGCTTTTTGTTGTAGCCGCATTTCAGGATCGTTTATTAGTAGAACGATCCTAAAATTCCGTAACCATCGCGACTTCGGCGATCCTTCAAACGGTATGCCGAACTGAAAAGATGGCTAACGGAGCACACAGCTGCTATTTTGCCTTTCATGCCTCATTCTAAAATCTAACGGAGCTACGCGCGCTTATTGGACGGATTTCTAGGGAAATGGCACTGTTTGATGGCCAATAGCGGCCTCCAGCTCCGTTAGAATTTGTAAACAAACGATTTTATTCGAATAACGACTGTGGCCGCCGTTAGCCATCTCAAACGGTTGCCATCGAGTTGCAGATCATTGCTGTATGGCAAATGTAGAGTAGTAATGGTAATTCTGAATCGAACTACTAGCTTCACGAGCAACCGCTATTGCTCCTGAACAAGACTTCTGGCTATGATAGAATCAAGCGTATGAATGAGGAAAACGAAGGGAATGCCGAAATGAAAAATAATAATATCGAGAAAGGCAAGAAGAGTTTATCCGATCATCTTGACACGCTTGATAAGGGAGCATTAATCGAATTGCTTGTCCGATTGTCGGAGGAATATTCGGAAGTGAAGCAAGCGCTCTCCTTGTTGTTCGTAGAACCGGGCAGTCGCGATGCGATGAAACAGTATCAGAAAACGATCCGGGCATCCATTAAGCGGAATGCCGATCGGCATGGTTTTGTTCCGTACAGGAACGTGCATGATGCCGTAGGGGGAGCCGAGCAAGTGATGGAAGCCGCGGTAGAAGCATTAGAGAAGGGAAGCCATCTCACGGCGACTGAAATCGTATTTTGCGTGTTGCACGAAATGGGCGACCTGCTGCAAACCTGCGATGATTCCGATGGCGTTGTCGGCGGTATCATCACGGAATGTTTGGACCTCGTTCACCAAGTCTCAGATCAAGCGGAACAGTTCAATGACAAGACAAGGTCGGCTTTGTTCCAGATCATTCTGAAAGAAGTGATTCATCCGAACTTGGAGGGCTGGAACGAATGGCAGCTTTCTTTGTTAGAAAGCGCTGCATTATGTATCAACAGCCGGGAGGAAAAAGAGCGTTGGACGACGCTATTGTCTTCCATGGAAGAACGAGAGCGCGGGGAGCGCTACAGAAGCTCGTACTTTTTCGATAAAGCGGCAGAGCTTCGATATATGGTTATCGAGAGGTTTGACGGGGAGGACCAAGCAATATCGTTTATCGAAGGGAATTTGGAGATTGGCGCCATTCGTGAATTGGCAATCGAAACCGCGATGACGCAAGGGCGGTACGAGCGGGCATTGGAGCTTGCCGAAGAAGGAGAGCGGCAGGATTCGCGGAAAGGGCTGCCGGGACTCGTGAATCAGTGGAAAAAAATCCGCTGCGAAATCTATGAGGCAATCGGACCACCGGAGCTGCACCGATCACTGGTCGAGGAATTCATACTTAAAGGCGAATACGAGTATTACGAAAAGTATAAGGCGCTGCACGCGAATGAAGAGTGGCTGCAGATACACGTGACGATTCTCGACAAGCTGGAAGTCAATTCGGAACGAAGCTGGAAAGTGGAAGACCTGTACAAGAAGATCATCCTTCAGGACAAGCTGACGGATCGAATCTTAAAGTATGTGAGGATGGATAAGAGATCGATCGTTGACTATTATGTTTATCTGCTCGACAACCATAAAGAGGAAGTTTTCCTTCTGTTTGAGCAATTCATTCGAGCGGAATGCGCGAATTCGACGAATCGGAAAGCGTATAGGAAAGTATGCGGCATCATTGGCCGCCTCATCAAGGCTGGCGGGATGGAGCATGCGAAGAAGATTGTGGAAGAGCTTCAACAAGCTTATCCGGGGCGGTCAGCGCTGCTTGACGAACTGCAACAAATAAAAGGATTGTGAGAAAACCTCTATCGAGGCCTTTCAATGATAGGCGACCGCGTTTAGAGGTAGGTTTTATCGCCAAATGGAATTTCGGTTTTCGATGGCTCGAAAACTTATAAATTCTATTGTGGTGAGAAAGTCACGAGAGGGGCATGACGAATGAACGACAACTTCAAAATCATGTTGAATAAATACGCGGAGCTGGTCGTGAAGGTCGGCGTGAATATCCAGGCCGGGCAGGTGCTGATCGTGCATGCGCCGATCGAGACGGCGGAGTTGACTCGCCTGATCGTGGCGAAGGCTTACGAGGCGGGGGCGAAGTACGTCATCGTCGAATGGGATGACGAAGAAGTGACGCGGATCCGGTACGAGAAGGCGCCGGACGATTCCTTCGGCTATTATCCGCAGTGGCAGGTCGACTGCATGGTGCGTTTCGCCGAGGAGGGCGGGGCCATTCTGCATATCAAAGTGCCGAATCCGGAGCTGTTCAGCGGCATCGATTCCGCGAAAGTGTCGGAAGCGGTTAAGGCGGCGGCCGTGGCGCGGAAGGAATATTCGGTTTATACCCGCAATAGCCGCATCAGCTGGTCGCTCATCAAGGCGCCGACCCGCGCTTGGGCGGACAAGGTGTTCGCAGATCTCCCGGAGGAGCAGCGCATCGATGCGATGTGGGAGGCCATTTTCAAAATGGTACGCGTGGACGCGGCGGATCCGGTTGCCGCTTGGCGGGAGCATATCCAGCATCTGAAAACATGGCAGAACCGGCTGAACGAGAAGCGCTATAAGAGCTTCCATTACCGAGCGCCGGGCACGGACTTGCGCGTGGAGCTGCCGGAAGGGCATATTTGGCGCGGGGGCGGCGGCGAGAACGAAAAAGGCGTTTATTTCGTGGCGAACATGCCGACCGAAGAGGTGTACACGATGCCGCATCGCGCGGGCGTGAACGGAACGGTGCGAAGCACGAAGCCGCTGAATCTGAACGGAAGGCTCGTCGAAGGCATTACTTTCACGTTCAAGGATGGGAAAGTTACGGCGTATGACGCCGAGTCCGGCCGCGAGCATCTGACGTCGCTGTTCGAAACCGACGATGGCGCTTCCTATCTCGGGGAGATGGCGCTTGTTCCGCATGATTCCCCGATTTCGAACTTGAACCGCGTGTTTTATAACACGGGGATCGACGAGAACGCGTCCTGCCATTTCGCGCTCGGCAGCGCGTATCCCGTCAACCTGGAAGGCGGCACGAAGCTTACGGGCGAAGAGCTGCTGAAGCGGGGCGCGAATGTAAGCTTGACGCATGTGGATTTCATGATCGGCTGCGCGGAGCTCGACATCGACGGCGAGCTGCCGGACGGCACGATCGAGCCGGTGTTCCGCAAGGGGAATTGGGCGGAGTAGAGAGGTTGCGGAGGAAGTTAACGCCGTTAATGTTGATGGGTTGAAACATGGCTGACGAGGGGGATGCGGTAAGGGATGAACGTACAGGCTTATTTGCGGAGAATAGGGTTTAACGGCGAACCGGACGGAAGCGCCGAGACGCTCGGCAAGCTTCAGGAGCTTCATTTGCAGAGCGTGCCTTATGAAAATTTGGACATTATCCACGGCTTGCCTCTGTCGCTGCAAGTCGAACCGATCTACCGGAAAATCGTGGAGCGCCGCCGCGGCGGTTATTGCTTCGAGCTTAATGCCTTGTTCGGCTGGCTTCTGAGGGAGCTCGGGTACGGCGTAACGGATTATTTCGCCCGGTTCTGGCGGGACGAGACGGATACGCCGCCGAAGCGCAGGCATCACGTGCTCCGGGTCGAAGCGGAAGGCAAGCTCTATTTGTGCGATGTGGGCGTCGGCGGCATCGTGCCGCGAAGGCCGCTCCTTCTACTGGAAGGACTGGAGCAGCGCCAAGGGGACGAGCTTTATCGGTTCGATCGCGATCCCGAATTCGGCTGGATGCTGATGGAGCAGAAGAAGGAGGGCTGGTCCCGCCTCTTCTCGTTCACCGAGGAGCCGCAGCTCGCGAAGGACTACCTGATGGCGTCCTATTGGTGCGAGCATGCCCCGGACTCGGTGTTCAAAAACAACCTGATCGTTGCGATCCATACGAAGGAGGGGCGCAACACGGTGTGGAACGAGGAATTCCGCCTGTTCCGCCCCGATGGCGTCCACGCGTTCACGCCGGCATCCAAGGCGGAGGATGCGGAAGCGCTTAAGACTTATTTTGGCATCGAGTCGGACGACGGCGGGGCTTGAGGTTTATCTAATCATCCGATTGCGGAAAACAATATTGCCGCGCGAGACATGCCGAATGAAGATGGCTGCGCGAAAAAACGGTCTCCAAGGTCGAATCCGATCTTGGAGACCGTTCTTTTTTTGCTAACCAATCAACTTACTTGTCGATGCGACAGCAGCTGCGAAAACGATGGATAAATTCCTGTAGTTCGTACAGGAATTCTGACGCAAGACGACCGGACATCTATGAATCCTGCATTGGGTACAGCAATTTGCTTCACATGCTCAACCTAAGCTTAGAAAGCCGTTCGAAATCCTGTATGCTATACAGGAATTACTTGAAATTGCAGGGTATCGAAGCGGAATTGCTGTACGCGATACAGCATTCGTGATCCGCGAATGCTAATCTGCGATCCACTGTCCTTAAACAGCGCGCTTGGCGCCTTCCGCCGTCCTGCCCCGCACGCTTGGCCCCGTCGGTTCACTCGCCCACGCGCCCGGCCGTTATCCTGGAACGATGGGGGATATCAACGGGCACGTCCGCCCGGCTTACTCCCACAGCTGCAGCGCCGCGCCGATCATGCCGCTCCAGCTGCCCCGGTAGGCGGCCTCGATCCGGACGCCGTTCGAGAGCGAAGGCATCGCGCGGCGGAGCGCTTCTTCGCGCAGCCTGCCCAGCAGGGGCGGTCCGGCATCCGCCACGCCGCCTCCGACCACGATCAACTCGGGGTTAAACGTATGGATGAGCGAAGCGATTGCCGCCCCCAGCGCGGAAATCGCTTCGTCCATGATTGCCGATGCCAGCGGTTCGCCCGCCTGCCATAACGCGATGACCTCGCGCGAATCCGGCTGCTCGGAAGACCGGCCAGCCGCGGCTAGCCGCTCCCGCATCCGCCGCGCGATTCCCGTGCCGGAGGCGTATTGCTCCAGGCATCCTCTGGCTCCGCAGACGCAGGGCTCGCCCCGGAAGTCGACCGATAGATGGCCGAGCTCTCCGGCCCCGCCCCAAGCGCCGCGAAGCAATCGGCCGTCCGTTACGACCGCGCCGCCTACGCCGGTGCCGAGCGCGATGCAGACGAAATGGCCGACGCCTATGCCGGCACCGAGCCTGAGCTCGGTCAGCGCGAGCGCGTTGACGTCGTTGTCCACCCGCACCGGCAGGCGATACCGCTCCTCGAGCAGCGCCTTCAGCTTCGTCCCGGTGTAGCCGGCAATGAGCTCAGAGGCGTGGCGAATGCTGCCTTCGCGCCAATCGACCTGGCCCGCCGTGCCGACGCCGATGCCCTTGCAGCGAATGTCCGGATAACGGGCTTTCGCCACCGACAATAAACCATCGATCGCCTCCATCACGCGGCCGGCCGTGTCCGTCTTGCCCCCCGACGTACTCAGGCTGTGCGTCAACACCACTTCGCCCGCCAAAGATACGATTCCCGCGTTGATCTTCGTCCCGCCGATATCGACGCCGATCGCATAAGGCGATTCGGCTTCGAACGCGTCCAGCGCTCGCACGTAACGGGCCGCGATAAGCTGCGGCCGCGTAATCGCGCCGCCGACGACGACGCAGGTAGCGCCCGCACGCATGGCCGACGCGGCTTGTTCCGGCGTCCAGATGCGGCCTTCCGCGACGACCGGAATCCGAAGCGACTCGCTCAGCCGGCGGACGAGTTCCAGATCGGGTTCTTCCTGCCGCTTGCTGTACGGCGTATAACCGGATAACGTCGTCCCGACGAAATCGGCGCCGAGCCGTTCCGCGGCCAGCCCTTCCTCGTACGTGGAGACGTCGGCCATGACGGCGACGCCGTGGCGATGCGCGTAGTCGATGAGCGGCTGCGCCATCTCCAGCCGGCCTTCCCGGTCCGTGACGTCCAGCGCGACGACGTCTGCTCCGGCCGCTATGATTGCCTTCACTTCATCTAAAGTCGGCGTAATAAAGACGTCCGAGCCGGGGATTTCCCGTTTCACCAGTCCGATGATGGGGACGCCGACCGCTTCTTTTATGGCCTTAATATCCTCGACGCCGTTCGTGCGGATGGCGATCGCGCCGGCTTCAACCGCTGCCCGGGCCATCTTGTCCATGGCGTCACCGCCGTGCAGCGGCTCGTGCTCCAGCGCTTGGCAGGAGACGATCAATCCTCTTTTGGGGAACAAGTTACTATAGCGAGACATGGAATCCCTCCGATAAATATGATAGGTTTTGTTCAACATGTTAGCGACGAATTCGTGGGGGCGTCAAGTAAATGTAAGGGCTTACACCGCGTCGCGCCTCCCGTTGTCAAGAGGTGTATACGAAAGTAAAGACTAGTATATGGCTGGCCTTATCCCGCATTCCTATACTAGAACTAGGAACGAAAAAGCCGCGAATCAAGCGGCGGATCATCCATATCGAGTCCAAATGGAGGGGTAGTATGACGAAGAAAAAGAAGATGTTTATGATCATCGCCGTAATTTTCTGCCTGGCACTGAGCGCGTGCAGCAAACAGTCGACGAATGATCCCGAAGCTAAGCCGAGCGAATCCGCGAAAGCGGCCGCCACCGCCGCGCCGGAAAGCGGGAACGAAGTCGTCGAAGTGTCGACGGTCTCGATCAGCGACCAGTACTTGAAGTTCGACGAGGGCGAAAGCTTCGAGAAAAACTCCGTTTACGATGCGTACGAGAAAGACATCGGCGTGAAAATTACGAATAAGTGGATCGCGGCGGATGTCGCCCAGTTTAAAGAAAAGGTAAAAATTACGATCGCGTCCAACGATCTTCCCGACTTCATGCTGGTTAACGCGACGCAGCTCAAAGAGCTGACCGAAGCGGATATGATTATGGATATTACGGAAGTGTACGACCAAAACGCAACCGACGAAACGAAGCAGTTCCTGACGATGGACGGCGGCATGCAGCTCAAGACGGCCACGTTCGACGGTAAGCTGATGGGCATTCCGAGCTCGTACAATCCGTACCAATATCAGTATATGTACGTGCGCACAGACTGGCTCAAGGAGCTGAACTTGCCGGAACCGAAAACGATGGCGGATCTCATGACGATCGCCGAGGCGTTCAATACCAAAAATCCCGGCGGCTCCGCGACGCCATCCGGACTTTCCGTTAGCAAAAACCCGTTCAGCATCGAAACGGGCGTAACCGGTCTTCGCGCGTTCCTGAACGGCTACCATGCCTACGAGAACATGTGGATCGAGGATGGCAACGGCGGCCTCGTCAACAGCGACATTCAGCCGCAGGTGAAGGTTGCGCTTGCCGCCCTTCAAGAGATGTTCAAAAAAGGATTGATCGACCCGGAGTTCGCCGTTAAAGATACGGAGAAAGCTGCCGAAATGCTTTACGACAACAGCACGGGTATCGTATTCGGCGCATCTTGGGTGCCTGCTCAACTCGTCAAAGGCGCCGTGAAAGACGGTAAAGTCGTTCAGGAGTGGGGCGTATTCCCGATTCCGTCCGTGGACAGCAATCCGACATTAAACCAAATCGGGCTTGGCGTGGACGAATATTACGTAATCTCCAAAAAAGCAGAGCATCCGGAAGGCGTCATCAAATTGGTTAACCAATGGATCGCGGTCGACAATCATCCGACCGAAGAGCAGAAAGTCTATGAATACGGCAAAGACCGCAAAGAGAAGGGCAACAACTACTGGCTGCTTAGCCCGCTCCGCGTAGGCAAACAAAAGGACAACAACGGCGAAATCCTGCCTAAGGCGATTGAAGCCAAGGATCCGAGCATCCTGCAAACCAAAGACCACAAAACGCGGTACGAGCGCGCGATGAAATACGTCGACGGCGATACCAGCATGTGGTGGGAGTACCTGATCTCCGGTCCGAAAGGCGCGTTTTCGCTCGTTCCGACTATTCAGGAAAACAAACAATACCTGCAAAATAAATTTTACGGCGCGCCGACGGCGACCATGGCGGAACGCCAGGAAATCCTGCTTAAGAAACGCGACGAGGTCTACTTCAAGATCATCATGAACCAAGTTTCGGTAGATGAATTCGATGCCTTCGTAGAAGAATGGAAGAAGCTGGGCGGCGACGAAATCACGAAGGAAGTCAATGAATGGTACGCAACCCATAAATAAGCGAGCAGCTAACGATATCGGGGGATGGGGTGATTCCCTCCCCCCTATTTTTTCTAGGATAGAAACAGCGAGGTGAACGGCTTGAACGGACTTGCAAGACTATGGAAGAGAGAGTGGCCCCTGCATATGATGCTGATTCCGGCCATCCTATTAGTATTGATTTTCAGCTACGTTCCGATGGCCGGCATCATCATGGCGTTTCAGAAGTACGTGCCGAACAAAGGTTTGTTCGGTTCGCCATTCATCGGCTGGAAAAATTTCCGGCTGCTGCTGGACTATCCCGATATCGGGCGCATCTTCTACAATACGGTATTCATTGCCTTGATGAAAATCGTAGCGGGCCTCTTCGTCCCGATCTCGATCGCGATCTTGCTGAACGAGCTGCGGAGGGAATGGGTCAAACGAACGTTCCAGACGCTTGTCTATTTGCCGCATTTTATGTCTTGGGTGCTGCTTAGCGGGATATTGGTGGACATTCTGTCGCCGACATCCGGCGTATTCAACCAACTGCTTGGATTTTTTGGCGTGAAGCCGATTTTCTTCTTGGGAAGCAATGAATGGTTTCCTTACGCGATGGTCATCTCCGATGTCTGGAAGGAGTTCGGTTTCGGAACGATCGTCTACTTGGCGGCGCTGACCGGCATTAACCCTTCGCTGTACGAGGCTGCGGAGATCGACGGAGCGGGCAGGCTGAAGCAGACTTTCCATGTTACGCTGCCCGGAATGATGCCCATTATCGTGCTCATGCTGACGCTGAATATCGGCAACGTGCTGAACGCCGGCTTCGAGCAAATTTTTAATCTTTATAGTCCCCCGGTTTATGAAAGCGCGGATATTATCGATACGTTCGTGTATCGCATGGGCGTGCAGCAAGCACAGTTCGGGTTTGCCACGGCCGTAGGCCTGTTGAAATCGGTCGTATCGTTTATTTTCATATCGTTATCTTATGTCTTGGCCTACAGGCTGGCGAATTACCGCATCTTCTAAGCGATGCAGAAGGGAGAACTACCATGACCATAAACAGATCATGGGGCAGAAAGCTGTTCGAAGGCTGCAACTATGCATTCCTGCTGCTCATTTCTTTGTTATGCCTTATGCCGATTATTCACATCCTGGCCATCTCGTTCAGCTCCGGCGCCGCGGCGGCCGCGGGCAAGGTGGCGCTATGGCCCGTCGAATTCACGACTGCCGCTTACGAGAATGTTTTCGGGAAGCCGGAATATTTGCGCGCATTCTGGGTGTCGGTCCAGCGCGTCGTGTTCGGCACATCCCTCAGCATGCTGCTGATGATCATCACGGCTTATCCCTTGTCCAAGGATCCGCGCCAGCTGCGTCTTCGGACGTTCTACGCCTGGTTGTTCGTATTCACGATCCTGTTCAGCGGAGGGCTGATCCCTTCCTACTTGACCGTAAAGTCGCTCGGCTTGATCGATACGATGGGCGCGCTTATTCTTCCTACCGCGATTCCGGTGTTCAACGTTATCCTGCTGCTGAACTTCTACCGGAGCCTGCCGAAGGAGCTGGAGGAGTCGGCGCGGATCGACGGCGCGGGGCATTTCCTTACCCTGTGGAAAATTTACGTGCCGCTTTCGCTTCCGGCGCTGGCGACGACGGGACTCTTCACGATGGTCGGACACTGGAACAGCTGGTTTGACGGGATGCTGTACATGAATCATACTGAAAATTATCCGCTGCAAACCTTCTTGCAGACCGTTATTATTAAGCTGGATTTCCGGTTTATTAAAGCGGAAAACGTCGAGCTGATGATGAAGCTGTCCGACCGCACGAGCAGGGCGGCCCAAATTTTCGTGGCGGCCTTCCCGATCCTGATCGTGTACCCGTTCCTGCAGCGGTTTTTCATCAAAGGCATCGTTATGGGAAGCGTGAAGGAATAGAAGCCGGCGCATGGGGGGACGAACGATGAAGAGTGGACTATTCCTTACCAACTCCTCCATATTTCCGAAAATAATGGTCGCCTTTCTGGCGGCCTTATTGCCGCTCTTGGCGATTACGTGGATGATTATCGAGCAGGGCTCCGGGCGCATTCGCGGCGAAATTTCGGGTTCGGTGCTGGGTACGACGGAGTATTACATGGATTCGCTCGACAAGGAAGCGGACCGCATCGGCCGCTATTTGCCCAACTACGTCATGGATCAGGATTTGATGGAGATCGCGACGACGGGCAATGACATGAGCTCCTATGAGAAATCCAGCAAAATTTTGGATATTCAAAAAAGGCTAGACCTCATGAGGAATTCGAGTCCGTTCATCCGGGAGACAAAAGCTTTTATTCCGGTCATCGAGCGGACGGTGCTGAGCAATAGCTTCGAAACCTTCCTCGAAGAGGATGAATACGCGGCGATGAGACAAAGCGAGAAGCTGTACGCGGAGCCGTTCATCGCTTGGCGTGACCGGCTGTTCATATCCATGCAGTACCCGAACAGCACGACCAAACATCCGTTATATATCGTGTCGGTGGAGCTGTCGATTTCCGAAATCAGGAAAACGCTATCGCAGATCGGAGGCACGCGGGGCGGGAGCAGCGTACTGCTCAATCTGGAGCGGAATTGGAGCATCGAGAGCGGCGCGGACGCCGAATTGCTGCGGCATATGAAAGCACTCGCAGCGTCGAAGAGAGGCTCGGGTGCCAAGGAAGGCAGCGAAACCGTCACCTTTAAAGGCGAATCCTATATGGCCGTCTATACGCATTCCGACATTTGGAACGCATATGCGATTACCTACGTGCCCGAAGGGTCGGTTCTAGGCTCGCTGCAGGTGTACCAGACCTTGTTCTGGTGGGCATGCGCGCTCGCGGTCGTCATCGTGTTGTACTTCACATATTTCCTGCGGATGTTCATTTACCGTCCGCTCATGAAGCTTGTTCATTCCTTCCGAAGGGTTCAGCAGAACCGGCTGGAGACGATCGCGATCGACCGCGGGGCCGACGAATTCGGCTACTTGTACGAAGCCTTCAACGATACGGTGCGACATTTGAAAACGTTGATCGAAGAAAATTACGAGGGACAAATCCGCAACCAGCGTTCGGAGCTGAAACGGCTGCAGTCGCAGATCAATCCCCATTTTCTCTATAATTGCTTTTTCGTATTGTGCAGACTGATCAAGTCGGGGAATCAACAGGAGAAAGCCTACCGGTTCTGCCTCCATATCGGTCAGTACTTCCAGTTCATTACGCGCAACGACGAAGACGATATCCCGCTCGCGCTGGAGACGGAGCATTCCCGCACGTACGTCGAGATGCAGTCGATTTGTTACGGGGAGCGGATACAGGTAGCCTTCGACTGCGATAACCACGACATGCCCGTTCCGAGGCTGATCCTTCAGCCCGTCATCGAGAACGCGTACAAACACGCCTTCGGCCAAATGTTAGGCTCAGGCGAGCTATGGGTGCATAGCGATCTGAAGGACGGCGCGTTTTCCTTCTACGTCGAGGATAACGGCGACCGCATCACGGACGAGGAGATCGAGCTCATCCGGAAGAAGCTGCGCTACTCCGCGAACAGGATCGAGGAAACGACGGGCCTTCTGAACGTACACCGTCGAATCCAGCTGCGCTGCGGGGAGGACTACGGGATCTCGGTAGACCGTTCCGAGCTGGGCGGCTTGCAAGTGAGAATAAAATTGAGCGCGAGCTGAGGGGGAATCCGCATGTATAGACTGCTCATCGTCGATGACCTGCCGATAATCGTGGACGGTCTGCTGGAGCTGTTCCAGGGAACGGAGCGTTTGGAGCTTGAGGCCATGAAGGCCTATTCGGGGGAAGAGGCGCTCGAGCTTTTGTCCCGGCACCGCGTCGATATCGTGCTCTCCGACATTAAGATGCCCGGTATCGAAGGCATCGGGCTGCTGCGCGAGATCAAGGCGCAATGGCCGTCCTGCAAGGTGATTTTCCTGACGGGGTATAACGACTTCCAGTATGCGAGGGACGCGGTGACGCATGGCGGATTCGACTATATCCTGAAGGTCGAGAGCGACGACAAGATCATCGAGGCCGTGGAACGGGCCATCGGGAAACTAGACGAAGAGCGGGACCAAGCTCAGATCGTCAGGAAAGCGCAGACCAGCATGAGACGCGCGCTGCCCTCGCTTCAGAAGGAGTATATGTTAGGGCTGCTGCAAGGCAAAACGGCATCGCGAAGCGAGCTGGAACGATTGTTCCGCGAGATGGATATTCCGCTCGATCCGCGCTTGCCGGTTCACGTGCTCATCGGGCGGATCGACGCCTGGAAGGAGATGTTCTCCGCGCCGGACAAGGCGCTGCTGGCCTACGCGCTTCAGAATGTCGGCGACGAATATTTGTCCATGGGGGTGCGCTGCCACTCCGTCGTGTTCGAGCTGTCGAAGATCGTCTGGCTCGTTCAGCCGCAAGCCCGGGACGACGACGGCTCGGCCGAAGCCGGCATCATGGATGCTGTAAGAGCTGTCCGATATACAGGCGGCATATTGGAAACGGTGCAGGCTACCTGCAAGCAGCTGCTTGGCCTTTCGGTTTCTTTTGCGTTTGGGAGCCAGCCCGCGGAGTGGGAGAACTTATCGGACCGGTTCCATTCCGTCAAATACGATTTGGCACAGGGGCACGGTTTGTTTCACGAGGTGATCCTGATCGATCGGGACCAATCCGCGGAGGTGGAGGAAGCCGCCAAGACTGCCGGACACCGGGACGGCTTCTACCACGCCCGGGTTCAGCTGCTGGCGGGCTGCCTGGAGAACAACCATCGGGAGCCCTTTTACAAGCTGTATGCCGAACTGACGGCGATCTGGAACGAGCCGGGGATGCCGAACGAGAGGAAAATCGAATTGTACCATTCGATCTCCGCGGTATTCCTGTTCCACCTCCATCGCAACCGGGATGCTTGCGAGCATGCCAATACGCAGATGGACCTCGAACCGCTGTTCGGGCGGGGCGACGCGCTGCCATGGCCGGAGCTGGTTCATTATTACCGCCAGTTGGCCGATTGTTTTTTCGAATGGAATACGCTGAACGGCACGCTGCTTCCGACGGAGGTCGTCAATAAGGTGCATCGCTACATCGAGGAGCATATCGCGACCGATATTTCCTTGAACGCGCTGGCCGATTACGTAGGGCTGAACCCGTCGTATCTGTCGCGGCTCTACAAGCAGAGCACGGGCATCGGCTTGTCCAAATACGTCAATGACTTCCGCAACGTGACGGCTCAGGACATGCTGCTGAACACGTCGATGAAAGTAAACGAGATCGCGGCTGCGCTAGGTTACAACTCGGCGCTGGCGTTCATTCGGTTCTTCAAGAAGCAGAACGATTCGACGCCGCTCGAATTCCGTTCGGCGCGCAGCCAGCCGCAAGCGAAAGGTCAATAAATGTATACGAAATGTAAGGAACGGTCTCTTTCTCCCGGCTTGCTTTCGCTTCTACAATGAAAGGGCGATAGAAGGCGCTACGAGGAGGAGAAACGTTGAAACCATTAACAGCCGTCATGTTGGGCGCAGGCAGCAGAGGAAGATATATTTACGGACCCTACGCGGAGAAATTTCCGAATGAACTAAAGATCGTTGCGGTAGCCGAGCCGGACGACGAACGAAGAAGCAGGTTCGCCGATCTTCACGGAATCGGGCCGGAGCATGCTTACGATAGCTGGGAGCGCGCGTTCGACCAAGGCCTCATCGCCGACGTCATGATCATTTGCACGCTCGACCGGATGCATTACGAGCCGGCCATGAAGGCGATGGAGCTTGGCTACCACGTTATGCTGGAGAAGCCGATGTCCCCTTCCATGGAGGAATGCATCCGATTGGAGGAGGCTTCGCACCAATTCGGGCGCCTGCTCGCCGTGACGCATGTGCTGCGGTATTCGCCGTTCTGGTCCGGCATCAAGAAGTGCATCGACGACGGCGAGCTCGGCACCGTGGGGACGATCCAGCTCACCGAAAACGTCGGCTACCGCCATATGACGCATAGCTACGTGCGGGGCAATTGGCGCAAGTCGGAGGAGACGAGCCCGATGATTCTGGCGAAGTCCTGCCACGACTTGGACTTGATTTCTTGGCTCATGCAGCAGCCTTGCACCGGCGTCAGCTCGTTTGGCTCTTTGCTGCACTTCCGGGCGGAGAACGCGCCGGACGGTTCGGCCGAGCGATGCATCGACGGCTGCGCGGTGGAGCGGGACTGCGCGTTCTCGGCGCTGAAGCAGTACCTGCAGCAGCCGAGCCGCGAGTGGGCGCGGTACATGACGGACGACCTAAGCCAGGAGGGTATCCTCAAGGCGCTGAAGGAAGGTCCGTTCGGGCGCTGCGTCTATCGCTGCGACAACAACGTCGTGGACCATCAAGTGGTTAACATGGCGTTCGCGAACGGTGCGAGCGCGTCGTTCATCATGACGGGGCATACCGAGAGCGGGACGCGCCGCGTGCAGATCATGGGCACGGGCGGCGAAATTTTAGGAGACATGGACAAGGGCTCGTTCACGCTGTTCCGCCATGCGACTGGCGAGCGCGTCGAGATCCGCTGCAACGTCGAAGGCGACGGGCATGGAGGCGGCGACGAACGGATGGTGAGCGCGTTCCTGCAGGGCGTCCGCGGCTTTGACCGCAACCCGGCTCAGGGACTCACGTCCGCCACGGCTTCGCTGCAAAGCCACTTGATTGCCTTCGCGGCCGAACATTCCCGCTTGAACGACGGCCTTGCCGTCCGCATTGCCGATCTGCGGGAGCAGGGAGCGGAGGTTCGCTAGACTTTTTGCCATACTTAAGCCTCACGAGGCGAGCCGATGCTCCCCGTGAGGTTTTTTTGGCAGGATTGCGAGAAACGCCTGCGCCGGAACCGCATACCTATCACCGGCAACTGCCGAACCGCGAAGCGGGCCCGGCGCTGCGCCCTTTCGCCGCCTCGGCTAAGCCAAGTAAACAAATGTATATGCAAAGTCGGAACTTATCTCTTTGATCGGCGGGGCAAGTTTCTTATTGTTACTGTATGGACGACGCGATTGTTCTCGTTCTACGACTCTAACATGGAAAGGGAGCAGAACATGATGAAACGTACGAAAAAATGGATGGCGCTCGCCGTCTCGGCGGCCATGCTGCTGGCGCTTGCGCCGTCCGCCTATGCGGAGACGCAGGGTCAGGAGGCGGCGCAGCCGGAAATCCAAGCGGAAGCGGATGGCCCGCAGCTCCGGAACCTTGCGCTCGGACTGGACTACGAATGGTCGGAGGCGCCGGAGGCCGCTTATCCCGACGGCGCGCGGAAGCTGACGGACGGCGTGCATGGGGCGCTGAATATGTCCGATCCGGCGTGGGTCGGGCATGTGAAGAAGATGACGCGCGAGGTCGTTTTCGACCTGGGCGAGCGCAAGTCGATCTCCGCCATCAAGGCGCGGTTCATGCAGGATTGGCCGACGAATTCGATGCTCGTGCCGCTTACGGTATCGATGTACGCCTCCGACGACAAGGTGAACTGGGGAACGCTAACCCACAAGTCGACTCAGCTGCTATGGGGGGACGGGCCTCCGAGAGAAGAGGTATACGAATGGAACGGCAGCGCGGACGGCATCAAAAGCGGCAACCTGGACGCGGACATGGCTTATGCGCGATACGTGAAAGTGACGTTCTCCATGCATACGAGAGCGTGGACGTTCATCGACGAGATCGAAATCATCGGCGCGGACGGTCAGGTCGCGGGCGCCGTGGCGGTTCCAGCCGAGCAGCCGGCTCTATTGGCGCCGGGCGAAGCGACGGCGGGCATCCATAACCTCGGCCTTCTGTATAACGGCCATTACCCGAACGGCAAGGGGGATTGGACGAAGGAGCGGATCATTCCCAATATCAGTTACGTGAATAAGGATGGCGTGCCGGTCGACCGGCTGTTCGATGGTATTCTGTACCTCGGACTGACCTCGTCGGCAGGACGCGGCTACAATGGCGGCGCCAATAAGAGCGATTGGGAATGGTATCTCAACAAAACGTTCGCCGCGACGGGCGACATGTACCAGCTGAACGAAGCGAACAAGGAGGTCGGGGCCAAGCTCGCCAAGCCTGACGAGAAGCTGAAGGTCGTGCTCATGATCCCGGATCCGGGCGAATATATGACCGACTTCGGCGACGTGGACGGCGACGGCGTATCGGAAAACTTCAGCGCATCCTCTGTCGGTGAATTGCAAGCGCTGTCAAATAGGGAAAAGGTCGTCCAGTGGTGGCTGGATCTGGTACAGCAGCGTTGGACGGCAGCGGGCTACTCCCACCTCGAGCTGGTCGGCTTGTACTGGCTGGAGGAACAGATCAGCACGGGACCAAAAGGGCCGGATCTACTGAAGTCGACGAGCGTGAAAGTGCATAACGAAGGGCTCAAGTTTTTCTGGATCCCGCATTTCTTGGCGTATAAGGCCCATATGTGGAAAGATGTCGGCATCGATGCCGTCTCGTTCCAGCCGAATTACTTTTTCGAGCCGATGGATGTTGACCGCCTCGAAGACGCCGCCAACATCGCGAAGCGGTATGGGATGAGCCTCGAGCTCGAATTCGACGACCGGATGATGACCGACGCCGTATTCCGGGAGCGGTACATCGATTACTTGAACAGCGGCGCTCAGACCGGATTGATGCAATCGGGCTTCAAGGCGTACTATCAAGGCAATAATGCCGTGTACGATACGGCGGTGAGCGCGGATCCCGCGACAAGGGTTCTGTACGATTGGCTGTATCAGTTCGCGAAAGGCACGTACGTCGTAAACAACGCTTTGCCGCCGGAAGCCGAAGTGAGAATGAACGGAGAGCTCCTTCAAGGGGGCGCGTCCATCCCGGAAACGGAGAAGGTTCAGTTCACTTGGGACATTCCTAACGACGACGGCAGCGGGCTCACCAAAGTAACGGCCGCCTTTAACGGAAAGCCGTACACGGAGGGCACCGAGATCGATCTGGCGGGGAAGCCGGGCAAACACGAGTTGGTCGTTACGGTAGCGGCGGGCAAGTCCCGCAAAACGACATACGTCATCGAGGCCGAAGCAAACGCGTCGACCATGAAAGCGGCCGTCGACCGATTCGGAGCCGACGGTGCGATCACGGATGCCGCCGCGGTTCGCTCCCTGAACAACTATTTGGAGCTGATGAAGCGTTACAAGGGGATCGATGAGACGAAAGCCGAGGCATACACGAAAGGATTTAATGCCAAGCTGGACTTATTCAAGCAGCAAGGCGTCCTAACGGACGGCGCTTATAACGCGCTGAAGGAAAGCGTCTACTATTTAATTGGCAACTTGGCGACGGATAAAACAGCGGAAGCTTCGACGGTGGAAGCGGGCAGCCCGAACCTGATGCCGGCGAAAGCGGTCGACGGCTTCCCGTCCACGAGATGGGCAAGCGAGCTGTACGACAACACGTGGTTCCAGGTCGATCTTGGGGAATCGAAAGAGCTGGACACGGTCCGGATCGATTGGGAGTACGCGCGCGCCAAAACCTACAAGCTGCTCGTCTCGGGCGATAAACAAACGTGGACGAACGTGATGGGGCAGGACGCGCTCATTACGGCGAAGGACGGCAAGGAGACGGTTCGGTTCGAGCCGATCAGCGCCAGATACGTCAAGTTCGAAGGCGTGAAGAGGGAGACGTTTTACGGTTATTCCTTCTATGAATTCGGCGTCTTTCAATTGGAAGGCGAGCCGGAAGAAAAACGCATAGACGGGGTGAGAGCGTCGATCGACGCGGCATCCAAGAAAGTAACCGTGGACGGATTGATCATGAACGGCGACCTTGCGAACGTGAGTTTGAAGGTGATGGATCCGAAAGGGAAGCTGCACCATGAAGCCGATACGGCTAGTACGGAAGCGGGGAGCTTCCGGTTCGAATTCACGCTGACCGGCAATACCGAAGGCATCTACGAAGCGTATGTGTCGACGGACGACATGAATGAACCGATGAAGGTAACGTTCGAATACAAAAAGCCTGCTCCCGGCGGCGGTGGAGGCGATCCCGTCACGCCGAGCGTCGACCTGTTCAAGCCGCAAGCGGACGGCTCGGTCAAAGCGGAGATCAGCGCGAAGCCGGAGCAAGGCGGCAAAACGGCCGTCGGTACGGTCGGCGAGCAGGACTTGCGGAAGGCGATCGCGGCGGCGAAGCCGGATAAGGACGGCAAGCTGCGGGCCACGATCGTGCTGAAAGGCACGGGCGATGCCGAGCTTTACGCGTTGGATTTTCCGTCCGCATTCCTCTCCGATTATCCGAACCTAACGATCGAAGCGCAGCTCCCTTCGGCGACGGTCTTGCTCGCCGGTGACATGCTGCCGAAGACGTCCCAGACCGGCAAGCAGCTGCGCGTGAACGTCCGGGAACGGGACGGCCGCTCGCTGAAGCCGGACGTAAGAGGCCGCGTAGCCGGCAGGCCGGTGCTGGAGCTATCCATGGAGACGGACGGCAAAACGTACGAGTGGAAAAACGAGAAGGCGGCAATCGTCGTGACCGTTCCATACTCGCTCGCAAGCCAAGAGTTGCCCGAGGAAATCGGCGTTTTGTCCATCGCGGACGGTGAAGCGACGGATGTTCCGTCCGCTGCCTACTTCGAATCGGGCAAACATATCCGGTTCCAGACGAACCAAACGGGCTTATTCGCGGTATATCGCAACATCCCGGCACCCGATTTCGCCGACTTGAACCAGCATGTTTGGGCGCAGGAAGCGGTAGCGAAGCTGGCGGAGCTTGGGATCGTGAACGGAACCTCGACGACGGCGTTTAGCCCGTCCGAGAGCGTAAGCCGGGCGGACTTCATCCTGATGCTCGTTCGCGCGCTGGACTTGCGGGGGACGTCCGAATCCGAAGACATGTTCCCGGATGTCGACCCGCATCGTTATTACGCCGAGGCGGTCGCGATCGCGAAGCAATTGGGCATCGTGACCGGCAAGGACGAAGAGCGTTTCGCGCCCGAAGACAAGGTGAGCAGGCAAGAGATGATGGTTATGGCGGCCAGGGCGATCGCGGCGGTGGATGCTGGTGAGATTGGGGGCGATCCCGCGTCGCTCGAAGCATTCAAGGATGCTGGCAGCGTGTCCGGCTATGCGGCGGAAACGGTCGCGGGCATGGTGGAGGCAGGGCTGATCCGAGGCAACGGCGGTTCGATCAAGCCAAGCGGCCAGGCCACAAGAGCCGAAACCGCGATTTTCCTGTACCGGCTATTGGCGTTCATTAACGCCATATAAAGTTCGCGGCATTTAAGAAGGCCGGCGACGCTAACGAGCGTTGCCGGCCTTCGATTTTTTTGGAGCATGCCCGTCTCCGGGTTCAAATGCCTCTGTATTTCTTATTATTATAGCGCCCGCATTCGGTTGTTTCTCGGGTTGTGCTCGACCTCTGCAAGTCCCAGTGCCTCAAGCAGCGGGGGGACATACATGCCGAAGCGGCCGCGGAAACCTTTCTTGAGTCCGTACCAGCCGCCGACCGGGTTCTCGGGCGAGCGCCCCCAGGCTTCAACGGTGCCCTCCTTGGCTGGCTTCTGTTCGTCGGCGCTGCCGAGCTCCATCCAATCGCCATGCCGCTTCAGCATGGCATGCAGATCTTCGACGCAGCGATAGTCGTAATGAAGCACCGTTTTGCCGACCGTGCAAACGATAATGGGGTTGCCGTCCTTCTCGTCTTTGTACATTTCGTATTCGGAGGTTTGCGGCGGCGTTTTCAGCTTCCATGGATTTTCTTTGGTTCCGAGGGTTGTCATAAGCCCACTCCTTCTCTTAAACGGTTCGAGTCTAGCATAGCACAAGCGATAGCGAAATGCGCAATGCAAACGGCATGAACGAGGAGCTGAAGATGAACCAATATCGAATACAAAAATTGATGCATTTCGTGCATCAATTTTTTCTTTTTGAGGGCTGCTTGGTCGAAATAATGCATTGAGTGCATCATTTTAGGGGGATTTGAGCCCGCCTGGCTCTGGGTAACGGAGAAATGATGCAGATTAGCAGGTTTGTCTCCAGGACGCACATTTGTTAACACATATTCATGCGCAAATGCAGCAATTTCCGTCGTGCCCACCGCGGAAAGAAAATGTAGTGTGCGATCAGAGTGCACAAATGCAGCAATGTGCGGCGTGCCAACCGGAAAGGTTGCGAGGTGTGCGATAAAAGTGTGTGGCGAGGTTTTCTCTCAGGCATTCATATAAAGGTAGGGAAACGCCATATAAATGGGTTATAGCCGCTAATCCGATGTTCGTAGGGGGCAATGGCCATGGAGATGCTGATCCTTGTGCCGCTCGCAGTCGCTTGCGCAGCGGGGTTTCTGTTGTTCCGCAGAAATACGGTGGCCGTCAGCCGCGAACGCTTCTCCACGGCCGGGAGGCTATCCGTCATCATCCCGGCCAGGAACGAGGAGAGCAACCTGCCGTACCTGCTCGGCTCCCTGCAAGTCCAGTCCATCGACGGGATGGACATCATCGTCGTGGACGACCATTCCGAAGACCGTACGCGGGCGATCGCCGAGAGCTTCGGCGTCCGTGTCATCGCGAGCCCGCCGCTTCCGCTGGGCTGGACAGGCAAAAATTGGGCCGTGGCGAACGGGTATGCGGCGGCCACTGGAGACTTGCTCGTCTTCCTCGACGCGGATGTCCGGCTCGCCCCGGATGCGCTGCCCTCGCTGCTCGCGGCAAGGGAGAGGTCGGAGGGCGTTATCTCCGTCGTACCCTACCATCATGCGGAACGATTTTACGAGAAACTGGCGCTCATTCCGAATTTGCTGGGATTATACGCGTTCACCTCGCCCATGGAACGGACGAATCCGGCTCAGGGCTTGTACGGTGCATGCATCGTGGCGACTCGGGAGGATTACGAAAAGGCGGGCGGACACGAGAGCGTGAAAGGAGAGCTGCTGGACGACCTCAATCTCGGCGCGAGGTTCAGGGAAGCCGGCATTCCCGTCCGCAACTACATCGGCTTTGGCATGGTATCGTTCCGCATGTACCCCGGAGGCATCCGGAGCGAGGTGGAGGGCTTCAGCAAAGGAGCCGTGCTAAGCACAGGCAAGCTTAGCACGAAGACGACGTTGCCCGTCGCGGTATGGTTAATTGGGTTAATCGCGTCGGAGTCGGCGCCCTTCTTCATCGGGACGGACTGGGCACTGCCGCTCGCGATCGCGTATCTAATCTACACGGTTCAAATCTATTATTACGGTCGCTATGCGGGACGGTTCGGTCGATGGCTTCCCGCCCTGCATCCGCTCAGCACCGCGTTCTTCCTGTTCATCATGCTTTATTCGATCTTCCAAGTCGTCTTTTTCGGGCGGGTTGCCTGGAAGGGCAGGAAGGTGAAAGTAGGAGGGAAGGAGCCGTGACGATCCTGACCTACGCCGCGTGGACGGCCTTCTGCTTCCTATGCGGTTCTCTCATGTTCTCGTACTGGATCGGCTTGTTCGCCAACAAAAACGTAAGGGAGCACGGAGACGGCAATCCCGGCGCGCTCAACTTGTGGAAGGCGGCCGGTTTCGGTTACGGGCTCGCCGGCATCGCGTTCGACTCCCTTAAAGGATACGTACCGGTGCTGCTGCTCGTCCATTCGGGCCAAGCGGCCGGGTACGGGCTTGTGCTGCCGTCCGCCGCCGCGCTGCTCGGCCATATGTTCTCGCCGTTCCTGCGCGGGAAGGGAGGCAAGGCGATCGCCGTCACGTTCGGGGTTTGGAGCGCGCTGACGGGGTTCGCCGCGACGCTTGCCTACGCCGTCATCTTGGCGTTGCTGCTGCTCGGAGGCCGGCTTATTCGTAGCGGCAAACCGTCTACTCCAAGGGCGGATGGCTTCCAGGTCGTGCTCGGCATGCTGCTGCTGACGGTGTGCGTCCTCGTCTTCGGGGGCTCGGACGCTCTTCCGCTGGCGGCGTTCGGACTCGTCAATTTCTTGCTGCTCGCGTATGCGCATCGGAGGGAGCTGCGGGCGCTCATTCGCATCAAGCGATTAGGGTAACGAAATCGATTTTAAAGGCTTCTCCGCCGGACCTTCCATCACCTCGCCTGTCATCGAGAATCGGGAGCCGTGGCAAGGGCAATCCCATGTCCGTTCGCCGTCGTTCCATTCCACCTCGCAGCCCATATGGGTGCATGTCGTATCGACGACGTACAGCTTGCCTTCCTTGTCCCTGTACGCTCCGGCTCGGCGGCCATGCACGGTGACGGCCGAGCCTTCGTCCGGAGCCAAATCTTCGGGTTTCCGGCGAACCATCTCCAGCTTGCCGCCGACAAGATGTTTGGCTACGTCGAAGTTGTCGACGACCAAATTTTTGAGCGTCTTTAACGATAACGAACGGGAAGGCGCAAACAATTCCTCGTATTCATTGTTTTTCTCTTGAATGAGATCGCTAATCAGCATAGCGGCCGCCGTTCCGCTTGTCATTCCCCACTTTTTGAAGCCGGTCGCGATATAGATATTGGGGGAGGAGGCGGTAATGCGGCCGATATACGGGATCTTGTCCCCGGTGACCAAATCTTGCGCCGACCAACGGTAAGCGATATCCGATGCATTGAAATGCTGTGAGGCATACGCTTGCAGCGCTTCGTAATGATTAATCGTACAGATGCCTTGTCCGGTTTTGTGGTTTTGCCCGCCGACGATCAGCAGTGGCGTTCTGTCCGAGGACGCTGCGCTGCGGATGGAGCGTGTCGGCTCTTCCGCGCTAATATACATGCCGCCGGGATACGTCTGATCGGTCTTGATGCCAAGCGCGTAAGAGCGCTCCGCGTGCATGCGGGCGAAGAAGAAGCCATGGCCGTCATAGAATGGAAAATGTGAGCAGACGACGATGTGTTTACATGTAACGGAATGGCCGTCAGCTGTCACGACTTTGGGTTGTGGACCCTCTTGAATGTCGACGGCGGTCGTCTGCTCATACAGATGGCAGCCGGCTTCGGCCGTCATCTTCACTAGAGCGGCCATGTACTGAAGCGGATGGAACTGGGCTTGCCCATCCATTCGGACCGCGGCTTTCGCCGGGACGTTAAGCGGAATTCGGTCCAGATATGCGCCGTGAATGCCTAATGACTCGTATGCGGACATTTCGTTCTGCAGCTTCTGCACATACTCGTCCGAATTTGTAAATACGTACGCGTCCTGTGCTTGCAAGCCGCATTCGATGGCCTGCTGTTCGATCAATGACTCCATAAACTTGCGAGCATCTTGATTCGCTTTAAAATAAAGCGCCGCTTTCTCTTTGCCTTCCTGCTTGATCAGCTCATCGTAGATTAGATGGTGCTGGGCGGTTATTTTGGCGGTTGTATGGCCCGTCGTTCCATGCAGCAGCTTACCGGCTTCAAGCAGCGCGACTTTAACTCCTGCTTGCGTTAGTTTGTACGCTGTTGTAATGCCGGAGATGCCACCGCCTACAATGGCGACGTCTGCCTCAATATCATGCTGCAGTTTAGAATAGGAAGGAAGTCCTTCGATCGCTTGCATCCAAAGTGACTCCGGATACGTTGGCAAGGGTGGAATGTTCGTCATGGATACGCTCGCTCCTTATAAATGGTGTGTTCCATTCATTCCTTTCCTAATTGCCGGATTCTATTCGAATCGCAAATCGAACAAAAAAGAAGACATCCACCGCAAATACGGGGTGAATGTCTTTTTTCTGCTATTTACGCTGGCTCCGAAAAAAATGCAAGTTCTTCAGCGGGCATGCTGCTTGGCGAATACGACGCCTTGCTCGGAAAGCCGCTGATGCAACGTAGGAATGGATACATCTGCGACGGAAGCGCCCGTCTCGATGGCAATGGCGGCCGCGACGCCGGCTGCCTGGCCGAGCGCGTAACAGGTCGCTTGCACGCGCATCGAGGACATCGCGACGTGGGTGGCGGATATGCTGCGTCCAGCGACGATCAATCCCTCGATGTTTACGGGTAACATGCAACGGTATGGAATGTCGTAGCCGTCCAGCTTGCGTTCGTCCGTATTCGCTCCGCCGGTGGGATTATGGATGTCGATTTCGTAGTTGGTTTGCGCTACGACATCCTCGAACCGCCGGCTGCTCGTCAAGTCGTCTTCCGTCAGCGTATACCGTCCCTCGATCTGGTTCGTTTCCCTAACGCCGACCTGGCCGGGGACGTGGGACAGGATATGGTTCGGATGGTTCGTCCGCTGCAAGTAATTGGCGACTGATAACGCTTGCCGGAGTGATTCCTTCTCGGCGTAGTTAATATCCCTAATCTTGGCCCCGTTACCCTTGACGCGAGTCATGTTGACGAGCAACGTGCCGTCGCCCATGCCTCCCCAGAACAGATGGCGGCCTTGCGGAAGATCGGGGATCGATTCGTATTTATAGCAATCGTCAGGCAGCTTTTGGCGGACCGGCTTACCTGTATCCTGCATCATGAACATAAGCGTCATAGGCTGCGTCAGCCCGTCTTCGTCGCGGCCGGCCTTGGTAGGCACGCCGGCATCCTGGGCGACTCTCGCGTCTCCCGTGCAGTCGATCACGACGCGGCCCGCGAATGCGCGGAGCCCTTCCCGCGTGTTGGCCACGACGCCGACAACCCGGTTATCCTCCACGATGGAAGAAACGAAGCTGACGTGGTAATACACCTCGACGCCTTCCTTCTCCAGCTTGCCGTTCAAATAATGCCGAAGCTCGAAAGGCGAATATTGCGGCCAAATCGACTCGTGATGCGAATCCGGCAGAGCCGCGGGAAGAAACTCCGATATAATCTCCCTATAAATGCCCGTTACGTTGCCTATCCCCATGAAGACGCTCACATTGCCGAGCGTGCCCATCCCCCCGAGTTGACCGGAATGCTCCAGCAATATCGTCTTTCGTCCGCAGCGCGCGGAGCAGATGGCCGCCGCCGTACCGGCGGGTCCTCCTCCGATCACGACTACGTCGGCCGTATCGTATACGGGAACGGTTCGATTAAGCGTAATTTCGCGGTTTGACAAGTTTGTCATCTCCCATCCTTGAGCTTAATGATACTTGCTCCAATTGTAGGGAAATTGAAACCTTCTTTATAGTTTCATTTTTGTTACAATTATAACGCGAGTTCATTTGTGAGGAGGGGCGGCAGGCAATGCCTAGGAAGAAACAGGTTACGCTGCAAACGATAGCCGACGGGCTGGGCTTGACAATCCATACGGTATCCAAGGCGCTGAGGGGATTGCCCGGCATGTCGGAGGCGACGCGCAAGACGGTGGTCGACCGTGCGCGCGAGCTCGGATACCGGACCAAGGATCAGGAAGCCGGAATTATGGCGGAACGAATTCCTTGGGCGAACGCGAAACCCCGGCGGTTCGCGATGCTGATCGTTGGCGATTCCGCGTTTCACCGGATGCAGCTGGAGGGCGTGCAGATTCGCTTGAACGAGCTCGGGCATTCGCTCTATCCGCTGCTCGTTCCTTCCGTGATTTCCGGACGGGCGGGACTTGAAGATTGGCTGGACAAAAACGGATTGTTTTTTGCCGATGGTTTATTTCTGACCGCGGCCATCCCGGAGTGGATGGAGACCGTGCTGCTGGAGCTGCCGATTCCCAAAGTGCTCGTCAATTATCCGCCTGATTTGGCCGAGGTGGACAGCGTCATTTGGGACGTGGAATACGCGATTCACCAGTCGATGGAGGAGCTGTATCGCGCCGGCCACCGGCGAATCTTGTACGTCGGCGATATCGAGCCGCTCAGGGGATTCCGTTTGAGATGGAAAGCGTTCTCCGCCGCATCGGAGAGACTTGGGCTGCACGGATTGGCCGATCCCGAGGAGCACGTGACAAGCGGTTCGGCCGATCGGGCCGCATGGATGGAGAAGCTGAGCGGGAAGCTGAGCTCCGAGCATTATACCGCCGTGGTCAGCGCGATTCCGGACATGTCCGAATGGGTGTATGTCGCCGCCGGCTTCCTGAAGCTGGACATTCCCAGAAGCTTCTCGCTGGTCGGCTTGGAGCATGAAGAGCATCCCCGTTATCCCGGGATGTCGCGGCCTCGGCTGCTCGTCCGGGAAGCGGGGGAGCGGGCTGCGGAGCTGATGCTGCGGAGAATCGCAAATCCGCTGCTTCCGTTCGAGCATGTGCGGCTTAGAGGTTCATTTTATCAAGGCAAAACGATCCTTACTTTGATGCCTTAAAGTGCGTGTTCATAAAGTCAGGTGCGCAAATTATTGCTTGGGGAAGCAGGTTGCCGACTTCGAAATTCAATACGGGGATGGAACCGTTTGGGAGACGACGGCGAGACGAGGTGTGGGGGCTGCCGATGAAATCATCGGCAGCTTTTATTGTAATCCGGCAAGTGCAGCTAACAGGGCCATGCATTTATTTAAATGGCGGTGGCCGTTAGGCTTTTAAAGCAATTCGAGCGCTTCGGCCGCTTCGCGTTCCACCGCATTTTCTGCAATCAGCTTTTCCAGCAGCGTCCTTTGTTCTCCTTTCAAGGTTGCGCCCAGCGAATCAAAAGACATATTAGCCATGTGCTCTCTCAGAAACGGCTTTGCCGAAAGTTCGGCGTAATCGCCCGGCGCAAAGATGGACTGTTCGGTCGCGAACCCAATGGCATGCTTCCAGTCGAAGTCGCCGCTGGTATCGCTATAGCCGAGCGCCCTTAAAATAAACGTCGCATACGCTTCGGCATTCATCAACTGATCGGAGCCGAATTTATCCCCTCCCATGCCTTTTGTCAATCCGTGGTGATATAAATATCCGACATAAACATCGGCCCAGAAAGGAACATCATTGAAAGGGTGACTGAAGATCTGATCATAAGCTTCGGATTCCTGGCCCAGCAGGCGAACCAACATGGCGGCCGCCTCTGCTCTTGATGGAGCGCGATCGAGCTCCAAGCCCTTGTCGCTGCCATTGAATAGCCGAAGGGTGTGCAGCGCCTCCGCTTTGCTTGCGTAAGCTGGCTCCGTCTTGTCGATATACCCGGATTGTTCCGTAGCCCGGTAGAAGACATTGCCGGAACCGATAATAAACTGCTTCTCGTCCCGAATCAAATAGGACGGAGTAGTCAAAGGCAAAGAATCCTCCAGCCAATCCCATTCTGCTCCATCCCTAGAAGTGACCACAATGCCTCCATCGGCGTAGCCCAAATAATAGTCGCCGTTCCACGCCATCAGCTTTGGGGCGGGCAACGAATATTTCGTTATGGCATGTTCCTCCCAACCCGTTGCGTCTTCGGACAGCAGGATTCGCCCCTCCCGTTCATTAAGCGCGACAGCGGTAAGAAATTGCCGGCCGTTCCAGTTCAAATAACGGATGGATGTATCCGCGGCGGGATTGCGATAGGAGAGCGTCCATGTCTGGAGATCCTTGGACGTATAGATGACGGCGCCTTCCTGTGCGAAGCCCTGATCATTATTAGCCGTTGCGTAGCCGCCGATCACATACATGCCGTTGCCGTAAGCGATATCGAACAACTGCCGATTGACGAAATGGTTCGATCCAGTCGTCCAGTTGCTTCCGTCGGTGGCGTCCGAAATCGCGACGGCGCTGTTCAACTCTACAGCTTGATTGTTTTCGCGCGTCGTGTATCGGATCATAAGAGCAAGCTTGTCGTGGATCCGTTTTATTTTGTCAACGATATAGCCCTTGCCTGCCAGCTCCGGGATGTTCAGATCACGGACCGACCAATAGATCCCGTCCGGTGATTCAAATAATTTGTACTGAAACTGATGCTGCCTGCTTAGGCCTACGGCAAGGAAAGACTCGCCTGTCCATACGACATCCTTCATTTCGAGGGAATGTCCGCCCGCCAGCAAGGAAAAGGTGGAATATAGCTGCGTCCAGCTCTTCCCGTCATCGGAGACGGCAAAGATTTCCGGGGACCATTCCCCCGGAAGCATGAAGTATTTGCCCCCCGTGTATGTAACGGCCCGGCCCGACCATTGCGTATTTTCCTCCTCCCACGCCAGAACCGGAGGTTCGTGATCGGTATCGGCATAGGCCGCCCCGCCGCCCCCTAGCGTTGTAACCAAAAGCGCTAATAGAATAATTTTGGCTATGATTTTTTTCAAGCCACTTGCTCCCCTCAATGATGGATAGTACCATCGTACCTTATTTTCCGGAAACGCTCTACCCATTCGATTCCCTCAAGAGTCATCAATTTACGGATAATGGTCATCGCTATCGTCTAACCGAAACAGGTCGATTCTCTTACAATTAATTTATCCGGAACAGGCATGAGAATCGCGCGAAAAAGCAAGGGAGGATTGGTAGACATGGCTGCGATCGACGTTGCCGACATAAAGGAGCTGAATGGATCGACCGCGAAGCCGACGAACAAACGGTTTCGCTCCATTCGTTCGTATTGGGATTTGTATTTAATCATGCTGCCCGGAATTTTGTATTTTCTCGTCTACAAGTATTTGCCCATGTGGGGGGTCGTCATCGCATTCCAAGATTACAGCATGTTCGCGGGCATCTGGGAGAGCGAGTGGGTCGGATTCCAGCACTTCCGGGACATGTTCGCGGACGACGATTTCTACACGATCTTCCGCAACACGCTGCTCATCAGCATCTACAAGCTGATCTGGGGTTTCCCGGGGCCTATCATTCTCGCAATCATGCTGAACGAAATCCGGCACATGATGTACAAACGGTCGATCCAGACGCTGGTGTATTTGCCTCACTTCCTGTCGTGGATCATCGTGGGCGGCATTCTGATCAACGTACTGTCGCCGTCCTCGGGCATCGTAAACAAGGTGCTCGTCCTGTTCGGCATCGAGCCGATCTTCTTCCTCACCAGCGAGGATTGGTTCCGGACCGTGATCGTAGCCAGCGACATCTGGAAGGAAGTCGGCTGGGGCGCCATCATCTACCTCGCGGCCATCGCGGGCATCGATCCGCAGCTCTACGAGGCGGCAATTATGGACGGGGCGGGCAAATGGAAGCAGATCCTGCACATTACGCTGCCTTCGATGATGGGCGTCATCGTCATTCTGTTCCTGCTGCGGCTGGGACATGTGCTGGACGTCGGTTTCGAACAAATTTTCGTCCTGTACAATTCGCTGGTGTACGACGTCGCCGACGTCATCGAGACGTACGTGTACCGGGAAGGCATCCAGCAGGCGAAATTCAGCTTTACGACGGCGGTCGGATTGTTTAAGGCGGTGATCGGCCTGATCCTCGTCGTGCTGGCCAACAGAGGGGCCAAGAAGCTCGGTCAAGAGGGAATTTGGTAGACAAGGAGGCGAAGCCATGAAATTAACCAGAGGAGAACAAATCGGATCGGCCATCAACTATGTGTTCCTGGGGGCATTCGCCCTGCTGGCGCTGGCGCCGTTCGTCCATGTCCTGGCGCAGTCGTTCAGCAGTCACCAAGCCATCACGTCCGGGAAGGTATCCCTGTGGCCGGTCGACTTCTCGATTGAAGCCTACACCCGCGTCCTCAGCGAGCAGGAATTTCTGCGATCGTTCCAGATCAGCTTCCTGCGCACGGTTGCCGGCACAGCCGTCAACGTCGTGTTGACCTGCTTGCTCGCTTATCCGATTGCCAAACCTTATATTAAAGGCAGGTCCGTCATCATGTTCCTGATCGTATTCAGCATGATGTTCGGCGGCGGCATGATTCCAACCTTCCTGATCGTCAAGGAGACTGGGCTGCTTAACACGTTCTGGGCGTACATTATCCCGGGAGCCATCAGCGCGTTTAACGTCATCATCATCCGCAACTTCTTCCAGAGCGTTCCGGCGGAGCTGGAGGAATCGGCCAAAATCGACGGAGGCTCCAATCTCGGCATCCTGTTCCGGATCGTCATTCCGCTCTCGATGCCGGCGATCGCAACGATCACGCTGTTCCACGCGGTCGGCCACTGGAACTCGTTCTTCGACACGGTGCTGTACGTGACGGACCGCAAGCTGTTCCCGCTGCAGGTGTACCTGCGGGAGCTGATCATGTTCAACCAGTCGGGTATCGACAACAATTCGGGTTATTCGGCGAACATGGACAGTACGCTGCTCGCGCTGGAATCGCTGAAGGCTGCCGCGCTGATCGCCAGCACGATTCCGATTCTGATCGTGTATCCGTTTCTTCAGAAATATTTTGTCAAAGGCATTATGCTTGGTTCGGTCAAAGGGTAAATCGACTTTATCGACTCTATCTACGATATCGAGAGGGGATCAATCAGAATGGCAAAATGGAAACAAACCGTATCGCTCGCGCTTATTGCTGCAATGGCGGGATTGACAGCTTGTTCTTCGAACGGCAACGGAGGGGGGAGCGAGGCGGATCCTGCCGCTTCGCCTAAGGCGTCGAACGAAGCTTCCGGCAACAATGCAACCGCAGAGCTGGAGAAAAAATCGATCAAGGTCGTCTTCAACAACGGCGGACGCAAGTTCCCGGACGGCATGGACGAAAACAACAATCCGTATATCGATTACATCCGGGAGAACACGAACCTGGATATTACGCTGCAAATACCGCCCGCGGACGGCTATCAGGATGCGCTCAACGTGATCATGGCATCGGGCGAACTGCCGGATTCCCTCTACACGTGGGACGCCAGCTGGTTCGAAAGCTACGTGAAACAGAAAGCGCTTCAGCCGCTCAACGAGGCGCTCGAGAAATACGGTCAGGACCTGCTGAAGAACATTCCGGAGGACGCTTGGAAGACGGTTACGATCGACGGCAAAATCTACGCGATTCCGTCCATGAACGCGGTCCCGGGCAACGAGCTGATGTACGTGCGCAAGGATTGGCTGGACAATCTCGGCCTGCAGCCGCCGAAGACGCTCGAGGAGTACCGCGAAGTGATGCGAGCGTTCAAGGAAGACGATCCGGACGGCGATAACAAGGACGACACGTACGGCTTCATTCTGGCGGAAAATCTCGCAAGAATGGCTCCGCTCCTCGGAGCGCACGGCATCCAGAAGGGCATGTGGACGGAGCGCGACGGCAAGCTCGTCAACTCGAGCACGCTGCCGGAAATGAAGGACGCGCTTGCGTTCATCGCTGGATTGCACAAGGACGGCTTGATCGATCCGGAGTGGATGCTTAATAAAGAAGCGAACTTCAGCGAGAAGATCGCCAGCGGCCAAGTCGGTCTGTTCTCGGCCTTCTGGTACGATACCCGCGGACCGATCCTGACGAGCCAGAAGAACGATCCGAAGGCGGAATGGATCGCGCTGGACTTCCCGACGGGACCGCAAGGCAAGCAAGGCACTACGGGCTACGGCTACATCGCCGGCTACAACGTCGTGCCGGTGACGAGCAAGAACGCCGACGCCGTCGTCCGCATGCTGAACTTCATGAACGGAGAAGGCTACAAGACGCTGCTGCTCGGCTTCGAGAACGAGGTATGGAAGACGGAGAACGGCAAAATCGTGACGGACTTCGAAAAGCATAACGAGCACATCTACCGCCAGACGCTGGGCGAGTCGATCCGTCCATACGGCGCGGAGGAAGAACGTGCCCGCCTGGATTCGCTGGGCGTGGAGTTCAAGCTGAACGACAATATCGACCGCATTGCCGAAGTGGCTATCCGCGACCAATACTTCGGCGTGCCGACGACGGGCATGGGCAAGCACTCCGCGGATCTGAACAAGCTCGAGACGGAATATTTTACGGAGATCATCGTAGGCAAGCAGCCGATCGAAGCGTTCGACAAGTTCGTGGAAGAATGGAAGAAGAAGGGCGGAGACGTAATTACCGAGGAAGTCAACGCCTGGTACGCGGAGAACAAGTAACTAGCAATAGGACCAAAAAGATGGCGCTCCCCAAGTGAGCGCCATTTCCGCTATCCGCCATGCGCACAGCGGGTTATAATCGCATTATTCGGCAACTTGTGGAGGTATGGAGATGAAGCGGCTCGGCGATTTTCGGGACTTGTTCAAGCAGTCCATCCAGTTCAGGTTGACCTGTTATTTCATCATGATTCTGCTGCCGCTCATCTCTTTCAGCCTGTTCGCCAACGACCGCTCGCAGCGGATTCTTGAGCAGGAGCTCGGCGAACGGACGATGAGCGCGATGGGCTCGGCGCTTGAATATGTGGACCTGACGATAGGCGGGGTCAAAAGCTTGTCGACGCTGCTTTCGACGGATCGCAGTCTGACTTCACTGCTGAATCATGACGATGGGGAAACCCTGTCGACGGAAACATTGATCGATTTCTCCCAAGTAATGGAGGAAATTTCGAATATCGCAGCGGTGAATCCGAGCTTGTCTTCCGTGGCCATCTATCACGGCAACACAGGGAGGCTGCTGTCGAGCAGCATCGGCTCGCTCCATAGGCCCCAGGCGGCCGAGGAGCAGTGGTACCGCGACGTTGTGCGGGCAAGCGGCTCGTATATCCTGTATCTCCCGGACCGCCATGAAGAATCGCTAATGGGCTGGGCCGATCCCGTCTACAACGAATCCCAGATCGTGCTCATGCAACGGATGGATCTGTACAGCCGGGAGAAGGGGAATAACGTCCTGATGCTGTCCGTGCCGAAGAGCAAGCTGCTCGGTTATTTGATGAGCCTTGTGCCCAGCGCCGGTTCGCATGTTTACCTGCTCGACAATGCCGGAAGATTGATCGTGACAAACGCGCCGGCCGACCGGAGGATGGATATGACAAATTTGTCCGAACAGAGCCTGACGGTAAGGGAGGCGCCGGGATCGGAGCAAAGGAACATGGTGGTGCGCGTCGATTCGCCTTCCACTGGCTGGACGCTGATCCTCGAGCAGCCGGAACGCGAAATCTATAAGAAATCGAAGCCGCTCGAAATATTTTCGTATTGGATCATTTTAATCAGCTGTCTTCTTGCGGTATGGATTTCCTGGCTCGTCTACAGCGGCATTGCGTCGCCGATCTCTTCGCTGGTGTCCGGGATGAGGCAGCTGCGCCTGGGGAAATTGGATACGAAGCTCGCCAACAACCGGCAGGACGAGCTCGGTTATTTGACCGACGCGTTCAACCAGACGGTGGAGCAGCAGCGGCACTTGATTCGGGACATCTACGAGCAGCAGCTTCGGCTGACGAAGACGGAGCTGAAGTTTCTGCAGTCGCAGATCAATCCCCACTTCCTGTACAACACGCTCGATTCCATCTATTGGTCGGCCAAAAATTACGATGCCGAAGAAATAAGCGAGATGGTGCTGAACCTCTCGAAGTTTTTCCGGCTCAGCTTGAGCAAAGGACGGGAAGCGTTCACGGTCGAGGAAACGTTCTCCCATCTCGGCTACTATATCCGCGTGCAGCAGCTTCGGTTCGTCGGGCAGTTCACCGTTCGGTACGATGCCGACCCGGACAGCGGCGGGCTGTATATTCTCAAGCTGATCCTGCAGCCGCTGGTCGAGAACGCCATTCTACATGGGCTGGAGAAGAAGAAGCGGGACGGCGAGCTGCGGATATCGGCGGAACTTCAAGGGGATAGGCTGATCCTGACCGTATCGGACAATGGCAAGGGGATCGGCGAGGACAGAATGGAGCGCATTCGTACCGCGCTGGCTGGCTACGGCGGCGGGGAGACGCACGCCGACGCAGAGCGGAACGGCGAATTTTTCGGATTGCGCAACGTGAAGTCGAGAATCGGGCTGTATTACGGCGATACCGCCGAGTTCACCATCGACAGCGAAGAAGGCGCGGGCACGACCGCGTGCATCGATCTGCCGGCCGATCGTTGCCGGAGCGAATGGGAAGGGGAAGTGTCGCATGAATCTGATGATCGTCGAAGATGAAATCCGCATATTGAACAGTCTCGCGAACAATATTCCGTGGGAGATGCACGGGATCGAGGTCGTGGCGATCGCCGAGAACGGCAAAGACGCGCTGGCCATCCTGGAGCGGCGGATGCCTGAGATTCTGCTGCTCGATATCGAGATGCCGGAGATGGACGGCCTCACCTTGGCCGAAGCCGTCCTGGAGCGCGAGCCTGGGACTCGGATCATTATTTTGAGCGGGCATGACGATTTCGGGTATGCGCAGCGGGCGATCGGGCTGGGCGTTACGAGATATTTGCTTAAGCCTGCAGGGGAGGAGGAGGTACTAAGCACCGTTCTGGAGGTTGCGGATGAAATCCGGAAGGAGCTGTCGGAGAAACATAATCTGATCGAGCTTCAGCGGATGTGGCGCGTTAGACTGCCGCAGCTGCAGGAGGATTTCCTGCGCGGCTGGGTTTCGAACCGTTACGCGGATTGGGAGCTGCGTAAGCATTCCGCCGAATTGGAGCTGGAGCTGCGGGATGGTTTAAATTACGCGGTATCCGTATGCGAGATCGATCCGCTGCCTGAGGCGGAAACCCGGTTCTCGGCGAGGGATATGCCGCTTCTGCAGTTTTCGCTCGAGCGTATAGCCAAGGAAGTAATGCCGCCCGCGGATGGATGGGTATTTAACGACGCGAACGGTTCGACCGTCTTGTTGTTCGTGAGTCGGCTAGACGAGACGGACAGCGACATGGCCAAGCGGATCAATGCAAGGTTGACGCGTTTGCTTAACGTGGTTAAGGAGTGCTTGAAGCTTACGGCAAGCGCCGGCATGGGAACTGCGGGGGATCTCGCCGGAGTGCCGCAATCCTATCAGCAGGCTTGCCAGGCGCTCCGGCAACGGGCGATCTACGGGAACGGCATCGCGATTCCCTATCCGGAAGTCAGGAAGAGCGAACGGTCCATCCTGCTCGATTCGGATTTCGAGAGGCAGCTGGAGATTGCCGTTTATACCGGAGAAGCGGCGAAAGCGAACGCTTTGATCGATCGTTATGTGGAGAAGGCGTACGCGCATGCCGATTCTTCCGAGCTTGTGTATGAGCATCTGCTTTATTTGAGCGGCGTGTTCACCCGCATTATCCAGTCTCAGGGATGGCCCGTGCAGAAGGTATTGTCAAATGACTATGCTTTTTTTCTATCGCTCGGAACTTTGGTGTCCAAAGATCAGATCGTGGAGTGGGCCAAAAGGGTCATCGTGCATATTGCCGCCTATCTGGAAAACGAAAGAAAAAGCTCCAGCCATCAGTTGGTGAAACAAATCGTCGAGACCGTGGACCGGATGTTGGAGGGCGACCTGAGCCTCCATACCCTTGCGGAGCAGATGTACGTGAATTCCTCTTACTTGAGCCGTCTGTTCAAGAAAGAAACGGGAGAATCGTATTCGAGTTATGTGCTTACAAGGAGGATGGAACGGGCTAAGGAGCTGCTGCTCGGAGACACCAAGGTATACGATGCGGCTGCTGCCGTAGGTTATCACGACATCAGTTATTTCGCCAAAGTGTTCCGCAAATATTGGGGCGCAGCTCCCAGCGATTTGAAGAAGTGAGGAGGGGCTGAATTTCTAGCGGCTTACCCGCGAGCGGCCTCAAGCGCGGGCGCTCCGCCAAGCAGCAGCGTATCGATATTCGCCGACTCGTATCCATGCGATTCCGCGACTGCTTTGTACGCGACGCGGCCCGCGACGACGTTGACGCCGCGCGCGATCGCCTTGCTGTCGAGCGCGGCGCGGACGTAGCCTTTAGTGGCGATTTGCAGCCCGTAAGGCGTCGTCACATTCGTAAGCGCGATCGTGGACGTGCGAGCCACGGCGCCAGGCATGTTCGCGACGGCATAGTGAACGACGCCGTGCTTCACGTAAGTCGGCTCGTCGTGCGTCGTGATCCGGTCGATCGTCTCGATCGAGCCGCCCTGATCGATCGCGACGTCGACGATGACCGAGCCGGGGCTCATCGTCTTCACCATCTCCTCGGTCACGAGACGAGGCGCGCGTGCGCCAGGGATTAGTACAGCGCCGACGACGAGATCGGCCCGGCGTACGGCTTCGGCGATGGCGTACGGGCTGGACATAAGCGTCTTCACGCGTCCGCCGAACATGTCGTCCAGCTGGCGAAGCCGATCCGGGTTAACGTCGACGATGCTGACCTCCGCGCCTAGCCCGAGCGCCATCTTGGCCGCGTTCGTGCCTACGATTCCGCCGCCGATAATCGTAACCTTGGCCGGCTCGACGCCCGGCACGCCGCTGAGCAGAATACCTTTGCCGCCATGAGCCTTCTCCAGGAAATGCGCGCCGATCTGGACGGACATGCGGCCGGCTACCTCGCTCATCGGCGTCAGCAGCGGCAAGCTGCCGTTGTCGAGCTGGATCGTCTCATAGGCGATGGCCGTCACTTTGCGATCAACAAGCGCTTTCGTCAATTCCGGTTCGGGAGCCAGATGGAGGTAAGTGTACAAGATCAGCCCCTCGCGAAAATAGCCGTATTCCCGCGGCAGCGGCTCCTTCACCTTGACGACCATCTCCGCAGCCCAAGCTTCGTCCGCCGAAGCCACGATTCTGGCCCCCGCTTGCTCGTACGCCTCATCCGGGAAGCCGATGCCGGCGCCCGCGCCGCTTTCCACCAGCACCTCATGGCCGGCCTTCGCGTAGGAAAGCACGGAGCCCGGTGTCATGCCCACGCGGTACTCGTTGTTTTTAATTTCTTTGGGTACGCCGATGATCATGCCAATCGCCCTCTCTTCTGAATCCCATAAAAAGGATTTATTTTTCTTGTCTCCAAGTGTAAAATAAATCGTTTTTCGATCCACTAGACAAAATGTAAGGGAAGTTGACGATGTTTTTTCACACCAGCTTCTGATCCGGGTTCAAAAGCTGGTAGGCTCGGATCGCCACCTGAAGCGAGAGTCTCTTCTCCGGTTCCATATAGTCGGCGCCCAGCAGCTCCTCGATCTGGTCGAGCCGGTAATAGAGCGATTGCCGGACGATGAACAGCCGCTGCGCCGCGATTTGTTTGGAGCCATCATGGTCGAGGTACACCTTAAGCGTGCGAAGCAGCTCGCTGCCCCTCGCCCGGTCGTGGTCGATCAGCGGCCCGAGGCAGCTTCGGACGAACGACTCCAGCATTTGTTTGTCCGCGATATGGAACAGAAGCCGGAACACGCCGAGCTCTTCGAAGAAGAGGCAGCTTTCGCGCAGTGTCGAGGAGAGCGAAATCGCGTGAATCGCTTCCTGATAGCTGGCGTACGCTTGCCTGAAGCCGCGATTCGGTTGTCCGACGCCGATGACGGGCGGCTTGCCGCCTTCGCCGGACTTCAGCTCCCGCAGCGACCCGAACACGCGCCGCAGCCTTTCCTTGGCCGGCTTGGACGGGCTTTGGTCGAAGGCGATCACGACCAGCCGGTTATTCTGGAGAGTGATGAGCGGGAGGAACGCGTGCTGCTCGAACACCGAGCGGACCGTCAGCGACAGATGAATGCCGAACGATTCGTCGCCTTCGCCGAAGCCCGAGGCGAAGCCGGTCTCGGAGCTTTCGCGATTCCCGCCGCCGTTCCCGCGCTCATGCTCGAATTCGATCAGGCAGACGCGGTAGGTCAGCTCGTTAAACCGTTTGAAATCCGTTCCGACGAGCGCCTTAATCTGTTCCTCGTCCCGAAGCCGAAGATGGAGCAGGTCGTCGACCCACAGCGTCTGGGAATACAGCTTCCGTTCCTCGATATACCGTCTGCGGAGCAGATCTTGAGCGATGGACAGGGAGGCCGAGTCGAGGATCAAATAGTCCTGCTGCCGAGGCTTTCGCCGAAAGGCGAGCACGAGATGCGCCCATGTTTTGCCCATTGCTCCGACGGGCTGAATGATGACCGTTTGGCCGTCCGCCTCCAAGAGGGAGGGACCGGCCTGCAAGCTGTCAAGCGGCCGTCCCTCCAGCAGCTCCAGCCACCTCGCGGCCTTCGGGCCGGCGGCATGCGGAACGAAGTGGGGCTGCCCGTTATCCGACGGGAGATAGACGACTTGCGCGCCGGTGCTGTTCTGAAGCAGCTGAAGCACCTGCCCTACGCCTTGCGACGTTAACGTCATGCGGTGGAACTCGCGCGAGATCCGCTCTAATTGCTGAAGGGCATGATGATGCTGATTAATGATTTGCGCATGGACGTCCTGCGTAATGTCGATGAACCGGACCGCCTGCGGGAAGATGATCAAGGGCAGGCCATGTGATTCCGCCAAGTCGATCCAAGCTTCCGGGACCGAGGTAATGTAATGACCCATTTCGATGCAGAGGCAGGCGACGCCCCGCTTGACCAGCTGATCGATATAGGCGGTGAACAGCCCCGAATCCGTCTTGAACGCGGCTCCGGTCGTCAAGATCATCTCGCCGCCCTGCAGCAGCTCCTCGAACTGGATCACTTCGATGATATGGACCCATCGCACCTGACGCCGCAGCCCCTGCGCGCCCGCCGCCAGATAAGCATGCCGGAAGGCGGGCCTGTCCATAATGTCTTGGACGGTCAATTGTTCGTCTTCGTTCAATGCCAACACGTCGCTTTCTTCCTGGAGAGAATGCCTTGCCGTGCTACAGATACAGCCCTCTCGTGTAGAGCGCCGTAATGGTTGCCGCGATTTCTTCCACAGGGCGCTTATGCTCGTCCCTCACGATTTCCCATAGATACATTTCATTCGTAAAAAACCAGCTGCGCGCGATGATGTCGCAGTCGACATCCGTCCTGGCGAGGCCGTGCCGCTGCGAATAACCGATGTCGAGCGAAATCCGCTCGATAAACTTCTCGCGGATCGTTTTCCACTTGTCCGAGATGACGGGCGAAACGCCGATGGCTTGCTCGAAGATTTGCATCATGTTCCGCTCGGCTTCCGCCATAGTTAGGAAGGAGAGGGTTTGATAGTGGATGGTTCGCTCCGCCTCCTCTCTCGTCTTCGGAGTGAAGGAGATGGCCGCGATTTGGTAGAATTGCTCCATGACATCTTCCATTAACACGCGAAGCAAGTCTTCTTTCCCCTGAAAATGAACGTAGGCGGTACCGTAGCCGACCTCCGCTTTTTTGATCATTTGGGCGATCGTCGCCTTCTGGAAGCCTTCCTCGAGGAAGACGGCCTTGGCCGCTTCCAGCACCTTCCGCCGCGTCGCGGCAGAGCGCAAGTGCCGCTTGTCTTCGGTTTTGACGTTGCTCATTCCGTTTCCCCTCCTGCTTCCTACATTTTAACCGATTATCGGCACGACCGGGCAATGAAAAATCTACACTTTTGTCCGCGGCGAATAATATTGACGTCATGTCATATTCATTGATATGATCTCCTCATCAACACTACTGACGAGAAAACGGGGGTTCGCATATGGAGGCAAGTTCGTTTCGATCGACGCGAGAATACGCCGAGCGTATGGATCAAGCCGATTCGCTCTCCCGGTTTCGGGCAGAGTTTTACCTCAAATCCGATTCGATCTA
Source organism: Paenibacillus sp. LHD-117 (assembly GCF_030929555.1). Taxonomy (GTDB): domain Bacteria; phylum Bacillota; class Bacilli; order Paenibacillales; family Paenibacillaceae; genus Pristimantibacillus. The sequence goes on along the minus strand of NZ_JAVFVT010000036.1, from coordinate 5,609 downwards.
CATGGACGGCAATTCGCTTGGGCTTCTCTCGAAGCGGGCAGAGCACGCTCTCATGGAGACGCTGTCCGATTGGAGAGAACACGGCATCGACGGCTGGATGCAGGGCAACCACCCATGGTTTACGATGTCGGAGCAAGTGGGAGAGATGCTTGCGCCGCTTGTCGGGGCATCGCCGGAGGAAGTGATCGCGACGGGGTCCACGACGGTGAATCTGCATCAGCTTGTATCGAGCTTTTATAAACCCGAGGGCATTCGTACCAAAATATTGGCGGACGAATTAACGTTTCCTTCGGATATATATGCGCTGCAAAGCCAGCTTCGCGCGCGCGGGTGCGATCCCGACACGCATTTGATCCGCGTGAAGAGCCGTGACGGCCGCTTCTTGGAGGAAGACGACATTATTGAAGCGATGACCGAAGATGTCGCGCTTATTGTTTTGCCAACCGTGCTATACCGGAGCGGGCAAATTCTCGACATGAAGCGGCTGACGGAGGAAGCGCGCCGCAAGGGCATCCCGATCGGCTTCGACGGCTGCCATTCCGTCGGCGCCGTTCCTCATGCTTTCAGTGAATGGGGCGTAGACTTCGCGTATTGGTGCAATTATAAACATTTGAACGGCGGGCCGGGCAGCGTCGGCGGTTTGTACGTGAACCGCAGCCATTTCGGTACGCTTCCGGGGCTCGCGGGCTGGTTCGGCTCCAAGAAGGAGAAGCAGTTCGACATGGCGCATACGCTGGAGCCGGCGGAGTCGGCGGGCGCGTTCCAGATCGGCACGCCACATGTGCTCAGCCTGGCGCCGCTGCTCGGCTCGCTCGAGATGTTCGCGGAAGCCGGCATCGAATCGATCCGCCGCAAGTCGCTCGGCCTGACCGAATATTTGATGGCGTTAATCGACAGCGAGCTGGACGGCTTCGGCTTCTTCATCGGAAGTCCCCGGGACGATGTCCGTCGCGGAGGCCATGTCAGCCTCGAGCATCCGGAGGCGGCGCGGATTTGCAAGGCGTTGAAGCAAAACGGGGTCATCCCGGACTTCCGTGCGCCCAATATCATCCGGCTGGCGCCGGTCGCTCTGTATTCGACCTACGCGGAGGTATGGGAAGTCGTGCGGATTTTGAAGGATATCATGGCCGAGAAGCAGTACGAGCGGTTTTCGAACGAACGCGAGGTCGTAGCTTAAGGAACGAAAGAAACCGCGAGAGGGGCGAAGCAGCATGAACGAACAGGAAGCAAACAAAAGCGAAACGCTCGAAAAGGGGATTCGCACCGATTTCTCCAAAGCGATGTCGTACGGCGATTATCTTCATCTGGATAAGGTGTTGTCCAGCCAGCATCGCTGCTCTGAACACCACGACGAAATGTTGTTTATCATTATTCATCAAGCCAGCGAGCTGTGGATGAAGCTGATCCTGCACGAGCTGGAGGCCGCGAACGCCTCGATCCGGAAGGGCGAGCTGGAGCCGTCGTTCAAAATGCTCGCGCGCGTGTCGCGCATCCAGCAGCAATTAATTCAGTCCTGGAGCGTCCTCTCCACGCTGACGCCGGCCGAATATATGGGCTTCCGGGAGTCGCTCGGCCAGTCGTCCGGCTTCCAGTCGCATCAGAACCGGCTGATCGAATTTATGCTGGGCAACAAAAACGCCCAAATGCTCTCCGTGTTCCAGCACGAGCAAGAGCTGCATGGGCGCATGCTGGGAGCGCTGCATCAGCCGAGCCTCTACGATTCGGCGATTCTCGCGCTGTCGGCGCGAGGCCTCAAGGTCGACCCGGAAGCGCTGGACCGCGATTGGTCGCAGCCTTATCAACCGAATGCCAGCGTGGAAGAAGCTTGGGTGACCGTCTATCGCAACGTCGACGAGCATTGGGATCTATACGAGCTGGCGGAGAAGCTGGTCGATATCGGAAGCCAGCAGCAATTTTGGCGCTTCAACCATATGTCGACCGTCGAGCGGATCATCGGCCACAAGACGGGGACGGGCGGTTCGTCGGGCGTCACGTATTTGAAGCGGGCGCTGGATCAGCATTTCTTCCCGGAGCTGTGGAGTCTTCGTACGAAGCTGTAATACAATTTATTTTTTTGAGAGGAGGTGAATCGTTATGGGCAAATGGATCGATATCTCGCAGCCGCTGGATCAGAACATTGCGGTCTGGCCGGGCGACACGCCGTTCGCCTTCAGCTTGTCTTGGAAGATGGAGGACAGCGGGTCCGTCAACGTCGGCCAAGTCGTCATGAGTACGCACACCGGCACCCATATCGACGCGCCGTATCATTTTGACGATCGGGGGAAACGGGTCATCGACCTCGACCTCGATTTGTATATCGGCCATGCGCGCGTCGTGCATCTGCCGGGGCGGACTCGGATCGGAATCGACGACATCGCTGGAATGAACCTGTCGGGAGTCCGACGACTCTTGATCCGGACGGATGCTTGGCAAGATCGTAGCGCGTTCCCGGCGGCCATTCCTCATTTGGAGCCCGGGCTTGCGGCATATTTATCGCAGCTTGGCATCCGGCTGATCGGTCTGGATCTGCCTTCGGTCGATCCGCTGGACAGCAAGGAGCTGCCGGCGCATCACGCGCTCGCGAAGTACGGGGTTCACATCCTGGAAGGGCTTGTCCTGGACCACATCGCTCCCGGCGATTACGAGCTGGCGGCGCTTCCGCTGCCGCTCGTCGAAGCTGACGGCAGCCCTGTGCGCGCCGCGCTTCGGGCGCTGGACGCCGATCCGGCTTAAGGTGCCTCAAGCTATAGCTCGCTCCTCGCAAATCGAAAACCAGCGGAAAACCAGCCGGTAACCAGCTGAAACCAGCCTCCTTTGATCGGGGGGCTGGTTTTTTGATGCGCTCGCCGGGCGCTGCAGATCCGCGAAACGTACCTAAATTACTCAAAAGTGTCCATTCGGCCGAAAGAGTTCATGTATCGAACAATTGTCGCGCTGATTTGGGATGTTCTTCCTCTTTTTAGTCCGATTGGCGTTTCTCCGTTTGCGCGCCGTAGGTGTATACTAGGGATCAGATCGATGATGGCGGGAGGAGTTGCAAGGTGGCGGAAACAATCGGATTAGTTTTGGAAGGCGGGGGCATGCGGGCGGTTTATACGGCAGGCGTGCTCGAATGTTTGATGGAGCACGACCTTTATTTCCCTTACAATATCGGCGTGTCGGCCGGCGCATGCATGGGGGCGAGCTACTTGTCCAGGCAGGCCGGCCGCAACCTGACCGTAAACGTAGATTATGTCAGCGATCCCCGCTATATCTCTTGGAGCAACCTCTGGAAGAAGAGAGAGATGTTCGGGATGGATTTTATTTTCGACGAGATTCCGAACCGGCTTGTTCCGTTCGATTATGGGGCATTCGAAGCGAGCGCGGAACGGTACGTGGTCGGGACGACCGACTGCGAGACGGGGGAAAGCGTCTATTACGAAAGAGGGGAGCCCGGCTTCGACCTGCTAACGCTCCTACGGGCATCGAGCTCGCTTCCATTTATCGCGCGGATCGTTGAATTCGGGGGACGGAAGCTGCTGGACGGCGGCTTGTCCGATCCGATCCCGCTTAGGAAAGCGGAGAAGGACGGCAACGCGCGCAACATCCTCATCCTGACGCGGAACGAATCATACCGTAAATCGCCGAACCGGATGGCCTGGATGGTCCGCCGCGCGTACGGCAACTATCCGAAGCTCGTGGAGACAATGCTGCGCAGGCATGAAGTCTACAACGAAACGCTCGCCTACATAGCGGAACAGGAGCGCAGAGGAGCGGCTTTCATCATTCGTCCGACAGAGACGCTATCGGTCGGCCGGATGGAGCGGGATCCGAAGAAGCTTGGCGCGTTGTACGAGCAAGGATACGAAGACGCGAAACGCACGCTGCCGGAGCTGAAGGCGTGGATGGGTTAATGCCGTTCCAGTCGGATTCCCAATTCTGCAGCGCCACCTTCGGGATGGGCTGCTTCTGGGGACCGGAGGCGAGGTTCGGGGCGTTGCCGGGTGTCGTTCGCACGCGTGTAGGTTATGCGGGCGGCAGCAGCTTGAACCCGACCTACCGGGAGCTCGGAAATCATACGGAGACGCTGCAGGTCGAGTTCGATGAAACGATTCTCACCTACGAGCATATCCTTCGAACATTCTGGGACAACCATAATCCCTACAACACGAACGGCTATAAGGGCAGGCAATACCAGTCGCTGCTCTTCTACCATGACGATAGCCAGAAAGTAGCGATCGATGCGGAATTGCGGCGTCGCAGTGACATGGGTCTTGGCCGTCCGGATACGGAAATTATACCGTATGCCGGGTTTTATTCGGCGGAGGAGCGGCATCAAAAATATTATGTAAAACGGTATCCGAACGCCGTGGCCACGCTGGAGTCCCTGTTCCCGTCGCGGCCCGAAGGGTGGGCCGACACGACGATCGCGGCAAGGCTGAACGGGCTGGCCAAGGGGTACACGAATCTTGAACGACTCAAGACCGAGATCGCTTCATGGCCGCTGCCGGAAGCGGACCGCGACGACCTGCTCGCCTCGATCTCGGGGATCCGCTGGTAGGGAGGGACAACGGCAGTGCCAAAGTTGCCACAATTCCTTCACGATTGACCTCTCCTTCGAGGCTTCCGGCGTGCTACTATGAAGTCTGTTGTGTTTTCATACATCTTAGATCGACATCGAAGGAGAACAAGATTGCAAGTGAAACAGGAACATCAGCAAGTCAGTATCGCGACGGCTGACCCGAGCGCGCTCGGATTGTTCGGCCTCGCCATGGTCACCCTCGTCGCCTCGTCGCAGAAGTTAGGCTGGACGGACGGCACCTCGTTTATTATCCCGTGGGCGATCTTCCTCGGAGCGTTCGCGCAATTATTCGCCTGCATCCACGACGCGAAGAAAGGCAACACTTTCGGCACGACGGCATTCGGCGGATATGCGTTCTTCTGGTTCGCGGTCGCCATGTCGTGGATGATCCAGCAGGGCGTGTTCGGCGAAGCGCTGGCGGCAGGCGTCGATAAACATCAGCTTGGAATGGCTTTCCTAGGCTACCTCATCTTTACGTTGTTTATGACCATCGGAGCGGTGGAGACGAACAAAGTATTGTTCATGATCTTCGTGCTGATCGATTTTCTTTTCCTCGGCCTGACGTTCGATTCGTTCGGCATTGCGGCCGATTTCATGCATCAAGTCGCGGCGGTGGCGGAACTCGGCATCGCGCTGCTCAGCTTCTACGGTTCGGCGGCGGCGGTACTCAACACGCATTTCGAACGCGAGTTTCTGCCGATCGGGAAACCGCTTCGTATTTTCAAAAAATAAGTACGGTCGTGCAAAGCGAACGTAAAGCTGCCGAGTGCATCTCGACGGCTTTTTCGTACTTGGGGACAGTCCCTGCGTGTTTGAAATTGCAAATACCGGTTAGACCCCCTAAATCCGGAGACTTGCCCATGTAGAGAAGGTTTCTTGCAGTATTACTTTAAATATCGCAAGTTTTCGTCCATTTTCTTGGCTACACGACTCGGTTGTATGGTTCCAATTCTGCGGGCAGCTTCGTTTTGGCCCAGGCCATGAATGCGGCGGGAGAGCGTTTTCCGAGATTCCTGTGCATCCGCCGAGTGTTGTAAAAATCGATGTA
>NZ_JAVFVT010000035.1 GCF_030929555.1 Paenibacillus sp. LHD-117 | reverse complement strand
TGTTGCCGCGACGACTGGTGAAGTGGAGCCTTTAATCGTGAAAGTCTGAGCAATTTTAAGCAATACTGAGGAGCACGTGCGTTAAGTGTCCTAGACTCAAGAATTCAGGGGTTGAACCGTTCGGCCGATTCGGCGTTATATGATATTGAACTAAGTACGGAACCTTATCCAGTAGATGTTTACCGTTATTATGTGCAATTCAGTGCCATAAAGAAACAACTATTTTATGACGTGAAATATACGGAGACGAAATGGGTGGAAGAAGATACTGACGGAGATGGGATCGGCGATGAAGAGACATTAGCCCTGAATTGGTATGATGTAACGCATAGCTCCTATTCGGACTATAGTATCGCGCAGAATAGGGCGAATCAGGGTATATATTATATTATTTCGCCCTCTGAGTCTAGAACAGAAACTTCCTCCATAACAAGCAGCACGAATTCATTTCAATCGTCCATCTCTTATAGCCAAGGCGGATTTAGTGGAAGTTTATACAAACAAGGTTCATCTTTTGTGTCTTCGGGGTCTTTAACACCTGCAGACTCCAAAACGGCGACTTCAACTTGTGAAGTGCGCAAATACGGAAGGTACAATGCACAAGGTGTTTGGGTCAAATCAAGTGAGGACCCAGCCTGTCCTTCTTCCATGCCATATAGTAGCGGGGGATATACCGGTACGCTGAATCGAACAACCACAGACACGCTTAACACCTGCGCGGCGTCGGGCGGTACTCCAAATTCTTACTGTACCGGCCACTGGCGTGCGAATTATTCAGGCACGGTTAATAAACCAGCCTCAGACACACGAATGTATCGACAAAATTATAGTGGTACGGTTTTTAAGCCTACGGTACTTAGTTCTGAAAAATATGGCGAATGGGTTAGTGTGAGTAGCACCTACAAGTGGAGATACGTATATGGAATCTCCAATACTCGTGTCGAATCAAGGGAAGGTACGCCAACGCCGACTACTCGTGCCACTGTACTTAGAGATTACTATTCTCAGGCAGTAGCAGATCAGAGCGCGATTCAAAGCTCGGCAGGAGCTCGTATTGGCTCTGAGGGGGGCTATAATTATTACATTAGCAACTCTCCTGGTGCGACTATTATGTACCAATCTGTCGGTACGACGACAGGATACAGATATATCAATACAACGAAACAATCGATTAAGGACATGTTGTATCCGATCGGCAAGGGTTGGTCATGGAAGTTGCCTTATGTCGAAACGGAAGCTAATAAGCAATATGTCCATCTTGCTGATGGAGGGCGTTATGAGGTAGATAACGGTTCCTTGAAAGGGACTACATGGCTGGGATTGAGTTTTACAGAAGATACATCGCTGACAGTTAGTGGCACAGTCTCTAAATATCGTTTAACGTCTGTTGACGGGACGATGAAGCAGTATTTCTCACAAGAAGGTCACTTGCTGCAAATCGCCGATGCCTATGACAATACGATCTCCTTCATATATATTCAGAATGCGATATATGGGAGGAAGCTCTTGAGTCAAATTATCGATTCTATCGGCAATCGTATTCAGATTTCGTATACAACGACAGAAGTTACGATTACGAAAGGCTCAGAAACTGTTGTTTACCATAAAGGGTTGGATGGCAGTACGGAAGTTTTGGAGTCCGTTGTTGATGCGGAAGATCGCCAGACGACCTATTCGTATGAAAATATGCCTGCCAAATTCAACTTGCTCGGCTATGATGAGAGTAGGGCGAAATCGAATCCGTATATTCTATTAACCAATGTACAGCATCCTACAGGTGCGAATACAAAGTATGATTACGAGGCTGCTCCTGTCAAGCGCTATATCGGCTCTACCTCGTTTGTCGAAGCGTATCGAATGTTATCTCGTTCGGATGTGCTTATTTTCGAGAATGATACTAAGGAAACATTTAACCATCACGCCATGACTTACCCGGGTGATTATGCACAATCGTATGGACAGAATATGACATTTAATACGACATTGCATAATGGGTTAACTAGCACGACGTTTAACTACCGGAAAGTATTCGACAGCAGCTCGCAACAAGCGAACTTTTATCTTGACACGCAAGTCGAGAGCGGTGGCGGTATTGAAAAAATGACCACGAATACCTATGCCAAGCAAGTCGGTACACGAACTTACGCAGTGCCTTATCCGACTACGATTGTGTCAAGTAATAACCAGACGCCGGATACGTTGACCACAACTTCACAATACGATGATTACGGCAACGTGACCCAATCTGTAGATGTTCTCGGCGCCACGACAGTAAACACCTATCATCCTGTGAAGAAATGGTTGACGAGCACGCTGCAGCAAGTAGGCGCGGGACAGTACCAGTTTACCTCCTATTCTCGGAATGAACAGGGAGATATAACCGAAATCATCGTTAGGGAGAACAATGAAAGCGGTGCGATCCTACGTCAAGAGACATTTGGCAGGTCCGGGTCGCATGGCAATGTGACAACATCGACAACAGCCAATGGCGCGAAGTCTCAAGTCGTAACATATGAATATGATACGACATATCAGGCGTTCCCGGTAAAGCAGTTTGTAAATGTAACTAATGCAGATGGACAACTTAGTACAATTAAAACGGAATTGGAGTATGATTCCATAACAGGTCGGGTGGTAGGATCAATTGATGGACGAGGTAATAGGACCGAATATGCCTATGATAAGTTGGGACGTATTGAGCTTGTTACGTATCCAGGAAATGTCACGCTCATGGCGGAATATGATGATGTGCTGAATACCGTCTTGATAACGGATGAGGAAGGCCGTCAGAGTAAGGTAGCATGGAATGGTCTTGGTTGGCAACAAGAGTCAGGTGTAATCTTAGCCACGGGCTACGCGATGAGATCGCGTTCTCAATATGATCAACATGGACGTGTAACGGCCACGTTTGATGCGGATGGCAATCGTACGGAATACAATCAGGATGTTTGGCGTCGCCCGACAAGTATCATCTATCCAAACCTGAAGAAATCTACGATCACATATCATGATAACCTGCGTGAAGTCGTGACAACTGACGCATCGGGTAACACCATAGTAGAAAGCTTTGATGCATTTGGTCGCTCCATGCGTACCGAAGAATTAGCGCTTTCCGGTACCCGTAATCTGGTGTCTCAGCAGTCATATTTCCCGGTTAATGGTCTTCTTCATCAGCAAACAGATGCGAAGCAGAATACAACGACCTATTCCTATGATTCCTTCGGTCAATTAAGGACGTTGACTAACGCCAAGAATGAAACAACCACCTATCACTATGACAATCTTGGCAATCATACGAAAACAATCTTCCCTGATGGTATCGAGACGGAGAAGATTTACGATGAATTGGGTCGATTAATTGAGAATATTGATCCATTAAACAATAAGGATACGTACTTTTACGATGCAAATGGAAATCGGAGCAAGTTAATCGATAAATTGGGGCAGGAGTTTACCTACAATTATACGAATCGGAACTTGCTCGAAAACAAAGTAGGACCAACAGAAACAATTGCTTTCATCTATAATGATGATGGAAGCAGGGAAAGCATGACGGATGGAACTGGAACTACGACTTACAGTTATCATCCTTATACAGGTGAACTGGACACCGTGACCTATCCTGACGAAGAGACAATTTCGTATACGTATAATAGTCAGGGTATAAAGGATACGATGACAACACCGTTCGGTGATGTTATTGAGTACAACTACAATAGCATGAATCAACTCGAAACATTGGAATGGAATGGTGAAGTCGAGTCCAGCTATACTTACAAGGACAACGGACAGCTATGGACAGAAAATCTCGGAGATGTGATGTCGTCTGAAAGGACATATACAAACTTTTTATTAACTGAATTGACGCAAGTTGGCCTAGGCGGCGATTTGGATCGTGTGTATTCATACGACCATGATGAGAACAAGAATATAGATGTACTGACAGAAATGAATCAATCAGTCGTTACGAAGGATTTAGATTTTTCCTATGATGATCTCAACCGAATTGAAACTTCGACACAGTTTAATGAATCATACACCTACGATAATCGAGGAAATCGCCAGACGTTACAAACAGAAGGCGGGGCATTGCCACCGGAGAATGGTGGCTATCAATACGATGAGTGGGACAGATTAAAGCAGGTTACAAGACTTGACGGAACGATTGTGATGTATCGCTACAACGGTGATAATTTAATGGTAGAACGTAGTGAGAATGGCGAGACGACACGATTCTACTACGATGGACAACAGATCATTGCGGAAGGGATCGTACAAGCAGATGGTATCGTTGTTGAGAAGGTAAGCTACTTGCGTGGCCATGGATTATCCATGTTGGAGGAGGCCGACGATACTAAGGGTTACTATGTGCAAAATGGTCATGGCGATGTGGTCAGCATTCTAGGTGAAGACGGCGAGATATTGAACAGCTATGATTATGATGTATGGGGAAATCCGATAGCAGCAACAGAGACGCTGTCCAATTCATTCCGGTATTCAGGCGAATATTGGGATAACACGACCGAGTTGCAATACCTTCGCGCGCGCTGGTATGATCCAAGTATTGGACGGTTTATTAATGAGGATACGTATGAGGGGGAACTGAGTAATCCGCTTAGTTTGAATTTGTATACGTATGTTCATAATAATCCGTTGATTTATATTGATCCGAGTGGAAACAAAATTGTATTATCGAACAAGGCGACAGAAGCTGAAAAGGAAGCATATGAAAGAGCAATAGCATACTTAGAAACCTCCTCAACAGCAGCAGACCTTATTAAACTATTGGAGGACTCACCTGAAGTATTTACCATCGAATTTATTGACAACCATGATATGAAATACGTACCCAGCACAAAAACAATATCATGGGATCCTACAAGCGGGCTAGTTTTAGGTGATAAAAAATCCATTCAGAGTGCGGCACTTGGCTTGGCCCATGAGATGGGGCATGCATCGCAACATTTGGAAGGATTATTAGATGAGAAAACACGTATGACTACAGAATTGCGTAATAAAATAGAAGCGGACAATTTATCGAGATTTGAAACTCCCATTGCAAAAGAACTTGGTGAATATACGCGCAAGAATTATGCTGATGCATCTGGGACATATAGAATGAGTAACTCTACTGACTGGGGTGCTTTAGTTCCTACTCGTCCAAAGTGGCATTATATAGCGCCTTGGAATTGGGGGAAACCCGGTAAAGCTTTCGAGAACCAGAATCCATGGACACCGTGATGTAGTTCAGCATTACATTGAGAGGGTGGGCTTTCCCCGCCCTCTGACGGGGAAAGCGTCACAGATTCAGGGGCGTAATTAAAAAAACTGTAATTAAAAAACTTATGAAGGGGTAGAGTGGTTGTGAACCTACAAAAACGTATCATTATTAGATTTCCTATATTGATGTTACTTGCAGTCACTATTTTAGCCAGTTGTGGAGGGAACAATATGCGTCCAGAAAAAGCATTAAATAGCTTTTCAAAATTAATTGAAAATAAGAATCTTGATGATCTTAGTTTAACAATATACTATATATCTCCATCAATTCTTACTCGTGCTCCTTTAAGTGTTGATGGTTTAATTAACAGTAGTCACGTGCATAAAGAGGTCGCTAACGGTAGCAGTTTGGAAGAACATATTGATCTTCTCAATCAGTTAAGTAATGATGTTTTAATACCTGTTGAAAATAAATCTCGTATAGATGCTCGATTTTATTACGTGTTCGAAACTAAGAAGAATCGTAAGATATTTGATGTTTCTATGTGGGGCAATGATAACAGCATTTTTGTTAATGGGCTTGAAGTTCAAGAGGATGATATTTTTTACGATGTCGTAATGCCACTTCTATCTGAAGATGGAGTCAAAGCATTGGAAACGTATTTAAACAGGGAGAAGCAGGAATAGAAGGTAGACCAAAGCAACAAAAAATACATTAATTATTTCTGCGTCATTGTTTATCATTGGAATTGGCGAATTTTTTTTCGAATGGGTTTACCTTTTGTGCTTTTTTTAGTGCATTAATTATCATTTATTGACTTGGTATTTAATCCTGATTTAGTAGTTGATTGGTGTCCTGTGTGTTCACAAGGTTAGGTAGAAATAGTAAAAGAAAAGGAGACAAACCAATTATTTTGTTATTGCAATGAGTGTGAGTCAGAATGGAGAGAACTCTGTGAGGTGAAACTGTCTCCAACCTATGGAGAAATCACTGAACCCACAGCGGATAAAATCATTCAACGGTCTGGAATAAATTCACTAAAAAGTGAAACGAGATATTACTACATGCGAGTTTAACGACTCTATGTGGTTTTCTTTTTAAGAGTTCTGCCACCGCCGTGCATCATGCACCGCACATTTAGTGGAGAAAACGAGACCAAGCAAATTTGGCTATTTACGCCAATGAAAAAATGATTTTAATCGGGGAAGCATTGCAAAAGTGTGATAAGATGCGGCATCGTACTATAAAATCATTCAGGCTTTACCGTTATTGGTTTGGCTAGGGTGGTGATGTGAAGTATGTGAAGACTTCACAAGGGAATAGGGAACTGCATGAACTTTTCTTTCAATTAGCATGTCGCCAATTGGACCTATCCCGCCGCCATAAAGAACCACGCAATCCTATTTTTTGGCATACTACGAGAAGAAGCAAACGGAGGGCAAGACAAAGGGGCAGGCGATTGTGTGCATCATGAGAAAGATGGTCAACATCGTCTATAAGATGATGAAGAACAAGACGGAGTATGTTATGCCTGCTATGCCGAAGGAAAATGTTGTATGATAATGGGTGGAACAGCGGTGTGAATCTAGTGATTTCGCCGCTTATTTCGTAGGATATAGCGGTTTATCACCCAAGATACGTATGAGGGGGATATTAAAAATCCATTAAGTCAGAACCTTTATACTTATGTGCAAAACAATCCTTTATTGTTTGTCGATCCAAGTGGAAATATTCCATCTCCACTTGAAGCTGCATATTTGGCACAGGCAATATACTCTGTTACAGGAGACGACCTTGGAAACCAAACTGTGGAAGGGGGCTGGATACTTATTGATATTCATACAAATGATGAAGGTCTGAAAATAGGTGTGTATTCAAGATTCCAGTATGGAGTAATTGAATATACACTTGTAAATAAGGGTACTTCTACTAATGGTGATTCGGTAAATAATTTACAACAACCGGTAGGGTTTTCCACGGATATGAAGGATTCAATAGAGTTCGCCAAAATACAATATTGATATAATAAAATTTGAATATGTAGTACCTTTAAAAAAATACTAACTGTGACATACTGAATTAAACTAATATATCTTAGAATTTATTATTATATATACAACTTTATGGCCACATGCGAGTATAACAACTCCGTGTGGTTTCTTATTATTCAATAAAATTCAAATTGATCATTACAATTTTAAAAATAAGTACTTGCCCGAACGTCTAATTTTCTTTTAAGCTTCATCCCTTATACTTGTCTCATCAAGGTGTCGGGAAGGTAGGATCGGGATGCAGGTGTTGGTGGTGGAGGACGACGTTTCGCTGAGTCACGCAATGTCCAGCGTACTGAGGGAGGAGGGCTTTCAGGTGCACGCCTCGCTGCGCGGGGATGACGGATTGTTTATGGCGGAGCAAAATATTTACGATCTCATCATCCTGGATATGATGCTGCCCGGAATGAGCGGCATCTCGATTATCCATTATTTGCGCTCGCGCAAGATCGATACGCCGATTCTGCTGCTCACGGCGCTGGATGCAGTCGAGCGAAGGGTGGAGGGGCTGGACGCGGGAGCGGATGACTACGTGGTTAAGCCGGTTGCTTTCCAGGAGCTGCTGGCGCGGGCTCGGGCGATTCTGCGACGGCACGGCACGCTGTCGGAGTCGGGCGATATTAGCGTGGGGCCAATCTCTGTCCGGCCGAGGCTTCAGGAAGGTTTCGTCCACGATACGGCGCTGAAGCTGTCGGCCAAGGAGTTCGAGTTGCTGGAGTTTCTTGTCATTAACCGAAATCAGATTCTGACGAGAGAACAGATCCTCGATCGCGTCTGGGGTTTCGAATCGGATACGGGCATCGGCATTGTCGATCTGTATATCCATTATTTGCGCAAAAAGCTTGCAGGGCTGGGCTGTCCGGAGATGATCCATACGGTGCGCGGAATCGGTTATATGCTGAAGGAGAAGCCGCATGTTCCAAAAAACGAAAATTAAACTGACGCTGCTGAACGCCACCGTCCTGTTCCTTATTCTTACCGTACTCGGGGCAAGCTTAAATCTTTACTTGCGGACGACGATCATCGGCGGCATCGACAAAGCGATGCAGGAACGTTCCGCCATGATGAGGCCCGCTACGACCATGGTCGCGAAACCGTTTATGGTCTATTCGGGCGCAGCGGGATTGGCCATAAGCGATGCCAGACTCTCCGTCGCGACGATCAGCTCCGCCAGTAGCGTTTTTGTCCGGAATGTGGACGTTATTGTTTGGAGCGACGACGGAAAGCTGCTCAATCCGGGCATTACGTACTCCTATCCGAAGAAGCTGCTCCAAATTTTCGGGCGCTCGGTTCAAAAGGAAGGGCTATATTCCATTAGTCATAAAGGAGCCGTATTCCGGCTGCTCAACGTACCAGCCGACGACAATGATCCTGAAGCGGGCTATTATCAGTACGTCAGCGACATTAGCTCGGAAATAAGCATGCTGAACACGATTTTGACCCTTATTATCGTAGGAATCATTTTCGGAGCGGGCATTTCGATATTGGCCGGCTTGTATTTGGCGAAACGCGCCTTGGTACCGATCCGCTCGTCTTGGGAGAAGCAGCAGCAATTCATGGCAGACGCATCGCATGAACTTCGTACCCCGCTGGCTGTGCTTCAGACGCATACGGAGCTGCTGCTTCGCCATCCGGAGCATACGATTGAGGATGACAGCCGAGAAATCTCGACCATGCTCAAAGAAATCAAACGAATGAACAAACTCGTGAACGGGCTGCTCACGTTGTCGCAGACGGACGCGGACCATCTCGAGCTGCAGATGAAGCCGGTCCGAATCGACTTGCTTGTGAAGGGGGCAGCGAAACAATTCGCGCCGCTCGCCGCGATGAAGGACATCGCGATCTCGACGGATATCCGCCAGGAAACAACAGTGAACGGAGATGAGGAGCGGCTGCAACAGCTGCTGATGATCGTGCTCGATAACGCGGTGAAATATACGCAGCCGAACGGACGGGTTCGGGTCTCGTGCTTGGGTACCGCGGCCGGAATCGTCGTCCAGATCCAGGATACGGGACCGGGCCTGTCTAAGGAGGAGCTGCCGTTTATTTTCGAACGGTTCTACCGCGGCGACAAGACGCGCGGCCGGACGGCCGGAGGAACCGGCCTCGGACTGTCGATCGCGAAGTGGATCGTATCGCGCCATGGCGGCAAGATCGAGGCGGATAGCGCGCTCCATCAGGGAACGACAATCAAGATGACGTTTCCGGCCGCTTGAAGACCCATAAGAATCCGATTCGCCCCAGGCCATAATTCAAAACTTGAATGCAGTCAGTCGCTCGCAGAACTGCTCGCGAAACGTAAAAAACACCCGGTAATGGGTGTTTTTTTGTTGGGATCTTAAATCGACTAGCAATTCATGGTCTAGCACGCAGGCAGAACAAATCTCGAGGCACAGCCACAGGTAATCAAACCACGCATTCCTGCAGTTCGTGCAGAATTTCTCGAGCCAATTTGCCTTATACCGAACAAATCCTGTATTCGATACAGCATTTTACTGTTCTTTTTCTCCACTGTTCCCGCAAACGTTTGAAATTCCTGTATGGAGTACAGGAATGACTCGAAACCTATCCGATCCGGCGTAAATTGCTGTATGCAGTGCAGGAATACCCCCCAACGCCCCCTCCCACCCCCCCCCCCATTTAAGCTTCCTTTAAGCATCGCTAATCCATTTCTAAGAGACAGGCCGCATAATCGCCTTGAGTATACTACTATTCGCGTAAAGCAAAGAAAGGGGAAGGTTCAAATGAACAAAAGGAAGTTTACGCATTCGATCATGCTGCTGCTGTTGATCGCGATGCTCGCAGGATGTGCGTCCGGGAACGGGGGAGGCAAGAAGGAGGCGCTAGATCCGGACACGCCGGTGACGCTGAAGGTCGCTTATTTTAACGAACAAGCTTTCTACCAAAGCTATGGCAACGTGTTCTCCGCCAAATACCCGAACGTGACGTTCGAGATTATTCCGACAATGGAGGTTTCGCAGGCCGAAGATCCTTCGCAGGCGATGTCCGATCTCATCGACGCCGAACAGCCGGATGTCGTACTGCTCACGACGGAGCAATACGAGACGCTCGCCGCGAACGGGAAGCTTTACGATCTGGACGCGATGGTGCAGCAGACGGGCTTCGACATCGAGAATATCGTCGAAGGCGTCGTGCAGTCGCTGAGGGACGCGGGCGGCGGCAAGCTGTACGGTTTGTCCCCGTCTTTTAACACGAAGGCGCTGTATTACAACAAGGATCTATTCACCAAATACGGCGTGCCGGAGCCGACGGACAACATGACTTGGGAAGAGGTGCTCCAGCTCGCCGCGCGGTTCCCGACCGATGGAGACGACGAAAGCCGAATTTACGGCTTCGCGCCTTCGATGTTCGACCAGAACCCGTTCAAGCTGATCCAAAACATAGCGGCGGCCAAAGGCTTGAAATACCTGAATGCGGACGCGACGGAACTGACGATGTCGGAGCCGGAATGGAAGGAAATTTTCGAAGCCGTCGTCGGCGGTTACGAGCAAAAATCGGTATTTATGCCGGAGTCGTCGCCGCAAGGTTTCTCGATGGACGGCATGCTCTTCCAGGAAGGGCGCGCTGCGATGGTGGTCGATAACTCCATGATGATGGTGATGAGCGGAAAAGGAATGGCGGCAGGGGCCGTGACGATGAGAGCGGCGAAGTCGAGCGACGGCGAGGTGAAGGAGTTCGAGCAGCCGGAGCCGATCAATATGGGCGTTGTCACGGCACCGGTCGATGCAAGCGCTCCTGATCAGACGAGCGAATATGAGCTTTCGCAAATTTTTGCGGTGAATGCCGCTTCCTCGCAAGCGGATCAGGCGTGGGCGTTCATTCAATACGTGCACAGCGACGAGGCGGCGAAGATCCGCGCGAAGACTTCGGTCGGCCTCGAATCCAGGGTCGGCTACGAGACGAGCGCAAACGGAGACGACTTATCTCCTTTCTATAAGCTGAAGCCGATGCCGAAGGAGTCGACGGAGTGGTATCCGAAAGGATTCCGCGCAAGCTTCACGACTATTGCGGGCGAGGAGATCGGTGCAGCGGCAAGCGGCAGCAAAACGTTCGACGAAGCGTTCGACGCTTTGGTGAGTAGAGGCAAGGATGCGTTGGCCGAAGCGAATCTCAGCGGGGAGAAGGAACGGGATGGCGAAGGCTTCGGCGGCATGGTCAATTCCATCTTCATCGGAGGTTAGGCGGATGGGGATCGTCACGCTGAGAGGCGTGCACAAAAGCTTCGGCGGCGGCTCCGTCCGCACCCATGTCCTTAAGGGCGTCGATCTTGAGCTGCCAGTCGGAAGCCTGGTCATGCTGAAGGGACGTTCCGGCTCGGGCAAGACGACGCTGATGAATATCATCGGGGGGCTCGACACGCCGAGCGAAGGCGAAGTGAACGTAGCGGGGCATCGGCTTCACCTGCTCGGCGACAAGCCGCGCACGAAGCTCCGCCAAACGGAGATCGGATTTATTTTTCAATCCTACGCGCTTCATCCGCTTTTGTCGGCGAAGGAGAACGTGGAGCTTAGCCTCCGAATGGCAGGCGTTCCGTCCGCCAAGTGGGCGGAGCGAATCGACCATTGCCTGGAGCAAGTCGGCATGGCGCAGCGAGCGCTGCATCGCCCCTTCGAGCTGTCCGGCGGCGAGCAGCAGAGGGTGGCTATCGCGAAGGCGATAGCTCCCTCTCCGAAGCTGCTGCTTGCGGACGAGCCGACCGCGGAGCTGGACACGAAGATGTCGAAGCGGATTTTGATGCTCTTCCGGCAGCTGCGCGAGGAAGGGATGGCGATATGCATGACGACACATGACCAAACGATGCTGGAGGTAGCGGATGATGTTTATGAAATGGCCGACGGCCGATTGGGTTCGTAGAAGCGGGAGACCGGCAATCGCGCTGGCCTGTTTAACGGTTATGCTCGTTGCGGCCGGCTGCAGCTTGGCTCCCGAGTCGCAAGGCGCGGAGCTGATCGAGCTGATCGAACCGCCGAAGCTGTCCAAGAAGCCGGAATTTACCGTGGCGAAGGCGGACATCGAGACGAAAGTGAGCGCGACGGGGAAGCTGATGTCCAGCGCGCAAGAGGAGCTCCGATTCGGCGGCGAAAGCGGGCAGATTGCCGAGCTGAAGGTGGAAGCCGGCGACACGGTCAAGAAAGGGCAAGTGATCGCGATTCTCGCGACCGGCACGCTGGAGACGCAATTGAAGCGCAAAAACATCGAGGTGCGGCAAGCGGAACTCTCCATGATCGAGAAGCTAAGGGACGATAGCCGTACCCCGACTCAAAAGGAGCTGGACGAGCTGAATTTCGAGCTGCTGGTCAGCGAAAGGGATGAGCTTGCGGCAAAGCTCGAGGCGTCCAAGCTAGTGGCTCCGTTCGACGGAACGATCGTATCGCTCGCTAAGGAAGCAGGCGATATGGTGAACGCGTACGAGTCCGTCGGCCAAATCGCGGATTTGACGAAGCTGGTCGTCGCCGTCGACTTCGCCGCGTCCGACCTGGAGAAGATCGCGCCCGGCATGGAAGCGAAGGTTCAGATCAATACGGCGGGCAGCTTCGACGGAAAAGTGCTTCGGATGCCCCTATCGTCCGGCTCTTCCGATCAAGGCGAGTCGCTTGACGGCTACGTGCTCATCGAGCTGGACGAATTTCCCAAGGAGGTCAAATCGGGCACGCCGCTTAGCGCGGCGGTCGTGACGGAGCGGAAGAAGGATGTCGTGCTCATTCCACCCGCCGCGCTGCGGTCCGCCTCGAATCGCCATTACGTGCAGGTGGTGGATGCGGAAGGCAATAAGCGGGAAGTCGACGTAGAAGTGGGATTGTCGACCTCGACCGAAGTGGAAATCGTGAAGGGGCTGGAGCCCGGGCAGAAGGTGATCGGCAAATGAAGCAAATGCTCCGGTTTATCCGGCGAAAAATGTGGAACAACCGGACGCTGACGGCCAGCTCGTTCATCGGCTTGCTGCTAGCCGTCGCGTTCACGGCCAGCATACCGGTCTATACGGAACACGCGTTATCCAAAATGATCGCGACGTCGCTGAACGATAGCGATGCGGCTCCGCCTCCGGGCTCGCTGCTGCTGCGCTACCAAGCCGCGCGCAACGCGAAAACCGAGCTTGACGAGCTTAAGGCAGTCGATGCGTACATCGAAAATAAACTGCCGCAGGAGATCGGCTATCCGCGCAAGCATTCTGTCGCGTCTTATGCGCTTGGCCAATCTCAGCTGCGTCCAAGCGGGGGACAGACGACGGACAACCGACGGCGGCAGATGACGCTCATGTCGCAGACCGGCATGAAAGAGCAGGTTGAGTTGACGGATGGCCGCATGTACGGAGCAAGCAACGCGGACGGCACGATTGAAGCGATCGTATCGGAGGAGGCGATGGCAAGGAATTTTCTCAAGGTCGGAGACGTGTATACCTATACGGTGACGACTCAGTCAGGCAATAAAACCGTTGATATCCGAATCGTCGGCGCGTTCCGTCCAAAGGATGAACGTTCGGCCTATTGGTATCAGGGCGTAGATTCCTACTCCGGCATGCTTATGATCGCGCCGGAAACGATGAAGGAAACGGTGCTGGGAAAGCTCGGCGGCAATCTGGCTTCGGCTAATTGGTACAGCCTGTACGAACTGTCGGCACTGAACCGAAGCGACCTTAGCCGGCTGGAGAACAAGCTGGAGAGGCTGGAGCCTAATTTATTCCGGATGCTGCGCGACACGCGCGTCGATCTGAGCTTCCTTGACTTGATCGCCAAGTTCAAGAGAGAGGACGCTTCGCTCCAGGCGCTGCTTGTGACGCTGGCCGTACCCATGCTTGCGATGTGCTTTTATTTCATCAATATGAACGCCAGGCAAGCGCTGGAGCGGCAGCGCAACGATATCGCGGTCCTACGCAGCAGAGGAGCCCGGATGCGGCTTGTTTATGGGCTGTTTCTGATGGAAGGGGCAATTCTTGGTGCCGCCGCATGGCTATCGGGGATGCTGCTGGCGCTCGGGATGGCGCGACTTATGGTATGGACGGACGGTTTCATGCAATTTAATCCGGGCAAGGAAGCCTCGATTGGATGGAGCGCGTTATCCGGCTGGTATGGCCTCGCGGCCGTAGCGGTCGCCATTCTCGCGGGCACGCTGCCCGTAGGCGCGTACGGGAAACAGTCCATCGTCGATTATAAGAAGCAGCTGGCGAGAAGCGACCGGGCTCCGCTATGGCAGCGGTGGTATCTCGACGCGGCTCTGCTGCTCGCATCCGGCCTCGGCTGGTACGGGTTCAGCAGCGGACAATTGCTGGCCGGCGGATCCGGCGACGGCGGCGGCGTTCAGGCGCAGCCCCTCTTTTTCTTAGTTCCCGCCTTGGCTATGTTCGCCTCGGGTCTTGTTTGCCTTCGTCTATTCCCGATCCTGCTGCGGCTGCTCCATCGATTGTTCCGCAGGTGGATTCCCGTCTCGCTGCATTTGGTATTCGTGCAGCTGTCGCGGTCGCAGCGTTCGTATTACCCGCTCATGCTGCTCCTGATCATGACGCTCGGACTCGGCGTGTTTCACGCCTCCGCCGCAAGAACGATGGACCGGAACGAAAGCGAGCGGCTGATGTACGGCAACGGCGCGGACGTCGTGCTGCAGCCCGTATGGGAAGGGGAGGTCGAGCTGTTTGACGAGGAGGGCAACTACATTCCGGAGGATCAGCCGCGCAACACCATCTATACGGAGCCGCCGCAAGCGCCGTTCGAGCATATGCCGGGAGTCGCTTCGTCGGTTCGGGTGCTTCAGCTGGACGGCGAGCTGTCGTTGGCAGGCAAAGGGCTTGGCAAAGGCAAGCTGATGGGCGTCGACAACGTCGATTTTGCCAAAAGCGCCTGGTGGCGGACCGACTTGTACAAAACCGCGCATCCGTTCACGCTGCTCCGGTTTCTCGGCGAATACGAGCAAGGCGCCATCATTTCAAGTTCGTTCGCGAAGCAGCACGGCCTGAAGCCCGGCGATTTGATCCAAATGACGGCGCAGGACATTCCCATCGAGCTGGTCGTCGTGGGCGTAACCGACTACTGGCCGTCGCTCGACCCGAATTCGGCATTCGTCGTCGCGAATTTGGATTACGTCTATGAACAAATCCCGCTCACGCCTTACGCGTTATGGCTGGATATGGAGGGCAATGCCAAGGTGATGCCGATCGTCGAACATTTGCGAAGCCAAGGCATCGAGACGTCCGCGGTGAGCGATGCGCGCAATGAATGGATTCTCCGAAAACTTCAGCCCGAGAGAGAAGGGATCTACGGCATCTTATCGCTTGGGTTTATCGTTTCGGTAGCGGTATCCTTTATCGGCTATCTGCTCTTCTGGGTGTTCAGCCTCGCCAGGCGAACCGTGCAGCTCGGCATCCTCAGGGCGACGGGGCTCATGCGCGGCCAATTAACGTTTATGCTGCTGCTGGAACAGCTGCTCACGACGGGGCTGGCCATCGCGCTGGGACTCGCCATCGGCCGGCTTGCCGGCCGGCTGTTCATACCGTTCCTTCAGTCGGGAGCGAATAACCAAGTGCCGCCGTTCGCGATCGTATTCGAAATGAGGGATACCTTACAGCTATTGATCATCGTCTTGGCGATGATCGCGGCCGGCGGAACGCTGCTGACCGCGCAGATCATGCGCATGCGTGTCCATCAAGCGGTCAAGCTGGGAGAGGAGAGATAACGGTGATCGAATGCGAGGGACTGGTGAAAATATTCAAATCGGACGATGTAGAGGTCGTTGCTCTACAGGGGCTGAACCTCAAGGTCGAGGCCGGCGAGATGATCGCGATCATCGGCAACAGCGGCAGCGGGAAGTCGACGCTCTTGAACGTGCTTGGCGGCCTCGACCGTCCATCCGCAGGCAAGGCGACGATCGGCGACTGGGATTTGCTGCAGATGGACGAGAAGGAGCGCGTTGCCTATAAGCAGCATACGGTCGGCTTCATCTGGCAGAACAACTCGCGCAATCTGCTGCCGTATTTGACCGTGCTCGAGAACGTTGAGACGGCCATGATGGTGGCGGGCAAAGTCGATACGGCCTATGCCAAGCAGCTGATCGATTGGGTCGGGCTGTCGCATCGCATCGGCAATAAATTGGTACAGCTGTCGGGCGGCGAGCAGCAGCGAACCGCCATCGCGATCTCGCTCGCGAACCGTCCATCGCTGCTGCTGGCGGACGAGCCTACGGGTTCCGTTGACGCGCAGACCGCGGATATCATCATGGGTATCTTCCGCAAGCTGAACCAGGAGACCGGCGTGACGATCGTCATCGTCACGCACGATATGCAGCTGGCGGGTAAAGTCGACCGCGTCGTCGCGATCCGGGACGGGATGACGAGCTCCGAGCTGCTGAAGCGCGCGGATTCGGATGATTCTCTGGACACTCGAACGGATTCGTTCGGCGAGCATGAGGAGTACGCGGTCGTCGACCGATTCGGAAGGCTGCAAATTCCGGCGGAATATCGGGAGTCGCTAGGCATTACGGATAAAGTCAAACTGATCGTCGACGGGACCGGTCTCCGGCTGGAGCCTCCGTCTTCGGAGCGGTGAGCGGAAAGGAGCTGCATCATATGAATCAAATGACATCGTCGCTGCCATTCGAAGAAGCCGTGAAGCTTTGGCTGCCGGAGCTTCGCCACTATTGCGTTTATTTGACAGGCTCGGTCTGGGACGGGGAAGACTTGCTGCAGGAGACGGTCGCGCTGACCTTCCGCTATTACAAACGGCAGGGCGAAATCAAAGAGATCAGGGCATTCCTGATGAAGGTCGCAAGAAACAAACGGATCGACCAGTTCCGGAAGCGCAGGCTGAGAGAGGATTCTGGGCTGTGTCCGAAGGAAGAGGGGCGCAGGGATACCTGTTATTTCGAAATAAGAGGCTGGCTCGAGTGGGTCGCGGCGAGGCTGCCCGCAAGCCAGCTGAACGTTTGGCTGCTCGCCGATTACTTCGGCTTCACGATGATCGAGATTGCCGGCGGGCTTCGCATGACGATGTCCGCCGTCCGGTCGCAGCTGTTCCGCGCGCGGGAGAAGCTGCGTTCTTGCCGCTTGTCGTACGATCTGGAGCAAAAGTCAGAGCAAGTCCGGGGCGCCCGATCAACCTCCAAGAGCGGAAGACGATCCGCCCAGTCCGTCCCGTTCGGCCAACTGGCCGCGATCGACCTCTGGACCGGCTGCATCATGTGCGACGACCCGAAGCCGCTGTTTATGGCCGCGAGGACGGGAACCTGAAAGCCATCCTCCGCTAGGCCGCGCATCACGCACGAAGCCCTTTCGACTTCCCGCAGGGAAGCGAAAGGGCTTCGTTTTTTTTCGCGACTCCAACCGCACTATTCCTTGACCGCCCCGATGACGATCCCTTTCACGAAGAAACGCTGCAGGAATGGGTACACCAGCAGAATCGGGAGCGCGCTGATGAAGATTTGGGAGGCGCGCAGCGTCCGCTGCGACATGTTGGCGATGACGGCCGGATCGAAGCCGGTCGTGCTGCCTTGTACGATCAGCGTTTGCATGAAGCTGGCAAGCGGCAGATTTTCGGCTCCCTTCATATAAATCAAGCCGTCGAAGTACGCGTTCCAGTGGCCGACCATGGTGAACAAGGCAATTGTCGCGATCGCCGGCAGCGAGACCGGGAGGAACACCGAGACGAAGCTGCGCAAGTAGCCGGCCCCGTCGATGAACGCGGCTTCCTCAAGCTCCTTCGGTACGGACCGGAAGAAGTTGAGGAGCAGAATGATATTATAGACCGCCACGAGGCCGGGCAGGATCAAGGCGAACAGACTGTTCATCAGACCCAGCTTCAGAATGAGGACGTAGGCCGGCACGAGACCGGCGCTGAATAGCATCGTGACGACGAAATACCACAAGTACACGTTCCGCCCCCGGAATACGCGGTTGTCCTTCGACAGCGCATACGCGGCTACGGAGTTGACGGCCAGCGCAAGCGCCGTGCCGATCACGGTCCGCTTCACGGATACCCAAAGGGAGGTCAGGAAGTTGGCGTTGTCGAACGTCTTCGCGTAAGCCTCCGTCGTGAAGCCGATCGGCCATAACGTGACGAGCCCCGCGTTCGCCGCCGACGTATCGCTGAAGGACACCATTAGCAGATGGAACAGCGGCAGCAGGCAACCGATGGAAATGACGGCCAGAATGAAGTAGTTGAACACGCTGAATAGCCGGTATGGCAGCGTTTTATGATACACAGGAGATCACCCTTCCCATCAGAGGTTGTTCAAAAAATCCAATTTTGATTACGAAGTAACTCGAGAAGCATGTCGACATCGAATCTTGAATTCAGCCGGGACTTCCGGTGCTCACGTAGCTTCCACTACGCTCCGCTCCTCATTCCCTAATCTTCATTCAACCTTCTCGGTACTGAAAATCGGACTTTTTGAACACGCACTATTATGCATTTGCAACGTTCAAGCTAGAAAATGCGATATCCCGCGAACTTGTAGGCGAGACGGTACGAGACGACGATCAAGACGAGGCCGATGACCGATTTGAACAAGCTGACGGCCGTCGCGAAGCTGAATTGGCCGCTAAGCAAACCTTCGCGGTAGACGAACGTATCGATGATGTCGCCCTGCTGGTAGATCATCGGGCTGTACAGGTTGAACACTTGGTCGAAGTTCGCGTTCAGCACGCTGCCGAGCGCAAGGGTCGCGACGACGATGAGAATCGGAACGAGCGATGGGATCGTAATATGCAGCGTTTGCTTGAGGCGGCTTGCGCCGTCGACCTCTGCCGCTTCGTACAAGGCCGGGTTAATGCCGGCAAGCGCGGCAAGGAAAATGATCGTGTTGAAGCCGAATTCCTTCCAGACGTCGCTGAAGATAATCGTGAGCCGGAACCAGGTGCCGTCGCCGAGGAAGAAGATCGGCTTGATGCCAAGCAAGTTCGACAAGAGCTGATTGACGATGCCGGTCTGTGCGAGCAGGTCGATCAGGATGCCGCCGAGGGTCACCCACGACAGGAAGTGGGGCAGGTAGACGAGCGTCTGGATCGACCGTTTGAAGCCCATATGCCGAACTTCGTTCAACAGCAAAGCGAACGTGAACGGCACGATCAGGTTCAAGACGATTTTGGAGCAGGCGAACAGAAGCGTATTCATCGTGATTTTGATAAAATAGTCATTCTCGAACATATATCGGAAATGTTTCAAGCCGACAAACGGCGAGCCGGTAAAGCCGAGTGCGGCCTTGTAATCCTGGAAGGCCATGACGATCCCGCCCATGGGCAGGTAGGAAAAAACGAATACGGACAGCGCGGCGGGAAGAACCATCAGATGCAGGATCCACGGCACCCGGTATCCCGTTCTCTTCCGAGCGTTCCGGCCCGCGCCAGGTCTGAGCTGCATCGAAGTCATTGGGTCCATCATTCTCTCCCTCTCTCAAAAAATTCATTTGTATCCGAGGCGAAGCCCTGCTATATATATTAACAATGCCCATGATCATCGAACTATAAGACTTTGTTAGGATCGATAGGGTTTTGTAGAGCAATTTGCCAAGGGGGACAAGCATGGAGCTGCGCGGAAGCATCGGCAAGGTCAGGAGAAAAGTAGGTTCCAAGACGAGCCTGTTCGCCAAAATCAACGGGCTGATCATCATCCTATTTATCCCCGTCATCCTGTTCTTCACCTATTCCAACGGCGTCTCGTCGAACGTCATCGACAAGGAACTCAAAGCGTCGAACATCAAGCAGCTGTCGTTCCTGTCCAGCCAGATCGAATCGCGGGTCAACCAGACGATGGATTTTGTGGTCACGTTCTCGAAGGATCCCAACGTGCGGAAATTCAATGGCCTCAACATCTGGGACGATCTGTACGACCGGATGCAAACGAAATACGTCATCCAGGAGAAAATGATGCTGCAGTCCGGGGTCATGAACATCTGGCCGGTCGAGTTTACCGTCTATTCGCAGCAGAACAAAGAAGCGATATCGAACGCGAAGACAATGGTCAGCTATGACGAGGCTTACTTGAAGCGGAACGTGGCCGGCAAGTGGATCTATGGCGACGGCGAAGCGCCGGGACCGGGAACCTCCGAGGCGTTCCACTGGTTCTACACCGATTCGTTCGGCCAGCAGGACGCGCTGCGCGGCAGCAATCTGGTCGTGCAGGCGAGCTTCTACCACGAGAACATACAGAACATGCTGGACACGTACAAGTCCGGCGGGCAAGGCGACCCGATGTTCTACCATAAGGGAATCGCGCCGATCCTGAACCGCAGCGCCAACGCGGAGATGGCAAGCGAGCTGACTAGCCTGCTGGACAGGCAGGACCTCGGCGATACGATGCAGAAGGTCGTGGAATTAGACGGCAAAAGATACCTGATCAGCGCGGTAAAATCGGTTTCGCTCGGCTGGCATCTGGTGGATATCGTGCCGCTGGACCGCATTCTGGGACCGATCTCGTTCAGCCGCAACTTGTTTTACGCGGCGATGGCGTTCCTGTTCGTCGTGGGCATATCCGCCTCCGTCTTGCTGTACCGGAACGTGCAGCGCCCGATCCGCAAGCTGATCCTCGGCCTCCAGAGCGTGCAGCGAGGGGATTTCTCTGTGAGGATCAGCTCCAACGTGAACAACGAATTCGCGTTTTTGTTTTACCGGTTCAACGATATGTCGAAGCAGATCCAGAGTCTGATCGAAAACGTCCTGAACGAGAAGCTGCGGGCCAGGGAAGCGACGCTCAAGCAGCTGCAGGCGCAGATCAACCCGCATTTTCTGTATAATTGCATCGGCTATATGATCAACATGGCCCAAATGAAGGACGAAGAGGCCGTCGTCTCCATGGGACATAACTTGAGCGCTTACTACCGGTATATGACCCGCTTGGAGCGTCCGACGGCTTCTTTGCAAGAGGAGACGGGATTGATCGTCAATTATTTGGACATCCAGAAGCTGCGCAACGGCAGAATTCATTACCGGATCGACATTCCGGAAGAGATGCTGAAGCAGCAGGTCCCGCGACTGATGCTGCAGCCGGTCGTCGAGAACGCCGTCATTCACGGAGTCGGGAAGTCGTACGCCTCGGGAGAGATCCGAATGACCGGCGAGATGAAGGACGGCTTCTGCAAGCTCTGCGTGGACGACGACGGTCCGGGTATGACCGAAGAACAATTGGACGCGCTCAATCGCCAGATGAAGCAGCCGCTTCGGGAAGACATGGGATACGGCTTCTGGAATACGAACCAGCGCATCATCCATCTGTTCGGGGACAAATCGGGGCTGTCGTTCGGAAGGTCGGAGCTGGGAGGATTAAGGGCCGAGATGGTTTGGGAGCTTCCGGCCGCGGCGGATGTACGTCGGGATTCGGATACGCGAGAAGGGGGACAAACACATGCAAATGATCATCGTTGACGACGAAGCCCATTGGGTAGACAACTTATCCACGACCAAGCCCTGGCATACGCTGGGCATCGAAACGGTCCACAAGGCATATTCCGCGCAAGAGGCGCTGCGCATCCTTGACACCCATCCGATTGATATCATCATCTCCGATGTGCTGATGCCGGAGATGACGGGGATCGAGCTGTTGGAGATCGTCCGCGAGCGCGACAAGCGCATCAAATGCATCATTCTGTCGGGTTATTCCGACTTCGAATACACGAAGGAGGCGCTTCGCAATCAAGCCGTGGATTACTTGCTGAAGCCGCCGACCGATCAGGAATTGCTCGGTTCCGTCAAATCCGCGATCGAACAGCTCGAGGCCGAATGGGGAACGGTCAGCTCGCACGAGCGGACACTCCACATCCTCCGGGAAAATTTGCCGCTCCTGCGAGGCCAGCTGCTGCTCAGCACGCTTCGCGGCGAGCGGCTGCCCGCCGAGGAATGGGAGCGCAAGCTCGATAGCTACGAGCTGCCGTTCCGCTTCGGCGAATGCGCGCTGATGCTTGTCCGGATGGAAGAGGAGTTCGGCCAATACCGAAACAAAGGGCATCATTTGATGGAATACGCCATCATGAACATCGCCGAAGAAATTTTCGGCGAATTCGCTTATGTATGGGGCGTCAAGGAAGAGCATGGATATCTTGCGTTTTTGCTGCAATTCAAGGAGGAGCTTCCGGCTGCGAGGAAGGAAACGAATCTGGAGAAATCGGCCATGCATCTGCAGGCGAAAGTGAAGCAGTACTTAAAAGGCTCGTTGTCCATCGTCATGACGGAGCCGTTCCTGTTCCCCGGCAATCTTCCGGACCGGTACCGCCACGCGCTTGCGTATTTCAGGCAGATCGTCGGGGACGAAAGGGAATTCGTCATACGCGCCGGCGACTTGGACCACGGGGTGTCGCAGGGCGTATTGGATGTCATTCATTCCCCTCCCAGCCTTAAGAGTTTGCTGGAAGCGGGAAGATGGGAGTCGGCGGAAGAGAAGCTTGCCGAAGCGTTGGCGGAGCTGGACGGAAAGTGGTCCGATTCCTGGGAGCATTGCCTGGAAGCGGGTTATTTGATCGCATCCTCCTTTACGCATTATTGCCACCGCAACGGCTATACGCTGGAGGGCGCCCTGGGCCGGGACGACATCGAGCTCTTAAGAAGCGGAGAGTCATTCTCTTCCATCGGCAAGCTCCGGAGCTGGTCGTTCGGCGCGCTCGGCAAGCTGAAGGAGAGGTCGTCCAGCGAGGTCAAGGACAACCGGTCCGTCTACGTGAAGAAAATTCAAAGCTTCGTGGAAGCGAACCTGCATCTCGACGTCTCGCTGCGCGCGCTGGCCGATCATGTCAACCTGCATCCGACACATCTGTCCAAGCTGTACAAGATCGAAACCGGCGAAGGCGTCAGCGATTTCGTCTCCCGGCTGCGGATGGAGATGGCCTGCCACAAGCTGATATCGACGGATAAGAAGGTGTACGAGATTAGCGCGGACATCGGTTATTTGGACCCGGCCTACTTCATCAAGGTGTTCAAAAAACAGTTCGGCATGACGCCTCAGGAGTATCGGGAAGGCCATCAAACAACATGACAGAGTCCTATGGAAACTGAAATTATCCTATAGATGACCTCCTGCGCCTGTTGGTAAACTCTCATTTGTAACCACATCAAACACAGCAGGGGGTAATCGAAATGAACAAAATGAAAAAGCTGTGGCTGCCGCTCATTGCCTTGATGCTGATCGTGTCGGCATGCAGCAAAGAGGGCAACAACAACGCGACGACTGCGGATCCATCGGCTAGTCCGGAAGCGACGGAAGCCGCGACGAAGTCCGAAGCCGATCTGGCGTTCGAGAAGGGCAAATACGATCCGCCGATCGAGATCAGCACGATCATTATGCCCCGCGAATACACCAAAGGCGAAACGAAAGAAAACAACGTTCATGACCGCTGGATGCTGGAGACGCTGGGCATCAAGCACAAGGACACTTGGTATCCGGCAGGCTCCGATCAATACAAACAGCAGCTTCAGCTGGCGCTGACGTCGGGGGAGAAGCTTCCGGATTTCGTGATGGTGCCGACCGATCCCGTGCTGACGAACCAATTGATCGATTCCGGCCAGTTCCTTCCGATCGAAGAGCTGTTCGATAAATACGCAAGCCCGACGTGGAAAGCCCATGCCGAAGAAAATCCGGAGCTCTGGTATCCGTTCACGAAGGACGGCAAGAAGTGGAACCTGCCGATCATGGAATACACGGACAACGACGACACGATCCTGTGGCTTCGCGAAGATTGGATGCAGAAGCTGAAGCTCGAAGCGCCGAAGACGATCACCGAACTTGAAGTCATCATGGATAAATTCAAAAACGAGAACCCGGACGGTCTGGCTCCGAAGGACGTCTATCCGCTGGCGATCTCGCTCAAAAACAATACGAACACTTGGATGGGCGGCCTGGACTGGCTGTTCGGCGCTTACGGCTCCGTGCAAGAGCAGTGGAACAAGGACGCAAGCGGCAACCTGGAATACGGCTCCGTCAATCCAGGGGCGAAACAAGCGTTAGCCAAGCTGCAGGAATGGATGGAGAAAGGGTATATCCACCCGGACTCCGCGCTGTGGGACGAAGGCAAATCGGCCGAAATTTGGACCAAAGGCAACGCGGGCGTCTTGCCCGGAGCGAACTGGGTGCCGGACTGGCCGGCTCCCGATCTTATCAAGAACGTGCCGGGCTCGCAGTACAAAGCTTATCCGATTCCTGCCGGTCCGGACGGTCTCATCGGTACGAAGTGGCAGAACTCCGGCGTCAACAGCAGCTTCATGATCAACAAGGACGCCAAACACCCGGAAGCGATCATTTTATATTACAACTACCTGCTTGAAAACCTGGCTAACCCTGCCGTGGGCAGCGAGTTCGAATTCGGCTTCGCCCAAGGGTATGACTGGGATATGATCGACGGGCAACCGACAAGCGACAAGGAGAAGATCAAAGACTTCTTCGACAAGTTCCCGTACATTACCGGCCCGGCGCGCATTCCGGATTTGTACATGAGCACGCTCGTCAAGCTGGCTGACGGCCAGACGCCGGAGACGCCTTACGAGAAGCAGCTGGCGACCTTCCGCAAGCCGGAGAACTGGTATGCTGCCAAAGTGGTCATGTCGCAAATCGACATCCGCAAGCAAAACTATTTCACGGGAGCGGCAACGCCGGCGATGATCGAAAAATGGAACTTGCTTCGCCAGTCCGAGCTTGAAACGTTCAACAAAATCATCTACGGCAAGCTGCCCGTCGATGCCTTCGACGAGTTCGTTGCCAGCTGGAAAACAAACGGCGGGGAACAAGTGACGAAAGAAGTGAACGAGTGGTTCAAGTCCGTATCGAAATAAACGATTAATTCGAATAAAAAAGCCGAGTCCTGCGCGGGCGTTTCCTCGCAGGGCTCGGTTCTTTTTTTATTCAAAGTCGTTAAACGATTGTTCGTTATAGCAGACAAAAGCGGAACCGTATGTTACAATGTTCTTAATTAAGAACGAAATTAGAAACGATCGTTCTTTCTCAAGAATGACGAAAGCCGGAGGCGATCATACATGGCTATATTGGTAACAGGCGGGGCGGGTTATATCGGCAGCCATACTTGTGTGGAGCTGCTTCGCGAAGGGCGAGACATCATCGTCGTCGATAATCTGTCGAACAGCCACGGGGAAGCATTAGATCGGGTAGCCGAAATCGCGAACAGAGCGTTTCCCGTGTATATTCAAGATTTGATGGATCGCGAAGCGCTGCGTAAGGTGTTCCGCGAGCATCGCATCGAAGCGGTTATTCATTTCGCGGGACTGAAGGCGGTGGGAGAGTCGGTTCAACTGCCGCTGAAATATTACCACCAGAATCTCATGAGCACGACGACGTTATGCGAGACGATGGAGGAATTCGGCGTGTACCGCTTGCTCTTCAGCTCTTCGGCGACCGTATACGGCATGCCCGATCAAATGCCGATCCGGGAAGAAGCCGCGATCGGCGCGATCAATCCGTACGGCCGGACGAAGCAGATGATCGAGCAAATGCTTCAGGATCTGGCGAGCTCCGATCCGAAGTGGCGGATTGCGATTCTTCGTTACTTTAATCCGGTAGGGGCGCATGAGAGCGGGCGGATCGGCGAAGATCCGAGCGGCATGCCGAACAATTTGCTGCCGTATATCGCGCAGGTCGCGGTAGGCAAGCTGAAGGAAGTCGCGGTATACGGGAACGATTACGATACGGCGGATGGCACCGGCGTACGGGACTACATCCATGTCGTCGACTTGGCGCAAGGGCATTTGAAGACGCTCGATAAGCTGGATCAAGCAGACGGCTTGCATATTTATAATCTTGGGACGGGGCGGGGCTACAGCGTGCTGGAGATGATCAAGGCGTTCGAGCAGGCATCCGGCCGAACGATTCCTTACCGCATCGCGGAAAGGAGACCTGGTGATATCGGGGCTTGTTTCGCCGATCCGGCCAAAGCGAACCTGGAGCTGGGGTGGAGCGCCGTTCGCGGAATCGAGGAGATGTGCGCGGACGCATGGCGCTGGCAGGTCGCCAATCCGAGAGGATACGCGGGCAGCGTTGCTTACGCGGAACCAATCTAATTCGAAGAGGTGACTGCCGTGAGTCAGGTTAGCGTCATCATCCCCGTCTATAACGCGGGAGGAAAGCTGCATCAGTGCCTTCGATCCGTGCTGCGCCAAACCGTCGCCGCGATCGAAGTCATCCTCGTCAACGACGGCTCGACGGACGATAGCCGGGCGATCTGCGCCGAATACGCCTCGAAGGACAGCCGGGTCCGCTTCGTCGAGCAAGCGAGGAGCGGCAGCATCGCGGCGCGGCGGAAGGGCGCGGAGCTTGCGACATCTCCCTATATCGCGTTTGTGGATGCGGATGACTGGCTGGACGAAGCGATGCTGGATCGGCTGCTCGGCATCGCCGACGTCCACGGCGCCGATATCGCGGTATGCAATACATACCGGGTGCTTGACAGCTCCGCTTGGATCAAACGCTCGAACACCAGCAGCTACTTCAGGCAGCAGACGGTATACCGGGGAGAAGATATCAAAGCCGGCTTAGTCCCATCCTTCCTGCACGGGCATGCTTTCCCGGCTTACCTTCACGGCAAGCTATATCGCAGGGAGCTGGTCTTAAGCTGCGGAACCTACCTGGAGCCGTTCACATTTTTCGGGGACGATCTTTATTACAATCTCGAAATGTTTCTGCAGGCGAGCACTGTCGTCGTCATCCCGGAACCGCTCTACTATTACAGGGCCGGAGGTTTAACCAGCCGCTACATGCCGGAGCTGGTTCAGGACGCCGTCGCCGGTTACCGCGTTCAACGAATGGTTATCAACGCGCATTATCCGGAGGACGAGCGGGAGGCTCATCTTATCGGCATCAATTTGATGCTCCTGAATACGCTTCGCACATACCTGAAAAATCTTTATTTGAGCAAGCTGACCCAGGAAGAACGACGCTCGTCGATCGCGGCGATGTGCCGGCTTCCCGAAGTGATAGGCAGCGTGAACCATGAGCCGTCGGCCAGGCGTATCCGATTACGCTTCGTGAACGCCGTTCGCAAAGGAGATATTGCCTATTTGGACCGGGAAGGACGCAGGCAATTCCGGAAAAGTTTGCTTCGAAATTGGATGATCGTTACATTATCGACATTCGATTCCAAGAAATTCGACAAATTGAGAAGCAATCTCTCAAATTCTGGAGACACAAAGCGACAGCATCTTCGTTCCAGATGAGCTATTATTTTTGTTGTGGGACATCAATACATATTATATGGGAGACGAAGAAGTGCGTTTAGTATCTGGGCACCTTAAACGCATGGAGTCAGTGGTGCAACCGCCCCAATCGGATGGGGGATTTTAGGATGACACGATTTATATCGGACAACCAGCAGGAATTGGATGCGGAGTGGGTAGAGCTGATGTTGAGCGCGCGTTCGAAGGGCCTCACGACGGAAGAAGTGAGCAAGGTACTGCGTATCCTTCAAGAGCAGGGGCAATTGATCATAAAAGAAAACGCTGTATAGGCATACAGCGTTATTCGCGGTTGAATTTCCATTTATTAAATTCGAGGAATTCTTTGAACTGTTCTTTGCTTACGCCGGAAGCCATCGCTTCCCGGACAAGATTCTCCCATTCCCGATCCAAGTGGACGGCATCGCCTTCCGCTTGTTCTTGGCCTACGAACTCCTCGACTGGCACGTTTAATACCTCGCCTATCTTCTCGAGAAATTGGATGGAAGGGTTCTGCTGGAGTCCTCTCTCGATGGAACTCAAATACGATTTCGCAACTCCTGCCCGTTGAGAGAGCTCGGTTAACGAAAAGCCTTTCCGTTTGCGAAACATCTGAATCCTTTCTCCAATCATAGCAGACGCCTCCTTTGCAAGCGCAATTACAACAATTTGATCTCTATTATAACGAATTAATTGCAATTACGAAAGCAAATTAACGGAGATTGGTTCTCATGATGCAATGGAATAGGACTAATTGGAATTATAAGTAAATTAATGTGCATTAATAGACAACGTCGCCCATGATCGGAACCAGGCAAACATTCAGCTGCAGCATGCGCGGGAACGCTTGCTGCAGCTGAAATGGTTTATCGGTATGCTGGATTTTTGCAAGGCGGCCGAGACTTCTGATAGACTAATTGGCATGCTTAGCGAATTTCTCGACGACGACGAACTTGTTCATGACTTCCGACCCGCTAACGTATAGCGACCCGCTGCGAAGCCACGCGTGCGCGATAAGCTTCCCGTTTTCGTCTCTGGCGGTGCCAAGGTATAAAGTACTGGGAATGTCGCGCCGCTCGAGCATTTTCATCCCAGCCATGGCCTGAACCAAACATTTGCTGTCCCAGAACGTATGCCGGCTCATGACGCTTATGGCGGACCTGACGCGCTTTAGCGTTTGGATATGCTTATCGTCGCATTGAAGAGAAGTCTCCTCCGTCTTGGAACCTAACTTGGGAGCAACTTTTGCGAAGGTGCGGAGCAGCTGAAGTTTGGCCAGCCCCAAAAAAAGAAAAGCCTCTATGAATAAGAGGACGGTATGCCGATCAAGCGAGAGAAACGTTCGTATTCTCTTCGTTAACAAGGATCAGACCTTCCTTTCGAAGCTGTTCTAGGAAAGCGATAACCTGTTCTTCGCATTGTTCGTTCTCGATGGCGAATTCGGTTGTTAATTCTTCGATGAGCGCCTGAACGGTAACCGCCTCGTTCATACCGTCCCAAATCCGGCCGCCGATCGCGCCTAGATTGTAGTAGTTGCC
The DNA here is from genome assembly GCF_030929555.1 of Paenibacillus sp. LHD-117. GTDB lineage: Bacteria > Bacillota > Bacilli > Paenibacillales > Paenibacillaceae > Pristimantibacillus. The sequence continues at coordinate 54,887 of NZ_JAVFVT010000035.1, read as the reverse complement.
ATTGCGGACGCTGAGCATTACCTTCTCGCCGCCCATGTCGCTGACTATGTTCTGTTTGCATGATGATACGAGGTCCGTTAAAGCGAGTGGTTGTTGATCGTACATGTTGACGCCTCCTTAAAGTGTTCTTGTTATAGAACGGATGAAACAGCTGAAAATCCCCCTTAATATAAGGGGATAAGCTGAATCTTGCGTTCTATGATGGCTATCAGAAAAGGAAAGTTGTTCTTTATTAAGAACTTAATTGTAGGTTATCATCAACGCAATGGGTTGTCAACAGCAGATTCGAGGATGGGCGAAAGTCGGGGTGAACCTGGCTCGCATTGACAATCGCGGAAAACGAATGTTAAGATCATGATGTTGTTCTTTATTGAGAACAATAGATTCGTTCGGATACGAGGTGTTCGATTTGGATACGCATGCGGAAGTCATGATGCCGGGTGAAGTTCCTTATTCGCTTTCTTCTTACTTGCATGTCATTCGGTTGAAGAAGGAACAGATCGTCGAGGAAGGCTTATTCGGAGAGCCGCTATCCGTTCTTCGGCTGGATATAGGGAAATCGTATCGATTCAATGAGATCGGAAGCCGAATATGGGATTTGATCCGGGAACCGCTCTCCGTTGGCGAAGTTGTCAACAAGCTGTTGTTTGAGTATGATATTGATCGTATGACATGCGAGACCGAGGTATTCGGTTTTCTCGCGAAGCTGTCCAAGGAGCGTCTCATCCAGTTCAGCTTATCCTGTTAAGGGGATTGGAGGTGCGGGGCTTCTGAAAGAAACGATAATCATGTTGTCCATCGTTTTGTGCGCGGCCTTGCTGTTTTATTTGGCATTTATTTGGCCGACGCAATGGTTGAAGATCGAACGCGTTCGAATGCCGCTCGGCATCGGCATACGGGTCTTGCAAGTTAGCGATCTTCACGTGGATCGGCTGCGTGTTACGCCGCAAAGGCTCGAAGCCGTTATTCGCTCGGAGAAACCGGATTATGTGTTTTTGACCGGGGACTTTACGTATAAAAGGAGTTATTTGCCTTCGCTGGATCGTTATCTGCGGGTGATAGAGGCAGCCGGCGTGCCGGCTTACGCCGTGCTCGGCAATCATGATTACGAGCTTCCCCGCCTTCGCGATCTGACCGAACGTTTTCGCGCCAGAGGAATTCCGCTTCTGCGGAACAGCCATGTCGAGCTGCCGGGCTTCAGGCTTGTCGGCATCGACAATTACAGTACGGGCCATAGCCGCATCAAGGCGTCGTTCCAAGGGATTAACGGGCCGGAGCCGGTAGTCGTTATTACGCACGACCCGAACGTGGTGTTGGAGATCGATCGTCCCTTCGACTATTTGATGGCCGGACATCTTCACGGCAAACAGATGAATATTCCTTTTTTCTTTGCATTCAAACCGAAAGGCCCACTCTCGACGCAAGGCATATACAAAGGCCTTCACAACGGCAAGCGCGGTCCTTATTATATTTCGAAAGGCATCGGGCAAGCCGGCGTAAACGCAAGATTCATGGTGCGAAGCGAAGTGACGATTCACGATTTATAAACAGCAACGCCCAAGGCATAAGCGGTTTTCACGCTTAACGCCTTGGGCGTTGCTTGCGCTTATGGGAGTTCGGCTAGCTTGCGATTACGGTTCGTCTTGTACCTCTGGAACCCCCGTGCGATAATCGTCTTCGCCGGGATAATCGCGTTCCAGACCCGCGTGCAAAGCCTTGTTCTCGTAACCGTACGCGCTTTGCGCGTGCTGGTTCATGCGCCATGGCGAGCTTTTCCCGAGCGATTCGCTGATCAGATCCGAGCCGTATGGCCCTTCCGGGAACTCTTCGGCGAATAAGTCATTCCGATGCGATTCGGCTGTCGATACGTCTGGGTTAAAGTCACGGTCATCATGATCGCCTAGATACACTGGCAAGTTCCTCCCCGGATGGTGGTCGTTACCGCTTTAGAATGCCCCGATTAATCCGTAAAATTCACCGTGCCAACGACAAAATAAAGAAACTGCCGCAGCTCCTCCGCCTCTTCTTCCGACAGCTTGAACGCGTATTCCAAATAACCTTCTTCCTCGAGATCGTCGGGGCCGATGATGGCCGTTTTGCCGAATTGCAAGTCCGTTACCAGCTTCTTGCCGTAGAACCGGTTCGTCGTCAAGACGGCAAGGTCGAACCGCTTCAGGCTTGGCGTAATGAAGGTGACGAATCGGGTTGATGTATCTTCTGTAGAATCCGAGAGGAAATCGTAATTAGGCAATTGCATGTGGAGCACCTCCTGTTCAAGCTTGATTGTTGTTATTATACATGACTTTCGCGCGAAGAGTCATGAAATTCAGCTTGTCAACGTTATAACGATATGATAGCATGTAACCAATCGAATACTTGAACGACGAGGAAGCACCTCTTTTGCCGAATGGCGGAAGAGGTGCTTTTTTTGTTGCACAAGAGAAGTCGTTTGCGGTATTCGCGACCATTACAAAATGCGAAAGGTGAGTGACAGGATGCAAATCGTATTTATGAACACGTTCGAGAAACACGCGGAAGGAGCGGGGAACGGAAGCGCCCGGCTGTTTATCGGAGAAGACCAGGGGCAGTGGTCCGTTGAGTGGCAGGAAGAGGAAGAAAGCGGGCAAAGCTCGACCGTTTGGTTCGAAGGAACCTCTTGGGAAGAGATGATTACTTCCTTCAGGCACGGCGTCGCCAAAGTAATGGGTGCCGGTTACGCTCCCGTCATCGATGGCATGCTGGAAGGGCCGCGTACCGCAGGCGGCGGCTATATGACCATGCTGCACTGCTATGGTGAGCTGAACGCGGACCAAGAGCTGTTCCAGGCGCTTCGCGAGTGGCGCAGGAAAGCGGCGGCCGCAGAGAAGAAGTCCGCCTATCTCGTCGCGACGAACCGGATGTTATGGATGATCAGCGCATTCGTCCCGCAAACGGAAGAGGAATTGAACCAAATTCCTGGCTGGGGCAAGATGAAACATGCCTCTTACGGAGCGGACGTGCTCGCCGTTACGGCAGAAGCCTCTCGAAGCACACCCTTCCCGCTGGACTGGGTAGAGGACCGATTGGATCCCGATGTCTATGCGGCTTGGCAGTATAAACAAAAGGAGAACAAGTACAAACTGCTGATGGATCGCCAGCAAGAGAAGAAAAGAATTCTGACCGTTCTCCAGCAAGGCGGTCAGCTGAAGCAGCTGGAGGAAGATCTGTCCTTGTCCCGTCGCGAGCTTCTGATCCGGATCGAGGATTTGGAGGCGGAAGGCTACGACGTGGAGCCGTTCGTCGACCGGGAGCTTAGCGAGGTGCCGCAATCGGAGCAGCAGCTCATATGGGATGCGATGGCCGCGATGGGCGACCGTTATTTGAAGCCGGTACTTGAACAGGTTTACGGCCAAGGGGAAGATGGAAAGTCCGGCCGTCAGGTCGAGCAATGGTATGAGCGGCTTCGCCTCATGCGAATCCGCTACCGTCGGAAGAGCGGCAGCAAAGCCGTATGACCGAACATTGAACTAGGACCAAAGGAGGATATGCGTCATTCCTAGTATACTTGTCCTAGTGATTCGAGTATAATAGTTGTCAAATAGACAAATTGCGAATTTTGTCGAGAAAAAAGGAGCGCTTCCTCGTTATGAAGGCAGAGTATATAAACCCGTTTCTTGAATCTGCAAAAATCGTAATTGAGCAAGTCGTTCAAATACGGCCTGCGACAGGACAGCTAGGGCTCAAGGACATTAAGTTTGTTGAGAATTACATATGGATTCAGATCGGCCTCAACGGACAGATGAACGGTGATATTGTATTCGGACTAAGCGAACAGGTAGCACTTCGGATGGTATCCGCGATGATGGGAGGATTCGTCATCTCCGAGATTGACGAAATTTCCCGAAGCGCCATTTCCGAACTAGGCAACATGATCAGCGGCAATGCCAGCACCATGTTATACAATCAAGGAGTGAAGGTCGACATCACTCCGCCGAAGGTCATTCATTCCGCGCAATCCGCGGGGTTCAGCGCGAAGCAAGCGTTGACGATTCCGCTTATTATGGATGGCATCGGCGAGCTCGACATTCAAGTCCTAATTGCTTCGTAAGCGGAAGAAAGCTCCTGCGGGAGCTTTTTTTGCTTCCCCGGGAAGAGTGCAGTAAACTTACAGATAACGCGTGTTCGAAAAGGTGATGAGACATGTTGAACGGGAAAGTGGTGCTGATTTCCGGTGCCTCAAGCGGCATAGGCGCGCTGACGGCGGCGCTGCTGGCCAAGCGCGGAGCCGTGCCGGTGCTGACGGGGAGGAATGAAGCCCGGCTTGCGAAACAAGCTGCGGCGATCGGCCGCAATTGTTCTTATTATGTTATGGACGTAACCGACATGAGGCAGGTAGAGGCGGTCGTTCGCAAAGTTATCCAGCAATACGGCCGAATCGACATCTTATTAAATAATGCCGGTTACGGACAGTTCGAGACGTTCGCGGACATGCCGGTAGAGCAATTCGAAGCGATGATGGACACGAACTATATGGGGATCGTGCGTTGCACGAAAGCCGTCCTTCCGTACATGCTGAAGCAAGGCGGCGGGCATATCGTGAACGTGGCTTCGATGGCGGGCAAGATCGGTTCGGCAAAGTCGACGAGTTACACCGCGACCAAACATGCCGTCCTCGGCTTCACGAACTCGCTTCGGATGGAGCTTAGAGGCCAAGGCATCCGCGTATCCGCAATTAATCCGGGACCGATCGACACCGAGTTTTTTGCCATCGCGGATCCGACGGGCTCGTACGCAAAAAACGTCGGTTGGTTTATGATGAAGCCGGAATACGTGGCGAATGCGATCGTCCGCGTCATGGAACGGAAGAAATCCGAGCTTGACTTGCCGCATGCGGCATCGCTTGGCATTAAGCTGTACGGGTTGTTCCCGCGCGTGGCGGACCGGCTGTTCGGCGGATTGTTTAATCGAAAATAAACGTAGCGATTAAGAGGGGTTATCTATGGGAAACGGCAATGCATGGACAGAAATAGGCCTTAATGGGCAGCTAGCGGAGGTTTTAATCGGACACGGGCTCATGGAGCCTACCGACGTGCAAGCGGATACGATACCGGCCTTGCTTGCGGGCAAGGACGTATCGGCGCGATCGCAGACGGGAACGGGGAAGACGCTGGCGTTCCTGCTGCCTCTGCTGCAGCGGATCAATACCGAATCGGGTTCGATTCAAGCGGTCGTCGTCTCGCCGACTCAGGAGCTTGCGATGCAGATCGTCCGGGTCGCGGAGCGTTACGCGGAGCCGCTGGGCATCCGCGTGCAGCAGCTGATCGGAGGAGCGGCGATGAAGCGCCAGGTCGAGAAGCTGAAGCTGCGGCCGCAACTTGTTATCGGCACGCCGGGCCGCATTCACGAGCTGCTGAAGAATAAGAAGCTGAAGCTGCATGAGGTGCGCTTCGTCGTCATCGACGAAGCGGATCAGACGTTCCAGCTCGGCTCGGAGAAGGAACTCGAGGCGGTTCTATTCGCGATGGGCAAGGATCGCCAGACGGCTTTTTTCTCCGCGACGTACCCGGAGCAGATGACCAGATACGAAGGACGTTGGATGAAGGATCCGGTCCGCTTCCAGCTCGCAATGGAGCATCGCGTTTCGCAAACAATCGACAACCTCTACGTCGTCAGCGACCGCAGGGACAAGACGGATACGGCCAGACGGTTGATCCGTTTGCTTAACCCGGCTTCTGCCCTACTGTTCCTGAACGATACGAACGAGATCGCGAACTGGGAGGCGAAGCTGAAGTACGAGGGCTTCGCCGTCGAAACCTTGTACGGCGATTCCGACAAACAGCGGCGCGCGGCGACGTTGGCGCGGTTCCGCGAAGGCACCTGCCAGCTTCTGCTTGCCACGGACGTCGCGGCCAGGGGACTGGATATCGAGGGGCTGCCGCTCGTGCTTCAGCTCGATCCCGCGGTGGACGCGGATCATTACGTTCATCGCGCGGGAAGAACGGGACGGATGGGCAAGCCCGGAACCGTCATTACGATCGTTACGCCGCAAGAGCTGTTTATCGTGAATAAATTCCGCAAGACGCTTGGCATCGACCTAAGCGAGCGGACGATGTTCCGCGGCAAGCTGCTGTCGGATGAGCAGCTTCGCGAGGCGACGCGCCCGGGTGCCGGCAGAAGCGGCGGCACGGAAGGAGCGGCTGGCCGAGCGCGGGCGGAGGCGAGAACGTCAGCACGAGCCGAGTCCGCCGAGCGGCGGCCGGCCGGCACTGCCGGAGCAGCAAGTAAACCGGCGAGCGTAAGCGCGGCCGAGCCGGGCGGGCCAAGGGTTGGCAGAGTGGGGGCGAAGTCCGTCTCCAAGCAAGCGGGACGCGCTGCAGCCGGAGCTGACGGCAAGGCCGCAAAACCAACGGCAAAACCCGTGTCGAAAGCCCAGGCGAAGGAGCAGAAGAAACGCGACGGCAAGAACAAAGGCGCTCCGAAATGGTTGAAAGAGAAACGCGATTCCGCGAAAAAAGAATAGATTTATCGAATTTTTTTAATAGCCACCCCTTAAAACGAACTTCCCCTTGCGAAACTTATGGGCGAAGGATAAAAGCGGCATCCCGCTAACGTTCAAAGGAGAGTGGCTATTATGACGAAGAACACATTATGGAAAAAAACGGCGATTACCGCAACGGCGGTTCTGATGCTGGCAAGCGGCGCGACATCGGCATTCGCGCAATCGAACGATTACGATAAAGGAAGAGACAGCGACAAAGGCTGGAGCGACCACGATAAGTGGGACAACGATGATGACGACAACGACGACGACGATGACGACAATGACGACGAAGACGACAATGACGACAAGTGGGACAAGGACAAAGGCTGGGGCGACGACGACGACAAATATAAAGTAAAATGGAATTTCAAAGACGAAGAGCAGCTGCAATGGGCGCTTGAATACATTATGCGTCTCGCGGCCAAAGGCGTGTTCACCGGCTATGAAGACGGCACGTTCAAACCAGATCAGCACATTAACCGCATCGAAACATTGACGGCTGCTGTCAGGCTGATGGGTCTGCGCGAGCAAGCGGAATCCTCCGCGGAGATGAACACGGAGCTGAACTTCAAGGACGCGGACAAGCTGGAGAAAAAATACCCATGGGCAGTCGGCTACGTATCGGTAGCGCTAGAGAACGACCTGTTCGCCGAAACCGAAACGGAAATCAAGCCTGGCGAAAAAGCGACGCGTCTCTGGTCGACGATCCTGTTAATCAAAGCGCTTAAGCTGGAAGATGAAGCAAAAGCGTTGAACAACACGAAGCTGGACTTCAAGGACGCGAACCAAATTCCGGCCGGCTCCGTGGGCTACGTGAAGCTTGCGCTGGATAAGGGCATCATTACGGGCTACAAGGACAAACACGGCAACATGACGTTCCGTCCGAATCAACCGGTTACACGCGCAGAGCTGGCAGCGCTTCTCGACCGAACGGACGGCGAAATGCCGGACCACGACGCTCGCGCCATCCAAGGCACGCTGAAGGCTTCCGCGAACGGTTCGCTTACTGTAGTTCAATCGGATAACACGGAATTGGCGCTTGCCGTCGATCCAAGCGTCTTTATCTTCAGAGACGACAAAAAAGCGACGATTGCCGACTTGAAAGCCGGCGACAAGCTGTTCATCCGTACGTACCAGAACAAAGTCGTGTTCATCGAAGTAACGGAGAAAGCCCCGGTAACGACGGCGTTCACGGAGCTCGGCATCGTGAACACGCTGAACTTCAACGCCCAAGCGAAGCTCGCTACCATTACGGTAACGCGCGCGGAATCCAACAACACGACGACGACGCTGATCTACAACGTAGACGCGAACGTAACGGTTGTCGGCGACGTTTCCTTGCTGAAGGTTGGCCAGCTCGTCGAAGTGAAAGGCGAGAACAACATCGTCAAAACGATCACGATCAAATAATTGGCGCTATTATCGCTTGGACATTTCCAAGCCCGATAGGAAGAGGTTGTCCCCCCGCAGCTTGAATGCGGAGGCGGCAGCCTCTTCTTTGTTTTGAAATTTTCGTTCAACTTCGGTATGCTGTTAAGAGTGCAATCAGGGGAATAATGGAAAGCTGTGGTGACGAAAACATGAACGCGGAGAAAGTGCTGCAAGTGCAAGGATTGACCGGGGGCTACAGCCCGAAGCGGCCGGTGCTGCACGATATCGGCTTCGATATTCGGCCGGGCGAGATGGTCGGCTTGATCGGTCTGAACGGAGCGGGCAAAAGCACGACGATCAAACATATTTTGGGGCTGCTGACTCCCCAGCAAGGGGAAGTGGAGGTGGCAGGTGTACGTCTCGCGCAATCGCCGGAGCAGTACCGTTCGGCCTTCGCTTATGTGCCGGAATCGCCCGTCTTGTTCGATGAGCTGACGGTAGAAGAGCATCTGCGGTTAAGCGGCATGGCCTATGGCGTACGTGAAGAAGATTACGAATCAAGAGCGGAAGAGCTGCTGAACGAATTCCAAATGAGGAAGAAGAGAGGTGCTTTCGCCGCGCATCTGTCGAAGGGGATGCGCCAGAAGGTCATGATCATGAGCGCGCTGCTCGCCTCTCCGCCGCTCTATATTATCGACGAACCGTTTCTTGGCCTCGACCCGCTCGGCATCCGTTCGCTGCTCGACAGGCTTGTCGAGGTCAAACGCGGAGGCGCCGCCATACTGATGAGCTCGCATATTTTATCGACGGTTGAGGCGTATTGCGACCGGTTCATCGTCATGCATCAAGGCCGCATCGCGGCGCAAGGCAATCTGGACGCGATCCGATCTGCCGCGGGATTCGAAGGCCGGAATGGATCGCTGGAGGATGCGTTCTACCGTCTCGTAGCCGGAGGGGAAAGCTGATGGACGCGTCCCGAAACCGATTGGCGGAGCTATGGGGCGCGCGTGCGAAGGCGTTCCGCAAGGAGATCTTTCCGTATTTGCGATATATGGCGCAGAGCGGGTTTCCTTCTTTTCTATCATTGATTCTTATCGTGTCGGTAATCGGATACGTGCAATTGATCAGAGACTTGCCTCCGGGTTTTCCCGTGACGGAAGTCGGCATCGCCGCCTTGACGCCGGTGCTTTGCTGGAGTCCGCTTCGGACCTGGCTGGCGGCCGCCGACGTTGTCTATTTGATGCCTCGGGAGCATGGCATGGGGCCTTATTTGGAGAGGTCGTTTCGTTATTCGATCAGATGGAGCGCGCTGCCAGCGGTGGCCGTGTTTCTGCTTTACATGCCAATCTATCAGGGCGGATCAGGCGAGGCAAGCCCATGGCTGCTGGCCGCGGCGTTCCTTGCGCTGAAAGGCGGAGGCCATTACGGAGCATGGCGGGAGAGGCGCATGTCGTGGGGCATGATCCGGATCGCATTCCGATTGGGAAGATGGCTGCTGACGGCTGCCGTAATTGGCGCATGGTTAACCTATCCAGTCTTGCAAGCTGCCGCGTTCATGCTGCTCTGTTTCGTATTCGGAGCGGCCGCATACCGCCTCCCGCGAAATCAGAGATTCCCTTGGGAGCAGCTGATCCGGGAGGAAGAAACGACCCGCAAACGGTATTATACGGCATTCGGCATGTTCATCGACGTGCCGGTCGTCTCGTCCAGCATCGCCCGCAGGCCGTACTTGTCGTGGATCATGCCGCGCATCCGGTACGGTCAGCATAACGCCTATGTGTATTTGTTCGCGGCATCGCTCTTGCGAACGGAGATCGGGGGCATTCTGATTCGTCTCCTTCTTCTAGGCGGGCTTGTTTCGTATTGGTCGGCGGATGCCGCGTCCTTGGCGGGCTGGGGAGTGCTGATCCCTTACGCGATCTTCGCCTCGGTATTCGCCCTTCAGCTCGGCGGACTCCGGCATGTAAACCGTTATACGGTTTGGAAAAACATTTATCCGCTCCCGAAGAATGGACAATGGGAGCAATATGCGAGACTGGATCGGGCGGCGCTGCTTGCGGGACTCGCGATCCTGTGGCTGCCCGCGTCCCTGCCGCTGCTCTGGGATGGCTATTACGCTTCGCCGATCGCGATGGCAGCTGCGCTGCTGCTGTATGCCTTCGCGATTCGTCCGGCGCGCATGCGGAGGAAGCTCCGGCTTGAGGCGGATGAGGAAGAATGATTGAAGGCCGGACGACGCGATGAATCGCGTTGTCCGGCCTTCGTTGCAATCATTGATTTCGTAACGCCCCGGCCACTTCCGTAACCGCCTTGTAAATCGTGTCGAACAGCTCTTCGAGGTTCTCTTCTTCAATGCAGGAGAAGGCGACGCGCAGATCGGTCTCGCCTAGCGCGATCGTTCCGATGCCGTATTCGTCGAGCAAATGCGTACGCACGGCTTCAGCGGTAACGCCGCTAAGCTTGAGGCACATGAAATATCCGGAGTTGAACGGATAGTAGTCCCATACGTCGCCGAAACGTCCGCTGTTGAGCAGCGACTTGACGCAATTGGCGCGGCGTCTCATGATTTCGAATTTCTCCGCCTTCTGAGCTTCGAACTCCGGCGATTGCAGCGCATGTAGCACGAACGTCTGGGAAGGATGGGGACCGCTCGAGATCGTGGCGCGAATGATGCCCAGCGTCTTCTGCTCAAGGGCGGCAAGCGTCGCACCGGAGGACGAAGCATACGTAATGAAGCCGACCCGGAACCCCCATACGTATTCTTCCTTCGTCGCTCCGTCGACCTTGACGGCCAGCACGCGCTCATGAAGTCCGGCGAGCTTAGGGAAAAGCGATTCCTGCAGGGAATCCTCGAAGAATAAACCGAAATAAGCATCATCGGTAACGGCAACCACGTTGATTCCCGCTTCGGCGGCATCCCGGATTGCGGCGACGATTTCGTCGCCTTCCTGAGGTCCTGGCGTATAACCGGTCGGATTGTTCGGGAAGTTAAGCAGCACGATCGCTTTGCCTTTGTCCTTCTGGGCGAGAAGCGACTCGCGCAAGCCGGCGCTGTTGAATTTCATTTGCTCGTTATACAAGGGGTATTCCACGATTTCCGCGCCGCGTCGAACGCCGAACGTAAGTTCGTAGTTTTCCCAGTTTTTGTTCGGAATGACAACGGCGTCGCCCGCGTCCGCGAACAGGTCGGCGACGATGCTCAGGCCGTGCGTGAGGGCGTTCGTGACGATCGGATTGCCGAAGCTCTTCGCTTCGAGCGAGGGATTGTCCTTGATCATCTTAGAGCGCCAAGCGCTCCGCAATTCCGGCTTGCCCGCCGGAGGAGCATATTCATATATATCTTTCGGATTATAGGCGCTGAGCGTGTCTTGAATGAGCTTCAGATGCATCGGCCCGCCGCCTTCGGTCGCGATTCCGATCGTGGCGTTGAACTTCTTCGCTTTCGCCTTGGCTTCGGCGGATTGGCTGAGAATGCCTTCCTTCGGGAAATAGATCGCTTTGCCTAACGTCGACAACATCGCGTAAATGTTCGGGTTTTCTCTCTGCAACGTCTCATTTAACTGCTGGGCCAGTGGGTTCATGGCGTGAATTCCATCCTTCCGAAAAATGATTCATAGTAAATTGCATTTTAATGTTCGTGATATTATACCATCTTTACGCTTGCCAGACCATTCTCGAGCGCAATTTTTTTCGTTGCTTGCCGGCTAAGTTGAATTATAATAAAAATAATGCTGTCCTGCGTCAAGGGAGGAAAGAATTATGCTTGGAATATCGCCGGAATCGCTCCGGCTGCTGCCCGCGTTCGCCAAGATCGTTTGCGAGCCGGGGTGGAGATGGGCGAGGCGGGAGAAGCCGATGGCGAACTTCGATCTGTTCTACGTGTGGAGCGGAGAAGGCGAAGTGGAAGTGAACGGGGTCCATTACAAGGTAGGGAAAGGGAGCTGCTTCCTGTTCCGCCCGGGAGACTACACGAGCGCCACGCATCATCCGCAGCGCCCGCTGGTGCTGACGTATATCCATTTTGCCGTCGAAGGCGAAATCAAGGCCGTGCCGGAACGGTACCGGATGCTTTATGATACGGTAGATTTCGAATATATGTTATCCCGTTACGTCCGGTTGTTTCTCGTCAGCACGTACGCGGCCGAAGAAGAAGCGCGCCTCGTGCTGAAGTCGCTGCTCATTCAGCTGCTCCGCGCGGATAACCAAGCGCCGGTCGAGAAGAAGGCGAGCAACCAGCTCACGGAAGCGATTCACGAGGTGGCCAATTACATCCGGCAGAATCCCGGTATCGCGCATCGCGTCGAGGATTTGTCGACCAGAGCCCAGCTGTCTCCAAGGTATTTCTCCATGAAATTCAAGGAGCTCATCGGCATGTCGGTGCAGACCTATATGATCCGGACGCGCATCGAGCGCGCCCAGCATTTGCTCATGCATGCCGGCATGAACGTCACCGAGGTGGCAGACGCGCTCGGCTATCGCGACATCTTTTTCTTCAGCAGACAGTTCAAGCAATATACGGGACGGAGTCCTTCGGAAATTAGATGAATAACGAGAAGGCCGAAACGGGAAAACAGGGCGGGAATGCGCGAATGCGCGGACTCGTCTTTTTATTTTGCCTTTTTATTTTGCCTGTTGACAGTATTCAAACGTGATGATATTCTATGAATGTTCTTAATAAAGAACGAAAAAGAGGTAACATAACGGCAGAAAATAGAGCTCTCTTCATACATTTGTTCGTTATATAGAAATCATGACGGGGGAAGCCGATGAGCGCAATAACGGGAATATTTCATATGAATCATGAACCGGCAGCTCTGGAACATGGACTTGGCGTTATGAAAGCGATGGAGAAATTTCCGGCCGACGATGTTCGGGTTTGGCACCGGAATCATGTTTTTCTTGGCTGCCACGGAAAGTGGATCACGCCGGAATCCGTCGGCGAAGCGAATCCGTACCATGATTCCGACAGACGTCTGACGATTGCCGCCGACGCCATTATCGACAACCGCGACGAGTTGTTCGAGAGGCTGCAGGTCCGGCACGACCAGAGGAACGGCATGTCGGATTGCGAGCTGATGTTATTGGCTTACGAGAAGTGGGAAGAAGAAAGCCCAAAATATTTAGTCGGCGATTTTGCCTTTCTGATATGGGATGAGCGGAAACAAAAGCTGTTCGGCGCAAGGGATTTCTCGGGGAGCCGTACGTTGTATTTTTACAGGAATAGGAAGAGCTTCGCCATCTGTACGCTTATTCGGCCGCTGTTAACTTTGCCTTTCGTACACCATGATCTTAATGAGAATTGGATTGCCGAATATCTCGCGAATCCAGGGGTGGCCGAGGCGCTCGAAAGCACGTACACGGTGTATAAGGATATTGAACAGGTGCCACCGGGGCATTCCATTGCGGTCCATGACAACAAAGTCAACATCAACAGGTACTGCAGAATCGTTCAGGGGGATCGGCTCAAGCTAAAGTCGAACGACGAATACGTAGAGGCGTTTCTTGACGTTTATCAGAAAGCCGTGTCGGCAAGGCTTCGGACGCATCGGAACGTCGGGGCGCTGCTGAGCGGCGGTCTCGATTCCGGTTCCGTTGTTAGCTTGGCTGCCAGAGGTTTGAACCAATCCAATAAACGATTGTTTACCTACAGTTATATCCCGTTGGAAGACTTCGTCGACTGGACTCCCCATAACAAGCTGCCGGACGAACGATCGTACATTCAATCCACGGTGAACCATGTAGGGAACATCGAGGATCATTACCTGGATTTTCGGGGCAGGAACGCTTTGACCGAGGTTGACGATTGGCTGGACCTGCTTGAAATGCCCTATAAAGTGTTTGGAAATTCCTATTGGATCGCGGGTATTCACGAAATGGCCCGCGAGCAAGGCGTAGGCGTGCTTTTAAGCGGAGGCAGAGGCAATTCGACGATCTCTTGGGGAGCCGCGTTATCGCATTACGCGAATTTGTTGAAACGAATGAAATGGATCAATCTCTATAGAGAAATTCAACAACATAGCGATAGGGTGGGCGTCACGGAACAGAATGTCTGGAGGGCTGTCGCTCACAAGGCTTATTCGACCATGCGAAGCAAACGGAGAAAAAGGAATCATTACGATTATCCGAACCTCATCAATCCCGCGCTGGCGGAAAGAACCGACGTCAATCGGAGACTGCAGAAGCTTGGCATTAATCCGACGGGTTTTGCTACAACCACGGATGTTTATGCCGCAAGGAGAAAACATTTCGAGCAGCCTTATTCCTGGAATGTAAACGGCATTTTTGGCACTAAAGCTTCGCTCCGTTATTCGCTGTGGGACCGGGATCCAACCAACGATCTTCGGGTCATCCAATTCTGTTTGTCCGTCCCGGAGGAGCAATGCGTGCAGAACGGAATGGATCGGGCGCTCATTCGAAGATCGACGGAGAAGCTCCTTCCGGATGAAGTCAGATTGAATCAACGCAAGCGGGGAATCCAAGGAGCAGACGGCATTCATCGCATGTTGCCCGTATGGGGAGCTTTCATCGACGAGCTTCGCCAAGTCATTCACGATCCGGTAATGGCAGAGTACGTTAACGTCCCGGTCGTGCGTAAAGCAATCGAAAGATTTCAAGAACAATCAAGACCCGAAACGCCGTTCGACGCGGATTTCTGTATCTTGATGCGAAGCTTGATCTTATACAGATTCACCAAAAAATATGCTTGAAGGGAGGTGAAACCATGAAAAAGACTTGGGAGAAACCTGTACTGGAAATCCTTGACGTTAAAATGACGATGCAGGGCCATCCGGATCAAATTCAAGACTTCTTAGACGAAAATGAAACGGAAGCACTTACTGGACCGAGCTAGGGGCTTAGGAATTACAAATACTTACGTTATTAGATTTCGAAAATGCCCTTATACTTTCAAAGTATAAGGGCATTTTTGAAAATTAGATGAGAAGAACCGAGGTGGCATAATGGCAAGAACCTTACAAAATACGAGATATCAAGCGTTCGGCTTCCAGATCGCAAGCGAAATTCCAATGCCCGAGTTGCTCCCGCCAAGCGGGAACGAAAAGCGGCCGGTACCCGATATCGAGATCGAATTGTCGAATTTAACCGGGATGTGGCTTCAAAATAATGCCCGATACGGAAAGTTTAATTTGATATCGGATGGGATATTATTCCAAATACCGGATATCGCAACATTCTTCATCCAGGACGGAAAAAAAATCGTGGTCTCTCCTGCGGACGGTTCTGATATGGATGAGATCCGTTTGTATATACTTGGGACCTGCATGGGCGGTATTTTGCTGCAAAGAAGGGTCTTGCCGCTGCACGGGAGTGCGATCGCCATTGATGGCAAAGCTTATGCCGTTGTCGGCGAATCGGGTGCGGGCAAATCCACGACTTCAACCGCGCTGCTTAACGAAGGTTATCAGCTGCTTACCGATGATGTGATCGCGGTGACGATTCAGCCCGGCGGGCAGACTCCCATCGTAACGCCATCGTATCCCCAACAAAAGCTTTGGCAGGAAAGTCTGGAGCAATTCGGCCGGGATTCCAGCGGGTATCGGCCGTTAGGCCAAAGAGAAACGAAATTTTCAGTCCCGGTTAAATCGAGCTTTTGCGCAGGGCCGCTTCCGCTTGCAGGCATTTTCGAGCTCGTCAAATCCGGCAAGCCGGAGATTGAACTGAAAAAAATATCCAGGCTGGAAAGTTTGCCGCTGCTGTACCGTCACACCTTTCGGAACATGCTTGTCCGTCGTCTGGGGCTGACGGGCTGGCATTTGGATACGACAGCCATGCTCGCGAACCAATTGAATGTTTTTCGGCTCGAGAGGCCGGATTCGTCGTTTACTGCAGCGGAGCTTGCCTCGTTGATCGTAACGACGGTTATGAGGGAGAAGGTGTATTCTTGAATGTGATCTGGTATTTTGCCAAACGGCTTTATTCCAATGCTGGAATGATCTTATACGTTAACTTAGCAGGGATGATCCTGGTTAGCTTGCTGGAAGGAATAGGGATATTGCTGCTCATTCCGATGCTTAGCATGAGCGGGATCCTTGAAATGAACGCGACGGCAATACCGTTCATAGGCCAACTGAATATTTCGTTCGGGCTTCCTCGGCCCGCGATTTTGTTACTGGTTCTAGGCATTTACGTATGCCTTGTTTTCGGACAAAGCTATCTGAAACGAAGCATAGCAATCGGTAACGCCAAAATCCATCAGTCTTTCATGCACAACTTAAGAATCGAGACTTTCGGGGCATTGCTGAAGGCGAATTGGGATTTTCACGTTAAGCGAAGGAAGTCTGATTTCGTCAACACGCTGACGGCCGAAATAACGCGAGTAAGCGCCGCGATGAGCACTTTATTGCAGATGGCGTCGACGATCATCTTCACGATGATTCAAATCGGCATCGCGTTCTGGCTTTCCGCCGAGCTGGCCTTATTCGTTCTTGTATGCGGGCTGGCCGTGGCATTGGTATCCCGCAGGTTCGTCCATAAATCGAAAGAGCTGGGGCAGCAAACGACGACGCTGACCAAAACCTATTACTCGGGATTGATGGATCAACTGAACGGCATTAAAGACATTAAAAGCAACACGCTCGAGCAGTCCCGGTTATCGTGGATGGTATCGCTGGAGCGGAAGATGCAGCAGGAGCAGCTTCGGCAAATCAAGCTGAAGTCCGCTTCCCAGTTCGTCTATCAGGTAGCGGCGGGAGTATTTATAGCGGCCTTTATTTTTTTCTCCATTGAACTTCTTCAAGCCAAGGTGGAACAGTTGCTTCTGATCATCGTCATATTCTCGCGGTTATGGCCGAGGTTTAACGGCATTCAATCCAATCTCGAGAGCTTGTCTTCCGCGATTCCCGCCTTTCATTCCTTAAGACAAACGCAAACCGAATGCAAAGAAGCCGCGGAATTCCATACCGGCGATCCCTTAAAAGGCGTTGCGCCTTTGGGAATCAATCACATGCTGGAATGCCGAGGCGTTTCTTTCCGATATAACCGGCAGGAGCCGAGCTTCGCCTTAAAAAATATCCATTTGCAAATCCCGGCGAAACAGATGACGGCATTCATTGGGCGTTCGGGAGCGGGCAAAAGCACGCTGGTCGATTTAATTATGGGTCTGATCTTGCCGGAAGAAGGGGAGGTTCTGATCGACGGAGTGCCGCTGTCGAAGGACAACCTGTTTGCGTTTAGGCAATCCATCAGCTACGTCCCGCAAGATCCATTTCTTTTTAACGCCAGCATCAAAGAAAACCTGTTGTTGATAAACGCGGATGCAAGCGAGAGGGAGATGTGGGAAGCGCTCGAATTCGCTGCCGCCGCGGATTTCGTTAGAAAGCTTCCGGAGGGTCTCGAGACCGTCATCGGAGACCGGGGAGCCCGTCTGTCGGGCGGGGAACGCCAACGGCTGGTGCTGGCGAGGGCGATCCTGCGCAATCCTTCCATTCTTATCTTGGATGAAGCAACAAGCGCGCTGGATACAGAAAACGAAAAGAACATCCAGGAAGCGCTCGAAAATTTAAACGGCAGGATGACGATTATCGTCATTGCCCACCGGCTTTCCACGATTCGCAATGCCGACCAGGTCGTCGTGATCGATCAAGGCAACATCGTTCAGAAAGGGGTTTTCAGCCAGCTGGCGAACGAAAAAAAAAGCTTGCTGAGCCATTTGTTGACTCAACAAGCCGTTCATTTCTCGCATGGATGATCTAGTTCAGGTCTCCGAGCCGCTCGCCCATACGGACTTTGGCGCCGATCCGAATTTCGGCGTCCGGGGTGAAGGTGCCGTCTTCCATGACGAGCACGACGGTCGAGCCGAACTCGAAGTAAGCTAGCTCGTCGCCCTTCTCCAGATGGTTGCTGAGCGGTTCGACGTACTTGATGCTGCTGACGTTCATGGCGCCGACTTTCACGACGGCAACTTCTCCGCGGAGATGCTTGATGTAGGTGACAAGCCGTTCGTTGCGGCTCAAGACCCTCGTCATATGGGTGAGTCCGAAGTCATTGACGGGATACACTTTGCCCGGCAGATGATCGCGTTCCATGACGTCGCCGGCGATGGGCGAGTGGATGCGGTGGTAATCGGTCGGGCTCAAATATAAGACGAGATAATAACCGTTCATATAACTAGCCGCGCGAGGAGATCGGCCCAGCAATTCTTCGATGGTGTAGTCTTGACCTTTCACATTGACAATCGTGCCGGCCCGAATGCCGCCGGCTCCCGTAATCAACGCGTCGACCGGACTGACGAGGCTCCGTTCGCCGTTATGTACGACGCGGGCGCCTTGCTTGAGCCGGCGGGTGAAGAACTCGTTGAGCGTCCGGTATTCGTGGGGCTCCTTCTCCGCTTCGTGCACGGCGATTCCGTACAGCTTGGCGAACCGGGGGATGAAGGTTCGGCTGGCAGCCGATTGCGCGAACGTGCCCGTTATGCGGGATATCCACTTGCGCGAGCTGAGTTCGGTCATGGCCCTTAGCAGCCACTTGGTCATAGCAGTCACGTCACGTCCTTTCCGTCTATCGCGAAAGGCAAGCGCCTCCCGTCCACCAAACAGTGTGACATAATCCTTACATTTTATCAATAGTTCCGCTCGCTGGCTTTGATCGGGATTTTTGCCGACTTGCGGCTTCTTCTTCCTATCCAGTATGATAGGCTGATAAGAGAAAAGGAGTGTTGCATACGTGATGGAGAGTAAACCGGGCAAACCGATTGCCGTCATCTTCGATATGGACGGAACGCTGTTCGAGACGGATACGCTTCTCGTCAGCGTTCATCAACGCGTCTTCCGCACGCTGCGGGAGGAAGGGCTTTATATGGGAAAGACGCCGCCGGTCGAGCTGCTGCTGTCATGCCTCGGCATGCTGCTCGAGGATATTTGGCGGAAAGTGATGCCGGACAGCAGCGAGGAAGCTCGTGCCCGCGCGGATGTCCTGCTGCTGCAGTACGAGCTGGAAGGGCTGGAGGCAGGCGAAGGCGAGCTTTATCCGCAAGTGAAGGAGACGCTGGAGGCGTTGAAGGCCGGGGGAAGCAAGCTGTTCGTCGCCAGCAACGGCCTTGAAGCGTACGTGAAGGAGATTGCAAGGCACAAAGGGATTACGCATCTGTTCGACGGGCTTTATAGCGCGGGAGAATACGGCACGCAAAGCAAGGTGGATCTTGTAGCTCGTCTGCTGAAGGATCATGGTCTGGAACCGTCCAAGGACATTTGGATGGTCGGCGATCGATCCTCGGACGTGGAAGCGGGCAGCCGGAACGGCTTGACGACGGTCGGCTGCGCCTATGCCGTTTACGGCAAGGAAGCGGAGCTTGCCGAAGCCGACATTAGAATTTCCGGTTTTCCGGATTTATTGGCGGTACGAGTTTAATTTAGGCTCGCCTTCTTATTAAAAATCACTTTGCCTTCCGGCCGCAGCGGCCACCGGAGGGACAAAGTGATTTTTTTTGAATTCTATGGCGCTTGAGGATTGGGACTGGGGTTGGCTGCGCTCCGGCGGGTAACTTTTCTTTTCGTTGCCGTTTGTTCGTCGTCCTGTCTCGGCGAATCGGTTCTGGCACTCGCCGCCGCCGACATTTTGTGCTGCTTCTGCTTGTATCGCCACAACGCATATTCCAAGGGCTTGACGATGGCCTGCCGGTACACTTCCGTTTCTCCCGCGCGGATGAACACTTCTCTGGCAGGTTTCGGATTGACCTCGATGAGCCAGATGCGTCCGTTCTTGTCGATGGCCAGATCGATGGCCAGCTCGCATAGCGCGCCGCAGCAAAGCTCGAGGTAAGCGGCCAGCGAAGCGCCGAACTCCGCTACTTCCTCTTTGATCGCTTCCCTCTTCGCGGCGTCGCCGATCCACTGCTCGAGCAGCTGATCCATCTTCGCCGCCCGGCCGCCTCCGTGGAGATTCGCCGTAATGCTTCCCGGAGCCCCGACGCGGCCCGCGCATCCCGTGACCTGCCACCTGCCTTCTCCGTTCTTCTGAACGAGCATCCGGTAATCGTGGACGCAGCCGTTCTTCAGCTTGAGCTGGATGCCTTGCTGCACGATATAGCGGACATCCTTCAGGTTCCAATGGGCCAAATACCCGCTTAGCTTATCGCTGCTCATGCGCTGCGGCGGCACGATCCGGCGGTCTTGATCCCGGCCCTGTACGTGCAGCATGCCGCCCTGCAGCCTCTCGATCCGAAGGATGCCTCGCCCTCCGGTGCCGTTAATCGGCTTCAAATACAGCAGGGGAAAGCTGCGCAGCATCTCGCGGATATCGTCCACCGAGCCGATGTAACGCGTTTTCGGCAAGTACGTGCTGAAGCGGACATCCTTCGAGAGCAGCGTATGGATCTGCCACTTGTTGCGAAGCGGCCTATTGAGGAACGTAAGATGGTTATAACGGGAACGGAATTTGAGCAGCTCGTCGTAACGGTGCGAATGCTGAATCCGGCAACGATCGAAGATGAGATGGGGGAAGGACGTCCATCGCCGAACCCATCGGCCCGTTTCCGGATGGTAGAACAGCGCATGAATCCGATTTTTGCCGACGTTCACGTCTTGAGGAGTAAACACGAACACGTGCAAGCCGAGTTTGCGCCCTTCGACGGTCATTCTCTGATAATAGCTTCTCTCTTCCAAAGTTCCGGCATCATTGAGGTAGAGTGTCAATATGCCCAGTACGGGCTGCGTCATGCAGGATTCCCCTTTCGAACCTGAGCGTCGATTTGCCGGTTGGCCCTTTATGGATCGAGACTGCCTTCATTCCAAGCCGGAAGCACAGCGCCATGCTGGGGATGTTATCGGCCGCGACGTGGCAAGCGAGCCGCCCGAGACGGTTGATCATGGCCTTCATCATGACCGTTCCCGCACCTAGCCTTCGCGCTCCGGGATGGACCACGAGCAGGCAGCCTCCGTCCCCGCCGTCGGCCGCGAAGCCGAGACCGGTCATGCGGCCGCCCTGCTTGGTCACGGCGATGACCGCTCTGCTGTGCCCGCTGCCGTCCGATTCCAGCCATGCGGCTTCCAAATCCCGGAACGCCTGAAGAGAAGCGGTCGTGATCCGCTTCTCGCCATTGCGAATGACGAAACCGAGCAGCTTCCTCCGTTCCGAGCGCCATGTTTCCGGTGTCAGAAGCAGCAGCTCCATGTTAAGCGCCTCCCGCTTGCTTGGATTTTTTGCGCGCTAGATACGCGCTGTAATGAAAGATTCGTTCTAGCGACTTCTGCCGGATATGGGGCTCGTCGAATTTCATCGGCTTGGAATTGGCTTCGAAGAACCATAGGTTTCCTTCGCTGTCGATGCCGAGGTCCATGGACATCTCGCCGAGCCGCTGTCCCGACGCTCTCTCGATCTGCCTTGCGATGAGGACGGACGTCGATTTCACTTTCTGTAACAGCATATGAGCCTGCTCCACGTCGAATGAATGGATCAGGAGCTTCTCCGGATCCTCGATCCGCCCTCCCCTGGGAACATGCGTCGTAATGCTGGATGCCCCGGCAAGCCGGGCTCCGAGTCCCGTAAGTTCCCAAATGCCGCGGCGGTTCTTCTGGACGAGCGCCCGAAGGTCGAAGCGCCGCTCCTTGAAGGAGGCGAGAGGAATGCCCTGCTGGGCAATATAGGCCGCTCCGCCGCTTTGCTTCTGAATGCGGATCCATAGCTTCTGCAGCGAAGAACAGTTGTACGTGGAGCTTTTTTTGTCTTCCTGTATTTTGAGCCGGTACGGCAATGTTTTCTCTTGATGGACGCGGACGGTCATAATGCCCTTGCCCGCTTTGCCGCTTTCCGGCTTCAGGTAGAGGTACGCATGCTTGCGCATCAGCCGGCCAAGCCCGCTGACGTTCACCAGCCGTCTGGTCGTCGGGATGAATGGCCTCGTACGGCTGGATTTGCGCAGCCATTCGAACAATTGCCATTTGTTGAAGAAGGATGGGTTGAACAGCGTAAGCCTGGCGTGATTGCGGCATGCGATAATTTTTTGCCTGACGGCCGGCTGCATCTCGTCCTCGCGCTGTGGAATGCGGTTATAGATAATGTCAGGGAACGGGAGGAGCGCCTTCTGCCACTGGCCGCTCTCCTTGTGGAATATAAATCCTTTCAATTTCTTGCGGTGGAGCAACAGTTGTTTGGCGGTCAAAACATAAACGACGAAGCCCATCGATTGGCCGGTGCGGATTAGATCCGCGAAATTGCTGCGGTTGCCTCGGAAATTCCCGTTCGGCTCGTCAATCGTCAAGATCGCTAGGACCGGCATCGGCATGCCTCGCGCGGCGACTTGCGTTTCTCTTTCTTCTTGCGTATGCATGTTCATTAGCCTTTTCCCCCCTGGAAGCGGCTCAAATACAAGCAATGGTCGACGATGTAGGAGACGGAAGCTTTGCCTTCGGAACGGAGCGCCGGAAGCTTGAAGATGGAGCGGCCCGGCTTGGCGTTGGCTTCGAACATCCAAACCTCGCCCGATTTGTCGATGCCGATGTCGAGTCCCAGCTCGCCGAGACGGTGAGGATAGTTGCGCTCGATCGCTTCGGACAGCTTGACGGCGACCCGCCTGGCCTTCTCAAGAATGAAGCTTGAATCGTCCCCGAAGGTACGGCTAAGCGCCTGATCCGGCGTCAGGAGGGATCCTCCGCTCTTCACATGGGTCGTGACGCTTCCCCGACCCGCTTTCTTGGCGCCGATGCCGGCCGCGATCCAGCGATTGTTTCCGTTCTTGTGCATGTGGAAGCGGAAGTCGATCGGACATCGTTCGAGCTCGATGAGCCGAATGCCTTGCTGGGCGACGTAGTGGCTCATGCGGCTTCCGAGCCTGGCCTGCAGCATCCGCATCATGGTTTGGAAGCTGCTGTAGCGGACGAGCACATTCTCGGCGCCTCGCCGGTACCGGACGAAATAACCTCGGCGGGGATGGTACGTCAGCCTGTAAATGCCGATGCCGAGGCTGCCGCCTGTCGGTTTGTAGTACAGAAACTTATGTTTCTCAAGCAGCTCCTTTATTTTGGCCGAAGAGGGGTTTGGTACGGATTCCGGCAGATGGGCGAGCGCTTCGGGATCGTTGTCCAGCAACTTGTAGACGTCGGCCTTGTTCAAGAAGCTCCAGTTGAAGATCGGAATTTGCCGCTTCACGAAGCGCTCCCTCACGGCGCTGATATAAGCCGAGGTTTCCGCCTGGCGGTTCGGCAGACGGTTATAGATGACGTCGGGCAGCGGTACGATTCTCCGGAACCAGCCGCCCTGGGCGTTTAAGAAATAGCCGTTGACCGTCTCCTGCTGCCAGTTGATGTCGCTTGGCGTGAAGCCGAACATAAACGCCTTGCGGTCGCCCGAGCGGATGACCTGCTTAATAAAGCTTGAGCGCGAGCCGAAAGGACTGCTATCCGAACTGTGGATGAAGTCCGTCAAGACGCCGACAAGCGGGCCGAGCTGGATTTCGTTCTCGCCGTTCGCTTGCACGAAGACGTTGCCCGACTTGGGGATGCGGATCGATTGGCGGACGCCCGCGGACAGATACAAGTGGTTGCCGGCCCGCTTCAGCGGTTTGATCGCGGCGGCGATGACCTCATTGCCCAGCTTGAGAAGGATCGACTTTTTGCCGGATAGCTTGAGCTGCCCTATGAGCGGCCTGGAGACGTAAACGACTTTATCGGAATGCTGGGAGAAGTGGACGTTGCAAGTTGTCAAACTCATCGATGAACCTCCTGAACTTTTCAAGACCATTGCATCATGGCCGATGTTTCGATTCTGGGCGGGAGAGGCGGTCGGATGCGGATTCGCCGGCTTTCGGAAAGGTCGGGGCGTTGCGATTCGTCAAATAACGGGCGTATTGCAAGAGCCGGATAATGGAAAGCTTTGCCGCTTTCTGGTCGCCGGTCAGATGAAAGGACTCGCGTCCCGGCTTGGCGTTAACTTCCAGAAGCCAAAGCTTGCCGCTGGGCTCGAGGCCGAAGTCGAAGGCGAGCTCGCCGAATCGGCCGAAGCTCTCCTCCAGGAGCAAAGCGGTTTGCCCGCTTATCGCATGGATTTTCTTAAGCAGATGTTCGGCTTTGGTTGGCATGAAGTTGGCGGCGAGCGTATCTGCCGCAGGCTCCGCGACGCCTCCGCCGTGCAGGTTGGAGGTCAGGGAATCCGGGCTTCCTAGGCGGGCGGCCGATCCGGACACCTGCCATGTCCCTCGTTCGTCCTTCTGGAGCAGCACGCGGATATCGT
The DNA here is from genome assembly GCF_030929555.1 of Paenibacillus sp. LHD-117. GTDB lineage: Bacteria > Bacillota > Bacilli > Paenibacillales > Paenibacillaceae > Pristimantibacillus. The sequence continues at coordinate 30,817 of NZ_JAVFVT010000035.1, read as the reverse complement.
AGGGGCGGTCGTCGGCGCTGCGCAGCGGCAGATACGGCTGAACTAAAAACGGCGAGCTGCCCATAAACGATTGCAGCCACGCGCCGAGCGCCGCGAAGCTCCGGAAGGTTTCCTTGAACGGGACGTTGTTCCGCGTTCTGCCGAACACGGTCAGCTCGCCCGGCGTCCACGGGGACGCCTCGATATGAAGAAACCCTCTGCCTTGCATGCCCGCCGCCGGCTTCAGGACGGCACCTTGCGGAAGCTCCGGCAAAATCTCTTCGAGCTGGGCGACCGTGCGGTAATGGGCAGTCTGGGGCAAATAGGGGGCGATCGCGGAACGCCCGCGCAAACAATCGTATACCTGAAGCTTGGAAGGGAGCCTGCCATTGATGCGTTCATGGTGTTTCCACTCGCTCATCCCGCTGAGCGCGGCGGCGCATCGTCTCTGGCTGTCCGCCGACTTGGGGAAACTTCGATCGTACACGACGTCCGGGAGCGGAACAAGAGCGAGCTTCCATCCCCCTTGCTCGAATTTGCAGCCGGCAAGCTTGCCTGTATCGGGGTCGAAGCCGTCGGGCGAGAACACGTACACGTCAATGCCAAGCGAAGCCGCGGCCGCGCTAAGATTGCGGCTCAAGCGGGGCTCCGGCGGCAGTACGGCGCCAGGCGCGAATTGGCTCGCTCCCTTCAATGCCGCTGCCATAATGCCAAATGCGATCGTTCGTTGCGGCATGGCTGCTGCCTCCTTAAAATCCCGACAAATGCCGGGCGTATTGGATCATCATCTTTACGGAAGGTCTTATCTTCCCTTCGGTCAAAGGGGTGTTATCGTTCTTGGACGGCTTCGAGTTCACTTCGAGCAGCCATACCTTCCCGCCGGTATCGAGCGCCAGGTCGATGCCTAGCTCGCCGAAGTGCGCGGGGATATGGGTGTCGATGCCCTGCGCGACCTGCAGCGCGGCGAGCCTTAGCCGCTTTGCGGAATCGAGCCTGCTGACGCTGTTGTTCATGTTGCATTTGGCTACCGCCGCGCTGACGGTGCTGAGAGAGCCTCCCCGCGCCAGATTGGACACGAATTGCTGGCTGCCCGCCGTACGGGCCACGATGGACGTAATCATCCACTTGCCGGCGGCGTTCTTCTGGACGAGGGCGCGGAAGTCGACGGGGCGCTTCTGGATTTCGATCAAGTGCAAGCCTTGCTGGATTTGGTAACGGGCCGTTTTCATTTTGGCGGAGATGGACGCATATAGTTTAGGCAAGGTAGGGTAAACCACTTTCTTGGAGCCCGTGCTGGTCGCGTGTAGAGCCTGGTAGCTCTCGCCTTCCAGATGGGATACGCGGATGATGCCTTTTCCCAGGCTGCCGCGGGCGGGCTTCAGGAACACGTGGCCGTACCGCTCGCACATCTTCTTGAACGTGGCGTAATTGCGAAGCAGATACGATTCGGGCAAGTAGCGGTGAAGCTCGGCATCCTTCTGAAGCGCGTCGAACACTTCTGTTTTATCGAGAAATTTCTCGTTGAACACGGCGGTCGCGTGGAGTCGCTTCAACTCGCCAAAAAATTGTTGGACGTCCGGGCTGTTTTCCTGCTTCCTCGAGGTCAGCCGATTGTTCACAACATCCGGAGCCGGCATCGGCTGCTGTCGCCAGCCGCCGGCGTAAATCCAGCCTTCGATCGAGCTTGCGCTGCCGGTCAGCTGATCCGGCGTGAAAAAATAAACGAACGCCCCTTGCGCCTTGCACGCTTCGACCAGCTCTTTGCAGAACATGGTGATGGCGCCGAACGGTTTATCCGGCGTTCCGGGATAATCCCGGCTGACGAGTACGCCGATCAGCGGCCCGACGGAGATGATGCCCGAGCGGTAAGAGAACCGAAGCTGCGTGCGGTTAGAGGGCGGAAGCCCCATCTTCTCTGCCAGTGTAGGGCTGATGCGCAGTCCGTCCAGCTTGGACGAGGGGATAATCTTGAGCGATTGGCGGAATGCGCCGAATTTTAACTGCACATGCTGCCCGACCGGGATTTTCCATAGCTTCACATAGGCATCGCCTAACATGACCGTATCCTCCGGCAGCGTGCCGGAGCTCGTCACCTGTATGGCAACTTTCGTTTTGAGCATTTCGATTCTCCTTCCAAACCAGGAGCAATTGCGAATAGAGACATGGGCCTATGGGTGTTTGCGCGAACTAATTCATCATATGAGCCGGGCGCCCCGATTGTGATAAACGCCCTGTCATACGGAGCCGGAAGCGAGCATATACTGCATACTGCGAAGGATGGCGGACAAGCCGGAGGTTGGCGCGAGAAGGAAGAAGCGGGCGAGGCGCGTCCCAGGCGCTTTGAAGACGTACGTTCGTAACGTCTTAGCAGCTCCGAGAGCGCAGCAAAAGCGGGCTAAGACGTTCGTAACGTCTTAGAAGCTCCGGCAGCGCAGCAAAAGCGGGCTAAGACGTTCGTAACGTCTTAGCAGCTCCGAGAGCGCAGCAAAAGCGGGCTAAGACGTTCGTAACGTCTTAGCAGCTCCGAAAGCGCAGCAAAAGCGGGCTAAGACGTTCGTAACGTCTTAGAAGCTCCGGCAGCGCAGCAAAAGCGGGCTAAGACGTTCATAACGTCTTAGAAGCTCCGAGAGCGCAGCATTTGTGCTTTGACGTTAATAACGCCGTAGATAGCTTGCATAGTCACTGTTGGCGTCGTAGGTGAGCTTAATGATAGGTCGTTGGGTAAACGAATTTAGAAGGAGCTGAGCGGAGTGGGGAAAAAACAAGCGGGGAAGCTGAAGCATGCGGTTTATATTTTGGCGGCGGCTGGGATGTTGTTCTATGCGTTCGCGGGCGTGGACTTGGCGGATTTGGATGGCGCCGGCGGCTTGTTTTGGTTTCTATGGCTAGTATTCGCAGGCGTTATCATAGCCGCTAACGCGAACATTTTGCTTATGTCGGAGGAGAAGCGCGAGGATCTGGCCAGGGTGAAGCGTGCTAAGATCGCTCAGCGCGAGAAGACGATCATGAACTTTGTGGACCGCCGTGCCAAAAGCGAGGTTCGCCGCGTGCGCGGTCGTTGATGGGCCTAGTCTAAGAGCAGATCTCCGAGGAGGAATGCTCGGAAACATTATACGATCGAGCCGATTGAAAGAGTCACATTACGTGGGCGAAGAAAGCGTAGTTTGTCGGTCCTGCCGACAAAGTAGCCCCAAACGGGCCGAAGAAAGCCTAGTTTGTCGGTCCTGCCGACAAAGTCGCCCCAGACAGGCCGAAGAAAGCCTAGTTTGCCGCTCCTGCCGACAAAGTAGCCCCAAACGGTCCGGAGAAAGCCGGGTTTGTCGGACCCGCCGACAAAGTCGCCCCAAACGGGCCGAAGAAAGCCTAGTTTGCCGCTCCTGCCGACAAAGTCGCCCCAAACGGTCCGGAGAAAGCCGGGTTTGTCGGTCCTGCCGACAAAGTCGCCCCAAACGGTCCGCGGGCAGGCCCCATATGGACAAAGACGCTCCGCCGCAGGCGACTGGCCGCGGCGGAGCGTCTTTGTTTTTTCCAAATATAAGACAGTGTAATTTTTCTCCGTACTGTGCTTATATTTCTCGGAATGAAACTCGCTGCGCCACCAAAGGGCAGCGACAGCCGTTTCACCTTGGTTATTCCATCTCCCGGAACTGGACGAGCTGCTTGACGAATCGGTAGACGGCTTCCTGTTCCTTTAGGTTTAGTCCCGTCATTTGGCTGACGATTTTGTCCGAGTAGCTGCCGGACTCGCCCCCCTCGAAACGCGTAGTGCCGCCGACGTGAACGAGCTGCTCCAGCGGGGTCTGCAGCGCGGAAGCGATTTTGCCGAGCACGTCGATTGTCGGATTTTTTTCTCCCCGTTCCACTTGTCCCATGTAAGAAGCATTGATTTCGGCGCGCAATGCCAGCTGTTCCTGGCTTAATCCCTTGGATTTGCGCACCAGCCGAATGTTCTCGCCGATCTTGCGCCCAATGTCGCTCATCCGTGTCACCTCAGCCTAACGATAGGGTTTTGGCAGCCGCGCGGGCAACGCTCTATAGTATGTATAAAAAACAGCGTCTATAGTCATTGACTATTATGTGGATGATTTATTATAATTAACATAAAAATACCAAATGTGATAGACTGGTGGCGATTATGGGTGAAGCCGGGTGAGTCTGCTATGATGGTGGAAGAATTTGAGTTTTATCGCAAGGTAAGGGCTAATTATTGCAATGTGTCGTTCATGATGTGGTTCACGTATCGGCTGTCGCATCGGCACAGCAAAACCGCCACAGCCAGAGGCGCTTTCAGTTGCGGCGTGAACGCGCATACGCAGACGCTGGAATATACGATCCAACTAAAGTCGGAACCGATTGGGCGGCCATACAGCGAGAGCGGAACGTTTTTATTTCCCAGCGTCTATGAAGAGATTCCGCAGCAAGTCATCGAATACGAGAATTATCCGATTCATAAGCAGCGATATCGTGTTCCGATCACCTACGATTGGCATGAATTTGTGAGGAGCGGGGCGCGGTCGGGGATCAACGTACATACGATGCAAGCGCTGCTGGGCAAGTGGAAGCTCCGCGGCAAGGGCGAGGACTTCGTCGACGCGAAGCTCAAGGTGACGAAGCTGCAATTCGACTGGTAGTCGAAATTTCCAATCGGATCTCCTATAATGGAAGCAGACGAGGAGTGATCCAGGAATGGCTTCCATCCATGATTCGGGCAGTGAAACGAGCACCAAGCATGAACAAATTTTGCAGCATATTCAAGGGCTTAAGATTGGGACGAAAATTTCGGTGCGCGCGATCGCGAAGAAACTAGGCGTCAGCGAAGGCACCGTTTATAAGGCGTTTAAGGAGGCTGAAGCTTCCGGACTGGTAAGCACGAAGGAACGGATCGGAACGGTGCGGATCGATCGGAAGCGGCGCGACGCCCTCGACCAGCTGACCTTCGGCGAAGTCGCGGAGATCGTCGAAGCGCGAATATTCGGCGGCGCGGACGGTCTCGACAAGTCGCTTCATAAGTTCGTCATCGGCGCGATGGAGCTTGACGCGATGTTGCGCTATATCGACATTGGCAGTCTGCTGATCGTCGGCAACCGCGTCAGCGCCCATCGCTGCGCGCTGGAACAGGGGGCCGGCGTCCTCATTACGGGCGGCTTCGAGCCGAGCGCGGAGGTCGTGCGTTTGGCGGACGAGCAGGGGTTGCCTATCCTATCGTCCAGGCACGATACGTTCACCGTCGCTTCCATGATTAACAGGGCGATGTTCGACCGGCTGATCAAACGCAAAATCATGTTGATCGAGGACATCGTGACATTCAGCAAGCCGGCGGACGTCATCAAGTCCGGTTCGGAGTTGTCCGACTTCCACCGCCTGTCGCGCGAGACGGGCAATTTCCGTTTCCCGGTCGTGGACGAACGGGGCCGGGTCATCGGCATGATCACGGCAATGGACGCGCTCGGCTCGGCGGATCATGCGCAGGTTGACCGCGTCATGACAAGGCATCCGATTACCGCCGCGCCGAACATTACCGTAACGTCCGCCGCCCATACGATGGCAGCCGAAGGCATCGATCTTCTCCCGATCGTGGATCGGCATCGCAAGCTGCTCGGCGTCGTTACCCGCAGGGAGGTCCTCGATGCGATGCGCTTCGCGGGCAAGCAGCCGGAATCGGGAGAGACGTTCGAAGATTTGATGTGGTCAGGCTTTATCCAGTCGGAAACGAATGGAGCGGAGGAAGCGAGCATTAGCTACAAAGGGACGATAACGCCTCAGATGTCCGGCGCGCTCGGCATGGCCTCGGAGGGACTGATCTCGACGCTCATGACGCAGGCGGCGAGACGGATGATCCTTGAGACCGGCAAGAGGGATTTCCTTCTGGAGAGCATGACCTCGTATTACGTAAGGCCGGTGCAGATCGATAGCGAGGTGACGATCAAGCCGAAGGCGATGGAACTGTCGAGGAAGTTCTCCAAGCTGGAGATCGAGGTGCTGGACGGGAAGGGGCTGGCCGCCAAAGCCATGCTAACGGCGCAAATGATCGATCCCTATTAGAGGATGTTCAAAAAGTCCGATTTTGATCACGAAGCAATTCAGGTAGCTTAATCGACATCGAATCTTTTCTGAAACCCACGAAAGTGAAGTGTAGCTTTGAAGTCTATTCCGATTACTTTCGTGGGGCCCGAGGTTGCCGGAACAAGCATATGCTTTCGAAGTATGTTTCCTTCGGAAACATTGCAGGTGCTCACGTAGCCTCCACTAAGCGTATGCTTTCGATGTCGTTTTCTTCGAAAACGTTGACCGCTCCTCATTTCCTAGCTTTATTCAACCTTCTACAGCGTTTTTGAAAAAAAACGCAGCATCGGAAGCAGAGGCTACGGTGCTGAAAACCGAACTTTTTGAACTTGGACTTTAAGAGGAACGGGGTTATCCCCGATCCGTTGCCCGTATCGCGCCGAGAGTGCGCAGTCCGGCGAATAGGTTGAATAGACCGATGACCATGAACACGGCGCCGATCACGATCTTAAGCGTCGATTCATCCGACATGAACAGCTGAATGATCGAGATGAAGAGCAGCATGACGCCCATGCTAATGTTCATTCGGGCAGCGTTCAGCCCGCGTTTTCTGGCGTCGGTGGATCGTCTTGCCCTAAAGCTGTAAACGACGGACAAGACAAGCGAGACGAGAATGACGGGGAATAGCACCCACTGCAGCAATTGTAGTTGTTCCATTAGTTGTAATACTCCTTTTATTGGCTGGATGGCATCGTTTCGTCGTCTATTGTACCATGTTCCGCCGCGATTTGCCTTCTGCCGAGCCGATCAGGTCGACGGAGCTTTGGCGGCCAGATGCGCGGTCATCCAGATTTGAAGCACGTTGTCGGCGAGAAGCACCGTCTTGATTTCGATGGTATAGTCCTTCCCGTTCACGTCCGAATAGGTTTTGCTCTCCAGCAGCTTTCGGGCGAGGGCGGCGTCGGCATCGATGTCGAAGATGCTGCGCCCCAGGAAGATGGACAAATCCTCCTTAACGCGCTTTATCAGCTCCGTTTCCGTCAAACGGTTGAGCGGCGTGCGGGAATCACGCGTATTTCCCTCCATGACGCGGAGCTGAATTCTTTTGATCACCGTATGCTGGTTCTTGAATTGGGTTAATTCCCGTATATCCCCTTCGTATTGCTCCAGCTTGGACTCCAGCCCGTAAACCGTGTTGTACATCGACTCGAACTTCGCCACGAACAACGAATGAAGCACGGCCGCCCCGACGACCGATCCGGCCAGGAATACCCCCAGAAGACGCAACGCGTTCACGTATTTGTCGAAAGCCGGCAATCTCATCGCTCACGCCGCTCCTTTGCACACCAGCTTTACCAGCTCCGTAGCCACATGGGCCCCCAGAAACGCGAAAATAATAAAGGCGATCTGCTGCGCCACGGGCGACAGCTGCCCTGCAGAAATATTGCTTTCGATCACCCTGACGGGGTCTATGGAGCCTCCGATCGCGGCTACGATCGCCCATATTTTAAGTCGGAGCGCCGTATCCACCATGACGGTAGCCGGGGGCAGCACCAAGAAGACGGAGCCGATTCCCGCTAACATGGACCCCCCGAGCACGATGCCGAACGCGATAAAAAAATCCAACCCCGCTTTTGACAGAAAGTAGGACATCGATCCTCCTCCTTTTCGTATAGCCAGTCCCTTATCCCATTCTATGGGCGCGTCCGATTCAATTATGATAAAATAGAAGAAATACGAATCCATGTTCGGAACAAAAAGGGGGCGGTTGGGATGGCAGCGATAGGAGAAGCGTCATTCGTGCATTTGCACGCGCATAGCGAATATAGCTTGCTGGACGGCGCGGCGCGCATTCGCGAGCTTACCGCGAGGGCGGCGGAGCTCGGGATGAAGGCGCTTGCGCTGACGGACCATGGCGTGATGTACGGAGCGATCCCGTTTTACAGGGCCTGCATGGCTAACGGCATTAAGCCGATCATCGGATGCGAGTTCTATTTGACGGCAGGCTCGCGGCACGAGAAAGGCGCTCGCAAGGATAATCCAACCTATCATTTGATCTTGCTCGCGAAGAACGAAGCGGGATACAGAAATGTAATGAAGCTCTGCTCGATCGGCCACTTGGAAGGGTTCCACTATAAGCCTCGCATCGATATGGAATCGCTGGCAAGCCATTCGGAAGGGCTGATATGCTTAAGTTCATGCCTGAAGGGCGAAGTCTCGCAGCATTTGCTTTTCGACCGGCGGGAGGATGCGAAGGCGGCGGCGCTGCGCTACAAGGAAATTTTCGGGGACGACTTCTATTTGGAATTACAAGATCACGGCATGCTGGAGCAGAAGAAGGTAGCGGGCGAGATGATCGGATTGGCGCGCGAGCTCGGAATCAAGCTCGTCGCGACCAACGACGTCCATTATTTGCGTCCGGAGGATGCCGAAGTGCAGGATGTGCTGATCTGTATCGGCACGGGGAAGACCGTGGAGGACGGCGACAGGCTGCGCATCGGAACGAACCAGTTGTATATGAAGAGCGCGGGCGAGATGGAGGCGTTGTTTCGCCACGTGCCGGAAGCGATCGCACACACGGTGGAAATCGCGGACAAATGCGAGCTGCAGCTGACGCTTGGCCGCGCGGCGCTGCCGACCTTCCGTCCGGTGCCCGAAGGAAGCAGCTCTTCCCGGTATTTGGCGGATCTGTGCAAGGACGGACTCATGTCGCGTTACGCGGGAGTGCCGGCCTGGACGACGGACGAGAGCTTCTGCAGGAAGGCGGAGGAGCGACTGGACTACGAGCTTTCCGTCATCGACAACATGGGATTCAGCGACTATTTCCTGATCGTGTGGGATTTTATTCGTTTCGCCCATGAGCGGGGCATCCGCACCGGACCGGGCAGGGGGTCGTCGGCGGGCAGCCTCGTAGCCTATACGCTTCGGATTACGGACGTCGACCCGCTGAAGTACAAGCTTCTATTCGAACGATTCCTGAATCCCGAGCGCATAACGATGCCGGATATCGATATCGACTTCAACGACGAACGGAGAGACGAGGTCATCTCGTACGTCGCGGCGAAATACGGGGAAGAACATGTCGCGCAAATCATCACGTTCGGCACCATGGCGGCCAAAGCCGCCGTTCGGGACGTCGGCCGCGCGCTGAACGTGCCGTTCCAGGAGGTGGACAGGGCGGCCAAGCTGATCCCCGGCCAGCTCGGCATAACGCTGGAGGAGGCGATCCGGACGAGCGGCGAGCTTCGCGACGCCTGCGAGCGCCAGCCGAAGACGGATGCGCTGCTGCGGATGGCGATGAAGGTGGAAGGGATGCCGAGGCATGCCTCCACGCACGCAGCCGGCGTCGTTATCGCCAAGGAGCCGCTCACCCAGTACGTACCCCTGCAGCAAGGCGGCGAATCGATCCCGCTCACGCAATATTCCATGGAGCATCTCGAGGCGATCGGGCTGCTGAAGATGGATTTCCTGGGCTTGCGGACCCTGTCGATCCTGGAGCGGACGCTCGGCTGGATCAAGGAGCTCGCGGGCAAGGAGATCGACTTCCGGAGCGTGAGCGACGCCGATCCGGAGACATACGCGATGCTCGGCCGAGGAGACACGACGGGTATCTTTCAGCTCGAGTCGGCGGGCGTTCGGCGCGTACTGCGGGAGCTGAAGCCTACTGCTTTCGAGGATATCATTTCGGTCCTTGCATTATATCGTCCGGGTCCGATGGAATTCATTCCTAAATACATCGCAGGCAAACACGGCAAGGAAGCCGTGGACTACCCGCATGAATCGCTGGAGCCGATACTCGCCGATACGTACGGCATTATCGTCTACCAGGAGCAGATCATGCAGATCGCTTCGCTGATGGCGGGCTTCTCGCTCGGAGAAGCCGATCTGCTGCGAAGAGCCGTTTCGAAGAAGAAACGCGAAGTGCTGGACGAGGAGCGGGGGCATTTTGTCAAAGGAAGCCTGTCGCAAGGATACGGCGAAGTCGAGGCCAACCGCGTCTACGATATGATCGTCCGTTTCGCGGATTACGGCTTCCCGCGCGCGCATGCCGCGGCCTATGGCGTTCTGGCGTTTCAGACGGCGTGGCTGAAGGCGCATTACCCGGTCCCGTTCATGGCGTCCATGCTGGCTTCGGTCACAGGGAATATGCGCAAGACGGCGGAATACGCGGACGAATGCAGACGGATGGGCATCACCGTGTTGCCGCCCGACGTCAACGAAAGCGGTGCGTCGTTCACGCCCGTAGGCGGCTCCGTGCGATTCGGGCTGGCTTCCGTCAAGAACGTGGGCACGCAGGCGATCGAAGCGATCCGGAAAGAACGGGCGGCAGGACCTTACGCGAGCCTGCTCGATCTATGCAAGCGCGTGGACTTGCGCGTCGTGAACAAACGCGTGCTGGAATCGTTGATCCAAGCTGGGGCATGCGATTCGCTTCCGGGTCATCGGGCGCAGCTGCTGGCCGCACTGGAGGAGACGGTGGAGACGGCTCAGAAATGGCGCAAGGAGCGGGAGGAGCTGCAGATCGAGCTGTTCGGCTTCGAGGAAGTGCAGAATTGGGACGTGGAGCTGCCGGAGATCCGGGAGTTCACGACGGCGCAGAAGCTGGACTTCGAGAGGGAGCTGCTCGGCATGTATTTGTCCGGCCATCCGCTCGATCATGTTTCGGCGCAGCTCGAGGGGCTCGAGCTGGACCGGCTCGTGGAGCTGACGGACGCGCCTGACGGCTACGTGGCTACCGTAGGCGTCATGGTCGCCGGACTGAAGCCGTTCACGAATAAGAAAGGCAACGCAATGGGTTTCCTTGAGCTCGAGGATCGTATCATGCGAGTGGAGGCTGTCGTGTTTCCCGCGGTTTGGAAACGGTGCGGCGGCAAGCTGGAGCGGGAAGGGCTGGCCATCGTGCAGGCGACCGTTCAGCAGCAGGACGACGATTACAAGCTGCTGGTAGAGGATGTCGTGCCGATCGGCCCCGAGCACGAGGCGGCAAGCCTGGCCGCGCAGGTGAAGCGGCTTCGCCAGCAGGCGAGGAATAGAGCGAGCCGCAGCGCCGGAGCGGCAGGCGGACAGGCGCTGCCGCCGGCTGCCGGAGGAGGAGCGCCGCAAAGCCGAGCCGGCGGTGCCGGCCCGATTGCCGAAGCGGATCGGGCGCCGAGGAGCGCATACCCGTCCGGCGGCGGGAGGCCGCAAAACGCGCCAAGCCCTGCGGCCGATGCGCGCGCGCGGAATGCCGGCTCGGCCCAATCTGCTTCGGGCACGGGCGGCTTCTCTGGCGCTCCGGACATGCGGAAGCAGCGCATGTATATCAAAATCACGGCGGAGAAGGAACGCTCCGATGTGCTGAACAAGCTGAAGCAGGCGCTTGTTTCGCATCCCGGCCGGCTCGATACCGCGCTGTTCTACGAAGGCGACGGCAAAGTGATTGCGTTAAGCGACAGTCATCGCGTAACGCCGTCGCCAGAGCTCAAACGATTGATCGAGCGGCTGCTCGGGCCGGATACCGTCGTCATCAAGTAGGACATCCGATCGCGGGAACGATCTTGTTTTTGTATGCACATTATGGCTTGTACGAGCATATGCATAGAGATACAAGCAGTAGCGAGAGGATGAAGCCGATGAACGGAATAGAGAAGTGGCTGGCGAAACGCGGCGTCAGCGTGGACGACGTGGCAGAGATCGTGTATACCTTGCAGCGACCCTACAATGCGGATCTGACGATCGAGGAATGCGAGGTTAGCGTGCGTGCGGTGCTGGAGAAACGCGAGGTTCAGTACGTCCTTTACACGGGCATCGCCCTCGACGAGTTGGCTGAGCGGCGGCTGCTTCCGGAGCCGCTTCAGGCCATCATGGAGAAGGATGAATCGCTGTACGGCGTGGACGAGACGCTCGCGCTCGGCATTACGAACGTATACGGCATGATCGGCCTCACCAGCTTCGGTTATTTGGACAAAGTGAAGCCGGGAATCATACGCCAGTTGAACCTGAAAGGCGAGAAAATCCACGTGTTTCTGGATGATCTCGTAGCCGGCTTGGCGGCGGCGGCGTCGGCGAGAATCGCCCATGGAGACCCCAAAGCGAACCAATATCATTTGCCCGAATCGCCATGATTATGTTATCATTATGACATCATATGGCCTTTGGCGGGGTCAAGTTCTGTTTACACCCGTAAAGCGAACGATGTTGACCACACTAGAATTCGCGTGTTTCCGAGGACGTCGGATCGTACATTCTATATGGCGATAAATCCTTCCTTACGCTTACGAAGCGCAGTTTGCATGGTAAACTATTCAATTGATCGACGTTCCAAGACCTCGAAAGAAGTTTACTCAAATTCTAAGGATTCATTATTCCCTCTTATACGGGCTTAGAATTCACCGTGAAACGTTAGCTTTTGACGCGAGTGGACGGCGACTGCCGTCTATACTAGCGCAATGCTTCAGGAGGTACCATGATGTGGACGGTTATCTACATTGCACCAACAGCAAAAATGGCAGAAAACATCAGGAAACGGCTTACGGAAGAAGGTTTTTTGGTCAAAATCCGGCCCGTCAATCTGTCCAAACAGCAATATGAGATTCTGGTACCGTCCGGCGAGCTGGAGGAAGTGCAGGAAGTATTCAACTCCATCATCCGCCCATGACGATCGGTTCGATATTATTGCGCCTTGAGAGGTGTCACATACGTGCAAATTAAGGACTTATTTTCGAAAAAAAAATACGCAACGATTCCATCGGCGACTACGGAGCGTCCCAAACGCGATATTCCGGAAGGCCTAATGAACAAGTGCTCCAAATGCGGCACGATTCATTACAGCAAGGAATTGGAGAAAAACTTGAAGGTATGCTCGTCATGTGGGCATCATTACCGGCTTAGCGCGTGGGAGCGGATCGGAATGACGCTCGATGACGGGCGTTTGTTTGAATACGATGCCGAGATGGAGTCGGTTGATCCGCTCGGCTTCCCGGGCTACAAGAACAAACTGGAGCAGCAGAAGGCGAAGTCGAACCTGCGCGATTCCGTCGTAACGGGCGAAGGCCGCATCGGTGGATTTCCCGTCGTCGTCGCCGTAATGAGCTTCGACTTCTTCACGGGCAGCATGGGATCCGTCGCGGGAGAGAAGATTACGAGAGCGATCGAAGCCGCGCATAAGAAGCGCCTTCCGCTTATCATCTTCTCCACGTCGAGCGGAGCGCGGATGCAAGAGAGCATCCTGAGCTTGATGCAGATGGCGAAGACGAGCGCGGCGTTATCGAAGTTTCAGGGAGACGGCGGTTTGTACATTTCCGTCTTCACGGATCCGACGACGGGCGGCGTTTCCGCCAGCTTCGCGAGCCTTGGCGACTACAATTTGGCCGAGCCCGGCGCTCTAATCGGATTCGCCGGCCGTATCGTCATCGAACAGACGATACGCCAGAAGCTTCCGGACAACTTCCAAACCGCGGAGTTCAACCTGCAGCACGGTCAGCTCGACAAGGTCGTTCACCGCAAGGATATGAAACAAACGTTGACGCAATTGCTGGACATGCATTGCGCGAAGGAGGGGTCGTTCGATGGCGAATGAGCTGCCTTTCGAGAAGCCGATCGTTGAGATGCGCCAGAAAATAACGGAACTGAAGAGCCTTAGCGTGGACAAAGGCATCGACTTCACCGAGGAGATTCTTCGGCTGGAGGAACGCTGCAAGCAGCTCGAAGAGGAGTTGTACAGCGAGCTGACGCCTGCGCAGAAGATGCATCTGGCCCGTCATCACGGGCGTCCGACTTCGCTTGACTTCATCGGCGCCATCTTCACGGACTTCATGGAGCTTCATGGCGACCGTCTCTTCGCCGACGATCTGGCGATCGTGGGCGGCCTTGCGAAGCTGAACGGCATGCCGGTGACCGTCATCGGCCATCAGAGAGGCAAGGACACTCGCGACAATATCGCGCGATTCTTCGGCAGCCCCCACCCGGAGGGCTTCCGCAAGGCTTTGCGCCTGATGCAGCAAGCGAATAAGTTTGGCCGCCCGATCATGACGTTCATCGATACCAAAGGCGCCTATCCCGGCAACACGGCCGAGGAGAGGGGTCAATCCGAGGCGATTGCCCGCAATTTGAGGGAGATGGCCGGTTTCGGCGTTCCGATCGTCTGCGTGGTTATCGGCGAGGGCGGAAGCGGCGGCGCTCTTGCGCTTGGCGTGGGCAACCGCGTGCTGATGCTCGAGAACGCGATTTATTCGGCCATTTCGCCGAACGGCGCGGCGTCGATTCTGTGGAAGGACGCTTCCAGGGCGGACCAAGCCGCTGAAGCGATGAAAATTACGGCGAAGGATTTGCTTGAATTCGGCATCATCGAAGGGATTATCGAGGAGCCGCAAGGCGGCGCCCATCGAGATCTGGAGTTCCAAGCCGACGCGATCAAGCAGGCGCTCTGGACTCATCTTCAAGAGCTTCTCGGCATGAATGCGGAAGAGCTGATCGAGGACCGATATCAGAAGTTCCGCAAGATCGGCTATTTCCAAATGGCCCAGCTTCAGCGCGACGAGAACGCCGAAGCGGCTTCTGGCGGAGCGCCGGAGGCGCCGTCCGCGGCGGCTTCCGAAGAGAACGCCGAAGCGGCGCCGACAATCAACTAACTAGGCGTTACAACCGCCCGCACTGAGGACAAGCCTCGGTAGGGCGTGCATGTATATTAGAATTCTAAAGATAGTCGTTTCACCTTGATCAAAGACATTTCTGGCATTAAACGGAGGAAACTTAACATGCGCAAAACAAAGATCGTCTGTACAATCGGACCTTCCAGCGAGTCGCTGGAAAATACCAAGAAACTGATTCAGGCCGGCATGAACGTCGGCCGTCTCAACTTCTCCCACGGAGACTTCGAGGAGCATGGCAACCGCATCAAGAACATTCGCAAGGCGAATGCCGAACTCGGCACTTCGGTTGCGATCCTGCTGGACACCAAAGGACCGGAGATTCGCCTCGGCAAGCTGAAAGAAGAGCCGATCGAGCTGATCCAAGGGGATGCCATCACGCTTACGACCGAGGAGATTTTGGGTGACCGCACTCGTATTCCGGTTACGTACGGCAATCTTCCTAACGATATTTCGGTTGGTTCCACCGTTCTGATCGACGACGGCTTGATCGGTCTCACGGTCGAATCCGTCGAAGGAAACGAAATCCATTGCCGCATCGTCAACAGCGGCCCGATCAAGAGCAAGAAAGGCGTTAACGTGCCGGGCGTGAAGATTTCCTTACCTGGCATTACCGAGAAGGATGCGGGAGATATCGTGTTCGGCATCGAGCAAGGCATCGACTTTATCGCCGCGTCGTTCGTGCGCAAAGCAAGCGACGTTCTTGAAATTCGCGAGCTGCTCGAGAAACATGGCGCCAGCCATATCCAAATCATCTCCAAGATCGAGAACCAAGAAGGCGTGGACAACCTGGACGAAATTCTGGAAGTGTCCGACGGCCTGATGGTTGCCCGCGGCGACCTCGGCGTAGAGATTCCGGCGGAGGAAGTTCCGCTCGTTCAGAAAATGATGATCAAGAAGTGCAACCGCGTGGGCAAGCCGGTTATTACGGCAACCCAGATGTTGGATTCCATGCAGCGCAACCCTCGTCCGACCCGCGCCGAAGCGAGCGACGTGGCGAATGCCATCTTCGACGGAACGGACGCGATCATGTTGTCCGGCGAGACGGCTGCGGGCAAGTACCCAGTAGAATCCGTTCAGACGATGTCCCGTATCGCCGAACGCGCCGAGAGCGCGCTGGAATACCGCGAGATCTTCACGAAACAAGCGAACGCGCAGCAAGTATCGGTAACGGAAGCGGTCAGCCAATCCGTCGCGAACTCCGCGCTGGACCTGAACGCCAAGGCGATCGTAACCTCGACCCAAAGCGGCTTCACGGCGCGCATGGTGTCGAAGTACCGTCCGAAATCTCCAATCATCGCCGTAACGACAGACGAGCGCGTCATGCGCCGCCTGGCTCTGGGCTGGGGCGTTATTCCGGTGAAGGGCTCTGATGCAGCCACGACGGACGAAATGTTCGAGAACGCGGTCAAGGGCGCAATGGGCACGGGTCTTCTTAGCCTGGGCGACACCATCGTCATTACGGCAGGCGTGCCTGTTGGCCGCGCCGGAACGACGAACCTGATCAAAATTCACCATATCGGCGAATTGCTGGCGCAAGGTCAAGGCATCGGCAGCCAGACGGTGACAGGCAAGCTCGTTGTGGCGCATACGGCGCAAGAAGCGATCGCCAAAACGACGCCTGGAGATATCCTTGTCGCGATCTCCACGGACAAGGAATATATGCCTGCATTCGAGAAAGCAGGCGCTGTCATTACAGAGCAGGGCGGCATCACGAGCCATGCGGCCGTTTGCGGTCTGAACCTTAGCATTCCGGTCATCCTCGGCGTTGCGAACGCGACAGACAACCTGAAGGACGGCATGGAAGTGACGGTTTATGCGGAGACCGGCGTTATTTATTCCGGCCAATCCAAAGTACTGTAATTCAGACATTTAACCCTATACCGACAATGAAGAAGCGATGGTGAATTCACCGTCGCTTTTTTCGCAAAGTACTCAAAAAAAGTGGAGGTAGAGACGAAGATGTTGTCAGTCGCATCATGGCAGCTTCATCCGCTTCGCGTCCGCTACCAGGAGACGGACCAGATGGGCGTCGTGTTTCACGGCAACTATGTAACCTGGTTCGAGATCGGACGTACGGAATGGATACGAAGCGCGGGTTACGATTACAAAACGATCGAAAGCAAAGGGCTGCTGCTCCCAGTCGTTGATTTGAACTGCCGATACGCCTCTCCCGGGCGTTACGACGATATGCTGCTCATCTGCACTAGGGTAGAGGAAAGCTCCGCGCTTCGGGTGACGTTCCAGTCGCAAGTGAGGAAAGTTATCTCGAGCGAGCAGTGGCAGGCTGCCGAAATTCCATTCGGAGACGACTTGCCGGGCGAGCTGCTGGCCGAAGGCGGTACCAAACACGTATGGGTCGGCCCGGATTGGCAGCCGACCCGGGTAAGCAAGGCAATGCCCGAGCTATACGAGTTGCTTGCGCGCAAATAATAGGCAAGTGACGTTCAATTTTTGGCGAAGGGGTGGAATAGGATGTATAAATGGCTGCTTGCCGTATTCCTTATCGTTCCGATCGTAGAGCTGTGGGGCATTCTTCAGGTTGGCGACTGGCTCGGCGGATGGACGACGTTTCTCATTATCTTGGCGATGAGTGCTGCCGGCGCTTATTTTGCAAGGACGGAAGGCCGCAAGGTTTGGTTGGATGCGCAGAGGCAGATGCAGAGCGGGCAGATGCCGGGACTTTCTCTGGTCGACGGCATCTGCGTGCTGCTCGGCGGCTTGCTGCTGCTAACGCCCGGTTTTTTTACCGACATTCTCGGCATCCTTCTGCTCGTTCCGGCGACGCGCCCCCTCTTCCGCAGAATGATCTTGCAGTGGCTGGAGAAACGGATGAGGAACGGCAATTTTACGATTCGCAGATTCTAGTTTTTGAAGTGCAAGATCAGCGCGTTAACGGAAAGTTTACAATTCGTTAATATGCCAATAATAGTCATCTGTCACAATGGGTACGACCATGAATAGCATGAACCCTGTAGGAGGAAGAAGATGACCAAGCAGGTATCTCATTATGTCAACCGAGACTTGAGCTGGATTGAATTTAACCGCAGGGTATTGGAGGAAGCGCAGGATAACCGCAACCCTCTATTGGAGCGCGCGAAGTTTCTGTCGATCGTATCCAGCAATTTGGACGAATTCATGAGCGTACGCGTGGCAGGTATTCAAGACCAGATGAGAGCCGGATTGACGAAGATGGATTTTACGGGCTATACCCCTTCGGGACTTTGGAAACGCTTGATCAAACGGACGACCGGCATGGTCGTCGAGCAGTACCGGACGTACCGCGAAATTTTCCGCGCCTTAGGCAAGGAAGGCATCTGCATTCGCAACTTCGACGAGCTGAACGTGGCGCAGACGAAGGCGGTGTCGGATTATTTCCATGAGATCGTATTCCCCGTACTGACGCCAATGGCCGTCGACCAAAGCCGGCCGTTCCCTCTCGTCCATACCAAAGAGCTTTATTTGGCCGTTCTGCTGCAGAGAGACGGCGCGTCGCCGGAGGAGGAGCCGCTGTTCGCCATCGTCCAGGTTCCGTCGATTCTGTCGAGGTTCGTACCCGTGCCGGGTCGAATCAACAGCAAGAAGCTGGAGTTCGTCCTGCTCGAAGAGCTGATCGAGCAGTTTATTAATACGTTGTTTAACGGCTATACGCCTTTTTCCGTCAACCCGTTCCGGATTACGCGCAACGCGGATCTCACGCTGAACGAAGAAGGCGCGGAAGATCTGCTTGAGGAAATCGAGAAGGAGCTTCGCAGACGCAGGTGGGGAATTCCGGTCCGGCTTGAGGTCGTGAAAGGCATGCATCCTTACGCGCTCGATACGCTGCGCGAAGAATTAGAGATCGAAGATAACTTGTTCGAAATCGACGGACCTCTCGATCTGAGCTTCCTCATGAAGTTCGTGAACAGCTTGCCGGGCTACGACAATCTTCGCTACGAACGGCTGGAGCCCGTCTATCCGCGGGAATTCGACGCGAGCGACGATATGTTCGAGGTCATTCGCGGACGCGACGTGCTTATGTATCATCCTTACGAATCGTTCGAAGCGGTGAACGATTTCGTCGAGCAAGCGGCATACGATCCAGACGTGCTTGCCATCAAAATGACGCTTTACCGGGTGAGCGGGCAGTCCGCGCTCGTGCAGGCGCTTGCGAAGGCAGCGGAATCCGGCAAACAAGTGACGGTCGTCGTGGAGCTGAAGGCCAGATTCGACGAGGAGCGCAATATCGCTTGGGCAAGGCAGCTCGAGAAAGCGGGATGCCATGTCGTCTATGGCCTTGTCGGGCTTAAGACCCACGCCAAAATATTGCTTGTCGTAAGAAGGGAACAGGGCACGCTGCGCCGTTACGTCCATGTGGGCACGGGCAACTACAACGACAGCACGGCGACGCTCTACACGGACATCGGGCTGTTCACCTCGCATCCGATTATCGGAGGGGATGCGTCCGCGCTTTTCAACGAAGTGACCGGCTATTCGTCGCCATACGAATGGAAGGCTTTCGGGGTAGCGCCGACGGATTTGAAGGAAAAGCTGTACCGGTTGATCGACAGGGAGAAACAAAACGCGCTAGCCGGCAAACGCGCGCATATCATCGCGAAGATGAACTCCTTGTCCAATCAAGAGGTTATCGATAAGCTGTACGAGGCATCGCAGGCTGGAGTAAAGATCGAACTGATCGTGCGCGGCGTATGCTGTCTAAGACCAGGAGTCGCGGGCCGCAGCGAAAATATTAAAGTAATAAGCATCGTCGACCGTTATCTCGAACATTCCAGGGTGATGTATTTCTTGAACGGCGGGGCGGAAGAAGTCTACTTGTCCAGCGCGGATTGGATGACCCGCAACCTGACCAAGCGGATCGAGCTTATGTGTCCGGTATACCAGCCCGAGCTGCGAACGATGCTCATCAAAATGCTGAAGCTGAACCTGGAGGATAACGTGAAGTCGAGAGAGCTTAAGCCTAGCGGGCTGTACGAGTCCATAGAGCTGACGAGCAAAGCGCAAAAGCCTTTCCGCAGTCAGTTCGAGGCGAAGCTCATCCCGCTGTGGAAAGGCCATGCTTAGTTCTTTCTGTGATAGAAATCGAGGACGGGCAGCAGACCCCAATTTTTTTTGAAATCGGCCGCGATCTCGTCGACTTCGCGACGCTCGACGGCCATGGAGCCGCGTGGCTGCAACGGACGAAGGAGCAGCTGGCTATCCGTAGCCCGGATAATGAGATGGCCGATGCTTTGCGTCTCTGTGCGGTCCAGTGCGGCAGCAAGCTGAAGCAGCAAGCCAAGCTTGCAGATCAACTCGAGATCGGATTCGCTGACCAGCGTTTTGAACTCGGCGATCTGCGTTTTCGCCCTTCCCTTGCTCTTGAAGGAGGCAATGGCGGCGGTCATAATGATTTGCCGATGCGACAACCCGTTCAAATGGGAATGGATGATCAGATAGAAGGAGTGTCTCGCGTAATCGTAATAGTCGATGGACGCTCCGATTCGATAGAGCTGGCTTGCCGCGTCGAGCAGCATCCAAGCCTCGGACGTCTCTTCACGCGGAAGCAGCGATTCGATCAACTCCATGGCGAGTCTGTTCACCTGCATGACATGTTGTCTGGGCGCTTCGGTGTGAAGGGCGCAGACGTTCTTCAAGCTGAAGCCCAGCGGATCGTCGAGCTTCGGCCGGTTCGGGAACCTTGTTGCATGGAACAAGCCGTCGCGCAAGCCGGCTCCGCAAATGAGATAATAATCCGCCCGGACGGCGCGGAAGATCGCCCGCAGGATGGCGATGCCGGGCACGATGACGTCTGCGCGATCCTTGGACAAGCCGGGCAGCTTCCGCCTGCGGTCGAGCGGAAGCTTGCGCATCGCGTCGAATTGCCCGTCGACCTGTTCCTTCCCGATCGCGTAATTATGCGTCTGCTGGAACGGATAGTCCGTCGAGGCTTGATGGATCTTGCCGAGCGCGCGGACGGTACCGCCGACGCCCACAAGCGGCAACCCGGATGATTCGCGAATCCAGGCATGTCCTTTGATCGCTTCCGCGACGACGGATTCGATTCCTTTTAACGCATCGTCGGACAACCCTTCCTTGGAATCGTATTTTTTGTTCAGGCTCACGCAGCCAAACGGGAAGGAGACGGAAGCGACGATGCTCCGCTCTCGGAATAACGTCAACTCCGTGCTTCCGCCCCCGATATCGACGAGAAAACCTTCCGCGATATTCAAGGAATTGATCATGCCGAGGAATCCGAAGGAAGCTTCGTCCTCCCCGGACAGCAATTCGATCGTCAATCCCGTATCCAGCTTGATGCGATCCATAATGTCCCGGCGGTTGGTTGCGTTGCGCACGGCCGCCGTAGCGACCGCACGGATATGGCCGATGCCGTGATGCGAGCAGATGCGCGTGAAGTGGCGCAGCGTATCGACAAGGCCGGACAACGCCTCTTGCTTCAGTGCGCCCGTCTCGTCGATCTCGCCGCTCAGCCTGGCCGAGCGTTTGCTGCCGTCGACGACGCGATGTCCGCCGTTGTCGGTTCTTTCGTACACGACGAGGCGCACGGAATTGGAGCCGATGTCGATGATTCCGATACGTTGTCCTGTCATGGCGTACCTCCGTTCCGGCAAGCTTGGCGTGCCGATAGTCTTCTGGATATATTAACATATAATTCGCCGCATTTCGAAGTATAATCCCATCCGCAGAGTGGAATAATTAGCTGTCGAGGTTATGTGGAATTTCAAGCGTGATGCGGCTTTGGGATGGTGGCGATTCATTTTATGAATGATGCCGATAAAGCAATTTTATGTCCCATTTTGTTGGCTTCACCGGCAAAATCATTTATGATTAATAGCGATGAAACAGAAAAGTATTCCATTTTGAATTTTAAGCAATTGTAAGTTTTTCACCTTATTATGAGCTTAGAATTCACGGAATGAAACGCGCCCCACCGCCAAGGACGGCGACAGCCGTTTCACCCTTGTCAGTTTACTATTTCGAGTATAAAGGAGAGAGAACGATGACAGCAACCAAAGGTCTGGAAGGCATCGTCGCGGCAGCTTCGTCCATCAGCTCAATCATTGACGGAGTCTTGACCTATCGCGGCATTAATATCGACGATCTTGCAGAGAACGCTTCGTTCGAAGAGGTAGCTTACCTGCTATGGTACGGCAAACTGCCGAACCGTTCCGAGCTAGACACGCTGCAGAAACAGCTGGATGAGTATGCGGCAGTACCAAATGCGGTTCTGGAAGGCATGAAGCTGTATCCGAAGGATACGAATTCGATGGCGGCTCTCCGTACGGCAGTGTCCAGCCTGGCGCTGTACGACCCTGCGGCGAATGACATGACGCCTGAAGCGAATCAACTGAAAGCGATTAAATTGCAGGCCCAGCTGCCTACTGTCATCGCCGCGTTCGCCCGCATTCGCGAAGGCAAGGAGCCGGTCGCGCCGAAGAAAGGCGTATCGATCGCTTATAACTTCCTGTACATGCTGACGGGCAATGAGCCCGCTGACGTTGCTGTTAAGGCTTTGGACCAAGCGCTTGTGCTGCATGCCGATCACGAGCTGAACGCCTCCACGTTCGCGGCTCGCGTAACCGTTGCGACCCTCTCCGACATCTATTCCGGCATCACTTCCGCGATCGGCGCGCTTAAGGGCCCGCTGCACGGCGGCGCGAACGAAGCCGTTATGGTCATGCTGGAAGAGATCGGTTCGTTTGCCGGCGTCGAAGGCTACATAAACAACGCCTTGGCGAACAAACAAAAAATTATGGGCTTCGGACACCGCGTGTACAAGAACGGCGACCCTCGCGCGAAACATCTGCAGAAGATGTCCCACGAGCTGGGCAAGCTGAAAGGCGACATGGAGCTGTACGAAATGTCCGTGAAGATCGAAGAGCTTGTCACCGGCCAAAAAGGCCTCAAGCCGAACGTCGATTTCTATTCCGCTTCCGTATACACGGCGCTTGAAATTCCGCGCGACCTGTTCACGCCGATCTTCGCGATCAGCCGCTTGTCGGGCTGGAGCGCCCATATCCTGGAGCAGTATCAAGACAACCGCTTGATCCGTCCGCGCGCCGATTACGTCGGTCCCGTGAATGCGAAGTACATTCCGATCGAGCAACGCTAATAGCGCATTGCGACTCGAAGAGCGAGAGCAAGCAGCCTGCTTGTTCTCCTTTTCCCTGTTTGTTCTTATCAATCACCCATTCTAGGAGGAATTCATTCATGGCACAGTTCGAAAAATACGCACTTCCAACGGAAGGCGAACAAATTACGATTGACAACGGCGCTTTGCAAGTTCCAAACCAACCTATCATCCCGTTCATCGAGGGCGACGGCACGGGACGCGACATTTGGCGCGCTTCGAAACGCGTGCTTGACGCGGCGGTAGAGAAAGCCTATAGCGGCGAGAAAAAAATCGCTTGGTACGAAGTATTCGCAGGCGAAAAAGCGTTCAACGAATACGGCGAGTGGCTGCCTGCCGATACTTTGACGGCGATCCGCGAATACATCGTTGCGATCAAAGGCCCATTGACTACGCCGATCGGCGGCGGCATCCGTTCCCTGAACGTAGCGCTTCGCCAAGAGCTTGACCTGTACACTTGCCTGCGTCCCGTTCGTTACTTCGACGGCGTGCCTTCCCCGGTTAAACGTCCGGAGCTCGTGAACATGGTCATCTTCCGCGAGAACACAGAAGACATCTACGCTGGAATCGAGTACGCGGAAGGTTCCGCGGAAGTGAAAAAAGTGATCGAATTCCTGCAAAACGAAATGGGCGTGAAGAAAATCCGTTTCCCGGAAACTTCCGGCATCGGCATCAAGCCCGTATCGGCCGAAGGTTCGAAACGTCTTGCGCGCGCCGCGATCGAATACGCAATCAAGCACGGCCGCAAGACGGTTACGCTGGTGCACAAAGGCAACATCATGAAGTTCACGGAAGGCGCGTTCAAAAACTGGGGTTACGAGGTCGCCGAGCAAGAGTTCGCGGAGCAAACGTTCACTTGGGGCCAATATGACCGCATCAAAGAAGCCGAAGGCGTCGACGCGGCTAACAAAGCGCAATCCGAAGCGGAAGCAGCCGGCAAAATCATCGTAAAAGACGCAATCGCGGACATCGCGTTGCAACAAGTTCTTACTCGTCCTACGGACTTCGACGTTATCGCTACGCTGAACCTGAACGGCGACTACCTGTCCGACGCACTGGCTGCGCAAGTAGGCGGCATCGGCATCGCCCCTGGCGCGAACATCAACTACCTGACCGGCCACGCGATCTTCGAAGCGACTCACGGCACGGCTCCGAAGTACGCGGACAAAGACGTTGTAAACCCTGGCTCGGTTATCCTGTCCGGCGTTATGATGCTGGAGCACCTTGGATGGCAGGAAGCGGCCGACCTGATCTACAAAGGCATGGAAACGTCGATCAACAACAAAACGGTTACTTACGACTTCGCGCGTCTGATGGATGGCGCTACTGAAGTGAAGTGCTCCGCGTTCGCCGATCAAATCATCGCAAACATGTAAGCTGAATTCGAACGGAACCCCCATCGCTCGGCTCTGGGAAACATAAACGTATTCGGGAGGGTTATTTCAATGGCAATCAAGCGCAAAAAAATTACGGTAGTAGGCGCAGGCTTCACGGGAGCGACAACCGCACTCATGCTGGCGCAGAAGGAACTGGGCGACATCGTATTGCTTGATATCGCGCCGCTAGAGAACCCGACGAAAGGCAAAGCGCTCGACATGCTGGAAGCTACGCCGGTTATGGGCGTAGACGCGGGCATCGTCGGCACGGCAAGTTACGAGGATTCCAAGGATTCCGACGTGGTCATCATCACGGCCGGCATCGCGCGCAAGCCCGGCATGAGCCGCGACGACCTCGTAAGCACGAACGCGGGCATCGTGAAGTCCGTGTGCGAGAACGTGAAAGCGACTAGCCCTGACGCCTATGTCATCATCCTCAGCAACCCGGTTGACGCGATGACTTACGTGGCGTTCCAGACGCTTGGTTTCCCTAAGAACCGCGTGATCGGCCAATCCGGCGTCCTCGATACCGCACGTTACTGCACGTTCATCGCGCAAGAGCTGAACGTATCGGTTGAAGACGTTCGCGGTTTCGTGCTCGGCGGCCACGGCGACGACATGGTGCCGCTCGTGCGATACTCCAACGTTGCGGGTATCCCGATCGAAAAGCTGATTCCCGCCGATCGGATCGAAGCGATCGTGCAGCGCGCCCGAGTGGGCGGCGGTGAGATCGTGGGCCTGCTCGGCAACGGCAGCGCGTATTACGCTCCCGCGGCATCCCTCGTCCAAATGACGGAAGCGGTGCTGAAGGACAAGAAACGGATCATCCCGGTTATCGCTTACCTGGAGGGCGAATACGGATACGAAAACTTGTTCATGGGCGTGCCTGCCGTTATCGGCGGCGACGGCATCGAGAAGGTCATCGAGCTTGAGCTGACGGATGAAGAGCAAGCCGCGCTGGACAAATCCGCGCAATCCGTTCGCAACGTGATTGGAATCGTACAAGCCGGCTAATCATGCCCGGCGTTTGATATAGCGGCCGCTTGTACGGCCGGTACGGGAGGACCCTGACAGCTGATGCCAGGGTCTTCTTTCTTTTCGAAACAATCGAGTAGGAGGGAAGGGAATGGAACAGGCCAAAACGTTATTGAAACAAATCTACGGCTTCGACAGCTTCCGCAAGGGGCAGGAGGAGATCATATCCGGCATCGTGGAAGGCAGCGACACGCTAGCCATTCTGCCGACGGGGGGTGGCAAGTCCGTCTGTTATCAGCTGCCTGCTTTGTTATTGCCCGGCACGACGCTTGTCATCTCGCCGCTCATCTCCTTAATGAAGGATCAAGTGGACAGTCTCCGCAGACTCGGCGTGTCGGCCGCTTTCCTGAACAGCTCGCTGGGCGCCGCGGAATACAGGGAAGTGCTGCGCAGCGCGATGCAAGGCGAATATAAGCTGCTCTACATCGCGCCCGAGCGGCTGGACTCCGCGATGTTCGGATCGCTCTCGGAGCAGCTTCAGATTCCGCTTATCGCGATCGACGAAGCGCATTGCGTCTCGCAATGGGGACATGACTTCCGTCCGAGCTACAGGCAGCTCGCGGGCTGGATCGGACGAATGCCGAACCGGCCGCTCGTCGCGGCGTTCACCGCGACGGCGACGCCCGAGGTGGCGGACGACATCGAAGCGATGCTTCGGTTGAACCGGCCGCGCCGATACGTCACCGGCTTCGCCAGGCCGAACCTTGCGCTGTCCGTCGTGACGGGCGTGGACAAGAAACGGTTTTTGGCGCAATTCCTGAAGGAGCGCGCGGAGCAGTCCGGCATTATTTATACCGCCACCCGCAAGGAAACGGAAGAGGTGTGCGGCATGCTGCAAGCGAGCGGCATCGAGGCGGGCAAATACCATGGCGGAATGGGCGATGCGGAACGAGCGGAAGCGCAGGAAGCGTTCCGCTTCGACCGAAGCCGGGTGATGGTCGCCACGAACGCGTTCGGCATGGGCATCGACAAACCGAACGTGCGGTTCGTTCTGCATTGGCAAATGCCCGGCGATCTGGAATCGTATTATCAGGAAGCGGGAAGAGCCGGGCGCGACGGGGAAGAGAGCGACTGCATTCTCCTGTTCGAGCCCGCCGATATGCAGGTGCAGCGTTTCTTAATCGAGCAAGGATCCGGTGATACGGAGCGGAAGTCGATTCAGCTGGCCAAGCTGCATCAGATGATGAACTACAGCAGGACGCAGCGCTGCCTGCAGCAATTCATCGTCGATTATTTCGGCGAGACGGATGTCGAGGCATGCGGCAAATGCAGCAGCTGCCTGGATAAGAGCGAGCCTGTCGACCGGACGGAGGAAGCGAAGATGGCGTTATCCTGCGTCGGGCGGATGAAAGGCAGGTTCGGCGTCACGATGGCCGCCAAGGTACTCAAAGGCTCGCGCGACAAACGGCTGCTGGAGTTCGGCTTGGATCGCCTGACGACCTACGGGCTTATGAGCAGGCTTCCGGAGAAGGAGATCGCGGATTGGCTTTATTGGCTCGTCGCCGAAGGTTACATGCGCCTGAGCGAAGGGCAATATCCGACGGTTTCGCTGACGGCGAACGCGCTGCCCGTGCTCGAAGGCAAAGAGGCAATCACGCAGCGTGTACGCGCGTCGGTTCGCCAGGCCGCCGGGAACGCAAGCGGACATGTCTCGCCGCTATTCGATGCCTTGAAGCAGTGGCGGAGAGAAACGGCGTCGCTAGAGGGCGTTCCGCCGTTTATGATTTTTTTCGACGCGACTCTGAAGGAAATCGCGGATGCGCGTCCGATGGACATGGACGAGCTGTTGTCGATCAAAGGAATCGGCGGAGCCAAAGGAGCCAAGTACGGCGCGGCGCTGCTGGACATCGTACAAACGATGTCCGCGGAATCCGGCGATACGCCGCCGACGCCGAGACTTCAAACCGCAAGCCGCGCGCATCGCTCGGTTTCCGCGCAGGCGGGCAGCGGCGAAGAGACTCCAAGCCATCTTCAATCGCTCCAGCTGTTCCGTGAAGGGCTGGAGCCGGCCGAGATCGCGCGCGAGCGGGGCATGAGCCAGGTCACGGTGGAAGGCCACATTATCCGCTGCGCCCAGGAAGGGGAGGAAGTGGACTGGGATCGCATTATCCCGCCCCATCTGGAGGAAGCGATTCTAGCAGCCGTGCGGGAGGCGGGCACAGAGAAGCTGAGGCCGATCAAGGATGCCGCTCCGCCGGAGGTTACGTATTTCGCGATTCATGGCGTGTTGTGCAAGCACGGTTATTGAGTCAGAGCGAGCTGCGAACCGAGCTGAAGCGACTTAAATCGAGTGGACGGTTTGACCGCTCCGCTTGACCGACCGATGGGCGGGCAGAGCGGTCGGGCGTTTCTTTGCAATTTGAAAAATCGTTGGTTTCTGATAAACTAGTGATGATAGTTACCCAGAATCAGGAGGAATATATATGCTGAAAGTGATGTTGTTGCTACATGTCATCGGGGCGGTCGGAATGGGCTTCTATATCGTATTGCCCATCATGCTCGGAAGAGCGTCCAAGCTTGCCGGAATGGGACAATCCGGATTAGCGGAAGGGCTTCTGCCGGCGAACCGGATCGCACAATATTTTTTGGTCCTGCAACTGCTCACGGGCGGTTACTTGATGTCCCAAAACGATTACGCAGTCATCTGGATGATCATTGTTACATTGTTGTTCCTTGGCATCGCAGCCCTTGGAGGCATCGTGACGAAACCGCTTAAGAAAATCGTGGAAGCGATCCAGAACGGGCAAAGCACGGACGCTCATATCAAAAAAGCTAGAGCGCTGAGCCTTATCGTTCTAGTATTGTACATCGTTGTTATTTATTTCATGAAATACCCGATTTACGAGATCGCCTAACCGGTAGGGGTACAAGGGGGAGTCTGTTGTGTCTGATGTTTCACCTCAAATCGTAACGTTCGGCGAATCCATGGCTTTGTTCATGCCGGAGGAGCATAAGTCTATCGAACGCGCCTCCAAGCTGGAGCAAGGATTCGGCGGCGCCGAAAGCAACGTGGCGATCGGCCTCGCCAGGCTCGGCTCGTCCGTGGGTTGGTTCGGGGCGCTTGGCGACGATCCGTTCGGCAAGCTGATCTTGAAGACGCTGCGCGGCGAGGGCGTCGATATATCGCGCGCGAAGCTGAGCGGAGAAGCGCCGACCGGCATGATGTTCCGCGAGCATGTCGCCGGACGGCTGGCTGTCCATTACTTCCGCAAACATTCGGCTGCAAGCCGGATGCGCCCGGAGGATCTCGACGAGAATTACATCCGGGGGGCGAAGCTGCTCCACGTGACGGGCATTACGTGCGCGCTCAGCGAAGATTGCCGGAAGACGGTGCGTCGCGCCGTCGACATCGCGAAGGAGGCGGGCGTGCTCGTCAGCTTCGACCCGAATCTTCGGCTGAAGCTGTGGTCGATCGAAGATGCGCGCGAGACGCTGCTGCCGCTGGCCGAGGACGCGGATTATTTCCTTCCGGGCTGGGACGAGCTTCGCCTGCTGTACGAAAGTAACGATTATAAAGAAGTGAAAGCCAAGCTTTCGGAGCTCAAAGCGATCAGCGTGGTCAAAGGGATGGGCGACGCGACGATCGTGCTCGAGAAGGGCGAAGAAACTTCGGTGCCGTTCTATCCGGCAGAGCAGGTCGTCGATACCGTGGGCGCCGGAGACGGCTTCTGCGCGGGTTTCCTTGCAGGGCTGATGAAAGGCATGTCGCCGGTGGAAGCGGTGCGTCTGGCCAGCATTAACGGCTCCCTGGTCGTCCAAATGCGCGGAGATTGGGAAGCGCTGCCGGAATGGGACGTCGTGGAACAACGGATGTCGGCGAAGGCGTGGGTGGAACGCTAATGACGACGGAGCTTACGGGGGGATCCAAAGGGCAGCGTCGTAGGGAAGCGATCCTGCAGCTGCTGAAGCAGCAAGGGCGCGTTACGATTACGGAGATGGTGGAACGTTTCGGCTGCTCGGAGGCGACCGCACGCAGGGATTTGGAGCAGATGGAAGGCGTATATCCCGTCATTCGGACGATCGGTGGAGCGATGTACGACGGCATGGGCACGATGCGCGAGCTGCCTTTCTCGGAGAAGGAAGGACTTTCGATTCTCGAGAAAGAGAAGATCGCCGCGCTTGCCGCGACGCTTATTCACGAAGGCGACGTTATCGGATTGTCCGGCGGGACGACCAATTTCCTGCTCGCCAAGCTGCTGAAGCTGCGCAAAGGCATTACCGTCGTGACGAATGCCGTCAACATCGCGATGGAGCTGGCAGGCAGCCAGATTCAGGTGGTCGTCACGGGCGGCATTATGCGGCATAACAGCTTCGAGCTGTGTGGGCCGCTCGGCGAAGGCATGATCTCGCAGCTGCATATCGGCAAGATGTTTATCGGCATCGACGGCATCTCCGCCGCAGGCGGCATCTCCAGCTATTCCGAACAGGAAGCGCAAAGCGCCAAAGCGCTGATCAAGCGTTCGCAAGAGACGTATGCCGTCTTTGACCATACGAAGAGCAACCGGAACTCCTTGTTTACAGTGGCTAGCGTAGGTGAGCTGAAGGCGGTCATTACCGATCTGCCCCTCGAAGGCGAACTAGCGCTGGAGCTGGAGCGCCATCAAGTCAAAGTCTACGTGACGGACTAATGTAATACTAATGAACGAATGGAGCTGTTCCTTCCCGATCCGCTCGGATCCGGGAGGAGCGGCTTTTTGTCTTGTCTTCCTCGTCGAACCGCAAGGAAAACAAAACCGCCCATTCCAGGCCGCTTAACGATTCTGGCGCAAAATCCGCGGTTTGGATCCGGTTCGTGCTGGTTGCATGCATGCCCCATACATGAATGGGAGCGTCGGCTTTGAATGTGAGCGGCTCGGCATTATATATGGGGCCGAAAGCCTTCAGCTCCGTGTTCCATGGAATCGTGAACGTCGCCGTCGTGGATCCCGATTTCGTGAGCGTGCCGACTTTTATCGTCGTAAAGTCGCGCTGGCTGCTGATTAAACGTAAGCGTCAAATCCAGCACACTTAAACAAACATGAAAGGAAGCAACGTCAAACAGCCCCTGCCTTTGAGGAAGGGGTAGTACCAGCGTCGCTGTCACCAGGGGCAAAGTAGATGGATAAATATGTTGAATTTGAGAGCTTGGAATTTCGCTATGATTGGAGAAATACCAGCGCAGCTGACGCGCAAACGTATTGAATAACACTATTAATCGTGTCGGATTGTTTACGTCAATGGCTAGGGGGAGGGCGACCTGCCCTTCCGGCTATTGCTCCGAAGCCGGTCCGCCCTCGTCTGGAGCCGCCAAATTCGCGGCATCACAAGTATACTGAAGATTACGCAAAAAAACATAAACGCTTATCCTTGCCAGGGAAGCGTTTATGGTGTGGGCATCCCTATTTAACCCATTCCCAACATTTTTATAATGATAAGTTGATTATTTGAAGGTACATTATTATCTAGCATGACTTATGCAGTTCATTCCAAGTGATGGAAACCGATTAATAGTCATAGAAATGTAAGCTAAAAAACGGAAAACCCCTTGACTTTTGGAAATCACCCCAATAATCGCGAAGAATACCTTTTCTAACGGGTATATCTTTCGAGATAATAGGTGATTTTGGTGAAACAAACCCTTGAAAATCCACGATTTCGTAAGCTTTCACAAGGCGAATGCGCAGGAGCGC
>NZ_JAVFVT010000034.1 GCF_030929555.1 Paenibacillus sp. LHD-117 | reverse complement strand
GCACGCCAAGACATCTTGCGGCTACTGCATTTCTACGAAGAGACGCAGCGCATACTGAACGAGATGCAGCAAGAGCTTGAAGCCCTATTGGAGCAGGTACCAGTCGCTCAGCAGCTCCGTAGCCTGAATGGTCTAGGCACGATCACCATTGCCTGTCTGCTCGGATGCGCAGGAGATCTGCGTCATTACGCCCACGGCAGGCAACTGTTGCGTCGCGCCGGCCTTAATCTGGCGGAGCGAAAGTCAGGGAAATACACGGGCCAGATCAAGCTCTCTAAGCGGGGAGACAGCATGCTACGCAAATACTTATTCATGGGAATGCTGAACTTGGTAAAGCAGCATCCGGACTTCAAGCATTGGCATGAACAAAACCAACGAAAGGGTATGCCCAAGATGAAATCCGTCTTTAAGCTTATCGGTAAGCTGGCACGAATTGTTGTTGGCATGGTGCAACGTGGCGAAACGTACCAGAGCAAGCAACAAAACGCTGTGGCCGCTTAGCCCAAAGCCTTCAGTAGTAGCACGAAACCTAAGATCCACTCTCACGAATGTTGACTCGTTCGCGGGACTTCAACGACAAAGAAAGCACAGAGAACCGAGTAGTGCTTCCGTCAGGGCATATGACCCGTCTTCTAAACGCAATCGGTCTCCACGCCTTGGTCAGGTACAACGAAGGAATGTAAGGGCATAGACCCGTAGAGACATGGGAGGGTGAACCTCCAAGGGACAAGTGGAGAGTGCAGCAGAGCGTCTACGCGAAGTGCGTAACAACGCGACTTCTGTTCCTGTATGCCAAAAGTTCCGTCGACGATCGTCTATGCCGAAAACCATCCGCCCCACCTGAAATTCATCATGTTGAAATCCTGCGAATGAGTGAGCATTCGTGAGATAATCCCTAAAATACGAGGGACGGAAGTATGGGGCCTTATTTATGTTTCTCAGCCTGAAAAACGCCATTTTCTATAGAATAAGAGCTCTCTGTTCCGTTAGATATCCATAGAGGCTCATAATCGCATAATAAGAGCGCTGACTTCCTTTAGATCATTGAATAGTTACGGTAATTTCGGAGCGATCTACTAGATGCCGACGCCCCGCTCGGACGCCGCGAACCACGCTCATGCGGCTCATGGCGTTCGGATCCGAACAACGCGAGCCGGAGGCTCGCCTTGTCCGGTGCCGGACGACGCCAGCCCTTAACCTCCCGGTTGCCAAACAAAATCGGGAAGCACGATCGTTTGGCCGTCCTTCAGAGACCATTGCGATTCGGCCGTACGTTCCCCGTCGCGCAATCGCACCCGAACCTCGCCCGCAGCCGCGATCCGTCCGCGAAACGGCAGTACGATCCAGCCGTCACGGTCGCTTACGGTCGCTGCGGCGGGCAGCAATAAGGCATTCCGCTTCCAAAGACCCGCCAGTGGCCGGTCCGGACGGAGGCACATGCCTTCCTCATCTTCGAACGGCTGCACCCGGAACCATTCGGCAGCGGATCCGTTATGCCCGCGCACGGCCAAGGCATCGCCGTTCTTCGGCGCCGACGCTCCGGGCAAGCAGCGCAAAATGCCGCTTCCCATACTCGATTCCTCATCGAGAATACGCCCCCTCGCCGCCTGATCATCATCGGCATAGGCAACGACTTCAACATTCGGCAACGGCTTGCCGTCAGGGTCGACGAGTCTTCTAACGATCCCCGTCGCCGCCGCAGGCGGAGAATAACGTTTTCCCGGCAGCAGGAAGATATCCACGACGGGATTGTTCGCCTGCAAAGACGAAAGATCGATCTTTCTGGAGCAGGACATATAGATAGCAGATTCGACGGTTATTTCGTATGTGTCGCTCTTCAAGTCCAGGAAAGCCCAGCTTCCCTCCGAGGTGCGCATCGGCGCGGAGCATCCGCCCTTCAGCCGCACCAGTAGCGATGAAGGCGCCGCCGGCCTGCCGGTCCATATATCCGTCGTCCTGACCACGAGCGAGCAACGTGAGACCGTAGTAGATTCGGATCCGTACATGCCTTAACCACCCCGTTCCTTCTCGCGCATAGTAATCCGTCTCTCCACGACGCGAGAGACCGGTTTGACGCGATTGGAATCCAGCAGCACGGGCCCTAGCCTGTACACGAGCGAAAGCTTGTACGGGGCATCGCCGAACTGCCACAGCCGCGTCATTTCTTCCACGCCGTAATTGACAGGCGCGATCCGAAGCTCGCTGTCGGATTCAGCCAGCGTCCCTTCCAGAGAAGTCCCACGCAAAATGCTGTTATCGTATAGAATTTGGGCTACCTTGCCAAGCAGACGGTGCTCGTCCAATGTCCGGGTAAGAATATCCGCATTGGAATAAGCGGTAATGAGACATTCCAAATCGATCGCTCGGGGCGGATATCGCAGCACGTCGCCTTCAAGCAGCATGTCGCTGCGGCGCGCTTCGTTATTCTCTCGCACGGAGCAAATATAAAGCGATAGAATCAAATCCCCTTTGTCCGCCGGGCTTGCCATGCCGATCAGCTCCGGGCGCAACACCGGATCCGGGGTCATCTGCTCGCGCAGAAGCCTCAGCAGGCTGGCTCCCGCATCCGCGATTACCGTGTAGCTTCCCATGTCCTATCCCCTCCATCCGACCGGAATTGGAGCGATGCTGCCGAAACCGTCGGAATATTTATGATGGTTGCCATTATTTCAAACGGCTGGCCGCCATGGCTATCATATAACGCAATTTGCGAAAGGCAGGCTAATCGCTATAAGGCGCGAACGAGCCGCGCATCGGAATTTTGCCCAGCTTCTGAAGCTCCGCGCGGGCCGCTCGGATCATGTGCGCCATGCCGATCGACCGCCGCTCTCCGGCGGCGAGAAACGCCGCGGCGAGCACGATGTTTTTGATATGCCCGCCCGACACATCGACGCGTTGAGCGAGAAACGGAATGTCCAGCTCTTCGTCCAGCGGCGCGCCGGCAGGCAGCAGCGAATCGAAAATGCGGGCCCGATTCTCCGAGTCGGGGAAAGGGAACTTGACGATAACGCTCATTCGCCGCAGCAGCGCTTCATCCAAATTTTGCATCAGATTGGTAGCCAGAATCGTCACGCCGTCATAAGCCTCGATCAATTGCAGCAAATAAGCCGCTTCCATGTTGGCATAGCGGTCATGCGCGTCTTTGACCTCCGTCCGCTTGCCGAAGAGGGCGTCTCCTTCGTCGAAGAACAGAATGGCGCCGCTTTGGCGCGCTTCCTCGAACAGCTCTCGCAGCCGCTGCTCAGTCTCGCCTATGTATTTGCTTACGATACGCGACAAGTCAACCCGGTACAGCTCGAGCCCGAGCTCCCCCGCCACCACTTCCGCAGCCATCGTCTTGCCGGTTCCAGGCGGACCGGCAAAGAGCATATGGACGCCAATTCCATACGACAGCCTGCTACTGAAGCCCCATTCGCCAAGCACCGTCTCCCGAAACACGTAACGATTGCAAGCCTCGCGTATGAGCTCCATCGATTCCGCCGGAAGAATCAGATCCGCCCAGCCTCTTCGGGGTTCGATGGCGACGGCATGCTGCGCCAAGCGATGGCGGAACTGTCCGCGGGCGGCGGCGGCCAAATCGACCCGTCGGGGCAGCGCTTCACCACGCCCCGCTGCAAGAACACGCGCCTGACGCCAAGC
The DNA here is from genome assembly GCF_030929555.1 of Paenibacillus sp. LHD-117. Classification (GTDB taxonomy): domain Bacteria; phylum Bacillota; class Bacilli; order Paenibacillales; family Paenibacillaceae; genus Pristimantibacillus. Next base: position 80,359 of record NZ_JAVFVT010000034.1, on the reverse strand, counting down.
GGATGCAATTTGCCCGGGGGTAAAATGAAAGCGATCCGCCAATTCGGCCGCCAGCGACTCGTAGTCGATGCCGTCCGGCGATAGGGCAGCTTCGCCAAGCTCCTCCGCATGCCGTCGCCACAGCTCTGCGCGTACGGCGGCGCTAGGCGGCGGAATTTCGATGCTCCAGTACGCGGCATGTCCCGGCAGCGGCAGCTCGACAATCGTTCTCTGATCGGGCGACGACCAGCCTAACAGCGGTCGCTGCGCATGAGAGGCATAAGCCTCTAAGGACGATCGCAGCGGCTCCAGCGGCAGCCTTTCCTTCCAAGCGCCGTCTTCCTCCGCGAACGCAATGGCGGCATCGGTCAGCAGCGCCTCGCGGACGACGCGCCCCAGCACGCCTCGCAGCCTCTCCTCTTCGGACGGCAGCGCGGCGAGCGACACGATAAGCAGACGCTGCCCGCGCCGGGCGGCAAGGCGGTGCAGAAGCGTCCGCTTGCCGCCTCCCCGCGCGCCCCACAAGCCGGCAACCGGCAAGCTGCCGGTCGGCCAATCGCCGATGACATGCCGGAGAGAATACTCCGCTTCCGCCGCTCCCTCCCAAGCAAGCCCAGGAGCTTCATCCGGCTCGCGCACCTCCGCATAGCCGCTCAGTCTGCCGTCAAGTCGTTCGGTTTCCAATAGAAAGCTGATGACCCGCTCATCCAGCCGAAGCGTCGATTTGAGTCCCTGGGCGGCCGAACCGTCTCCCGGATATTGAAGCAACCATCGGCGCAGCATTCCTCCCTGGCCGAGCAGCCCGCGGCCGAGCTGCCGATCCTCTTCCGCGTCGCCCAGAAGCCGCAAGGCCAAGTCGACCGTTGCCGTTCTGGCGGTCGCGTCGTCGTTCAGATAAGCGTACCACTTCTCGTATTTGCGATCCCATTCCACGGCCAGGCATAACAGCACGCACCGATATTCCCACACCGTCAGCCGGAAAGCCGCGGCAAGCCGAACGAGCGGCAGACCGTCGTTCCGTCTCGCGCGCTCGCCGATACGCTCCTCCGTTTCCCTTCGAAACGCCGTATAAGCTTGCCACGCGCGGTCATAACTTTCGGCCGTCGCAGCCGCGTCCTCCTCCACCAGCTCCGTCTTGTCGATCACCAGACCCTTGAATGCCGCAAGCGGATCCGCGAACGGATCGTCGCCGCCGAGATCCAGCAGCGTGCGCAGCCCCGCGTCCAACCAAATAAATTCGTCCCGTAAATGCTCCGCTCCTCCGTATCCTACAAGCGTTGCCTCCGTCGCCGCCATCTCCCGCGCTTCCCCCGCATCCTGCGCGTTCCCGCGCACCTTAAAGATTAAACGTTGTTCGGCTCCGAATCCGTGAAGCCAATCTCTCTTCATTGCTTGCATTATATCACAGGATCGAAGCCGATAGAGGAACGATTTGACAGCAATCGACAGACTTCAATCAAAATCATATGACAACTCCCGCAGCCATGCGATATAATCGAATTACCATTTTTAAGAAGAAGGTGAAGCCATATGAAGGGAATGGACGCACGCCGCAATGCCGAATCGCCCCGGCAAACTCCTGGGTTAAACTCTTCTCGGCCGTCCGGCTCGGAAGGTGCGGCGACCGTTCAGCGCCGGGAAGATCAAGGCGCGAATGGGCGGCTTGCCATGCTGCAATCATCATTGGGCAATCAGGCGGTCTTGCAAATGCTGAAGAGCTCGGACGCCGGCGAAGCAAATACGATCGCGCCCGCAGCGGCTTCTTCCGCAAGCGATCGATCCAAAATGCCGCCCGCCATTCAAGCCAAGATGGAAAGTTCATTCGGCGCGGATTTCTCCGACGTGCGCATTCACGCGGGCTCCCCCAAAGCGAGCGCCGCAGGCGCGCTCGCTTATGCGCAAGGATCGGATATCCATTTCGCCCCGGGCCAGTACAACCCGGACAACAAGAGCGGTCAGCGCTTGCTAGGCCACGAGCTGGCGCATGTCGTCCAGCAGAAGCAAGGGCGCGTCTCCCCTACCGCCCAGCTCGCTTCCGGCATGCCGCTGAACGACAATCCCGCGCTTGAACGCGAAGCCGACTTGCTGGGTGCCAGAGCGGCAAGCGCCCCCGAGCCCGGACTCCAGGCGATCCAGAGGGCGACCAGCAAGGGAGGGACCGGTTCGGCTTCGTCATCCGCCGCCGAACGCGTCATTCAGCGGATGCCCAGCGCCTTCGAGGTCAAGATTGAACTAGGCGATCCGAAGGAGCATATGAAAAATCTGCTTTACAACCGCTTCACCAAGAAGCTCGGCATGAGCGAGACGCTGAAACAGAACAGCACGCATTATCGTGCCTTTTTGCAGAAGCTCGACGACTTCGACACTTATGTGGTTAATGAGAGAATCGGCATCACCCCGGACGAAATCAGCGATCAGCTCGATCATATCATGACGCTGTACGGCGAAGTGGAGAAGGTTAGCGACGATTATATTAAACATAACAACAATAACGACGAGGACAACAAGGTCGTCTATATCCGAAAGCTGAAGAGCATGATCCCGCTCGAGAAAACGGCGGTTCGTTCCGCCGCCGCCGAATATAAAATTGATCCGGAAAAATTTCGATCCAATTGGAAATTAATCACCTGCACAAGCCTGCTGAATCTAACCGACGGCATGAAAACAGGGGAGACGGACAAAGGCGGCATCAACTCCGTAACCTTTTTTCAAATCGGTCCGAACAAAGAAGGCGTGTTCAAGGAAGACAAAGACATCGTGCTTTCTGATAAAGATCTGCCCAGCGATGCCACCGATCATGAAAAGGATGTCGCCTTCTCCGAGCACTTACACGTGACCAAAGACGCTCTAATCGATCCAAAAAACGCGCATATGGCCAATCGAAACATAGCCATGTCGAGATTAGATAAGCTTCTTGGAGCGAATGTTATCGCAAAGGCGGAGTTTGCCCTATACAATTCCGGTTCGGGAATCGTCAAGGGAAGCTATATGGAGAAAGCCAAGGGGAAATCCGGCGGCGGCGTGCTTAAACCGCTGAAGGCTGAGATTGAGTCCGGGCAGAAGGAGTCGTTCGACGTCAACGATCCCGTCTTCCAGCGCGCCCTATCGCGTCTGCAGTTGATCGATACTCTCGCCTTGCAAGTCGATCGTCACTTAAACAACTTCTTTATTCATCAAGACAGCAGCGGCAAGGTGCTTGGGATAACCGGCATCGACAATGACATGGCTTTCGGCACGCAAACGAATTTGGAGTCCAAGTGGAAGGAATACCCAGGCTTGAGCCGATTCGCGGACAAGGAGTTGGCGGAACGGATTATCGCGCTAAAGCCGGAGGACTTGAGAACATTGATGGAAGACTTGCTCAGCCCCAGTGAGGTGGACGCCCTCATAACCAGGCTGCTCAAGCTGCAAAACCATTTGAAGAAGGAATCAACGAGGCTTCTCGGTACCGATGAATGGAAAACAGTGAACGAAAAGTTTAGAAAAGGCGATACAAGCTACGGAACGAATATCGACGCAACGATCGAATCTGCCCGGAAAGTGGCCACAAACAAAGGGCTTAAACCTCATCAATCCGGAAAATGATGAAGAAGCGCATCCTTGCCTGCTCGCTATTCCAGAAAAAAGAAAGGCGCCGCTCGCGAAGCTTCTCCCGCTTCGCATGCGGCGCCCTTTTCTACCCGGATGATTATTTGGCAATCTCGGGCGTCGTCAGACGGTCGTAGAAGTCAACCGCTTTGTCCTTGTCCTCGGAAGCGCGAAGCGCCATCGCGGAACGCGGATGTTCGTCGAGAATGCCGGTGATCATGTAAGGAATGATGTAGCCCCATTCTTCTTTCTCGCGAAGAGGGATCATGTAATTCTCGATCATGTCCAGAACCGGGCGGACGTTGTACTTCGTGTTCTGCAGCTCGGATACGAGCAGCTCCGTATTGCAGTTGCCTGCCGCGCGGCCCATGCCGTATACCGAGGCATCAAGCAGTTCCACGCCTTTGCCGGCGGCGATCAGCGTGTTCGCGAACGCAAGCTGCATGTTGTTGTGAGCATGGATGCCAAGACGTTTGTTCGGCAGATGATGCTGGAATTTGTCAACGAGGTAGCTGAAATCGTCAGGCTTCAGGCTGCCGTAGGAATCGACGATGTAGACGACGTCTACGACGCTTTCGCCGATGGCCCTGAATGCTTCGACCAGCTGATTCTCCATGACGTTCGACAGCGCCATAATGTTAAGCGTCGTCTCGTAACCGCGGTCATGGAACACTTTCACAAGCTCCAGCGCTTTGTCCACGTCCTGGATGTAACAAGCGACGCGGATCAGGTCTAGCAGGCTTTCGCTGCGCGGCAGAATATCGTTCTCGTCCACGCGGCCGATGTCCACGAGGGCGGACAGCTTCGTGTTTCCTTTGTACGGAATGACTTTTTTCAGGAAGTCGTCGTTCAGGAACCGCCAAGGGCCTGCGCTCTCGGCGCCCTTCAGCAGCTTCGGAGAGTTTTTGTAGCCGATCTCCATATAGTCGACTCCGGCTTCGTTAAGGCTATTATAAAGGTGCTGGACAAACTCGATGCTGAAATCCCAATTATTTACGAGTCCGCCATCACGAACGGTACAGTCGACGATTTTGCAGTGACTAGTTTTCGATTGCATGTTTGCTGCTCCTTTGATCTGAACATGAGTTCATTTTTACCTACCATCATACTTGATCTAGAGCGGGAACGCAAAGCAATTCTGTCGGTTTTTGGATTTTTCCGCCGCTCTTTGTCCGAATAAGAACTCATTTACAAATGGAAATTTTAACGCTAAAATATTATGTAAACATAAACGCTTAATTTCTTCCTCCGGGGAGAAAGCGGGGGAACCAATTCGGGTGCATCGCCATTCATTGGCCGATCGCGCTCGCAAGGGGTGAATCCGGGGATTTGTGCCCCCGGTAGGGTCTTCTCTCTAGCCCGAATCCGACAGCTAACCTCGTCAGTGGAAGAAGGAGAGATGATGATGTCTTTATATCTTGAGAATTCTTCGTTTCCCACCGAACAGCCGCAGCATGTCAACATTAGCCGCATCGAGCTTTTTGTCATTCCCGCCCTCGCCGTCGACGCCACCGGATACCGCGTATGCCTTAGATTAACCAGCGATCTCGGATTCGGCTGGAGCGAGCAGTTTATTTGCGAGAACGACGCAAGCTTCGACCTGGAGCACTGGAGCGAGTTGCTTCAATCCTTTGTCGGCCGATTCCCATTAACATCGATAACAGAACGACTGACCGAAATCATCGAGAGCCGCGGCGATTCAGATAAGCGCGTATGCCAGATGTTCGTCGCAGCCATTCATCAGATAAGAGACGAAGGCGCATTGCCTTCCATCGGTCCAAGTTCGGCAGCCCAAGCCGAGGAATCCGTGCTGCAACAGCGCGCTATCGCTTACCTATCGCTGGATTAATCCTGCATGGAGAACGAGCCCGGTCTCTTCCTATTTGGAAGAGACCGGGCTCGTTGCCGTTTAAGACCCCGTCGAGCGGTAATGCCTCATGACGGAGTAAGCACTTCTGCCTATGACCTCTTTCCGGTCAACCACTCATGAGCGGGATCATTGTAAATTTTCCAGGTGCGAACCGGTCCCGCCATTACATTCAGATAATAGACTTCATAACCCGGAGGCGCGGAGACGGGATGATACCCGCGAGGTACGAGCACCGCTTCGCCATTTCGTACCGCAACCGTTTCGTTAAGCGACAAGTCGTCCGTGTAAACGCGCTGAACCGCAAACCCTTGTTCGGGACGAACAAGGTAATAATAGGTTTCCTCCAGCAAGGATTCAGCAGGCAATGCGTCACGGTCATGCTTGTGGGGCGGGTAGCTCGACCAATGGCCTTCGGGCGTAAAGACTTCGACGACAAGCAGGCTGTCGGCCGGCTCCGTCTCCGGCAAGATGTTATGGATCAGCCTCTCCGTACTGCCGCTGCCGCGAAGTTCGGCCTTCACATCGGTAGGCTCGATTAATCTCGCCCCTCTGTCCCCGGAACCCGGGGCGAGACATACCGCCAGTTCAAGCTCCGTCAGCGCGGTGACTTCGTACGAATCCTCTCCGGGCACATAGACGGCATAAGGAGGCGTTTTCTCGAACACATTCATTCTCGCCCCTATTCCGCTCCAGCTTTCGCCGTTCGTTCGGACATCGGCTTTGCCGCTCAGCAGCACAAGACAGATCTCCTTGTCTTCCGTCGGCCGGCTTATCGATTGGCCGGGAAGAAGCCGGTACACTTCAAAACCGACATAGTTCCATCCAGCAGATGACGGAGTAATGGAAAGAACGTTCCCATCCGCATCCGGCTTTGATTTCTCCGGCACGATCAATTCGCTCATGGCGTCTTCCTCCTATCCATGAAGTATCCATTACCAACGCGCGGTTACCATCTTTTTGCGCGTGTAGAACTCGACGCCGTCCGTGCCGTTCGCGTGAAGGTCGCCGTAGAACGATTTTTTCCATCCGGAGAACGGGAAAAACGCCATTGGAGCCGGCACGCCCAGATTGATGCCCAGCATGCCCGCGTCGATCGTTTCCCGGAACTGCCGCACATGGCTTCCGTTCGTGGTAAACAGGCATGCGCCGTTGGCAAAGTCCGATCGGTTGGCCGCGTCGATCGCTTCCTCGAGCGTATCCACCCTCATGATCGATAATACGGGTGCGAAAATTTCGTCGCGCCAAATGGTCATGTCGCATTGAACGTTATCGAAGATCGTCGGCCCGATAAAATAACCGCCGCCGCTCGCCGCCGTATCTTCCCTTCCGTCACGAATGAGCCGAGCCCCTTCGCTTTCGCCTGCCGAGATGTAGCCCAGCGTTCTTTCTTTATGAATATCCCGGATGACCGGTCCCAGAAACACGCCGTCATCCGAACCGTTGCCAATCTTGATCGCGTCCGCATATTGCTTCAGCTTCTCCGCAAGCAAGTCGCCGATGTCACCCACGGCCACTACAACCGAACATGCCATGCAGCGTTCGCCGGCGGAGCCGAACGCGGCGCCGATGATTTGCGTGACGGCGGCGTCGATATCCGCATCCGGCATCACGATGGAATGATTTTTGGCGCCTGCCAGCGCTTGAACCCTCTTGCCATGCGCGGAGGCCGTCTTATGCACATATTCCGCTACCGGCTGCGATCCGACAAACGAGACGGCCGCAATGTCCGGATGCTCAAGAATGCCGTTAACGACATCGCGGGAGCCATGTACGATATTCAATACGCCGTCCGGCAACCCCGCTTCCGCCATGAGCTCGGCGAGCCGCTGCGCCAAAAGAGGCGTCCTCTCCGACGGTTTCAGCACAAACGTGTTTCCGCACGCGATGGCGAGCGGGAACATCCAGCAAGGAACCATCATCGGAAAGTTAAACGGCGTAATGCCGCCTATGACGCCGATAGGGTATCGATACATGCCGGATTCAAGATTGGATGCGATATCCGGCAGCTGCTTGCCCATCATAAGCGTCGGCGCCCCCGACGCGAATTCGACGCATTCGATGCCCCTCAGCACTTCCCCGTGCGCTTCGGTGCAGCTCTTGCCATTCTCCGCCGTAATAATGCGGGCAAGCTCCTCCCAATGGTCGACCAGAAGCTGCTGGTACTTGAACAGCACGCGCGCCCGCCGCGGCACCGGAGTGCGGCTCCAGCCATGGAACGCTTCCTTCGCCGCGCGGACCGACGCGTCCACTTCCTCCTTCGTCGAGATCGGAACGTTCGCGAGGATTTCTTCGGTCGCCGGGTTATAGACGGGCTCGGTTATTCCGGATGCGGACGGCACCCACTTGCCGCCGATGTAATTGTACAACGCGCTACGCTGCGCTTGTTCGCTTTGGTATGTCATCAGCTCTGTACCCCTTTCTGACTCTCTAAGACGCGGTTATTTCCCCGCGCTCACATCGCGCGATGTAATCATGCACCTGCACTGCCGTCGGCATGGCGTCCGAGCAGCTGTGGCTGGAGATGACAATGCATGCCGCCGCGCTTCCGAACGCCATGCAGCGTTCTATCGCCCAACCTTGCATGAGCCCATACAGGAATCCGGCCGCATAGGAATCGCCGGCACCGAACGTTTTGACCACCTTTGCGGGATAGCTGGCCGTTTGATGGGCGGATCCGTCCTTCGTATACGCGATGGAGCCATCCTTGCCGTGTTTGATAATGACGATTTGCGCGCGATGATGGAACCACTTGGCCGCCGTTATCCCATCGGCCCGTCCCGGATTGCTATCGAATAATTCCATCCGGTCGAACTCGTCGCGCGTGCCGATAATGATGTCGCATTTCTCGGCGGCCAAATTGTAGTACACGGCCGTCTCGGCGTCCGATGCCCACGTGTAAGGGCGATAGTCCAAATCAAAGGCGATGACCGCGCCATGCCTTCTAGCGTAATCCATCGCTTGGAACACCGCTTCGCGAGAAGGGCTCTCGGCAAGCGCGGTCCCGGATACGAGCAGCATCTTGGAACCCGCGATCAGCTTCTCCGGTACTTCTCCCGGCTCGAGCAACAAATCGGCCGCGTTGTCGCGGTACATCAAGATGCTGCATTCGGAGGGACTCTTAATCTCCGTAAAAGCAAGCCCGGTTACGGCGCCCGTCCGGTCTGTCGCGACGCCCGACGTTTCTATGCCGTTCTCCTTCATGTATCGCGTAATGAATCGTCCCATCTGATCGTCGGCTACTTTGCCCACGAATCCGGTTCTGAGTCCCAGGCGGGCCATGCCGATGCAGATGTTGGCGGGGGAACCGCCGACATATTTGGTGAACGTTGACGTATCTTCCATGGGCCGATTGATTTCGTTGGCGTTCAAATCGATGCATAATCGGCCAATCGCCACAAAATCCGTTTCTTTGGAGGAATCAAAAGCAATGGATGTCATCATGCCTACCTTCTCTCACCGCTTGGGTTTTAATTTTTAGTACGGGCCCGCTTCGCGAATGCGGGCTTGCATCGCTTGATGGGCTTCTATTACTTTGTCGGATACGGAAACTTCAGGCACGTCGACGCGCCACCATGCTTCATATCCGGACGTGCCCGTTCCCGGAACGACCGAAATTTCGATAAGCGTCGATCGCGTTTCTTTTTTCGCCTGAAGAAGCGCCTCGCGAAGCTCCTCGGCCGTCTTCGCCGTAAACGCAGCCGCGCCAAGGCTGCGGGCATGGGAAGCAAAGTCGATCGGCATATAATCGCCAGTCAGCCTTCCGGTTCCCGGCGACCGATAGCGGAATTCATTGCCGAAGCCGTCGCTTCCGTGTCCCCGCTGCAAATTATGAATGCACTGAAAGCCGTGATTGTCGAACAGCAAAACGGTCATTTTTCGATTCTCCTGCAAGCTTGTGAGCAGCTCCGAATGCAGCATCAAATAGCTCCCGTCGCCGACGATCGCGTAAACTTCCCGGTCAGGCTCTGCGAGAGCCGCTCCGAACGCGCCGCCGACTTCGTAGCCCATGCAGGAAAAACCGTATTCCATATGATACGTTTTCGGCTCGGACGAACGCCACAAGCGATGCAAGTCCCCGGGCAAGCTGCCCGCCGCGCACACGATGATGGACGACGAATCGATCGTTTGGTTGATGACGCCAAGCGCGCGCGTTTGGGACAGACCTTCCGCCGACTCCTCCGCGTACAGCCGATCCACTTCCCGGTCCCAAACAAGCTTATGCCGTTCAAGCTCATCCGCGGAATAGGCCGCTTGATATCCCCGAGACGCCAGTTCCGCGTGCAGCGCGGCGATCGCTTCGCGGGCATCGGCCGTCAGCGCGATTCCGTTCAGCTTGGCTGCGTCCGCGGCATTAACGTTCAAGTTAAGCACCTTGACGCCTTCTTGCCGGAAAGCCGATTTGGACGCGGTCGTGAAATCGGAATACCGCGTTCCGATCCCGATAATCAGATCCGCTTCTCTTGCCAGGCGATTGGCGGAGAGCGAACCCGTAACGCCGATCGCGCCCATATTAAGCCGATGATCCCATGGCAGCGCGCTTTTGCCGGCCTGCGTTTCCGCTGCCGGAATGCCGAACGCTTCCGCGAACGAAGCCAGTTGCCGCGCCGCGTCCGCATAATGCACACCGCCTCCGGCGATGATGAGCGGGCGCTTTGCTTCCGTAAACAGCGCAGCCGCGCGCTCGATCGAAGCTCTCGATGGAGGCCTCCGGTCGATCGCGTGAACCCGCTTCGCAAAAAAATCGGCGGGATAATCGAACGCCTCCGCCTGCGCGTCCTGCGGCAGCGCGAGCGTAACCGCGCCCGTCTCCGCCGGATCCGTCAATATTCTCATCGCCTGAAGGGCTGCCGACATGAGCTGCTCCGGCCGTGCGATCCGGTCCCAGTAACGGCTTACCGGCTTGAACGCATCGGTCGCCGCAACCGTATAATCGGATGCGTATTCAAGCTGCTGCAGGACGGGGTCCGGCTGCCTAGAAGCAAAGTTGTCCCCCGGCAATAGCAGCACCGGCAGCCGGTTGACCGTCGCCGTTGCCGCCGCGGTCACCATGTTGAGCGCGCCGGGGCCTATCGAAGAGGTGCAGGCGAAAATTTGACGACGGTTGGTTTGTTTGGCGAACGCCGTTGCCGCATGAACCATGCCTTGTTCGTTTTTCCCTTGTATATAGATAAGTTCTCCGGGACTCCGCTCCAATGCTTCGCCGACGCCCGTAACGTTGCCGTGTCCGAATATTCCCATTACGCCTTTAACAAATTTGGTTTCCTGGCCGTCGACGGATATGTACTGCCGATCCAGGAAAGCAAGCAGAGCTTGCGCCATTGTCATACGAATCGTTTTCATCCCTGTCTCCTTTCGTTTGGCATCCGTTCGTCCTTCGCCGCCAAGTGGTTCCGGACAAGAAATTCGGCAAGCATTCGAGCGCCGAAGCCGGTCGCCCCAACGGCGAATTGGCCTTTGGCCGAGGACGAGTCCTTGGTCCCGCTCATGTCGATATGCGCCCACTTTAACGATGGATGAACGAATTTGCGTAAAAATAACGAGGACGTGATAACGCCTGCCTCGCCCACCCGGCTAATATTGCAGACATCGGCGTAATCGCTGTCCAGATACGATTCATATTCGTCCACGAGCGGAAGCTGCCATACGAATTCGCCATAAGGCTCTCCTGCCAATTTGATCTCTTGCGCCAGCGGATCATCCCCCAGTATGCCGGCCATCTTGGAGCCGAGCGCCCCGATGACCGAATAGGTAAGCGTAGCCAAATCAATCGCCGTCTCCGCCCCAATGCGGCTCGCATAGAGCAAGGCATCCGCAAGCACGAGCCTTCCTTCCGAATCCGTATTGCCTACTTGTACGGTTAGTCCGTTCGCGTAGCGGATCACCTCGCCGGGCAGCAAAGCGCGTCCGGAAGGGCTGTTCTCCGCGGACGGCACCAGCACCGCCACGTTGGCGGCCGCCCCGGTTCTGACCAGAATGTCAAGAGCACCGAGCACTCCGGCCGCCCCTGCCATATCCATCCGCATATCGCTTATGTCGTTGTCCCGCTTCAGGCTAATCCCGCCCGTATCGAACGTGATGCCTTTGCCGATGAGCGCGACCAGCGGTTTCGCCTTGTCCGTGCAGTAGCGAAGCTCGATAAAAACGGGCGGGTGGTCGCTGCCTTTGCCTACCGCCGCAAGCCCTGCAAAACCGAGCCGTTCCAATTCCCCGCCTTCGTAGACGGATACTTGCGCCGCCGTGCCGGCGAATCGTTCTATCGCCCTTTCCGCCAAAGTGCGGGGACGCAAGTAGTTGGGAGGTTCGTTCGCCAGATCGCGCGCCCATATCGTGCTTTCGGCACGCGCTTGCCCAAGGAAGATCGCTTCCCGATGCTCTATACGGTCTTCGGCTGCGATGAATACGTTCATGCTCTCGCGCGCCGAAGCGTTCCGCTTATACTTATCGAATGAATAAGCGCCAAGCAGCGAGCCTTCGACCCATGCCGCGATAGGTTCCGGCGCGCAGCCGCCGAACCGTCCGACAGGCACGAGCGCTTCGAACGATACGGCCGCGGCGAGACGCTTTTCCTTCAGCAAAGCCCGCGCCGCGTTGCCCGCCGCCTCGCGCATGAAGGACGGCTGGTACTTGGAGGCATCCCCCATGCCCACGATAAGCAAATCCGGCTGTCCGTTATGGCCGAAGTACCAAGTTGCGGCATGCCTGTCGCCCGCATGGGCCGGAAGCGTCGTCGAACGAAGCGAATCCCGCGAGCCTTGGAGAATCTGCAAGCTGTCCGTAAAGACAGGAAGAACAACCGTCCGAACGCCGTCTTCTCTACCGATGTCAAAGATCATGGAGCCATTCCTCCATCGGCTTCCGCGATCCATGTCTCGAACTCCTTCTTGCCTTCGGTTAACCGAATGACGCGCGCGCCTCTTCGCAATTTTCCGTAGCAATTGTAGCCTGACACGCGACCGTAGCACAGCCGAATGCCGTGCAGGGTTCCGCAATAGTCGTTATCGTGATCGTGGCCGACGAAAGCGCCCATGACATCTCCCATCTGAACCATCGCCGCGAACAAACCCGAATTGATTTTCGGAGATTCGACGTTCTCTTCTTTGACGCCCTCCACGCGTTCTCCGCGCCAAGCCTCCTCGTATTCCGGAACCGGGATGTGGAAGAAGGCCAGCGAGGGCAACGAATGGCCGGCAAGCTCCGCAAGCCTGACCGATTGCCGCGTATACCAGTAAACCTGATCCGGCTTGATCCAATCGTATCCGCCGATGCTCTCCGGAGCGTTAATGCCGGAATCGAAAAAATACAAAGCCGCAGCATTCTTCGCTTCGTCCCCGCTTTTCACCGTCAGCACGTAATTTCCGATTCCGCTTAGATCGGCAGGGCCTGCGACGGATAAGCACGACTCGTTCTCTTGCTGGATAGCCAGCAGCTCTTCGCGCGATACCCCGGCTTCCGCATCGTGATTGCCGAATACGGCGGCCCAAGGCACCTGCGAGGCTACGACCGGCGCGATAGCCCTGCGGAATGACGCCTTCGGATCCGGCACGCCATGGCTCCAAATCATGTCGCCCGTCAGTACGACAAGATCCGGCTTCTCGGATGCGATGATGCGTTTCACCAATGCTGCCGTCCGTCCGTCGCGTTCCCGGTCTTCCTCCTTGTCATCGCCGATATGCATATCCGTGAATTGAACGATCGTAAACGTTCCGTCTTGGCGAAACTTCAAATCGACGCCCATTCCTATCCCTCCTATTAGCCGCCTAAGAGACTTCCCAGCTATCCGTCGTATTGTCGATCTTGTCGCTTATAAATCGTTCCAACGCGATGCGGTCCGGCGTTCCCGAGCTGCCGCCGAACTGGCTGACGGACATTGCGCCGCACGCATTGGCGTACAGCAAACATTGCTCCGTCTTCTTGCCGTTCAAAAATCCGTATATATACCCGGCGTTAAAGGAATCGCCCGCACCCGTTGTATCGATGACAGGCACTTGAAAGCCGGACCGGTACATCGTTTTGCCTTCAACCGTGGCAACGGCGCCTTCCGGACCAAGCTTTAACACGAAATGGCGGCTATGCCGGGACAATTCGCCGACGCATTCCCGGATTGTCGGTTTCCCCGTATAATGCATCGCTTCCATTTCGTTCATGAAAAAAACATCCACGTCTTTCATGAGCTCGAATATGCCCCGATGCCATTCCCCCGTATCATCCCAGCCTACATCGAGGGAGGTCGTGAGCCCCAGCGCCTTCAGTTTGCGCGCAACGTCCACGTATTCTTGATGGTTATGGCTGCCGCGGTAACCCGTCAAATGAACGTGGCGCCCTAAAGCGACGCTATCCATATCCAATTGCTTTAGGCATAATTCCGAATTGGTGCCGGCATAAGAAATAAAGGAACGATCCTTCTCCGGATTAATGGCGATCGAAATGCCGGTATTGTTCTTCCGGCTCGTACGAATATATCTGGTATCGATTCCATATCGAGAAAATTGATCCCGGACAAATTGTCCGAAACCATCTTCTCCAACAATTCCGTTAAAAGCAACCTTCATCCCCAGCTTGGCTAGCGCCAAGCTGAACAAAGCCGCGCCGCCGCCGACATGAAGCGTCATCTGACGTACAAATACTTCTTGTCCCGGCGCCGGTATTTCGTTGCACCCCGCAACAACCAAATCGATATTGGCGTCCCCGATTACGATCGAATCGTATGGTTTCAAAGTTGGTCACATCCCCGTTGCTTGCTACTTATTGTGTTTTTTAATTGAATCCAGAGCATGAGCATTCCTATTTCTGGAGCTCTCTCGAACGACCAGGCGATGCTCCAGCACAACGTCGTCAGTCGGGATGGCTTCGCCGGCGATTTGTTTCATCAATACTTCCATCGTCACTTTGCCCATGAGATGGATCGGCTGCTCCATCGAAGTTAGCGTAGGCCGGACTAACTCCGTCAGTTGGCTGCCGTCGAAACCCATGATCGATATATCTTCCGGCACGCGCAGGCCATGATCCCGAATGCAGTTCATCGCTCCGACTGCCATATCGTCGCTCACGACGAACACGGCGGTCGGCGGCGATCCGGCGTTAAGCAGCTCTTTCATCTGATCGTAACCGCTCTTCACCTTGTAATCGCCGAATCGGATATGCTCGTAGATCAATTTTTTGTCGGCGGCGGCCATCGCGTTTCGATATCCGCTGTAACGGTTTTGGCCGGACGTAACGTCCCGCATATCGCCTCCGATAAAACCGATCGACTCATGTCCCAGCTCGATCAAATAGTTGGTCGCTTCGTAAGCGGCTTTATAGTCATCGATAATAACCGATATGAAATTTTGATCCGTCGGCTTTACGCTGGAGAAAATAACGGGCGTATTAATTTTATGAATGAAATTCCGGATTTGCTCGTTGATCTTTTCGTGCATGATGATAATGCCCTCAACCCGCATTTCCTGAAACACGTTTAAGTATTTGTACTCTTTATCGATATCCTCGTTAATGTTGCAGACGAGCAAGTTGTAGTCGTTGGCGCTTGCTATTTCTTCGATGCTGCTCAGTATCGTCGAGTAGAAGCTCGATGTCAGGTCAGGTACGATTACGCCGATGAGGTTCGTTTTTTTGCGCACCAAACTACGGGCGATTTGACTCGGAGCGTATCCCAATTCTTCGATGGCTCGGTTTACTTTTTCTTTGAGATCGTCTTTGACATATTTCTCCCCATTCAGCACTCTGGAGACAGTCGTTACGGAAACCCCCGCCAGCTTCGCCACGTCTTTGATTTTTACCTGCATCGCATCCACCTCTTCTGACAACTGAAAAAATAACCAACACTTTAAATTCGCGAAAATTTCAGAATCTCCTGCCAATTAGAGCGGTTTTCCGACAAACAACGGCTGCGAAAACGCGGCGTATCCGCCTTCCAGATAGGCGGCGACCCTCACGTATTGTTCGTCGCCTTTGCATTGGTATTTCGCTTGGCTGATTCTTCCCGTCGTTTCTTGCAGCACACGTCCGTCTTTCCCGAAAAACGTGACATACTTGTACATTTTGTCTAGCAGCTCGTTCGAGCGCAGATCGACTACGATCGCGTTGTCTTCTACCCGGATCGCATCGAATCCATAGCCTGTCGAAACATAGAAATTGCCGCTTTTAATCGATTCAAGAATCTCTTCTTCCGAGTTCTCTTTGGCCATCACCATATTCCAGGCCCGCTTCTCTTGTCCGTATACGTGGGAATCGTCATTGCCGAATCCCCATACTTTGCGTCCGGCGGACAACAGGGCGTCCCACTTGTCGAACGCGATATCGTATTCCGGATTTCCGTCTCCGTTATATACTTCGATTCCGAGGACATTGTCCATCTTTAACATATCATCCAGGTTCCAATAATTCGAAAAATATCGGTTGGGATGGACGAGCACGGCAAATCCGCCGTTATCATCCGTCATATTGACAAAACGCTGATAATTTTCGATCGTAAAGACATTGCTGTAGTTTTCCATCAAGCTGAGCGGCGGCTTGACGAGCAGCATGTGCGTTTGGCGGCTGCTTACCTCGATAGCTTCGAATACCGTCGGGATTTCTCTTTCGCCTTCATGTTTCGTAACTTTGTCGTGATCCGATATGCCGAGAAAATCGTAGCCTCCATACATCTTATATACCGTTTCCAGAGGGAACCAGCCGTCGCTGTTTGTTGTATGGTTATGAAAGCTTCCCCTCAGCCATTCGCCCGTCCGAGCGTAAGGGTTCAAGATTTCCATTCGTCTTCTCCGCCCTCTCTCATTCCTACTCTTTAATGGAACCGATCATGATGCCCTTCGCGAAGTAACGTTGTACAAAAGGATATATCATAATGATCGGCGTGACAACAACGATAATCATGGCCATCTTAAGCGAATTTCCCGTAACTTGTATATTCTCGATCAGATCGTATTGGCCCGCCGCCTGCTCCAGCGTTTCCCTCATCGCTTGCGCGCTCATCAGCATTTCCTGCATCAAGGTAGACAACGGGCGCAGCTCGGCCGAGCGAACATAGAACGTTCCGGTGAACCAATCGTTCCAATGATTGACCGCGTTAAACAACGCAATGACCGCGACGACCGGACGGCTGAGCGGCATAATGATGCGCAAAAAAATCGAAAAATCATTATAGCCGTCAATTCGCGCGGACTCTTCCAAACTAGGATGAAGCTGCTGGAAAAAAGTTCTGAAAATGATTAAATTCCATGCGCTGTACAAGCTCGGAATGACATAGACCCAAATGTTGTTCGTCAAATGCACCGATTTAAGAAGCATGTAATAAGGAATAATTCCCCCGCTGAACAACATGGTGAAAAAAATGAGCATCATCAAAAATTTGCCGCCGGGAAGCGTCTTGCTCTTCAGCGCATAAGCTGCCGCGGCCGTCAAAAAAACGCTGGAAACCGTCCCGACAACCGTGCGAAAAACCGAAACGCCGAATGCGGTCGCTATGTTTGACGCTTGAAACACCTTTTCGAAATTTTCCAGCGACCATATTCTCGGCAAGAAATAGATGCCGCCTCTTTCCGCATCTTTGCCGGGATTAAAAGCGAGAGCCGTAATGTTCAAAAAGGGAAGGATGATCGACAGACACAGCGCTATAATAAGCAAGTAGTTGACGATCCTGAATATTTTTTCGCCAACGCTCAGCTTATAAAATTCGTTCACCACTTACTCCATCCTCCTTGGGAAAGCCGGGCGGTTTGAACGTTTTGCATATCAAACCGCCGACCTTAATCTGCGGAAATTAACGATTAGTACGAAGATCTAAACTTCACTTTCGTGATGGGATCCGCATTTTTTTCTTCGACCAGCTTTAAATAATCGTCCAATCCGGCAGCCTGCATCTGCTTCAAAGCGCTGTCCAAAATTTCCTTTGCTTCGTCCGTATTTTTGCTGTAGTAAGCTCTGACCAAGCTGTCTCTGTAGTTATCGAACGCGGCTTTCAAATCCGCGCCTCTGTCGAACTCGCTCAGGAAAGACAATGGAGCGTAAGCATCAACGACGTCCGCGTTTTTCCGTTTCTCGTCCCACTTCCAGTATTCGGCGATATTCAGCGCGCCTTGGCTCGTCGCTTCTTTCAGCTTCTCGCCGTATTCCATCTCGCCGTAATCCGCCATTCTGTCGATGTCCGTGCTGCCCAGCAATTCGCCCCACCAGTTTCTTACGCCGCCGAATCCGAGTTTTTTGGCCGCATTAGGATCGCTTTCCTTCAGATCGATGACTTCCTGCTTCACAAGCGGATTGCCGTCCGCGCCCAATGTGTAGTCGCGGCCTTCCAACCCGTACATCCAAAGAAGCTTGCCTTCACGGGATGCAAGATAATCCGCGAATCGAACGACTTCTTCCGGTTTCTTGGTCGTCGCGGGAATCGCCCATGCGGAGTAGCCCGACTTGAAGTCAACCTGCATCTTGTATTCGCCGTCCAGAGTGTTCAACGGACCGATCGGAAGATAATGCATGTCTTGATTGAATTCCTGGTAGTTATGCATAT
Organism: Paenibacillus sp. LHD-117; assembly: GCF_030929555.1. Lineage (GTDB taxonomy): Bacteria > Bacillota > Bacilli > Paenibacillales > Paenibacillaceae > Pristimantibacillus. The sequence goes on along the minus strand of NZ_JAVFVT010000034.1, from coordinate 62,417 downwards.
CCGCGATAATTCCCCAAGTGCCGTTCAGCGCGCCTTCCGTTGCCTGCGTTTCGTCGATCGTAAAGAACTCCGGCTGCAGCAATTTCTCGTTCAACAGCTTCTGGACATAGCCGACTTTTTGCAAGGCGACCGGCGTTTGAACTTCATGCAGCATCTTGCCGCTTTCGTCCGGTTTGATCCATTGCTCGGCTTCGCCCCACTGGAGATCGGCGAACAATCGGCCTACTTCTTTGCCGCCCCAGTAGGCAGGTCCGATCGGCACAACGTCTTTGCCGTTTTTGTCCTTGAACCCTCCCGCTTTGATCTGTTTCGCCAGCTCATATAATTGCTCCGTCGTTTTGATCGAGCTGGGATCTACGCCAAGCGCTTCTGCGATATCTTTGCGGATATATGGACCGCCGACATATTTGCGCGAATCATAGCCGCCTTGACGGTTGACGTTCATGTGCACGAAGTAGGTGGAACCGTTGAATTCCGGACGGAACATAACGCCGTATTGCGTGTCGATTGGCAAATAACCGTCCTGCAAATATTTGCTGTATACTTTCGTGTCTTTGATAAGCGGCGTCAAATCGGTAAACATGCCTTCCCTGGCCGCTTTCATTACAACCTGCATTTCCGGCCGTCCGCTATTGTTCAAATAGAAGGCGATGAAATCCGGCAAATCGTTCGCCGCGATGCCCGCTACAAGTCCGTCGATGGACCTTTCGGCTTTCATGATTTCGATTTCGAAATCGATTCCGGTCCGTTCTTTGATTTTGGCCAATATTTCCGGGTTCATTTCTTCTGTATAATCGTCGGTGCCCATAAACACAAGTCCTTTGATTTTACGGTCGGCAATCCACGTTTCCGGCTTACCCTCCGGCGCAACCGAAGGCGTGCCGTCATTGCCCGATTCCGAAGGCTTCACGTCATTGCCGCCTTTCGAGCAGCCTGCGACGATCAGCATCATCGCCATCAAAGGAATCGCAAAATACTTTGCCCATTTTTTGCTCATGCGTTTTTCCCCTTTTCGATTAAATTGTTTTATGAAATACGTCTTGCGACGTCTCCCACCAGGAAGATGGACATCACAACATGGAATCGTTACCACAAAGACGTGTCCGAAACTTTGCGGGAAATCCGATTCGCCAGAATAACCAATATCAATCCGATCAAACCTTGCATCAATCCGACCGCGGTCGCATATCCGTATTGACCTCCTTGCAAGCCTATCCGGATAACGTAAGTATCCAATATGTCCGAAAGATGCATGTTTCCCGGCGTACGAAGCAAGTATAATTGGTCGAATCCGGCGGACAAGATGTTGCCGAGCGACAGAATAAACAGAATGACAATCGTCGGGGTAATAGAAGGCAGCGTGATGTTCCACATTTCGCGGAATTTGTTAGCTCCGTCAATTTTGGCCGCTTCATACATATCTGGATTAATTCCGGCGATCGCCGCCATGTAGATGATCGAATCCCAACCAATCGACTTCCACAAGTGGCTCCCGAACATAATTTCGTAAAAATAGCGGGGTTCCATCATAAAAAACGTGCTGCCGTCGCCGCCCAATTTGGTTATGGCTTGATTCAGCAATCCGGTATCGGGAGCCAAAATCCGCTGGACCAAACCTACGACGACAACCCAGGATATAAAATGCGGCAAATAAAGGATGCTTTGCGATATATTTTTGAACCACCTGTTACGGATTTCGTTGAACATCAACGCTAACAGGATCGGAAAGGGCAAGTACAAAAACAACTTCATACTGCTGATAATAAGCGTGTTTCTGATAAGCTCTGCGCTCTGATACGAATTGAAGAACGTTTGGAAATATTCGAATCCGATCCATGGGCTGCCGAGAATGCCCTTATTGAACTTGTATTCCTTAAAGGCTAGAAGCAATCCGCCCATCGGGATATAGGAAAAAACGATAAAAAACAAGATACAAGGCAACAACATGAAATACAAGTAACGGTGCTTAACTATGTTTTTCCATAACTTTCGGTCAACCTTGTTCCGCTTCAAGGTTATGGAGGTTGGCTTCATAGGACAATATCACCTTTTTCCATCGTAATCTGGTATCGATTCCATAAACATTTTCGGCGCCTCTGATTATTTTCATGTCCCCCCTTATTTTCAAGTTAAAATGGTGCATGTCAGTTCGTCGAATTCATCATAACCGTAATCATTCTTTCGTACAAGACACTTCAAGTTAGCTTTTCGATAATTCTTTGTAAAAACGAGCTTGCGGAACTAAATTTTCTGGAAGCGTTACCATGTTGCGCTAAAAATAAAAGGGATGGCTCGTAAGCGCTTTCCTTGTATGGATTATACCAGACTGCCCATTTAATTGCTATAGTTTTATTGGGCTATTCTTCTAATAAACTCATCAGCAATTGGGGCGCTCTCGTCGTAATGGCGTCAACGCCCATGGCTAAAAACCATTGCATCAACGCGCGGTCGTTCACCGTATAGACCCATACTTTCAATCCGGCGGAATGGGCGCGCGATACGATTGGAGGAAGACAAGTAAAGCCGTTCATGTTGAGTCCGACATATCCTCCTTGCAACGCTTCGTTGCACAGATTTGCCGCGAATTCGCCGTAATGCTCCATTTGGTCCATCGTCAGCATGTCGGGCGTATTCATCATCACTTGAATATCCGGATAACGATCCGTTATCCCGTCTGAGCATCCTGTAATAAAAGCCCGCTTCTGGACTTCGTACTGGCGTATAAGCCGGATCGCAGGATCAATACCGGAGGCCGTCTTCACATCCAGATTCAACATGGTGCCATGCGGCTCCGAAACCCGGAGCGCTTGTTCCAATGCAGCGATCTCATGATCCGCGTACGCCGGATCAATCAGCGTCCGGATAGCCGGATCGTTCACCTGTTCGTAGGAATGCGTATGCAGATAAGGCGAATCGTCATGCAGCAGGACGGCAGTGCCATCGCTTGCCGCGCGAACGTCGACTTCGACGATATCGGCTCCTAGCTGCATGCCTTCTAGGAAGGAAGCCATTGTGTTGTCCGGGTAAATCCCGCAGCCCGTATGGGCTGCAACCATTGTTCTTCTCATGCGATATCCGCCTCCTGAATTTCGAGCAGGAATGTTTTAATTGCATATGGCGACATGTCATCCATGTATGGTCAGGCCATCAGATCGACGGTTTCCAATCCGACGACGCCTTCCATTTCAATCAGCGAGGCTATGATCTGTTCGTATTTGCTGACTTTTTTCAGCTTTACTTGAATGCGTATGATTAAATAGCGCTCGTTCGCAGGCGAAGGCGATTCTCCGTCGTTATCCACAGAAAGCTTGTTGATTTGCAGGCCGCTCCGGTTCAAGTGCGTTAATACGAAGCCCAGCCCCGATGAACGATGATCCATTTTGATCAACAATTCCCGCACTTTTTTCGTTCGCGAGAACAGCTTTTCCACCTTGTTTAGCGCAAACAAGCTTATCACCACCAGAACGGTCGATATGACTGCGCAATAATAAAATCCGGCACCTGCCGAAAGCCCGATCGCAGCGGAAACCCATAGCGATGCCGCCGTCGTCAATCCGGATACGTTAAGCCCGTTTCGCATAATCGTACCCGCTCCGATAAAACCAATGCCGCTGATCACTTGCGCGGCAAGCCGTGCAGGATCCAATCGCACGTTCGGCTCCGATGCGAATGCGGCAAAGCCGTACATCGACAATAACACGATAACGGCCGATCCCATGCAAACCAGAATGTGCGTCCGAAAGCCCGCGGAATGCCCGCCGAGCTCGCGCTCGAAGCCGATCATCCCCCCTAGCACCAATGCGAGAAGAATTCGGATCGTCAATTCGAACTGGCTAATGCGCCATACTTCCGGATTGAACAGAAGATCCATATCACTCGACTTCCGTCGAGATTCTCATGAGATTCTCGAAGCTTACGGCCAAACTTTCCATCGGGCTTCCCGGGCAATAATCCTGCTCGACGGCATACCACTCCACTCCGTTCGCTTCGCCCCATCGAATGATCGGCGCGAAGTCGATCACTCCATTGCCTATCTCCGTGAAATAAGACGATTCGTCCAGCGTCATATCCTTCAGATGAAGAATAGGCATGCGATTCGAATAGGCCTTTATGTAAGAAAGAGGATCGACCTTCGCTTTTTTCACCCAATAGGTATCAATCTCGGCGAATATAGGACTCTCCAGGTCCGGCTCAAGCAAATAGTCCAAAGCGTACCGTCCGTCTACGGAGGTATGAAATTCAAAGTCATGATTGTGATAGCCGACCCGATATCCGAGTGGAGACACTTTCTTCGAGATGTCCAGCAGATCGTTTCTAACCGCCCGGTATCCCGGTTCGTTCTGCAGCTGTACAGGCAGGGAATGACAGATCATATCTTTGGTGCCGAACAATCTTCCTTCTTCCAATACGGCTTCCAGGTCATGTTTCATTCGTTCCAGCCCGACATGCATCCCTGCCGCTTGCAGACCGAATTCCTTCATCACGCCGGAGATTTCCCTCGGATCGTATCCGTGGAGGCCGTCAATCTGAACGCCCGCCCAGCCCATCTGCTTCAATTCCTTTAACGTGCCGGGGAAATCGCGCTTGACTTCATTTCGAAGCGTAAACAATTGGGCGGCTAATTTTTTTCTCATCACGCGATTCCCTCCGCCTCTTCCAGGTTCAACCATGCCAACTGCTCGCGAGTCAGCTTCATCTCCATCGCCTTGATCGATTCGTCGAGCTCAGCATCGTTCCGAGGTCCGATAATCGCGCCGGTCGGGAATGGACGGTTCAGCACATAAGACAACGCGATTTGGGTAGGCGAAACGCCGTACTCCTCGGCCAGTACGGCCGCCCGGCGGTAACGTTCCCAGTTGTCGTCGTTATAATAAACTCTCACCATGTCCTTGTTGGACAGATCGTCCGGCGAGAAATGCCCCGAAAAAAATCCGCCCGCTTGAGCCGACCATGACAACAGCGGCATTTGGTTATTCGCATGCCACTCGCAAGTCGCTTGATCCGCCGATACGCTGCCTTCCCAGCGGGGCTCCATCGGAGAGGCCAAGCTCAAATTGACGCTATTAAACGAGAAACCGACCAATCCATTGCGCAATGCGTAGTCATTCGCTTCCTGGATTCGTTTGTAAGACCAATTCGAAGCTCCGATCGCCCGAATCCTTCCGTCATGGATATGCCGGTTGAGCTCTTCCATTATCGAGCCGACCGGAACGGAAGGATCGTCCCTATGAAGGGCGTACATGTCGATCCATCCCGTCCCAAGACGATCCAGGCTCTCCATTAGATCGATCCGTATCGCCTCAGGATTGACCCTTGCGCCCGGGCTTCCGTCATCGTGATGGGCTCCCTTCGTCAAGATGACCAGTTGATCGCGGTTTCCCCTCTCGAGCATCCATTTTCCTACTATTTTTTCGGCCTCCCTATATTGATGGGCCGCATCGATAGTCGTTCCGCCGGCGGCAACGAACTGGTCTAACATATCGGTGTTGTTCCACTTCCTGATATCGCCCGTCCCGATCATGAGCCGGGACAGCTTCAAGCCGTTCACATTCAAAAATAACATGCCAGCCCTCCCTGTATGGTATCGTTACCACACTCAAAGTTTAATCGATACCTCGCGTATTATGGTATCGATTCCAGAAATGTCGTTCACATCGTTAGATAACGCTTACTTCGATTATATTTTGCATTATAGTCTATCCGCTCCGTTTTAGACAAGAAGTTTTTTCCGGATGGCCGAAAAGCAAAAAATCGGCTTGCCGAGGATGGCAAACCGGTTCTTGTATATACTTTAATCGAACGCCGAGTGGACTACGCGAGTAAAAAGCAATCGAAGCATAAAGCGTTAAGATTTAAGATCCCGTCGAGCGGTAATGTCTCACGCCGAATCGCCAGACCAGCAAGCAAGGAAGCAGGAAAAGCGCTCCCCCGAACGGCACCAGCATGCCGATCAGCAAGCTTCCCTCTTTTTTGTCCAGCAGATACATCAGCGGCAAGTAACTGACGCAGCCGAAAGGAATGATGAAGGTAAAAAACCTCGTTACCCATTTCTCGTAAATCGTGAGCGGATATTGCGCCATCTCGCGGCCGCCGTCGGTGAACACGTTCGCCACTTCGATCGCTTGGATCGTCCAGAAGCAGAAGGTTGCCGCCAGGATGAAGATGCCCGTAAAAATCAGCACGCCGTTCAGAACCATGAACAGCAGCGTCAGCCCTTTGGCGACGCTCCAAACCTGCGGCAAATTCGAGATGGACCAGACGAGCACGATCGTGCTTTGGAGCAGCCTGCCGATTCTCGTGAACTCGAACTTGGAGCCAAGCACCTGCGCGACCGTGCTGCGCGGTCTGACGAGCAGCCGATCGAAGTCGCCTCCCGCTACGAGTCCGGAGAACGCGTCGAAGCCCCTCGCGAAACATTCGCTAAGCGAGAACGACAAATGAATAATCGCGAAACATAACGTCACCTCGAAGAAGCTCCATCCTTCCAGCTCCCCGAACCGCTCGAACATGAAATACAACCCGCCGAACACCATAAACGGGATAAAAAACTGTCCAACGCTAAGCAGCATGAACGATGCCCGGTATTGCAGCTGCGACTTCAGATGAATATTCAAATAACGGAAATATAATCGCATGGCTTCTTATCCTCCTTGCACGACGACGTTGCGAAGCGCTCTGCTCATCAGCCAAAGCCCGAACGTCGCAAGCGCCGCGATCCACCCGATTTGAATGGCGATGCCGATGAGCGCCTCTTCCCGCGGAATATGGCCGGAGTATACCCGGAACGGGAAGTCCGTCGTCCAGCGGAACGGCAGCGCGTAAGCGATCTTCTGCAGCCAATCCGGCATAAGCGGCACGGGAATGATCATGCCCGCCAGAAACTCGCCTGCAACCGAGATCATTAGAATCGAGCCGACCGGAGACATCGTCCAGAACACCGAAATGTAGATCAGCATGGAAATCGCGACGACGACGAGCAAGCCGAGCAGCAGCGTGACGATGAACAGCGCGAGGGTCGACCAGTCGGGCGGAACGCTCAAGCGGTATGGCTCAGGCAGCAGAAACACGATGGTCAAGATCGGGAAACAGCGCAGCACGGCGTTCGACACCCGCTGGGCAAGCAGCTTCACGTACCAGAACGGGTACAGCCCCATCGGCCTGCACAGTTCGTAGGCGATATTCCCGCTCGTGATCATAGAGAAAATTTCGTTGTCCCGGAACCATAACATAATAAAGGAAAGAAAGATTTGCTGGAGCCACACGTAAGTAATCAAATTCTGAAGGGAGATGGGCGCGGAATCCCCGCCGTCCTTGTAGAAGGCCGCGAAGATCATTATGAAGACGAATCCGAAAAAAAGCTGGGTGGCCATGCCGGCGAGCGCCGCCGCGCGGTACTGCATGCCGTTGATGAACCGAAGCCGCCAAATCGAAACGTAGGCTCTCATACTTGATGCTCCTCGTACAGCTGGACGATCATCTCGTCGATTCCTTTGGCGTCGACCGAAATATCCAGAAGCTCAACCGACCTGGACAGCTGCGCGATGACGTCGGCGAGCACGACCCGCTCCGTATCGAAGCTGTAAACGGCGCGTTCCGGCGACCAATGCAGCCTCGTTGTCCCTTCGATGTCGACCGGGGAGCCATGATGCTCGTTGAAGTCGGCCGTTACGGTCCGGCCAGTGCCGAAGCGTCCTCGCAGCTCCTGCAACGAGCCGTCGTAGAGCAGCGTTCCTTTGCCGATCATAAGAATCCGGTCCGCCAGCGCCTCGATATCGCTCATGTCATGCGTCGTCAGAATGACGGTTACGCCCCGCTCCTGATTGATTCTGCGGATGAAGTTCCGCACCGCCAGCTTGCTGACCGCATCGAGCCCGATCGTCGGTTCGTCGAGGAACAGCAGCTTCGGGCTGTGCAGGAGCGATGCCGCGATCTCGCAGCGCATCCGCTGACCGAGGCTGAGCTGTCTGACGGGCACGCCCAGCAAGTCGGATAAGGCGAGCATCTCCGTCAGCATGTCGAGATTGTCCTTGTACGTCTTGCCCGGGATCTTGTAGATATCTCTTAGAAGCTCGAAGGAATCGATTACAGGCACGTCCCACCAGAGCTGCGAACGCTGGCCGAACACGACGCCGATATGCCGGACATAGTCCGCCCTATCCTTCCACGGCGTATACCCCATAATGGAGCAGGCTCCGCCGTCCGGCACCAGAATGCCGCTCATTACTTTGATCGTCGTCGACTTCCCGGCGCCGTTCGGCCCGATATACCCGACGATCTCTCCTTCGTTCACGGTGAAGGAGATGTCCTTCAGCGCTTCCACGATCCGGTGCTTCCGCACGAACAGCGCTTTCGCTGCCTGCCGCAGCCCAGCCGTCCGCTCTGCGACCTTAAAGCTTTTGCCGATGCCGCTCAACCGTATAATGCCGTTTTCCATAAGTTTTCGTTATCCTCCTAAAGTAATTCAAGTTCAAAAAGTCCGGTTTTCAGCACCAAGAAGATTAAAAGAAGCTAGGAAATGAGGAGCGGAGCGTAGTGAAGGCTACGCGAGCACCTGTAATGTTTCTGGAGGAAACATACTTCGTAAGCATTCGCTTAGTTCCGGCTGAATTTAATATTCGATGTCGAGTAAGCTTCCTGCTATACTTCGTGATCAAAAGCGGACTTTTTTGAACTACTCCTATTAGAGTCGGAAAAAGAATATATCTCAAATAATGGAGGTTGTAAAGAAAAAAAAAATTCAACCCGGAGGCTGATAGCCCCCGGGTTGTCTTTGTTCCCCATTATATTGGTTATAAATGGGTAACGGTATAACCTTTCTCCTCCAGCATCGTGACGATGCCGTGCTCGCCGAGCATGTGAAGATAACCCGCGACGATGAAAGAGGTTGATTGGTCCTTGCCATTCAAATAACCTTCGATCTTCTCCAACATCCCGGCATTACGGTCTTGAATGACCGTCTTGTAATATTCCTGTTGTTCGCCGATGCTGTTCATCAGCTCGATTAATTGGGTTTCGTCCCCGGAGGACCAAAGGTTCGCGAGCGCCGCTATGCTGCCGTCCATCTTATGGAATTGCTCTACTGTATCCTTAAGCATTTGCGCTTGCAGCTCGGAAGAAAAGCCGCTAAACATCGCGAATTGTTGGTCGTACGATTCCAGTTCGGCAATCGGAAGCCCCGTTCCCATCGCTCTCTGCAAGAAATACATATCGATACCGAGTCCCGCCTGGTATCCGCTTTGAGCCGCTTTGACAACCGTCAATTCGTTCACGATTTGCCATGGCTTGTACGGATCGAATGCGTTCTCGGGAGCTCCGATCTCCTTCAAAATAGCTTTCAGCTTATCATACGTTTCCGCGGAGATGTGATCGGGCAAAACCGAACCATCATCGTACATCATGTAACTCTGCAATTGCTTAACTTGCTCTTCGCTCACCGGCTTCGCAACGTTCACTTCGACGACGAGCTGGTCCGCGTTCTCGAACGCGGCTTCGATCTCGGGGCGCATCGGATACAAATAGTCGTTGCCGACATGAATGGAGCCGAGCAAATAAACTTCAGTCCCATCCTTCTCCACCTTCCAGAAGAAGCCCTTGCTCTGCGCGAGAACGACGGATCTGCTAGCGCCGTCCCAACGAACCTGATGGCCCGTGCTCTCTCCGACGAAACGAAGCGGCACGTAAGCCGTGCCGTCTTTTATTTTCGGCGCGATCGTTAGTTCGACTGGCTGCCCATTAACGGTTGCGATTGCTTCGCCAATCGTGAATGTAAGAACGGACTGCTCTTTGACGGCTTGAACCGTTCCGGCCTCCCCGTCCCATTCGATTTCATATCCCATGTCTTCAAGCAGGGCTCGAGCCGGAACTAGTGTCGTGTTGTTCTCGATGATCGGCTGCTTGTCTCCAAATTGAATCTCTTCATTGCCAAGCCAAACCTTTAAGGGCTGAGCAGAAGCCTGAGTCCCCGAGGCAAGCGAGAAGAATAGTACTGCTGCGAATAATAATGCGGATAATCGTTTGAACAAGTGCTTCAATCCTCTCGAATATATGTATTTGTTTCATGGAAACCTAGGAAAAAACATCGTTTTTCTTGACGCTAGTTAGATCAGTAAGCCATGTAGTGCTGCCCATTTCTTTTCTTTCCATATCTCATAGCTGATCTGAGTTTTCTCAATCGCAATATCCAGCTTCGTAATCTCATATTCTACCGCTTCTACTTCTCTCCCAGATATAAGACCATGTTGAAATAACTTCTTTTGGTCATTTTTCGTTCTCATTAAGAGAACCCTTTCCTCTTGCAACCGATCTAGTTCATCGAGCAACGATAATTGTTCAGCTGTGAGCTCTTCCTTTTTCTTCTCCAATTGACGAGCAACAAGTCCTTTTTTATCGGTTTCAATACTTATGATCGACTTGTAATAGATCGCCAATGCCGAGTTGTCACTTTTCGTTGTATTGTAACTGGCTTCAGCTTGTTGAATAGCCGCATTGGCCATTTTCATTTCAATCTGTTCGTCCAATCGGACATCTGGCGCGATCTCTTTTTCTTCCAATGCAATTTCCGACAATTTGTTCGGGATCATGATCTGTTGAGATTCTTTATATCCAAGATCCCTATTCAATAGTTTTTTTCTAATCGTCAACTGTTGGCTTAACGCAGCCACAGCTTGCTGTTGCCCCTGCATTTTCAACCGCGCATCTTCAGCATCTTGACTAGTCAATTGTCCTGCTTCAAGCAGTTTTTGCGCATCTTGATGGTTTTGTTCCAAATAAGATTGTTCCAATTCGGCTACGTTCAAATCTTTCTCAAGCATTACAATTTGATAGACACTTTGAAAGGCATAAAATTGAACAAGAAGCTTCGTTTTTTCCATTTCCAAAACGCTAGATTGTACACCGAATGAAGCCGAGCGCAATTGCTCATCTAGCGATTTCAAATTTTGTTGCTGCTGAAAAAATAATGTTGCGTTCTGTTGTTGCGTTTGAGCGTCAATATACTGATTTAACGAAGTATGAATCATGCTTTGTATCGCTAAGACGGACTCCATCTGCTTCTTCTGTTCATCCGATAGCTGCTCATAATCCGGTATCAAGCGGATCAACTCATCCATGGACGTCGGGAAATAACCAGGCTTCATAGGGATAAAGGAAGTTGCCTCCAGATCTCGTTGAGTTTGCAGGTATCCTAGCTGCGCTATTTGGCTACGCAATTGCAGTTGACTCTGCTGAAGAGCGAGATAGTGGTTCAACGCTTGGTTTGCAATCGTTTCTCTTGTGAGAATAGTTTCATGATCCCGAGCAGCGCTCGCTTCTACGATGCCTATACTCGACGAAAATAAAACAAGGGCGAAGAGATAAACATAGAAAGCTGCACTAATCATACTTAGAATACTTTTCATACGTAATGAATACAGCCCCCTTACTCCCTCAAATTAATTTTTTCCAAAATGTAATAGATAATTTTTTTCGAATCTGTCACGATATATGCTTCTGCCGTCATTCCAATTCTGACCTCACCATGTTCGCCTTTACGATTCACTAGCGGCTTATTGGCGATAGATGCCTCCACCATATAGTAGCTTCTTCCATCCTGCTGAACGGTTGCATCCGTGCTAATGGAAGTGACCGTGCCGGCAAGCGATCCGAAGCTTTGTTTCGGAAAGGCATGAAAGTTCAAATCCACCTTGTCTCCCACCGCGATATGGCCGACTTCATGATTGGGCACCGCGATGCTCATTTTGTACATGGACTCGTCGGCTGGAATAATGGACAGCAGCGGTTCCCCCGCCTGTACAATTGCCCCGGCATATATTTCCTTGAGAACATGCACATTGCCGTCAATTGGGGCAACGATCTCCTGTTTGTTTATCGCTATCTGCAACTGGTCGATACGCTCCTGAAGTCCATGTCTGCTTCTTTCCTTCTCTTCCATCGTGGCCTGAATTTGAACGAGCCGGTCGAGCTTAAATTTCTCCAGTGCATCGGTAGAGGATTGCGTGAGCAGCATGTTTTGTTGCTCCAGGTTGCTGCGCTGCTCCAAGATCTTGGCTTCCTCAAGCCGCAGCGATTCCTGCTCCAGCAATACCGGAGCATCTTCCTTTAGCAGCAGCTCCAGCTGGCGTTTGGTTTCTCGCAATTCGTCTCCATAGGTATCCAAATTGTTTTGAACTCCCATGACGGCTTCCTGAATGTACTGCTTAAGCTGCATTTCAAGCGCCTCCACCTGTGCCGCTTGTTCTTCCAACTTGGATTTGGCGACAAAGCGCTCTCCGAGCGCTGCCGACTGCTCGTATTGACTCCGGCTGTCCGAGATGGCTTGCGTCAATTGCTCTACACGAAGCGTATATTGCTGGAATCGTTCCGTCCTGATGGGATCTGAAGAACCTATCGAATTATCACCGCTTTCCATTGACTGCTTGAGCAGGCGTTCGGAGCCCAGCTCCCCTTCAAGTTCAGTAATTTTCCGCCGGTATTCTTCCTCGCTTTGAACCGCCTTTTGCTTGCTTGAGCGCTTATTCAATTGAATCGAATCATGGGCCAGCATCGTTTCTCCAAGCGTTTGTTCAACTTGCCGACGGCTGGATTCGAATTCAAGCTGCTGGCGGCTGTACTCTAGCAAATATTGCTCCATCCATGTGTAGTAAAGCTGCTCCTCGCTCACACTCTCATCGAAAAGATTGTGATGCTGCCGCACACTATCCAAATAACGCTCAAAATAACTCTGCTCCTTCTCCAGCCGGACAAGCTCCGCTTGCCGATTATCAAGCTCTGCCTGAAGCTCTTGATGCTCAAGACTGATGAGAGAATCGCCCGTCTTTACCGCTTGTCCTTCACGGACATGAATCTTCTCTACCGTACCAAGAGCGGAGGTTTGGATGCCGCTAACCTTCTCATTGGGTCTCGCGACCGCCGACGCCTTGGCCACTTCGTCGATTTCGCCAATGAACGCCCAGGACAGCGCCGCAGCAAGAAGTATCACAACGATTGTCATAAAGATCGTAATTATCGGATGAGTCCTCGCCTCCATCATTTCCCTGCTGTCCGACAGATCTGCCATATCTCGAATAATTGCCCTCATACCGCTATACTCCACCTACTCCTACAGCAAACTGAGGTACAGGCGACCTCTCTTCATCCAGTCCCGGCAGTTGATCCTTCCAAAGCTCGTAATACTTCCCTCGCAGGGCCAGCAGCTCCCAATGAGATCCCTGTTCGATAATCCGCCCGCGGTCCATGACATAAATGCGGTCGCACCGCATGATCGTGCTCAGCCGATGCGCGATAATAACGGTTGTCAAATGGTCAAAGCCGTTAATCGTCTCCGAAACCGCTTTCTCCGTAATGGAGTCCAGATTGCTCGTAGCCTCGTCCATAATGAGAATATCCGGATTTTTTATTAAGGCGCGGGCGATGGCCAGCCTTTGTTTCTGTCCACCGGAAATATTGGTCGCATTTTCTTCCAGCATCGTTTCGTAACGCAGTGGAAATTGATTGATAAATTCATGCGCCTGCGCCGTCTTGCAAGCGTCGACAATACGCCCGAAGTCCTCGTCCCCACCGACGCCAAGACATAGATTTTCCCGTATCGTGCCGCTGAAGAAGAACGTATCTTGCGGGATATAAGCCATTCGCTCTCTTAGTGAATCGAGATGGATATCTTTAATATTGTGATCGTTGATCAGAATATCGCCCTTCTCGTGCCGGTAAAATTGCATCAGCAGCTTGATCAGCGTCGTTTTCCCGGAGCCGCTTTCGCCAACGAAAGCGACCTTCTCCCCTTGTCTGATCGTCAGGCTAATATCCTGTAGCGTCAAAGCCCTCGTTCCATAACGAAAATCCACATTTTGCAACGCTATCGTTCCGTGCAGGCTCGAAGGCCGCAGCTTTTTCTCTTCCTGCTCGCTTTTCTCCGCTTCTAGATCCAATATTTCACCCAGTCTGTCCGCGGCTACTACCGCTGTTTGCAACGTAGGCTGAAGATTGATCAGGTTCTGAATCGGTTCAAGAAAATAAGCCAGCAGCGCATTGTATGTAATCAATTGCCCCATCGTCATGTCGCCCGTCATCACCTGTATCGCGCCAACCCATAGAATGACAACTCCACCGACCGACTGGACAAGCCCTTTCAGCGACGACTGTACATTATTGAATACGCCAAACTTGAATACCGATTTGAGAAATCCGACAAACTTACGTTCCGTCTCGAAATTAGCTTTGGACTCGGCATGGTACGCTTTGACCGTCTCAATTCCGTCAATCGATTCCACAATATAAGAGGTAAGCTGAGCATTTTTCTCCATCTGTTCACGATTCAAGCGGTCGAACGGTTTATGAAAGCCCCATACCAGCGCCAGATAAAGCGGAACTAACAAGACCGTTACCCCAAACAGCATGGAGCTTTGCGAATATAGAATAATGCCGCCTACGATAACCATCAGGATATCGATCATAATGGTAAGCGTGGCGCTGGATATCGCGTCCCTCACCTTGGAGGCATCCATCAGCCGTGAAATAATTTCGCCGGTCTTGCGCGCGCCGAAGAAGCTCATCGGCAGCTTCAGCACATGATGGTAATAACCAAGAATGAGCGAAATATCTAGCTTTTGGCTCAAATACAGAAGAAGATGAGTGCGGAAAGCGTTCAGCAACAGCTTGAAAATATACAACACGATGATGCCGACAGACAAAATATGCAGCGTCTTCTGCATGCTGTAAGGCAATATTTCATCCAATAGAAACTGAAAGTAGAAGGCGCCGAAAATACCCAATACGGTAAACAGCAAAGAAGCCAAAAAAATGCCAAAAATCATTCGTTTCTGCGGCAGCAGCAAATGAAAGAAGCGGGCAAACAATCCCTTCGTTTCGTCGCCTTTCCGGAACTGTGGCGTCGGCACCATTAGAATGAGCACGCCGGTCCATATTTTAAAGAAATCGTCGGGGGTATATTTAACAAGTCCTTTGCCAGGATCGGCAATCAGCACTTCTTTTTTCGTAATTTTGTGAATGACGACATAATGGAGCAGGCTTCCGTCAATGACAACATGGGCGATTGCAGGGAGTGGGAACTCGCTGAAAAAAGCTTCTTGATTGCCCTTGACGCCTCTGGCAGTAAAACCGAGCTGCTCCGCAGCTTTAATGAGGCCATATACGTTGGTACCTTGCTTGTCGGTTCCTGCTACTTCGCGTATTAGAGAGATCGGAAACTTTAACCCGTACTGTCTTGTAATTGTGGCCATACAAGCTGCACCGCAATCAGTTATATCATGTTGTTTAACACAATAATATTTTTTAATACCTGACGTTATCATAAAAATCTCCCAAAAATATTTAATAATTATAACTATTATTGAAAGCTAATTATTTGCACGTATGTATCAAGGATTAGTTCATCTCCACCAAAAAACACAGCTTCATTAATGTGTACATTATAAATGGGCACCAGATTGAATAGAATCTTGATTGAGTCTACCCAAAGCATTCATAAGAAACTGTTGGTATCGGGATGATTATCAGTTCCCCCAATAACAGGAATGTAAATACCTAAATCTACAAGTTGATCGGTATTTAGTTGCTCTACCTCAAAAGTTGCTGTAATTATGGGCCGATTTTTCTCATAGAATTGACTCTCCAAATGCTTAATTAACTCAACTACTTCTGCCCCTATTGTAGACTGTGCATTAGTCATGTTTATACTTTGGTTTTCCCGAATCACCCTTATGATTTCTTTTTTTTATAAATTGATTGAACCGTGCGATATTAAATATAACGGTGAGTATGAACAATATCGCATACATATAAAACACCATAGTCCGATCATCCCATAGTTTTATGACTTGAAAAAGGAATGTAATCGAAAGTAAAAAGCCAATCACAATCAGAGTTTTTGAATTCATCGTTTCTCTCCTCATATAATCATATTTGCAAGAAGTGTTTGCTTAAATCTCTTGATTCAGTCAATTGAGACAGAGTAATTAGAATTTCCAGTGTCCTAACCGCTGGATGCACCACTGTTTGCTTCCGAGGATTAGCATCGTATCAATTGTCAGGCTCTCGTCCAAGAGTGCAATTGCGAGGCAGAAGACGGTGGTTCTCACGGGCATTCAGGTCTGAGTTTTGCTTTTAGAGATTAGTAAGTTTTGTACAAACACTTAAACGCAAGCGATAAGCGCGTGCGTTTAAGTGTTTGACTAATTATTTCACTTAGTTTTCAGCAGCGTATACAACGCCACCGATAATGCCGCCAACAACTGCGCCTCCGATAGCACCATATAATCCGCCTCTACTTCCCAACCAAGCACCGGTACCAGCGGCACCTAATACAGCTGCAACGAATCCACCCCAACTGCCACCGGTGACGTCCATCGATTCTTGTAGACTGATTTCATTAAATCCAGCGCCTAATGCAAGTGTAGTAGACATTTAATAACCCCTATCATTATTATTTTTTGCGACTATCATAATAGTCGCCAAGCGCATACAGAGCGTTACCAACAACAGCACCTGCGATACCGCCGACAAGAGAACCCCCAGGTCCAGCAAAGCTACCAATCGTAGCTCCAGCACCTGCTGCGCCGCCGACAGCTCCCAACCAATCCGTCCAGGACCATCCGCCGAAAACAGACAGTTGTTCGGATTGTTCGAGTTGCATAAAGCTTGAGGAGTGCAACACATTTTCCATCTAAATATTCCTCCTTAAATAATAAATTTTATATAAAATGACATAGTCATTTATATAACTTGCTCGTTATAAAATTGAAGGATTAATACCAACCATAATATCAGTAATAGGTTCTTCTCCTTGTGCAATGTTCTCATCGTTTCTACTGATATTATAGAAGGATGTGATTTGATTCAGGTTATTTTCCTCAATATACTGGACAACATGATTATAAGCGTGCTCAATAAGTCTCGGATCGCCGTAGTGAGTCACTTTAAGTGAATGAGCTATTTTGAAAGTTGGCTTAAACTTATACTTACCGTCAAGTGGTATGCTTCGATCAAGCGGCACTAGAAACTCTACGTCTACGAGAGTCTTTTCAGGAGTAGTTTCAATTTGATGAGTTGTGGTTATGAGGGGGCCATTTTTTTTAGCGCCAGCTGATTGAATAGTTCTCATAAATAGATTGAATTCCTTATTCACCTGATTTTGAAGAATTCGCTCTCTGTACGAGGCGACATTATCAAAACTAAGAGACTCGTACTTTTCTACTTGGTATGGCACTATCATCACTCCTCAACATCGTGTTGTAAATGTAATATGGCTATTTCCTTGGTGTAAACATCGCGAAAGCATATTCTATAGCAATTAATTGAATGCAGTATCCTGAATTAGGGTTCAATCGCTGTCGAAATCAGGTATCTTGGGGACCGCTTTATTCAAGCATAGACTTTCACAGTTCTCAATTAATTTCGCTAACTGCATAAGTCATGTGTTGTAATTTCTTTTGCTCTATAAAACTTACAAGATCATAGAAGGTATTTTGAACTTGATGTGGATCACCTACATGTCTGGTACTTAGCGCATTTAACAATTGGAATATCTCTTAATATTTATATGGTGTTTCTAGTGATACCTCACGATCAATTAGAACTAGAAACTCAATATTTAAGACTTGTTCACCATTAAAACTTTCAACGACATATGTAGTTAAGATCATTGGTAAGCTTTTTTGAGCACCACTTTCTTACAGTTTCCAAACAAACTTCTGAATCGCATCATTAATTTCAAAAGCCGCCAGCTTGCGTCTAAATGAAGCAACCTTTTCATATCTTAACGTCTTTCCCTGCTCAATCGTCGCCGTAGTATTCATTTGTCTCTCACCTCGTCGGACTGATAATTACACCCCATTCAAGCACTTCAATGCTCACTAGCCCTCTATTCCATATTTTACACCTCAAAATTATCAATGAATATATCCCAAATGGTATAACTTTATCTTATTTCTACAAAAATTTACTCAAAAAACCACCTTTATCCGACACCACTGTCTTTTTATACACTTTCTTGATGACTAATCGAGTTGTCCCTTCCGTCAAAACAAGTTTCTCCGCTATGCTCCGCACGCTGTTGTTCATCAACCACAGATACCCGATCTCCAGCTCTCTCGGGGTCAACTTGTATTCCCGAAGTCGTTCCATTACGCTTTCTTTACGGGCATCTGGACTCTGCTGCCGCAGCCCTTCCTCAATCCCACGCAGCGTGAAATCAAAGATGGATGCGAACAGCACATGATCCTCCTCGTCAGCAAAAGACAAATCAAGATAACCGACAATCCGTTCATCTTGATGAATCGGGCTGCAGAAGCAGCTCCATCTCGCGAACAATTGCAGCTCATGCTCCGAACCTTTCAGAAATACCCACCGTTTAAGTTCTCGTGCCACCGTAATGGCATTAACCCCAGATTTCTGCAAATTAAAAACCGTTCCCAGCCCCAAATTATGTTCCTCTTCCATTCTCCGAAGCAGATCTGCTTGTCCGCTCATCGAGATTACCGTACCTTCTGCGGCTGTTACCATAAACATTGCGGGCTTCGCTGTTCTTTGCAGTATTTCACTACAACGAGGTTCCGCAATATCAACTAAGCTTCGATATCCGTTTTGAAGCTCTCGAAACCCATTTCCTGCTTTTTTTCCGTACAATCTTTTGCTGTTTATATCTAGTCTGGCTTCGCGCACCGCTCTCTTCCACTCGATTACCTTTAACGGTTCAATATCCGAAAACTCGACCCACAGGCGCTTTGCGTCTGCCGCAGCATTCATAAACAACGTGCTTTCCAATTTTTATTCCCCCTTGCGTTCCTTATATGAACCCATCACTTAAAATAGTTCTTTTTTCCTATATCTCTTAGTCTATATTATGGAAAATACTAGATCAACGCAAAAGTGATTGGAAATTTCCGAAACGGATTTTGCGTGATGTATAGATCCAATTTGGGATATTGCCACTCCGCTCGAGATGAGATAGGATTGCTAATATTACTCCTTTTTCGAATTTGCTTTTCGCAGGAGGCTCAACTTTTTGAAACCTATAGCGTGGATGACTCTAGGAGCCATATTGGCGATCACATATGGCTACGAATTAGTAACCGAATGGTTCGGAGAAAGCAAGGTCTCGATTTTGAACGTGATCCTTTTTGTCATAAATTTCTTTTTGTTTCTAGTTCATTGGTTGGATTTCAGAAAGAAAAGAAGATTGGATCGTGAATCCAGTGAATGAGCGCGCACAAAAAAATCCCTAAGCAGAGTCGTTCTCCGCTTAGGGATTTCTTGTTCACGCTATTAACGAACCAGCCAACCGCCGTCGACGGCGAGGATATGGCCGTTCATGTAGTCGGATGCCTGCGAGGCAAGGAAGACAGCCGGGCCTACCAGGTCCTCGGAAGTGCCCCACCGCCCTGCCGGAATACGCTGCAGAATTTGCGCGCTGCGCACCGGATCTTCGCGAAGCGCCTCCGTATTGTCCGTGCTCATATAGCCTGGCGCGATCGCGTTCACTTGCAGCCCCTTCGAGGCCCATTCGTTCGCGAGCGCTTTCGTAAGGCCTGCTACCGCGTGCTTGCTCGACGCGTAACCCGGCACCGTAATGCCGCCTTGATAAGACAGCATCGACGCGATATTGATGATTTTGCCGGAGCCCTGCGCGATCATATACTTGCCCGCCAGCTGGCAAAGGACGAACACCGAATTCAAATTGACGTCCAGCACATCCTGCCAATCCTCGTAGCTATGCTCCACGGCCGGAGTGCGGCGAATAATGCCCGCGTTGTTGACCAGAATGTCAACGCCGCCGAGCTCGTCGACCGTACGTTCCACGATGCCAGGCAGCTTGGAGCGATCGGCTACGTCCGCCTGAATCGTAATCGCTTTGCGTCCCAACTCCCGAATACGAGCGGCGGACGAGTCCGCCGGCGTCCGGTTCGTGACGAGCGCCACGTCGGCGCCCGCCTGTGCGAGGCCGATCGCGATCGCTTCGCCGAGTCCACGGCCCGCGCCGGTGACGATCGCTTTTTTGCCGGTTAGATCAAATAATGCCATGCCTACACCTTTCCTTTCGTTCGTCTCCCGCCCGCGGCTGCGTCCGCCTTCATGATCGTTAAGCCCAGTGCTTCGTACTTGGCCGCTACTTCGGGCGGAATGCCGCTATCGGTAATGATGCAATGAATGTCGTCCAATGCCGCGTACGTGATCAGAGCGCCCTTGTCGAACTTGCTATGATCCGCGATCACGTACGTTTGTTTCGCGTTGTCCATGTACAACCGTTTCAGCTTGGCCAACTCCTCGGTGAAGATCGTCAGGCCATATTCGGGATGGATGCCCGTCGTCGACAGGAACAGCTTGTGCACGTTCAGCCGGCTGATCCATTCCTGCGATTCGCCGCCGATGAGCAGATTGTTGTGGCGGTAACCGCCTGGCACGACGAGGCGGATCGCGTCCTTCGCCGTCAGCTCCCGAATGATCAGCAGATCGTTCGTCAGCACCGTAAGCGGCATGTTCGGGAGCAGCTTCGCAAGCTCGAGCGTCGAGCTGCCCGCGTCCAGCGCGATAATGTCGTTCGGCTCGATGCAGCTCATCGCCAGCGCGGCGATCGCCGTCTTCTCCTGCTGATGTTTCGCGTTCGGGTACTGGAGGGGAAGAAGGCTGTCCTCCCCTTCATGCTCCAGCACCGCACCTCCGTGCGTCCGCTTCAGAAGCCCCTTCTCCTCGAGCTTCTCGAGATCCTCGCGGACCGTCTTCTCCGTGACCGAGAACAGCTCGCTAAGCTCCGAGACTTTGACCGCGCCGCTGTCTCCCAGCTTCTCTATGATTCTCCGATGGCGTTCTGCCGCTAGCATGGCGCCCCTCCTCCACTATGCTTCATGGAGCCATTCTACTTCAGTTTGCTTGCAGGGACAACGTCCATGTCGGTGAACGTGTAGTTCTCGCCGGCCATCGACCAGCAGAACGTATAGTTGCTCGTGCCTACACCGGAATGGATCGACCACGGAGGCGAAATGATCGCCTGCTCGTTAGCCACGACCAGATGGCGCGTTTCGGATGGCTCGCCCATCATATGGAAGATACGGGTTTCTTCGGCCATATCGAAATACAGGTAAGCTTCCATGCGGCGGTCATGCACGTGCGAAGGCATCGTATTCCAGACGCTGCCCGTCTGCAGGCTGGTCACGCCTAACATGAGCTGGCAGCTTTGGATGCCGTCGGCGTGAATGTATTTGTACAAAATGCGCTCGTTGGACGTTTCCTGAGCCCCGAGGTAAAGCGGGTTCGCTTCTTCGCGCGTCATCTTGCGGGTAGGCAGCTCGGCATGCGCCAGCGCGGAGCAGAAGTACAGCTTCGCAGGGTTTTCGGCATCCTTGCTCGCCAGCTTCACGTCGCGTTTGCCTTTGCCAACGTAAAGGACATCCAGCTTATCCAGCTCGTAGGCTTCGCCTTCGACCGTAATGATCGCCGGGCCGCCGATGCTGAGGAAGCCGATTTCGCGGCGCTCCAGGAAATAATCCGTTTTGAGCGCATCCCCCGCCTCCAAAACGATTTCTTCGCCGACCGGCAGCGCGCCGCCGACAACCATGCGATCGTAGTGCGTATACGTCATTTTCAGCTGATTTGGCTCGAATAGGCTTTCGATCAGAAACTCCCCGCGCAGTCTCTCTGTATCGTATTGCTTCACGTCCGTCGGATTGGTCGTATGGCGAATATCCATAAATGATGCCTCCTAAAAATAAGTTTGTTTATGTTCGTTTTTATAATAACACACATTTTCAAACTTAAAAAGACATTTCGGAACGTTCCCCATAGATGCCCGAGTTGCATCCTGCCCTCTTCTATGCGACAATGGCGAACAAAACGCGATAACGTATTCGAATGTCCTTTTTGAAGGAGGCCAAACGCCCGATGTCCATCCGATTCCGTCTCTTATTGTCCTTCTCCTCCGTCGTCATCGTATCCGTCATTCTGTTCGTCGCCGCCGCTTACTTGCTGTCGGTTGCCGTTACCGGCGACTTTCGCAGCATTAGCAGCTTCTACCGGATCCACTATTCCCTTCATCCGTTGTCCGACGAGGAGGAAAGCATCTTCCTGGATCTGAAATACATGGCCAAACACGACCCTGCCCAGCTCAGGGATGCGGACATTCTCGAGAGCTACGATTTCCAGCTGAAAATGGTGCAAGCCAGCCTGATCGTCCGGGAGAACGACCGTATCGTCTATGCCACTCCTACCTTGCGGGAGGACGGGCTGGAAAAGCTGCTGCCTCCCTACGAGATGGGCAATTACGGCATCCGCAACACGATGAATCTCGGGAGCCGTTTCTTCTCTTACGCCAAATTCGACTTCGCCTTCCCGGATGAAGCGGAAGGCAAAGGAAGCATCTACGTGCTGCGCGAGAGAAGTCCGTTCGCCGAGCTGGTCCGCACCCTTCTGCCGATTCTGATCGCCGTCTTCGTTGCGGTGCTGCTGCTAACGGGTCTGCTGCTTTACCGGTATGTCACGCGCAAAATCGTAAAGCCGCTCGACGAGCTTAGACGGTCGGCCGAGCTGATCAAGGAGGGCAATCTGACCTACCGACTGAAGCCGCAATCCGGCGACGAGGTCGGACAACTCGTCATGAGCTTCGAAGCGATGCGGGCGAAGCTGGACGAATCGGTTCAGCTCCAGCTTCGGTACGAGGAAAACCGCAAGGGGCTCATCTCCAATATTTCTCATGATCTTAGGACGCCGATTACGACGATCAAAGGGTATGCCGAGGGCATCCGCGACGGCGTAACGAATACGGAGGAGAAATTAAAAAGGTATGTGGATGCGATCCATACGCGGGCTTCCGACATGGAACGGCTCGTGGACGAGCTCCTGTTTATCTCGAAGCTGGACTTGAACAAGGAGCCTTATTCCTTCGAGCGGCTTGAACTTGGCGCGTTCCTTCGCCGGACTTTGGGCGAGATGGCGATCGAACTGGAACAGAGAAACGTCTCCCTCGTCTGGGAGATGGAGGAAAGCCTTCTCTTGCACGTGCTTGCCGACCGGGAAAAGCTGAGACGGGTCATCGTGAACTTGGCGGATAACGGGATGAAATACATGAAGGACGATCCGAAGATTTTGACGATAGGGATGGAGGAAAGCGGCGAGCATGCCATCATCCGCATCTCCGACAATGGTCCCGGCATTGATGCCGAGGCACTCCCCCATATTTTCGAGCGATTCTATCGGGGCGAACCCTCCCGCAGCCCGAATACGCCGGGAAGCGGACTCGGCCTCGCGATCGCGAAAGGCATCATGGACGGGCATGGCGGCCAAATATGGGCCGAGTCCGCGTCAGGCCGGGGAACGGCCGTGTTTTTGTCATTACGAATCCATACGGAACATCTTTAAGGGAGCTGTCAGCAATGAAACGAATCTTGATCATCGAAGACGACGACTATATCGCGGAGCTGCAGCGGGATTACTTCCAACTTCATGACTTTCGCGTAACGATATGCAATGACGGAAGAGCAGGACTTACGGAAGCGCTGGGAGGCTCGTACGAGCTGGTCATCGTCGACCTGCAGCTGCCCGGCATGGACGGCTTCGAAATTTGCAGGCAGATTCGCGAGAAGCTGGATTTGCCGATTCTCATCGTCTCCGCCAAGAAGGAGGAAATCGATAAAATTCGCGGATTCGGACTCGGCGCTGACGACTTCGTCACGAAGCCGTTCAGCCCGAACGAGCTCGTCGCCCGGGCGAAAGCGCATCTTGCCCGCTATGAGCGATATGCCGGCGGCCGGGTCGCGAACGCGGAGCGAATCGACATTCGCGAGCTGTCCATCCACAAGTCCTCGCGCCGCGTCTACGTTCGCGAGCGCGAGATCGCGCTCACGGCAAGGGAA
This sequence comes from Paenibacillus sp. LHD-117, assembly GCF_030929555.1. Classification (GTDB taxonomy): domain Bacteria; phylum Bacillota; class Bacilli; order Paenibacillales; family Paenibacillaceae; genus Pristimantibacillus. The sequence continues at coordinate 38,565 of NZ_JAVFVT010000034.1, read as the reverse complement.
TACGATGTGCTGCTGTTCCTTGCCTCCCATCCCAATCGGGTGTTCGGCAAGGACGAATTGTTCGAGCGGATATGGGGCTTCGACTCCAATGGAGACATCGCCACGGTCACCGTCCATATTTCCCGCATCCGGGAGAAGATCGAAGCGGATCCCTCCAATCCTCAGTTTATCGAGACGGTCTGGGGTGCGGGATACCGGTTCAACGTCTAATCCGGACGGCGCCAACGCATGCCCCAAGGCCGCTTTCGGCTTTGTTCACCCTCCGTTTAGAAAATGTTTATATTCTATTATCCTCCCGTTTAGCGATGAAGTTTATGCTGTTCTTATAGCACTTCACCACAAACGCGGGAGGAATCGAAAATGAATAAAGTCAATCAAAAAGCAATCGTGATCGCGCTGGCCGCCGCTCTGCTGGGCGGAGGAGTCGCGCTTCCCTATCAAGCGCAAGCCGCATCGGCGGCTCCGGTCGCGACTAACCAGAAAGCGGCCGCCGCGCAGCTGGACGCGGCCTACGCGGATGCCATCGCTCGTCTGATCGAGAAAGGCGTGCTGCAAGGATACGGCAACGGCGACATAAGGCCGGAGAAGACGGTCACGAACGCGGAATTGATGAAGATGGTGCTGCTTGCCCTGGAGCTTGAAGAATCCGTATCCGCTTCGCAAACGGCCGGCTCCCGTTGGTACGATGCGTATATCGCTTCCGCGGTCTCGCACGGCCTCGTCGAATCGGCGGACAAGCTTGCTCCGAACGAACCGGCGGATTCGGCCGTTCTGGCCGGCATGATCGCCAAAGCGCTGCAGCGCGACACAAAATCCGTGATCCATTGGATGGAGCAGCTCTCCATCTCCGGCAAGACCGGATTAACTCGGGGCGAGACGGCCGGCTTGCTGGCTCGCGCGGAGAACGCGATTCGCTCCGCGGACGCAAAGATCTTATCGGTCAAAGCGCTCAACGCCATAACGCTCGAAGTGACTTTCGACGCTCCGCTTGCGCTGGCAGACGAAACGACAGCGACCGCATCCGCCAACTTCAAGTTCAGCGGAGGCTTGCAGCTCGTAAATCAGCCTAGGCTGAAGACGGGATCCTACGCGACTTACATCGTCCCTGTGCAGACGATGACGGAGCCTGCATACTCGCTGGATTACAAAGGAAACCAGTCGTTCGAGATCGCTGCGAACGATGAGCTTATCCAGCTGAAAGACGTTCGCCAAGTCACGGCCGACACGTTCGAGGTTACTTCGTTGCGCGAGGACGGCGTCATCGATTACGGCTACATCATTTCCGCTTATGCCGGCGGAAGAGGCGCGAACGCGGCGATCCTCGACGAGCAGAACCGCTTGAACGGCAAGCCGATGCAGATCATCTCCTCGCTCGCGACGCGCAAGGCTACCCTTACGCCCGAAAGCGGTCAGCCGATCGCCGTATCGTACGTCGGCTTCACCCAGTCCACGGACGGGAAACAGGAACCGAAATTCCGTCTGCCGCAAGGCACGACGCTTACGCCCGGCGTACGTTATACGCTATCGTCCGACTGGTTCGAAGTCCGGGAAGCAAGCTTCGTCGCTTCCGCTTTCGAACCGCTGACGATCGCTTCGGTAGAGGCGCTGAACGAGACGACGTTGCTGGCACGACTCTCGCAGGATCCTGGCGATGAACTGTTCGCTTACCGTTCCGTCCAGCTGAACGGCTCCGACGGCTCCAACCTGAGCGCGCAATACAAAGTCCAAACGCGCAAAGGCGCGGAAGGCACGTTCGAGATCCAGAACGGCGGCAAGCTGATCGCCGGAGTGACGTACGAAGTCGTGCCGGTCGGCGCGTGGGCCGTCACGGACGACGTTCGATTCATGTTCGAAAGCAAGTAAACGCAATCCTTTATGCAGAGCCGGACCGTCGTCCCTTATGGACGCGGGACGGCTCTTTCCTTTAGCGATCTCCCATTTCCCATGCCCGTGCCTGAACTTCCATCGAATCTTCACAATTGAATTTATTGAATAATTATTATATATAGTGTATATTTATACAGTATGAATCGAATCGATGGAGGGATCGGCATGGAGAACCTATCATTGCAAGAAAAAACGACGGCCGCTAGCACGACCGCCGAGCTGCTTCAAGCGGCCCGCAAACATTTGTTGTTCACCGCGAACAGACCGGACGTGGTTATGTCCCGCGGTCAAGGCATGTATATATACGATACGGAAGGACGCTCGTACCTCGACTTCGTCGGTGGATGGGCCGTCAACGCGCTTGGCCATTCCCCCTCCGCACTGCGGAATGCGCTGGCCGAGCAATCCGCCCAGCTCGTGCTGGCGAGCCCCGCTTACTATAACGAGCCGATGATTCGGTTCGCGGAGCTGCTGACGGACATTAGCGGCATGGACAAAGCTTTCTTCGCGAGCAGCGGCGCGGAGGCGAACGAATGCGCGGTGAAGCTGGCGCGCAAGCACGGCGCGATGAACCTGGACGGCGCGTACGAAATCATTACGATGAAAAACGGCTTCCACGGTCGGACGCTCGCCATGATGTCCGCCACCGGCAAGCCGCAATGGAAGAGCTTGTTCGAGCCTAAGGTGGACGGCTTCATCCATGTGCCGATGGGCGATTTGGACGCCTGTTTCGCGGCGGTCTCGAACCGGACCTGCGCCATTATGCTCGAGCTCGTGCAGGGCGAAGGCGGCGTTCACGCCGTGAACGAATCCTACCTGTACGGACTCCGCAAAATATGCGACATGTACGGCATCGCCTTAATCTTCGACGAAGTCCAAACCGGCCTCGGACGCACGGGCAAACTGTTCGCCTACGAGCATTACGGCATCAAGCCGGATATTCTGACGCTGGGCAAAGGCATCGGCGGGGGTTATCCGCTCTCGGCGACGCTGACGAACGAGAAGTTCGACTTGTTCCAGCCGGGCGACCAAGGCGGAACGTATATCGGCCAGCCGCTCGGCATGGCCGCGGGACTTGCCGTCGTGCGCGAGCTGCTGGATCGTCGTCTTGCGGACAACGCGGAGCGCCAAGGCAAGTATGTGCTGAGCAAGCTTCAGCCGCTTGCCGGACACGGCCTTATTCGCGATCCGCGCGGGCTCGGACTGCTAGTCGCGTTCGACGTTGCCGAAGGAGTTGCCGCGAAGCTTGCCGCACGTTGTCTCGATCTTGGCTTGCTTATCAACGTCACGGGAGGATCAACGATCCGGCTGATGCCGCCGCTGATCGCGGAGAAGGAGCATATCGACGAGATGGCCGCCGTACTTACGGCCGCCCTGCTCGAAATCGCGTAGCATGTTGGATAAGCCGCCCCGCATACGATAGTTACGATTGTAACGAGCGAAGGAGCGGGCGCCAGGTGAAACGGCGGATACGATTGGCGCGGTACGACGACGATATCCTGATCGTCGTCGTACCGGCATGGAAGTGGAAAGAATTTATTGTCTTCGAGCTGCTCGGCGGAACGGCGTTCTATCTGATCGGCAAAGTGCTTGTCCAAACCGAATGGTTCTGCATCGCCGCCAACATGGCCGGCCCGCAGATGCTCAAATATACGAACAGCGTCTTCCGAAGCCCGTCCTGACGGACGGTTCGGAAGACGCTGTTTCGTTAGAACCCGAAGTAAGCTTTGGCGTTACGGTACGAAATGTTCTGCGCGATCGAGCCCAGAAGCTCGATATCGTCCGGCGCCTCGCCGTTCTCGGCCCATTCGCCGAGCAGATTGCAGAGCAACCGGCGGAAATATTCGTGGCGCGTGTAAGATAGGAAGCTGCGGGAATCCGTCAGCATGCCGACGAACCGGCTTAGCAGGCCCAGATTGGCAAGCGAATTCATCTGCTCCAGCATGCCGTTTTTCGTATCGTTGAACCACCATGCCGAACCGAGCTGCAGCTTGCCCGGCACGCCTCCGCCCTGGAAGCTGCCCATGAGGGCGGCGAGCACCTCGTTATCCCTGGCGTTCAGGGAATACAGGATCGTTTTCGGCAGCGCGTCGTCGCCGTCCAGCGCATCCAGTAGACGCGTAAGCGGGTATGCGACCGGGCTGTCGCCGATGGAGTCGAAGCCGGTATCCGGCCCAAGCTTGCGGAACATGCGGCTGTTATTGTTTCTGGACGCGTTAATGTGGAGCTGCATCGCCCACCCCAGCTCGGCGTACAGCCTGCCCATGAAGAGGAACGTAAACGTCTTGTATTGCTTCTCCTCTTCCGGCGTCACGTTTTCGCCGCTCAGCGCCTTTGCGAAAATCGCCGACGCCGTTTCGCGCGAAGTTTCCGCAAACGGCACGTAATCGAACGCATGGTCCGACACCCTGCAGCCGACCTCGTGGAAGAAGCGAATCCGCGATTCCAATGCGGCAAGCAGCGCCGAATAGTCCACGATTGCGACGCCCGCTGCTTCGCCGAGCGACCGGATCCAGCCGAGGAACGTCGGACGGTTGATTTCGAGCGCCTTATCCGGCCGGAACGACGGCAAGACAAGCGTGTCGAACCCGTCCAGCTCCTTCATCTTTTGATGGTACTCCAGCGAATCGGCCGGATCGTCCGTCGTGCAGATGACCTCTACGCCAGACATCCGAATCAAGTCGCGGGCTTTGAAGTTTCCGGTCGCCAGCTTTGCGTTCACTTTCTCCCAGATCGCGGGGGCATTCGCCTCGTTGATGATCTCATACACGCCGAAGAACCGCCTAAGCTCCAGATGCGACCATTGGTAAAGCGGGTTGCCGATCGTCTGAGGCACAGTCTTCGCCCAAGCGAGGAAGCGGTCGTAATCGCTCGTTCCCTCTCCGCCCGTCACCAGATGCTCCTCCGCGCCGTTCGCGCGCATCGCCCGCCATTTGTAATGATCGCCATAGAGCCAAGCCTCCGTTATCGTGGAGAAACTCGTATTCTCGTAAATTTGCTGCGGGCTGAGATGGCAATGATAATCGATGATCGGCAGTTCCTTCGCGTAATCGTGATAGAGCTTAACCGCCGTTTCGTTCATGAGCAGGAAGTTTTCGTCCAAAAAGGGTTTCACTCTCGTCCACTCTCCCGTTTTTATTCGTGATGGAAATTCACAAGCGTTGCGACCTCGACCGCTTGCCCCGTCTTTATGGAACGGTTCGCCGCGATACCGGTCAGGATCGACTTAGCTCCGTCGATATGGTTCGCCGCCCGGCGGAACGGATCTTCCTTCGGCACGCCGAACAGATCGTTCAGCAAGACTGGATCCCCGCCGCCGTGCCCTCCTTTGCCTTCTTCAACTTCCACGGTATAAGGAGTGCCGAACATCGGGAAGACGTTCATCGTTTTCCCTTTGATCGCGCCTTCCAGCGCTTTGTCCCCGCCCGCATTGACGTAGGACTGCTCGATGATGCTCATCTCGATGCGGCCTTTCGTGCCGTTGAACGCGATACGGTACCCTTCCCAAGGCATATAAGCGTTCAGCGAATAGGTCAGAATCGCATTGTTTTTGTATCTCACCAGCACGCCCATAGTGTCTTCAATGTTAATGCCGTCGCCGAACACGCTCTGGTCTCTCCGGTACCCGTCTTCATGTTCGGCATCCAGGTACATCGCCTTTAGATTCTCGTTCTTGTCCAGATGGAGCGCGAACGGATCTTCCTGCGCGTTCGCGTTCCCCGTCGCACGTTCGTAAAATTTCGTCTCGCCGCGCTCCTCCGCGTTCTCCCTGCCGTAGAACAACAGGTCGCCGTACGCGAAGACGGATTCCGGCTCCGAGCCGATCCAGAAGTTCACGAGGTCGAAGTGATGCGTCGACTTGTGCACAAGCAGGCCGCCGCTGTTGTTTTTGTTCCGATGCCATCTGCGGAAATAATCCGCGCCGTGCTGCGTGTTCAGCAGCCATTCGAAGTGGACGGACGTGACCTTGCCGATGACGCCTCGCGCGATAAGCTCTTTGGCTTTCGTATGATGCGGAGCGTAGCGGTAATTGAACGTAACCCTTACGTTGCGGCCCGTGCGCTCGACCGCGTCCAGGATTGCCTGGCATTTTTTCTCGTCCACGGTCATCGGCTTCTCCGTGATGACGTCACAGCCAAGCTCCATGGCGCGGATAATGTACGTATGATGCGTCCGGTCCATGCTCGTGACGATGACGGCATCCGGCTTCTCCGATTCGATCATTTCGTCGAACCGATCCGGAAGATAGGTTCTAACGGGTTCGTAATCGTATTTGGTCACGAGCAGATGGTTCGCGTAATCCATTCGGGTCTGGTTCATGTCGCAGAATGCCACGAGCTCCGACGTTTCCCTGTACTGGCTTGCGATCGCTTTGTAAAAAAACTCGGCGCGCCCGCCCGTTCCGACTAGCACATATCTTTTTCTGTTCAATGTAATTCCCTCCCGTAGTTCGCTTTGCGTATGATGCCTTCATCTTACCGCACGGAAGTGTTATAATTCTTGTCAAATGATGCTCATTTCGTTCCATTTCCCGCTTATCTTGCGAATATGAGGAGTGAATGTCTTGCCCGATTTCCAATCCGGCTTAACTTACGGCAGCATGTCCGAGCTCTATCTGGAATATATCAAACGCAGCGAACCGTTTACTATGAAGAACGACCATTTCCATTCCCACTACGAAGTCTACTATTTGATGTCGGGCAGCCGCATTTATTTCATCAAGGACCGTTCCTATTCCGTCGAGCAAGGGGATCTCGTCTTCATCGACAAAGAAGTGCTCCACCGGACGATGCAATCCGGCGACGCCTCCCATGAACGCGTCGTGATTCACTTCACGGACGAATGGCTGCGAAGCCTGGGCCCGGAACACGCGGAACTGCTCGCGACGCCCTTCGCCAAGGAAATTCACGTCCTCCGCCTGTCTCGGCAAGAGAGCTTGGCTATCGATGCCGCGGTGCGCGGCATGCTGAACGAAGCGCAGCATCGGGAGCCGGGCTTCGCGCTCGCCGTCCCCCATGCGGTGTCGGGCATGCTGCTCTCGTCCGCGAGGTACATCGCCCGGCATCAGCCGGAGCCCTTCCGCCACGCGTCCCCGCTTCACGCGAAAATTTCGGAAATCGTCAGGTACATTAACGGACATTACAACGAGCCGCTCCGGCTATCCGATCTCTCGGAACGGTTCTTCATCAGCCCGCATTACCTCAGCCGCATGTTCAAGGAAGTGACGGGTTTCCCGTTCACCGACTACGTCGTCTTGACGCGCGTGAAGGAGGCCCAGCGGCTTCTTCGCGAAACGGAGCTTACGGTTTCCGTCATCGCGGAGCGCGTCGGATTCGATAATTTCTCCCATTTCGGCAAGACTTTCAAGAAGGTTTCCTCCGTTTCTCCGAGAGAGTATCGAAAGTCGATGTCGCGATTTTAAACATATTCGGTCGTTTATTCGCACTTAAATTGGGGTAAAAAGTATGGTAGATTTATTTTGTTGTCATGAATTTGCATGTAATGAACCAAATGTTCGAACGACGCAAAGGAGACGATCGACTTGTTGAAAATTGGTAAAATTAGCTATTGGCATGTACATGCTTGGGATTATACGAACCAAGCGCTCGAACATCCGGACACCGCCATGGCGGCGGTATGGGACGAGAACGAAGAACGCGGCCGCGCCGCGGCAGAGAAGCTCGGCGTCCCTTATTTCGCAAACCTGGAGGATATGTTGGCAAATGGCGGAATCGACGCCGTCATCGTAGATGCTCCGACGAATCGCCATGAGGAAGTGATGCTCGCGGCAGCCGCGGCGGGCAAACATATTTTCACGGAGAAGGTCGTAGCGCCTACCTTGAAAGAAGTAAATGCGATTTTGAAAGCGATTGACGAGAACGGCGTTAAGCTGACCGTCTCGTTGCCTCGCCTGAACGACGGTTATACGCTGGCCATCCGCGAGCTGCTGGAGAAGGAAACGCTCGGCCAGATTACGCAAGTGCGGGTTAGACTTTCCCACAATGGCGCGCTCGCGAACTGGCTGCCTGAGCACTTCTACAGCCTGGAGCAATGCGCGGGCGGCGCGCTGATCGATCTCGGCTGCCACCCGATGTACTTGACGCGCCTCTTCCTCGGCGAGCTGCCATCCGAGGTTTCGGCGCAGTTCGGTTATGTGACCGGCCGCGAAGTCGAAGACAATGCGGTTGCCTTGCTTCGCGGAGCGGGCGGCGCCGTCGGAATCGTGGAGGCCGGATTCGTTAATCCGCATTCGCCGTTCTCCATTGAAGTGCACGGCACCAAAGGTTCTCTGTTCTACGGCACGCCGGAGAGCGAGCTTTTGGTTCGCGCCGGCAACGATGAAGCCTGGAAGGCGGTAACCATCCCGGTAAATCGCGAGAGCGCCTTCCATCAATGGGTGAGCCATATTCAGAACGGCACCACGGCGGACGAGAACATCCGTTTGGCGAAGGAACTGACCATGCTGATGGAAGCGGCGGGACGTTCGGTCTCCGAAGGACGCGCCGTTCGCTTGAACGAGCTGGAGGGTTAACATCGAATGGCAACGGTCTTCCCCTACTCCGTCATGAGCGAGCGCCCGGACGCGCTGGAGCGTCTTGAGCTTCGATTCCAATGGGGGCCGTATGATATTCACGTGCTTCGGTTTCACCTTACCCACTTCCCGGCCGGAAGGGTTATCGCGTTCCATAAGCATGCCGAGTTCGAATTCCATTTTATCCCTCGCGGCAAAGGCAAGGTAATCTTGGTTGACCAGGAATTTTCACTCAAGCCCGGCCAATTCTACTTGACCGGACCCGGCGTCATGCATTACCAAGAGGCTGGCGCCCGCGAAGGCATGGATGAGCTGTGTTTGCATGTCGATATCGTGGAACGGGTCCCGAAGGGTCAGGAGGAAGAAGACTGGGAATGGGCGGAGGCTCGCACATGCATCGGGAAGCTGGCCGAGCTTCCTCTGTTCCCGGCGCTCGATATGCATGACGCGATGCATTGTTTCCTGAACGCTTACGAAGCATGCAACAACTATTACGCCGGCAGCTATACGACGATAAAGCAAAACGTCATCCAAATTTTGCTGCGCGCCGTACGAGCTTATGATACAGTTAACGAGACGAAGCTGCTTCCGACCAAGGATATGAAGGCTTACCGTTACCAGCTTGCGATCGAATTTATGCAGGCGAATTACGGAGGGCCCCTCTCCCTGGAAGAAGTGGCGGAGAAACAGCGCCTGAGCTCCCGCCAGCTTCAGCGGTTGTTCAAGGACATGCACGAGGACGGCACGCATACGTTCAGCCGTGTGCTGGAGGATATCCGGTTGGCCGCCGTCTGCAAGGAGCTGGCCGAAGGTACGAAGTCGATCGAAGAGATTGCCACGACCACCGGCTTCTCCACCAGCAATTACTTGCATGCCGTATTTCGCAAGCGGTATGGGATGACGCCATCCGATTACCGCAAACAAACTATTTTGGGAGGCTAAAATCAAATGTCCAAAACGTACAAAATCGCCATTATTGGCTGCGGCGGCATCGCCAACGGCAAACATATGCCGAGCTTGAAAAATTTGAACAACGTCGAAATGACCGCATTCTGCGATATCGTGGAGGAACGCGCGATCGAAGCAGCAGCCAATTACGGCGCGGAAGGCGCGAAAGTATACACCGACTACACCGAGCTGCTGAAGGACGAAACGATCGATATCGTTCACGTATGTACGCCGAATGACTCCCATGCCGACATTGCGATCGCCGCTCTCGAAGCCGGCAAACATGTCATGAGCGAGAAACCGATGGCGAAGACGGCGCATGACGCGGGCCGTATGTTGGAAGCCGCGAAGCGCACGGGCAAGAAGCTGACCGTCGGCTACAACAACCGTTTCCGTACCGACAGCCAAATTCTGAAGCAAATTTGCGATAATGGCGAGCTGGGCGAAGTATACTACGCCAAAGCGCATGCGGTACGCCGCCGCGCCGTTCCGACTTGGGGCGTATTCCTCGACGAAGAGAAACAAGGCGGCGGCCCGCTCATCGATATCGGCACGCACGCGCTTGACCTGACGCTTTGGATGATGAACAACTACAAGCCAAAAGTCGTGCTCGGCCAGGCGTACCACAAGCTGTCCGGACGCCAGAACGCGGCCAACGCTTGGGGCCCATGGGATCCTGCACAATTCACGGTCGAGGATTCCGCGTTCGGGATGATCGTCATGGAGAACGGCGCGACGATCATGCTGGAATCCAGCTGGGCGCTGAATACGCTTGAAGTCGACGAAGCGAAATGCACGTTGAGCGGCACGGAAGGCGGCGCGGATATGAAAGGCGGCCTTCGCATTAACGGCGAGCAGCACAGCCGTCTGTTCACGAAGGAAATCGACCTGAACGCTGGCGGCGTAGCGTTCTACGAAGGCAAGTCCGAGAAGGATTCCGACCTCGAGATGAGACTGTGGATCAAAGCGATCGACGAAGACACCGATCCGGTCGTTACGCCGGAGCAGGCTTATGTCGTTTCCCAAATTCTCGAAGCTGTCTACGAATCGTCGAAAACGGGCAAAGCGATATACTTCTAAACAAAACAGCGGCAGTCCAGGACAAGTGGTTGATGTCCCGGGCTGCCGTTTTTTGACAGTAAGCCGATTATTTCGGCCTATCGTGCTCGCCGCCCCCTCCTCACGCACCAGTTAGCCGACTTTAATCTTATAGAAAAACGACACCCATGAATGGTTGCCGTTTTTTGGAGTAGAATTCGACTATCGTTTCAGTCGCGCTATGTTTTTGGCTCTCGAATCAATTGCACCTGAACGGTCAGCTTGCTATCTACCGTTGCTAAGATAACGTCATTTAATGCGTGGGGGCTGATTTCCGTTTCCAGCCATTCGCGCTCTTTGCCGATCTCGCGTAGCAGCGCATGTTCAATGTGGCCATCCGCAATGATCGGTTTGGTCAGGTTGAATGGTTCTGTGCGTAACTTCAGATCAGCCGGAGTTACTGGCTGAAAAGCCGTATTTATAAAAACGGATAACGTGCCTCCTGGCTCCCAAGCAGCAAAGGCAACCTTTGAGATATCCTCAACATTCGATTTTCTCAGCTCTGCGTACAAGAATTCAATAGGCAGCTTCGCTTTCGAAAGATTCCGATAATCAAGTTTCCCTTCCTGAATAAGGGTAATCGCAGGAGGATCAAAAAATTGTTTTAGCAGCGGGATCTTCAGGCTGAGCACGATCGCGAAAATGTATAGGATGACGAGTGAAACGGTCGTAATCATGGAGCCTTTAAGTCCAAGTTGCTCGTCCGACAACGGATGGGCAATAATATTTCCTAGCGTCAGCGCGATTATGAAATCAAGAAACCGAAGCTGAGATATGGAACGCTGGCCCATCATTTTGGCAACAATGATAAGAAATACAAATCCGACAATGCTGCGTAAAATCCATTCGAATGCCGTCAACGACTCTTGACCTTTGAAAAAATCCACGTGTACATTCCCTCCGTTACCTCGTTTCCAATGATAAGGTTCCCCTTTTTCTTCCAACAATATGAATTGAAAAAGCAGCCGATCGTTTTGATCGACTGCTCATCTCCCATTTTTCCAACCATTCAAAGGGGTGAAGGTTTTGTTCCGGCTAACCCCCCTACTACTTGCATGGATGTAACATTCTCGGCTTCAACAACCAGTTCCTTGGATGCCTCAGCTAAATGTACTGAGAAACATAACCCAGCAAGCATCAAAAACAAAATAGCAAACTTTTTTAAATGCACGTTTTCATCACCCAAGAGTAATATGTCCAAAATGTAGACACCTATGACAACTCCGCTTAATAGAGTCTGCTATTCTATTTTCGAAGCTAACGTTTCCTGTTCACTCAATGAACCTTTATTATTTTTCAGTTCGTTGATTTCGTTTTCTAATTTCATAATTCTCCTGTAATTGGATTGGTTAGCTCCATACAAAATCCCAATCACTCCACCTATTACTGCCCCTGCTGGACCTAGAAAGATAAGCCCTATTATACCAGCAACCATTGCATATACAAACGTCATCATGTTGTTGTATCTCCCTTTATCGTCAAGGACATGCTCGCCAGATGTTCCCCGAGACGATCCATGTTGCGTTGCTTTGGTCCATGTCCATCCCTCCAAAATTTTATTAAGTAGCAACCCCATGTTGGATGGCTTTACAGCTTTCTAAAAACGTTAACCGCTCCACTTGATACAAATCATAGATCAGTTGCGCATGATTGATCGATTTATAGACTTGCTGGTTTATATCATTTGCTAATATAGCATACGGTAGTTTTTCTACCGCCTTTTTCGATCGAGCATTTTGTTTTCGGATTTTCATAAATACAGTATCGATCTGATGTTCGATAAACAGTTCAGTCAAAAAGGATTCCTTCGCTCGCCGATTATAACCTTTGCCAAAATAAGGAGTTCCAATCCATGTGGCCAAAAAACCTGTTTGATTAACTATATCATATAGATCAATGGTACCAATGGGATGTCCCATCTCATTAAGAATCGTTCTAGAAATACATGTCTTCTGTTCTTCATCAACGATCAACTTTTTGGTTATAAATAAGTACTCTTCATAAGATTGGCATTCAAAACGAACATAAGGGGAAACTGCAGGATCCATCATAAGGTTAAACAGTGAATGGCATTCGTGCAAATCACGTTTTTTCAACATTTTATCTACCGCCCTAGTCCCTTTTGACTCGTTTTATCAAACAATTCAAGTATATAAAAGGACATAGGGGGTTATATGAATTCTACATGTTTTTTATATTAAATTTATCACTTGAGAAGTTTTGTTCCGCTTAATAGCGAAGCTCCAGTTCTTGCAACGGAACTCCTTGCGGTAATAAGGCCTCAATTGCCTGTCGAAGTTTCATGTCGTGGTGTATTTCTTCGCTTAAGATGGCGACGATGCCGCGATCTTCGCTTGAGCGAATCAATCGTCCCATGCCTTGCTGCAGTCGAAGAAGCATATAGGGCAGATCCACCTCTTCATACGGCGATGCCGCCGCTTCCCGCTTCGCTATAAACACCGGATCTTGCGGAGGAAACGGCAGCGACCAAATGATGACGTTCGAAAGAGAAGGACCGGGTATGTCCAGGCCTTCCCATAGACTTAACGCGCACAAAACACTTGCCTCATCCCGCTGAAAATAACCAATGAGGTGGCTGATTTCCGCGTCGCCTTCAAACCAAAATCGCATATCCACGCACTCCGGATAGGAAGGGAGTAACGACTTAAACTGAAGCAGCTCCTCTTTGCCGTTGAATAAAATCAATGCCCTGCCTCCGGTTCGGTTCAGCAGGCTCACGGCAGCCTTCATCTTTTCCGCAGCCGAAGCCCCCTGAGACCATTTGGGAGTCAGAACTTCCATTTGATTCTTATAGTCATAGGGGGATTTTGTGCTGAAGGACACATAACGGTCAGTGCCCAAGCTGCTCGCAATGTAATCGAATGAACCGTTCACGGATAATGTCGCGGACGAAAAAACAATCGGCATATCGAGGGCAAATACCCTTTCGCCCAACACTTCCTTAACGGCTCTAGGCATGATGACCAAAGTGAGCCCATCCTCCGCTTCCGTCGCCCAGCTGATCAATGCGTCGGAATGCTGAAACAAGCTTAACGCTTTCTGGATCGTCTCCAGATGCTCCTCGACGATTCGCAGCTGGTAATCATTTAAGGTATAAAGCTCGCTCTCAAACACCAGCTCTTCTTCGATCGCTTCGATTACTTGACGGAACAGGCGCACTTCATCAAGCAGCGGTTTGCCCAGAATAATCCGTTTTCGGTCAGAGCCTGGGATATCCTCGCAATTTATTGAAAGTGTGTGAAACAGGGATTCACTGCGGTCAATCGCTTCGTCTATGAGTACGGCCAATGATTCCCGAATTTCGCCTCTTGTCAATCGAAGGATCAATTCTTCGAACACCGAGTGTTTTAAGCTGTACGTCAACGCCTTCTGCGCAGCCGATTCTAGCAGATGCCCTTCGTCAAATACGACGGCACAGTGATCCGGCAATAGCGGAAGCTGCCCCTCCCGCTTTCGTCCTTCATACGTCCACACATGTTCCATGTAGAAATCATGCGAGCAAATGATCAAATCAGCGGATTTCCGATAGTGTTCGCGGGATAATGTCTGTCCGCAGCGGTGTCTTAGTTCGCAAGAAAAACAATCTTGAAACGAGTCCCAACTGATCTTGTTCCATTGATAATCGTTCAAGTACGGATATTGTTTACGATCTCCATAAGCATGAAACGATTGCATTGCTTCATATTGATGGACAAAGCCGGGCAATTCATCACGAACCGCTCTGTACAGGTCCGAATCCTCGTTACCTGCTTGTACTTGATTCATCTTGGCCAAACAAAGGTAACGATCCGCTGACTTTGCGGTTCTGGCGTCGATCGTAAGGTCCAAATGTCGTGCCAGCTTGGCAAGATCGCCTTCCGGCTTCGCCAGCTGCTCGATTAAAGATTCGTCAGCGCAGGCAATGATCGCAGGCTTGCGAGTATAACGTGCGTAACAAATCGCGTACAACAAATATACTAACGTTTTGCCCGTTCCTACGCCTGCTTCCGCGAAGATGGTCTGCTTCTGGGCGAATGCACGCTCCAGTTGGTAGGCCATATAGATTTGCTCGTCGCGAACTTCGAAGCCGGCTTCCGGCAATATATCGTAGAACACATCCGCGACCCACTCTCCAACCTGTTGAAGAAAGGGACGGGAATGATCATATTCAAAAGGGTAGCGTTTCAATGTTGGTTCTGCCTCCAAGAGTCATGTCGAAACATTATCGCATGTTCTTCCTATGAAATCAAAATTCCGGCACAGCGGCCGGATCATTTCACCCTAAATATAGATCATTTACCCGTTCCCTTCCCGCCTTGTCCTGCATGGGGAACGGCTATACTCTCCGCGGATGCCAAAGTCAGGACTAAAGATGGCGTCTTGAAGGTCAGCTTCAGGGAAACCCAGCACATACCAGACGGCAACTTGAACGGAGTGCTGAGGATCTCCTTGAACGGAAAACCTTTGCTTATCTCTTCGGACAGCGTTAAGCCAAAGTCGAATGGGGGCAAAGCGAAAAACATCCGGCGGCAATTCCTAGTCTACGAGGGCAGGAAGATTAATAAGCTTAGCGAAGCGTTGGCTCTGGCCTTCGGCAAGCTGAGAAGAGAGTTGTCCTCATTCGAAAAGAATAATCCGATTACGCTGAGACTGCCTTGTTTTCTTAGGCTCCCGTTATGCCGCCTTACAGAAACCCAATACATCATTGCCTGCAGACTTAGGGGCAGACCCGCGATTGAATGTTTGCGGGAAGGAGAAGCCATCTACAACAACTGCAAGGGCAACTGCTGATCTGAACAATCTGAATTAGGTCCACGTTAGTTTGCTCTTCTTGAGAAAAACCAATCTCGCTTTAGAAAGAAACAGCGGAAGCTATGGACGAGGAAATGAAGTCCTGGACTGTCGCTGTTTTTAAGGTATCGTTCTCTAGGATTTAAAGGATTTACGGCACATCAGTCCCGGCCCGCCTCGTAAATCTTACGCGCCACCATGTCCGGCCTTGTGAGAGTATCCGTAAAGTGGTCCCCGTCGCCGACGATAAGGCGGAACTGGCCGAGCCGCGTGGACATATGCGGATTCCAGCCGAAGCCCTCTCCTTGCGGCAATGCATTGTCTTGGTAAAAATATACATAACTTTTCGGTATCTGCAACTCATAGAACGTTTTAAGGTCCAGCTTCTCGAAAAGCGGTCTAGCCGGTTCCGGAGCGACGCCTGCATACATCCGCACGGCTTCCTCCAATGTGGCCGTATTGACGAACAAATCCCGAAACAGCGGAAACGGAAGCATGATTGTATCATCATTCGAGCCGGCTCTGAGCTGCTCGAATCCTTGTCTTGTTTGCGGCGGCAACTCGTCGGCAAGAGATTCGCCATCTTTCAGCACGAACGCGTCCCAGAAGACGAGGCGCTTGATGCGATCCGGCACCTGTTCCGCAACCTTTTGGATGACGGTTCCGCCGAAGCTGTGCCCAACGAGAACGAAATTGCGCAGGTTCAGTTTCGTTATAAAATCAACGATGGACTTCGTGATCATCGCATGAGTGACATCTTTGTTCGGATCTTCGCCATGACCTGCGTATTCCGGGGTATAGACGGCATGTCCGTGATTGCGCAGCACTGCCGCTACGCCGTCCCAGAAGTGAGCGTCAGCCCAAGAGCCATGCACAAGCAAGAAGGTAAGCCGTTGCTGCGCGTGTATACGGCAGCTTTCATTCGATTCGAGGGCACCATTGCTCCAATGCCACCATCCTTCAGAATAAGGGAAGTTATAATAACCACGGGGCATAAACCATTCATCGGGATAGGGGAATTGATGAATTTCTCTGAGATAAGGAAACATGTAAAGACATCCTCTCAAATCGACATATATGATCACCTTATGCCCACTGTATTCGAGAGGTTCCTACACGCGATCCGCCGAAATAACAACGATCAACGGCAGCCGATGGCGTTGCCGGCTGCCATCAAGTCGCAATGAACTGGGATTCTGACTAATTTACTAATCATTTAAACCCTTTCCATCGAGAATATGAGGCAAATACTTTTCAATCCTTGAATCTCTAGTTTTAGATTGTTTTGGTTCAGAAAAATGGAAAATGTACGCTCTTTGCCGACCCGGCGTCAATGCTTCAAAAGCCGTTTTCAAATCAGGAATTTCAACGAATTTATTTTCCAACTCTTCAGGAATGATGTATTCCGTAGTTTTTTTGTATTCCACTTGCAAACCGGCTTTTTCAACTTCAATGGCTTCATCGATATAAGCTTTTATGATTAGCTGCATTTCCTCGATTTGCTGCACGCTAGTGAACCGGATTTGGCGAGCCGCCTGTACATTCTCCGTTTGTTGGATGAGGATCCCATGGGCATCTTTTAACAAAGCTCCTTTGTGAAACAAAAGCGCGCAATAATCTTTAAATCCATGGATTAATACGATATTTTTCCCCTCAAACGTATAACAAGGATGCATCCACTTAAAATCTTCGGTCAGCTCGCAGTCGAGAACAATTTTTCTCAACTCCTCAAATTCTTCCTTCCAATTTTTAGCCTTTATCAAAAATCCATCAACCTTGGGATTCATTGTACGATTTGTCATTAAGGAACACTCCTTTTCAATGTTAAGAAAATGAACGATCGTTTTCCGTTAGCCTGGCCAGCTTGCCGAATGCGGTTATTGTTCCAACATCTTCTCAAGCTCGCCGCACCATTTGCCCCAGCCATACTTAGCGCCTGCGAGTGCTGGAGCATTTGAAATTCCGGTTTGTTCGAGATGAAGGTTAACCTTTCCATCCTCTAACTTTTGCAGCGTCCAGGTAACCGTGTGCTTCTCTCCGCTTTCCCAAGTATAGGACAACCGGTTTGGTTCATCCACGATAAGTACTTCGCCTTCAATAATTCCATTCCAATATTCAGTCGGCTGCGTGCGAAATTGAAACCGGTATCCCACAACGGGCTTAAAATCATTTTCCATCGACTGACCGGTGTGGATGTTGGCCACCCACTTGGCAAGCTTGCTTGAATCGGTTAAGGCGGACCATAATTTCTCGATCGATGTCTTGTACTGATAATCCAAGGATAATGTTAAACTCATTTTTCTTCCTCCTCTAATAGTTGTTCCAAGCGAAACATGTTTGAACTCCAGAGCTTGCTGTGGAAAGCCACCCAATCTTGAATGACTCGAAGCGGAGCGGCGTTTAACCTGTATCGCGTTTCTCTTCCGACTTTTCGATCAAGTACCAGCCCGGCTTCTTTAAGGATTGTCAAATGCTTCGATACCGCTGTACGCCCCATTTGAAACTGTGCCGATAATTCATGAAGCGGTACCTCCTCAGACTCTGCCAATAGACGAATCAATCGGCGCCTGGTCGGATCTGCAATCGCTTCAAACACATCCCGCAACTGGTTGTTCTCGCTCATTTAAGGTTTGCGGCTCTTCGGACGCAGCGCCCATGAGGCGATATTAAGCGCAGCATATGAAAGCGGAAGAATAAAATTAAACCCGTTATCGCCATAATCGTTAGCAAACGCATGAGATAAAGCCGCACCGGTCATTAAAAAGAAGATGCCGGCATGAACCCATTCTTTAAGCCGAGGAAACCCTGGCACGATGAGAGCGACGGATCCAAGCACTTTCCAAATCCCGAGAATGGTCATGACGTATAATGGGAAACCAAGATTTTTCACTAACTCGACGTTCCCCCCAAGTTGCATCAGTTGCCCGATACCGCTTAACAGAATAGCTGCTGCGAGTAGTGACGTGATTGACCAATAAGCAATCATTTTTCCTCGCGGCCGGGTTTCTACCTTCATTATACCTGCATCGATCATCTTACTCATTTTGTTTCCTCCTCTAAATTGATTTTAAGTGAAACTTATCCAGGTTCCAAACTTTCCAGATGACTTACTCTTAATTAGACACCATTTGGTGGCACTTTGATTATAGGACACCATTTGGTGTCGTGTCAACAACTTCTTTAAACTCAACATGTAAGCTTAACGAAAAAAGGGAGCAGATCACCGCGGTGATCTACTCCCTGTTTGATATTATTTTTTGATCTCTATAGGTACAGATATGGTTTTGTCATAGGTTTTAATGTAGTCATATCCGTCCAGCAGCAGCAGCTCCGGTTCCTCCATCGTGTCAAAAGAATACGTCTGCTCCCACAAGATGTTGCCGTTCTTCAGATCCCACTTGCGTGAAGAGGAAATGGACTTTACGGGAACTGAGGTACCGTCTGACTGCACGGATAGATTGTACGTCCGCAAAAAGACAAATTGTTTTCTGGCTATCACGACATCATACCCTGTATCCGTTTTTGCGACGCTTCGAATCCATAGCTTTTCATCGCCAATTTTAACGGGTTGATCGGATGGCGTGGCCAAGGAGATGGGTTCTTCTACTTTCTGATAGCCGGCGAAGTTTTCGAGTACAAGTTCAATGGTCTCCAACTTGTCCGTCGGAAGCACATCGAATTCAAGCTCAAATGCCGGGAAGCCCTCTTCCGCGTTACCTTCCGACCGCATTCCCCATGATTTCACTTCCGTTCCATTCACAAAAAGTTTTGTTTTACCTGGAAATCTCGGGTATCCGTCATCATCCATCTCATAATGTCCCTTCACGATGGTTGAAGTCGGTGAAGCCGTAATGGAGTCATAATGGACCTTCCCCTGATCGACAGGGATGGATTTGGAAATGTCCGCTTTAAGCATGCTGTTCATCGCTTTATTCGCATCAAACTTGAAGGATATCGGATATAAAGCCTGTTCCCCGTCCTCCAGCCTCTCATTGAAGTTAACGGTTAACGTGCGGGAGAATGGACTAACCGGATCGAATTTATATACGCCTTCGAAATGTTTCTCGTCTTTACTGTAATTACCGCCTCCTCCTTGCGGGTCCGAATCCGTCAAGAAACCTTGCATGTCACCCACGCCGTACCGAACAAAACGATCGTCATCTAATACGGAGCCTGCGGTACGATCAATCGTGTAATACATGAGCAATGCGTTATCGTCCGCAATAACCCCGTTGATCGTAATGACAGTGCCGTCATCAAGCGTTTTGCTTTTGTTGACCGTTTGACCGTATCCTTGCTCGGCCACTTCAGAAAAGCTGAGAGAACTCAGCTCCATTTTACTCAACAACTTACCTCCGTAATAAGCAAATGCAGGATATTGATAAGTTCCGACAATCAGCAGGAGCGCTGCAGCCGATGAAGCGACCCATGCCCTTGCTCTATTCCTGTTTCTTTTCTTAGCGGGAATTTGCTCAAGCGCTTGTCGAAGTCTTCCCTCAAGTTCTGATGGAGCTTGTACCCTGTTCTGTCTCAGTTTGTGCTCCTGTAACCTCTCCTCGATCGTTTTCATTCCGGCCACCTCCGACTATCGTTTTCAGTTTTTGAATGCCTTGCGAGATTCTTGATTTGATTGTGCCAAGCGGTGCCTCTGTCATATCCGCAATCGTCTGATACGGAAGGTCATGCACGTAACGAAGTTCGATCGCTTCCCGCTGCCGCGCATTCAGATGAGAGAGAAGCACCTGCATGTCCATCTCAGATTCCGTAAAGCGGTAGGGATTATCGTCGGTTAATGCAGCAAATGATGATTCTCGCTCGTCTTCCAATGGAAGAAATCGTTCCTTCTGGCGCAGAATTGTTTTGCAACGATTGACGAGAATGGTTTTGCTCCAGCTGTAGAAGGCATCGACTTTTTGCAACTGGTCCAGCTTTTCATACAGCATAACAATCATGTCTTCCATTGCATCCATTGCGTCATGCTCGTTTCTCATGTAGCTGTAGGCAAGACGATAATAAGCGTCCTGTTCGGCTATGATTAGTTGCAGTAAAGCTTCCTTGTTGCCTTTCTGGGCTTGTTTGACAAGACGGCTTATATTCATGTTCTCACCTCTTTTCATAGCTAAGAGATTGCAGCGGCAATTAAAGTTCATTATGCGCAAAAAAAAATCTCCGCAACCAAGTCGCGGAGAAGCAGCCTTGGAGCGAATCATAACGCCCAAGGCTGCTGATGTCGCTGCAAATGACGTATCCTAGTTGATTACTTCTTTGTCCAAAGATTTTTATACAAATCGGTAATTGAGAGTTTGACTGAGTATTGCGATGAGATAGAGCCATCATTCCGGTCATGAGTGAGCCAGGTCTCCGGAGAAAATGAGCCGCCTGTCTGATGGGGGGAGCCACCTGCATAGAGGCAGCTCCTGATCCTTCGGATATGCCCGGCTTAGCGTTTATTAAAGTGAATCATCCTGTCATAGTAATTGCATAACCTGGTCGAACGGTTACATACGTCTTATCTGAAGACAATTTATCAATTTTATTTTGAATTGAATGCCTCCTCGATATTTCGGATGCCCGCAGAGATTCCATATCGCTTCACTCTATCAGCCTGCCAAGCATGACTTTAACCACGCAGTATAGCGATGAGCAAAAAAATTTGTTTTCTCGCCTAATATCCGCAACTTAACCCCCATTAATTACGTCTCTTACTAAAGACAGGTTTCTCATGAAACTATTACATCAAATGTAAAAACATCCTAATAAAAAAATAAGGACATGACTTATGCAGTTCATGAGATTAACCGGTAATTGTGAGAATTTATGCTTGAATAAACCGGCCACATGGTCATGGAGAGAATCTTGGGCCAGTATGCGGAAATAAGGCTTGCAAAACGGCGTGCCTCTATGTCAAAATCGATGTAGATTCGCTTTAAACCCTTGTGGTTTCTTGTGCGAACCTGGCAACGAGTGTGGAAGAGACCGCGAACCATTTCGCCGTGGGTGTGGCTCTCATCACTCGTTTTTTCTTTGTTTACTTGCCATAAAGCATAGGCAAGTAATGTTTGGATGAATACGGAACTTTTTATTTAGACAACAGGCCTACAGAGTTTAAGTTTGTATTCTTTTTGAAATTTGAAGATGAAAAGATTCAAAAATTGAGAAATTTACTAGAGGAATATATTCCTGTCGAGCTTGTAGAATATAAGAAAGCAAAATACTCAAGAGCAGAGCTGAAAGCATATCAAGACAAGATTCATAACGCTGATACTGGTGCAACTTCCATTTTTGTTGATGCCCAAAGAGAAAAAGTTATTTTGGAATTCGATAATACAAAAACAAACTCATTTTTAGCTGATACTGTTGTTAAAGATCAATTAAATAAATTCAGCATTGACGAGAATATTTACGAAATCAAGGTTATAGAGAATACTCAAAAACTTGAAAAGGCACGAACAGATACTTTTACCGTTATGGGTGGCGGTATACAAATTAA
This sequence comes from Paenibacillus sp. LHD-117, assembly GCF_030929555.1. Lineage (GTDB taxonomy): Bacteria > Bacillota > Bacilli > Paenibacillales > Paenibacillaceae > Pristimantibacillus. The sequence goes on along the minus strand of NZ_JAVFVT010000034.1, from coordinate 16,819 downwards.
TGGTAATTGTTCCACGGCAGCCACTGCTACTAAAGATGGAAAACAGTTTTTAATCACAGCAGGACACTGTATTTCATCGATCGGTGCTAATGTAACTCAAGGGACTACTATAATCGGTGTGTGGCATTTTGATGGACGAGGTAGTGGATATGATATCGGGTTAATCCGCTTAACAAATACAAATAAATACATCAGCAATCAATTCTTTTATAGCCCTTTGGCTAATGCTGAATATGGTAAGAGGTATGCAAGCACAAGCAGTGTCGCTATTAATCAATTAATATGTAAATCAGGTGTAAAAACAGATGTAACATGTGGTACGGTGTTTGATAACGCTGGAGAAGGATTAGGTTATTTAGATACCATTAGAATTGAAAAATCAGGAGGAAGCAGATACTCAGACGGTGGCGATAGTGGTGCTATCACTTTTAACCCCTACGATGATCGAATTGTCGGTGTCCATGCAGGTGGGGCGTACTACGAAGGATCCCAGTATTCAACAGCTACTGCCATGAAAATAAGTAAATTGAATGCACTAAGTGAACCAAACAAACCTTTTAGCATATATACTTCTAGTACAGATTTAAAAGTGACTAATTAGAGGCCTTTTCATGCGCGGCATAGTCCAATTAATTTTGGAATAAGCCGCGCTTTCTATACCGAAATTTAAATCTATTGTTAAGGTGGGGAGAAAGTGTATAAAACATCTATTTTGATTCTAGTTATGCTTTGTCTCATTGGATGCCAAGGGAGAGATGATGAGGGACTTCCTATTGAGAAAAAGACACTTTCATTGGATACCGCCAATATTCAGGAGGTCCGAATCATTAAGCCAGATTTAGCCAACTTATCTAATAAAAATATTCTAGTCACCATCAGTGACAAAAAACCGTTTGACACTCTAAATCAAATATTAAATAACGCCATTCACAAAGATGAAGAATTTGAAGACATCCTACACGATTATGAAATTGATGTATTGATGAAGGATGGTAGTTCGTACACTATCCGCCATTGGGTTAAATTAAAAAGATTCGAAGATGAGAATGCAAAAAATTACATTTTGGATTCTGAAACATCAAATAAAATGAACTCTTTCTTAAAAACACTCGGGTTACAATAAGTGATTAGTGTTTGCGGTCCCGCACAATACAATGTTCCATTGAATGAAACCGTCCTTGTGCATGGACGGTTTTAATTTTTCTTTATGTATTAAGAGAGTCCTCGCTTAGTCTAATGGCACTGCTTCTTTCCCAATGGCCAAGGCAGTGCTTATTTCGAGTTTAAAGAGCCTATTAATCCAACTGAAACAGAAACCGTTCGTGTGTGCGAAGAATACAGGAACAAAAACTGTAACTTCTAAACTTATTGCATCGTCCGGCACTGCATGGATTAGCGACACCTTGCCTCAGGTGAGCATTTGACAACAGTATATTCTTCGGTGTTGTTTGCAATATAAGCTATACCTTTCGTCCATAAGCCGAATATCCCCGATGACCAAAGAATTGAGATCATTACCACAATTAGAGGAACCGTAATCCAGAGGATTTTTCTAACCATTTCTAAAAAACCTCCCCCATTACGAATTCATTTAAGTGGGACTGTGCTTGTCCTCGATTTCCTCCATTTTAGTCATGCTAACGTCACTTCTAAAGTCAACTCTAATTCTCAACTTATTTAGTCCCAAAAAAAGCCCGACCCCGAAGAGTATTCCACCCACCAGTCTAAACTTAGCAATATGATTTTCGCTTCGAATTTTACTTTCATCGATACTCATGCTTTCTGCTTTTATTAAATCGCTTGTTGCTGCACTAATCCCCATCTCTACACTTCGAAGGATAATAACAAATCCAATTATAGCTAATATAAGACAACCAACCGTGACAACAGTATCTGATTTTGAGGTATTCAACTTTTAAATCTCCTTTCAAATGTAAACATTATGCTCCACTTTCTCCATATACCTTCCAGTATTTAGACGTATTTGGATTGTTTTCGTTGCGCTGCTGTCTCGTTTTTCCAACGAAAATAGGCAGCCAATTGTGTGGTCGGCTGCCGTCGTGTCTAACTGAACGATTGTTTTAGTTCAACTATTCGCATGAGCGCGAATAGGACTTAGATTCCCTAATCATCAAAATACCCGAAATAAGGTAAAGAACCGAAGTCACTCCAAACCATTTGAAAATACTCGGGGTCATCGCGGTATAGAGACTCACGGGAAGCGACCATACAAATGCAATAATCATGAGGTAAGGCTTTCTGAAAACAGATGCGATCATCGCCAAACAAGCCGGAAAAACAAGCGTTAATAATGTATTCAACATCACGTCAGTATCAACATGCTCATGAGTGTATGGATTGTAAAAAGAAAATATAGTCCAAAGTATGATTGAACCCATTGAAGCTAATAACCCAATGAGATTCGTTATTTTCATTGTTCACTCCCCCTCTTATAAGACAAATTTTATGGCTTACTATGCGTGTTAGTCTACAGCTTTATTTCCTTACTTTCGGACATTATGATAAAGTTTATAGATTGTACACCGCGTTAAAATGGGGGAACCAAATGAAAGCAATCATTATCGGCGGCGGGATAGGCGGTTTAAGCTGTGCGATCGCGCTTCGGAAGGTTGGCTGGGAGGTAACCGTTTTTGAGCAGAACGAAAGCCTGACAGAGAACGGGGCTGGGATCGTGCTCGCCGCGAATGCCATGAGGGCGCTTGAGAGTTTCGATACGGCGGGACGCATCCGGGAAGAAGGAACGCCGGTCAGAGTTGCGGAGCTGAGAACATGGAGGGGAAGCCTTCTGGCACGTCTGCCGGTCGAGAAACAAGCCGTTCGTTACGGTACGCCGAGTTATCTCATTCACCGCGGCAGCCTGCAATCCATCCTTTATTCGCGCTCCCTTGATCTTGGCGTAACCGTCGAGCATGGTAAAAGATTTGCCGAACTGATCGATCGTCATGGAGGAGTCGAGGTGCGTTTCGCGGATGGAACGAGTGCGAACGGCGAACTCCTGGTCGCTGCAGACGGGTATCGATCAAAAATCCGTGACGGGCTTTTTGGCCATACTCCGTTGCGATATTCGGGGTATAGAGCCATCCGAGGCATAGGCAGCTTTGATGACCCGCGTTATCCCCTTGCGGCCGGAGGAGGGTTCGAGGCGCTTGGCAATGGCACTCGGTTTGGATTTTCCCACCTTGGTGGCGGGCGCATCTTCTGGTTTGCCGCAATGAATGAGGCGGAAGGACAAGGAGCTTCTCTTACACCCGAGGAACGTAAGAAGGACGCTCTGCTAAAGTTTCGGAACTGGTATTCACCGGTCCCGGCCGTTATAGAAGCCACGCAGCCCATGGATATTCTCACCCATTCCATCTATGACTTAGAGCCGCTTAGGCAGTGGAGCAAGGGTCGGGTCACGCTGCTAGGAGATGCGGCACATCCGATGCTTCCAAACCTGGGTCAAGGCGGAGCGCAGGCGATGGAGGATGCGGTCGTGCTTGCCGATCTGCTTAGAATCAGACCAGCAGGCGGAGCCTTGGTCGAGGCCTTACAGGCATATGAGAAGATGCGCATTCAGCGTGTCCTAAATATCGTCCGCCAATCGCGCCTAATGGGACGGCTTATGCAGCTTGAGTCGCCGCTAGCGCTGGCTATTCGGAATACGGCTTTGCGAGTCGCAGCGGATCGGTTGTTTATCTCTAGGCTGCATCCGGTGGTTGGTTATGAGCCGCCGAAACTTTAAGTTTGAGTTAACAAAGGAGCAGCTGCCTCACGGCAAGCTGCTCCTTTGTTTCGTCATGCATCAGACCGTCAAGTCATTTTCGGATTTGATAGCTAATGCATCTTGTAGAAGCTTTTGAAGTACAGCAGCAAAGGTTGCAATGACGATTGAAGCGAATGTGCCGATGATTCCCGCCGCTACAACTCCTGCTCTGTCACCTTCAAGAAAAATGATTACGAATAGGATTCCTCCTACAATTAGGCAACTGAATAAGGTTGCACTACGCTTGATATCCCTCAAGGCTCTAACAGATAATGCCGAGAACGCCATTCTCCGATTGATGTAGCTCAAAAGCTTGAAGGTTTGAACCATCGCAAACAAAAAGAGGATAGACAATATATACGAGCATACTAAAAAGGGATATTGCAAATAGTCGCTCCGCGGATTCGCTTCCGCATCTCTAGAGGCTACCCCGGGCAACAAAAATACACACACAGCCAGTACCGCAATTCCAATGAGCACAACAACCGCCTGAAGGAAAAAGGTTGATCCTTGTTTCATGATTCGTCACTTCTGTATTCCAGAATATCTCCAGGCTGACAGTCTAACGCTTTGCAGATCGCCTCTAAAGTGGCTAATCGAATCGCTTTTGCTTTTCCGTTTTTTAATATCGAAAGATTAGCCATTGTAATTCCAACCCTCTCCGAAAGTTCGGTTACGCTCATTTTTCTTTTGGCCAGCATCACGTCAATATTGATAATAATCGCCATGTCATTCACCTCAGACCGTCAATTCGTTTTCGGATTTTATATCGATCGCTTCTTTCAAAAGCCTTTGGAGTACGGCGGCAAAAAAGGCAATGACCATGGAAGCAAAAACGAAGACCATCCCGATGACGATGATTCCCGGGGCATCGTCCTTCTCCGCAATGAGATAGAAAAGCGGCAAACCTGCCGTAAACAAGCCGCTGATTGCGATCGCGCAGTATTTAATCGTCTTCAAAGCCCGTACGGATAATTCTGAGAACGCATTGTTCTTGTCAATGTAGCTCAAAAGTTTAAACGATTGATACAAAGCCATGTAAAAAGGGATCGCCGTTGCATACAAATCAATAAAAACCAAAACCTTCAAATAAGCATGATCCGGATACAACTCTGCTGCAAAGTTCGCGATCTCCGGCACCAAAAAAATGCAGATGGCAAGAACCGGGATGCCGATAAGAATGACCGCCGCCTTCAAAAAGAGTGTTGTTCCTCGTTCCACAACATGCACCTCACTTCGTTATTTTCAAATTGAATGTACCATATAATTTATCGTTTTACAATATATTTTGATCGAAATAAGATACGTTGTTATTGTTTTGCTCGAACAAAAAAGGAGCTGCCAATAGCAAGCTCCTAAAATAACGTTTCCTTTTGGGTTAGCTTATTCTCTTAAATATAGCTTCGAGTATCATTATTCCTGCCAAACTTATAGACGGCTATTAAGGATAAGGCCACGGAAAAAGCAATCAAAATGAACAGGTTCAAGTATAATTCCCCCATCGATACCCCTTGCTGTAGACTGCTAAAGGTATCCAGAAGCCAAAACTGGGGAAGAAAGTGCGCAAGCTGCTGCATGGTTTCGGGCATTAAAGCAAGCGGGAACATGCATCCGGACAGCAAGCTGGTAGGAATAAGGAACATATTCTGCATTCCGCTGGCTGCCGAAGAGCTGCTTGAGAATGCCACGATTACAAGCGACAGACCTATCGCCACCAGAGCGAATAACACAAGAATCAGGAACATGCTCCAGAAGGGAATACCCGGATCGACATGAAAAATAAAGATCATGATCAACAATGTCACTGTTATCTGCATCATCATCATCATCAAATTAACGATGATATTGGATAAGACATAGGTTCTTGGATTGATCGGCGAGGATAATAGGCGATAAAAGGTTCGATTCTCTCTTTCCTTGATAAGAATACCGGATAAATTCGAAGCGGACACCAGCATGAGGATGAGCAAGTAACCTATTGATTGATTGGTTTTGTTGTGATTTATCGATTGATCCTCTACTTTCTCAACCGATAATGCAAAGCCCGTCTTTTGAAATCCCTCGTAAAGGTTATTAAACTTAGTCTCATCCCCTTTAGCCACCTTGCCGATCGAAGCTATATTGTTCATTTCCTGATCCAAGGATGCCCTCAAATGTCCGGTAACCTGCGCCCCCTTAATGGATACGATTTTCACGTTTGTGGGCTTGCCGACAATCAAGCTTTGTGCGAAACCTGCGGGAAAAATAATGGCTGCATCCAGCTCGCCAGAGGAGATCAGCTCCTTTATCTCATTCTCCTCAATCTCGCTTACAAGCATGGAATCCTGTCTGCCCACCGAATCTATAACATCCTTTGTAATCGCTTGACCTCCATCATGATTAACAATGCCCATTTTCAATTCGGCGTCTCCCGAGCCTCCTTGGACTAGGGTCGCGAGCAGAATTGCCATAACAGGAAAGACGAAGTAGATAAAGAGATTCAAAACATTTTTAAAGGTAGAAATAAAAGTTTTCCGAATTAGCCATAACGTGTCTCTCATCCTTATAACCCTTCCTTTCTGCGCATCATCGTGAGTCCGATACCTAACAAGACGACCGCGAAGCCGATATTCAACAGCATGGCGTTAGCCATTGCCGACAGATTGTCAGCGTAGATCATTTCTAGAAGCGCGGCATTGGACCATTGCAGCGGAGAAAAAGAAGCAAGGGTTGCCATGATTCCCGTAGCGTTCTCGACCGGAAAATAAGAACCGCCGAGAAACGCTGCCAATTGGATAATAATCATGACAACGGTGCCTGACGCATTACCCTTGAGGACATAACTGAAGCCGAGTCCCAAGCTTACAGCGAAAATGATTTCAGTTAAGAGCGTTAGAAAAACTAGACCCAGATTTTCTCCCCAATAGGCATTAAACATGTATTTACTGATGAGTACGACGATAATTGTGATGATGAAATTCAGCACGACGATCCCTGCTAATTTTCCCGCGAATATTTCGATTTTCGTTACCGGGGAAGCAAGCAATCGGACAGCTGTGTTCCTTTTCCGTTCACTGTCTATTAATTGAGCGGCCGACAAGGCGCTATATAAAATAATCATTGTCGTAACCGCAATTGCAAAATAGTCCATAGCACCAGGTTTTCTTGCCGCAATTAGCGACTCCTCTGCCACAAAGCTTTCGCCGCCGCTTCCGGCCATGATCGCATTGGCTTGCTCCGGGTCTGTTCCCGCTACTTCAGCCGCCAATCGGTAACGATCCGCAAATGCTGTAAGCAAGCTCTGCGCAATATCGCTTTCAATCAAGCTCTGACTGCTGTTGTAATACTTCAGTCCGCTGTCCGAGATCTCGACGTATCCCTCATAAAGGTTGTTCTTCACTTCAAGCTTCCCATCCATCTTCTCGTCTGCCTCTACGAGTTGAATGCCCGCTTGACGCATCTGCCCCGTAAAGTCGTCCCAATAGGCAGAGAACTCGCTCGATGAGTGATTATTTTTATAGAGTACGTTGATTTCTCCAACCTCTAAACTGCCGTTAAAAGCATTCGTAAGCGCCGTACCCATAATGAGCATGATTAATAGCGGCGAAACCAGCAAAAATACAATCATTTTGGGATCGCGGATGACCTTTAACTCTTTGAGCATGATTCGAAGTACATTCATATCCCTTTCGCCTCCTTATTTCCTCATTCTTATCAATCCCGCAGGCTTCTGCCCGTCAATGTCAGGAACACCATCTCCAAACTTGGCTCATGCTCTTCAACGGATCGTATTTCAATGTCGTCCGCCACCAACTGCTTGATGATCCTGTTCAAGTTATTGACTTCGGAATCAGAGGCGATCTTAACGATCCGATCCTCTACTTCAACCCGGTTTACGCCGGCGATTGCCTCCAACTTTTTCTTATCCAGATGCCCCGCCGAACGGACCTCGATCCCTATATTTTTTTGATTCGTAATGATGGCCTTTAATTGACTTTTCGTTCCTTCCGCGATAATCTTGCCGTGATCGATAATGGCGATTCTTGTACAGATCTCTTCGACCTCCTCCATGTAATGGCTGGTGTAGATGATCGTACAGCCACCTTCATTCAGCTTCTTCACGGAGCCAAGAATATAGTTGCGAGATTGCGGATCAATCCCCACCGTTGGCTCATCCATGATGAGCAGCTTTGGCCGATGGGCGATTGCGCAGGCGATGTTCAATCTTCGTTTCATGCCGCCCGAGAAATTTTTGGGATAGCTTTTGTGTTTATCGCCAAGTCCCACGAAAGCTAGCGCTTCAATTACCCGCTCCTTTAACTCGGCCCCTCTGAGTCCGTATAATCCGGCGAAAAAATGAACGTTCTCATAAGCTGTCATATCCTCATAAATTGCCATTTCCTGCGGCACGATCCCGATATTCATCTTCGCGAATTTGCCATGCTTGGCGATATTTTTGCCAAGAACTTCGATTTCGCCTTTGGTAACCCTCAGCAGAGAGGCAATCATGTTGATCGTCGTACTTTTCCCTGCTCCGTTCGCGCCGAGAAATCCGAATATCTCGCCTTCCTTCACGGACATCGTAATATTATCCACGGCAATATAATCTCCAAATTTCTTCGTAAGCTGCTTCATTTCAAGGACGTTCATTCGTCACACTCCCGTTTCGTCTTTAGGATAATGTAATTGTAATAAAAAAGGATGCCCCTGTGACAGTGCACAAGTTCATCCTTGACCCCTGAGAATCTTCATTACTAATCTTCGCAAATGTCATCTTTAACCATGAGGAATTAATGTAGTGACACTGAAGCCTCTTGAACCATCGACGATAATCGTACCATTTACGCTTGCTGCCCGTTCTTCCATGCCGATAATTCCCATGCCTTTTATTACCTTCTGCTCACCTTTGCCATTGTCCGCTACTTCGGTCTTGATCAAGGTTCTTAGTACCTCGATGTGGATGGAGATAACGGTAGCGTTCGAATATTTCATGGCATTGGTCAGCGCTTCCTGGATGTTCTCCTGAATGACTTTCCATTGGATCGGAGTAATGATGTCGACATTGCCTTCATGGGTAAGTAAAGTCCTAACCGTATGTTTCGCTGAAAATTCATCTACAAATAATTTCATCCGATTTATTCCGAGCTGCTCTGTCGGCGGCTTCATATTTTTGAGTACAAGGCGGATACTCTCGATCCCGTCCTTGGAGATTTGAATGGCATTCTGAAGCAGCTCAGAAGACTTCTCCGGATTGGAGGCGAACAAGCGCTTCGAGGCTTCCATCTGGATCAATGCGCCCGTCATCGAATTGTCGATCTTATCATGAATTTCCTGGGACAGCCGGTTGCGCTCCTCCAGCTTTATCGTATAGTCGGATTGTCTGATATATTCTTTATTCTCATTCAGACTTTTTGTCAGCTGCTGGATATGTTCATGCCTGTTTTCCAGTATCGCTTTGAGGTCTTCGACTCTGCTTATGTAGGTGTTAAGCAAAAGGTAGTAGAGGAAACTGAGCATCGCGACGAGACCATAGGTAAACAAGATGGTTTGAGATTCATACGACAGCGGCAAGAGCGGAATCAACATGAGGAATAAAATAATTCCGCGCTTACGCAGGTATATCGAGAAGAGTTCGTATAGATTCAGCGGAAGCAGCAGCATAAACAAAGGCTGAATGTATGACGAGGACGCTGCGGCAACCAGAACGGACAGCAGCAGCACGGTCGACGTGATACTAACCTTCTTAACGATATGAATGGATATATTCAAACACAGGTAGAGGAGGATGGACAGCATATACCATGGTGAAATCGAACCTCCGGATAGATAGGATTGAATGACCACGAAGCTTAAGAGAATCGCTTTAATGCCCATTGTCCAGAGTTCTTTGGCGGTTCCCCTCTCCGTCAATTAATTCACTTCCCCAGTCAGAAAATAAATCGCGATCTGTGTACGGTGCGTAAGACCCTTCTTGCCTAAGATGGAAGTAATGTGGTTGGCAATGGTGCCTTCCGAGATAAACAGCTTCTTCGAGATTTCACGATTGGAAAGCCCCTTCGCGATGAGGGACATTATATCGTGCTCTCTATCGGTGAACAAGCTTCTATCTATCTTACTTCCTCTATCTTCTTTTTCATCGTTATCTTTCTCCGCCAACAAACTAGATTTCAGCTTATCCAGCACGGCATCCTGCAGCACATTATGTCCGTTGTACACAGTCAAGATTGCATCCCGGATCCGCTCCGGTTCGTTATTTTTGAGCAGATATCCCTTTGCCCCGCTGCGGATCGCATCGAGAATAAACGTCTCGTCATCAAAGGTGGTCAGGATTAACGGTTTGGTTCCAGTCTTCTCGGAGATCAGCTTAGTCGCTTCCACGCCGTTCATATTGGGCATCTGCACATCGAGCAGAGCCACGTCCACTTCATTTTGCAGGCAGAAATCTACCGCTTCTTGACCATCCTGAACTGTCGCCAATACCTCGAACTCATCGAAGGTGGTCAGTATGATCCTCATGCCCTCCCGGATAAAGGGATTGTCATCGGCAATCATGACCTTTATTTTCACCGCTGCACACTCTCCGTTCACCGAATAATTGCTAGAGTATTATTTTTAGCATTTTGGAGCAATAGCTCGTTATCGGACTCGAAAATACGCGCGATCGGATCCGCTACTTTTAGCAGCAAGCCGCCTGAGCTGTCCAGCAGTACGACGCCATCGCCAACGCCAAGCTGGCACACGAGCTGTTTGTTTAACACTTGAACGCTGGCGAAAGGCGTTGTCCAAACAAGAGTGTCTTTCCCGTTGGGATCGACTTTATACAGTTCAAACTGGGTTGAGCTTTTCTTCTTAGTGTAGAATAGGTTGCCGTCGATACTGTCAAACCATGATACGGCATGTTCGGACAACTTCATTTCGTTCGCTCCGTCCAGATCAGACGAATATAACGATTTATCCTTATCTTTGACGTAATATAGCTTGTTGTCGATCGCTTGGAACCAGCTTACGCCCGAGTTGACGATCTTTTTGGTCTTGTTCGTCTTCAGGTTGATTTCATAGATCTTATTTGCGTCGGTTTCGTCGCGCGAAGCCAGCACGTACGCATTGTCTCCGTTGATGCCGATGTAGGAAGCGTTGCCGCCGCCGAGTGACCACTGGGTACCGCTAAGCGTAACTGCATACATTAGACCGGGCTCTCCGACTTTCTTCTCCTTCCCTGCCGACGATAGACGCAAATTGCCGCCCTCAAACGCCGAGTCGCCGAGACGAACGATCAGCGTGCCGTAAGGCGTCTCGCGGAAATTCAAATACCCTTGATGCAACAATACAGCTTTCCCGTTGTCGCCGATTCTCACGAACATATCCGTACCCGATACACCTCCTCCGAGATGATAGGTAAACCACAGTGCGTTGTCGCGGATCTGAAAGGATACTTTCTCCGGCTGCCATATTGGATCCGAACCTTCGAAGCTATACGAATAGATCTCTTCCTTGGCAGAAGGCTGCTTCACGGGAGCCCGATAAACATGGTTTGTGCCGCTCTTCGTCTCGACGAAATAATAATACCCCTTAAAAAGGGCGACGTCGTTATTAGAAGCATACGAGGGAAGGCCAATCGTCTGCAACTGCGGGTTATGGGACGTAATGCTTAGTCCGCTGCCTGCATTCCATTTGTAATCCCAACCAAATTCGTCATGCGCGAAACGCCAGGTCAGCGGGAAATAGGTAATGTTCCGGAAGCTCAACAACGGATATTGTTCTTTTGCGTTGTGGATGACTTTCCCATTAACTGTGATGGGTGATGTGGCAATCTTCGCGGAGTACGTGTTCGCATTCCGTTTCCCGGACTTGTAAGCCGCATACGAGGAGGTCACCAGGCTTTGCTTAATGTTTAAGCCCGCTGCCTGCGACCAAGTTGTCTCCAAACCTAGCATTCTCGTATCGTTCCAGGTCATCGGAATATAGGTAATATCGCGATAAACCAGCAACGGGTATTCCCGGTACTGATTTTCTACCGTATGACCATTTAGTTTCACCTCGAATTTTGGCAGAGTAACCTTTACGTTTGTTTCTGCGGCCTTAATTTGTCCCGCAGGAACCAACAAGCTGACGCAAAGTGAAAATGCGACCGCCAATCCTGTCCATTTCGTTCTGATTGTTGCTTCATCTCCTCTTTAATGACAACTCATTCACAAATTCGATAGTACGTAATATTTCTACCGCTGCTTAATATAGACGCGATAGATTGTAATTTGTTTCCTTTTCACGATCCAAAAAAACGGCTTGAATATTCAGCAAACGAATCCCCCCACCCAAACTATCCTTATACTACCACGAATAGAACTATCCATTTTTCATGACAATTAATATGACATTTTGTAACTTGTTTCCAATCCTCGCAACTTTATAATGATAAATGTGAGGGAGGTGACGAAGATGAAGATCGAAATCCGCGAAGTTGAAAACTTGACGCCGACAGCGATCCATGAGGATCCCGAAGCCGTAGTTGACTTCAAAGTTTAAGCCGTACATCCCGAGAAAGCCGTACAGCGCGTACGGCTTTTTCCCTAAATTCGTTCGAACAGGAGACTATGACTATGAAGAATCCCGCCTTAAAACCATACTGCCGACAAGTAATGAGCCGGGATAACGACGTGATCCGGTTCAAAATGGAGCGTTCGACGCTTGAAATCGACGATCCGGACGGCAGCATCTTCGCCTTCATCCGGCTGCTGGACGGAGCGCGCGGCGTAGAAGAGATCGCAAGCGAATGTCGGCTAACGGCGCGCGAAGTAGAGGAAGGCCTCGCTTTGCTCGATCGCCATCGCCTGTTGGCATGCGGGACGGCCGATCCGATCGGGCTGACGGAGCGTGAGCAAATACGCTATAAAAATAATCTCACTTACTTTTCATTATACGAGAGCTTAAACGAAAGCCGTTTCGACTTTCAGAAAAAGCTGAAGAACGCCACCGTAGCCGTCGTAGGTCTCGGCGGCGGCAGCGTCATCGCCGCTTGGCTTGCCGCGATGGGAGTCGGCCGCATCGTCGGCGTCGACTTTGACCGAGTCGAGCTGAACAATTTGAACCGGCAATTTTTTTATACCGAAGACGATGTCGGCGAGTACAAGACGATCGCGCTCCAGCGGCGTCTGCACGCCTTGAATCGAGACGTGAAGGTGGAGGTGCACCAGCGCCGTATCGAAAGCGCGCAGTCGCTGGTCGATATCGCGGCGGAGGCGGACATGATGGTGAGCGCGATCGATACACCGCCCCTGATGGGTTCCCGCTACGTCAACGCCGCCTGTCTGCATCGGCGCATTCCTTCCTATTATCTGTCGATCGGCAATCGGTTGGGCTTTTATTTCCGCGTACTCCCGTACGAGAGCGGCTGCACCGATTGCCGGGTGCTGCACATCATGCGCACCGACCCCGTGACGGCGGGACGCATCAGGAGGCAAGTCGCTGGCGCAGCGGCTGATGCCGATACCGGCAATCCCGGCTTCGCGCCCAATGTGGCCGTCATGACCGCGCTGGTCGCCTCCGACATCGCCAAACAGTTGACCGGTTATTCTGCTATATCCGACATGCCGTTCGGACTTGTACCCTTCCATGATATGGACATTTCGCGCCGCAGCATCCCCCGATATTCGGATTGCCCGAGCTGCGGCCGGTCGGCAGACCCTGGCACTGACGAATGGGTCGAGCCAGTCGCGCTGGAGCGGCTGCTGGAAGTCGCGGAAGAAGCCGCGCCACTATCCGGGGAACGGGAAAATCGATGATGGGCACTCTGGATGCAGTCTCCCGCATCGACCTGTCCCACCTGACCGTTCAACGCGACGGCGACGAATACACGATCGGCGACCCGCGCATTTCGCGATTCATCCGAGTGCCGGAGCCCGCCTTGTACGTAATTGAACGCGCGGATGGCACCCGGACTGTACGGGACATACAGGAACAGATTCTGCAGGAGCGGGAGCTCGACGTCGATGTCCTCGACTTCATGACCCAGCTGCAGGCGCTCGGTCTCGCGGCCGATGTCGCTCCGGCAGCCGACAAGCGGGCGATGTCCTTAGTCGACCGGCTTGCGGAACGGATCGGTGCCTTACTATTCACCGGCCACGCAGCGTGGGTGTATGTGTCCGCGCTCGCGGCCGTTCTCCTCCTCTTCGTCCTCCGCCCCGAGTTCCTGCCCCACTACCGCGACATGTTCGTGCTGCCGGTCGTCGGGGGCAACGCCTTGTTCGTTTCGCTCATCGCCTGCCTGCTTATTTTTCTCCACGAATGCGCTCACCTGCTGGCGGCACGAGGGGTAGGCGTACGCGCCCGCATGCGTGTGAATATCCGCTATATCGTGATCGTTGCCGAGACCGAGATGACCGGCTTGTGGGGACATGCGCCGGCGAAGCGCTACTTCCCCTACCTCGCCGGAATGGCGTGGGACTGTCTCCTGATCGCGACAGCTCTGCTGGTTCAGCTTGCCACGGAACCTGACAGCATCGCGAACGACTGCGCCCGGCTCGTCATCCTGCTGCTGATGCTCGGCATCCTCTCGCAGTTCATGGTGTTTCTGCGGACGGATCTTTACTTCGTGCTCGGCAACGCTACCCATTCCGCCGATCTGGCCCGCAGCGGCCGTTTGTTCCTGCGCAAGCTGTGGCGCAAGGACGACGATACGCGCGAAGCGTGGCGGCGCCTGCCCGGCACGGAGCGTCGGGCGGCCGCGTGGTTCGGCGCCACATACGCCATCGGCATCGCGACGATGACCGTCACCTTGATCATCTACAGCTTCCCGGGCGGCTACACCGCGCTCTCGATGGCGGTACGCCAAATATCCGCCTATCCCGTCCACTCCGTCCCCTTCTGGGACGGGGCCGTCATCCTCCTCCTCGCGGGAGCCCGGCTTCTGCTCTATTTAAAAGGAGCCCGCACGGCTTATCGGGAACGCAGGGAGCGTAGACGCCAGAGACTGTCCCATATGGGAATATGAATGAACTCGAAAAACGGCTGTCTCTCAAGAGACAGCCGTTTAGTTAGTATAAGTGCAATAGCCGCAACAAGCCGAAGGAAGACCTCGGCATTTGGCATAGTTACACATCCGAAAAAATTTCGTTAATCGTCCGTCGAGCCTCTTTTATTTTGATTGGATTGGCATTGGCAGGATCGGCAATCGTAATCAGCGCTTTCCACAATGCCCAACCGCGCGCGCGTGACCAAGTGTGGTCGTCGAGCTTAAGGCCCGCTCGGAAAATAGCACGGCTTTCCTTGGCAAAAAATGTCCAAGCAATCGTTAAATCGCATGCGGGATCGCCTACGGCCGAACACCCGAAATCGATGACCGCGCTTAAGCGCCCCTCTTTGACTAACATATTTGTGGGATGTACGTCTCCATGAACCCAGACGGGCGGGCGGTTCCATGTGGTCTGGATGGCGGTTTCCCATACGGCGGTTGCGGCCTCTGTATCGATCTGATCGCGGAGGGCAGTAATCGCGTTACGCGTCTGCTCATCGTAAACGCTAACCGAACCGCCTCGATAAAAGTTATGGAGTCCGGGCGGAGGACCGCCACTTGTATCGATCATTTGCAGGGCATTCAAAAATCGAGACAACTGCTCTGCAAATTCATTCAGATCGTCGATTCGGTCGATTGACGCATTCTCGCCATCAATCCATCGATAAACGGACCAATGCCAAGGATATTCGCGAGAAGGTGCCCCTTTCGCAAGAGGAGCGGGAATAGGCAGAGGCAGATGGCGAGCAAGCCGCGGCAGCCATTGTTGCTCCTTCTCCACTTGCGCCGCATATCCTTCCGCGCTTGGCAGCCGCACGCTCATATCGGGGCCAAGACAAAACGTTCGATTATCCCAACCGCTTAATTCGACGGGCTTGACCGGAAGATGAGCCCACTCCGGAAATTGCTCCGCGATTAAACGACTGACTAAAGCCACGTTGATTTCCACCATTTATCATCCCATCTAGAAAATCGATTGATCGTTATTTATATTATCTTACGTTTCAGATAAATCCTGAGCAAGGGAGAGAATGATTTAAAACCAATTTCAAAATATTAAGCAATCCGCAGCCCTGCGCCACGGAAAAACCTCTTTCGGAGCGATATATAAACCAACATATTTAATAGCGCGAAAATACCGCACAGGATGCCGACCCTCGCCATCAAAAAGCTGACATACTCAGTGAATTCCAAAGAAGAGTACAAGAAAAACAGTCCCAACATCCCTCCTGGCGTGCCGGCGTTGAGGACGACACCAGCTTCGTGGATGACAACAGAGGTTCATTATCCTCAATAAGAACGATCTTGGTCATAAGCGTTTACATCCTTTATTTTACTATCGTGTCCCGTTAGCTAGATCTTCCTTTCTGTACGGTTTAGCTTCATTCGCTCTTCGAATGATAAACGGTTTCATAAAGTCAGTAAACTCTGGAAGAAATACCTTTCCGCCAGAGTAAAGAACGTATCCTTCTCCACCAGCACCAACCGTGAAAGTGTACTGTTCATATGATTTCGTCGTTAAACTTACTTGAAATGGTCCTCCTTTTGGAAAAGGTCCATGATATGGTTTTATATCTTCCTTCATTGCTTTTCTTAATATTGTAATTAGCGAATCAATCTCATTTCTTGTAAGCATCCAACGAATTCCAGGTCCCCACTTTACATGGGCTGATAGGACTTCATTTGCAGTCAATCTAAACACCCGCGTATCAGTGTTGCTTGTGCGTGCTTCAGATAGAGATGAATCAGCAATAACAGTCGAAGAACTAAACAGAAAGCAGATAACCAACATCAAGTACAGTATTTTCCTCACTATTTCACCTCATTTTTGAGGTTAGGTTTCCCTAAAGGAGGAAAATAACAATAATTTAGCTGCCCGTTACTTCAACGGAAAAAACCAGCCGATCGTACTAGCGAAAGGGAAAATATGGTATAACAGTATTGAGATCATGACTTATGCAGTTCATGAGATTAACCGGTAATTGTGAGAATTTATGCTTGAATAAACCGGCCACATGGTCATGGAGAGAATCTTGGGCCAGTATGCGGAAATAAGGCTTGCAAAA
>NZ_JAVFVT010000033.1 GCF_030929555.1 Paenibacillus sp. LHD-117 | reverse complement strand
GATACGCTTTTACGCACAGATTTCGCCATACGTAAGTATCCAAGCTACGCGGGGGCTTGGCCCCTCCCGCGACCGGACTTTCACCGGCTAGAAGATGCGTGCTTAGCTGGGCACGCGCGCACAAAAAAAGAACAAGGCATGCAACCCATGCCCTGTCCTTCATCGCGCTTTAGTCAATCCAACCGTTATCTCTCAACAGCTTGTAAATCAACGCGGCGGCTTCCGCCCTTGTCATCGTTTCGCCGGAATTTAGCCTGCCTTTGCCGTCGCCGGCCACGATGCCATGATGGATCAGGTAAGCCGCGGCATCCTTCGCCCAATCCGACAATTGCGCAGCATCCTGGTAACCGGATAAGGCTTCGCGCTTCGCATGATCGTCCAGCGGCTGAACCTCGTCTCCCTTCATGAGAACGAGAGCTCGGTAGACGGCCACGATACCTTGCTCGCGCGTCATGGGCTGATTGCCCCGGAATGTGCCGTCGTCAAAACCGTTCATGATTCCAAACCGCGCCGCAATTTGGATCGTCGAATAATCCCACTTTGCGCTCGGCGAATCATTGAACGGGATCGTCCCTTCAACCGGCGACATCAATCCGAGTCCGCGAGAGGACACAGTGGCAAATTCCGAGCGGGTTATGGGCAGATCCGGGTTGAACTCCCCTTGGCCGTCGCCATTCATAATCATTCGATCGCCCATGCTGATTGCAAGTCCCTCCGTCCAATGGCCTGCGGTGTCTCGGAAAAACGACCTCTTCGTTGCCAATGCGTAAACGCGAGGATTGATCCTGTCATGCAGCAGCGCGTAGCGAGCGCCTCCCTCATCTACCGTAACCGCAGGCACATGTTCCGCCCTTCCGTCCGGCTGAATGGCAACGGCCGTCACAGACTGGCCGGAGCCTATGCCGTCAGGCAGATTTATTCGGAGCTGCATATACGCATCATAGTTCACGTTCCTTTGCACGCTTTTGTAACCGAATGTAATCCCGACCTCGAAGGGGCGGCTGAGCAGCGCATATCCGTAATCGGATGCTTTCTCTTGAGCCTGTTTAACCAGCGATTGATCAGCTTCTTTCATCGTGAGCTGAGCGGTAATTTCGTTTGGTTTCGCTTCCCCGAAGGCGCTTATTGCTTCCTCCATGTCAATGCTTCCGATAGGAAAAGAAATGGTCGCAACCGGCGTTTGCACGGTCAGCTCTGCACCCGCTTTTGCCAATCTCTGAACATCCGCGGCGGACAGTCCGGTGATCCGAACATCGCCCTCCTCCTGGATGCGAAGATCGAGCTTCAGCTTCGGAAGTTTCTCCAAGAAGGACTGCAGATTGGCGGAGTCCAGCTTGATCACATGGATGGGGCGATCGGCGGATAAATCCCGATCGACGACGGCGAAGTCGGCGGGCATGCCGTTCGCCAGCTGTCGAACCTTAGATTCGTATGCGGCATCGCTGCCCTCCTCTCCGTCTTGTCCCCCGGGCTCGTTCGGAGGCAGAATCCCCTTCATCCGCCAGCCTTGACCGGCTTCGGCATCGTCCCTTGGGGCAAGCTTGACCTCGCCGCTTGGCTCCGCTTGCAGCGCTTGGCCGGGATCCTTCGCCGATACGATGGCAACTGCCCCATCCGCGCGGTTCAGAATAAGCCAACGCTGATTGTCATAGCCGAGGTAAGGGTACAACTGGATTCTATTTTGCCCCGTATCCCAGTCCAGCGATTTCCACGACGTCGCCGAACGGATCGTTACCGATTCTCCCGCGCTCCCCACGGTTATCCATTTCTCGTGCACTGCATTCGCAGGAGAGCTTACGACCGCCCGGGAGAAATGGTCTTGGCTGCCGACCGTCAATACGCGGCCGTCGCGTTCATTGACTAACCGATATTGTTTCGTATCGGTCGGCGTTTCGCCCGTTACCTGCACATTCTGATAATACACTTGACCGTCGAACACGTTTAAGCCGAAGTAGCCTTGATGGTAAGTGTCGTCCTCAAGCTCGATCACCGGCGCGTCGTCGAAATAAATCCGAATGTTTTTCCCATGCGCCTCAATCTTGACGCGGTACGTCCTGTCCGTTTCGATCAGCATCGGGACCTTTGCCAGCACTTGCCGTTCCTCGACATCCCCTTTGCCAGGCGCCCTGTAGAACAATCGGAGCATTCGCATATTAGGATCGATATTAAAATAATACCCTGCCGATCCGTCTGCGTTCGCCCGGAACAACATCGATCCGGCGCCCTTCGTCGACATGCGGACGTCGGCTTCATACGTAAAGTCGGCTGCTAGACGATCAGACATATAATTGGCGTCAGAGCCATAGGAACCCCTAATGCCGTATGCGGTTGGCGTCCATTGCGATGCGGGATAAGCCTTCCAGCCTCTCAAATTCGAAGCGAAGGAACCTACCGTAACCGTCATCGACCGGCTGAGCGAGCCGTCAGCCGTGGCCGCCGTAACCGTAGCGGAGCTGGCGGACAGCCCCTCGACGATCGCGCTGCCGTCGGCCGCGCGCGCAACGCTCGCGACGGCGGGATTGCCGGATGTCCATACAAGCTTCGAATTCTGGTCGGTATAAGGCAAAATGCTGCCATACACATTGCGGCGGTCTCCAACGCCGATTTCGAGCAAATCCCGGTCCAGCCGGAGTTCCGAGGCCGGAGCTCCGTTCAACGGCGCAGGCTTCCATACATTCGCCAACGGATAGATCTTCACGGATACCAGAGTCGCGGTGCCGGCTTTCGTATAGAAGCTGAGACCTGTCCGAGCGCCGTCAGGGAAGATCAGATCGGAGAATGCCGCCTTCCCTCCGTCGGCGAATACTTCCAAGGAAGACTCATCCACCAGCATCCGCAAGCTGATCCTTCGGTTGACCGGCTTTACTTTAGCTTCATGCAGCGTCGTGAATTTGTCAGAGAAGTCATTGCGGCCCGAAGCCGCGCGATCGACAAACAGCGTATTCGAGCCGCTCCGATAGCCGACCGCCGTCGCCTGCCCGCCGCCCTCCCGCACCCTGAAGCCGAACTCCTCTGCCGCTCCCGATTGGGGAAGCTCGACAACCGCTTCAAGCTCGTAGGCGCTGCCTGCGAATTCAGCCAATACGTTAGGCGTATCCGGGTTCACTTCTTCATTGGTCCACTCAACAGGGGTACCCCGGAGAGACTCCAGCTCCCGCACGGGCTTCTGGGCAAGCCGCAGGCCTTCGTCCGTTTCCGCAAGGAACAGCTCGCGCGGCACCGTCATCATGCCTTTCCACGGGGAAGTCGGAAAGCTGAACGGGTAATCCCAGTTCGTCATCCAAGCCAATAAGATCCGCCGATTGTCCGGCGCATTGTCGAAGGACATAGAAGCGTACATTTCTTTGCCGAACTCCATCCGCAACACGGTGCGAACGGGATTGTCATTAACGAATTTGCCTTCCGGCGTAAATTCTCCAATGAAATACCGGCTCTCCGAACCTTTTGTTTTCGGACTCGCGCCTGTGCTGATCATCAGCACCCATTTCTTCTCCGGTCCTCCATCCACCGTAAGCGGGAAAAAATCGGGGCATTCCCACACGCCCTCCTGCCACTCTCCCCCCACGGCAATCTCATTGAAGCCGAATTGGTCGGTGCGCTGCCAATGGATCAAATCGGTCGAGGTCAGGAAATGAATATTGTCCCCGCCGGATACGACCATCACCCATCTGTCGTTCTCCTCGTCCCTTACAACCTTGGGGTCCCGGAAGTCCCAGCCGCCAACCGGCCCTCCCGGATTCGAAACGATTGCTTCTTCGCCGTAATAAGCCCATGTGCGCCCGTTATCCTTGCTGTATGCCATCCCCACCTTCTGATTGCCCCCGGGTTTGTCCGGATGGTAGGACGTGTAATAAGCAATGAGACCTTGGCCGCCGGAGTCGCCGAACAGCCCGGATGCATTCGTCGTATCCGCTATGGCCGAACCTGACCATATATGCCCCAGCTCATTCCAATTCAGCGCAATCGGCATGCGTTTCCAATGGATGAGGTCCGTGCTGATCGCATGCGCCCACTGGCCTCCGTCCTGATGGAACAGGTGGTATTCGCCATTGAAATAGACAAGCCCGTTCGGATCGCTTGCCGAACCGTTAGCCGGCGAATAATGGTATTACGGCCGGTACAATTCCTCGTAATACGACTTCAGGTCATAGGCGTAGACGTTCTGGAAATAAGCCGTCCCGCCCGTCACCGCAATACCGAAGGAACGGTTGTCTTGTTCCGCGTTCAAGCCGCTCGCATCGACGGCAGGCGTCTCGTATCCGTCCACATAAGCCGTTATGCGGGAGCCTTCGGCAACAATCTCGATATGATGCGGCTTGCCTGGCGCAAGAGGAATGCTGTCGCTGGCGCTTACAACGGTCGATGCATTCCCTTCCCGCTTCTGCAAGGCGACGCGGTTACCCGGACCAATCGTCAGCAAATAGCCTTCGGTTCCGTCCTCATTCGCGTGAAGCAACAGCCCGGCCGCAGCGTTAGGCGTGTTCTCGTCGAGGATAAGATCGGCTTCCAGAACCTTATCCCGCGTATTCGCAAGCGGCGAAGGAGCTTCGGCCATGCGCGCTGACAAGCTTTCCCCTTCTTGAGTGCCCTGCAACCCGTTCAAGTGCGGTTTCCACGATCCGCCATAGGATTGCCACTCCGTCACATTCGTTGACATTCCGCTAACCTTAATGTTCTGGAATCTGACGCTCCCTTCATACGCATGAAGGCCAAGGAACCCCGAGACGTACATACCGCTAACCGCTTCCAGCACGGGATCGTATTTTCCGTTCCAATACACTTGCAGCTTCGATTGATCCGCTGTGACGCGCAAACGATACGTTTGGCCGGCTTCTATATCAATCGGCTCCTCCGCAAGCCAATTCATGCCGTTGCCCCCGTCCAAAGAAAACAGCCGAAGCTTCTGCGTCTTATGATCCGCCTGTACTAGATAGCCTTGCCGCCCTGCGGAATCGGCACGCAAGATCAAGCCGCCGGATGCGCCATCCGACTCGATCGTCAGATCCGATTCATATACGAAATCGCTGCCGGCGGTCCCGGCAAGCGCCGTGACATGGCTATCCGATTGAAGAAGGAGACTGTTCTTGCTTGAAGAAACCGTTCCGTTCTCGCGGATTCTCCAGCCTTCGAGATTCGTAATCACGTCCGGGTAGGTCTCGCTTAATCCATCCAAAAAAATATGCTGGAACACAGCGCTTCCGTCATAGACATGCAGACCGAGCCGGCCGCTCGCGTAGGACGAATCCGTGACCGTTATCAACGGTTCTTCGCCACCATTCCAGAAAACCTGAAGTGACGAACCGCGAGCGACAACCTTCAGATGGTTAAACTGTCCGGCAGGCGCGAGCGCAACCGATTCTTCCTCGAACAGACGGTTCGCGGCTCCGTCGTCGGCGTTCAGCAGCCGCAGAACGCCGGTTCCGGGCGAGGATGCGACGGTTACGGCTTGAAGCATGTAGGAGCGCCACCCGCTCTGATCCGACCGAAAGACAAGGGACGCCAAGCCTTCGAAGCTATCCAGCCTCACATCCGCTTCAAAGGCGAAGTCTCCGGCAATCCGATCCGAAATTGCGAAGAAATTGCCCTGCGACGCAAGCTTGAGTCCTTCCGCCGTTTCCTCTAACAGCCCGTCTTCATTGGTCGTCCATCCGCCTAGATTTTCGCTAACCTCGGCAAAGCCCCCGTTTAATTGACGGACCGTTACGTTTTGGAAGATCGCTGTCCCGTTATACACATGCATGCCGATTCGCCCGTTCGCGTGAGCGTTGTCAATAACGGAAAAGACAGGTTCGCCGCTTCCGTTCCAGAATAGGCTGAGCCGGTTGCCGTCAGACTTTATCCGAATACGGTATGCCGTATTCGGTCTGATCTCCGCTTCCGCTTCCAAGTACAGCCGCCCCGGCGCTTGATCGTTGGCATTAACCAACCGGATTTTGTCCGCAGCCGGATCCAGTTGAACCATGTAGGAGCTCCAGCCGTTATCGCCCGATCGGAATACGATGGAGCCCAAGCCTTGCTCCTCTTCGAACGAAACGTCCGCATCGAGAACGAAATGCTCCATTTCCTGCTCGGCCAACGCAAAATAATTGCCGGCAGAAGACATCCGGAGACCTTCCGGCGAATCGTTATGCTGGCCGGCGTCTCCGGAATAGCTCCAGCCCGTCAGATTCGTGCGGAATCCCGGCTCTACGGGAATGATGTCTTCGGCGTAAGCGTTGCGAATCAGTACGTCGCTGTCCCAGACAAGTATGCCGATCTGTCCGGAGCCGTACGTCTGGTTCTCCAAGTCGAAGATCGGCTGATCCGCTGACCCGAAAAAAACTTGGATCCGGGATTCTTCCGCAACGATCCGAACAGAGTAAGCCTTATTCAGCTCCAGCGCTTCAGCGGGCGCATAGGTTTGGAACAGACCTCCTCCGACCAGCCGAATTTCGTTTTTGGACGGCTCCAACTGCACTTTGTAGGAATCCCAGCCGTTGCTGTTCGCGCGAAATACAAGCGATACATGGCCGTTCATGTTTTTCAGCGTCAGATCGGCTTCATATTGAAGGCTGCCCCGCATTCCTTCGGCGAGCATCATCGTGTTTTTGCCAGGCGACGCGAGCCGCTTGCCGCCTTCTTCATCGACCCAATCGTCCCCTTCTTTCTTCGCCCAACCTGTCATATTGGTACTCCAGCCCCCGTCGTTTTCCGGCTCCGCCGCATAGGCAGCCGGATATCCCGGATACATGACGGGAAAAGCAATCATTAACGCCAGAATGAGCTTGCATGCCCCATACAAATAAGTTCTCATATCCGCTCCTCCGAATTCCTCATAAATGAAAATGACCCTGCAAACGGACCTCGCCCCGGTCCGTGTAAGCGATTGCATGAATAAACAACTGCGTTGGCTTAGACTCGTTGCCTCCGCTACGCTTCACCTCCCGGGTTCATCGCAGTGCTTTGTCCAATTCTTGTGCACGGCCTAGTCTCTGCAGTCCATATTCGCAGCCTTGCTGTAGCACAAGGATAACAAATGGCGCCGGAATACTTATTTCAATTTGCTTGGAAGTTTACTTTCATTTTTTTTAGTACAGCTACTTATGAGCTGGCAAATGAAAAGAGCAGCCGTCTATGGCTGCTCTTTCGTTATGCATTATCGCTGTTCGCCGTTATTACCCAAGCGCCGCTGCGGCTTCTCGCCAAGCAAGCTGCTCTCGCAGCTCCACGACGGGGCCGATCACAATGGAGACCGGACTGGACAGCTCTCCCGTCTCCGGATTCGCCCCAATGTCCTGCAGCGTGCCGACGACGACGCGCTGCTCGTCGCGCGAGCCGCTCTGAATGAGCGCGATCGGCGTATCCGGCGATTTGCCATTGGCGATCAGACGCTCGGTAATGCGGGGCAGCTGCTGCAATCCCATCAGGACGACAAGCGTCTCCGCGCCTGCCGCCCATGACCAGTCGACCGAGGCGCCGGTCTTGTCCACGCACTCGTGGCCCGTAATGACCGCGAACGAAGCGGCAACCTTCCGATGCGTGACCGGAATGCCCGCGTACGCGGGCGCCGCGATGGAAGAGGAGATGCCGGGCACGATCTCGAAGCCGATGCCCCTCTCCGCCAGGTAAGCTGCTTCCTCGCCGCCTCTTCCGAAGACGAACGGATCGCCGCCCTTCAGCCGGGTAACCGTCAGCCCCCGCTCGGCATGAACGGCGATCAGCTCATTAATGTCTTCCTGAGCCATCGAATGATGACCCGAAGCCTTCCCCGCATATAGCAGCGCCGCGTCGACCCTCGCTTCCTTCAGCAACTCCTCCGACACGAGCCTGTCGTAGATGATAACATCCGCCAGCCGGATGGTCTCAAGGCCCCGAAGCGTAATCAGCTTCGGATCTCCCGGCCCCGCGCCGGTCAGATATACAAATCCTTTGCCGCCCATACCGATCACGCTCCCGAATCCGCGGCGGAGCATTCGCCGGACACCGAGGCTACTTCCGATTCTTCGCCGCCCGCCATGCTGCCGTAGTATTTGGATATCGCCACCACCATGCTGCCCATGCGCTCTTCTTCCGGATAGAGCACACGGTCCACGCCTTCTTCCGTCAGCACTTCAGCTGTTACCTTCCCGACCGCGACGGCGAGCAAGCCGTTATCGAACGCCTCGAGAAGCGCCTCCCGCTTGCCTAACACCGCCGCCGTATTCATGAGGCAGCGCACTTGCACCGTACTCGTGAACGCGATCGCGTTCACCTCGCCCCGAAGCGCTTCTTCGATCAAACGTTCGACGGAATCGTCGATCGGAGGCACATGCCGATACGGCAGCAGCTCCTCGCAGATCGCGCCGCGCTCGCGAAGCTTGCCGATAATTTTGGGCGCCGGATCTCCGTACAATTGCAGCACGACATGTTTGCCGCGAAGATCGATGTCTTCCATCTCCGCGAGCATGCCTGCCGTCGTACCGTCGTTATCCCGGATGACGGGCGTAATGCCAAGCTTGCGCAGCACGTTCACCGTCTTGTAGCCGCGCGCCGCCACCTTCATGCGGCCAAGCGCGCTCAGGAACGCATCGGAGAGTCCTAGGCGATCCGCCGTCTGGAGGAGCGCCTCCGCGCCCACTCCGGTCGTCAGCAGAAGCCAATCCGCCGGTCTCGCGATCAAATCTCTCAGCTGCGATTCAATGATCGTATCGTCGAGGAACACCGTTCCTTGCGCGGGCCGAATGACCGTCTTGCCGCCGAACTTGGCAATCATGCGGCTAATCTCTTCCGCCTTGCGAGGACCCGTTACTGCAACCGTTATGCCTTCCAATCGAGCTGTCCCCATCTGCAGCCCTCCCCATTCAGTCGCTAACTATGATGCTATGATGCTCTTATGTTAGAAAGGTTCACGGAAAGCAACACATTGCCAATCTCATCGATCCGAACCGGGAATGCAGTCACGCAGCCGTCGTCGGGCGCCTGCACCTTGCCGTCGTTCAAGTCAATCTTCCAATCATGCAGCGGGCAGTAAACATGATGATCGCACACCATTCCCTCCGACAGTTTCCCCTGTTTATGCGGACAGCTGTTCTCGATCGCCTTTAGACTTCCATCCGATAACTTGAATACGGCGATTTCGACCCCTTCGAGCTTCAAAACGCGGCTTCTGCGCTCCTGGAATTCCGATATATGCGCGACAATTAATTCCGTCATGGTTCTCTTCCCCCTACCTATTCTCTCATTTGGACTCGCCGGCTGCCGCGGCTTCGGAATTCACAGGTCCGGTCAAAGCGTCGAACGCCTTGCGGAGACCATCGTCTTCAATGATTTGTTGCCATGGATCTTGCGTCAGGGCAAGCGCCTTGTCGATCCGGGCGATTAGCGCGTCTCGGTCTTCCTTGCTCGCAAGCGCGTTCTTGATCGTATCGAGACCGATCCGTATCGACCATTCGCTCGTACGCTCGTTCCAATTCCCCGTTTCCCGGTAGTATTGCAGGTAAGCGGCCGTCCAATCCATAACCTCTTGCTCCGTCTTCACCTTCACGAGCAAGTCGGCCGCCCTTACGCGCGTGCCTCCGTTGCCGGCGACATAAATCTCCCAACCGCCGTCGATCGCGACGACGCCGAGATCTTTGATCGTCGCCTCCGCGCAGTTCCGCGGACATCCGGATACGGCCATCTTAAATTTATGAGGCGTGCTCAGCCTCTCGAATTTCTTCTCCATATCGACGCCCATCTTGATCGCATCCTGCGTGCCGAAGCGGCAGAACGTATTGCCCACGCAGGTCTTGACGGTACGCAGCGCTTTGCCGTACGCGTAACCAGACGGCATATCGAGGTCCTTCCACATGTTCGGCAGATCTTCCTTCTTCACGCCGAGCAAGTCGATCCGTTGGCCTCCCGTAATCTTGACGAGCGGCACTTCGTACTTCTGGGCAATGTCGGCAATGCGCTTCAGATCCTCCGGCGTCGTAACGCCGCCGTAAATACGCGGAACGACCGAGAAGGTGCCGTCCTTCTGAATGTTGGCGTGGTTCCGCTCGTTGACGAACCGGGATTCAGGCTCATCTTCGTGATCCTCCGGCCATATCATGCCGAGGTAATAGTTGATCGCCGGCCGGCACTTCGAGCAGCCTTCCGGATTATGCCACTCCAGCACGTGCATCACTTCTTTGGTCGTCATGAGCCTCATGTCCTTGATCGCTTCCACAACTTCTTCTCGCGAGCGCGTTGTGCAGCTGCAGATGCCTTCCTTCGCGGCCGTCACGTTGTCAGCCCCGACCGTCGCCTCTAGAATCGCTTCGATAAGAGGCTTGCATCCTCCGCAGGAACCGGATGCTTTCGTGCAGGCTTTAATCTCGCCAATGCTTACGCAGCCCTTCTCCATGATGGACTCCACAACCGTGTCCTTCGTGACGCCGTTACAGCCGCAAACGATCTCATCGCCGCTCATCGCCGCGACGAGGTCGGTGTTGCTGGTGCCTTTCCCGCCCGACGCTCCGAACAATACTTCCTTCTCCCGGCCTTTAAAATCTTCCCCGCTTCTAATGTAGGAGAAAATTCGGGAGCTATCCGACGTATCGCCGAACAACACGGAACCGATGACCTTGCCGTCCTTGAATACGACCTTCTTATAAATGCCGTCCAAATCGTCCTGAACCCGCAACGCCTTCGTACCCGGCTCATCCAGGAAGATGCCTGCGGAGAACACGTTCACGCCGGATACCTTAAGCTTTGCGGAAAGTACCGTTCCTTGATAACCATCGCTCTCTACGCCCGCAAGCCGCTTCGCGAGCACGGCGCCTTGCTCGTAGAGCGGAGCGACCAAACCGTACGAGATGCCGCGGTGTTCGGCGCATTCGCCGACCGAGTACACGTTCGGCACGTTCGTGCCCATGTAATCGTCGACCACGATGCCGCGTTTGACGTGAATGCCGCTGGACTTCGCCAGCTCGGCGTTCGGCACGATGCCGACCGCCATGACGATCAGATCCGCTTCCGCTACCGTTCCGTCCTTAAATCTGAGGCCGGTTACGCGATCGCCGCCGACGATGCTTTCGGAGTGCTTATTAAGCAAGAATTTCATGCCTTGGCTCTCCAGCTCATCGCGAAGCATCGTGGAGGCCGTCTCGTCCAGCTGTCGGTTCATCAGATTATTCGTCACATGTACGACACTTACTTCCATATTAAGGTTGAGCAAACCGCGCGCGGCTTCCAGCCCGAGCAATCCTCCGCCAATGACAACTGCCTTGCGGTATGATTTGGCCGTTTCGATCATCGTCTCGCAGTCCTTAATATCACGGAAAGCGATAACGCCTTTTTTATCCGCGCCCGGCAGCGGCAGCATGAACGGCAGCGAACCCGTTGCCAGCACCAGCTCGTCATATGGGAATTCGAAGCCTCCGTCGGTAATGACCGTGCGCGCCTCCGTGTCGATTCCCGTTACCGTCTGGCCAGTGTGCAGCGAAATGCCGTTGTCTCTGTACCAATCCCAATCGTTCAAAACAATATCTTTCATCTCCGCGTCTCCGGCCAATACGGAAGATAACATGATCCGATTGTAGTTCGGATGCGGCTCGGCGCCGATAATTGTAATTTCATACCTTTTCGGGTTGAGCTTGAGCAGTTGTTCCACAAAGGACACGCCCGCCATGCCGTTGCCAACCATCACCAGTTTCTTCATCGTGGTCCCCTCCTACGTTCGTAAAACATGAAAAGCCTATCCTGCTATGCGCCTTGCATAACAAGATAGGCTTCTTTGCCAAAATAGGATGCGACACGCCGTTGTGCCGACTTAAATAATTACTGCAAGTATACCTGCGAAAGTTCGTCTATGTCAATATATCTAACACATAAAATAAAAAACCAAACCCAATTTTCCGCATTTGCCATATAAGCTAACATTAAAGCAACTATGTTCCTTGTTTTTTATCTCCCACGAACCCGGAACCTGCCCTTACTAACCATCGACAGACCTCATAAGCTGTGTTATATTTACTTACAAATTTCCTAAGACCGACGATTCGGGCGATGAAGAGGTGGAGTCAAGCATGCTGAAAATCATTCTGTTCATTGAGCCTAAGGCTAAGGGTACCCCTATGGACAGCCTCAAACGCAACTGCAAGACGCTGCACAGCGTCAAGACGGAAGCCGAGGCGCTGGGCCTTGTCATGGTTGCTGACGCCGTCGTGATCCACGCTCCCGCGGCAGACATGCTGAAACTTCAGCATGCGGTGGCGAGAACCAAGAAGCTGCCCACCTTCTGGTTCAACAGCTTCCTCGATGAGGAAGCGCCTGGGCAGGACGAATGGGGTTATGCGCTTGACGGACTGCTCTTCCCTACCATGTGCCCCGCGGAGATGGGCCACGCGCTTAGCTTCGGCGTTCATGGATGGAAGCAGCGCAAGCGATGGGCAGAAGAGAGAGAGAGCCTCATGCTGCGTCTGGAAGAGCGCAAGTGGATCGACCAAGCGAAGGCGGTGCTAAGCGAGATTAAGGGCATTCCCGAGAACGAAGCCTATGACTTCCTACGTAAGCAAGCCATGAACGAGCGCAAGCGAATCGGGGAAGTCGCCGCCAACATCGTGAAAGTCTATCAGCTTATCCACGGGTAAAAATTTCTATGTTAGATATATTGACATGACTCTAACTTGCATCCTATAATGCAGATAAGTGAAAATACTTCTATCGAGGTTCTTCGAAGAGGAGCGACCGCGTTTAGAGGTAACTATTATCGCCAATAAGAATTTGTACTTCCGATGTGCTCGGAAAGTTATAAATTCTATTGTGGTGAGAATACTTCCATGGCAGGTTTTCAAAGTTGATGGCTGCCCATGGAAGGATGTTAGTCCCACCAATCATATTCGAGCGTGCACAATGACGTGCCGCCGTGGCAATGAAGCCGCACAACAATCCTTTGCGATTGCGTGCGGCTTTTTATGTTTCCAGATCGGCATACTTACAACAGAAATAAGGAAACCCCAACTTCGGCCACTCGGAGACGAGCGATCCGAAAGCTTAGCGAAGCAAAGACGCTTCGAAAGCACGGGGCAAGTTCCGCCGCCAATAAGAATTCACGCATCCGACATGCTCGGAAGGTTTCAGATTCTTAGGCGGTTAGACAGAAAATGCGTTCCATATTGGAGAGGAGATGCGTAACTATGATTCAACGTAAAGGATTTTTGAAAAGCGGCCATTCCCCATCCCTGTTTAGCTCGTTCCTGTATTTCGATGTCAGCTTCATGATTTGGGTCCTCCTCGGACCGCTTGCCGTCATTATTATGGGCGAATACGAAATGAATGCCGCCCAGAAGGCGAACCTGGTTGCCTTGCCGATCCTTGGCGGCTCCATTCTGCGGCTCGTCTTCGGCTTCCTGGCCGACCGCATCGGCCAGAAGCGCACAGGTCAGCTCGGCATGATCATCACGATGGTACCGCTCGTCTACGGCTGGCAATTCGTCAACTCGCTCTCCGAGCTGTATGTCGTGGCTCTGCTGCTGGGCGTGGCCGGCGCCTCCTTCGCCGTGGCGCTTCCGCTCGCCAGCCGCTGGTATCCGCCGCAGTATCAAGGACTCGCGATGGGCATCGCGGGAGCCGGCAACAGCGGCACAGTATTCGCCACGCTGTTCGCCAATCGCATCGCCGAACACTACGGCAGCTGGCAAGCGGTGTTTGGCCTTGCCTTAATTCCGATCGTCCTCGTCTTCATCGTGTTCAGCATCATCGCCAAGGATAGCCCGAACCAGCCTGAGCCCAAGAAGCTCCGTGACTACGGTGCGATTCTGAAGCAGCGCGACGCCTGGATGTTCTGCATCATGTACAGCGTAACCTTCGGCGGATTCGTCGGCTTGGCGAACTACCTGACAATTTTCTTCAACACTCAGTATGGTCTGGATCCAATCCGCGCGGCGGACTTCACAACGTTATGCGTCATCGCGGGCAGCTTCTTCCGCCCAGTCGGCGGCTGGCTGTCGGATCGATTCGGCGGCGTGCGGATGCTCTTCGTGCTCTATGGAATCGTCGGCATCATGTTGGCCAGCGTCTCATCGCTTCCACCGCTCGGCATGATGATCGCGCTGCTCTTCGTGGCCATGATGGCGCTCGGCATGGGCAACGGGGCCGTATTCCAGCTCGTCCCGCAGCGGTTCCAGAAGGAGATCGGCATCGTGACGGGCATCGTCGGCGCGGCCGGCGGCGTCGGCGGGTTCTTCTTACCTAAGATTCTTGGCAATCTGAAGCTTTCGACTGGCTCGTATACGTCTGGTTTCCTCATCCTGAGCGGGATCGCGCTCGCATGTATCGTCTTGATCGCGGTCGTCCAGGGCAGCTGGAAGCGCACGTGGATCGGCCAAGGCGGCAGAGCGCGCATCGACGACACGACGATCGCGCAATAAACCGGTGACATCCGGTCCATCGAACGAACCGGAGTCCAGTATTCTTGCGCGGCGGAATCTCCGATAGGACACAACCGCCATTCACGCGCGGGCGCCTAGCGCGCGGCAGACTCCGCGAGGGCCTTCCGATACTCCCGCGGACGATGCGCCGCCGGCGCCCGTCAAGCAACGCCAACAGCCATGCAAAGCCCCGTCCCATCCGGGTGCCTTGCATGGCTGTTGTTTTGCCTTCTCTCTCCGTTATGTCCGCATGGGTCTAATCCGATACAATCCCCTTAAGAGCGGCCAGGAACATGTCCATCTCTTCGTCGGTGCCAACGCTTACCCGCAAGTAATTGTCGATCCGCGGGGAGTTAAAGTACCTCACCAGCACGCCCCGCTCCCGGAGCTTCGCGAAGAGCTCGCTTGCCGGAAAACGCGGATGCGAGATGAACAAGAAATTGGCTTTCGAATCGGTCGCCCGGAAGCCCAGCCCCAGCACTTGCTCCGTGACCCGCTCGCGGGTCGCCACGACCTTGGCCGTCGTCTCGCGGAAGTACGCCTCGTCCCGAAGCGACGCCACCGCGCCGCGCAGCGCGACCCGGTCCATCGTGTAGGAATTAAACGAATTTTTGATCCGGTTCAAGCCATCGATCAATTCCTCGGAGCCGAAAGCAAGTCCAACGCGCAATCCCGCCAGCGAACGCGATTTGGACAACGTCTGCACGACCAGCAGATTCGGGTATTCAGGTACCAAGCTGGCCGCCGATTCGCCGCCGAAGTCGATATACGCCTCGTCGATGATGACGACGTTGTCCGGGTTTCGCTCCAGCAAGTCCCGAATTTCCTCAAGCGCGAGTAGCTGCGCCGTCGGCGCGTTCGGATTCGGCATGATGATGCCGCCATGTTCGCCGGCGAATTGCTCGAGCGGAATATGGAACTCGTCATCTAACGGAATGAGCTTCGGCGACAGGCCGTACAGCGTCGCGTACACTTTATAGAAGCTATACGTAATGTCCGGGAACAATACAGGTTTCGCCGGGTCGAAGAACGCCGCGAAAGCGAATGCCAGCACCTCGTCCGAGCCGTTGCCGACGAACGTCTGCGCCGGTGACAACCCGCAATAATCCGCGGCTGCCCGGACAAGCTCGTCTGCGGTCGGATCAGGATATAACCTAAGGTCGCCGTTCACCGCGTCCGCCATCGCTTCTAGCGCGGCCGGGGACGGAGGATACGGGTTTTCGTTCGTGTTCAGCTTCACATACTTCTTGTCCTTCGGCTGCTCCCCCGGTACGTAAGGCACGAGTGAAGCGGCAAGCGGACTCCAGAACTTGCTCACTTGATCAGTCTCCCTTCCTTCATGAACGGCCGCACCAGCATAAGTCCAAGCCAGGCGCCGGCCGTATTGAGCAGTATATCGTCGATATCGAAGCTGCCCACATGCAGCAGCATCTGCGCGATCTCCACGCAAGCGATGATCGTCACGCATGCCGTCACCATCCGGAAGCCGGAGCGATACCGTTTGTCGAACAGCGGTAGGAACGCCCCGATCGGAATGAATAAGACGACGTTGCCGAATAAATTTTTGAACCAAGTATCGAAGTTAAAATGGTCTCGATACACGACGTAGCGCTCGATCGTATCGAACGGCACCAAATTGTACGCATACCCGTCATAGACATGGCGGCTCCGATAAAACAACAAAAATAACATGATAGCCGTATAAATGACCGTGCACAGCAATAAAAAACCGTTGAATAAAATGTTGCTGCTATAAGCGTTGCGAAACAGCTTGACCGCGGCCACCTCCCCTCTTGGCGCCAACGCCGGGCATTACGTTAGGCGGAGCCCCGCAATGACGAGATCCCGCTCCACGCCGTCTAGCACCGCAACCTTCGGCAGGAACCCCCAACGCTGGAAGCCGAACTTCGCGAGCAGCGCCAGACTCGGCTCGTTATGGCCGAAGATGAATCCGACCAACGTCGTCAGCCCAAGCTTCGGGCTCGCATCGATGGCCTTCTGAATCAAGTATGAGCCGAGCCCCTGCGAGCGATGCTCCTCCGCGATATAAATGCTAATCTCCGCCGTCGCCCGATACGCCGGTCTGCCGTAGAACGACTGGAAGCTCAGCCATGCCGCTATTTCGCCGTCGTCCTTGGATCGAACGATCCAGATCGGCCGCTCCTCCGGCGAATGGGCATCGAACCACGCCCGCTTGCTCTCCACCGACACTGGCTCCAGATCGGCCGTGACCACCCGTCCGGCGATCGTCGAATTATAAATTTCCACGATCCGCGCCAAATCATGTTCTGACGCATCCACAACTTCATAACGTTCTTCTTTGTCCGTCATCGCTGCCATTCTCCGCCTTCCGTTCGCTTCCGCCGCATTCTCGTTTCTATCTTCCATTATATGATTCCTGCCGGATAGATAAGTCTCGTACTGCTCCGGCGTATTCAAATTAAACAAGCCGTACTCCGCCTTCTCCCGCTCCGATAGTTCAAGCAGAACGGCATCTGATCGCCGCAGCAGCGACATCAGGCGGTAATCGCCCTCGGCCAGCGCCTCTTCCGCGAAGCGGACGGCTCTTGTATGGTACAGCGCATGAAGAGGCTCCCCCAGCGCCGCAACGGCGACGGCGTTGCCGTCCGCCTCTGCCCGAAGCCTGTCCAGCCAGCGGATTGACAGCTCCGGCGAATCGCAAGCAACCGTATAGACATACCCTTCCGGCAGCGCCGCAAGACCAGCCGCGATGCCGGCGACAGGTCCAGCTTCCTGGACCCGATCCGCGACGAACGCGATTCCAGCGGACAGCGGCCCGAGACGCTCACGATAGAGCGCTCCCCGTTCCGGCGTTCCCACCGCTACCGCAATGTCGCCCGGTACGGCGGCCCTCATCGCTTCGACCAGCCGTGCAAGCAGGGGCTTGCCCTCCACGGGCAACAACGCCTTGTCTTGCCCCATGCGCGAGCTCCGTCCTCCGGCGAGAATGAGACCATGGCAGCTCGGCACACGCTTGCCTGCATCCTTCGAATCCGTCATACTTCGCCCCTCCTTGCGAGAAATGTGGAACGCCGCCCGACAAAAAGTCATGTCTGCACCGAACATTCGCAGTTCTGCATATCTACTATCCTGGACTTTTGCGTTTCCTGAACTTCTGCGTTCCCTGGACTTCTGCGTTTTCGGGACTTCTGCGTTTCCTCGACTTCTACATTCCCGGACTTCTGCGTTCCTGGACTTCTGAGTTTCCTCGACTTCTACATTCCCGGACTTCTGCGTTCCTAAAATCCTGCATTTCTGCATCAATCGGAATGGAATAACCGCGCCGTTTGAGGCATTACTGCATTTATACATCATCTTTCGCCAGTTTTTAGATGAAAAGTCCATTTTTCAATAGAATTGATGCACAATTGCAGGAAAGTTGGTAATAGCGAGCTCATTCGTGCGAGAATCATGTATTTTTGCAGGAATGCCGGGCGATAGTTGTCAGTTGTAGCGAGCCGCACACCCCTATCCAAAAAAACCTGCCAAGCGGGGAGGCTTGACAGGCTTATGCCGACGCTCGCTTCTATGCTTTGGACGGATCGAATGAGCTCTTGAGCGACACGATCCGGTTAAAAGCCAGCTTCCCGTCCGAAGAATCCTTCGGATCCACGCTGAAGTAGCCATGGCGGAAAAATTGGAACTTGTCTCCCCCCGCCGCATCCTTCATATTCGGCTCGACGTATCCGCGCTCCACCTGCAGCGAATCTGGATTGATGCATTCCAGGAACGATTTGTCCGAAGATTGTGCTTCGTCCGTGATCAGCGGCTCGAACAGCCGGAAGTCCGCGGGCACCGCTTGCGACGCTTCGACCCAATGGATCGTCCCCTTCACCTTCCGCTCGGTAAATCCGCTTCCGCTCTTCGTCTTCGGATCGTACGTGCAGCGCAGCTCGACGACTTCGCCGTTCTCATCCTTCACGACCTCTTGGCAAGTGATGAAATACGCATGCTTGAGGCGTACCTCGTTGCCGGGGAACAAGCGGAAATACTTGCTCGGCGGATTCTCCATGAAATCGTCGCGTTCGATATAAATTTCACGGGAGAACGGAATTTGGCGCGTGCCCATCTCTTCGTTCTCCGAGTTGTTCTCCGCGTCCAGCAGCTCCGTCTGTCCTTCCGGATAGTTGGTGATCATAACTTTGAGCGGCCGCAGCACCGCCATCGTGCGCAGCGCCTTCAGCTTCAGATCTTCCCGGATAAAATGCTCCAGGTTCCGCTCATCCACGACGCTGTTGCTCTTCGCCACCCCGATCTCGCGGCAGAACGCGCGAATCGCCTCCGGTGTATAGCCGCGGCGGCGCATGCCGCTAATGGTCGGCATCCGCGGATCGTCCCAGCCGTCCACGACGCCTTCGTCCACGAGCTGCTTCAGGTACCGCTTGCTCATGACCGTATTGGTAATGTTCAGCCTGGCGAACTCGTATTGGCGAGGCGTACTCTCCATCTCGCATTCCGCGATCGCCCAATCGTAGAGCGGGCGATGATCTTCGAATTCCAGCGTGCAGATCGAATGCGTGATGCCTTCGATCGCGTCGCTGAGCGGATGGGCGTAGTCGTACATCGGATAAATGCACCAAGCGTCGCCCGTACGGTGATGATGCGAATGGGAGATTCGGTAGAGCACCGGATCGCGCATCGTGATGTTCGGCGATGCCATGTCGATCTTCGCACGCAGGACGCGCTCGCCGTCCTTGAATTCGCCGGCGCGCATCCGGGCGAACAGATCCAGGTTCTCCTCCACGCTGCGGCTCCGGTAAGGACTTTCCTTGCCCGGTTCCGTAAGCGTGCCCCTCGTCTCGCGCATCTCTTCCGCGGTCAAGTCGCAGACGTAAGCCTTGCCCTTCTTGATCAGCAGTACCGCGCGGTTATACAACTCTTCGAAATAATCCGACGCGAACCGCAGCTCCTCCCAATCGAAGCCGAGCCACCGCACATCTTCTTGGATCGCGTCGACATATTCCGTATCTTCCTTGACGGGGTTCGTGTCGTCGAAGCGCAAGTTCGTTTTTCCTTTGAATTCGTCCGCCAGCTCGAAGTTCAGGCAGATCGACTTGGCGTGGCCAATATGCAAATAACCGTTCGGCTCCGGCGGGAAGCGAGTAATAATCTCCTGCACGCGGCCGCTCTTCAAATCTTCCACGACGATATTTTTTATAAAATTTGAGGATGATGTTTTGTTCTCCAGCGCGTTCTCCACTCGCGACCTACCCCTTCCACACTATGTTTTTATCTCTTTATCATACACAAAATTCGCCAGAATTACACGCATTGGAAGCGTTTGATTCGATATGATTTTCAGGCTGCTGCACAATTCTATCAATCTATTATTAATATCTTCTCATATTCAACACGAATCTACATTTTCCTATTAATATATTGCTTAGAAAAGAAGCTTGGATTATATTGCCTAATTCCCGCTAGGGAAACGGGGGAACCACTCTGGGTGAATTGACTTCGACGTCTGGTTTTCTACAGCGCCTGTGAAGTCATAGGGAACCTTCAACCGAACCCCACAGCTAACCTCGTCGGCACCGGAAGGAGTAACACAAGTTGAAGAAGAAGATTAGCTCTGTTTTGCTGGGGCTTGTGCTTCTGCTGGCATTCCAGGCAGGAAGCGCATTCGCAAGCTCCGAGATGGACGGCATCATCGATGGTGTTGTCGGAACGCCTTACTCGTACGGCGGCACTACCGCAAGAGGTTTTGACTGCTCCGGATTTACCGGCTACGTCTTCGAGAAGATGGGCATCAACCTTCCTCGCAGATCCGTAGACCAAGCAACAGTAGGCACGAAAGTCGCCAAGGCGGATCTTCAACCGGGCGATCTGGTCTTCTTCGACACAAGCGGCAAAGTGGACGGCGGCATTTCTCATGTTGGCATCTACGTCGGCGACGGCAACTTCGCCCACACTTCCACGAGATACGGCGTTACGATCGAAGCCTTGAACGGTTCTTATTACAAATCGCGCTTCGTAACCGCGCGTCGCGTGATGGACGCAAAAGAATACGAGTCCTACGCTGTCGACGCCAAATGAGAAAAACTCCTATCGGAGTAATTCGAGGATGTGCGACCGCGTTTAAGCGGAAGTTTTTATCGCCAATCAGAAAGAACTTCTTTTACGCTTTATCGCTATAAAGAACTTAAACTTTCTGATGTGGTAATCAAAGCAAGGCTGCCTCTCCGATATGGCATATCGGGCAGGCAGCCTTCTTTTATCACTTAAGCAGCAAGTTTTCTTATATTTGAACGAAAAGCCGCTCCCGAACGGAGGAACAATCCTCGTCGGAGCGGCTTCTTACTTGCCTGCAGAGAATTCGTTAACGAGGTTCGGTCTGCGCAGGCGGGGAGAGCTTGAGCAACCGGCGTCCTTGCATGAGCATCGCCCCCAGCAGGAGCAGCATGACGACAACGAGGGAAGCCAAGTATCCGACCGTTAGCTCCACGTCGTAACGATCCATCAGCCAGCCGGTGATCCGCGGGAACAACGCCCCGCCGATGCCGCCGAATGCGACAAGCAAGCTGGTCGTACGCTCCGTCATGCCTGGCAGCAGCCCGTTGGCGTACACGAGCGCGATGCCGAAGATACCGGAGAAACATAAGCCGCTGAGCGCGATTAACGCGAGCATCCAGAACGTTCCGCCGAACAGCGTCATCATGCCGAACACCGCAGCCGCGCCTATCGTGGCAATCGTCAAATATTTGGCGTAACCGATCCGGTCGGCAATGATGCCCGCGAATAAGCGGCCGAGCACGACGGTACCCCAGAAGAGACTGAGCGACGCGGCCGCTCCCGCTTCCCCCATACCCGATCTGGTTATCAGGATCGAAGGAAGATAATTGGAGAAGCTCATCTCCATGCCGACATAGATAAGGAAGAACAAGGCGCTGAGCGCGAGGAAGGGCAGCATTTGGCCCGAATAGCCAAGCAAGCCCCGCCCGCCGCGTTTGCCCAACGTTCTCGCATTGCTTTGTTCGACGTCAACAGGCGAACCAACGCTTCCGCTTATGCCTATAACCCCTTCGCGGTCCGCATCCGCATCGCTTCTCTTCACAGTCATGCCTAGCTGGCCGTCTAATTCGCCGAAGGACATGGTCAGCCATAATACGAACGTGATGCCCGCCATGGCGGCGAGAATCGGGAACGACAGCTGCCATACATGCTGCCCAATCAAGTATGCCGCCGTTACTGGGATAATGAGGGCGCCGATTCCGAAAAACGTCTCCAGCCGGCTCATCGCCGATGCTTTCCCTTTCATCAGATCGATGACCGCCGCTCCGACGATCGCCTCCGTCATCCCGAAGCCGATCCCCGCGAGCGGCGCGAACGCCAGCATCCAGCCCCAAGGGAGCAGCAAGCTATAAGCCGCCTCGCTTACGGTCAGCAAGCCCATGGCCAGCAGGACGGCGCCGCGCTTCCCGATGCGCGAGGTCAATGTCGGCGCCAATAGGACACCCACCATGAAGCCGAGGAACTGGTTCATGATCCATTGTCCGCCATCCTTGTAGGTAACGCCGTAATAATCGATCAACTGCTCCAATATCGATCCGCCCACCACGTGGGCGATGCCAATGACGAGATACGATAAACAACCGATCCATAGCAGCTTCTTCACGTTGCCGATTCCCCTTACCCTATGTACGCACTAGGCAGCGTCCGTCTGTTATAATCAAATAATGATGAACCATTCAGATAACCAACCAAACCCTACTTATTATAAACCAAATCCGTCCGCGCTGACTATCGTGCCGCTGGAACCGGTTCATGCCGCTCAAGTTTGCGAATGGAAGTACGAGCCTCCCTATGAACGCTTCAACTGGCCAAGCTGGGAACAGATGCAAAAGGACGAAATCGAATTCGGCGATCCCGTCCTGCGGATGGAGCAATATGGCGCATTTCTGGACGAACGGCTTACGCTCATCGGTTATGCCCAGTTCTTCCCGATGGGTAACGTTACAAGGCTCGGACTGGGACTGCGTCCCGATCTATGCGGCCTGGGTTTAGGCCCCGCCGCCGTCCGCCGCATGGCGGAAGAAGCGCTCATGCGCTCGCCCGGGTGCGAGATCGACCTGGAAGTGCAAGTCTGGAATACGCGTGCGATTCGCGCCTACGAGAAGGCCGGCTTCGCCATTGCCGATACGTACTTGCGCCCGATGCCCGGAGAAGAGCGAATGGAGTTCTTCCACTGCATGGTCTTCGATCCGTCCTAATCTTCAAGCCCTGGGCTCTCCTCGTCTTTGCTGTCCGCGAACAAGATGAGACCGGGCCGGACGAGCACCGAGATGGTACGGATCCAGGCTCTCGAATCCAGATCGGTGTATGAGCGGGATACGATCGCTCGGCGGCTATCGTTCAACTGCACCAAATTCGGCACGAAGTACGGCCGCCAGCTCCAGTTGGCATGCCGATACTCTTCTTCGCGCTGCCACCCGCCATTCTCAGCGCGGCCGAAGTTGGCGGACAGCTGAATGCCCTCTTCATTGCAGATATAGACCTTCGAGCATTCCGGCCCCAAATTCGGAAGCAGCGATTCCAGCCATTCGTCGGCCGCCTCCGGCGTTTCGGCGTCCCGAACGATCGCTTGCAGCTGCTCTGCCAGCCGTTCCGCTTGCTGCTGCCATCTTCTCTCCGTCATGGCGAACCGCTTCAAATGCCGGTCCAGCTCGTTTTCGATGACGGGCGCGAAGCTGGATGCTTCAAGGAAATCAGCACCGGCTCGCGCGAAGAGATAACCCTGCACGTACCTCGCTCCGGACCTAATCGCCCGCTCCAAATCCTCTGTTGTCTCCACGCCTTCGAACAACAACGATGCCCCGATCTGTTCGGCAAGCTCGGAGAAGGATCGAAGCACGCCATAATAGCCGTTATGCGTCGCGCTTCGTTTCACCATGTGCATATCGATCTTCAGCAAGTTCGGCTGAATCTGCGCGATACGGTCGGCGCTGCTGAATCCGCTTCCGACGTCGTCGATCGCGATCAAGCAGCCTTGCGACCGATAGCGGTCGATGACCGACCGAAGGACATCCATCGAGCCCTGAAAGCTCTCCTCCGTAATTTCGATGACGATCCGCGATGGGTCCGCGTTATATCTGCTCAGGAGATCCAGCGTAAACAGCTCGCCCGTCTGTCCCTGCTGATAAATCCAAGCCGGCTTCAGGTTCAGGAAGAGAAGCGGGGGATTACGCACGAGTGCATGCTTCGCGATTGCCTGCTCCCGCAGCAGACGGTCCACCAGCAGATGATCCTCCATCGGGATGGAACCATCGCCGAAGAAGGGGCCCAGACTGCGCAGAGACTCCTTCCCTACCGCTCTCCCGAGAACTTCGTAACCTTCAATCCTCCGCGTATCGAGCGCGATGATGGGCTGATAGAAAGCCGCTATGGATTCCCCGTCCAATCGAAGCGCTTGCGGCAACGGGCCAGCCGAATGAGAACCTATCATGTTACTCTCCCCAGTGTCATGTGCATGTCAGCTAAAATGCCATATAGATTTGGTTCTATTCTAATGGAGAGCTTTAACGTTGTAAAGATTCGACAGAATTCGATTCGAATTTGTCACATTTGCCAAAGAGCGTCAGATCAATCGGATGATGTGAATGACGTTGTCACCTTGCATCACTTCTATAATATGATGTTTGTTGTTGTATACGATCTCGCCTTGTCCCACCTTAATC
Organism: Paenibacillus sp. LHD-117; assembly: GCF_030929555.1. Classification (GTDB taxonomy): domain Bacteria; phylum Bacillota; class Bacilli; order Paenibacillales; family Paenibacillaceae; genus Pristimantibacillus. The sequence continues at coordinate 60,668 of NZ_JAVFVT010000033.1, read as the reverse complement.
GCGGGATTCTCCCCGAGACCGAAGAATACATCGTCCGCCAGCGCCTCCATCACCTCGTGCCGGTCGGTCGGCGGCAGCGCCTCCCATTCGTCCGGCTCCATCTCGAAGAACGTATAGCTGCCTTCGATATCGCCTACAGCATTCGTCAAATCCTTCAATATATCCGCGTATTCGCGCGCGTGACGTACTCCCATTGTTCCACACATCTCCTTAAATTATGGTTCGCTGTCGATTACTATAATCTCAGAATACCCTTTTGACGATATAAATAGAAGTAGACAAGCGTAATATAGAAAACATACTGGACGGGGTGCATGATGAAAAACTCAACAATTATTGGTCTTGTGTTAGGTTTAGTCGCAGTGTTGGGCGGGATGGTGCTGAAAGGCGCACACTTGTCGTCGCTCCTTAATCCTGCTGCCTATATGATTATTATCCTAGGCACGGTCGCCGCCGTCATGGTTGCTTTCCCGATGTCCGAGCTGAAGAAGGTCGGGAAATTGTTCAAAATCGTGTTCTCGGAGCAAAAGCTGACCTCCCGCGAAGAGCTGATCAGCCGCTTCATGGAATGGGCGTCCATCACGCGCCGCGAAGGCTTGCTTGCCCTCGAAGCACGAGTCGACGAAATCGAAGACGCGTTTCTCCGCAACGGCATGCGCATGATCATCGACGGCAATGACCAGGATCTCGTACGCGACGTCTTGCTCGAAGATATCGCGGCGACGGAAGATCGCCACAAAGCAGGCGCATTAATTTTCACGCAAGCCGGAACCTACGCCCCTACGCTCGGAGTACTCGGAGCCGTTGTCGGCCTTGTCGCCGCGCTCTCCGAGATGAGCGACATGGATAAGCTCGCGCATGCGATCGCCGGCGCCTTTATCGCAACTCTACTAGGTATATTCACAGGTTATGTATTGTGGCATCCGATTGCCAATAAGCTGAAACGTATCTCCAAACAAGAGATTCAAATCCGGCTGATGATGCTGGAAGGGCTGCTGTCCATTCAATCCGGCGTCTCCACCATCGCGATTAATCAGAAGCTGTCCGTCTTCCTCACGCCGACGGAGCGTCAGCAGTTAAGAGAGAAGGAGGAAGGGGCCGTTGAGCAAAAAGCGTAAGCACGACGATCACGAAGAGCATGTGGACGAATCATGGCTCATTCCTTATGCCGACTTGCTGACTTTGCTACTTGCGCTCTTCATCGTGTTGTATTCCATGAATTCCATCGACGTGAAGAAATTCGAAGAGATGTCGCAAGCCTTCAGCATCGCGCTCAGCAACGGCAGCGGCGTGCTCGAGCTACCCTCCATCGTGCAGGAAGGCGAAGATCCGACCAAGAAAGAGAAGACCGGCGACGATAAAAAAGATGAGAAAAATCAGGAATCCGAGGCTCAGATGAACGAGCTCATTAAGCAAGAGCAAGCCGAGCTTGAGGATCTGAAGAAAAAGATCGACGATTATATCGATAAGAATGGCCTAACCTCCGATCTGGAGACGAAGCTGAACATGTCGCAGCTGCTCATTACGATCAGCGACAACGCCTTGTTCGCTCCGGCGCAAGCGAGCATCAAGCCGGAATCCAAGGAGCTTGCGACCGCCATCGCGACAATGCTGACGCAATATCCGAATTACGACGTCATCGTCGCCGGCCATACGGACGATACGCCGATCAACAACTTTCAGTTCCGCTCCAACTGGGATCTGAGCTCCATGCGCGCCGTTCGTTTCATGGATGTCATGCTGGAGAACAAGAAGCTGGATCCGAAACGATTCAGCGCGATCGGCTACGGCGAATACCATCCGGTCGCGGGGAACGATACGGCGGCGGGCAAGGCGAAGAACCGCCGCGTCGAAGTTTCGATCCTCCATACGTACGTGAATCAAGCGAACCCGCAAACCTTGAAGGTAGACGGCACTGCGGCTCAATAGCGGAAGTGCATAGATACAGCAAACAACCCGGCATACTTGATGCCGGGTTGTTTGCTTGTGAGCTCGCGCTCGTATTCGGTTGCTTACTGCGGACTGTATTGGAGCAAACCGAACAGCTCCCTGCGTTCGTCCTCCGTCAAATCGCGCCACTTGCCCACCGGCAGCTCGCCTAGATGGATGTTCATGATCCGAACGCGCTTCAGCTTGCGGACGTGATATCCGAACGCTTCGCACATTCTCCGAATTTGCCGATTGCGGCCTTCCGTCAAGATGATCCGGAACATCCGCTCGCCGGCTCGCGTCACCTTGCAAGGCAGCGTCAGGCTTCCGAGTATTTTGACGCCTTGGGACATGCCCTTCACGAAGGCGTCCGTGAGCGGCTTGTCCACCGTGACGATATATTCCTTCTCGTGTTTCCCTTCGGACCGAAGAATCGGGTTGACGACATCCCCGTCGTTCGTGAGCAGGATCAACCCTTCCGAATCCTTGTCGAGCCGTCCTATGGGGAAGATTCGTTCGGCATGGCCGACAAAACCCACGATATTTCCTTTGATATGGCTCTCCGACGTACTCGTAATGCCAACAGGCTTGTTTAATGCGATATAGACATGACGCCGCTGTTCGCCGATGCGCCTGCCGTTCACGCGAACGTCGTCGCCTTGTTCGGCCTGGCTGCCTAATATGGCAATCTCGCCGTTAATGGTTACTTTACCGCTTTCGACTAGCTTGTCCGCCTCCCGGCGGGAGCAGAAGCCGGTCTCGCTTATAAATTTATTGATTCTCACCGCTGTCTCACCTCGCTGTAGCGTATGCTACACTAACTTGTTTATTTCCGCAACATCGCGGCCATCGGTTCCAGCTCGTGGGACGGAATCACTGTCGGGATATCCCGCGTCGCCAGCGCCACCGACGCCATTGCCTGGGCAATGATCTCCGCGCGAACGGGCTTGTACTTGCGTGCCGGACCCGCGAATAAGAAGGAACCAGAGCCCATTAATCGTGATGCCACGCGCTCGCCCAGTCGGAATTCACTTCTGTCGCCGAGGATAAGGGACGGGCGGAAGAGATGGAGCGAACGAAACGACAGCGATTGGAGATCGGTCTCCAGCCTTCCTTTCACCTTGCTATAGAAGAACATGGAGCCCGTATCCGCCCCCGCCGCCGTTACGACCAACAACTTCTCCGCGCCTGCGCGCTTCGCCAGCTTGGCCAGCTCCATCGGATAATGGTAATCGACCCGCTCGAAATTCGCCTTGGATCCCGCTTTCTTCATTGTCGTGCCCAGCGCGCAGTAAACATCGGCTCCCGTGAACAGCTCCGCCGGCAACGCGCCGAGCTGCTCGTAATCGACGACAAGCTGGGTCAGTCTCGGATGCGCGATGTTGATTCTTCTACGCACAAGCACCGTAATTCCGTCATACCCTTTCTGTCCAAGCAGAAGCTTGACCAGCTCTCCGCCCACCAATCCTGTCGCACCGGCAATGATCGCTCTTCGCCCCATACTTGACCCTCTCCTTCTCTTTATGAGCTAGAGCTGCTATATTTACGCCGCTTAATGGCAAGTTTGCTTATTGCGCTGCCGGGAGATCTTCTTTCCGTTCCGGCTTCTGCGCAGGCAGCGTCACCTTTACGGATGTGCCGACATTCACCTGGCTCTGAATATCGAGCGTGCCCTGATGGCTGTTAATAATGCGCTGGCTCACCATGATGCCTAGCCCCGTGCCCGTCTCCTTCGCCGTGAAGAACGGATCTCCGATCTTCGAGATGAGCTCTTCCGGGATGCCGACGCCTTCGTCCGTAATGGAAATCGCGATGCGATCGCTCTTCCGCTGGATCGAGATATGAACGGAGCCGCCTCCGGGCATCGCTTCGATCGCGTTCTTAAGAAGATTGATGAACACTTGCTTCAATTGGTTCTCCTCGCAGGAGATTCGGCATTCTTCTTCCGTAATGACGGTCCTGAACTCGATGTTATGCAGATGCGCCTCGCTGTCGAGGAACACAAGCACGTCGTTCAGGACGTCCCTCACGTCTTTCGTCACGAATTTCGTCGCTTGCGGCTTCGCCAAGATCAGAAATTCGCCGACGATCAGGTTAATGCGGTCGAGCTCCGATAACATTAGATTGACGTGAGACACATTCAGCTTCTGGCTCTGCTGCTGCAGCTGCAGGAATCCGCGAAGCGTCGTGAGCGGATTACGAATTTCGTGCGCGACCCCCGCGGCGAGCTGGCCTACCGTCGTCAGCTTCTCCGAACGGCGAAGCAGCTCCTCCATTCGGTTGCGGCTGCGCATATCGCGGCAAATGCTCGCGAACGCCCGGATCGTACCGTCCGAATCCCGAATCGGAGACACCATGACGCTGACGGGAATGATTTCGCCGGACTTGGTCATGCGTACGGTCTCTTGGGCGGGAAGCTTCTTGCCCGCGAGCAGAAGGCCGATCATTTGGCGTTTCTCCATCCTGTGCGTATCGGGCACGGTGGGGAACCGCATCCCAAGCACCTCGGACTCTTCGTATCCGAACAGCTGCTCGAACGCTCGGTTGATTTGGATCACTTTGCCGTCCAAATCCATCAGATGAATCGCATCGTAGGAATGGTTAATGAACGACTCCAGATGTTCCTTCATCCGCCGGTTCTCTTCGAACGCCTTCCGGAGCTTGCTCATATAGATGCTAAGATTCTGGGACATTGCGTTAATCTTCAGCGCGAGCAAGCCGAATTCGTCCTTGCGCTTGATTTGGATCGGCTTATGGAACCGAACGGAAGATACTTCGTTAACCTTCCACAAAATATCCTTAAGCGGCCGGATCATGAACCCGACCAACACGTAAATCAATACCATCATCAGCAGCAGGAACAATCCCGTGAAGAGGAGGGCGTTATTTCGTTTCATTCCGACCATCTGGTTCATGATCGACTGGTCGTACACGATGCTGACGACGTAGCCCTGTAACTTTCCACTCGAATAGTAGCTGCGGAAATGAGGATCGCCGTTATACTTGGTTTCCTTATACTCGAAGGAATTGCCCTGCAGCGCTTGCGCGATGAAGGGATCGTTGTTAGCATCGATATAAGCGTATGTACCGAAAGCGATATCGTTCGAATCTTCCCGAAATACCGTGATTTCCTTAATCATTGGATTAACCCTGCGAATTTGCCGGAACATGGCCTCTAGGCCGGGAAGACTGTTTTCACCGTACGCGTTCGTCCGGTTCACGTAATCGGCTACGGCTTGCTCCGCTTGCTCGGCGGAATTGCGCATGGACTCGGCCATCAATTGCTTGAAACCTTGTACCATGGAATATTCGCTTACCAAGTGGTACAGAATGACAACGGATACCAGCATGAGCGAGATTGCCGCCGTCAGCTTGGACTTAATCGACAATGAACGACACATCCTTCGCGAGATGATCGGGGAGACTTGCGACTTTATGACTATCCACATTCCATTCACACTACCCACATACATTATACACAAACGTGGATGGATTGTGTGTAACTTTGTTGATAATCCGAAAGTTATCCACAGATTTATCCACTGCATGTTAACATCGGAATATTTGTTCGTTGAATAAATCAATCTATCGCTAGAATAGGAGCCCAACTATGAGAAGAGAGCAAGAAGATCGCGATTGGATGCTGGAAGCGATCGCAGAAGCCGAGAAAGCCGAAGCGATCGGCGAAGTTCCCATCGGCGCGGTCATCGTCCGGGACAATGAAATCATTGGGCGCGGACACAATCTCCGGGAGACCACGCATGACCCCACCGCTCACGCGGAGCTGGTCGCCATCCGCGACGCCTGCGACCGGATCGGCGCCTGGCGGCTGCTCGATTGTACACTGTACGTCACGCTGGAGCCTTGTCCCATGTGCGCCGGCGCCATTGTCCAATCCCGCGTGAAGCGCGTCGTCTACGGCACGGTCGATCCGAAGGCCGGCTGCGCCGGAACGCTTATGAACCTACTACAAGAGCCCCGTTTCAATCACGAAACGGAGCTCACAAGCGGCGTCCTGCAAGCGGAATGCGCTATGCTGCTTACCCGATTTTTCCGAAAGTTACGAAATCGTTGAGAAGCATCTATTTTTTTGTATCTCTTAGATTGGACGAATGCTCGAATTCCTCGCGTTGCAAATATTGCAGCGCGACGATGAGCTGGTCGGCCTCTTCGCTGATTGCGAGTACGGCCGGGTCTGTCAAACTGCCTCGCGCCTCGGCGATTTCGTGAAGCTTGAGCCTAAGCGATTGCAACTGAGTCAGCAGGTGTTGTTTATCCATAATCGCTTCGAGGCACACTCCTTATCTGGCAGACGTGTTAGGAATAGTTCCATTATACTCCGTCATAACCGAAGAGTTTGTAAAAACTTGTCGACGAATGGCTATAATTTTCAGGCATGTTTCGACAGCTGCGGGCATATATTCCTTTTTCGTAGATCCATAGACCTACACCTCTCTCTTCCCGATCTCCGGCGGCATCCGACCGCAATTGTAATATAAGAAGCGATGCAGTAAAATGTCTTCATATACTAATGGATAGCGGGTTGATCTCTTGTGAACAATAAAGCGGTTATTCTAGGTTGCAATTATTACATCGGCCTCAGCACCATCCGGTGTCTCGGCGAACATGGCATACATACCGTCGCTGTCGATTATTCGGAGAAACAAGCTTACGGCGCGCTGTCGAAATATACATCCGAACGCCTCATCTCCCCTCATTATAAGGACGAGACGAGCGCGTTCATCGCATTTCTGAAGGATTACGCGAAGAAACAGTCGGCCAAGCCCGTGCTGATTCCTTGCCACGACTCCTATGTCGAGGTGATCGACGAGTATCTGGACGAGCTTCGCGAGCTTTACTTGATCCCGCAGACGGAGCAAGGGCTGTATACGAAAGCCATGAACAAGGAAGTGCTCCACCGCATGGCGCAGGAGCATGGCGTGAACGTGCCGGAGACGGTCCGCGTCGGCGAAGAAGATTTCGCCCAGAAGATCGATGCCATGATTAAATTCCCTTGCGTCGTGAAGCCGACGGACTCGCCCTCCTTCGTAGCCAAGTTCAGACGCAAGCTGTTCAAGGTGCATAACCACGCAGAATTGAACGAAGCGCTGGAGAAGGCGAAGAAAGCCGGACTCGAAGTGATCGTCCAGCGAATCATTCCGGGCTTCGATGACCATATGTACACGTTCGACGCCTATTTGAATCAGGATTCCAAAGTGACGCACTGGCTCACTTGCCAGAAGTTCCGTCAATATCCGATCAACTTCGGCGCCTCGGTCTATACAGGCCAGCGCCATGTGCCCGAGTTGTTCGAGATCGGCGCTCCGTTCCTGGAGGCGATCGGCTGGAAGGGCTTCGCCGAGATCGAATTCAAGAAGGACGCGGAGACGGGACAGTATTATTTGATCGAAATTAACGTTCGGATTACGAACTTAAACAATTTATTATATGAAGTAGGCCTTAATTTCCCGTACATCACGTATAGGGAGCTGACCGGCTCGCCGGTTGAGCCGAAAGCGATCACGAAGAATACGGGACGCGTGTTCTGGTACTTCTACGAGGATATGCTCGCGGTACGCGACTATATCAAGACGAAGCAGCTGACGCCGGGGCAAGTGTTCCGTTCCCTGTTCAAGCCGAAGGCGAATGCCATCTGGCGCTGGAGCGACCCGAAGCCAGGCCTTGCCTACGCTTCTATCATTGGCGGCAAAGTCATGAGCAAGCTGATTCGTAAATAAGCTAATAGAAGAGAAGGGGCTGATGGCATGCTGCTGCGTTCCTTAATGGAAAAGCTGGATTTTGTCGCCCTGCAGGGCGAGCTTGACGTCGACATTATGTCGATCGCCTTCGATTCCCGTGAAGTGGCCGAAAATGGTCTGTTCGTCGCGATTGCGGGGTTTACCGTAGACGGACACGACTATGTAGCCAAAGCGATGGAGAACGGCGCCGCCGCGATCATCGTCGAACGAGACATCGCGCTTCAAGGCGTGCCTGCCTCCGTCACGGTGCTGAAAGTGCCGGATACGCGCAAGGCGCTGGCGCTTACCGCAGCCAAGTTCTACGGCGAACCTACCGAGAAGCTGAGCTTGATCGGCATTACCGGGACGAACGGGAAGACGTCGACGACTTATTTTATCAAATCGATTCTCGAAGGGACGAAACGTTCTGTCGGCGTCATCGGCACGATCGGCGCCATGATCGGCGACCGAACGTTATCGACGAAGTCGACGACGCCGACGACGCCGGAATCGCTCCATCTCCAGCATATGTTCGCGGACATGGCCCTGTCGGATGTCGACTACTGCGTTATGGAAGTCTCCTCGCATGCGCTTAGCTTGCAGAGGGCCGCGGCTTCCCGCTTCCGCATCGGCGTCTTCACGAATCTGACGCCCGACCACCTGGAGCTTCACCGGACGATGGAGGAATATTACGAGGCGAAGGCGATGCTCTTCGACCTGACGAGCGATTATAACGTCGTCAACATCGACGACGAGTATGGCCGCCGGCTGGCGGACAAGGTTCGCCATTACGACACCAAACTGATGACATACGGCATCGGGGACGGCTCATCCTCGGCATTGGCAGATGTGTTTGCGACGAATATCCGGTACGAGGCCGATCATACGACTTACGTAGCCCACACGCCTGCTGGCAAGGTAGACATTCGAGTGAACCTCCCAGGACTCATCTATGTGTACAATAGCTTGGCCGCAGTCGCATGCGCGTATTGCGAAGGCGTTTCTCTGGAGCAGATCGCCGCGGGCATTCGCGCCGTAGAGCGCATCAAAGGGCGGCTGGAGGTTGTCTACCAGGACGCGGACCGCAAAATCGTCATCGACTTCGCCCATACGGAAGACAGTCTCGAGAAGGCGCTCGCGACGCTTAGGCCGTTTACCAAAGGCCGGCTCATCCTCGTCTTCGGCGTCTACGCCGCGCCCGGCAAGGATGGCAGCGGCAAACGCGAGGCGATGGGCAAAGTGGCGGCGGAGCATGCCGACTTCTGCGTCGTCACTTCAGACAATCCGAAGAATCAGGATCCCGACGCGATCATCGCCGAAGTATCCGCCGCGGTGGAAGCCGCGGGCGGCAAGTACCGAGGCATCGTGGACCGCCGCGAAGCAATCGAATTCGCCATTGCCATGAGCGAGAAGGATGACGTCATCCTCATCGCCGGCAAAGGCCACGAGACGACGCAAGTGATCGGCAAGACGGAGATCCCGTTCAACGAAGCGGAGATCGTCAGCGAAATTATGAGCAGCCAAGCCTAACCGGCGGCTGCTTTTGTTGCCGGCGCTTCGCAACTATTTTGAAGAAAAAGTAGGTCATCACACATATGGAACATAAAAGCTTAGGCGTGATCGGGGGGATGGGCCCCAAGGCGACCGCCGTCTTCTTCGACAAAGTCATCGAGAACACGGCCGCCGACCGCGACCAGGAACATCTCGACATGATCATCCTGAACCATGCAACCGCTCCGGACCGCACGACCGTCATCCTCGAAGGCAGAGGCGAGCTGTTCCTGGAAGCGGTGGCGAAGGACTTGAAGCTGCTGGAGCTGGCCGGCGTATCCCATATCGCGATACCTTGCAATACATCCCATTACTTTTATGACGAAATGCAAGCCATGACGAGCGTCCCTATCATTCACATGGTAGAGGAGACGATCAAGCTCATCCACGATCAGTACGGCAAGGGCAGCCGCATCGGCATCCTGGCTACGAACGGCACGATCCGCAGTGGCATCTACGCCAAGGTGTGCGAGCAATACGGCATGGAGCTTCATGTGCATGACGATCGAATCCAAGAACAGACGATGAAAATCATTTATACAAACGTGAAGAGCAACATGGACTTCTCCCCGGATGAACTCGAAGCTTTGATCGACGAGTTGGTCGTGAACCAAGGCTGCCGCTGCGTCATCCTTGCCTGCACCGAGTTATCCTGCATCAAGCTCAGCCGCCAATCGGCCGAAGTCAGCGTCGACGCCATGCAAGTATTGGTGGAGAAGTCGATTACCTTATCCGGCAAACAATTAAAAGCCATCGACGTTTAGGCGTCGAGGGCTTTTTTTGAAATATAAGAAAGTATAAGTTTCACCTTGGACAAATCCGATGACATAAGACAAGCCCCCCTCCCATAGCTTAAAATAAACAACAGCTTTGCGGAGGGATGCTGCGCATGGACGAGAAAGCCTGGTTCGAACATCGGTTCTGGCTGCAAATATTGGGCGACCACTCGAGATTCATCTATAACGCCTTGTCGCCGAAAGAATTAATCGATATCCGGAGAGCCGCGCAGTTCATCACCATGTTCGACACGCTGCTGAAGCAAGCCAGAGAACAGTCCGTCTCTCTTTCCGAAATGAACGGCAAAGGGTTGGAGGCGGCGACGCAGCTCCGCGCGTTCAAGCTTGAATTGCTGGATCGGCAGCTGCTGGGGAAAGTCACCGTCGCCATGTCGCCCTCGTTCTTTAACCATATGGTCAACGAGCTGGAAGAGTATTTGCGCGTCTTGAATTCCCTGCTGGAGGGGAAAGGCGTTCCGACGTTCCCTTCCCTGCATCACGATCTGTTATGGCTGCCGGACGCGGCCGGCCATGCCGGAGCGATCGCGGCGGACCTCGACGGCGTCGAGAAAAGGCTGATCGAGCAGAGCCAGAAGTTCGAGAAACATTTTAACCAATATTATCTGAAGGCAATCGAGCTCGCGGGGTACTTCCGCACCATGCGGGAGCAATACCCCGCGCTTCGCAAATTCCATTCCGACGTCAATCTGGAGATGGCGGTGTTCATGACGTTCCTGAAGGAGATCGAAGAGCTGGAGCTCACCGAAGAGCTGCTCAGCCGCATCGACCCGCTTATGCCCAACCATATGTTCCGAGAGGAATGTTATTACTTGCGGAAGCTGTTCGAAAACGGGGACATCAAGGAGCCGGACTGCGATCCGGCGAAGCCGAGGGTGGAATAATCTATCGGCATATCTTTGAAGCTGCGCCAGCAGTTGCGGCGGTTGCGGGTTGCACGTCCAGAAAGACTCGTGTTAAAATAACTAATGTTGCGCGCCCGTAGCTCAGCAGGATAGAGCGACAGTTTCCTAAACTGCAGGTCGTACGTTCGAATCGTATCGGGCGCGCCATATATAAACATTCAAGAACCGCACTGGTGTGCGGTTCTTTTTTTGTTTTTGTAGGCGTGTGCGCGGGAGGGACTTGTAGGGACGGTTGTCCATTGTTGTTCGGTAGGACAGCAGGAGGACAAAGGAAACATGTCCATGATTAGAAGTAACTGGGCTACAAAATATTTTTTTGTAATATGGCAACAAAATCAAGAAAGGAAGTGTTTATTGTATAGGCAGCCTCAAGATGAGTTCGACTCAAGACCTATCACTACAGAGGCAACTGTCGTTTTAGAAATCGCTCAAAATAATGACAGCGTGCCATTCGAGACAATAAATTATACCGATTAGGGTTAGAGGTTCTTAATAATAAATTGTCGAGTGATATGCAGTTGATTTCGCATTTAGTCATCACGCCACAGCAAAAAAGGAGGCTTCACAAGCAACTCGCTACCTTTTTCTCCTTCGGCTTATTCAATCCATCCTTCATCAGAAGGGGAGTTCCACTTCATAATAATACGCGAATCACCTCATACTTTTTGTACGAAGACATCACAGTGAATTCGATATTTTTGAAAGTTGTTCTATATCTATTTTTTCTCCAAATCCAGCCGACAGTTTAGGCACAATCATTTTGATATACACTATCTTTATATATTAAATATTCATTTACAAAAAAAGAAATGCATGCTATTCTTGCCATAAGTAGGTAATATTTCTTATGCGGACATATGATCCTACATTCTATTAATGGAGGTATTGTGAATGTGTCTTAAGCCACTCGTCAAACACGGAACCGTTTTTTTAATCAGCGCTGTCTTGGGAATAGCCTTTTTCTTCTTTTCACAAGACTCAGTTCACGCAGCAACGACCAATCAAACAATATTATTTTCTAATGTCGGAGGGGGGACAGGGGAGGTTCCAGCCACATCAAACACCGTGCTTAGAACTGGGAAGAATGTTGATGGGTATACTATGGTCAAAGTCGATGATCTAGTTCAAATCTTAGGTGCAACTTTTACATCCGAATCCAGTGGAAACACATGGAAGATTACCCGTAATGGACAGATTATCAGGTTTGTTAATGGATCAACATCCTTCACAACCGAAAATCAGTATACAATAAATTATCCTGCCACCAGCACTAATAAAACTAACACGTTAACTTGGTCCGGCACCACAGAAAAGGCTGCACAAATGATTGATGGCGTTCGTTATGTTCGATTGACGGCAGCAGCGTTTCAATTAGGTTCCTTGGTTATCCACTATGATTCTGCATCAGATCAAGTAAAGGTTTTTGATTTCAGAGTTAATAGCACTACTCCTTTCGCTGATTCTAATCATTATATTGTAGGTGGACCATGGATCACCAACTGGACGACTTCCCTCGGAACTACACAACTTTCAGATAATTTTAAAGTTAATGAAGTATGGTGTACATCTGCCTATACAAGTGGAACTGCTTATCACAGACAACTAAAGTTTTCTGTGAATCAGTTACAGTCTCTGGAGAACGTAAGATTCCACTATAATGGGAACTCATCCATGTCTGTGTCTAGTGCATTCCGTTCATGGAAAAATAATAGTACAACGGATGGTTCATGGGACAGAAGTTTTCACATGCGTGGACGTGCATTCGACGCTGGCGGACAAAGCTTATACAACAGTGTATATAATGAATTCAAATATACAAGCAGTACTCCCATTGCTGTAGGCACTTCATACTGGAGAACTAGAGTGTCAAATGGAAAATCTGGAGGGTACGAAATTGAGACAATGCCACGTGACGGTTCTTATTGGTTGCATCTTCAGCGTCAACCGGGATATGACACTGCTCAATTTGGTCCGTAACTAAATTACAGATGAAGAGGTGTACTTATGAAAAAATTAACTCTTAAACTAACTGTGCCAATTCTATTATTATTCGTTTTGGTGGCTGCCTTATTTTATGTCATTACGATTTATACGAATTCAAATCAACCAAGCGCAATCGATACTACAACACCTGGTTCTTCGGTTACTGAATCGCCTGCCAGCAAGGATCCTCGCGATGAAGTTGTAAAAACCTATCTTTCACTCATGGAGCAGGAGAAATACTCTGAAATGCGGGAGCTATGGCCAAATGCGAGTGCAGGCAACACAGAGTCTGATCCCAATGAGGCAGGCACACTACCCGATAAAATTCCTCCACAAAATCATGCCGAACTAGATTTTACTCCATTTTATAAATATCAACATGATTCGGTCGTATCCCTTTTTGGAGAAAATGCTTGGCAGAATGTAGATTATGAATTCACAAAGATACCGGCACCAGACCATAAAGCAAAAATGATTGAGAAAAGTACGGGTAAAGAAATTTCTTACGAAGAATCTGTACGACTCAATCAAGAATATTGGAAAAAAGTAATTGAAGAAAACAATTGGACTGAGAAAGATGTTTTTTCTCCTGAAGGGGTAGAAGAAACACAAGCAGAAAGAGAACAACGAGAAAAAAACCATGCGAAATATATTGATGGAGAGCCTACTGAGTATGTAGTTGAGGAGCTTTACGAAAGTTATGTAGTCGATTTTAAGTTTGGAGGAAAACAAGCGGCAGAATCGGGGGAACATCAATTTAAGATTACGATTATAAACCCGGATGGAAAATGGGTCGTCTTCGATATGCTCACTTGGAATCCGCCTATTTCGGAACATAATGGTGATAAATAGACCCTATACCTTTGAGGAACAGAGTGGTCTTAAGCCGACTGCTCTGTTTCTTCTACCCAGATGCAAGCTGGGTAGAAGAATACATTCGGTCTTAGGATATCTTGCCCTTTTAATTACAGCCAGTTTTATTAAAGTAAGCGTCAAATCTTCCCCACCTTCGAATCGCGCAGTCGCTATGAGATAATCCTCCTCAGAAGCCAATCAGAGGAGGATTTTTCTATGGGTAGAGACGAGATTCGAATGAAATGGGAAGTGCAGATCAAGGCGTTCCGTGCAAGTGGCCAGAAGGCAACCCATTGGTGCAAAGCCAACCACAATTAATCGCCGTCAGCTTTACGCTTGGATGAAGAAGCTAGACGCATTCTGCTTCGGACATCATTCGGATTTACAGAATGCGTGGGGATTGTCGAATGCCGCATAATTGACAGGCGTATGCGCGGCGGGAGAGACGTAGCGTTGACAAGAAAATCCGCATCTCCCGATCGAGAACATCCTTCCGAGACGTTTAGAATGGAAAAGGATCGTTCCCCATCTTCTCCTTCATGGCGTGGCCCGTTTCCACGACGGCAAGAAGCAAGCCTCTATCCCTCAGCCTCTTATACCAGCTGAAGCCCGAGCTTCCGAGCCCGACCATTATCGCCTTCAATCGCGTTGCTCTTTTCTTCTCCCCATCGTTATTATCATCTTGCAACATCGCGATGATCTTCCGGGTCCGCTTACGTGGACGAATGGCCTTCGCAGCCGTACCTTCGGGCGGCGCTCCGGTACAGCCACTCCTCCGCCGTATGAAGCGCCGTCTCTTCGTCTAACCAGCCCGACTCCATCTGCTCCCACAAAAACTCTGCCGCAATCCGCTTGATCGCCCATACCTTGCCGAAGCACCATTCGATGTTGCACGCATCCGATACGACGATGGAGCTTTGACTGGCGGGAAGCGCCTCACAGCCGATACTGCATACTGTCCCGATATGTGCTTCTGCGAAAATTAAACCACCACATCCCCCCCCCCCGACGTGACGTTCGGGAAATCCCAGGCGGCTTGCACCGCATCCAGATTGTTCAGATTCGAGGCCGGTACTAGCTCGAATGCGCAGCGGTAGGTGTCGAATAGTGCCGACAGCTTCAGAATCCGCTGCGTATCGTTCGCCGGTACGGCCTCCCCGCACCAGGAACGTTCGACTCCCAGAAAGAACTGGACGAACAAGCCGTTCCGCGCGGCTCCGGCGCATACTTCATGCAGCAGCTCCATCAAAATTTCGTCCCCGCTGCTGCCTGGACCAATCGTGTAGCGGCGATTGACGCTTGCGGCATATGCCGGAAAAGTGTTCATAATGCCCGGGCAGCCCGACTCCTTGTAGGCATCGAGGTTATGCCTGATCTCTGCGCGCACCGAGCGTATCCCCGACCAGGTGCGAATGCGTGTCGAATACGTCCATGCCCATCACTTTATCGTAGAACGCCAACTTGTCTTCTTCGGTTCGTTCTCTCATCTTGCCATCCCTCCGCCATACTTATTTCGCTTCCGTCAATCGGTACACCGACCGAGACAATTTCCTATTCAGTCTATGCCGGCTATTGAGAACAATCTTACACCTCGAGCGCTTACCGAAACATGTCGCTTCTTAAGCTGCTGCTGTTTTTCCTATTCTTGCTACTTGTCAAGCGATATTTCGGCTAGCAAAAATATGAAACTCTTTCTCCATATCGACTTATAAATTTCGCCAATTAGCGGAATGGTAATGAAGTGAAATTATAGACAATGACACCCATGGGGGATTACAAAAAATGGGAATGAATCTGGAAAAAATGCGGGAGCACGCCCACAAGCTCGCTCTGGAGCATGATCCCAGTGGCAAAAGGATCTCTTCGGCAGCGCTGTGGAACCGAATGGAGGAAGATATACGGGAGCTTCGCGCATATATCGCCGAATTAAATGACGGGAACGCTGTCTGCGGACAACCTGCAGATGAGTGGCTCCTCGACCATTCCGAGTTTCTCGAAGCCGAGCTTGGAGAAATCCAAGAAGCGCTGACGGAGTTGCCAGCCAAGCGGCTGCCGACGCTGGGAGCAGGCGCCAGAACTCGGACGGCTTCCCTCTGCGAATCTTATCTGGAATACGTTGACGGAGTGCTGGACGAAAGTTTGTTCGCCGATTATCTGGACGCTTATCAGGAGATCTCCGTCCTTACGGCGGCAGAAGCTTGGTCTCTGCCGCTCTTCCTCAAGATGGAGCTCATTCGCAGGCTGTCTTCTATCGTGGAGCCGCTTCAGGAACGACGCGCGGTCTGCGCTCAGGTGGACAGAATGCTGGCGGGCATATCCGCTTCCGAATTGACACCTGAGACGTTCAAAGCCGCCCTTGACGCGGAACGCTTGGAGCTGCCTCTCTCCGGAGCAATGATCGTCCATCTGATCAAACATTTGCGTGAACATGCGGAAGATACCGCCCATGTCGGGGAATGGCTGGTCTGCAAGCTGGAGAACTCGCCTGAAGATCTGGACTCCATCCTTTCATACGAATACAGACTGCAAGCCGAGTACCAAGTCAGCGCCGGCAATGTCATAAGCAGCTTAAGGAAGCTCTCCCGCTGGGACTTCAGCGAGCTCTTCGAGCGCATCAGCATCATTGAACGGACGCTTCGTACCGAACATGCGGGGGATTATCCCCGGCTGGACGGCGGAAGCCGCCACACGCTGCGCTATCGCGTTGAGCTCCTCGCCCGCAGGATGGCCGTGCCGGAGAATCTGGTAGCGTCAGAAGCCGTAAGACTGGCCAATGAGGCCAGCTCGGTTCATGAAGCGGAGGCTGCCGTGGAGTCTGAGGCGATGCAGCTGCCGCCAAGACAATGCTTCGCTGCCTATTATTTGCTAGACTCACGCGGAATGCGGCTGCTTCAGGCTGCTCTCAAGCTATGCGGCAAGACCGGCGCCCTGCCGCAGGCAGGCTTCAAGCGGCGTGCTTCGGGCTTATACATGCAGCTCATCGCGCTAGGCACTTTGACCGCGCTGGCCGCTTCTCTAGCGATCACCGTCGGCGGCTTGGATGCGCCCGTTACTGCCGGCAGTCTGGCGCTTGCCATCGCGGTGCTTCTCATTCCCGCCAGCGAGTGGGCGGTAACAGCCGTGCATTGGCTGATCGAACGCGTCACCAGACCCGATCGGCTGCTTCGCTACGACTTCTCTAAGGGTGTGCCGGCAGACGCGGCCACGATGGTTGTCATCCCCGTCATTTGGAGTCGGGTAGACCATATTGCGGCAACGCTGGACAGGCTGGAGCTGCACTATCTGGCCAACCGGGAACCTCATGTACGCTTCGGCATATTAAGCGATCTCCAGGACGCCGAGACGGAGAAGCTGCCGGAGGATGACGAGCTGATTCGCGCCGCTGAATCGGGTATCGAGCGGCTCAATCGGGAATACCCCGACGCCTCCTTCCATCTCTTCCACCGCAAGAGATTGTGGAACCCGTCGGAACGGACATGGATGGGCTGGGAACGCAAGCGAGGCAAGCTGGAGGAATTCACCAAGCTGCTGAGAGGCGACCGGCATACCAGCTTCGATGCCGTAACTGGCGACGAAAGTCAGCTAGGCGATATTAAGTACGTCATCACGCTCGATGGAGATACGAGACTCCCGCTGGAAAGCGCGCGCCGCATGATCGGCGCGATTCACTTGCCCTATAACCGAGCGCGTCTCGATGAAAGCGGCCAGAAGGTCGTTGAAGGCTACGGGGTGCTTCAGCCGCGGATCGGAATGACGTACGAGAGCGCGCGCAAGTCCAGATTGACGGCGTTGTTCGCCTCGGAGCCTGGGCTCGACCCTTACGCCTTTGCAGTGTCGGACCCTTATCAGGACGCCATCGGTCAAGGCATCTTCACGGGCAAAGGCATATTTGACGTGAATGTCTTCCACTGCGTGCTGGGGGGACGAATCCCGGAGAACGCAGTGCTCAGCCACGACCTGCTGGAAGGCGGCTTCCTCCGGGCGGGCCTGCTGTCGGATATCGAGCTGATCGACGATCATCCGCCGACGTTCCTATCGCAGCAGAAGAGGCTCCATCGCTGGACGCGAGGAGATTGGCAGCTGCTGCCGTGGCTTGCCAAGTCTGCGCGCAACGCTCGCGGAAAGCGCATCCCGACCGTCTTGTCGCTCATGACGCGCTGGCAGATTGCCGACAATATGCGCCGAAGCTTGTTGCAGCCCGCGTTGCTGGCTATGCTGCTGCTTGCGGGATCGCTCCCCGGTTCGGCCATGGCATGGTATGTCATCATGCTGCTAACGATGCTGCTTCCGGTATTTCGCGCGCTGCTGGCCGTCTCGCACTGGATTCGCCGTCCTTCCTCTCTATTGCGAACAGCCGCCCATGTCTGCCTCACCCTTCTGACGCTCCCCTTCCAAAGCGCCATGCTGCTCGACGCCATTATGCGGACACTGTATCGGCTGCTGTTGTCAAGGCGCCGGCTGCTGGAATGGACGAACCAGGCTGAGGTCGAGAGGCTTGCGGACAGCAAGGGAGCGCCGCCCCTGTCGGGACTGCCTGGAGGCTATCTGTTAACCGCGCTCCTGGCGGCAAGCGTTCTTCTGATGCCTGGGATATCGACAGCAGTAACGACGATCGGACTCGTTCTGGCTTTGCTATGGTGTGTTGCTCCGCTTGCAGTGAAATGGCTTGATAGGTCCCCCGAGCGAGTCGAATCCGAATTCTCTCAGGAACAGCGTGAGGAGCTTCACAAGCTAGCTGGCGACATTTGGTCCTTCTATGAGGATTACGTGACGGAGAGGAACAATTGGCTTCCGCCGGACAATGTCCAGTTTGAACCGGACCGAGGCGTCGCCCACCGTACATCCCCTACCAATATCGGGATGTACGCGCTGTGCGCGGTCGCAGCCAGAGACTTCGGCTTTATCGATACGGCGGGGCTCGTGGAACGTCTGGATCGGACGATCGAGACAATAGAACGATTGGAGAAGTGGGAAGGCCATCTCTACAATTGGTACGATACCGAATCTCTTGCTCCCCTCCTGCCCGTGTATGTCTCGACGGTCGATTCCGGCAATCTGGTCGCCTCGCTTATAGCGGTCAAGGAAGGCCTGCTGGAGTGGATGCGAGTCGACTGGGGCGGCAGCGCCGGCAGTACCCGTGAAGACGGGCCGAACCGCTACGGAGGCGGCCGCTTCGAGGTCGCGTTCGCCGACGAGCTTGGTTCGCGAGGCGGTTCAGAGCTTATGAACCGCGGCAATCGCTTGTTGGGCCGCATCGACGCGCTGGTGCGGAATCCCGACTTCCGTCCGCTTCACGATTCGCGAAGCAACCTGTTCTCGCTCGGCTATCACGTCGCCAGGCGCGAGCGCGACGAGGTGTTGTATGACCTGCTGGCTTCAGAAGCGCGGCAAGCGAGCTTCGTCGCCATCGCCATGGGACAGGTGCCCGTCTCGCATTGGAACGCGCTTGGCAGGACGATGACCAAGGTTGCCGGCAAGCCCGCCTTGCTCTCCTGGTCCGGCACGATGTTCGAATATATGATGCCTTGGCTGCTTATGCGCACCTATCGGAATACCGTCTGGGACAGTACCTACAAGGCCGTGGTCGACCGTCAGATTCAATACGCCAGAGAGCGGCGCGTACCGTTCGGCATCTCCGAGTCGGGTTACTACGCATTCGATCATCAATTGAACTATCAATACCGCGCATTCGGCGTACCGGGACTAGGCTTCAAGCGCGGGCTGGAGCAGGATCTCGTCCTCGCTCCGTACGCTACGATTATGGCCCTTCCTTACGCGCGCGTCGAAGGGATGAACGCGCTTAATCAGATGGAGAAGATGGGAGGACGCGGCCGATACGGCTATTATGAAGCGCTGGACTTCACTTCCCGCCGGCTGAAGCAAGACGGCAAGCATGCCGTCATTCAGAGCTTCATGGCGCATCATCAAGGCATGAGCATGCTCACCTTGGCCAACCTGCTATTGCCTCATTCCATGATTGACCGCTTTCACCGGAACAAGGAGGTGCGCGCCGCCGAACTGCTGCTGCAAGAGCGGATCCCGGTGCGTACCAAGTTGATTCGCCATCCCGCGCTGCATCGGCTGCAGGAGGAGCGCGAGAAGAACGAGCCGACGACTGAAGCGGTTCGCGAGTTCACCTCGCCGCATACGGCCACGCCGGAGGCATGCCTATTATCCAACGGACGCTTCAGTACCGTCATAACGGCAAGCGGCAGCGGCTACAGCAGCTACGAAGGCCTGTCGGTATCGCGCTGGAGAGAGGATCCTGTGCGGGATTCTTGGGGCTCCTTCATCTATATTCGAGATGTCTCGACAGGCAGCTTATGGTCCCCCTCCTTCCAGCCAAGCCGCATTGAAACTCAGCATCTGCGCGTCCGGTTCGAGCCTGACAAAGCGACATTCGAACAAAGCTTCGATGACGTGTCGGCTCGCATGGAAATATGCGTGTCGCCTGAGAGCGATGCGGAGATCCGGCGCATTACGCTGACGAACAACAGCAACGAGCCCAAGCTGCTGGAAGTGACCACCTTCGTGGAGCTCGCCCTGGCGAATCCCATCGCGGATGATGCCCACACTGCGTTCAGCAAGCTGTTCATTCGTACAGCATATGAAGAGCGCAGCGGCTGTCTCGTTGCCAGCCGCCGCACGCGCGAGGCGAAGGATCAAGCGCTATGGGCAGCCCACTCCCTCTCCGCGGAAGGAGCGACGGTCGGCGGGCTGGAGTTCGAGACCGATCGTGCGGCATTCATTGGACGCGGCTACCGCCTAGAGGAGCCTCAGAGCATTCGGTCTCGCCTCAAGGGGAAAACAGGCTCCGTCGCCGATCCCGCATTCGTCATGCGCAGGCGAGTAGGGATTGAACCGGGACGTCAAGCCGTTCTCTACGCGGTTACCTCTGTGGCTTCGACCAGAGAAGTCGCGTTGGAGGCGGCAGCGAGCCTGACGAAGCCGCAGGCCGTGGAGCGAGCCTTCCAGCTCGCATGGACTCGCAGCCGCATCGAGCTCCGCAGCCTCGGTCTGGAGCTGGCGGACGCCTTCGTCTTCCAGCGGCTAGCAGCTCAGGTGCTCTATACGCCTCCCCTCAGCGGCGACCGAAGCTTGCGGATAGAAGCGAATGTCAAAGGGCAGCCAGGGCTGTGGGCGTTCGGCATCTCTGGCGACAGACCGCTCGTCGCCGCGGAGATCGACAACCGCAGTCGGATGCCCTTCATCATGAAGCTGCTGGCGGGACATGAATATTTGCGCAGACTCGGCATTCGCTTCGACCTTGCTCTCCTCAATGGATCAGAGGAAGGTTATGAACAGGAACTGCAGGATGCGCTCAGCCGAGCTGTGGAGCATGGCATAGACCGATTCGGAGCTGGTCATGGCAGCATTGTGGTCATCCCGGCCATGCAGCTGTCGGCAGACAATCTGACGCTTATTCTTGCCGTCGCTCGATTGACATTGAGGGCGAACGGACCGTCCTTGGCTGTCCAGTTGAAGCTGCTTCGGCGCAGCGGCGAGGCGGGCGAAGGGGTGCGGGGACTGAAGCGAGCAGCGGAGCGTGGACCGAGCAGGAAGGCTCGCGCCGGCACAGCAGCAGCCGAAAATACGGAGCATGCGCTTCTCCGGACTCCCGAAGACCATTCACGGAATCTTGTGGGGACATCCGGCAGCGTCTCCCTCAATCCCCGGGACGTCTTGTTCTACAACGGATGGGGCGGATTCACGCCGGACGGCAAGCAATACAAGCTCTTGATCAAAGGCGGTAATCATCTTCCCGCTCCATGGATCAATGTGTTGTCCAATCCAGGCTTCGGAGCCATCGTATCGGAGCTTGGCACGGGTTATACATTCTGGCGCAACAGCCGGGAGTGCAAGCTGACTCCGTGGTCGAACGATCCTGTGCTCGACCCGCCCGGCGAGCTCGGTTTCCTAAGAGACGAAGATACAGGACAAGCGTGGGCGCTGACGCCATCAGCCGGAGAGGATCCAGCGCCGTATCTCGTCACGCATGGCCTTGGCAGCACCGTCTTCGAGCATGTTCGCGGGGGCATCCGTCATGAGCTCTCGATGTTCGTGCCAATGGAGGATCCCGTCAAAATCATGCGCCTCAAGCTGCGAAACGATTCCGGAGCGGCTAGGAAGTTGTCGGTTACGTATTACGCGGAATGGGTGATCGGCGTGCAGCGACAGAGCAACGCCTCCTTCATCTCCAGCGAATGGGACGAGGATGCCGAAATCTTGACTGCGCAGAACCGCTATCAGGAAATTTTCCGGGAAGCGACTCCTTTCCTAGGCGTCTTCACGGAACAGGGCGATGACGACGATCAGGAAGTGTCTTGGACATCCGATCAGCTCGGCTTCATCGGTCGCAACGGCAGCGTGCTCCAGCCAGCCGCACTGTCACGCACCCGACTGGATAAGCAAGCCGGAGTTCACTACGCCAGCTGCGGAGCCGTTCAGCGCAAGCTGATCCTGCAGGCAGGCGAGAAGACAGAGGTGATTGTATTGCTTGGATGCGGCACCTCCCGTAATCACGCCGCCGAGCTCGCCAGGCGCTACGCCATCGCCAGCAGTTGTGACGAAGCTTGGCAGGAGACTTCGCGATATTGGGAGGAGACGCTTGGCCAGATCGTCGTCGACACGCCTTCCCAGGAGACAAACATTCTGCTGAACGGCTGGCTGCTGTATCAATCGCTCGCTTGCAGGATGTGGGCGCGCACGGCCTTCTATCAAGCGGGCGGCGCTTTCGGCTTCCGGGACCAGCTGCAGGATTCCCTCGCCATTCTCCACACCAGACCGGAGCTGACAAGAAAACAAATTCTGCTCAGCGCGTCCCACCAGTACGAGGAAGGAGACGTGCAGCACTGGTGGCATGAGGAGACAAGCCGCGGCATCCGCACCTTGTTCTCGGACGATCTGCTCTGGCTGCCGTACACCGTCAGCCGATACATCGAGCATACGGGAGACGCTTCGATTCTGGACGAGATTGCCCCTTACATTACAAGCGACACATTAAGGGAAGGCGAGCACGAACGCTACGAGGAGACAATCCGATCGCAACATAGCGGAACCGTCTACGAGCATTGCATGAGAGCCGTTGACAAATCATTGTCGCGGATCGGCGAGCATGGCTTGCCTCATATCGGCGTCGGCGACTGGAACGACGGTATGAATCTTGTCGGCGACGAAGGCCGCGGCGAAAGCGTCTGGCTGGGCTGGTTTCTGTGCGAAGTGCTGCGCCGGCTTGAGCCGTTGTGCTTAATGCGCGGGGATGAAGCGCGAGGTGAGCAATATTTGCGCGAACGGAACCAGCTTGCAGACGCCATCCATAAGCATGGCTGGGATGGACAATGGTACCGTAGAGCATTCACGGACGCAGGCGCCTGGCTCGGCTCGCTCTATAATGAGGAATGCCGAATAGACGCCATCGCGCAGTCCTGGTCCGTCATCTCCGGCGCTGCGCCCGAGGATCGGGCGCTGCAAGCGATGCAGTCATTCGACCGCGAGCTGGTCGATCGCGAGATGGCTGTCGCGAGGCTGCTGACGCCGCCGTTCGACCGGACCGAGCCGAGTCCCGGCTATATCCAGGGGTATCCGCCGGGCATTCGCGAGAACGGCGCGCAGTATACGCACGGCGTCATCTGGAGCATCGTCGCTTGGAGCAAGCTAGGCCGCGGCGACAAGGCTTTCGAGCTGTTCCGCATGCTGAATCCCATCAACCATACGCGAACCGACCGCGAGGTACGAACCTACTATGGCGAGCCATACGTCATGGCCGCAGATGTGTACACGGCCGAGCCGCATCAGGGACATGCGGGCTGGACCTGGTATACCGGCGCATCCAGCTGGATGTATCAGAGCGGCATCGAATGGATTCTCGGCATTCGCAAGCAAGGCGACAAGCTGATCTTGAATCCATGCGTGCCTTCCGACTGGCCTGGCTTCAAGGTTGCCTACCGGTTCGGCGGGACACGTTACCTGCTGGATTTCAGACGCGAGTATGACGAAGTCGCTTCATTCGAGCTTGAAGCCGGGCCCGAATCCTTTATGAAGCTGGAAGACAATGGCGGCGAACGCGTCGTCTCGATCAAGCTGACATAAGTTTCCCTGCTGAAAGAACTGTATGCCGTTGAGGCCCCTGAAAAGTGCAAGAAGCGGAATAAAACAGAGAAGCAGCCCCCAAAGGTCATAAACCTGAAGGGGCTGCTTCTGCGATTGGGTGCTTATCCATTAGACGGAGCCGAACTTTTTGTCGCCGCGAGGCTGGTCGCCGCGGTCATCCGGTTCGAGGGTGATGCCGATCGAATCAAAGGTCAGGCTGCTTGACGCGATCGGCATTGCCAATACGCCGATGCCCTTCTCGTCAACGCGGAAGGTGCCTGCGCTCCTTTTCTGACCATCCTGCAGCAGCCACACCTGATAAGCTTGCGAGTCGACCGTAGCCTGCGCTCCGAATACATAGACGATGAACTGCTTACTTTGTCCGTTGTTGACGATGCAGGCGACGCCATAGGCACGGGCGGGCTCCGAATCCTCTGCTTTCAGCGAAACCAATTGTTCGATTTGCGCTGCGGGAATGTTTAAGGCTTGCTCTATAGGAAGCGGAGCCGCCATCCGTTCCCGGTACAAGCCATAATTCCAGACAGAGCCTACGATAAAAATAAGCGCGGCAGCAGCGACGAATGCTCGGGTCATCCGACGCTTCGCAGAGGACCGTCTGCTTGCTGGCTTCCGATTCCCGTCCGCGGCTAGTGCGGCATCCATCACTTGTTTCTTCAAATCCTTCGGCGGTTCGATTCGTTCCATATGATCCGGGAACGCCTCCCATACAAGACGAAGCTCTTCGATGTCAGCTCGGCAGTCGGCGCAGTCAGGAAGATGGCGCTCGAATGCTCGTTTATCTTCGTCAGAGCATACGCCGGATATATAATCCAGGCACATGTCGCAGACTTGTGTTTGCCCATTGTCACGCATCATGTTCCCTCCCCTTCCGCCAGAAGATGTCTTCGTAATATTTTTAATGTCTGATGCAGACGGTTCTTGACCGTTCCGAGCGGCTGATTATAGATCGTTGCCAGTTCGCTTAAGCTGAAGCCCTGCCAATAAAAATGTTCAAGAAGCATAATTTGCTGCTTGGACAAATGCCGGTAAGCGCTGCGAATGTTCTCCCTCTGCGTACCTTTCATGGCGCTTTCTTCCGGGGATACCGCGAATTCATCCGGTATTCGCTCCAACTGCTCCGGCTCGAGAGGGACAAGCCCCGCATTTTCCCGCCTTTCCTTCCGCTGCCAGTCAATCGTCAAGTTGCGGGTTATCGTCAGCAGCCAGCTGGAGAACCGGCCCTTGTCGGGATTGTAGTCCGATTCGGTCGTCCATAGCCGCATGAACACCGATTGGACGGTATCTCTGGCCGCCTGCTCATCCTTCAGCGCTTTCATGGCAAAGGAATAGATAAGTGTCGCATATCGGTCATATAAAATAGCGAGCGCTTTATGTTGTTTTTTCTTGATGAGCAGCATAAGCTCATAATCGGATAGATCCCGCATACCAGTCGGCCTCCAGAACAGGCTTAAATAAATCTCATCTTACTAAAATAAAGGGAAACCGTAAACGGTTTCCCTCAGCTCGATTATTCGGCTTCGACGATGATCGTCCCCTTCATCCCCGGATGCGGCAGGCAATAATACGAAAATTCGCCCTCTTCGGTGAAGGAAATTACCTTGGACTCATCCAGGTCGAGAGATCCGGTATCGAAGGTTTTGTCATCAGCGGTAGCGGTGTGGCCGATTTGATCCTTATTCATAAACTTGACGCTGTCCCCGGGTTTGACGGTCAGCTCTGCTGGCGAGTAGGCAAAATCGACAATTTCCACGATATGCACCTGTCCTTCCGGCTTAGCGGATGGCGTTTCCTTCGCCGGCTGTGTTGCCGAAGGCTTCGGCTTCGGGGTTGCCGTTTGCTTAGGCGGCGCCTCTGTATTTTTTGCGCCGGCATCATTGCCGGATGAATGTCCGCCCTCATGCGCATTGCCGGAAGGCTTGGCTGTCGGCGAAGCCGTTTTATCCGGTGTGGGAGAATCAGTAGGCGCGATTGTCGCTTCCTGCGTTTCTGCCGGCGTCGGCTCCGAAGAAATAACGGGAGATGCCGAAGCCGTATTCGCTTGCTGCTCTTCAGGCGCATTCGATCCGCAAGCTGACAAGATGACGAGACAGGACAAGCCAAGGAGGAGAAGCGTGAATACCCGAGTCTGTCTTCGCATATAGGACCTCCAATTATTTCACGATGATTTGACCGGTCATAAATTTCGCATGCGGCTCGCAGTAATAATTGTACGTTCCGGCTTTATCCAGTTTAATCGTAAAAGATTCTCCTTTGGCGAGCAGCGGGGTTTCGAAGGCGCCGTCCAGCGCGACAGCGTTATGCTTCATATCGTCGAAATTCGTGAAGATGATTTGGGATCCGGCTTCAACCGTCAGCGGCTCCGTTCCGAACGAAAATTCTTTAATATCGATGCGGTATGTTTTGACCTGCGGCGCGGTCGTTCCGGTAAATTTGGCCGGGTCGACGACGAACCACACGTCGTTTACATTTTGGCCCAGTATATCGCCGCGCTTCGTGTCCTTGACGAAATAATACAGCGGATACCCTTTGTACGTCGTTTGTTTGGACCCGTCGGGGCGAGTGATGGAGCCGATATCGGAAGCCGGCAATGTCGATATGGCGCTTGCTCCAGCTGCCTCGTAGGCCGGCCAGTTTGCAAGGCATGTCCCTTCGCACACGCTCGTTTGCGGCGTATCTTTATCAAAGTAGTACAGCGTGCGTCCTTGATCGTCCGTCAAGTAATTACCTAGCTCCACGGAGGTGCCGAGCATAACGGCATAGTCGGATTTGGCCACGAACCATACCCCGCCGACAGCTTCGCCTAGCGTATCGCCTGCTGCCGCATCTTTTACAAAGTAGTACAAAGGCCAGCCTTTGTAGGCCGTTTGCTTGGTTCCGTCGGAGCGCGTGAGCACCGAGAAGTCGTCCGGATTCAATTGACCCGGAATTTGGAGATTCTCTGCGTAAAATACGGGCCAGTTCACGAGACATTGACCTTGGCAGGAATTCGGGTCCTCGGCATCCTTCGTGAAGAAATAAAGCGCACGCCCATTCTGGTCGGTGAAGTACGTCCCCACCTTGTCGCTCTTTGCAAGCCGAATTTGATCGTCGGGCAGCGCGGCGGTTTCCGCGATTACGCCTCTCTCCTGCAATTCTGCGAACAGCGATGTTCCGCCGGACGTAGCAACGTTCAGCGCTTCGACGAGCGCTGTTGCGATATGGGCATTCGTCAGGGATGCCGTGCCCGCAATTTGCTGCAAACCCTTCTCCCCGGCGAACGTCTCCGTCTCCGCATAGAGGAAGTTTTTCTCCGATTTGTAACCCGCGATCTCGAGCAGTACCTTGTACAATTGTTTGGAGCTTATGCCTGCAAGCGGATCGAATTTGCCGTTGCCGATGCCGGACCAGCCGAGCTCCGGATGGTTTTTCAGGTAGGCGAGAATAGCCTGATTGGTTTTGCTGACCTTGTTTGCGTCAGAGAAATTGCCGGTGCCGGTGTAGGCCATGGCTTCATCCAGCAGGCCTTGTAGTCGAAGAGATATGATGGCGGCTTGCATTCTGTTTGATTTTTTGGCTAAGTACGTTTCGTTCACGCCATTCCCGTCGCCCAGCAGCAGGCCAAGCTCTGCGGCGGTTTCGGCATCGGTCTTCACGGTTCTTGCAGTCTGTTCCTCGGCTGATGCGCCCAATGCGAGAATGAAGCTCAAACATAGGACGATGGCAGAGAAAGCGAGCATTATTTTTTTGGCTTTCATAAATCATTACCTCCTTCGTATTTTGCGTTTCCATTGGAGGTAACGAACGAGCCGTCAAATCGGTTTGATCGTCGGGGCAATTTATTTTGAGATGACCGTCATTTGACCGCCTTCCGATCTTGTTTTCCCTTACGGCGCTCATTATAATTCGGGTTATAACCAAGATCCCGTGGTATTCACGCAGACGAAAGCGAGGATTTTAAAAGTGAAAGAAAATCAAAAAAACAAATGGGCCAAAATAAGAGCTAAAGGAAAAAGAAATTATATTATTGTAAATGGAATTTTGGGATGGGGGATTCCTACTGCAATTTTATTTACATTACTGACATCATACTTGGATAATGATGCAATTATTTTCAACAAAGAACTTATGAATTCGCTTTTTACTTCATTAATCATTTTTTCGATTGTTGGAATACCATTTGGATTTTGGACTTGGAATTGGATGGAAAGAATCTACAACAAAAATAATGTGGAATAAGTGGGGAAACCAATGAAAAGAAGCGTCGTCTCGCTTGTCGTCCTCATCCTACTATCTATTGTTTTTATTTCGTATCTCATCGTTCATAATCAATCAAGCAAGATCAATTACGAACAAACGACTTTCGAGGAATTAACCCCCCAGGTGCAACAAACCATTAAACAGCTTATTGAACCGAATATCTATTTTATTCAGGATGATAACCATGTAATTCTCTATTCGAATCTAAGCAAATCAGGCATGTATACGTATCCTGTAGCCGAGATTAGAAAAGATAAAGGAAAACTGTTAGTGGAAATAACAAGCGACATGAGGCTGTCGATTTAATGTGGACAACACGTGTCGACTCCAATCGTCGTGGTAGTGGCCACGAGTCGTGTGTTAGATTCTGTAACGGTTGTCAGTGAGGCTAAATGCGTCTTTTGGGCTGGTTTGAAATTATAACGGTTGTGGTGGAGCTTATTTGGCACTAAAACGGCATAATGGGGCTGATTTCGATGAAATAAGCTCGCTGGCAACCCTTACAATTTTGGGAATGGCGTTTAAGACGAAATAAGCGCACTGGCAACCGTTAGAAGCGGGTGGAAAGCCCCCACTTACCAACCTGAATTCCCATCAAGCAGAAAATCAAATTGTTCACAATGAATCGACAGCCTCGACATGGCGGTTAGCGACGAAGAAGTAAAAGAGGAGCTGATCGTGAAGATTGGCATAGACGAGCTTCCCTCGAAAATAGAAGCCTCGTTTTTGGATCAAAACATAACCGAATATAAAATAATTGAACTAAATTAAAGCAGGTGAACGATATGAACAACGAATACAAAGCCGTTTTAAGAATGCCGACTCTAGCCGAATATGAAACCGTTTGTTGCGCTGTTGGCTGGAGAGACTTCATGAACTTTGACGTTGCGGAAGAATCATTAAAGCAATCGTTATTTGGTGTGGTTATCCTATTGGATGATGAAATCGTTGGTATGGGCAGAGTAATTGGGGACGGAAAAATCTACTTCTATATTCAAGACGTAGCCGTTGTTCCTTCGCATCAAAATAAGGGGATTGGAAATTTAATCATGATTGAAATCACTAATTTCTTAAAGAGCAACGCACCGGAAAAATCATTTATTGGATTGTTTTCATCCAGCGGGAAAGAGTCATTTTATAATCGATTCGGTTTCAATAAGCATGAAGGAATGACCGGCATGTTCGGCGTCGTTCATGAAAGTCAAATAACGTGAGCAGAAAAGCAAGAACCCGCCCTAAGGTTGACCGCCGAAGGTGGGTTCTTATTTCATTATGCTATCCAAATGATACGCCACGGTCCGCGTAATCTCATCGGGCGTCACCTTCCGCGCGCGCATCACGCCGTGAACGACGAGTCCGTCCACCAAGGCGTGCAGCCGCATCGCTTCGAGGCCCGCGTCGAGGCCCGGCTTCGCCAGCTTCAAATGGATGAGGGCGTCTACGATTTCGCGAAACAAATGGTATAACGCGTCGTGCACCTCTTCGCTTAAAGCGCGCAAGCTCGGATATGCAAGCGTGCTTCCGATGAACGCGAGCCACACTTCGCATTCGGCCAGACGTTCCTCGTCGAGCGGCACCAACTCCCGTATGATGGCCTCGATATCCTGTCGCAGATCCTCGCTCCTTACGCGGTTCCGTATTCTCTTCTCTACACGCTCGGAAACAAGCCGCATGGAGAAAGCAAGCAGCTCGGATTGCGTGACGAAATAATGTCGCAGCGAACCGAGGGACATCCCCGCTTCTTCCGCGACGCTACGCACGGATACTCCTTCCAATCCTTCCCGGCGTATCACGCGCCAAGCCGCTTCCGCGAGTTGTTCCCTGCGTTGATCATGATTCACGATTTTTGGCATGTCCTTAGTGTATCATGGATTGCTTTTTTAATACAGTTGTGCGAAAATGAAATCAACGATTTTTATAGTACAGTTGTATTATTAAAAATGGAATCACGAAAGGAACGACGCTGATGATTACCGCTTTTATTATTGGGTGCGAGATCGGGTTTTGGGTACTCGTGCTCGCCGGACTTGCATGTCGCTACTTGCTTCGCCAAAAGACGCTGGGAGCAACGCTGCTCATCCTGACGCCGATTGTCGATTTGATCCTGATCATTGCCACGGTCCTCGACCTGCGAGGCGGAGCGACCGCCACGCCGATCCACGGCCTCTCGGCCATCTATATCGGCGTGTCCATCGCCTACGGCCACAAAATGATTGCATGGGCTGACGCACGGTTCGCTCACCGGTTCGCGGGCGGGCCTGCTCCGACTCCGAAGCCCAAACACGGAGCCGAACATGCCGCTTACGAACGGCGCATGTGGTTCCATCACTTGCTCGCTTGGACGATCGGCTGCCTTGTGCTGCTAGGCATGATCTGGTATGTCGACGACGCCGGACGGACGGAGAACCTGCTCGGCACGCTCCGGCTATGGTCGCTGGTTGTCGGTCTCGATTTCCTGTATAGCTTCAGCTTCAGCCTGTGGCCTAAAAAGGCGAAACAACAACTCTAGCGATCTTGATCTCCCTAAAAATATCCACTATTTACTTAAATATTCCTGCGACAGTATAATGCATAATAGGTGATTATTCGACATCACAACCTATTCCAACTAGAGTCAGGAGATTTGAATTTGAAAAGAACACTATGTTTGGTAATCTCTTTGCTGCTGCTAGTAAGCGGAGCATCCGTTTCCGCAGCGGCTCCGTCAGTGCCCGGCATCGCTGTTACCATCGACGGAAAGAAACAATCCTTCTCGTCCGCGCCAGTCATGAAGAACGGTTCGGTCATGGTGCCATTCCGCAATCTTTTCGAAGCGCTCGGGGCAACCATTCAATATGATCCGGCAACCAAGACGATTACGGCAACCAAAGATCAGACGACCGTTATTTTGCAAATCGGCTCCAAGAATGCCAAGATTGACGGGGAAGACACGGTCATGGCCCAAACGCCTTTTGTAGAGAAGGGCGTCACCTATGTATCGGCGCGTTTCGTGAGCGAATCGCTCGGGGGCATGGTCGAATGGGATTCCGTTTCCAGAACGGTTATCGTGAAAACGGCGAAAGCCGTTGAAGGCGATCTTAAGAAAGTGATTGCCCGGTCCGATGTGACGCCAGAGCAATTAAAACCTTTGTTGAATCCTCAAAATAGCGATTACGCGTTACTCTTGGCTCTTCAATACAATCGTTCTAATGCGATTATCGACGTTATTATCGCTGCTGGCTCCGCTTCCGACTTTACTTTGATGAACGCGATCTCCCATCGCCATAAATACGCGGTCGAGGCTCTGTTGAAGTTAGGGGTTTCGCCGAATGCCACGCTTCTAAAGGATATGCCGTTGCTGTTCAGTACGGAGAATTGGAAAGTGTCCGCATTCGATGCGGCTGGCAACAGCGTTAAAGTCGATAAGCCGGTAGATCTCGAAATCGTTCAATTGCTGCTCGATTACGGAGCCGAGAAGACGCCGGATATTCTGGCCAATGCCGTGAAGTACTCCTTTTTTAATCATGAAGTCGTATTATTTCTATTAGAAAGCGGATTTGACCCCAATGCTATCGTATTCCAACGGGTATTCGTATCCGGAACGAATATTCAATTCTATGACTTATCGTTAGATGATACGATCCGCGAAAAACATGGCGAACACTACGTTCCTATTCTCGTCACCGCAAGCGAAGTGGCGAGCTGGAATCCGGATATGGTGGCCATGAAGAACGTGGCGGCGCTTGTAGAACACGGTGCCGATCTCAGCGTGTTATCGCAAGATTTGCTTGATCGCCTGTTATACCTTGCAAAGTGGAGAGAACTTGACGAGCTTGTTCAGGCATTGCAAGCGGCTGGAGCTAAAGCGTCTTAGCAGAACAGCCAAGGAGCAAACCATCGAGCGATAAATCATATCGGGAAAAGGAAGCCGGTCCGAAGGGCAGTCAAATGCCCTTCGGACCGGTCTTTTTCCTAACTTAATTGCCTTATTCCAAGTATCGCCTTTACATTCGTAAGGAGCTTCCGCCCGCCGGCTTCCCCCCAGCCTCTCGATTCCACTGCGCGACGACGATTCCCGCGATGATCAGACCAACACCGAGCCATTGCGGCCCGGACACCCGCTCAGCGAATATCGTCCATGCCATGAAGACCGATACCGGCAGCTGCGCCGATCCCAGCACGGTAGTCAGTCCGGTGCTGATCGGCGGCGTGCCGAACATCAGGCACAGCGTCGGCACCAGCATGCCCAGAAGAGCAAGCAATCCGGCCAACGGCCAAAACCCGCCCCATGCCGCCCCCTTAAAAAGGTCAACAGGCGGATAAAGCAACAAAATGAATGCCAATCCCCCCGTCGCGATGATCGGTCCGCGCAGCCAGGAGCTCACTTCCATCGCGACTTTCCCGCTTGTGTAGAGCGTCCCCGCGTATGAGAATGCTGCTCCAAGGCCCAGCAATACCCCTGCAGGCGAAATCTGGAGGAGCTTTCCGTGGAACACATCGGCGGCGAACAAAGCCCCTACGATTGAGATCGCAATGGAAACGAGCGTTTGACCATTCGGCGCAACGCGCCGAAAGATCCACTCATACAACACGCCGATCCAGACGAATTGAAACAGCAGAACAACGGCGATGGAAGCCGGCACGAACTGAATGGCCGCATTGTAGAACGCGCTTGTCATCCCCATAAGCGTGCCGACCGCAAGCAGCTTCAAGATCGCCCGAGACGATGGCTTCTGCCAATGCCGATGCTTCCATATGGCCGTTCCCCAAAGCAGAATCGTGCCGAAGATGAACTGAACGCCATTGATTTGACCCACATGCAGTCCGCCCGCAAGCCCCAGCTTCGTTAAGGTCGCAAGCAGTCCGTAGCATACGGATGCGATGACAACCAGCAATACCGCATACCTCTGAGCCACCAATATCCCCCTCCTATCCAAAACAAAAGACAGGATTTCCGCCGCGAGCGTACGGAACCCTGCCTTCCGGTTCAAAGCTTATCCATCTTAAAATCAGAGTTAGCCGTCTAGCCCGTTCCTCGGCAGATCGGTCGGCAGCGCAGCAGGTTGCATGCAGCCGCTTTCGACAGTGTAGTGCATGCCCCGCTCCGAGGAGATGTGGATGCCGTGCATCAGCTCGAGTACATGATAGGCCATCTCGCCGTTCGCGCGATGCTCTCTTCCATTGATGATCGCGTAAGCCATATCCATAAGGCCCAGTCCGCGGCTGTTCTCCGTGAAGCCGTGCGTCAGCGGCACTTCCATGAACTCGGTTTGGTTATGCCGTTTCACGTAGACCGGTCCGTCGAACGTATTCGGATCGGGAACGATTAAAGTACCTTTCGAACCGTAAATTTCCATGTGCGGCAGCTTCGATCCCCAGACGTCGAAGCTCGTAATGATGGTGCCAACCGCCCCGTTCTCGAAGTCGAGCGTGCCCGCGATATAGGTCGGAACTTCGACCGGAATTTTTTTGCCGTAGTCAATGTCGTTCGTGATCGTACGCTCCGGATATGTCATCTGAGCCGAACCCGATACGCGGCGGACCGGTCCGATCAGGTTGACCAGGGCTGTCAAATAATAAGGCCCCATGTCGAACATCGGTCCTGCGCCGACTTCGTACAGAAAACCCGGATTCGGATGCCAGCTCTCCGGTCCCGAATATAACATGAACGCGGTTGCGGCGATTGGCTTGCCGATCCAGCCGTCGTCGATCAGCTTGCGGCAGGTTTGGATGCCTCCGCCGAGGAACGTGTCCGGGGCGGAACCAACAAGCAGGTTCTTCTCCTTTGCGAGTGCCAGAATGCGCTGCCCGTCTTCCATCGTAACCGCAAGCGGCTTCTCCCCGTACGTGTGCTTGCCTGCTTCGAGTGCCCGGAGATGAATTTCCGCATGGGCGTGAGGAATCGTCAGATTCACGACGATCTCGATCTCCGGATCGGCGAGCAGCTCGTCGACCGTACACGCTTTCGGCACGCCGTACTGTTCCGCCCGCTCCTTCGCTCTCGCAAGGTCCAAATCGGCGCAAGCTGCGATTTCGATAATGTCGAATTTGCTCCCCGCTTCGAAATAAATCGGGCTGATGTTGCCGCAGCCGATGATGCCTACTTTCACTTTCCTCATGCAACTCTCTCCTCCTATCTATCCGCTTAAGCTTCGAACAGTCTTGATATGTTACGGTAACTGATTTCCACGCTTTCCAGTTGGTTGCGAGTCGTTAGATCCTGTTCGACAAAGATATACTTGGCAGCTCCGATCTCGCGAGCCGCGCCGATGATTCCCGCGATATCGAGCGAGCCCTCGCCCACTTCCGAGAACTGGTCGGCTTGCTGCAGCTCCAGGAACCGATCGAACGTAATGTCGGCGTCTTCGCCTGTCACTTCCAGCAAGTTCGCCGGTTTGGCCGTTGCCGGCAAGTCCTTCTGATGAATAAGATCGCAGCGGTCGCCAAGCTTCTTCAGGTAAGCGATCGGATCGACGCCGCCCCGTACGGCCCAATACGTATCGAATTCGACTTTGACGAGATCCTTGTCTGTATTGTTCAGAATAATGTCCATCACATATTCGCCGTCGAACTTTTGGAATTCTTGGAAATGGTTATGATAGTAGAAGTCCAGTCCGCCTTTTTTGTAAGCTTCGCCATGGCGGTTCAGCAATTCGCAGCATTCCAGCACTTCTTGCTTGTTCTTGAAGAAGGCGATGCCGAGCGCGATAGCCGTGCTGCCAAGCTCCTTGTTGTAAGCGATAATTTCCTCGTAACGGTCAAGCGGATGGATATGGCTCGATACAACCTTCATCCCCAGCGCATCCAGCCGTTTCCGAAGCTCGGTCGGGTTCGGCTCGAGGCCCGCATCCGCGTTGTGATTCGCGATCTCCAAATTGCGATAGCCGATAGCGGCAAGCTTCTCCAGCGTTCCCCAGTAATCCTTCTCCAGCTCGTCCCGTACGGAATAAAGTTGCAATCCAATTTGTAAGCTCATCGATATGACCTCCTAAAATAATTAAAAATGATTTTGAAGCTTCCTTATGCCGATGTTATCTGGATTTCATTTTGTCCCATGCAGCCTGGAACTCGCCCAGCATCGCGTCCTTGTCGATTTTGCCGGAAATGTACTTCTGCATCGACGAACCGAATTCCGGCGCCGCCCCGTCCGGGTACTTGGCCCAATGCCAGCCCAGAACCTTGTCTTCTTCAATATATTTCAGCACTTCCGCGCCGACGGCGCCGAGATCCGCGGGATCCGTCTTAATATTCGAGAACGCCGGAATGAATTTGAATTCCTTGGTCAAATACTTCTGGCCGGTTTCCGAGGAGACAAGCCAGTTCAGAAACTCCTTCGCTTCCTTCTTCACCGGAGAGTCTTTGTAGATCACCCAGTTGTTGGCAGGTCCCACAAACAATTTGTCGTTTGCCGCGCCGTCTTCGTTGATCGGCATCGGCAGGATGCCCACGTTCATTCCCGGATTCAGCTTGTCCAGCACGGGCTGCAGCCAGTTGCCGCCTTGGCTCATCGCCGCTTTGCCGGTGGCGAACAGCGTGGATTGCGTATTGTAATCCGTCGTCAACGCGTTCTTGTTGCCGTATTTGATCAAGACGTCGAACAGATTCGTCCAATCTTGGAAGACGGCGTTATCGGCGATCGTTGCCGTACCTTCGTCCAAGCCCTTGATGAAGGCGTTCGGATCCGACTGCTTCGCGAACGCGTTGTTCAAATTGTGGAAGCCCAGTCCGAACCACGTGTCGAACGTGTTGACGAACGGCTCCACGTCTGCCGCCTGGAGCTTCTGTGAAACCGCTTCGAGCTCCGACAGCGTCTTCGGCAGCTCGGTAATGCCCGCCTTGGCGAACAAGTCCTTGTTGTACAGGAAGCCTAGCCCTTCAAGTCCGACCGGCATGCCGTAAACTTTGCCGTCTCTTGTCGTCGGTTCTTTCGCGATAGCGATCTCGTGCTCCACCCAAGGCTGATCGGACAAGTCCTCCAAATATTCGACCCATGCGTCCATCTGGTTGTAACCTTCGTTGTTGAATATATCCGGCATTTCGCCCGAAGCGAAACGCGCTTTCAATTGCGTATTGTAGTCGTCTCCGCCCAAGAGGGTATCGATTTGAAGCTTGACGCCGGGATGCTCTTTTTCGTATTCTTCCTTCAGCTTGTTGAATTGCTCGGCGATCTCGACCTTGAAGTTCATAATCTTGATCGTCACTACTTCGCCCGCCGGCTTCTCCCCGCTTGCCGCGTCATTCCCAGACTCTTCATTGCCGCCGCCGCAGCCCGCCAATAAGGAGCTTGCCAGCGCCACCGCGCTAATTGCCGTTAGCCATTTTTTCATCCTGCCTTGCCTCCCCTTTATCGTTTGTTTGGTTACAAGCCCAATTGTAGTTCAGCGGTCCAACGCTCCGACACTCATCGCATTGACTGTTTAGGTGGACAAATTTGCTCTGCCGGTGGACTGCCGGTCAACTGCCGGCGCATCCAATCACCCTTTTACCGCGCCGGCGGTAATGCCTTGAATGACGTGTTTTTGCAGAACCAGGAAGAAAGCCAGAATCGGTATCATGCCCATGACCAACGCCGCAAGGGCCAAGTCCCACTGCTTCAAGTATTGCCCGAACAGCGAGTTCGTCGCGAGTTGGATCGTCTGAAGCTCCGGCTTCTGCAGAATGAGCAGTGGAAGCAGGAAGTCGTTCCACATCCACAAGCTTTGCAGCACCATCACGGTAATCGTCATCGGCTTCAGCAGCGGGAAGACGATCCGCCAGAAGATGCCGTACGGGTTGCAGCCGTCCATGAGCGCCGCTTCTTCGACCTCGAGCGGAATCGATTTCATGAATCCATGATACAGGAAGATCGAGAAGGAAACGCCAAGACCGGTGTAACACAAAATAATACCGGGGATGCTGTTCAGGAAATGAAGCCAGTTGCCGACCTTCACGAGCGGGATCATGACCGCCTGGAACGGAACGACCATCGCCGCGACGAACAAGGAGAACAATAACCGGTTGATCCTCGTCGGACGGCGCAGCAGCCGGTAGGCCGCCATCGAAGCCACGACGATCATGCACAGGTCGCTAAACAATGTAATCAGAAGCGAGTTTCGGAAGGCACGCGGGAAATTCAACACCTCCCAGGCTCGCTTGTAGTTGTCCCAGGTGAAGCTCTGCGGCAAGCCCGACGTATCCGCGAGCAGCTCGGCGAAACCTTTGAACGAGTTCGCGAGGACGAAGTAAAAGGGTGCAAGGAATAGTAGCGCCAGCAGCAGAACGACGATTTCGACCGAAAACCACTTGATGCCGTACGATCGCTCTCCCATTACATCTCCACCTCCTTCTTCTTCGTGATCGAGACTTGGACCATCGTAATAACCGTAACGACCACGAAGAATATGACCGCTTTCGCCGTACCGAGTCCATATCGGTTGCTCTTGAATGCCTCGTAGTAAATGTTCATGGCGACCGATTCGGTCGACTTGTACGGTCCGCCCTGTGTTAGCGAGAAGTTTAGGTCGAACGACTTGAACGCCCAAGAAATGCTGAGGAACAAGCAGATCGTCACTGCGGGCATAATCAGCGGCAGCACGATATGGCGCAAAATTTGCAGCCCCGACGCACCGTCGATCGCGGCCGCTTCCATCATATCGCTCGGCACGTTCGTCAGCCCGGCGATGTAGATGACCATCAAATAGCCGGCCCCCTGCCATACGCTGACGATAACGAGCCCCCAGAAAGCCGTCGTCTCCGTTCCGAGCCAGAATAGGTTAAAAAATCCGATATCGCTTGCTTGTCCGATCGCGGAGAAGCTTCGCGTGAAGATAAACTGCCATATGAAACCCAATAACAAACCGCCAAGCACGTTCGGCATAAAAAAGATCGTCCGCAGCATGTTCCGCGATTTCAGCGGCTTCGACAATAAATAGGCGATAATAAAGCCGATCACATTACTAAGAAGCACGACGGCAACGGTGAACCGGGCCGTAAACCAGAAGGAACGTCCAAAGTCGGGGTCGTCCGTCAGTATCGTCTTGTAATTCTTCAGTCCGACCCAATCAATCTGGCTGGATACGCCGTTCCAATCGGAGAATGAATAATAAATACCGAGCAAGAACGGGAGCACCATGACGATGGCATACACCAACAGGGCAGGACCTACAAACACCGACTGTTGGATCGGCTCAGAGGTCAACCATCTTTTCATAACAAGCTTCCTCCTATCTAGGATGTGTGAAGTACCTTTATTGTATAGAGGGCATGAAACGATTCCCACTCCCTAATTTGAGAAGATAGGTGGACGATTTTGACTCGGCGATGTTAGAATATGAAAACGCTAACAAGAGAGAGGCGGGATCGGAATGCGATTGCTGACAACAAGCGTGCGCTACAAACTGATTGCGCTAATGCTGATTTCCATAGTGGTACCCATTGCCGCATCGATCATCGTCACGCACGTGTATACGAAGGAATCGGTGAAGGAACGGTCGATCGAAGAGAACACCCGGCTCATCTCCGAGGGCAAAACGAACATCTCCAATTACCTGGACGTGGTGAGCAACGCTTCGTTGACTCTGTATTCCAATACGACGATGGAAAACATCTTAGCGAAAGGCGTCGCCGACAATAAAGACCGATCTTACGTCTATACGGCGCTCCAGCTTGTATCCAAAGCGGCGAACAATATTTATCAGGTTTATCTGTTTCTCGATAACGGGCAAAACGGCTTCTTGATGAATGCCAACAATTTCGCATACGGGCATGCCGAAGCGCTGCCGAATATAACGGATATTTCCCCTTACGGCGCCATTACGATACCGACTCACCCGAGCAACAATTACGGCGTGCAGCAAATCAAGCCGAACAAGGAGGAGCTTGTTTTTTCGATTTACCGCCCACTGTTCCGCGTTCCGACCTCCGAGCGGATCGGATTGCTGGCGATCGACGTGCAAGTGGAGGCTCTTCGCGAACTGACTGCGCAGCTTTATAATCCACAGCAGGAAGACCTCTACATTATCGACGGCGATGGCACCATTATTTTCGCTTCGGACGGCGAAGCTATCGGCGAGCGGCCGGAACACGCATGGATCGATCGCATCTTCGAAAGAGAAGCGGCCTCGGGCAGCATGGAGAAGGACAAATCCGGCTACGACGGCATCCTTCTTTACGATCAAATTCAAACGCCTTACTTGGACTGGACAATCGTCAAACGTATTCCCGACCAATACCTGTCCGCGCAGGCGAATAAACTGACGATGATCAATACCGTCATTGCCGTGCTGTTCTTATCCGTGGCGACCGTGGCCGTTCTCATTGTCTCGATCCGGTTCACGAACCCGATCAAACAATTGATCCGCAGCATCAACAAAATCCAAACCGGCCAGCTTGAGGAGCCGATCGACATTGTCCGGAACGATGAATTCGGCATCTTGGCCACGCGTTTCCGTACGATGATGAATACGATCAATGAGTTGATTTTCCGGGAGTACAAGCTGAACTTGGCCAACAAGACGACGCAGCTCAAAATGCTGCAGGCGCAAATCAATCCGCATTTCATCAACAACGCGCTGCAGTCCATTGGTGCTTCCGCTCTGGATAACGACGCTCCGGAAGTATACAACCTTGTCTCCTCCCTTGGGCAGATGATGCACTACAGCATGAATACGAAAGAAATGATCGTCCCCTTGTCGCAGGAGCTCGATTACGTCCATCATTATTTGCTGCTGCAGCAGCAGCGCTTCGACGAAAAATTGAAAATCGAGTATGCGCTTGACGAAGGGGCGGGATCGGTTCCGATCCCGAAGATGATCATTCAACCGCTCGTCGAAAACTACTTCAAGCATGGCTTTCACATTTCGCAAAATACCGGCATGCTGAGAATCGCTACGACAATAACGAACGGCATGCTGCGCATTACGGTCGAAGATAACGGCAGCGGCATCTCCGAAGAGCGGCTCGGCGCCATCCAAACCGATCTGTCCGGGATCCGGCACGAATCCGCCGATAGCGGCGACCGGATCGGCTTGATGAACGTCATGTACCGGCTTCACTTGCACTACGGAGAACAAGCCGCCCTGCAGCTCGAGCAGAACGAACCTCGCGGTCTCCGAATAACGATGACTTTGCCTATTCCGCAGCAGGAGGAGATGACGCCATGAAAGCATTAATCGTCGATGATGAAAAGCATGTCCGAAAAACCGTTCTTAAGCTCGTCGATTGGGAGGCGTTCGGGTTTCAGACCGTACTGGAAGCCGAAGACGGCTCCGAGGCCGTCGCGCTCATTCAGGAGCATCAGCCCCAGCTTGTCATAACGGACATGATGATGCCGATGAAATCGGGAATCGAGCTTATGGAATGGATGGAGCAGAATGCCGTCGATTGCAAAAAAATCGTCATCAGCGGCTTCAACGATTTCGAGTTCGTTCGGCATACGGTCAAATTCGGGGGAATCGACTACTTGCTCAAGCCAATCGATCGCAAGCAGCTGCATGATGCCGTGAACAAGGCGGTCTTAAGCTGGAAGGAAACGAACCGGGAACGGCTCCAGTATCAGGAGAAGAATATTGAGGTTAACGAGATGAGGCCCATGTACCGCGACAAGCTGTTGTCCCGGCTGTTGTCGGACGCGGCTGCGGGCAATGCGCCGGCTCCCGGAGAATCGTATATGCGCGAATTTCCGCAGCTCATCGGCATTCGGTCTTGCCGGGTTGCCGTTCTCGACCTGAATACGCTGCAGCAGCCGATCCGCGACAAATACGCCGCCAGCCTGGATCTGCTTTTCTTTTCCCTGCTCAATATTTGCAGCGACTTTCTGCAGCCCGCAGGTCGGGGCATTGCTTTCCGCAATTGGAACCGGCCGTTCGAAATCGTCATTCTCCTATGGGACGAGCCCGATACCGCGCCGGATTGGCTTCGGAAGATCGCGAACGGAATCGAAAGGACGCTGCAAAGCACCGTGGAATTTGGCTTAAGTACGTCCGGCTCGGTCCTGAGCGAGCTTCATAAGTCGTACACCCAAGCGTCCGACGCGCTGGGCAAACGTAATTTGCTCGAATCTGGCCAGCGTATTCACGAATACAATCCGTCGTCGCCTTGGCGGATCGGCACGATTCGTTTCGGCAAACACGAGGAAAAAATACGGCTAGCCGTACGCAGCGGTAATCCGGATCAAATCCGGCATGTGCTCGGGGAGTGGTTTCAAGCGATTGGCGAGATGAATCATATCTCGATGGAACAGCTGAAGATGTGGTGGGATGAATTTAATGCGGCGCGGGCCGGCTGGGTCGA
Organism: Paenibacillus sp. LHD-117; assembly: GCF_030929555.1. Classification (GTDB taxonomy): domain Bacteria; phylum Bacillota; class Bacilli; order Paenibacillales; family Paenibacillaceae; genus Pristimantibacillus. The sequence continues at coordinate 19,319 of NZ_JAVFVT010000033.1, read as the reverse complement.
GGAATTTTTCCTTGGATACGACGGCGCGCAGCCGCAGCCTACGGAGAATCGTCCGTTCATCGTTCCTCTGGATGCGTCCGGCCGGCTTTCTTTACCCCTCCTCCAGCAGGTGTTCGCCGACAGCTTGATCGAGCTCTCGAAAATGTTTGTTTCCATGCAAACGCTGAGCAGCAACCCGATGCGCGAAATTGCCCGTTATATCGAGGCGCATTATACGCAGGACATTACGCTGCAAGATATTTCGGCACGGTTTCATCTGAATCGAGAATATATATCGCGTAAATTCAAAAGCGAGTTCCAAGAAACGCTTATCGATTACGTCAATCGCATCCGAGTCGAGAAGGCGAAGATCCTGCTCCTGAATCCGCATTTGCGCATGACGCAAATCGCGCAGATGATCGGGTACCACGACGAAAAATATTTCAGCCGCGTCTTCAAGAAGCTGACGCAGATGACGCCGAACGATTTCCGCAAGGAGAAGATGCTCAAGGACGGGGAGTAGCCCGAAGAACCAAACCGAGGACAACCAAGGTGAAACGGCTATCGCCGTCCTTTGGTGGCGTGGCGCGTTTCATTCCGAGAAATAGAAGCCCAGTATAGTGAAAACTTATACTTTCTTATATTTCAAAAAACGGTCCCAAGAGCGCTACCCATCGCCCTTCGGGACCGTCCGTTATTGAAATACCGCAAACTTCAGCTGCTGTTCCTTCAAATAATCGATGATGTCAGGCAGCGCGTCTAGCGTTGCCTTCTTCTCGTGCATGACGTAGATGCCGCCGGATGCGCCCAGCTCCTTGAAGTAGCGGACGATGTCATCGGGCGTCTCCGCCTTCCAGTCCTGCGGATCGCGGTTCCACATGAGCATCTTCATGCCCAGCTCCGTCGTCGCAATTTCTAGCTCGTCGTTCATGGCGCCATACGGTGGCCGGAAGACGGAGATCTGCGCGGTGCTGATCTTCGCTATCGCTTCGTTCGCTTTTGCGATATTCGCGGACATGTCTTCCATCTTCGCGTGCGCAAGATTGTTATGATCCCAGGAATGATTGCCGACGGCCATCCCTTGCTCGGCCGCGTAGCCCGCTTCCGCGGGATAACGCTCAACGTGTTTGCCGACGAACAAGAACGTGCCCGCCACGCCGCGTTCCCGGAGCAGATCGACGATCGCCTTCGTATAATCCGAAGGACCGTCGTCGAACGTCAAGGCCACGTAACCTTCCGGCAAACTATAGAGAGGCGCTTCGCCGTCCAGCGTAATGGACTCTACAAGCGTCTCGACGTCTGCCGGCTGCTTGGCCGCGGTCGCATCGGCTATTCCATCCGCTGGAGTCTGCGGAATCACCGCATCGATTTCATTGGCCGACACCGTATTCGCTGCGGTTCCCGAAGCAGAGTCAGGCGACGAAGAAACCGCGCCGCCCTGCTTCGCGCCGGCTCCCGCTCCTTCGCTGACGATAACTTGATGCTCGCTGAGCGCTTTCGCGTCGTCGATATAGAGCTGCCCTTCGACCTCGAACCATACGAGAAGGAACATGCACGTCAACATGAGAAGCCGAAGCGTGCCGATCGCATAACGGCCGGAGCGCAAGCGAAGAGCCGTCCCCATCTCGCCGATGGAGCCAAGCGGAATCCGGAACGATGCCGCTGCCACGGCTGCCACGCCGCTAGCCGCCAGCCGAGGTGCAGCCGCTTCTTGTTCGGCCGTTGCGCCAACGGCTTCCCCGCGTCTCCATTCGCCAAGCATCGTTTCGTAGGCGACGGAACAATCGAAGTAATAGTTTTCACTGCTCGTTTTATTCAACTTAACGAGCGAGCTGTAATATGTACGCCGGAACGGATCGTATTTCGCATAAGGAGATAACCGTACGCGCTCTGCCGATAAGGGATTCAGCTTCGACAGCTGAAGATACGTCTCTTCATCTAGCTCGACTTCGAGCTCCCGCAGCTTGCCGGCTTGTCCGCCATCCCGCTCCACGCCAACTTTGATGATGTAGCGGCCCTGCTTGTCCTCTAGCGCCAGCAGCTCAATCGTCTGCAAGGAATCGGCCCTCATCGTTAGCCTTCTCTTCCGATCGGCGCGGACATCCGGTTCGTGAAGTCGCTGATCATGTTCGCGAGATAGACCTTCTCTTGATGCGTCGTCTCGTACTTCTGCTTCAGATGCTGGTGTTCGACGTCTTGTCTGCCGATCTTCTCCTCGAGTTCATGAATCCGCTTGTTCTTGTCCGCCAAAGCATCGTTATGTTTGCCTTGCAGCGATTCATACTTTTGCTTCTCCAGCTCGATGACGCTCTTCAGGTCTTCGATTTCTGCGGTCAGTCTTCTCTCCAGCTCTCTGTAGTCCTCCGCGACTTGATCGACCTTCATGTTTTTGTCGACGATCTTCTGCTCCAGCTCGAGAATGCTCTTCTCCCGCTCATCGATCACCTTCGTCAAATGTTTGACGTCGCGATTCAAGCGATCGATATTGCCCCCCGCATGCGCAAGCCGATCTTGAAGCTCGCCATTCTGCATCTCCGTATGCTGTTTGGCCTGAATCATTTGTTCTACGGCGAGCACCAGGTCGAGAGACTTTTTGTCCATTCTGGACTTTTGGATGAAAATCGATTCCTGAGGTGATTGGGCCGTCTCGGCGGACGGCTCCGTAGGACCTGCTGAAGCCGGTTCCTGCTTCGCTAGTTCTTGCGACCGATCCTCCTGACTTTCCTGGGTACCCTTCTTACGAAAAAAAGGGGAAATCATAGGTTATCATCACCTTTTCAAGGATTATGTAGGAAAATGTCGAACTATTTGAATCTATTATAAAAGATAATTGCGCTTTGTTAGTGGGACTTTGTATCCAATTTCAAGAAACGGAACTTTTGAACTACTCTGGCCTATGTTTAGGACTTTCATGATTATCCCGTCGCATATATTATGAAGTAGCCACGGCGTCGGCCTCCGCTTGTCGGGACTGCCGCCGCACCTAACCCATGATTCAAGGAGGAATTCCTGATGCATCACTATTCCGGTCCGTCAAAAGAAGAAAAAACCTACGGCATGCTATGCCACCTGCTAGCGTTCAGCACGTTCATCATTCCGCTCGGCTCCGTGCTCGGTCCGCTCGTCATCTGGCTCATCAAGAAAGACCAGTCGCCTTACGTCGATGCGCATGGCAAGGAATCGCTGAACTTCCAGATCAGCATCTTCATCTATGGCATCATCGCAGGCATTCTCTGCTTCGTGATTATCGGCTTCTTCCTGCTAGCCGCCATCGGCATCTTCTGGCTCATCGTCGTCATCATCGCTTCGGTCCGCGCGAACGAAGGAAGCTTCTACCGCTATCCGCTCACCATTCGATTCTTCAAATAAACAACGCAAGCAGGCTGTCCCGCGTTCGAGACAGCCTGCTCTACTGTTATGCGCACGGCCTTGCCGCCGAGCCTGCCCGCTACTTCGGCAGCTGCGCCGCATACCGCTTCCGCAGCGCATGCAGCTTCTCCAGCTTATCCATGCCTTCTCTGCCGCGACGCTGGGTGACGGCCACCGTCAACGCTTCGACGATCGCTACCGGGGCCGTCATGGAATGGAAACCCTCCAGCTTGCCCCGATCCAGCTGCAGCACGTAATCGCTCTCCTCCAGCATATCCGAGAGGAGCAGATCCGTGATGAGCACCGTACGATACCCCGCTTCCCGCCGATGGTCCAGCAGGACAGTCAGCTCCGGCGTCCGCTTCACGAACCCGAAGAGTACGACGCAGTCCTCGGATCCCGCGTGCATGAGCCCCTCCAGCAGTTCGCTACCGCTCGCCGCCAACCGCTGCGTCTCCAAGCCGATGCGCTCCAGTCGGAAGGCAAGCAGCTCCGTCAAGAAAGAAGCTGCCCCTCCGCCATGCAAGTAGATCTTCCGCGCGGCGTGAAGCGCCTCCGACGCTCCGACGAATTGACCTCGCTCAACCCGCTTCGCCGTCTCGGCCAGGTTCGAGGATGCGATTTCGATTAATTCGCCCACGATGTCGGCTTCGATATGCTCGACCTTGTTCAGAATATGCTCCATCTTGCGCGCGGGCGTTGCCTGGCCGCTCTGCCCGGCCTGCTGCAACGCTTTCTTGAAATCCTTTAAGTTCTGATAGCCGATCGCGCGCCAGAATCGGGACACGGTTGCCGTGCTGACGCCGACCTTCTCCGCGATCTCTTCATCCGTGCAATATGGAATACGCTGAAGCGCACCTGCAATATAGTTGGCGATCGCCTGCTGGCTCCTCGATAAGCCGCTTACGTCCATTTGAAATTGAAATCCCGTCATCTGCATGCGACCCCCTCCGTCTCCGCTTTCGTTCGTGGTCCATCGTCCTGGATTGGTGCCAGTATATCACGCGATGAAAGGACATGAAAGATATTTTGCATAATTTCATATTTGCAATTTAATTTACAATAGTCACAAATCGCGTTAACGATGCCCTAACAGTTCACCCCTATATTGAAGGAGAAGTGAACCTAGATTAGGGAGGAAATCCAATGCTTTCTGCGCAGAAGCGCCGATACGAACTTACGCAATCCCAGAAACTGATGGTGTTCATCTTGTCGATGTCGCTATACGGCATCTCCAACATGTTCTCCGAGCTTATCCCTTCCATTCAAGTGGGACCGATCGAGCTCAAAGTGGAGTATTTTGCTTTCATCCCCCTCACGCTCTGCATCCTATTCCACCCGCTCTATGCCGCGATCGGCGCCTCCTTCGGCGAAGTCATCTTCGGCGAGCTGCTGCTTGGACAGTTCGGCGGTCTGGGCGAGCTGGAGAAATTCATCGTGTTCACGCTTGGCATGTACATAGCCGGAATGCTGGTCAGCGATCCGTGCAACCGGAAGCAGCTTGCCATCGCTTCATTCGCAGCGGTCGGCATCTGCCAGCTGCTGGGCGCTCTCGTCGATATGGGCAAAGTGTGGGTCGGCATCGAAGATCTCGAGACGCTGCCCGGCATTCCGGAGAGCATCCTGCTCATCGAAGGCATCGGCTTCCTGAACGCGATGGCCATAACGGGCGTTTTCTTCTCCCTTCTGCCTGTTCTGTATCTCGTACCGCGCCTTTATGGTAAAATCGAGCCGCTTCTCGGCATGAAGCCTCGAGACGGCCGCATCCCCATCAAGTTCGGAGAGGTGCTGCGTCCGCGGCTCGTCATCACGGTCATCCTGCTCATGGCTTTGGCCACCGCCGCGGAATTCATGTCGGAATCCGACATCAACTTCGCCGTCTGGGAGCCGGAGTTCTTAGAGCAATTCGGCGGAGGTTTCATCTGGGTATCCATCGGGGCGGCACTGCTCGTGTTCGTCGTCACCTTGATCGCCATGACGCGCGGCAAGAAGCAAGCCGTCTCCGCCCCCCGGGACGTGAAGCAATGATCGAATCACCGGATCGGCAAATGTTTGCGACGGAGGAGCCGCCGGCGGCGGCTCCCATCATCCGTTTGCGGAATGTAAGCTTCCGTTACCCGGGTGCGGAGAATCCTTCCTTGCGGAACGTGAATCTCGCGATCGAGGCAGGGGAATTCATTGCAATCGCGGGCACGAACGGGAGCGGCAAGTCTACCCTGTGCAAAACGTTGAACGGCCTCATCCCCCACTATTACGTAGGCGACCTGGAAGGCGATATCGAAGTTGCCGGGTTATCGGCAGGCATGGAATCCGTCTCAACGTTGTCGAGGAAGGTCTCTTACGTCTTCCAGGATTTCGAGAATCAGCTGGTCCGCCCGACCGTCTACGACGAAGCGATCTTCGCTCCCCTCAACTTCGGTTATCCGGATTACAAGGATCGCGGCGAGAGAGCTTTGGCCATGCTAGGGCTCGAACATTTGAAACACCAGTGGATCTGGCAGCTGAGCGGCGGTCAGAAACATCTCACGGCATTGGCCGGCGCAATGTCGCTGGATCCGGACATCCTGATCGTCGACGAACCCGTCGCGCAGCTGGATCCTTACCACGCGCGCCTGATCTATGAGAAGCTGAAGCTGCTGAACGAACGCCACGGCAAAACGATTATCGTCATCGAACATCATACCGAGTTCATCGCCGATTATTGCAGCAAAGTCGTCCTTATGGACGGCGGCGAAGTCAGATGGATGAAGCCCGTAAGCGAATCGTTGTCCGCCGTGGAGGAGCTGGCCGCGCTCCATATCCTGCCACCGCAGGTCACGCTGGCCGCGTATGCCGTAAATCCGCAAGCTCGGCTTCACCCCGTCACGCTTCGGGAAGGCGTCGACTACTTCCGCCAGCACAAGGCACGCTTCGATGCGAATGTTCGGCTTAGGATTATCAGCGAGGAAGAGCCTCACGACAACCCGCCGACCGCCGACGACGATAGCAATCCCGATAAGACCAGCCATGCGCTTGTCCAGATCGACAACGTCTCTTACGGCTACAAAACCATTACGAGAGAGCGGCATCCTGTCATCCGCCAATTATCGCTGCAGCTAAATGTTGGCGACCGCGTGGCCCTCGTCGGCAACAACGGCGCCGGCAAGTCGACGCTGCTGCGGCTCATCTCCGGGCTTCGCAAGCCGAATGAAGGGCAATTAACGGTGTGCGGCCATCCCACGGCCCGAGTTACGCCGGAGAAACTCGCGGACTTCGTGGCCTATATTCACCAGAATCCGGAGGAAATGTTTATTGAAGATACCGTCCGCAAGGACGTGGAATATTTTTTGAAAGCGCGGAAGTCGCTAAATGACCCGACATTCATTGACGAAATCATGTCGCGCATGCGCCTAACCGGCCTGCAAGAGAGGGACGGCCGCCTCCTCAGTGGCGGACAGCAGCGCCGCGCGACGCTTGCGATCGGCCTTGCGATGCTGCCAGAGGTGATGCTGCTCGACGAGCCGACCGCCAGCCTGGACGCTGCCAGCCGCAGAGAGCTCGGCGCAATGCTGACGGAGCTTCAAGGCCGCGTCAAGCTTAGCGTCATTGCGACGCATGATATGCAGCTTGTCGCGGAATGGGCGACTCGCGTCATCGTGCTGCATCAAGGCACCGTCATCATGGACGCGGACCCGCAGACGTTATTTGGAAATTCCGCGTTGCTTCAGCGAGCCGGGCTTGTCCCGCCGCAGATTACGACATTGGCTTGCGAGCTCGGCATACATCCGGTGCCGCTCTCCGTCGATCAGTTCGTCGACTGTTTATCGCCAATGCGGGCATCGAGCGCCAAACCAACCGATGCATGGAAAGGAGAGTTGCCGTATGGAAGCCTTAAAACGATCGATGCTCGATAAGCTCAGCGTCGAGCAAGTGAAGCTGGAGCTGATGCGGACCGCCTTCGGCCGCCAGTCCACCTTCCTGTCCCGCTTCGATCCGCGCATGCTGATCCTTTGGTACAGCTTCTTCGCCGTCGCGCCATGGTTCATCCACAATAAGGTCATCCTGCTCGGGATGCTTCTGCCGATGATCGTACTCACTCTCTCTTCCAAAGTAAGCCCGCTCGTGCTCATCATTATGGGCATCGGCCTGCTCAGCGAAACGATGTATATCGTGCTGACCTCGCTCTTGTTCGGCGGCAGTCTGGGAGGCGTGTTCTCCATGCTCGCTTTGACGATGAAAATTCTCGTCATCACGCTCGCCAGCGTCGCCGTCTTCTCTAGCATGGATCCCGAGAAGCTGAGCGACGCGATGCTGAGCCTCGGCATGCCCGCGCAATTCAGCTTCGGCGTCTCCTACGGCTACCGGATGCTGCCGATTCTGATCGAGGAGTATCACAACTTGATCCATTCCTATCGTCTTAGAGGCAAGTCGCCGGAGAACAAAGGTTTTCTGCGCTGGCGTTCGATCTTGTACATGATTCGGCTGTCCATCATCGCCTTCTATCCACTCATCCTCAATACGGCGAAACGGACGCGGACGACAGTTGAAGCGCTTGAGGTCCGCGGATTCACGTATTCGCTCGTCAGCCAAGAGGCGAAACGACTCAAGCTCGCCTATTTGCGGGTGACCGCATCCGACTACGCGTTCCTCGGGTTTACCGTTCATTACATGGCCGGATTGTTTGTGCTCGGACATTATTTCACGATCCAATAAACAGAAACGGAGAGCCTGACATGATGACAATGAACATCGATCTGCATACTCACGGCAAGTTATCCAAAAAAACCGAGTTCTCGCTCGACTACTTCCTGTCGATGGTGCGGGAAGCGAAGGACAACCGTCTTGATGCCGTTGCGCTGACGGAGCATTTTAATACGCGAAACTTCTTCGATATGTTGGATCAGCTCGACGCCAGCTTCGATTATCAAGGGGACTACTACCTCGTGGAGGGGCTTAAAGTATTCAGCGGCATGGAAATCGACGTGCGGGATCGCGGACATATTCTCATGATCGGCAACCGCGAGCTCATCCGTTCGCTTCGCTTCGGGCTGGAGGACCACGTAGAGAAAGACCGTTTCATCCCCCTCGCCGAGCTGCTGGACCGTACCGAAGGCATGCCTCTGCTTCGCATCGGCGCCCATCCGAAGCGTGAGAGCACGCCGCTTACGCATCATGCGCCGGAGCTGCTCCGCCGATTGGACAGCTTCGACGTCAACGCCAAGGATCTGTACGAATATGGCAACGGTATGGCCGATGAAGTAAGGGAGCTGGCGAGCGCGCTTGGCCTGCCCGTCACGGCCGGCAGCGATTCGCATCAGCCGCTGCAGTTCGGCAGCGTGATTAATCGGCTGCACGAGCGCTGCGAGACGGCGGAGGAGCTGCGGGCACTGATCCGCGCCGGGCGATACAGCCTCGATATTTCGCCTTGCCTAGACGTGAAGGTGAAGGCCGCCCAGATGATGAAAGAACTATTAAAACAATCCATGATTGTCGCTTAACCACCCGCCCTGCTCCGCAGGCTTTCAAACGCAAACAACCCCGCCGCGCAGCAACTGCTGCACGGCGGGGGTGTTGTTTGTAATCGATTCGCTACCTCTCGTGGATTACATGCCCGCAGGGGCGCTGAACAAGCCCATCAATTGTTCCAGCGTTATGGTATCCGTCGGCAGCTCCTCGAACGCCGGCGACTTGCCGATCTCCGAATATTCCCCCGAGAACGAGACGCCAAGCTTTGTCTTCTGACCGCTTTCCGCATCTGTCATTTCAAGACCAAGCTTCCCACTCTGATACACCATGTATTTGTCCTTGATCGCGCCCGTCATCTCGAGCGCGTTCACTTTCAGGTCATTTTGCAGGACGTTAAGCAGCTCCGTCTTGTTGGTCTCCCAGTCCGCCTTCGCCTTCTCCAGATCGGCCTTCTGCACCTGCAGCGCCTCCAGGTAGGCTTCGTTCGCGAGCAGAATGTCCAGCACTTGCGGCAGAACGTCGTTCACGATCGTCTCCACCGTCTGCGGATAGTTCTCCTCGGTAATGGCGAACTTCACGATTTGATCGGCCTTCATGCCTTCCGGCAAGCCTGCATCGGCGGCCTTCACTTCACTGAAGTACGTTTTCTCGTCAAAATGCTCCAGGACCGCCTTGGACAGCTCCTGAGCAAGCTTCTGCTGCGCGCCCGGATCAATGTTCAGCTCCGCGCCTTGCTGCTTGGCAAGCTCCTTCAGATCGATCGCGACGTACTTCCCTTTTGTTTCTTCCGGCAGCGGAAGCATCGGGATTTCCGGCGGCTTCACGTACAGCATATCTTTGGTCATGATCATCGGAATGGCAACCTTCATCTCCATCATTCCCGGCAATACGAGCTCCATATTCATATCCATGCGCATTGGATCCTTCGCATAGACCGCATCCACGTTAATGATCGCGTCTTGGAACATGCCAGTCAGGCTTGCCATCGGCAGACCGCTCGCTTCGGCCTCCGGTACCGCAGGCAATTCCAGCTCGTCAAGCTGAATGTTCATGGCCAGCTTATAGGAGTCCGCCTCCATTGTCTTCATCATGGCTTCCTGCAGCGCCGCTTTCGGCGGCGTATTGTTCGTACATCCGGCAATGATTAGCGTAAGTAAAATAAGTGCGATAAACCCCAAACGCCCAGCTTGTTTCATGATTCCCCTCCATTTATTTTTTTGTCAGCACCTCCATTTTATACGAAATTTAGGAGCATTAGAAGTAGACAAGCCGAATCGGTTCGTCAGCAGATTGTTCCACCGCGCGTTAATCATCCTGGAGCGCGAAGCCCGCGCATAAGCAAAGCCCGATCCAGCATCGTTTGCTGAACCGGGCTTTCGCCTTTTAGCCGCCTACTACCCTTGCCGGTTGTTATGGCTTACATGATTATGCTGCTTCGTCTTCTTGGAGCCTGACAAAGGCGCTTGCACGCCGTTCCCATCGCGATCCTGACGATTTTTCTGATTATGGGGTACGCTATCCGGTACCGGATATCTTTCTGGTTTTGACATCGCTGCTTCCTCCCAAAATTAACTTCGCTGATGCTCCAAATCCGACGGTTGGTCGAAATTGAGCGAGTCCTTATGTCGGCGGTCGTTTTTGTCCTGCTGCAGTTGCTGCGCATGATGGCTGTTTACCGGCTCCACATCCAACGCTTCAACGACGTTCGACAGGTTTTTATCCGCAGAGCCTTTCGCTTTGGTCATGTCCCTTCACTCCTATGCGTGTGTTAGCGACTGCAACGCCTGAGCGCATTCATGAATATGCCGCTTATAATCATGGATAAGCTGCTGAATCGGATCCGTCCGCTCGTCGATCGCGACATTATCCTTCTCCACGTCGATCAATTCCACGGCCACTTCCCGGCTATCCACATACGTTACTTTAAAATCAAACTCATACATCTGATGCCCTGCCGAATGAATCGTCACTCGCAGAGCGTCAGGGTCCGATTCGTCCTTCTGCACGTCGCATCGGTCGGAGGCGTTCATGGTCTCCGGAAGCGTGCGATGCCATGCCTCCGCAAGCTGCTGCGGATCGATACGAAGCTCATCTGATTTGGCCATCACTGATAGCACCTCCACAAGCTTAAGATGCGAAGGAAAGCCTTCTTTTATTCTGCGCGAGGACGCAAAAAAACCGTCAAGGCAGCTGCTGCCCTGACGGATCTCGTTTGAAATAAACTGGCGGAGAGGGTGGGACTCGCTCCGTCGCACCGTGACCTAATGAACGGTCACGGGAATGCGACTATCACGCCGGGGCCTACGAACATGCCTTTTGGCATGTTCGCTTAACGGCCCGTTCTCATCCCACCTCGCGCCTTAATGGTAGATTATTCATAACTGGCGGAGAGGGTGGGACTCGAACCCACGTGGGCTTGCGCCCTAACGGTTTTCAAGACCGCCCCGTTATGACCGCTTCGGTACCTCTCCACATGTAAGCGTAACAGAAATCATTGTACCATAGGACAAAATTGATAAGCAACTTCTATTTTGCCCCATGGTACGCTTAACCATTCCTTGAATCTTTATTTCGCCGAAATGACCGATACGCCGCCCATGTAAGGCCGAAGCGCCTCAGGGATCGCGACGGAGCCGTCCTCTTGCTGGAAGTTCTCCAGAATAGCCGCGACCGTGCGGCCTACCGCCAGACCGGAGCCATTCAGCGTATGGACCAATTCCGGCTTGCTCTTCGCTTCCCTGCGGAAGCGAATCGCGGCGCGGCGCGCCTGGAAGTCCTCAAAGTTCGAGCACGAGGAAATTTCGCGGTACGTGTTCGCGCTTGGAATCCATACTTCGATGTCATAGGTCTTTGCCGACGTGAAGCCCATATCGCCCGTGCAGAGCGCAAGCACGCGATAAGGCAAGCCAAGCAGCTGCAGCACCTTCTCGGCTTCATTCGTCAGCTTCTCGAGCTCGTCGTACGAATCCTCCGGCTTCACCAGCTTAACAAGTTCAACCTTGTTGAATTGGTGCTGGCGGATCAGACCGCGCGTATCGCGACCGGCCGCGCCCGCCTCGGAGCGGAAACACGCGCTATAAGCAACGAAGTTTTTCGGAAGATCTTCGGCGTCGAGGATCTCGTCGCGATGGATGTTCGTAACCGGCACTTCCGCCGTCGGGATCAAATAATATTCAGTATCCTTCAGCTTGAACAGATCCTCTTCGAACTTCGGCAGCTGACCGGTGCCAACCAGACTGTCCCGGTTGACGATATAAGGAGGCAGTACCTCTTCATAGCCATGGTTGTCACTATGCAGGTCCATCATGAAGCTGATCAAGGCGCGCTCCAGACGGGCGCCTAAGCCGCGGTAGAACGTGAATCGTGAGCCCGTTACTTTGCCAGCGCGCTCGAAGTCCAGGATACCGAGCTCGGTAGCAATGTCATAATGGGCTTTAGGCTCGAAGCCGAACGCCGGCAGATCGCCAACGCGGCGAATCTCCACATTCTCTTCTTCCGATCCGCCGACAGGTACGCTCTCGTGAGGTATGTTCGGAATCGACAGCAGGATCTGCTCTACCGCAGTCTCCAGCTCGCGCAGCTCGTCGTCGATCGCTTTGATCCGGTCGCCGACTTCGCGCATCTCCAGAATTAGCGCTTCGGCGTCGCCGCCGGACTTCTTTAGCTTGGCGACTTCCCCGGAGACGACGTTGCGGCGGTTCTTCAGCTGCTCGGTCTCGCCGATCATCTCCCGGCGCTTCACATCAAGCTCGGTGAATCCCGCTACAAGCTCAAGCGATGCGCCACGGTTCTTCAATGCTTGTTCGACCTTGGCAAGGTCCGAACGCAATACTTTAACATCTAACACGTTCCGTTGCTCCCCTCATAAGGAGTAGTCTCGTCTATCGTTTCTTTTCGAATCCGGTTTCGCTTACGCCTTCGAACCCGCGGCAGCGGCTTCCTTCACCATATCCACGAAGTAGGCATGCAGCCGGTAATCATCCGTCAGCTCGGGATGGTAAGATGCCGCGAGCAGCGTACCTTGCCTTGCCGTAACGATCTCGTCGTTATAGGTGGACAAGACGTCTACCTGCGGTCCGACCGACTTGATCAGCGGCGCGCGGATGAAGACGGCGCGTACGGTCTCGTCGATCCCTTTCACGGGCAGATCCGTCTCGAAGCTTTCGCGTTGACGGCCGAACGCATTGCGCGCTACCGTCATATCCATCAGCTTCAGATGGGCTTCTTCTTGCCCTTCGATCTGATCCGCAAGCACGATTAGCCCCGCGCAAGTACCGAAGATCGGTTTGCCCTGGGCAGAGAAAGACCTGATGGCTTCCATGAAGCCGTACTTACGCATTAGCTTGCCGATCGTCGTGCTTTCTCCGCCCGGAATAACCAGGCCTTGCAGCTCGTCAAGCTCCTCGGTTCGCTTGACGGCTACCGCTTCCGCGCCGGCCGCTTCCAAGCTGCGAATATGCTCCGCAACAGCGCCTTGCAGCGCTAGAACACCGATTCTCATCTCTGATTCGCCTTCCTTTAAAGGACCGGCCAAGCCTCAAGGGCTTGGCCGGCTGCATAGTGATTAGATTCCGCGGTCCTGCATACGGGAAGCGGCATCCAGTTTGGAAATTTCGATGCCTTTCATCGGCGTGCCGAGGTTTTTCGACACTTCCGCGATCAGCTTGTAGTCTTGATAATGAGTTGTCGCTTCGACGATCGCGCGAGCGAACTTCTCGGGGCTGTCCGACTTGAAGATGCCGGATCCTACGAATACGCCGTCAGCGCCCAGCTCCATCATAAGCGCCGCGTCGGATGGCGTCGCTACGCCGCCCGCTGCGAAGTTAACGACCGGCAGCTTGCCGCTCTCGTGAACGCCGAGCAGCAGCTCGTAAGGAACGCCAAGCACTTTCGCTTCGTGGTACAGCTCGTCCTTCGACAACGCTTGTACCTTGCGAATTTGACCATTGATCAGACGGAGATGGCGAACGGCTTCCACGATGTTGCCCGTTCCCGGTTCGCCTTTCGTGCGAAGCATGGCCGCGCCTTCCTGGATCCGGCGGAGCGCTTCGCCCAGGTCCTTGGCTCCGCATACGAACGGAATCGTAAATTCGTTTTTGCTAATGTGGAACACTTCATCCGCAGGGGTAAGCACTTCGCTCTCGTCGATGTAGTCAACGCCCATCGATTCGAGAACTCTCGCCTCGACAATGTGGCCGATACGCGCTTTCGCCATGACCGGGATGGAAACGACCTTCATGACCTCTTCCACGATTGTCGGGTCGGCCATACGGGCAACGCCGCCTGCCGCGCGAATATCCGAAGGCACGCGCTCAAGCGCCATAACCGCCGTCGCGCCTGCCGCTTCCGCTATTTTCGCTTGCTCGGCGTTCATAACGTCCATGATGACGCCGCCTTTTTGCATCTCTGCCATACCGCGTTTTACGCGCGATGTACCTGTCTCCATCTGTTTCTTCCTCCTATTAGTCATCCATTCTGGAATGTATGATACCGAAGTAGTACTAACCACTTATTTTACAGGAATGCCGTTCAATCGACAAGCCTATAATCCTTGCGAATAGGTCGGATTAATGATAACCAAAATGAATTAGAACAGATCAAGAATGCTGTTGAACAGATTCGAGAAGAAAGCACCGATGGCGCGGAAGAACAGCTTGAACCAGCCCGCTTTTTCCGCTTCCTCTGTCGTGACCAGATTAACCGTGTAGTTCAAATCCTTGCCGGTCAGCTTATCCTTGTACGTGTACGTCACCGTGCCGACCTTCGTACCGGCCGCGATCGGAGCCACCAACTCGCTCTCCGGCAATAGCTCCGACTTCGTCATAGAGATCTCCGGTTCGACGCCCTTCTGCACCATGAACGTAATGTCTTTCTCCGTCACGACGGGAACCGACTTTTGAACGCCTTTCTTAATCTTGACCGTTTCGAGCGTTTCTACCACGGATTTTGGCGGAAGAACCGTTTTCTTCTCAAAAGTGGCAAATGCGTAATTATACAGCTTCGCCGTTTCGTGGAAACGCGTATTTTTTGTGCTCGTATCCATCACGACGCTAATGTAGCGCAAATCGCCGCGTTTCACCGTTCCGGTAAAATTGTAGCCGGCAGCATCGATAAATCCGGTTTTCATGCCATCCACGCCTTCGTAGGCTAGGAACCTCAAGCTATCATTGTTTACATTCGCACCAAGCATGTAGTTAAAGTTGATCATCGGCTTTTCGTCGCGTTCGCGGAACTTGTAATCCTGAATGCTGGAATACTCCAAGAACTCAGGATGCTCCTGCAAAATAATTCGAGCCAGCTTCGCCATATCGCCCGCGGACATCACCGTCGTGTCCTCAAAGCCCGTTACGCTCGTGAACACGGCGCTCTTCAGGCCGAGTTTGTCCGCTGTTTCGTTCATCTTCTGGATGAAGGCATCCAAGCTGCCGCCGATGTAAGAAGCCAGCGCTTTTGTTGCGTCGTTGGCCGAGCCAACCGCCATTGCTATATATAAGTCCTTAACGGAATGCTGATCGCCCTCCGCAAGATAAATCTGCGACTCGGATGGATCGGTATCCGCAGCTTCCGGACTCACCGAAATAACCTGTTCCCACGTCAGTCGTCCCGAAGAGATTTCTTCAAGAACAATGTACTCCGTCATGAGCTTCGTCATGCTTGCAATCGGCAAAGGTTGATCCGGATTGACCTCGAACAACACTTGACCGGATTCCGCTTCGATAAGTATCGCGGATTTGACTTGCAGTCCCAGTGAATTCTCCGTGCTTGGCCTATTGTCGAAACCTACAGCAAGCGCAGTGGATGCGCCAAGCGACGACACCGTTACCCATACTGCAAGGCAAGCAGCGATGACTGATAACAACCGAACCGGCCTTCCCATTACTTTCACACTCGTTTCCCCATTTCCCCATTGGTTTATCCGCTCATAATTGTAACATAGGAGAGAGGCACAATTAAACCTCTTATGCCTGGAGCCGGATGAGGATTCCTTCATCCAATTTTAGGGCTTTGCAAAATAAAACCAGACATCGCAGCCGTTGCCGGCTAGCTCTGTCTGGTTTCGAATCCCGTTCGACGGGTTTTCTCTTAAATGGGTACTACAAAGAGTAGTTTGGCGCTTCCTTCGTGATTTGAACGTCATGTGGATGGCTCTCGCGCAGCCCGGAACCGGTAATGCGCACGAACTGCGTATCGTTCTTCAGCTCTTCGAGCGAAGCCGTGCCGCAATAACCCATGCCGGAACGAAGTCCGCCAAGAAGCTGATGAACGGTATCGGCGAGCGGTCCTTTGTAAGGAACGCGTCCTTCGATGCCTTCCGGAACAAGCTTGCTCTCGTTCTCTTGGAAGTAACGGTCCTTGCTGCCTTCCTTCATCGCGCCGATGGAGCCCATGCCGCGGTATACCTTGAAGCTGCGGCCTTGGAAAATTTCCGTCTCGCCCGGGCTCTCCGCCGTGCCGGCGAACAAGCTGCCGATCATGATCGCGCTCGCGCCCGCCGCGATCGCCTTCGTGATATCGCCGGAGTACTTAATGCCGCCGTCCGCGATAATCGGAATGTTATACTCCCGAGCTACGGATGCGCAATCGTAGATCGCCGTAATCTGCGGAACGCCGATTCCCGCGATAACGCGGGTCGTACAGATGGAGCCCGGCCCGATGCCGACTTTGACGACCGAAGCGCCTGCTTCGATCAGGTCGCGCGTCGCTTCGCCCGTCGCCACGTTGCCCGCGATGATCGTCAGATCCGGATAAGACGCGCGAATTTTGCGAACCGCTTCGATAATATTGATATGATGGCCGTGAGCGGAGTCGACGACCAGTACGTCGATGCCGGCATTCACTAGCGCTTCCGCGCGATCCATCGTGTCCTTCGAAATGCCAACCGCTGCGCCGCAAAGCAATCTGCCTTGCGTATCTTTCGCGGCATTCGGGAATTGAATGGCTTTCTCGATATCCTTGATCGTGATGAGACCCTTAAGCGTGTTCTCCTCATCCACGAGCGGAAGCTTCTCGATCTTGTGCTGCTGAAGAATGCCTTCCGCCTCTTGCAGCGTTGTTCCGACTGGCGCCGTAACAAGGTTCTCGCGTGTCATGACTTCGCTGATCTTGATCGAATAGTCATGGACGAAGCGCAAATCGCGGTTGGTCAGAATGCCGACGAGCTTCTTGTCCTGATCCACGATCGGTACGCCGGAAATGCGGTATTTGCCCATAAGCTCTTCGGCATCATAGACATGATGATTCGGAGTGAGCGAGAATGGATTCGTGATAACGCCGCTCTCCGAACGTTTCACGCGGTCGACCTCTTCCGCTTGCTGCGCCACGGACATGTTCTTATGAATGATGCCGACTCCGCCTTCACGAGCAATCGCAATCGCCAAAGCGGCTTCCGTTACGGTATCCATGCCTGCGCTGATGAGCGGGATGTTGAGCTTGATGCCTGCGCTTAAACGAGCGGAGATGTTGACTTCTCTAGGCAGTACCTCTGATTTGCGCGGAACAAGCAATACGTCGTCGAACGTAAGCCCTTCTTTAGCGAATTTCGTTTCCCACACGAGTAATTTCCTCCCTTATTTTCAGTGCCTCTCAAATATATTATTGCAATATTAGCAGAGGGGGTAGGGGCTGTCAAGGCTGGTTGGAAGGCGATAAATCCCACTTTTCCACCCTTTTTCCGAATACGGAAAGTTCCCAATCTTCAGAAAAAATCAGGGAGGTACGTCGTTCGTTCGGGTATTCGCGCTTGTAAGCGATTTATTGTTTCGGGATCGCCTTGAATCCGCTTTGAACCCGATAATTGGACTCCGGAACGGTAGCTTAACATCAGCATCGTTAATGCGCCGATATCCGTCCGAAGAATGGAATTTTCGCCGAACCCGCCAGTGTCCAGCTCATTCGCCGTAACCGACGCCTGGCCGGACGACGGGATCTTCACGCGGAACGTTTGGTTGTTCCATGGGGCATGCTCATCCGCCACTTGAACGGCGAACTCTGTCGCTTCATCTTGAGGCAAGAACGGATATTGCTCAAGGAACCCTTTCACATCCACGATGCGCGCCATGAAATACGGTACCACCTCCTGCTTGATCCGAGGATCCGGCAGATGATCAATCAGCGTATCGTCGATCGGCGCCGTTAACGTCACCTTCTCGACCATTGAATCGTGCTGCGCAATGAAAGTCCACAGGGCGGTTCTAGCCTCTTCGTTAAGGTAGACAAGCTCATCCACCTTCAACTCCTTCTTCGATACTTCATATATGATATAACCTTGCACAATATCTTGGCTGTCACGATAAGCCGCAATCTTCGCCGGCTTCTGTACGTTGATGCGGTAGTTCCACCATTTCTCCGTTCTCTTCAACGTGCCATTGTAACGTGCGGCGAAAGTTTCGTACGGCTCATACAACGAATCGTAGCCGATCACCCGTTCGATGCGCCCTGGGCTCGCCGTGCGCGGAGGCAACTGCTGGGGCATCAGCGTATACAACTTATTCTCCGTGTAAGGTGCCCAGCCAAATTTCTGATAAAAACCGAACGCGAACGGGTGTAGAAACGACAATGTTTGCCCCTTCTTATTCATCTCGGCGAGAGCATGGACCAGCAGCTTCCCGACAAACCCTTGCCGCCTGTACTCCGGCCAAGTCGCCACGGCCGCGACGCCTCCCATCGCAAAAGCTTTGCCCGCTATGTACGTCTCCAGCTCCAGCACCACGGCCTGTGCCGCGAGCCGATCCTCTACGAATACGGCCCACCGATCGGAAGGCTCGTCCTCTGTCCTCTTCCTGATCTCCTCCAGCTCTTGCGGCGATCTTACGAATTGAAACGCAAACTGCGCCAGTTCCATGCCCTCTTCGAACCGGTCCATCTCCAGTCGGTCGATGCGTATATTCTGCTCCATATCCATCCTCCTCAGCCATATTCGATATACCCGATACTTTAACATGACCACATAATGGTAGCAATAACACAATCGTTTTATTTGAACTTTACCTGTAAAGCAATACTGCCGGAGCGTCAGATACTCTCCCGAAGGGGGAGTGAAGCTAAGCTGCGAAATAAAAAAAACAAGATCGTCCGTGACAAAAACGGCAGGTCTTGTTTATCTTTGCTTGTATCTTTGCTTGTATCCTTGCTTGTATCTTTGCTTGTATCCTGGCTTCCGTGAGTAGCGACGTCCATTCCGCACCGGGGATGAATAAGCTACGAAGCATATTCATCCCCGGTCGGCGTCTAACCCTTCCTCTAAAGGCCGGGTCCCACATCGTCGAATTGCTTCGATCAAACGGGTTAGACACTCTCCCAGACGGGAGAGGAACGTCGCCCGGGGACTTTGGGATGGAGGACTACGTCAATCCCAAAGTTCCCCGAACGCACAAAAAACCTGCCGCAGTATTCTGCGACAGGTTATTCGTGCTTGGCGACGTCCTACTCTCCCAGGACCCTGCGGTCCAAGTACCATTGGCGCTGGAGGGCTTAACGGTCGTGTTCGGTATGGGAACGCGTGGTTCCCCTCCGCCATCGCCACCAAA
>NZ_JAVFVT010000032.1 GCF_030929555.1 Paenibacillus sp. LHD-117 | reverse complement strand
TTTTGCAAGCCTTATTTCCGCATACTGGCCCAAGATTCTCTCCATGACCATGTGGCCGGTTTATTCAAGCATAAATTCTCACAATTACCGGTTAATCTCATGAACTGCATAAGTCATGTATGAAGAAGTAGAAGGAATTGAACACCATATAAGTAAACAAATGGCGTTTTGTATTTCCAGCCTTGTCGGTTTTTTTGAAGATAATCCTCATATAAGAAATTCTTTTATGAAATATCGTAACCAATTAAAAGACAAGTAATGTTAAGAACGTGTTGTCTGAAAGATTCTTCAACGAAAACGTACAGTTTGTTTGACTTATTACGAGGTATGGGGATTAAGTGGGCGCGATAATGCTTTCCTTTTGGCAGTCGAATATAAATCATGGTCCCTTCTCTACTTTCCACCCAAACCTGCCCACCGTGAGCGTTTACAAGCTTCTTTACGATGGTTAAACCTAGACCGCTACCGCCGGTTTTGCGATTTTGGATCTGTCGCTTCGGTCAAAACGCTCGAATATATACGGTAAATCCTCTCCTGCAATCCCAGTTCCCGTAGATCGACCTTTTTTCAAGATAAGCGTCGGAGACCAAATCCATCCCTGTTTCAATTATCGAATTCAAAGTTTCTTCTTTGAGCTCAAACTGAAATTCCGGTGATTCCATATCCGTTAGGTCTTCCAGCCGGCTACCATTTTTGTTAACCGTTCTATTTCTTCGTAACAGGAATGAATACGTTTTGGGGTTGGCTCCCATATCCCATCTTCAAATGCCCGCAAATGACTTTATTAAATTTGGTCAGCGGGGTTCGTAGTTCATGCGCGATTTCTTCAGTCATTGTTTTTCGAAGTTGTTCCTGCATTTGTAACTGCTGAGCCAGTTCATTCAGCGAAGTTCCTAAATCAGCAAGCTCGTTCTTTCCGTCTATTCGAACCCTTGCATCCAACTGACCGTTCGCTATCCGTTCAGTGACCCACTTCATGTCCAAAAGCGGCGTTGAGATACGTTTTGCTATATAAGGAAACCCCTCATTTTTCATGTAAGATACAATGACATCACGAATTTTCTCTTCATCATCAACTACTAATACCGTTATCATGACCAACCTCCGGGAAATGATTAATAATCCCAACCATCCCAATGATAGATGAATTAATTATTTTAAATATCAGAGCATTATTTATATACTGGACAGTCAAAAGTTCTACAACCTTAAGAAGCTAGCAAATCGGCATCAAAACCAGTCGTTTCCTGCTTTTCTTTAATTATTCGTGTTAGGGATAAATGCACGCTCTAAATAGTTAGAACCTACGGCTGTTGTCTGTGCTTCTTCTTGATCCAATGGGAGCTTAGAATGCTTCTGGCTACGTAGTTTAGCCGGTCTTGCATCCTCGTAGCGAACGTCATCCCTCCATATTTGAATCATAGACAGATCAACCTGAATTTTCTTCCCTTTGAGTGACGTGTCAACATCGTAGATGTTGCCTTCGATCTCAACGTAAGCGTCAAATAGCCCCCACCTTGTTATCAAGATGAGGGCTATTGCCTTGGAAGTTTATTCTTGTTTAAATACGCGACAAGTTAGCGGCAGCGACGACGACCACGGAAGCAGCTTGTCCAGCGCATCCGGATCTTTAGGATCGGCTAGCTGGGGCAGCTGTTCAAAGAGATGCTGAAGCGCTGTAAATGGTCGCACTTGCCTTCGCGCCGCGTGGCGTAATCGCAAACATCCAATTCTTTAACTTGAACGACAACGTTTTAGCTTTCAATTTGTTTCCCATCTTTTCCTATTATTCTGTTGGCAACGAGTACCAAATCACGAATATCAATCATCATATTGCCGTCCACATCCGCTGCTTGGGCTGTCTCCCAATCCGCGCTGTCCTTGTCCTTGCCGTAATGTACCGCGACGATAGCGAGATCGCCGATCGATACTTTTCCGTCCTGATTGACATCTCCAGGTATACCGGCAACATCCTTAATTTCGATCGAAACGGATGAAGCTGCCGCATCGGTTTCGGTCCCATCCGCATGGCCAACCGTTGCTTTCGTGACGGTGACCGCGTTGCTGGACGCATCCGCTTCCGACAATGCCTGGTAGCTCAGCTCCAAGATCCGTTCATTGCGGTTAACGGCGTGCTCAGGACCTTCGCTTATGACGATGAACTGAAGGACGCCTGGCGTATCCGTTTGCGAATCAACTAAGCTGATGCCTTCCTTCAACGAAACCGCCGACAGGAATGCCATTACATCCGGGTTGTAGGCGATCGTAATGTGTTGAGCGAATACTTCTTTGCTCAGATGAGCCAGCCCGAATTGAACGGTAAAGGTGTCGCCGGCATTCACGGTATCCGGCGCTGCCAATTCCGACTGAAGCTGCCCCGTTGGAGGTTCTTCTATGTCGCCCTTCCGAACGGTGAATGATAGGGGCGGAACCGCTATCCCACTCCAGTCTCACATCGAACACATGCTCATAAGCCGACGTGTCAATAGAGTTATAAGCTTGCATTAAGCTTCCCGCTTCATGCCAGCCTTCCTCATCCCGAATCGAGACACGGGCATTCGACAGAGTAGACGGACTTTGCAGGATCGTGATTTGATCCAGTTCTGTAAATTTGAACAGCTTGTAATGAAGCTGCCCCGCTTCTGATGTCTCCTGAGGCGCATAGGCGGTTGATAATTTCTGATCAATGGCGAGAACCGCTTCATTGCCCATACTGCCTTGCGGCTCGGCAACGATGACCGGACTTTCCGTTCCTGGTCTGTCAATGCCTTCATTCACGAGAATCTCATTCAGCGCCAGCCAACCTGCGTTATCAACCGTTGTATACAATCGGATGTACCTTGCAGGCTTATGGTCGACCTCCACTCGCAAATACCGGTAGGGCGCAACGTGCTCAGGGAAGTTTTTGCTGCGATCGCCTGGATTGCTGAAGGTATGAATGGTCTCCCAATTCACGCCGTCCACGGATAACTGCAAATCGCCTTGGCGGAAGTAGTCGCCTTCCCCGTCATTAATGACGACGCCGGCATTCTGAACGTTCACGATACCTCCCATATCCACCTGGACATATCTGCCCGGCGTTTGGCGTCCGTTGAACCAAACCTTGGCCTCTAAGCTTCTGTCAAAGACAGCGCTCAGCGAGCCTTGATGTACGCTCGAATAATTATGGGTAACAACGGGATCCGCAAACTTCTCATATTGTACCTGCAGCGTCGTCACATCCATCGTAATCGGCTGCTCGCCTTTATTCACAAGTCTGACATAAGCTGCGCTCGGATATAGGCTGCTTCCCGGCGTGACCGGCTGCCACTCCAGCCCATTCACCGAAGCTTCCAGAACAGCATCATCGGTCGATCGGGCAAGCGTAATATGGGAAATATTCTCGATCGATGTCAGCTTGATGCCTACATACTCTGATGGCCCCAGCGTGATGCCGTTCACATTCGAGAGCTGAGCCGATGCCCCCCCAAAGGTTACAGCTGTATTCGCCAGCTCCGGCACATTCGTATAGATCATCGGCTTCCGACTGTGTTGGTTCACTGCAAACTCTCTTACCGCCGTCCACAAGTCTGGCTTGCCGCCGGGAATTCCCGCATGCGTCAGACGATATCGGATATATTGCGCTTCCACGTCCAGGCCGCCGACTTGAATTCGGAAGCCGGATCTTTCCTCCCCGATCGCCGTCCAGGTCTGGCCGTCCAAGGAATACTCAAGCATGCCTCGTTGGAATATATCATGATCCGTATCCGTTCTGCCCTGCAAAATTTCGATATCCGACACTCGAATCGGTTTGCCGAAATCAACGCCATACCAATCCCCGTTCTTCTGCAACGTTTGGATATACACATTTGTTTTCAGGTCGCCGTCCAGCATGTTCGCAATCCCCGGCAAAGAGCCGTAAGAGCTTGCAGGAAGCGCAGCATAATACGCCGGATCAAATTCGGCATACATGGCTGTATCCAGCTTCTGAATCAATTGATTGGCGAAAGGCGCCAAACGCTTTGCTCCCGCTTCCACAATTTGAGGCTGCGCACCCAGCACTTCTCTTGTAAATGTTTTCGATTCGGCCATTGCCTTCGATGCTTTCGCAAGCGCCTCCCAAGCTGCTTGATTATCGCCGTCCTGAAGCGCGATCGCCGACTCAACCGCATATTTGTCAGCCAGAACGACGAAATACAAGCTATTGAGCCACGGCTCTATTTCATCCATCAAGCTTGGATTATCGAGCTTTGTCCGGAAGCCTTGAATCGCTTCGAGAATATGATTAAATTGCGCAATCAGCTCATTCCCGGCTGCCTGTATCGAGGCGCCGCTATTGTACGCGGATAGAAAAGCCTCAAGCTGCGCTTTCACATTCTCGGATTCGTCAAATACAACGCCGCGGCCATTCGGTGACGGATCGCTCATATGATAAGCGATCGTGTTATACTCCTCCGCCACTTCTTCTTCAATATACTTGAAGGAATCCCGCCAGCTCTGCCCATTGTCGAAAGCATCGACATTCCAGGTATAATCCGCAACGCCGAACAACGCGATCTTGGAAAGCTCCGCTTGCTCAAGCGGGTTGGATACGATTCCCGAGAAATTATCGGTGCCCGGCGCAAGCATCGGAACTTTGCCGAGCAGCAGCCGGTTTTTTTTGTACCCGTTAACCGGATAATTGAACCAGATATAAGGATCTCTGCCGATCTCATCCTTCACCCATTGATTCTCGGATGGATTGACCCCTCCGATAACATCATTGCCCGTCCACATGATTTCGACGTTCTCAGGTACTGCTCTCAAAGCCTGCAAATACGGCTTTCCGCTCTCGCCTGTCCAAGCCTTGTTGTAAAACGGAGGACAATAAATTAATGATTTCACATCGCCTTTTCCCGCAGCCCAATTCGCGACATCCGTTACGAGCCGGACATGCTTATCCTTGTCTGTAAGGGATTGTCCCGTGCTGATATCGTCCATAAACAATCCGAATTGACGGACGCCGACGCTGTACAGCTGCTCCAGCTTTGCAATCAGGGTCGCCAGCTCAGCCTCGTAATCATTCCATTTGATCATGCTGAAGCCCGGATGAATGGCCCAAACAAACTGTGTTTTGGATTCGTGCCCCACATCGACAAGCTCCTTGATCTTTGCCAGCTCCGCTTGCGGATAGAGCGTTCTCCAAGCTGAATTGTGATATAGGTCATCCTTCGGGGCAAAAATATAAGAATTCATTTTGATTTTGCCCCCAAAACGCATGAGGCTCATCCGATCCTCATGAGACCAAGGGAACCCGTAGAAGCCTTCTATAAAGCCCCTCCACTTCGAATCGGCGAAATCCTCATAGAGAACGGACTTCACGGTGGTGTCGTCCAATTGATCGAATATCATGTTCAGAGTCGCAAGTCCGTAATACGCCGCATCGGTTGAAGCGCCCAGAATGGCGATCGACCCCTTCGCTTCAAGCTCACCGTCGATAACAAGCACATAAGCATCCTCTTCCTCGAAGACGGCTTCGTCGTAATCGATACGTGATGCGAAATAGCGGTCAACCACGCCGCCGGAGCCTTTTATACCGATAAGCACATTGGTTTTATCCGGTGAAACCCCGGCAGACCTCGAAGCTTGAAGCGATTTGGATGCAAGAATGGCATTCAGCCGATTTCTTGTCGATTGATCGATCCCATCCTCCAGAACCACATTCACGCCGCCGGTCAGCTCAAACTCCGAGCCTGAATAAGTCTGTTTCTGCGGAATGGGGTAAATCTCATATGAATCCTGGATCGCTGCGTTTGCTTCCGGACTTGCCGCGCTTATCTCCGCAAAGGCTCCGGCGGTCATTACGACCGCCAGAACCAATCCCATTACCCGTTTGAGCATTCTTACTCCTCCATTTTTTTGATGACTTAACCAAGAATAACAGAGGCTACTCGGACAAGATCCGCAATATCAATCCTTCCATCCCTATTGACATCCGCTTTTTTGATTTGCTGCCAATCCAGACTTGCGGAATCCTTGCCGTAATGAGCGGCAATCATGCCGAGGTCGCCGATGCTTACATCTCCATCGCCGTTTAGATCCGGGCTGCCCTCTTGCAGAGGCGTAACTTCGATATTCATGTCCGCTAATCCGATCGCTGTTTCATTCCCTTCTGCGTCTCCCAGCAGAGCAGCGGTAATCGCAATGGCGCCGGTCGAACGCTCCTCTGCCGTCTTCGCGCGGAAGGTAAGCTCGACGATTCGGGAATCCTCTGCCACTCCATGCTCTTCACCCATGCTGGCCAGAATAAGGCGCAGTACGCCGGGCTCAGATTGCTGCGACTCCACTACTTTGAGCCCTTCAAATAAGCTTGCTGCCGAAACAAAGTCAAAGCGGTCGGCATCGAAGGCCAGATGAATATCCTGAGCAAAAGCCGCTTTCGGCAAATGTTTAACGCCTGCCTGAACCGCGAAGGCTTCCCCGCTCACAACCGACGCTGGTCCTTCCAATGTTACGGTAGGCGAATCTTGCTCCTCCTCCACAAACGGCAAATATTCGAAAGCGTCCACCATTGCAATGGTGTTGGACGATGCGCTGTTTTTGGTTCCTTTGACGACCACTTTAATCGTGTGGACGCCGCCGGGCAGATTGTCCCTCTCGAACAGCACTTGCTGCTTGTTGGTCGTCGGCGCATAACCGTCGACATTCTCAGCCGCGAGCTCTCCGTCGAGATAAACGTCGAATCGTCCATGATTCGGCTGCAGCGCGCTAATAAATTTGATCCGGGTGCCAGTAAACGTAAATTCGGCGGAAGCTCCCGCTTGATTGCTGAAGCTTTCGGTTCCTTGATAGTTGCTCGGGTTGCTGTACGGACCCCATGTTCCCGTATAAACAATGGAGGCATCGCGGTCATCGACCTTTATCAGCAGTACAGGCGGCTTCACCTGCGAAATAATTTTGTACTGCCCGCCCGGCTGTGTCGCGAACGTGATGACATCGCCATTCACCGAATAGGGCACGGGCTTGTTATTGCTGACCCCAACAACCTTGATCGCATCCTTTTGAACAAAATCCTTATATTTCACCTTTGCCTCGTTGCCTTTGTTCGAGGTAATGATCGCTTCCCGCAGAATCGTTCCTTCCCATGTCATATCGACCTCGAAAGCGCCTCTTGCCACAAGTCCTTCTACGCTTCCAGCGGCCCAAGCAACAGGCATAGCCGGGAGCAGGTCAATCGTACCGGTATGACTCTGCAGAAGCATCTCCGCCATTCCCGAGGTTGCACCAAAATTGCCGTCGATTTGGAAAGGAGGGTGCGTATCGAACAAATTCGACAAGGTGCTGCCTCTTAATTGTTCGCCCAGCAGTTTATGCGCGCGGTCGCCGTCCAGCATGCGGGCCCACAAATTGATTTTGTTCGCTTTGCTCCATCCCGTCCCGCCATCGCCGCGGGCGTTCAAGGTGACTCTTGCCGCAGCGAACAGCTCCGGCGTATCGACCTTATTAATCAAGGTTCCAGGATATAGACCAATGAGATGGGAAATATGACGATGCTGATCATTCGGGTTGTCAAGCTCTCCCTTCCATTCCTGCACCTGGCCCCAAGCGCCTACCTGCGGCAGCCACAGCTTATCGCGCATGGCCTTAACCTCTGCTCGCAATTGTTCATCCACGCCCAGAACCTCGCTGGCTTTCACAAACTGCGTGAACAGCTCCCAGATCAGCTCCTGATCGTAAGAAACTCCGATCCCCACATCTCCTTGCTCCGGGGAATACGAAGGAGATGACACCAGGCTGCCGTCTGTGTCTTCCACGAGATATTCGGTCCAGAACAGCGTTGCTTCCTTAATAATGTCGTACAGCTTATTCTCTAGAAGCTGCTCATCGCCGCTAAATGCGTAATGATCCCACACTTGCTGCACCATAAACGCGCCCGCAGCCGGCGACCATCCCCAGTAGAAGTCGGAGCCTGGCGCCGTATATCCGAACGGATTGTTGACGGTATGAACGACCCAGCCTTCGCCTTCAATGCCATGATGCCTTTGCGCGGTTACGCGGCCCGGTTCGCGCAGCGAATCGATGTAATCGATATAAGGAATATCGGTTTCGGCCAGATTCACGACCTCCGACGGCCAATAGTTCATCTGCACATTAATATTCGTATGGTAGTCGCTATTCCAAGGCGGGTTGTTGACATGATTCCATACCCCTTGCAAATTCGCCGGCAGCGACCCTTCACGCGATGATGCGATTAACAAATAACGTCCATACTGGAAAAATAGCGCCTCCAAGGCTCTCTTCTCGACTTCCGTACCGTTAGCTTTATATTTGCCCAGCAGCTCGTCGGTTGGAATCTCAGGAGTCGCCCCGCCCAAATCCAATGAAACCCGATGGAACAGCTCCTGATAATCGGCCAGATGGGCATTTCGCAGCTGCTCGAAGGATTTGCCCGCGACGGCGCTCATGACGGACTCCACTTTGGCCTTTGGCGTCACTTCGCTCTTGTAGGTCGGAAAATCATTCGCGTAATCGGTGGCCGCCGACATCACAATCGTCACCGCGTTAGCGCCTTCGACCGTAATTTTCCCGCCAGCCGCCTTTACCGTTCCGCCTTCGTTCTTCACCTTAAGCTGAGCTTCATACCCCATCTTATTGCTCGGCACCTGTCCGCCGAGCACAAGCGTATCATTGCCTTGGAACCGCTACAGAATGGGAAGGCTGCGCGCCTGTCATGCGCACGTCAAAGCTCAGAGGATGATTATTGTCCGTTGTCAAACGCATAACCATCGCTTTGTCGGGATAACTGAGGAAATATTCCCGCTTATAATTCACGCCGTCCATCGTATAGGACACTCTTGCCATTGCATCCTGGATGTCCAATTCACGACGGTAATTGGTGTACGTTTTGGGAGCAGCGTCTTGTCCGATTAGCTTCATCTCGGATAATTGAATTTGCGTGCCGCCTTTCGTCACGAGGTCAAACTTGTAAAACTTATAGGCCGTATTGTTCGTAAAGCTGTAGGTTTTCGTTAATTTTCGTGACGCAAATTCCTCATTCGTTCTTGTATCCAGAACGGTCCACTGCACTCCGTCATTGGAGCCCTTCAAGGTCCAGTCCTTCGGGTCCCGGTTCGGCACATCATTCCCCGATGTTAAGGAATAACCGGTAATGACCTTTGCCTCGGCATACTCCCATTGAATCCAGAACGGAGGTTTTCCGTCTCCGGAATACCATTTGGTGTCAATAGAGCCATCCGTCAGCTTCTCTACGCCTTCCTCGTTCCTGCTCCACTCCTCCGAACACCATGCCGCCCATATGTCCGTTGCCGATCGGCAGCGCTTGGGTCTCCCAGGCCGTAGCCGGCTGGCGGTACCATAGGGCAAGGTCATTCTCCGAGGATCCCGCTTCCGCCGCTTGCAGAGAAGAGTCCGCATAGACTTTGGAATAGCTTCCTCCCATTGTTTGAATGAGGGCACTTGCGAAGATGGAATAAGTCATGAGTACAGATAATAGCAGAGCGGTTCTGGCTGCCAATCGATGGGTGTGCTGATTCATTAGACGCTTTCGCCTCCTTATTGTTCGTTACTGCGTCTCAGCTGCGGGGATATTTGAATTATTGTTCAATAATGGCCGAAGCAACGGCTGCGAGATCAGGCAGATCGATAACTTTGTTCTTATCGAGGTCTGCATGCTTGATCTGGGCCCAATCCGGACTAGCGGACGTCTTGCCATAATGAGCGGCGACGAAGCCGAGGTCTCCGACGCTGACCTTGCCGTCCTTGTTGATGTCGGCTGGGATGCCAACCGGAATCGAATGGACTGCAATATCGACTGAGGCTGGGAGCGCGCCCACTTCAACGCCAAGATCATTCCCTAACGCGGCATGTGAGATCGTGACCGTACTAGTCGTGTCATCTGTCACATCCTTGGCCTTGAAGCTGAGCCGGACCAGCTGCAAGTCTCCTTCAAGGGCATGGCCCGCCCCTTCGCTAGCGGCAATTATACGGAGCTTGCCGGCGGAGCTTGCGCTGTCGACTAATGCCAGACCGCTCTTGATGGACTGTGCCGATACAAACTCCAGCACGTTGGCATCGTAATCCAATGTCATCTCAAGAGCGTATACCGAGGCAGGAATCTGCTTGAACCCTGCCGTTAGCTCGACGTTCTCTCCAGCCGTTACTTCGTTCCGGTCCGCTTCAATGGTCGATTGCAGCTCATCCCGCGGCTCTTCCAGCTCTTCGGCTTCGACCGCAAACTCACGGATGATGACCCATTGCGACTGCGCGGCTGTCGAGCGAATTCGAACATATCTCGCCTCAGTGCCTTCTTCAACAGTCAGATCAGCCTCCGGCTGGCTGCTAAGCGTCGCTACGGTCTCCCATTCCTCGAAATCCTTGGAAACCTCAATGACGCCATTGCGAATGTAGTCATTCGGTTTATCCGGCTTCGACATAAGCAGCTTGATTTGTTTGACATTCTGCACAGTCTGCAGGTCAATGCCGATATAATCGCCGACAAGAGGCGCAGCGTTTGACCAGAACACGGTATCGTTCTTGTCATCGACAATATGGCTAAGATGATTCGATTGATAAGTGCCCATCGTCGAGATCATCGGCGCATGCTTCAATTCGCCGCGATACATGTCATAGATCCAGTTCGTGTTTCCGTAGCCCGAGATGTATTCGCGAATGAGATAGGAATTTTGCAGAATGATGCCATCGAAGCGATGCGCGTTCATAACGTTTTGCGCCTGCGCTCTTGAAGCTGCCATGCTGGCGTTGTCGCCGAGCAGCCGGTAATAATCCACACTTACATCTGCGATCGCAAATTCGATATTCCATAGGAGCCGCTCCGCCATGTAACTCTCTTTGCTGCCGTCTGCCGTCTTGGTCAGTGCGCTCTCCAGCTGCTCTTTCGCTTGCAAATATTTGGTTCTCATTTCCGTTACCCGCGTCGCATTATTCATGTCGCCGGTCGGGGAGTTATAGATCGACCTGCCCGCTTCCTCTACGAGTCGGAAATACTCCTCCATTTCGTCAGCCGCAGCCCCGTATCTGCTTTGAATATAGTCCTGAATCAGCTCCTGGGCATTCAGGTCGGCGTTCCATGACATTTTCGCAAGGATGATATGGGTGATTTCGAAGGTAATCCAATCGCCGGGCTCCGAGTAGGTGCCGATGCCGTCCATCCCGAACTGTTTGTAGTAAGGAAGCTCCTGGCCGATCAGCTGCGGGAAAACAACCGGAAGGGAGTGGAACGCATAACGGCGATAATATTCATACATCGTAAAGGTGCCTTCGAACTTATCCTTCCAGCTGTTGATTTGATTAATGACGGATTGGTTAGCCGGTGAAAATACGGAATCCCGATAGCTGCGGAAATAAGGCGCAAAATCGATTAAGACGGATTCATCGTATTGGTATTCCGCGCTCGGCGGATTCACATGAGTCGCGTAGGCGATCGCTTCTATCCGAACGCCCGGCAATTGCTCTTTCACAGCCGCATGCAGCTTATTGACGACGTACGCGTACGCATTGGCGCTCGTGCCGAACTTGGCCAGCACAGCCGGAGGCCAAGTCGCGACATCGGGCGGCCAGGAGTCGAATATCCCGATCTCCGGACGCGCCTTCAAATAGGCGACAACCTCGTTCACGTACGTGTCCACCGCTTCTTCATTGGCAATGTTGAATACGTTGTAGCCGGAGACGAACCATTCCGGATGCGCCGCCCCGTATTTCTCGCGGGTCAGGAAGCTCTCGAAGCCGTGCCCGCCGACCTCCACGATCATTCCGCGTTTCTCGAGGTCGTCGATAAGCTCTTCACGCCAATCGTCCCATCGGGTGTTTCCTTGCGCGATATAATCGTAGGGAACAACAAGCGTATTCAGCTTGTTTTTGGCCATCCAGTCAATGAGCTGCGGCAGATTCTCCGCCGTATGGCTCCAGCCTTCCTCGACATACTTCCTGCGGAATTCGAAGCTTGGCTCGGATAAGCCATTCATGTCCGGCACCGTCAATGTGCCAGATGACGGCACATACTCCGCATTTCCTTCGTAATAGTCGAATGCCGGAGCAAAAAATTCCACGCCTGCGCTCTCCAGCAGCTCATAGGCCGAATATAAGGTGCCGCGCTCATTAACCCCTGCAAGCACCATTCGATTCTGCTGCGTCTCCGCTGCGAATGAATCATCCGCCGCATCGGCAAGCGAAGCATTGGCCGAGGCGAGCCACTCCGCCGGTATATCGATCGGCCCGTTGCCGGAGACTAGCGCGTCCGCTTCTTCTCCGCTCACGATAAGCAATGCGCTGTCCATATGATTCAGCAGGGCAACGCCTTTGCTCGTTACCGACCCTTCATATACAGGAATTTCCGTTCTCGTTATTTGCATGACGTAGCTCTGGATTTCTTCCGCCGCAAAGGCAGCAGCCTCCGATTCACTCGCTTTGCTCCACCAGATAACGGCAGATTCGCTCTGACGATTAGACACCAATGTCAGACCCTCTCCAGCCGCAGCGGCGGCAAGCCCGTCTGCAGATGCCCGGGGACTCATATACACCGTTTGTGCCAGAAAGCATAGGACGAGGGCCAGACTAATCAGCTTCATTCTGAATGTAGGGATCAACAATAAACACCTCTTCTCGTTCGATTAATGCGGGGTGAGCTAGCGCCCGCCCCGCTATCTTTTCAATCATTCCTGCAAAAGCTTGCTGGCAAGCTCTGCAAGGTCAAGGATATCCACTTTACCGTCGCCCGTAATATCCGCACGCTTCGCAACGGACCAATCCGGGCTGTCCTTCGTTTTGCCATAATGAGCGGCTACGATACTGAGGTCGCCTATGCTTATTTTGTTGTCGCCGTTCACATCCGGGTCGGCAGGGACGAGGCTTGGTGTCACCAGGACCGCATGGGAAGCCAGAGCGATATTCGACTCGCTGCCATCCGCAAAGCCGACCAGCGCCTCTGTCGTTCCGATCGTTCCGGAGGTTTCCTCCTCCGTCTCCTTGGCTAGCCATTCCAATTCAACAAATGCCCCATCGCCATGGATCGCATGCTGAGCGCCCAAGCTTGCTACGATAAGCTTCAGCTTTCCGGCCCCATCCGCTTCCGCGCTCACGATCTTCACATGCTCCAGCTTCGATTCCGCCCGGACAAATTCGAATTTGTCCGCATCGTACGCGATTCGCACATCCAGAGCCTGCACCGGCTTCGTTACTTGCTGTACGCCCAAATCAACGGCAAACGATTGTTCCGCCTGCACAGATGCCGGTCCATCCAGCGTCATCTTGGTCTGCTCCGGTGTACCATCGTCATCAAGAATGAAATGTATGTTGTATTCTACCGTCTTCAAGCCATCCTCCGATTTCGCAATAACCTTGGCCGTAGCTGGCGCCGTAACGGCAGGTACGATCGTAATGCTTGTGTTATCCTCCCCTGAGGCTGTAATTTCAGGGATGTCGTCCATACTTTGAATCCGCGCTTCATAGTCATAATGACTGCCGCTTGGCACAAAGCCGTCGATGATGCTGCCGCCATCCAGCCTAATATCAGCAATCGCCGGCTCGCTGCTTGCAGCTGCTGTTTTGGTAAACACGTTAATTTCTGTGATCGCCAGACTTTTGCCGGCTTGTGCCGTCATGTCTACTCTTAACGCCGATGTTCGTACCGGGTCGAACGTATACCGGTTAGCCTCGCCTAATGTCGGAGAAGGAGGAGAGCTTTGCATATGAGTTACATCCAGCCAGTTGTCGCCGGATTTATATTGGATTTTGAACGATGCCGGATAAGAGGTGCCGCTGTCACCAAACCAATGAATGTCCATGTTGTCCACGACATGTTCGACAGGTCCGAAATCGCCGAACGTAATCGATACGGAGTCCCCTGAACGCGGGGTTCGCTGCCAGTTAGTCCATCGATTATGCGGAGCATCTCCATACGAGACCACGCCATCATTAACTGCTTCAATTCGGTCAAGCGATGCGGGCCCGTTGTTCGTGAAGGTAGCTTCGGCTTTCGGGTAATCGTAGCCTTCCTTCGCTCTAGCAATGTTGCGTTCGCTGCCAACCTGGTCGGTGACCCGAATGCTCGCCTTGGCGATCAAGAGCGTTCCCTCTACCGTACCCGTAACGACGAACGTCCCCACAGTACCCAGGCTGCCCTCCGGCCATTCCTCCCAATGAACGGCCAGCTGCTCCTCCGTCCCGTCGCTGAAATATGCCGTTACCCTATCCGGCAAATTCGGCGTCCGATTGCGCAGCACCGCCATGGAGATATTGTCCACAGCCAAGATGCCTTTGACGACTACTTTGGCCGATGCTTTAAGCGTGGTGCCCTCTACGCTGCCTAACACCGTGAACTCTCCCAGCTTGCCATATTGAGCCGGGTCGATCGGTTCCCAAGCTACCGGAACCTCCTTCGGAAGCCCCGTGTTGTAATGAGCGAGAACCGCAGTCGGCAGAATCGGCGCTGTGCCGCGATCAACAACGACCGTGACAGGCTCCAGCCGTTCAATGACTTTCTCTGCCGTATTCGGCGTGATGGTAACCGTAAATGCCGGCGTCTTCACGGTAATCCCTTTGTAAACGACCGTTGCCGTCACCTTCGCTTCTCCCTCGCTCAGAGCGTAGAGCTTGCCGTTCTCGATCTTAATGATGCCCGGATCAAAAGCGTACGTTGGATTCGAAGCCGTCAAGTCGATGGACTCGCCGCTTTCCAGCAGTCCAATGACTTTCAGATCCACCGTATCGTCTTCCACAAGAT
Source organism: Paenibacillus sp. LHD-117 (assembly GCF_030929555.1). GTDB lineage: Bacteria > Bacillota > Bacilli > Paenibacillales > Paenibacillaceae > Pristimantibacillus. The sequence goes on along the minus strand of NZ_JAVFVT010000032.1, from coordinate 70,441 downwards.
CCGTCCGCTCTGCTTTCAGCTCCGCTGAAAGCAGCTTCGGCTCTTCCATGTTCATACGAATGACATATTCGGGCTCAGCAAGCCCATCCTCCGAAGTGACAACGATTCGAGCTGCTCCCGGAATGGAATGTGCCGGAACGATGGTGGCCACTGCGCCGTCTGCTCCGAAGGCTTCAATCTCTGGAAGCTCGCTTCCATACGGCAAAGTAATCGCATATTCATCCTTGCCGGCGTCGAAATCCGCTAACGCTTCATCATTTACATGAATGCCGCTAAGACGAGCCGTTGTGCCGACAGCGAACTTCTCCGCATAAACCTCAACTTCGGTTAAAGCCGAAAACTTGCCCGCTTGCGAAGCTTTTAAATGAAATTTCAATTTGTCGGTTTTGACGGTGTCAAATTTAATTTCATTTAATTGTTTGGTATAAGGAACGGGATTCGTTTGATTGCTCACATTCGCCCATGACGAGCCGTTCCAATACTGCACGGTAACGGCACTCGGTACGACGGTGCCCGAATCCGTGAACACATACAGATGTAAGTTATTGATGGCGTAGGCTTTGCCAAAATCAATCGTGATGGCGTCTCCTCCGTCACGCGGCGTGCGCGTCCAGTTCGTCCATCTGTTTTTGGGATTATCCGTGTAGCTCTTTATGCCGTCGTTGATATGATTCAGATTGTCCGCCGGTGCCGTAAAGGTCGCCTCCAGTTTAGGGTAGGTCGAACCTGGTTGACGAAGCATGAGATTCTCTCTCTCGAACTCACCCGTTACTCGAACCGTTGCCTTCGCCCGGATCGAGGTTTCCGCTACGCTGCCCTCCACGATAAAGCTGCCCGCTACCGCTACTTGCTCCTCGCGAATGGCATCCCAGACGACTGCAGCGTCCTTCTCCCTGCCATCGCTGTACAACAGGCTGACTTGGGCCGGCAAAGTCGGTATCACGCCAACCTTCGTCACAACGGCTTGAGCTTTCACTGCCGCCACGCCGGTTACGGTTACGACTGCAGCCGCCTTTTTCGAGATGCCTTCCACGGTGCCTTCTACCGTAAATTGACCGATCTTCGCATATTGAGCAGATTCTATGGCGTCCCAAGCAACTTTTTTTGTTGCGGTTGACGAATCGCTGTAATAAACATCAACGGACGCCGGAAATTCCGGCGCTTGAGCGACCTCCGTCGCAACCTCTACGACCGCAAAGCCGATGGCTTCGGGCTGACCGTTCTCATCGCCGGAAACCTTAAACACCTTCGCCGAATCGCCAAGAAGACCCGATACCTTCGCCGTAATCTGCATTTCTCCAGCCTCTTCATCCGACCGGATAATCGCCAAGGCTTTGCCGTTGAAAGCCTTTCTTTTGGTATCCTTGAATCTCTCCACGCTGGCCGCGTTCCCGTTGTCCACACCGGCAAGCTCGCCGCCCGACAGAGTGAATTGGATCAGATGGTCTGCGGTAGGCACAATGTTGCCTTCGCTGTCTACGATATCTGCCGTAATAAAAGACAGATCCTCGCCATCCGCCGTCATGACATGCCGATCTGCCGTTAATCGAACAGCCGCCGGCGCCCCAGCCGTAACGACCTGATCTCTGGCAATGATTTCGCCTGCTTCATTTTTCGCCACAGCCTCCAGCGTTCCCGCCTGGAATGGCACCGCCCACTCCAGATACGTTTTGCCGTCCGTTGTTTCCTTATAGGGCACTCCGAATGAGGTTGTTTGGTTCACATAGCTTCGTTCCCCAAGTGATTTACCATTCAGAAACAATTCGACCTTCTGGGCATTGGTGTAGGCCAATACGCGAACGGAAGTCCCTGCCGTCCAGTTCCAATGCGGCAGCAGATGGACCATCGGTTCGGCCGTCCATTGGCTTTGGTAGTAATAATAAATATCCTTCGGGAAGCCCGCTGTATCGACCGCGCCGAAATACGAGCTCTTCGCCGGGTAGGAGTTGTAGTAGGGAGTCGGCTCGCCGATGTAATCAAATCCCGTCCAAATAAATTGACCTGCGATGTGCTTCAAATCCCGATCGCGTTTCCAAGATACCTCCGCTGTATTTCCCCAGCCCACAACATCATTATCATAGGAGGACTGCTGATAATCAGCGTAAGTTCGCATCCTGTTGTATTCATAGGGATGCGTGTATACGCCTCTCGAGCGCGTAGCCGACGACGTCTCCGATCCGTACAGAATCCAATTCGGATACGTCTCGTGATAGCCGGCATAATTGTTCTCCGCATAGTTCAGTCCTACAACGTCAACCGCGTCCATAACCGCCTTAATATTCGCGGAGGGCAGCGACATATTGACCCCATCGCCCCGAATCGCGTTTTGTCCGATCGTAGTCGGTCTCGTCGTATCGACTTCCTTCACCCATTGGTTCAATTTAACGGCCGTTGGACCGCCGGAAGCGCTCGTCGCGTCATAGACCTCATTGCCAAGCGACCACATAATGATGGAAGGCTCATTCTTCCCGCGATCTACCATTTCCTTAATATCGTGCTCCGCCCAAGTAGATTGGTAACGATCGGACCATACCGAGAAGAACCGGGCATAATCGTAAGTCTTCTTGCTCACATTCCAAGCGTCGAACGCTTCTTCGATGACCAACAGCCCTAGCTCGTTCGCAACCTCGATCAGCTCGGGCGAAGCCGGATTGTGAGTCGATCGGATGGCATTAACGCCCATATCCTTCATGATCTGCATTTGCCTCTCGACGGCACGATCATTGATAGCCGCTCCAAGAGCGCCCAGATCATGGTGCATCGATACCCCATGCAGCTTCATATACTCGCCGTTTAAGGAAAAGCCCTCATTGTTATCGAACTCGAAATATCGGACGCCAAACCGCGTTTCATACGTATCGACGATCTCGCCTTGAGCGATAACCTCCGAAACCAGCGTATAGCGGTAAGGATTGTCAAGGCTCCATAACGTCGGGTTATCGATAACACCTTCATCCTCGAACACGGCGACCGCATCAGGCGCTGCTGTCTTCGCTGCCGACTCGACTGACGACACTGCTATGCCCGCCTCATCGTAGATCGTGGACTTCACCTTGATCGTTGCCGGCTGGCCGGAGTCATTCGCCACCTTCGTCTGGATGCTCACATCTGCTCGGCCTTCTGCATAGGCGTCTTCCAAATTCGGTGTCGTTACGAAAGTCCCGTATCTCGCGACATGAACAGGATTCGTCACAGTTAAGTAGACATTCCGGTAGATTCCGCTGCCGGAATACCAACGGCTGCTCGGCTGGGTATTATTGACCTTTACGGCAATCACATTTTCTCGGCCGTCCGTATAGACAAGATCGGAAATATCATAGGAGAAGGCATTATAGCCGTATGGATAAGTGCCGAGCAGCTGCCCGTTCAAATACGTCGAACTGTTCATGTAGACGCCGTCGAAGTCGATCGAGATGCTCTTGCCTGCCATGGACTCCGGAAGCTTGAACGTCTTGCGGTACCACCCGATTCCCCCATCCAGAAACCCGCCTTCATGCGTTGCCGGGGAATTCGGATTGAAGTCGAGCTCGATGCTCCAGTCATGGGGCAGCTTCAGCTCCCGCCATGCGCTGTCATCGAAGGCCGGAGCTTGCGCTCCGGCGATGCTGCCATTCGTTTCTCTTTGAAAACGCCAATTGTCGTTAAAGTTAATTTTTCTATCTTCGGAAACTGCCCTTTCGCTGCCGACAGTTGACAGAGCGGGAAACGAAGCGGCGGATACGGGGTGTGCGGCCGCAGACCATGTAAAGGAGGTGAACAGCATAGCTGTCATGACTGAGATGGCTGCGCTTTTTTGGACCCATCGAAGATTGAACATTGGCTATCCTCCTGTTCGATTCTTAAATTTCCCGTTATTCCTGCAAAAGTTTGCTGGCAAGCTCTGCAAGGTCAACGATATCAATCTTGCCGTCGCCCGTAATATCCGCACGCTTCGCAACGGACCAATCCGGGCTGTCCTTCGTTTTGCCGTAATGAACGGCTACGAGACTGAGGTCTCCAATGCTTATTTTGTTGTCTCCGTTCACATCCGGATTGGCTGGGACAAGGCTTGGTGTCACCAGGACCGAATGGGATGCCAGAGCGATAGTCGACTCACTGCCATCCGCATAGCCGACCAGCGCCTCAGTCGTTCCGATCGTTCCGGAGGTTTCCTCCTCGGTCTCCTTGGCTAGCCATTCCAATGCAATAAACGCCCCGTCGCCATGGATCGCATGCTGAGCGCCCAAGCTCGCTACGATGAGATGCAGCATCCCGGACCCATTCGTTTCTGCGCTTACGACCTTCACATGCTCCAGCTTCGACTCCGCTTGGACGAATTCGAATTTGTCCGCATCATACTCGATTCGCAGATCCAGAGCTTGCACCGGCTTTGTTACTTGCTGTACGCCCAAATCAACGGTGAACGATTGTTCCGCCTGCACAGTTTCCGGTCCATCCAGCGTCATCTTGGTCTGCTTCGGTATACCCTCGTCATCGAGAACGAATTGAATGTTATACTCTGCCGTCTTCAAGCCGTCCTCCGATTTCGCAATAACCTTGGCCGTCCCCGGCGCCGTCACGGCAGGTACGATCGTAATACTTGTGTTATTCTCGCCAACCGCTGTCAGCTTAGGAATATCCGCCAAGCTGTTGATCTTAACGTTGTATACGTAGCCGTCGCCCGACGGGACAAAACGATCGAGAATACTGCTTCCGTCCAATAGAATATCTGCGATCGCTATATCGCTGCCCGCCGCCGGCCGCTTCGCGAATACTTTAAGCTCTGTTATCGCCAAGCTCTTACCGGTTTGTGCAGTCATATTCAGTCGCAATGCCGATGTCTTCACCCGGTCAAAGGTATAGGAATTGGCTTCTCCTAATGTCGGAGTAGAAGGCTGGCTTTGCAAATTCGTTACATCCACCCAGCGGTCGCCGGATTTGTATTGCACGCTTAGATTGGCAGGATAGGTAACGCCATGGTCGCCGAACCAATGAATCTCCATATTGTCCACATCGTATTCAACCGGACTGAAATCTCCGAACGTGACCGAAATCCAGTCACCCGCGCGCGGAGTCCTTTGCCAGTTCGTCCAGCGGTTTTGCGGTGTGTCGTCATAAGAGATCACATCATCGTTAATGGCTTCCGCTCGATCCAGCGAGCCGTCCCCCAAATTGGTGAAGGAAGCTTCCACCTTCGGATAATCGTAGCCATTTTTCGCACGGCTAATATTGAGCTGAGCGCCGACCGTATCGGTTACGCGAACACTCGCTTTGGCGAGTTGATTGATGCCGTCAACCGTGCCGGTCAGCTCGAACGTTCCAAGCGTGCCCAGGCTGCCTTCCGGCGCCGCTGCCCAATCAACAGCTGCAGGGGCCTGCGTACCATCGCTGAAATATACCGTTACTGTTTCTGTAAGACTAGGCGCTTGATTGCGCAGAACGGCTGTTGATACATGCTCTACCGCAATAACGCCTTTAACGATGACCTTCGCTTTCGCTTTGATCGTTGTCCCTTCCACATCGCCGAGAACTGTAAACTCGCCAAGCTTAGTCGTTTGAGCAGGATCGAATGCATCCCAAGCGACTGCAACCTCACGCGGCAGTCCTGCATTATAATGGGCGACTACGGTTGCTGGAAGATGGAGCTCAGCACCCTTATCAATGACGAGCGTAACCGGCTCCAAATTCGTGATCACTTTCTCCGTTGTATTGGGCGCGATGTTGATGACGAGCGGTGATGTCGTTACGGCCCTGCCTTTATACGTTACCGATGCGGTTACTTCCGCACGGCCTGCACGGAGTGCATAAAGCTTGCCGTTCTCGATCCGGATCAACGACTCATCGTAAGTAAAGGTTGGACTCGCTCCCGCCAGTTCGACCTCCTCGCCGCTTTCAAGCTGTCCGATTAGCTGCAGATCCGTCACATCGTCTTCTGTCAATTCGACGCTTGCCGCCTGCAGCTCGGCGGAAACCAGCTTCGCCTCCTCCGTCTGTACATGGATGACATACTCAGAGCTAACCTGGCCATCCTCGGAGGTTACGTATACTTTGGCCATTCCCGGCAAAGCAAGCACAGGCAGGATCGTTGCCGTTGCGCCGTCGGCGCCAATGGCTTGAATTTCGGGAAGCTCGCTTCCATATGGCAGCTTGATCTGATAGTTTTTCGTTAATGCATCAAAATGTTCGATTGGCTTGCCGTTAACGGTAAGGCTGCTCAGATTCGCTGTATGGCCCATCGCGATTTGATCCGCATAAACTTCGACCTCTGTCAATGCGGAAAACTTACCCGCTGCCGACGCTTTCAAATGGAATTTCAGCTTGTCAGTCATGACCGTATCGAAACGGATCTGGTTCTTCTGCACCACATAGGGGGAAGGATTCGTTTGATTGCTGACAGGAGCCCAAGCGGAGCCGTTCCAATACTGCACGGTGACGGCACTTGGAACCACTGTTCCATGATCGGTAAAGACGAACAAATCCAAGTTATTGATGGCATAAGCCTTGCCGAAATCAACCGTTATGGTGTCTCCCGCATCTCGAGGAGAAGTCGTCCAGTTGGTCCAACGATTTTGCGGGCTGTTATTGTAGCTTTTTATGCCGTCATTGATATGGTTCAGATTATCTCCCGAGCCTGTATACGTGGCTTCCAGCTTCGGAAACACCGAGCCTTGTTTGCGCAGCATAATGTTTACCGGCGAGCTCTCATTCGTAACGCGCACAGCTGCAGCGGCTCGTATCGAAGTTTCTGCGACCGTTCCTTCAACCGTAAAACTGCCCTCCGAAGCTACTTGCTCCGCGCGTATAGGATCCCATTCCACAGCAACGTCTCTCGTCGAGTCATCGCTGTAGAGCAGGCTCACTTGCTTCGGCAATACCGGGATGATTCCTGTTTTTGTCACGACGGCTGTCGTCTTCACAGCCACAACGCCCAGGACGGTTACCGTTGCAACAACCTTCTCCGTCATGCCTTCCACTGTCCCTTGAACCGTGAACTTGCCGATTGACGCATAGCGGGAAGGCTCGATCGCAGACCAGGTTACGTTCTTCGAGATGACCGACGAGTCGCTGTAATAAACATCGACGGCTGCCGGCAGCACCGGCGCTTCATTCACCTCAGTCGTCACGCTGATCAGCTCATAACCGGCCACTGTCGGCTCGTCGCTGTCGCTGGCCGGTACCGTAAACACTCGAATTGTATCTCCGCCCAGACCTGCAGCGGAGGCGGTTAACGTCATCTCGCCAGCCGACGTATTCGATTGGAGAATTGCTAATGCCTTGCCGTTAAACACTTTCCTCTTCGTGTCCTTGTATCGTTCGATACTCGCCGCATTGCCGTTGTCCACGCCTGCAAGCTCGCCCTCGCCCGATAATGTGAAGTTAACAAGATGGTCAGCGTTAGGAACGATATTCCCGTCCCGGTCGACAACGTCGACGGTAATGAAGGATAAGTCCGTGCCATCTGCCGCAACGACTTGGCGGTCCGCCGTTAATCTCACAGCGGCAGGCGCACCTGCCGTAACAACTTCGTCTCTGGCGATGATGTTGCCGGCATCATCCTTCGCTACGGCTTCCAATTTGCCGGCCGTGAAAGGAACCGCCCATTCCAAATAGGTTTTTCCATCCGCGGTTTCTTTGTAGGATTTGCCCCAAGCGGTCGTTTTGTTCTGATAACGGCGCTCGCCAAGCGAGGTGCCGTTCAGGAACAATTCCACTTGATGCGCGTTTGTATATGCCAGGACGCGAACGGATTCGCCAGCCTTCCAGTTCCAGTGAGGCAGAAGATGGACCATCGGCTCTTCCTTCCATTGGCTCTGGTAATAGTAGAAAATATCTTTAGGGAAGCCCGCTGTGTCAACGGCGCCGAAGTAAGAGCTTTTGGAAGGGAATGTGCTGTAATAAGGTGTTGGTTCGCCAATGTAGTCAAATCCCGTCCAAATAAACTGTCCCGCGACATGCTTCAAATCCCGGTCCCGCTTCCATGCATCCTCCGCGGTGCGTCCCCAGCCTACATAATCATTGTCATAGGAGGATTGCTGCAGGTCTGCATATTTGGTGCTTTGATTATACGTATAAGGATGGGTGTAGACGCCTCTTGACCGGGTTGCGGATGACGTCTCCGCACCGTAAATGATCCAGTTCGGATTCTGATTATGGTATCCCGCATAATTATTTTCGCTGTAGTTCAATCCCACGATATCGACTAAGTCAAAAATTTGCTTCACGTAGGAATTAATCGGCGTCACATTTACTTTATCGCCTCTTGTTTTGTCTTCCCCGATGGTCGTCGGGCGCGTCGTATCGATCTCCTTCACCCACTGAATCAGGCTTCGGGCGGTTTCAACGCCGCTGGCGCTGGTCGTATCATAAATTTCATTGCCTAACGACCACATAATGATCGACGGTTCATTCTTCCCTCTATCGACCATTTCCTTCACATCATGCTCCGCCCAGGTCGCAAAATATCTGGAATAGTCGTAAGTCTTCTTCCCTTGCTTCCACGCATCGAACGCTTCTTCCACGACGAGAAGCCCCAGCTCATTGGCTGCTTCCAACAGCTCTGGCGAAGCCGGATTATGCGTAACCCTTATGGCGTTAACGCCCATGTCCTTCATGATCTGCATTTGCCTCTCCACGGCCCATTCATTCGTCGCCGCACCTAACGCGCCTAGATCATGATGCATCGATGCGCCGTGAAGCTTCATATACTCGCCGTTCAAGGAGAAGCCTTCGTTGCTGTCGAATTCGAAATACCGGGCTCCAAACAGCGTTTCGTACGTATCAACGGTCTGTCCCTGAGCGATAACTTCAGTGACGAGCTTATATCTGTGAGTATTGTCCAGACTCCACAGCGTAGGGTTCTCAATCACCGTTTCATCATCGAACACCGCAACCGCATCGGCTGTCACGGTTTGTGCATCTGACTCCGCAGATGCGACCTCTGCGCCCGCCTCATCGTAGATCGTGGACTTGACTTTTATTTCTGCCGGCTGACCGGAGTCATTCGCCACCTTCGTCTGAATGTCTACATCCGCCCGGCCTTCCGCATAGGCTTCCTCCAAATTCGGCGTCGTCACGAAGGTGCCGTATCTCGCCACATGAATCGGATTCGCAGTCGTTAAGTAGACGTTTCGATAAATTCCGCTGCCGGAATACCAGCGGCTGCTCGGCTGGGTATTGTTGACCTTCACGGCAATCACATTTTCTCGGCCGTCCGTATAGACAAGATTGGAAATATCATAGGAGAAGGCATTATAGCCGTATGGATAAGTGCCGAGCAGCTGCCCGTTTAAATACGTCGAGCTGTTCATATAGACGCCGTCGAAGTCGATCGAGATGCTTTGGCCTGCCATGGACTCCGGAAGCGTAAACGTCTTGCGGTACCATCCGATTCCCCCGTCCAGAAACCCGCCTTCATGCGTCGCGGGGGAGTTCGGGTTGAAGTCGAGCTCGATGCTCCAGTCATGGGGCAGCTTCAGCTCCCGCCATCCGCTGTCGTCGAACCCGGGGGCCTGCGCACCGGCGATGCTGCCGTTCGTTTCTCTCTGGAAGCGCCAGTTGTCGTTGAACGAGATCCTTCGAGCTTCGCTGGTGGATATGACTTCGCTTTCAGCCATGAATGTCGCGGCTGGCGCGGAAGCCGGCGCTTGCTGTGCGGCGGCTGCAGGCCAGGCGAAGGTCGTAAGCAGTAGAGCTGCCATGACGGACATGGCTGTGTTTTTTTTGATCCATCGGTCATTCATCATTCGAACTCCTCCTGTATGATAGAGGGACAAGGGCGGCATGAGCCGGCCCTGCCCCTTTTTTTCTCCTAGCAGTCTGCTAGCTTAATAGCTTTCGGGCGATCTCCGCGATGTCGGCAATATCGATAATTTCATCGCCGTTGACATCCGCGAACCTTACTTGCTCCCAATCCGGGCTGCTTTGCTTCGACTTGCCGTAATGAGCGGCTGCTATGCCAAGATCGCCGATGCTTACTTTGCCGTCATCATTGACATCGCCAGGAACGGCTGGGCCAGACAAGGTTACTTCTACAGCAATGGAAGCGGCTGCCGCGCTCGATTCCGCGCCTGTCTCATTGGCAAGCAGCAGACCTGCCGTTTCAATGGTACCCGTCACTGTCTCTGTTGCTTCCTTCGCAACAAAACGGAGCTCCAACAGCTCGGCATTTCCTGTAACCGCATTCGCTTGGCCCGTACTTGCAAGAATGAAGCGAACTTTGCCAGGCTCAATCGTCTTGGTCTCCAGTAATTGCACTCCGTCAAGAAGCGCCCTGGCAGACACGAACTCCATGACGGCAGGGTCATATTGAATCGTAACGTCCTCGGCAAATGCATCCTCGGACACATGGTTCAGACCGAATCGGACGGCAAAGCCGGAGCCCTCCTGAACAGTGGCCGGACCCGTCAGGCTCGCCGACACCTCCGCCACAACAATGACGGAAGCCTCGAATGTATCAATGGCAGCCTGCAACGCGGTTATCGCTTCGTTCACTTGCTGCTGCGTGGACGAAGCATTTTTGCTGACGCCATTCGCTGCTCGTATAGCCGCTGCGAGCGCTTGCTTCGCCGCTTGCGGATATTGACCGACGTTCGTGCCTGTATCCGCATTGTCGTGAATCATCTGCGCTTCGACCATTAACGAATTCAGCTGCGTTTTGTCTGCCAGCGGAGCGCCCGTCTGGTAGAATCCCACCTCGGACAAGTAGACAGGTCCGCGCGAGCTGAGAATACGAACGCGGAACTCTTGACCCGTTACCGGCTGCGGCAGCAGCACGACGCGTTTATAGCCGATGACTCCGCTCGCTGCGATCTGCTCCCATTGTCCGTTCCGGCGAACGTCGATCGCAAACGATTCGACTTGCTGGCCTTGACGGATATCCTCTTGCAACAATACTTTATCCACCGTAACGGAGCTTCCCAGCTTGAAGGTCAGGCTGCTGGCCTCGGTCGATGCAGCAGACCACGACGTATCGTAGGATCCATCGTTGACGTGACTTGGGTTTGCGCCTTGTGCTCCATTCTCGCCCGTGACGGCAGCGCCTTCCGTATGGTTAATAGCGAACTCGCGCTTCATTTGCTGATGCCATTCCTTCAATCGGGCCACGTCCGCGTCAGCGAACTGGCCGCGTGTGTCCGGCGGAATGTTCAAGAGCAGCACAGAGTTTCGCGCGATCGATTGATAATAAATGTCTCGAAGCTGCGCGACGGACTTCGGCGATTGATTGGCATGGTAGAACCAGCCCGGGCGGATGCTGACGTCCACCTCGGCAGGCCACCAGGTCAAGTAGTTCATGCCGTTCGCGGCCGCGCCCGCAAGCGCCGCCCGGCTGCCAAGATCGGAGGATTGATAGGATGGATAATAGCTTTGTATGCCATTCGCGTTCATCTTGGCGCCCAGCACGCTCCACTCGTTCTCGCGCGCTCTGCCCGATTCGTTGCCGACCCAGCGGACATCCTCTCCTTGCACGGCGATTACGGCGTTCGGCGCCAGCTCGCGGATCAGCGAATAATAGCTGTCCCAATCGTAATTCTCCGCCCGGTTCCCCGGAATATTGCCTTGCGAGCCGTCGAACCATACCTCATCGATTTCTCCGTATTGCGTCAACACCTCGTACAGCTCATTAAGCATAATCGCGCCGTAGTCGGTCGCCGGTAATTGGAAGGTTGGCAGAGAAGCATCGCCTGCACGGTCATCGCCTTCCACCAACGTTGGAATGGTCCGCACTTGACGAGGGCTGCCGTTCCCGAATTTGCCTTTCGTATATTCCCTATGATCGGATGGGGATAGGTACACGCCGACTTTGATTCCGTATTTGCGCATCGAATCCACAAATTCGCGGAGCACATCCCCATTGCCGTCCCGCCACGTGCTGCTTGCTACGTCAAAATCCGTATACCGGGATGGATATAGCAGAAATCCGTCATGATGCTTGACGGTCAGAATCGCCATCTTGAACCCGCTCTCCTTGAGCGTGCGGGCCCATTGGTCCGTATCGAGATCTGTAGGCTGGAACCGGTTCGGATCTTCGTTGAAGTTCCCCCACTCCACGCCATAGTACGTGTTAATCCCGTAGTGCAGGAAAGCCGTCTGCTCATATTGCTGCCAAGCGACTTGCCGCGGTTCCGGCCGCGCTAACGATGCTTTGGCCGCGATTGCCGCCGGACATTCGTTCGCTCGAATGGCGATCCGGTTGCCGGGTTCTAGCCCTTCAGGCAGGATGCATGGACCTCCCGACAGTCCCAACATGCCACTTTTGAATTGGCCGGTCAGCTTGCCGAAGGCTACTCCGTATATTTCGCCGTCCATGCTCGCACTGCTTGCGCCTGTGGCGCCGCCGCCGTACATGACGGAATTATGCGCCGCGATTGGCAAGGCATTAAGAGGAATGGCATTGCCCAGCTGCTCGTTGCCCCACCATACCGCCACCTCGGCTTGGGTCGCACTCAGATTTCTGTATAGAAGGGTGACTTGGTTAAACTCGCCGGTCAGCTTGCCTGTTATGTCGAACGTACCCGCCTGCTGTCCGTTCACAAGAACTTCCAGCTTCTCGCCCGCAGCCGAACGGCGCAGCTGAACCGCGCCGGCCAGATCGATCAGCGTTGCTCCCGGCTTAAGCGCGGATGGATGCGCCGAGATTTCGGCAACGTAATGGTTCGCCAGAACGCCATTCTGTACGAGCGCTGTTGCCGATGTGAAGCTAATCCTTGAGTTGTCGCCGCTCATATCGATACGGCCAAGACCTGTCACTTGACCGCCGGTCACCGCTACTTGGCCAAGGACAAGCTCATCTGCGGAGGGGGTATAGTTCCCGTCCGACAACGTTCCAAGCGCCATGGCCATCAGGCTGCGATCGATCTTGGAGAGCTCCATCGTCTTCAGCAGCGACGAATCGAACTCTCCTTCGAAGCTTGTGACTACCGCTTGCGAGATGGAGCCCTTGAAGCCGCGGCTTAATCCGGCCGTATGCACCTCATTGCCGAAGCTGAATTTGCCGCTGCCGCCTCCGCTGATCGCCGCGCGCCCATTGGTCGAGGTTGCCGGCGTCAGCTCCGCGCCGTTAAGGAATGCGCGAAGCACGGCTCCGTTCGCGGCAGGCTGGTATACCAAGGCAAGACTATGCTCCTTCCCCGTCTCCGGAGCAGCCGCGTTGCCTCTGTATTCCGCCCATGTGCCGTTGTTATTCACGGCAAAGCCGTATTCGATTCTCGTGGCGGATTGGTAACGCGCATACATATTGCCCATTACCCCGATAATCGTGCCCAGCGCGGCTTGATTCGCCTGCGGCTTGAACTTTGCTTCCACGACAAACGCATCATTAACTGTCGTCGTACCGTACGAATTGTTCGAGAGAAATTCAATGCCTTGCGTGCCGCCATTCAAGACGACTCCTTCGCCAAACACTAATTGCTCGGTGCCCGCGCGCCGATTGACATCCCCGTACATGATCTCGCCAGTAGCCGAGGTATAGCCTTTATCCGTTGAGAATGCCCCGCCAAACCCGATATCGAGCAGCTCCTCGCTGCTTGCGGCTGCCTCCGTGACAGATGGGGAAACAGGAATGCTAAGAAAGACCATCATCATCGCCAGAATGAGCGCTATAAAACGTTTTTTCAATGTTTATCCCTCCTAAACGGGTAGCTGCTGCAGCAAATGCCGAGCGATGAGCGCGAGATCCGCAATAAGGCAGAAGGGAACCCAGGCCTGCTGCCCTGTTCGTCTCAAAAAACGGCCTATGACGAACACATCATAGGCCGTTTCTCGCTTTGCATGTTGCCCCTTGCTACCCTAGAATTTTTTTGGCGATTTGCGCCAAGTCCAGAATATCAATCCGGCCGTCCTTCACAATGTCCAGATGAGCGATTTGCGCCCAATCCGCGCTGCTCACGTCTTTGCCGTAATGAGCCGCCAGCATGGACAGGTCGCCGATGCTGATTCGGCCGTCCTGATTGTTGTCCCCAGGGATTCCAACTGTTACCTCGACCTCAATGGCAGCAGCTTTCGCTTCCGTCTCGTCGCCGCTCGCATGACCCAATTTGACATCCGTAACGGCAATCGTCCCTGTTGCTGCCGCTGTCAGAGTCTTAGCCTTAAAGCTAAGTTCCAGGATTTGCGCATCCCCCGCCACCGCATGCTCGGCGCCTTCGCTAGCCAGGATGAAGCGCAGCTTGCCAGGCGTCACTGCGATGGTCTCCACCAGCTGAACACCCTCGATAAGCGACTTCGCCACTGCGAATTCCAACACCGAAGCGTCATAATCCACATGAATGTCTTGCGCAAACGTCTCTTCCGTCAAACCGTTGATGCCGAATTGAACGAGGAAGTTATCCCCTGCCTGAACCGTGCTTGCTGCCGTTAAGTGCGATTTCGGCGCAGTAGAGACTTGGCTTGCCTGGAATGCGGTGAATTCAGCGACGGAAGCAAAATCGCCTACTCCCTGAACCGCTTCCAGCTTCACATAGGCAGCCTCTACAGGCGTAAAGTTCGCTTCCTTCAACCGGTTGTTGCGAAGCCAGTTCCCGCTGGCCACTTTCGTGTATTGGACACCGTCCAAACTGATGTACACGTTGTATGCCGTAATCGTTCCGTTGCTTGCTTCCGGTCTTGGCAAATAACCGATCTTGCTAATGCTGTAAGTTCCGCCCAATTCGACAATGAGCGATTGCGGCAGCGGATCCAGGTTGAACCATCTGGTATGCCAATGTGTTTCCGGATTGCCGTCGAGCGCATGGCTCGCGTCATTAACGCCGGCCTGCGAGCTGGTTGCTGTCGCTGTCATTTGACTTTGCGCAATTTCAACTAAGCCCGTTTGCCCGGTTACGGTCACTTCGCTCGTTGCCGTAAGGCCGCCTTCAAGCGTAGTCGCCGTAATCGAAGCCGTCCCCTGACCCTTCGGCGTTACCTTGCCGCTTGCGTCAACGCTCGCTATGCCTGGGTCGCTGCTCGACCAGACCACGGTCTTGTTCGTTGCATCCCCCGGTTCGACCGTCGCGATCAGAGTAACCGGCTCGTCGAAAACGTGCAGCGCAAGCGTCGGCTGGTCAATCGTAATTCCGGTGGGCAGCTGTCCCTCGCCTAATGAAATGCCGTATAATTTGAATTCCGTGAAGCCTGCTTTGGATGCAGCATCAGGCAGTCCCGTAATCGTCACTTTTGCATATCGGCCCCGGCTCCCGAAGTTGTCTATGATGACTTCGCCTATAGACGAATTGTTCGTCCGGTCTACGACCGTAATCCAATTCGCGCTGCCCGCTTCCCGCACTTCGATTTTGTATTTGTACAGCTTATCGCCGTGCTCGAAGGATACTTGCGAGGATTGAATCGAATACATTCCGCCCAGATCAACGGTCCAGGAATGATTCGGATTCGTATCGCTAGCCGACCACTTCGTTGCGGGATTTCCGTCATTGCCGCTTGATGCCGGATTAGCGGCTTCTTCACTGTCGGCCGAAGCCGGCTTGCCCTGCGAGATCAATTGCATCTCCGGCGCCGTTTTCGGAGCTTCATAGACATCGAGCTCCGAGGCGGATACGAAGCCGCCGACGGCGGCGACCGCCTCCAGCTTCACATAACGCGCCGATACGGGGTTGAACATGATGTATTTTTTCAGATTGTTTCGGATCCAAGACCCTTCGGCTATCTTCGTATAGGTCTGGCCATCCGTACTCACGTACAAGTTGTACGACGTGATCGTCCCGTTCCCGGCATCCGTGCGCGGCGCATATCGGAACTGGCTGATCGTATACGCCTTGCCAAGATCGACTATGATCGATTGCGGCAATTTATCCGATCCGTCCCATTTCGTGTGCCATACCGAATTCGAATCGCCGTCAATCGCCTTGGACGCCTCGGCACCCGGCTGGAAGCTGAACGCCGAAGCCTTCATCAAGCTTTTGGCAATGGCGGTTGGAGCCGGCTTCGTGAGATCCCGGTATACATTGACCTCTGATGCGGAAGCAAACCCGCCTGACCCTTTAATCGCCTCAAGCTTCACGTACTGCGCTTCTACCGTATCGAAGGCAACGGACTTCTCCAGCTTATTCGCTGCCCATTCGCCGCTGCTTACGAGCGTGTAAGCAACGCCGTCCAAGCTTGTATAGACGTTATATTGGGTAATCGTTCCGTCTGTTCCGCCATATTGCCTCGGCATATATTTCAGCTTGTTTACCGGCTGCTTGAAACCGAGGTTCAGCGTAATCGACTGCGGCAATGCTGCCGTTCCCGAGAGCGGCGTGCTCCAGATCGTTTCAAAGCTGCCGTCCAGCACATTCGCGGCCGGCGCTGCGGCATCCGCGCTTGTCGCTGCAGCAACGATATCCTGCTGCGGAATGCGGCTTGGGTCGCTGTCCACTTGAGGCAGCTCGATCTTCTCCGCATCGAGCAGCGGTGTTGTATCCGCTGTGAACCCGGACACTTTCAGCTCAAAGCCTTGGTCGGTAGGAAGATCCGGCGTCTTCACATAGAGAATGCCGCCTTTATCCGACGCGTCGTAGTACCAGCCGCTGCCCGCCGTTTCCCAAGCGGCCATCGAAGCGGCCTTCGCGTATGCGGCGCCGCCAACCGTAACCGCCGTTGGTACGTTCGGCATATGAATCATGAATTGGTTCGTACGCTCGGCAAGCTTGCCAGTGTAGTCCCCTGCACTTGCTCCAACTTGTATTACAAGATTGCCGGTTCCCGACGTCGGCGCGATCGAGGTAATGGTCGTTGTCGCGAATTTACCCTCGCGATGCTCCTTCGTATTCCCGTCATCCTCATACATCGTGAAGCTGGACGTCTTGTACGGATAAATATCGTACGTAATCGGATTTGGCGGCACTTGACCGTCGTATAGAGCTTCCGGATACATCGGAATGATGGCTCCGCCTTTGACGAGGAGCGGCAGACGCTCAAGCGGCGCATCGTATTCATCCAGCATTTTGGAGCCGTAATGCTCCTCGCCCGTCCAGTAGTCGATCCACTTGCCCTTCGGCAAGTAGATGCCGTTCCTTACGGTTGTGTCCGAATAGACAGGCGCGACCAGGAACGATTCGCCGGACATGAACTGATATTGCGTCATCGTGCCCTTGGCGTTCGGATCATTCGGGTACTCATAGATCATCCCGCGCACCATCGGCGCCCCGGATTCATACGCCTCGTTCAGATAGGTGTAGAAATATGGCGTCAATCTCTCTCGCAATTTCAAAATATCGCGGTTGTAGCTGGTGTACGGTTCGCCCCATACCCATGGCTGCTTATCTCTCGCCGCCCAACCGGACATGTTGATCATCGTTGGCGTAAAAGATTTCCATTGCAGGTCGCGGACCTGAGTCTTCGCGCTCCCGCCGAAAATGCCGTCTACGTCGCTCGACGCGTAAGGAATGCCGGAGAGGCCGGCGCCGATATACGTCGGTATGTGGAAGCGGATATATTCCCAGTTGCCGGCTTGATCGCCCGACCAGACGGTGGAATAACGCTGCGTGCCCGCCCAACCGCCGACCGACCAGACATAGCCGCGCGAATCCGAGTTATTCTCGATGCCATCATGCGCTTGCTTGCTTGCATCCAAGGCGAAGTCATAGCCGGGACCAACCCAAGCGACATCAAGCTTAGCCAGTCGGGTTCCCGCCACGCCGACCTCTTCCGCGATTTTATCCACGCCGTTCTGCGTCCACAGGCCCGTATGGAAGCCTAGTTTATCCAGCTCATCGACGGTCTCCTTCAGCTGGGTATAGCCGCAGCCATACCCGTCATTCGGCAGAATCCATCCGCCAGGCATATCATAGTCGCGATATGTTTTGGCAATTCGGTCGATAACGTCCGTCGTAGTGTCCGGCGGCTTGTTATAGCAATCCGCGTCGCCAAGCCCCATTCCCCACCGAGGAATAAGCGTCGGCTTGCCTGTCAGGTCGGTATAGCCGTCCAAGATGTCCTTCATGCTGCCCCCGTAGAAATAATAGGCGTCAAACCGATTTTCTTGATGGGTCAAATTCATTGTGCTGTCGAAATCGTAAGATCCGTTCTGGAACGTATTGCGCAGCACCCCGTAACCAGCCGTGCTTAAGTAGAAGGGCGAAGGATTGGAAACGGTGCCGCTGCCCCAATCTCCATAATTCGCGGCAATCGCGATTTTGCGGTCGCGGTGGTTGAAGAAACCGTTCTGCATGCCGCCGCCGTAGAAATATTCGTCTTCGCCGCGGACAAGCTGCTGAGTTGCCGATGTGCCGTTATGCGTCAGGCTGGCCGCTTCTTCCCATACAACCGATTCATTATCCTTCTGGTACATGGCGAATTTGAGCGGGCTCTTGTAAGCCCGCAATACAAATTCGCTAGTTTCCATCTTGTAATAGTCGCCCTCATCCGACCAGTCTACGGCTACCTGGCCGAAATCATCGCTCACCACAATCGGTTCGGCCGGTTCCGGCCCGAACTTCCCGCTTAAGGTCGTGAAGCTGCCGCCAACGCCGAGCCAGATCCGAACCATGTCCTCCCGGTTGAAGATGACCCGCACTTTATCGCTGCCGGCCGTAATCGTGAAGGTCTTCTCGTCGGTTTCTTCAAATTTGGTAATGGCCCCCAATGAAGCCGCTTCCGCTCGATCTGCTTGCAGCAGGTAGAAGGAGAAGAGCGTCAAAACGATAGCTAACGAAGCTGCAGCGACGACCGTCGCAAGCTTGAATGTCCTCAAGTATAATCCCCCCATATTCACACTCATTCCGCCGACAATCCTTCGGCATGATCGCCGCCCTAGCGGATAATCGCTTGAGCTACTGCCGCAAGATCGCCTAGATCAATCTTGCCGTCCATGTTCACATCGGCACGCTTCACGGCATTCCAATCCGGATCTTGATCCGTCTTGCCGTAGTTCGCTGCGACGATCGCCAAGTCGCCAATGCTGACGCGGTCATCCCCATTCACATCCGGATTCGGCTCGGACATCACGAATGTAATGGAAGCAGTCGAAGAAGCCGCATTCTCTTCCGTACCGTCGCTATAACCAAGATTCGCATCCGCTGCGGTAATGGTGCCCGATCCGGATTGCTGCAGCTGCTTCGCTGCGAAGGTGAGCTCGACGACTTCTTGGTCGCCGCTGACGCCGTTCGCTTCACCTTGGCTTGCCAGGACGAGTCGAACCGCTCCTGTTGACGGTTTCGCCTCCACGAGAGAAACGCCGTCCATCAGCGACCCAGCGGAGACAAATTCCATCAGGTCCGCATCGTATGTGAGCAGCAGATCCTGCGCATATACCGCCTTCTCGAGATTCTGAAGTCCAATTCGAACCTTGAACGACTCTCCCGCCGTTACGCGATCCGGCGCTGTGATTGTTGTCGCTGGCTGGTCAGAGTTAGAGGCAAGTACGGTG
Organism: Paenibacillus sp. LHD-117; assembly: GCF_030929555.1. Taxonomy (GTDB): domain Bacteria; phylum Bacillota; class Bacilli; order Paenibacillales; family Paenibacillaceae; genus Pristimantibacillus. The sequence goes on along the minus strand of NZ_JAVFVT010000032.1, from coordinate 51,123 downwards.
ACTTGACTGACCGCCGTGAAGCCGCCCGACTGGGTTGTGGCGCTAATCTCCGCGGTGCCCGCGCTGATAGCCGTTATGATCGCTTTGCCGTCGACCAGCTCCACCCTCGCGATTTCTTCGTTGCTGCTCGCCCAGTCGACGGTTTTATTCGTTGCGCTTCCCGGCTTAATGAGTGCGCTTATTTCCGTCGTTTCTCCCTCTTGCAGAACGATTGCCGGTTTGTTCAGCTCAATGCCGGTTACAGGCACTTCCGCAACATTATTTGCAAGCAGGAAGTCGTCAAATATCGCAGCCGTCCCCCCGAACACCCTGGCGCCCATCCGGCCGGCTTCATTCGGCAGCGCCGTAATGGCGCCCTCGAAATAAGCGGTTCCATTCACAATCAGCGTGATATGCGTTCCCTCGAATTTCACCTTAACGGTTGAGGTTACGCCTTTCTTTAATTGAGCGCCCGCGCTGTTCGTCATTCGTCCGTAGCTGTCCTGGGCATTCACCCAATACCAGGAGCCGTTGTCGAATCCGACGGATGCCCACTGCCCTTCATTCACATAGCGGAAAATCAATCCGGCGCGAATACCGTCGGTTTGCGGCGTAATCTTAAATTCGATCTCGCCGTCCTTCACAGCAGGCGAGCTCTGATCCACAAATACGTTGCTGGTGTTATTCGCGGTTAGGAGGACCGCATGCTCGTTCGCGTTCGAGGGCGATGTTCTCAGCGATTTCGTCCCGGCCGCGCCAATGGGATGAATCCAGTTGTCCAGATTCTGATCTTCGAAGCTTTCCCCGTATCTTACCGGCACGGGAACCGGCACGGGATCATTTGGATTCGGCGGATAAACCTCGAACTCATATAAGGAGAATCCGTATGTGCCGGCGCGCTTGGTGCCCAGCATCCGAACATACTTCGCCCGTTCGGTCGGGAATTTGATTGTCTCGACGCCGCCGACGCCCGCGCTTGTCGCATAGACGTCCGTCCAGCTCTGCGCGTCGTCGGAAACTTGAAGCTTGTAGCCTTTCGCGTAAGCCCCTTCCCATTTGAGAACGACCTTGCTGATGTCCTGTCTTTCGCCAAGGTCAACGGATATCCATTCATTGTCCGTATGTGCGGACGACCAACGCGAGCTGCTTGAAACCGATCCGTCAAAGGCCAGATTAGCCGGGAATGCGCTGACTTCCACAGAGGAAGCCGTCGCAGGCTTATTCATTGCGATGTTCACGGTCCAAGGCGGCGAACCCGCTTCCGCCGCAATTTCATTGCTTGTCAGCAGCCGGTCATACAGTTTGATTTCGTCCACTGTACCTTGCAGCGCATTCGTCTTACTGCCGATCCTTGATGCTGGAAGCAGCGTATTATCCGCCACTTTACTTTTGAACTCTCCATCCATGAATAAGGTCGTGCCGCTCAAATCGCCTTGGAACGCAATGTGAACCCAGCGGTCTGTTGGAATGGATGTATTGAACGTGTAATCGAACCCTTCTCGCGTGAAGCCGGCGAACGGGCTGCCCTTCTGCTTCAGCTTCAAGGCGCCAAACCCGGATTCCATGAATACGACCTCGTCGGACTGCGAATCCGCGTCCAGCTTCACCCAAGCGCTGGCCGTCCACGGGAAGCCTTTGGTCGTTAAATCTGTTGCGATATGGTCACTCAAGTCGTCGAATAAGAGCGCTCCGCCGGCTTTCCCTTCATTCGTCCAAGCCGCCCCGTTCACGCTGCCGTCATAGGAGTTGCCGGATAAATCCGCGGTTGTCCCGGCACTGCCTTCTTCGAGCGGATAATGAACGACGAGGTCCGAGGCTGTATCTACCTCATGAAACAGATTGGAGCCGGGGCCCGTTCCAAGCAGGTCGCTAAGACGGTCAAACTCAGCGAAGGTCGAATCCGTGGATTTGCCTCTCCACATTTTCTCCGCCATCACCGGCACTGCTTTGAAGAAGCGGTCATGTACGTCAGAGGAGCTTACTTTCCGGCCCATCATGTCATTCCATATCGCAAACATACCACCCAGCAGATTAGGCTCTCCTTCATTTAATTGAGGATTCCCCCCGACAAAGGCAGGCGTCCAATTGTTGAAGAGCCATTGCTTATCCAGGTAATCGCGGTAATAACCTGCCTTAGGCACCATGTACAGGTAGGCATCCAGCGTATTAATAACCTTAAACCCTTCGGCCACTGAAGTGACGGGATCCTGCCAACCTCTCGACCAGGCGTGTACAATGATGTCCTTATCCACTTCCGTCGTGCCGGGAAACACTTTCAGGCTGCCCCACATTCTTGCTTTTTTCCCTTTGGATTTGAAATGATCGTTCATGATGTTCAGGAACTCGCGGTAGGCTTCAAAGGTCGTAGGATCATTCGGCGCAAATTCGTCGGCCCCGAAATGCACCGTGTCCGAATCGAACCAGTCGCCGTCCAAGTACTCATCCCACACATCTTTGATAAAGGCGATTGTCTCCGGTCTCGTAATATCCAAATGGTCAACCGGCATATTATCCTTGACCAGCTCGGGTTTGATTTTGGTTAAAGAAAGAGCATGGCTTGGCGTATCGATTTCCGGCGTAATCGTTAAGCCGCGAACATTGGCCAAGTCTTGAAGCTCGCGGAAATCCTGCTTCGTATAATGGCCGTCCTTCGCCGTCATTTCCGGATATTTGGTGCTTTCCAGGCGGAAGGCCTCATATTTGTTCCAATGCTCTCTGCTGTTATCCTTAAATATTTCGTTGTCGTTCAAATGAATCTGGAAATCGTTTAGTTTGTAGTAGGACATGATCTTGACATATTCCTTGAGGTCGCTCATCGGGATGAACTTGCGGCCCACATCCAACATGAATCCGCGTTCCTCGTACTTGGGAAAGTCCTTCGCCGTTCCCTTGGCGATACTGTCCTTCTCCGCATCCTGCTCGAGAATTTGCAGCGCCGTCCGCGTTCCGTAGAACACGCCGGTCTGGGTGTTCGCGCGAATCGCTGCATAATCCCCGACCTCGAAGAGGTAGCCTTCATCTCCTATCGAAGGATCTTCTGCATCGGTGAATGTCAGATAGAAATCGCCGTTCTTCGGCGCTTCGCCGTTCACAACCGCGAGATCATGACCCGTTATCTCGATCAAATCCTCTTGGAACAGCTCCGCTGTCGCCTTCAGCTCTGTGCCGCCGTCATATACGATACGGGATGTATCGTCGATCGTGTAGGCGCCCGTTCCCCCCGTCCATTGCTGCAGACTCGGAATGACCTTCGGCTTCGCGTTGACGGCTCCATCCGCAGCGGCAGCTTGCAAGGGAATGACGCTGCACAACAGCGCAACTACGCATAACAGGCTAAGTGTCTTTTTCAACCTTAAACGCCTTCTCTCATTCGAATTTGGCAAAAAGAAAGACTAGGCGCATTATGCAATGTTCATCACATCGTGTGCCTAGTCTCATGTTGAGATCATTCTATAAGTGCAAGTTCAAGCCTCTATATCATTTTGCTGGCTACGAACACAAGGTCGGCGAGGTCAATCTTGCCATCCCTGTTAACATCCGCTTGTTTAGCTTCGTTCCAATCCGGGCTTTGATCCGTCTTGCCATAATGGGCAGCGATCATCGCAAGGTCGCCGATGCTCACTTTGTCATCCCCGTTCAGGTCGCCGGAGCTTTCTGCCGGCGTAATCTCCACGAGGCTGCTGACAAGCGCAGGCGTCGATTCTTCGCCTAGACCGGTGGAGATTTCGGCCAAGGCAATAGCGATTGAACCGCTCACTTTGTCTTCAACGTTCTTCGCCTTGAACGTCAGCTTCATCACATCCGGGTTTCCTGTTACCGAGTTGCCTTGGCCTTGGCTTGCTGCAACGATTTGAACTTTACCCGCTGTTTCGGCGGACGGTTCAAGAATCGCTACCCCTGGAATCAACGATTCCATCCCGATGAATTCCATGACGCTTTCGTCATAGTCGACCACGTACCTCTGCGCGTAAATATCCTGTTCGATATCGCGCAGACCGAGCGTTACGGCGAACTCTTGACCGGAAACGACTGTAGCCGGCGCCGCGAGATGAGTGGCCTCGCTAGGATCAACAACTTCGCTTTCGACTCGGAATACATTCAGCTCCGCCGCCGATGCGAAGTTGCCCATGCCCGCTGTTGCTTCCAGCTTCAGATGCGTTGCCTCTACGCCTGCGAAACGAAGAGCTTTGACCCCTGCAGCGCCTTCCCAAGTACCGCTGGTCACAAGCGTGAAGTCCGTGCCGTTTGTACTTGCGTACAGGTTATAGCTCGTAATATTGCCATTCTGGCCGCTTGTTCTTGGCGTGTAGTTCAATTGGTTCACGACATACGATCCGCCCAGATCGAGTGTGATGCTGGCCGGCAATTGAGTCGAGTACCATGGCGTGTGCCACATCGTGGACGCATCGCCGTCCAGCGCATTGGATGGCTCGTCGCCCGGTTGGAAGCCCGAGGCGGTTGCCGTCATTTGCGCTTGCGGAATTTTAACGTTCGGCTTATACACATTGACGGTTACGGCTGCTGTTTTGCCGCTTGCATCCTTAGCGGTTGCTGTAATGACGGCAGTGCCCGTTGCAAGAGCCGTAACTTTGCCCGTTGCGTCCACGCTTGCAACTTTTGGACGGCTGGACGTCCATGTCAAGGAACGGTCAAAAGCATTCGCAGGTTCAACGCGCGCGCCGATGACGGTCGATTGGCCTTTGTTCAGCTCCATGGATTGCGGCGACAAAATCACTTGCTCAACTAGAACGCCTTCTTCAGGCTCGATCTGGCCTTCATCGTTTACACGAATATTGTCCAGAACAAGCGTGCCTGTCAGTTCCTTCTGATTATTATTGAAGTTTTTCACAATCTCCAGATAAGCGTCTTTCGCTCCATCGGTGGAGAAGCTCATGTCCAGCTTGTTTTCCCCTTCGGCCAGTTCCTTAATTGCCAGCTCGCGTACAACGCCGTTCTCCTTGACTCGGATCGCAACACTGTACATCCCTGCTTGGTCCGAATTGTAATCCATCGTCAGATTGTATAGACGATCCTCTTCCAAACGAAGCGTGTGCGGCAGCGTGCGCAGCCAGCTGCCCGTATTTTCCTCATTCGTTTTCAACGACCATTTGCCGTCGAGCACATAGGAGAAATATTGCGTGGACGGATCCTCCGCTTTTTCTACCAAATGAGTGCGTACAGGTCCGGATTTCGAGTAAACGAATGGGCCCCAGCCCTCATCCACATTCTCGAAGTCTTCGAACAATACCGATTCTCCCGCATCAGTCTTCGTCGGGTTTTCCCAAACTCTCACATCGTCGAACAAGACGGTTGCATTGCCTTCGGCTGCCTTTAATGTGAACAGCGCCTTATCGCTCTTGGCGTCGAACGATACTTTAATGCGTTGGAAGTTTTTGCCGTAATATTTGTGCTGCTGACCTAGATACCCGTGCTCCGTGTTGTCCAGGTCATTCACAACCTTGTCATCGCCCTGCTGAACGCCGATCTCAACCTTGCGTTTGCCGTCGATGCTGACCCATACCGATGCGGAATAGGATTTTCCTGCTTCAAGGCCCGTTATTTCTTGCTGAATCGTTGCGTCGGCCGGTCCGGCTACTTGCAGCTGATCGTCCGCGTTGTTGTTTTTCACGAATTTAATATGATCCGTTGTAGCCGCGGATTTGGACCAATAATCGAAGCCTTGGCTGTCGAAGCCGATGTCCTTCACAGGGCTTCCTTCGCCCCATACCATTGCCGGTTGTACGGGAGCTGTGTCCGGATAAAGCACATATCCAGTGCCGGCTTCTGCATTCAGCGTCACTTGATCATTGGTTACTTGCACATCGGCAACAAATTCGCGTCCAAGATCCGTCAGCTTATACAGCTTCGCCGTCTCGACTGCGTTCCAGGAAGCCGGAACCGTCCATGTGGTCGCGCCGCCCGCTGGATTCCAGTGGTAGATCTTATCTTCCGTTTGCGGATCCCATGGAATAAAGACCGTGCTATTCGTAATTTTGTCGCTGTCCGTCATAATGGCGACGTCATGGCCGTCCTTGCTCAGATGAATTTTGCCGTCGGAGAGACGTTCAACCTTCACATTGTCCTCGAACAAGATTCGATTCGTCTCCAACTTCATAATGCCGAAGTTCTGCATATATTTCGTCGGCAGGTTGTGATTAAAGAAAGCAGAAGTCGTCGATTTGTAGCTGTTGGATTCCGGATTGCCCTGCCAGTATCCGACGCCGGCCTGTTGCATTCCCTTCAAGAGCGGAGTCGCCAGGAAGCCGTCGGCTTGCGTATTGCGAAGGAATCGAACGATCTTGCTGTCATTCCCTTTGTTCGGATAGGCCGGATCCGTTCCCCAATGTACCCAAGCCGCCTGCTCGAAGAGCGGACCGGCATATTCCGTACCAAGCATCCAACCGCGTTCGTTGATGTATTCCGCCAGCTTCTTCGCGTTATAGTCGGCTCCGGAATAGACGTCGACATAAACAAAAGACAGATTGTCGCCTGTGTCATCCTTCAGCATTTGGAGGCGGCGCTCCAGCTCCCCGGATTCCACATCCTTCGTTTTGTTGACGTAATAAGCTTGATCGAGCCAGCCCCAGCCTTTGCTTAACGGAAGCGCCATATTGTCGTGCTCGAACTCGAAAGCATCCGTCATATATTCCGTGGCGTTAATGTGAACCCCGCCGTAAATGTTATATTTTTTGCCCTCTTCCAGAACAAAGTTGAAGTCTTCCTTGCCGCCTTGGCGAATGCCGATATGACCGCCGTAGTCCGGATGGGAATCGTCGTGGCCTTCCGCTTGATAACCTTTGTACAAGACGATCTGGCCAAATCCGTCCGTCAAATTCGATATTTTCTTCGCGTTATCGAAAGCACGAAGGAACGGCGAGGTATTGGTGGAACCGATGTTCATGCTGATATACGAGAAGGTGTCGCTAATCATATCGCTGCCTTGCGGCGTTGGTGCCGCTTCACGGTAAGCGATTGCGCCATCCTGCCAGTCCACGATGCCGTCGTCATTCGCATCCGGTGTGAGCACAACCTTGGCAGTCGGCAATGCTTCCGGTTCCAGGACCGAATTATTTCGATAAATCCAGGAGCCTCCGGAAACTGCCGCTTTCTTTTGGTTCAGTTTCGTATCATTAGCCACTTTCACACGAACTTTGTCAAATCCATTCACGACATTCGTGATCACGGATGCCGCCAATTTATCGTTATTCAGGAAGGCATATGTGCGTCCGGCATTGACATCCGTAGCACCAAGCACCAGATCCTTATACTCCTCCTGGACAGGAACCCAGTCGCCCGTAATCCAAGCCGCCGTCTCTTGCGCTTTCGGTTCGGAAGCATTCACGGAGATCAGATCATGGTTAGGGAATTCTATCGTTTTAACCTTCTCTGCGCCCTCCTCACGAAGATTAAGAACCTCGAACTTTAATTCGTTATCTTGAACCGATAACTTTGCATCGAATTTCACGGAAATTTCCGGAATTTCGAGCATATAAGCAGCTGAGCTGCCATCCGCCGATTTATTATAGGATTTTGCCGTAGGGAAATAAGAAACCTGGTTGATTTTCACTTCGTTCAGACCGTTGATTTGACCGTGCATTTCCGCATTGTTTGCTTTCCATTTGTACTTCTGTACACGCGGAAACTCTTGGTCAATAACAACGCTCATCTCTTCGGATCCGATGGTGTCCGTAACCGTAATCGGTTTGGCAACGGGTTCCTCAGCCTGGGCCTCCGACACTTTAACATCGTCGATCGTAATCGTTTTGTTATTGAACCAGCTGCGAAGACCGATCTTGCCCTCGCCTGTTCGAACCGTTGGCAGGCTTGTATTCAGGACGCTTACGCCGTCAATCCACAATTGGACGCTGTCGTCCACATAACGAAGCTTAAAGGTATAGGTTTTGTTCGCTTCGAATGTTGGACTATTCGTTGAAGTAAGATTGCCGTAGGTTTCGGATCCATTCTGAACCGAATCCCAGCCCCACGAACTTACATCGTATTGAATGACATTATAGTTATTGCTGTCTGCGTAACGGTACACCAGTCCGAACCGGCTTGGGACGGCCGCGAACTTCAGCTTCACTTCATACTCCCCATTCGCAAGGCTTGGGGATGCTGTATCCGCAAGAATGACTGCGCCTGTCGTAACGGCTTTAACGGTTCCGTTATCCGGAGCAAAAGTTGCTGTGCCTTTGCCGGTCGACCAGCCTGTAATCACATTGTCATTATAATCTTTGAAGTAGACGTCACCCTCGGCTGCGAAGACCCCCGCAGATGGCAGGAGCAGCTGCGCTCCCAGCGCCATGGTCACAAGAATGCTTAGCGGCTTAACGCGTTTTTTCACATCGATCTCCCTCTCTTAAACACCAGAATAGCAGGTTTTATAACCTCACTTCCCGTACATGCACTTGCAAGGAATCATATAAACTCCTCTGCATCTTTTGTTACATTTTGTATCATCCTCCTCACGATAATAATCTCTTGATGACAACCGCCGACTCTGCTCTTGTCGCATTTTCCTTCGGCGCAAACGTAGTTGTCGTTCTTCCCTTCATTAAGCCGGAGGAGATCGTGTACGCTACAGATTTTTGGGCCCATACGCTAATCTTGTTTTTGTCGTTGAACTTATCAATCGTACCTGCTGCCAAGCTGTTCACATCTACATCGTCCGCATAGGCTTTCGCTCTCATGAGCATAGCCGTCATTTCTTCGCGCGTAATCTTCTTATCCGGGGCAAAGGACGTGCTGGACACGCCGTTGATAATGCCGGCCGCGTAAGCCTTCTTCACGGTGTCCGCATACCAGGCACCGGGCTTCACGTCTTGGAAAGGCACGGTACCCTTGGCTGCATCCAGCTTCAATGCGCGGGCAAGGAGTGTCGCGAATTGCGCTCTTGTCACATGGCTGTCCGGGGCAAAACGTTCCTTATCCACCCCTTCGACCACGCCGATAGACACCATCTCCATAATGTCGGCTTTGGCCCAGTGCTTCACGACGTCCCTGAACAGCTTCGTGAATGTGGTTGTCGTGTTCGGAGTGAAGGCTTGATCTTTCATATTGCTGTCGATCAGTCTCATGGAAGTCCACTTCACTTGGGAGGAGCCTGCCTTCTTGGCTTTGAAGGTGACCGTCGTAATGTCTAGACTGCCTTTCTCGCCGCCGACCTTTCCGACTTTGGTATGGGCAATGGTGACGACATTATCTTTGACTACCGGCTGCACGGAGAAGCCCTTAATCGTTGTTTCCGCCTTCACAACCTCCAACTGGGCAGGATCGAACTGAAATTTCGCTTCATAAGCGTACATATCCTTGATCTGGTCCCCTTGCAAGGTGATCGTGAACAGCTCCTCCGCTGATTCCTTAACGGAGGTTTTCATCGAGAAGTCCGAGACGCTCTCTGCGCCGGCCGATCCGAGCCAGAGCATACTGCACAACATACAGATCATCGAGTTCATCCACAATTTGCGTTTCATCCTGGAACCATCCTTTCGTTATTGAAAACGTTTCCAATTTTGATAGAATCAAAATCGGATTTGACCTGCAAAAAGTGCGTGTACCCTCTCTATCCCGAAGGAAAGCGAGGGTACACGTGTTAGGTGCCTATTTATCATACAAATCATGTTGCACGATACGAATGATTATTTTTGATCTGGAATTGATCATTTTTGTCCTAAGCATCCTGCAGCATGTACGAATTTGCTCCTATACGTCTTTCGTATTCCTTGCGGTAAGCGATCGGGCTGACTCCTGTCACTTTTTTGAATATTCGACTGAAATGCTCTGGGTTGACGTACCCTACTTTTTCGGCCACATCATATATTTTCAGCCCGTTCTCAAGGGCTTGTTTCGCTTTCTCAATTCGTAGATTGGTTAAGTAGGGGATAAAATTGATTCCGGTTTCCTTCGCGAATTGTTTGCTAAGGTAGCTTTCGCTAACCCCCACCATTTCGCTAATGGTAGACAATAATATTTCTTCATCGTAATGCTTTTCAATGATAGCCTTTGCCTTAGCCACAACCGGACTAAGCCATGTCGCCCTGCATTGGCTGACAGGGTGCAGCTTCTCATGGAGCAGCTCCAGAAACTGCTCCACCCACTGGACTGTCTCTTCCCAGGTCTCCAGGTGGCGAACCTGCTCGGCCGGATGAGGGAATATCGCATGGATATCCTCCCATGAGATGCCGTTACGCGAGATGAGAGACCCCGCTTCCCAAATCATCTCGCTCAATTCCGATTTAATAGGTACGGGAGAAGACGGATAGCGCTCTACGAGCAAGGCGAACCCTTGCCCGAGCAGCTGCTTATAAGGCGAATCATCCGCCGCTGTCAATGCTTTGAGCAGCTCTGTCTTGAATGTATTCCATTTGTCCTTCCCATGATCATGCTTGTCGGCCGGCACGCCTGTTTGTCGATCCGCTTCGGGATAATAGAGATGATCGTAGCCATTGAAGTAACTGAGGACCGACAGTCGTTTGGCCTGCTGGAAGAGGCGGTTCCATTGCATCATTCCATTTGCAATATCGCTGATCCCGATGGAGAGCCGGATATTCAAAAACTGGCGCAGCCTGATTTGAACATCCGTCAACACCGTATGCGTCAGTCTTCGAATAACCACTGTGCTGCACTGCTCGGGAAAAGTAAAAAATATCGTGTAATGGCGATCATCGTAACGACAAACATGGCATATTCCTTCGCTCCTCTCTTTATTTGTTACACTTCGTATCGTTTGAAGAATCAAACGATGCGTATCCTCGAATGAAACCGCTTTCGAAAGCCTGATGAATGCAACCTCTTGATTTTTCTCTCCCACGTGCATGCGGACGATATCCAAGCTCCGATTCCAATCCGCCTTTTGCTCCGCATTCGCTTGCATGGCATCCTGGGACACCGAAAGGCGATGCAGGATCGCGCATATCGCTTCTTCTTCTTCTTCTTCCGCATCGGATGGGAGGGTCTCCGCCCTGGCGCTTTGCCTTCGACGCAACTCGTCCACCGTCTTCTGCAGGACGGGGGTTATATAGGCCTCATCCAGCTTCGCTTTCAGCATATAATCGAACGCGCCGAGTACGAAGGAGTCTCTTACATAAGCGTAGTCGCTGTATGCGCTGAGCATGATGACGAGCGGCTGCCGTGGAAATGCCGCGTCACGAACCGCCGTAAGCAGCTCCACCCCGTTCATTCGCGGCATCTGGATATCGGCCAGGATGATGTCGATATCCTGACGTTCTCTTAGGAAAGCCATTGCTTCTACGCCGTCTCCTGCTTCGCCCGAGATTTCAATGTCGGTCCTTGTCAATGAGATATATTCCCGCAGTGCTAATCTGGCTAGTGGTTCGTCATCAACGATGAGAGCTTGGAATTTCGCCATCCAATTCGCCTCCTGCATCATCTATGGATTGAACTGCCTTTGTCCAGTTGTCATTCAATCTGTTCTGAATGTCGCTTACTTTGGCGCCTGCGAATAATTCCTGCCCGCTTTTCTTCTCATCATATTGAGCCGCATTTTTGATCCGGACGAATTTCTCGTCCAATCCGTTATAGAGAAAAGGTACGAAGGGATGCTTGCTTTTTGCTTGCGCAAAAAAAGGAAGGGTGGAATCTACATCGATCAGCGTAGAAGTATTCTGCGTGTTGTTAATGTAGGTTTGATAAACTTCAGGGCTGAACACCCATTCCAGAAAGGCGATGGCTTCATCCGTATGTTTGGTATTTTTGTTAATAGCCATGTAGTGATCCTGCATGGTCGCCGAATAAATCTGTTCGGTTACCGATTCCCTCCAGGGAAACGCAAATGCATCCAAATCGTCATCATAGTTCACTTTCGATTGATGCTCCGAGTAATACCATTGTCCGAGGGCAATCATTGCCGCTTGGCCGGATTGGAACAACTGCGTTGCCTGGTCATAGCCGATGCTTAGCGCTTCGGGACCCGCCAATTCGTTTTCTGATATTTCTCTGAGCAATGTTGCGGATCTCTCGAATGTCGAGCCGGCCCCGAATGGCTTCTCCATACCCGCAATACGGGACAAATAATTCACATCCCGTGCCAGAACGGCCGGACCGAACTCCATGAATGGGTAGAACGTCCACTCGTCCTTGCCGCCGATTGCAATAGGAACATATTTGCCGTACGCCTTGATTCTCTCCAGCACATCCATGAATTCGTCGAGCGTTCGCGGAATTTCGACGCCTACCTCTTCAAAAATGCTAGGATGGTAATAAACATACTCCGAATACGAGACAAGAGGCAGTCCGATAACATCGCCGTCCATTGTGGCAGGGAATTTATTCCTCTGCGTCGCATTCAGATCGTTCAGCGGCAGGACAGCCTCCTTATAGATAGGCAAATGGCCTGATTTCAAATAAAACAGATCGGGCAAATCATTGGCGGCTAATCTAACCTTGAGGTACTGTCCGCTGTTATCCGGTATCGTCTCCACTTCAACCGTTACATTTGGTTTGATTAAGGAATATTGTTTTACTTTTTTTGTCCAAAATTCGATGTCCGTCTTCGATTCCCATATCCCGAATTTCATTTTGATCGGTTGATTATGGTTAGGCTTGCGGATCGATTCGCTGGTCATTGCATTATAACGTTCATTCCAAACGAGATTGTCCCCAAGCATGGAGCTTGCAGCACATCCTAAGACGAAAAGGATAAACGCGATTGCGATAAGTTTCCCCCTTCTTCCCCTCATTTGTTCCTCCCTCAAAAATGTATGAATTTGCAAAATATGAATCTCATCATACATGGAACGGAAACAGAACAATATGACGTTTTTGGTTCGTTCTTGATTATTTATGACATGAAATCGACAAATGCTATCTCTCGTCCGGTTCGGTAATAATCGGCAGACGGATCGTTACCCTTGTTCCATGGGGCCAATTCGGTTCATAATGAAGTCCGAATGGATGGCCGTAATGCAGCTGAATTCGATTATGCACATTCGTGTTGCCCATCCCGCTGAACGAATAGAGCGGCCGCTTTCCTTCCGGCTCAGCGACTAAGTCCTCCGGCATGCCCACGCCGTTATCTGCGATGGTGATGAGTAAATCTTGGTCCATGCGGTGTATCGCGATTTGGATTTTCGCCTGATAATCCACATCCTTGAGTCCATGAATAATGCTGTTCTCCAAGATAGGCTGCAGCAGCAGCTTTAGCAAATAATAGGGGCTAACGGTCGGGTCGATATCCCAATCCGTCTCGATGGGCCTGCCAAATCGAATTTCCATAATGTATAAATAATGTTTCAGAAGATCGATTTCTTCCTCGATCGTAATCAGCAGACCGCCGCGATTAAAGGACGAGGCCAGCATGCGGGTCAAGGCATGTGTCATATTGCGGATATTGTCCGCTTTGCTGATCAAGGCCATGAACTTGATGGCATTTAAAGTATTGATCAAGAAATGCGGGTTAATCTGCGACTGAAGCGCGGAAAATTCCGCTTTCCGTTTCTCGATCTCCTGTTGCTCATGCTGCTCCAGCAGTCCTTTCACCTGCTCCGTCATGAGATTGAAGGAATGACCTAACCTCACCATTTCCAGGCTGCCCGCACCGGCATATCTCGCGGTCAAGTCTCCTCCTGTCACGCGTACGATTTGCCGAAGCAATTCACTTAACGGCTTTGTTACGTTCGATACAAAATAGAAGGTTATCAGCACAGAGGCCAGAATGATCACAACAGCCATTACCCATACATAGGAATTGACGTTTTTGTACTGCGCCATGAGGTCGTTGAGAGGAATCATCTGCACGATGCGCCAATCTGTATCCTCGACTCTGGCATAAGTGATCAAATGTTTTACGCCATTTACAACGTCTACGTAGGAGCCCTTGTCCGCTTGGCTTATGCTCGAAATCCAACTGCTCGTTATTAAGCTGCCCCGATCCACGATCGTATTCGATGCAATAATTTGACGATCTTCGCTTACGATGTGCAGAATCGCTTCCGAATTGTCGCGCGACTGCAGGATGTGATCGAAAGCGCCGCTTTCGAAGGTGAACAATATCATTTCGAGTGAAGGGAAGGAATGCAGCTCATGCGGCGAGAAAGCAGCCGCCGTCAAATACAGATTGTAATTTCCGTACAGCACATTGGGAATCATGCCCAGAAACCGCACGCTGCCCTTTGATTGTAGGGTATCCAAGTACCAGCTTTCGTTGCGGATGCTGATTTCATCGCTCATTACGTTTTTTAAATAGGAGTACGACTGATCGTTGTCAAAGAAGAAGTTAACCGACAGTACGCGGCCAGAGACGGACGCCGTATATTTCTCGATCAGAACCTTAAGCTTGTAGCTGGCTTCTTGTTTGGCAACTCCTGAAGAATAATGAATGTCGGACACAGCCTCGAACACATCCCGATCGACTCCGATGGAAGCAAACAAGCCCGACATGCGGCTTATTTCCTGACTAACGGAATAGGCGAGCGCCTCCGAGGTTTGCAGAGATCTTTCTTTATTCTGCTGAAGAATATCCCGCTCGTAGATGCGCAGGATGATGTAACAGATTAAGATGACCGGTATGAGGACTACCAGAATAAAAAATAACCTTAACATGGTCGACATCCGCATATTCTTCTGCATATGTGCTCCTTATGGGAGAGATGGAGAGAACCTAAGCATTAAATTATACTTTTACTCTTTAAAACCTTTTTTATCTTAAAATAATACATATAATTTATTGATAACATCATTATTCTTTAAAAAATAACGACAATTAATTACATCATTCGAGCTAATTTTATCTTTTTGTCGAATAAATAACAAAAGCAGGCCATTCAGGAAGATAAATCCTCCTTGAATGGCCTGCTTCATCATTACTCGATGCCTTGCTCTTTCGCCTTCGCGTTTACTTCTTCAATCATCTTGTCAAGACCCTTGGACTTGTAGTCGTCAACGATCTTCTGCCAAGTTTTCTCAACGGGATCCTTCGACAGCATCACATTCAGCAAATCGTCATGGTCGAAGACCGTGAAGCTGTCTTTGGTCGGAGTCGACATGTAAGTCAAGCGGATGTCGTAATCCGGCACCTTCGTATTGTTCAGAATCCAGTCGATGTAGTCCACTGCGTCTTGTCTGAGTCCTTCATGGGCAATTGCCGGGTTGTTCATTTCGTATCTGTCTGCCGTTTCATAGGCAACCAGATCTCTTAGGAAACCGGTGGCAGGGTATTTTTCAAGATGCGGCGTCTTGTCCAGAATCACTTTCTGGTCGCCTTCTACTTTGTAGTCGATGCCTTCCTTGCCGAAGTTGATAAGAGCCTTGCCCTCAGGCGACAGTACATAGTCGTACAGCGCCAAGATGCGGTCCAGTTTCTTCGGATCGATCTTTCCGCTGAAGTAGCTTTCCGACCAATACGTCTTAAAAATCGCATGATGACGTTCACCGTCGGGACCTGCCAGAGGCTTCAATACTTTTACATGTTCCGAAATATCCTTATCGGGATAGCTGTTCACCCAGCGCTTGGTATTGATCGCATTGTCCAGGTTAAGGAATCCTCCGCCTGCAAGGATGGCCGCGGATTTACCCGATCCGAATTTATCGTAAGCAAGCTCCGGGCTAGTAAGCGCAATGTCCGGATCAATTAGATTTTTGTCGAACATTTCTTTCATGTTTTGAAGAGCAGGCAGAGCGTTCTTGGAGAATACGGCTGGAATAAACTTGCCGTCTTCCTTGATCCATTTGAAATCGGCTCCGCTGCCGTCGCTTGTCGCAACCGGGTTGCCGTACAGCCAGAACAGACCGCCGATCATCTTCACTTGCGAAGCCGTCAAACCTGTAATCTTTTTGCCTTCTGGATCGGCCTTCACGATTGCGTCCAGCATCGCCTTGAACTCGTCCCAAGTCTCAGGCTCTTTCGTAATGCCGGCCGCCTGCGCCAAGTCCCAACGATAGTAGACGACGCGGTCAAGCGCGCTCCAGTCTACGCTCGGGAACATCCTTCTCGGAATCGTATATTGCTTGCCGTCCACAGCCAGCCCCGCAATGTCCGGTGCCTCGAAGTATTTCGCCAGATTCGGATACTTTGCAAGGTCCGGCAGCGGAGCGACTACGCCTTGCTCCACCCACTTGCGCTGATATTGCGTGCCGATTGCGTCGATAGCGAATACGTCCGGCAGTTGTCCGGATGCGGCCCACATCTGAATCTTCTGGCCATAGTCGTCCCAGGTCGTGTTGACCGGCTTAATCGTAATATTGAATTTTTTCAGAATCTCCTGCACGATCGGGTCATTCTTGATCTCTGCGACTGCTGCTTCCACATCCCAGATAGCAACCGAGATTTCCATCGGCTCGCTGTAAGGATTGTCCTCGCCGGACGTACCCGAATTCGTCGCTGCCGGCGCCTCGCTCTCTGCCGGCTTCTCATTTCCGTTGCCGCTGCAAGCCGCAAGCAAGCAGGCGATCAGAGCCAGACATGCCAAGATAATGCCATACTTCTTAGAACCTTTCATCGTTGAATCCTCCCTTTTGTCATTGTGAAGCTTTTATTAGGATAGGACAAGCATCTATATGAATTTCCTTATCCTTTAATGGAACCTACCAGTATCCCTTTGGCAAAGTGTTTCTGCAAGAAGGGATATACCATAAGGATGGGCAAGCTTGAGATGACGATCGTCGCCATCTGCAGAGCCGGCGTGTACACTTTGCTGGAGTCGCTTTCCGCCGCTTGCAGAGCAAGCGTGTTCAGCAGACCATTACTTGTGATGAGCGTCTCCCTCAAATAAATCTGAAGCGGCGTCTTGGAGGCGTCGCTAATGAAGATAAGCGCGTACCACCACTCGTTCCATCGCTCCACCGCATAGAATAAGCCGAAAGTAGCGATGAACGGCGCGGAGATGGGCAGAATGATTTTGAACAGAATATACAAATCGTTGGCACCGTCCAGCTTCGCGGATTCCTCAAGGCTTTCCGGCAGGGTGCCAAAGTAGTTTTTCATAATAATCAAGTAGAACGTGTTCAGGCCCGCCGGGATAATCATGACGAGTAGATTGTTGACAAGCCCCAATTCCTTGACAATGAGATAGAATGGAATAAGGCCGCCGTTGAAGAACATCGTGAACAGGATTAACGTCAGCATTCCGTTCCTGCCTGGCATGCCTTTCTTGGAGAGCGCGTATGCTCCCGCAACCGAAATGGACATGCTGAACAATACGCCAACGATGGTAACGATGATCGTATTGATTGAAGAGCTCCAGAACTTCGCGTCGGACATGATCACCTTGTAAGCCGTCAGGTCGAAGGATAATGGCAGCAAGTAGAGATTAAACTGGCTGATGACTTCGAACTTGGCGAATGAAATGATGAGCACGTTATAGAACGGGAACAGCGTAATGAGCGACAACAGTCCAAGTATGAAATATACGGCGATATCGAAGGCGCTTATTCTTTTCCTCTTCTTCGCATGCGTTAGCTTCATCTGTATGAATACCTCCTAGCCGTAGATTAATAGAGTCCTTCCTCACCCATTCGCTTCACGATCGTGTTTGCAACAACGAGAAGCACAAGGCTGATGGCGGACTTAATGAGTCCGGCGGCCGTCATGTAACCGAAGTCTCCGCCGATTTGGAACGACGTCCGGTAGATATAGGTGTCGATGACATCGGCCACGCGATAGACCGGCGAGCTGTACAGATTGAAGATTTGCTCGAAGCTTGCGCCTTGCGTCAGAAGTTGGCCAACATGAAGAATAAGCAGGATCGCGACGGTGCTCCTCATGCCTGGCCATGCGATATGAAGCAGTCTTTGGAATCGGTTCGCACCATCCATCTCGGCTGCTTCGTACAATTCGGGGTTAATTCCCGCAAGCGCAGCCAGGTAAATAATCGAGTCCCATCCGATTTCCCTCCACATATGTGTAATATAAAGGAGCGGCCGGAAGGATTCCTTATCCGTCAGCGGCGCGATGGACTCGAAGCCGAGAGACATGATGATTTGGTTCACGACGCCGTCCCGGCTTAAGATGGTGGTAATGATGCCCGCCAGCACGACCCAAGAGATGAAGTGCGGGAACGTAAGAACCGTCTGGAAAAACCGTTTGGCCGTCTTCCTCGAAAATTCATGGATTAGAATGGCTAGAATGATCGGCGTAGGAAAATTGATCAGCAGCTTCATCAAGCTGATAATGATCGTGTTTTTGAACGCCGCATGGAAATCCGTATCGGTCCAAATCTTCTGGAAATGATCGAAGCCGATCCATGGACTGCCTAGAATGCCCCCGCTGTAATCGAACGTCTTGAACGCCAGCGTCACGCCGTACATCGGGCCATAGCTGAACAAGGCGTACCATACCAGGACCGGCAGCACCATCAGGTAGAAATATTTGTACTGAAGCATCGTATTCCATAGCTTCTTCTTAGGCGTCCGAACGTTTGCCTCGCTGTGCATCTGATGTCACTCCTTGTTTTGCAATTTTGCGTAGATACATGGAAAACCGTTCGCTTTTTAAGTATAGAAGGGACGGCGGGAGCGGAGTATGGACATAATCAGCCTTCTATGTGGACTCCCTTATGAAAGTGCTTTCATTCATTTTCAATCACAATATTCGACATATGTGCAATAGATTTGTACATATCGGGATTCAAAAGCATTAATAAAAGCCGGCGCATAACACGCCGGCTTTACTCCTTTATTGATTTTTCCAGCTCCGATACTTCTCCGCATGCAACGGCCCGCCTTCTCTCATGACCGTCCATAACGGATCGGTATCGCAGTCCATCGACGCCATCATGTCGTCATGCCAATCATTAAGCAGATAGACGGCCTCCTTGCACACATCGCGCCGCGCTTCTGCCAGATTATGCTGCTCGTAAGGATCGTCCTTCAGGTTGAACAGCATTTCCTTCGGGAAACCGTGATAGCCGTCGTGATAGGACCGAATATAGAGCCAGTCGCCGAATCGGACGCTCCTCTGACAGACATGGGCGCATTGCGTCAATACGAGGTAGTCTCTGCCCTGGTCGGATGCGCCGGAGATGCAGTCCGCATAGCTGATGCCGTCCCAGCGCTCCGGATGTCTCGCGCCGACTAGGGCGGCTAACGTTGGAGCCAGATCCAGATGGTAATGCAGCCCTTCGTTCCTCACGCCTCGAGCGCCGCCCGGCCAGCTGAAGATCATCGGGATGCGGCAGGTGCCCTGGTCGGCCGTGCCGTGCTCGGAGTAGATACCAAGCTCGCCCATGTTCTCCCCATGGTCGGCGCTGATGAGAATAGCCGTTTCTTCCAAGACGCCAAGCCGCTCCAGCTGCGCCAGCACTTGCCCGATATGTTCATCCATGTAGCGGATCGCGCAATCGTAATTGTCGATAATCAGACGGATATCCTCGTAGGATTCGATCTGCTTGCCGTGCCTGCTCCACTTGCTGTAATGCGATTTCGCTAGCGCGTTCATATCCGCAAGGCTATGCTGCCCCTCCTTCTGCAGATGGGACTGGAACACCTCTTCCGACAGCCACTCCGGCAATGGTTCATCCGCGAACGGATGACCGTATGGATCCGGCACCCGGTAAGGCGTATGAGGGTCCCAGAAGTTCAGATGCAGGAACCACTTCTCCGATTGGCCGTTGTCCTCCAGCCACTTCAGCGCGGTCGGGAGCACTTGATGCGCCGATTCCAGTCCGTTTTCCCCGATGTTATGAACTTCATGGAAGCCGGCGTTAAACGTCCATGCGGAATGCCGGTCGGCGAACGTGCTGATCGTCGCAGTCTTATAGCCCGCTTCCCGCAAAGCAAATGGGAGTGTCTCCCGCTTCAGCCGATCCTCGAAGCCCCGGATCGCTCCGTCCCGCCGCATATCCGCTGCGGTTCCGCCATGGCCCGCAACGCCGGTATGAATCCCGAATCTGCCCGACATAAGCGCAGTCCGGGAAGGCATGCACGGCGCATCGGAGCAATAATAGTTGGTGAAGGTAACGCCCTTCTCCGCTATGCGGTCAATGTTGGGCGACGTATTGCGATGATAGCCGTAGCAGCCCAAATGATCGGGACGAAGCGAATCCAAGTCCAAATAAAGTATTCTCATGTTGAATCTATCTCCTTCTCATAGATAATGGTATGACTGTCGGCTTTATATGCCCGCAAGAACCGAAGGCGTGGCAATTGTATGCCACAAGGCGACGCTAATGACTTTCGATTCGCCATCTTCCCTCGCGTCGAACGTCAGGATCGGCTCATCCAGCTCTTCCAGGGTCTGAACCTCGCCGCGTACATACTGGCCTATCCGATGGATCGCCGTCTCGATTCGCTGCAGCAGCCCGCCCATTCGCAGATCGAATACATCCAGGCCGAATATTTTGTTCTCTTGCATCCACTGCTTCTTATACATGTTTACGAAGAGCTCGGCTCTTGCCTTTAGTTCCGGCAGCAGCGTATCCACGAAATTACCGAGCTCCTCTTTGTCACTGCTGTGGTACGCCTCTCGAATCTCGATACCTGCAGTCGCCTTCAGCTCCAGCAGTCTGCAAAGCGCAGCCTGCGTCTCGAAGAGCGAGCGCCATTCCGGATTGCGTCCTGCCGCCGCTTTCAGCAGCGCCGCGCTTCTGTAGTAATGCTCCTTATAGGCAGCCGGCTGCACATGCTTGTCGAACAGTCCGTACAACACGTCCTGATACAACAAATATTTGCCTGGACACCTGATTGCCCATGCTTCGGCCGGGCGAAGGGTTATCGGGCACGAGGTTGGCGAGATCCAGAGAGAGGAAATCTCCGTAGTCGCCGCCCGCGCAAGTCGCGAAGCGTTCCTGCAGCACGGCTTCGTCCCCCGTGTTCTTATAGCAGAACTCCGCCCACAGCTGCAAGGTCGGGTCGTATAGCCCATAAGCGCGAGACGCCGAACGATCGATTGGAACGCGTCCATATGAAGGACGGCGTTGCGGGAGCAATCAATCATGACGCCTAAATTATCGTACCACGGCGTCTCTTGCACGCTGAACGGCTCGCCTTTTCGGATGCCTTCTACCGTCAGTCCGAACGCGCGAACAAACTGGGAGCCTCCACCGCAAGAGACGACCGCCGCTTGTCCATCGTACTGAACGGCGATTCCGCCGTCTCCCTCTTCGTAATGCACGGGAATGCCCTCATCTGACAATGCCGCCCGTAAACAGGTCGCCGCTTCGGCCAGCGCTTGACGTTGATCATTCGTTAAACCTGTTACGTCAATGACCCCCACTTAACTATCGTTTGAAGTGGGAGCTTGTAACGACCCGATCGTACAAACGTCTCTACGACTCCGATCTTTTGGCGTTCCAAAGAACGTGATGTTACATCCTCGGTAAGCATACGCCTACCGATGGGCAGACTGACAGCTACCCTGCAAGCCTAGTCATGCTAAGCCCGCACCTTCAAGAAGGTACTCTTTTCCCTTCAGACAGAGATTCATCGCACCGATCCGGTCATCATTACTTTCATAGCCACAGGCCAGGCAACGGAATCGATGCCCCCGTTTATCCCGATTTCCTTTTGCCGTATGGCCGCATACCGGACAGGCTTGCGAGGTGTGCTTGGGATCTACGGCAATGGTCATCGCCTTCGCAAGCCGCGACTTGTACGTCACCATCTCGCGAAGCTGGCGGAACGCCCACGATACCGTTACATATCGATGTTTTCGCCTGACCCTTTCCGTTGCCCCCCGAATCCCTGTCAAATCCTCCAGTACAAACAGTGTATTCGCCCCATACCGGATCACGAGTGCCCTACTAACTTGATGATTCACATCAGTCATCCAGCGGTTTTCTCGTTCTCCGATTTGCTTCAGCCTGCGACGGGACGACGGCGTTTGTTTGCGTTGCAGCTCTGAACGCAACCTTTTGTAGTTCGCTCGTTTTTGTTTGAGCTGCCTTCCTCGAAAGAATACGGTTTGGCCATCACTGTCATACGCTGTGGCTACAAAGTTGATGCCCAGATCAACGCCCACGACTTGTTCGATCTCCATCCGCTCAGGGACAGCTATTTCTTTCGACACGGGAATATGCAAATACCACTTCCGCTTTTTACAGACCAGCTTAGCTGTCCCGAATGTCCAAGAACCGTCGAAATAAGCTTCCATTCCTTTCGCTTCGAAAGGGACCTTGATACGGCCCTGCAACGTATTGACAGAGAACAGTTGAGCGCCCAGGTTCAACGAATAATCCCGATGCCAGACCAGATCATATTCCGGTTTCTTAAAGCGTACCAACGTCCTGACATGGCCGTTACTCCGAAGGGTCTTGTATCTGGCAATCGCGGTTTTCATCACCGACTGGGCCATTTGTGAGCGCAGACCCAGCGTGCTGCGAAGGGAATGATACGTCATTCGGTGCAGGGCAGACTGCCCGAGCTCTCTCGTATCGAACACAAGGGCAGAGACAAAATTGCAGCCTTGCCGAAAAGCGGTCATCGTCTGATACAGCGCCTCGATTTGGCTTTCTGACGGTTTTATTTTTATTTTTGCCGTTACAGTTACGATCGTATGTTCGCCTCCTTTCTATCCTTATTTTAGCATAGTAGGGAGAACAAAAACATACAAATTCTCATTCAGGCTAACGCCTGACGCCCATTCCTCCCCCGCTTACAGAAGACGGGAGTATCCTGGGCGATTGTGATGAATTTTCATCTTTCTTCGCTCCACTCTGCAATATCATTCTCTCAATCCTATATGCATGCCTGCCTTAAGGCAGGAAGAGGCATTCCCCGGCAGCGCGGGGAATGCCAATAGCTGCGGCTTGCCGCCGCTTATTCCGCCTCGATCTTCGCGAGCGCCTCCGCATAGGCGGTCAAGTCCGCTTCCTGCACTGCTTTTTCCAGCCATTCCTCATATTTGAGATCCGTCAGAAGAAACCGGATATCCTCCGTTGCTTCTTCTAACGGATAATAGCCTCCTTCTTCCCGCTCCAGACATTCCATAAGAGCATAACCGTCCGGCAAAGCGACGATCCCGCTTATTTCACCAACCGCGAGCCCTTCCGCTGCCTCCGCCAATTCCGCATCATATTTTCGGTCGTTCCTTTCGGTGGCTTCGCTGAACCTCTGCTCCGTCAGCTCCAGATCCCATTCGGCGGCCGCTTTCGATAAGCCGGTCCGCTCGGCTGCGGCTCTAACGGATTCCGCCGCAGCCCGCGCTTCCTCTTGCAAGGACGCCGAATGAGGAATAAGAACCTTGCGAATCGTCATGGCATCCGGCTTTTTGAACCGAACATCCTGGTTCGCCTCATAGTAAGCTTCAATCTCGGAAGGCTTCGGATTCAGTTCGTCCGCCGTGAGTTCACCCTTGAGCCCGATCACCAAGTTGCTGAGCATATGGCGGTAATAATCCTCTTCGCTGTATTCCACGGGCCCGTAGATCACTTCGCCCGCCAGCACCGCTTCCTTCCGGCGCTCGTTCTCCTTCTTCCATTGGATCAGAAACTGCTCGTACGTGACCGGCGTTTCAATTCCATGCCGGAGCGACTCCGCCTGCTGAACCTTGATGCGCACGATATCATCCATTGCTCTGTCCTTGAGCACGTCCAGCGGCGTGACGCCGTCATACGCCTTCTGCCAGAAGCCTTTACCGTACTCTGCGCCGTTCTTCGACTGGAAGGATTGAATGACGGCCGTTCGCTCCAGCGCCATTGCCGCTTTGAACTCCTGCGTCGATACCTCCAGTCCATCCACGATTGCTACGGGAGCATCGGGTGCAGCATGGCTGCCCCTGATGCTCCATCCGATGCTCCATCCGATGCTCCATCCAATGCTCGCCAGCAGGCATATCGCTCCCGCAGCTATCGCAAACTTTCTCATTTCGTTCACCCTTCCTTAGGGTGTACCCATCACTTGAGCTTCTACGAGGTGATTCCAGACATTCACTGAGCTGCCGTTCGACCAAATCCTTACGTAGCGGGCCAAAGCCGGAGCGAAGGCGATCGACTTGCCGGAGGCCGTCTCCGCATACTCCGCATTCGTTCCAACTCCAAAGCCGGCGCTGTTATTGCCGTCGTTGTTGAACACGGTCGTCACGCCGCTTGCGAAGTTAGGGTCATTCGACAGCTGAACGATGACATCCTTATACGTTCTGCCTCCGTCGTAATATCTCCACAGCTTGACTTCGCTCACATTATAGACGGCTCCCAGATCGATCTTCGTCCACTGCAGACCTTGATCCAATCCGGCGTAGCTGCTTGCGGGGCTCGTCACTCCGTCCGTCACGCGTTCCGGATTGTTGATAAAGCTGCTGGAGGTCGCCGGCTTGCCGGCCGCAACGTTTGTCGGCATTGCCGTTCCCGCCGGGTGCTCGTGCATGCCGCGGTCCGGGCTGCCCGCATACAACGGATTGCCCCAGAAGTCGCGTCCGCCGTTGCCCCCAACAGCAATGCCGCTGTTGACGGAAGGCGAATCGCTCTGCAGCTGATAACCCGCCAGCGTGCTTCGTCCGATCCCTCCTGTTCCGGGATTAACGAACTTCGGATCCGTCGTCAGCTTATTCGGGTCGTTAGGCGTCGAAGAAAAATTGCCGAAGAAGGTATTGTTGCTGTAGGTATAGGAAACTCCCCAGCTATTTGCCGTCGTATTGCCCATGTAATAGAAAATATTGTTTTTAAACGAAGCCGTGCCGCTGTTCGTATTGAACATTCTGGCGGTTATATCGCTTTTGACGTAGAACACGTTATTATACAAGCTTGCATTAATCGGGTTCGTCGCCGTAATGAGATAGTTGCGGTCGTTCTGGCTAATATTGTAACGGTAGACCGCGTCGCGCGAATATTCCGTTCCGTAGCTGATGAAAAGCATCGCTCCGCCTTCGTTGTCATGGCTGTAATTGTATTGGAACAACGTGCGGTTCGTTCTGGCGTCGGCGTCCCACGCCATGCCGTCCTTCGTCGTTTTCCCGTTGTACGCTTCGTTGTATTGAAACACGGCGTCATCCGTAGAGTACGCCCACATGCCGGCGTTGTAACTGACGTTGTAATTGCGGGAGCCGAAGCCGTCGATCGTGTTGTATTCGATCAGCGGCGATTGAAGCCCCTGCGCGACGATGCCGTCTCCGCCGATATTGGACATGAAATTGTTCCGGATAACCACGTTCGTACTGCCCGTCCATGGGCCCAAGCCGCCCGTCTCTCCCGTTCGGTTCGACCAAGAGGTCCAAGTCAGCGTAATGGCTTCGCGGTCCAAATCGCGAATCGTGTTGTTTTCGATCCGAATGTCGTTGAAATTTGTTACCGTCGTTCCCCCCTCGATTTGGAAGAACATGCCGCCGGTATCCTTGGCTGTATTGTTGTTCGTGTGAGGGATATTCGGCCATATGTCATGAATGACGAGATTGTAGAAATACAAGTGATCTATCGTGCCGAAATCCTTGGCATGGACATAAATGCCGCGCCGCGTGAACGAATCGCTGTAATTGGCGGAAATATCGAGGTTGTTGATCTCCCAATACTCCTGATTGGACAGCTTCAGCGTCTGATTGGATGTCTGACTGCCCACAAACGCGGGCTTGCTGCCGGTTCCGTACATATCGATTATGATCGGATTCCCGCTTGCGCCAGAGCCCTTCGGCCATAGCTCCCCGTTCCACACGCCGCCG
Organism: Paenibacillus sp. LHD-117; assembly: GCF_030929555.1. Classification (GTDB taxonomy): domain Bacteria; phylum Bacillota; class Bacilli; order Paenibacillales; family Paenibacillaceae; genus Pristimantibacillus. The sequence continues at coordinate 25,607 of NZ_JAVFVT010000032.1, read as the reverse complement.
GCCTTGAACAAGATCCGGTCGCCCGGGCCGAAGACCGCCGCATTCACATTGGCAAGCGTCTTCCATGCCGAACTCTGGGACAATCCATTATTGCCGTCGTTCCCGCCAACCGAATCGACATAATACGTCGCGTTCTGCGCATGCACTTTGGCAACGCTTACAGGCCATGCAGCCAAAACCATCACAAACACAAGCAACGCGCTCAATCCACTTTTTACCGGTAACAACATCTTCCTACAACCCCTTCCATCATATATTCAGCCATATTATAATGAATAATTAGCTTTGCATTGTATAGATAAAATGGTGTAATCATTGTTCATTATTATGAAAGTGCTTACTTTTTTTCGAAATCATAGTTTTACGCATATTTATCTTATTTTTTTCTATACGAAACCGCGAGGATGCTCGGGTACGATTGCTGTAAAGGGGGCTTTGCTGTGTACAAAGCGGTAATCGTCGATGATGAACGATGGATTGTAGAGGGGATCAAAGCCGGCGTACGCTGGGAAACATGTGGCTTTCAAGTCGTGGGAGAAGCGGAGAACGGTCAGGAAGGGCTGGAGCTGATCGAGAAGCTGCAGCCGGACTTCGTCCTGACCGATATTAAGATGCCGCTCGTGAACGGACTGGAGTTAATCAAGCGCGGCAAGGAAATCTCCCCGCATACGATATTCGCCGTGCTCAGCGGCCACGCGGAATTTGCTTACGCCCAGAAGGCGCTCAACTATGGCACCTTCGGCTATTGTCTGAAGCCGTTCGAAATCGAGGAAATCGAGAGCATGTTAGCCAAGCTCTCGCTGTCGCTGAAGCACCGTTCCGGGCCGGAGCCGGAGCAAGACGCTCAAGAGCTGTATGAAATATTGTGCTCCGGAAACGAGCAATTGCTGGCGGAGAAGCTGAAGGCTGCCGGCATGCCGGCAAGCGCGGTGATGCCCGTCACGCCGATTGTCGTACAAGGCTATGTGCACGTGCTTCACCGTGACATTCATCATATCCGCTTCCGCATGAATAAGAGACGGGTGGGTTTCCTCCTCTACAGCCATCTGGTCGACAGCTTCCTGAGCTCGCTCGACTTGTCAGGCGGCGCCGTCGAATACAGCATCGGGATCGGCCCTTCCTCGGCAAGTTCTGCCGGGCTGGAAGCATCGCTTGAAGCGGCATCCGTAGCGGCCTACGGCAGCTTCTCGACAGGAAAAGGCGGCGTTTATCGGCCGATTGCGACTTTGGAGACGACGAGGGACGAGCTGCTGTCGGAGCTGGCCGGCGCGCTTGCCCAGAAGGATCGTATGCGGTTCGTGTTTGTGATGGAGTCCTGCCGGCCGTTGTTCCACCGCAGCGCGTTAACGATCAAGGATGCGTACATGATCTATAATACGGTCATGTACCTGTTCACAAGGGGAGGCGTCAAGGCGAATGCCCGGTTTCTGGAGGGCTACGATCAGCTGTACTACGATTATGGCCATTCCGACGCCATGATCGATTATTTGGTCAAGCATACGCTGAACCATCTATCCGACGAGTTGTCCTCGAGGCTCGCCGGCGTGACGCATAACCGCATCAAAGAAATCCTTACCTATATCCATCATCACTTCAATCAGGAAATATCGATCCAGAGCTTGTCCGACAAGTTTTACCTAAGCCCCACTTATTTGTCGCAGCTGTTCAAGAAAGAAGTAGGTGAAAACTTCGTGGAATACTTGTCCCGTCAGCGTATCCAGTATGCCTGCAAGCTGCTGGCCGAGACCGACATGACGATTAGCCAAATCGGCGAAAAATGCGGCTTCAACGACTACTTTTACTTCACCCGCATCTTCAAACGGCTGAACGGCATGACGCCGACGCAGTACAGGGAATCGCGATGAGAGCGTTCAGCAAGCTTTCCATTCGAACGCAGGTGCTGGCGATCGGCGTGATCCTCCTTGCCGTCATCCCGCTGGTCAGCATTGTGGCGTTCCGGCAATCCAGCGAGGTGATCGTGAATCAGAACACGCAATATAACATGGAGCTGGTATCCAATCTGAAGCAGCGGGTGTCCGACAACTATGCCAAAATATCGGGGATTATGATTAATCTCGGTTATGACACGACCGTGCAGGACTTCCTGGCAGAGAGCGATAATCTGAGAACGTACGAGCTTTCGAAGAAAGTAAATAGCCTAATGGGCGTTATCCAAAGCACCAACCCTGATATAAGCGACATTATTATTGTGAACGCTTCCGGCAAGCACATCTCGCTGACCGGCAAAATCGGCCTGGCGCAAAGATTGATGGACAAGCTGGACGAACATGAAGTCAGCGTCGAATACGGCGGGTTTATTACGGATGATCCGTCGCTTGTCAATGATTCCTTCCTCTTCGGCATGAATCTGTTCGCATCGCTCGACACGTATCGGTATGGAGAGAAAATCGGCTTTATTGCAGTCGTTCTCGACGCCAAATCCATTCAATCGGAGATCGAGAAGTTTCCCAGGTTGTCGGGCACAAGCTTCTACCTCAGAACGAACGGCCAGCTGGCCTTCGCCAACGCGGCGGGGATGGTGCTGGATCTGGACAAGGAACGGCTAGCCCTCTATTCCGGTTATGGGGAGAACGCAGTCCTCGAGAAGATAGGCGGGAAGTCGTATGCGATTCAATCCTTTGCTCTGCCGGAAATTAACGGCAATATATTATCTGCCGTTCCGATCGGCAATCTCATCAAGGAACTGAAAGTACTGAAGCGCACCAGCTACATCATGCTGATCGTGACCCTCGTGCTCGTCACGATTCCGTATACCATTCTGATGATGAATATACTGAAGCCGCTTGGGAAGCTGATCGCATTTATGAAGCGGCTAAAGAGCGGCAATCTCGAGGTGCTGCATTCGAAGGTCGAGCTGGAGGGCTACGCCGAGATCGAGGTGATATCGACCCAGTTCAACACGATGCTGAACCGGATAAACGATCTAACGCAGCAGCTGCTGGATACGACGGGCGAGCTCTATCAAGTCGACATCGAGCGGCAGCGCGCGGAGATGTCGTTCCTGCAGAGTCAGATCAATCCTCACTTTCTTAGCAATACGCTCGATGCGATCAAGGGCATTGCCATTGTGAAGGGAAATCGGGACATTTACGAAATGACCGCAGCCTTAAGCCGGATGCTGCGCTATAGCATTAAGGGGACGAACGAGGTGACGCTGGAGGAGGAGCTGAAGATTATCGGCTCCTATATTACGATTCATCAAGGAAGATTCCCGGGAAGAATCGAGTTCGAGCAGTATACAGCGGAGGAGCTGCATGGCGTCCTTATTCCGAAGATGATCATTCAGCCTATTGTCGAGAATGCGCTGATTCACGGCCTCGAGCCGCATGCGAGCGGAGGTAAGGTCGTCATTCAGGCAGTGCTCAGGGAGAACCGGCAGATGGAGATTATCGTGACGGACAACGGCGTCGGCATGGAGCTGGAGCGGCTGGAGCAGCTCAGGAATACCTTGCGCTCCAGGGACCGCTCTGCGAACCAACATATCGGCATTAAAAACGTGAACGACCGGGTTCGCCTCCATTACGGGAAGGATTACGGCATCGAGATCAACAGCTGGCACGGAAACGGCACCATGGTTCGGATAAATCTGCCAATCCTGCTAGCATTTCCTTCCAAACATCATGATTAACGCCTTGCGATCCACCATAAAGGGACATCCCGTCGATCGCCGACTGGATGTCCCTTTAGATGTCCTTATTCCAATATCTTGGATGCTACAGCTGCAAGGTCTTCAAGCCCGATCTCTCCGTCACCGCTCAGATCGGCCTTCTTCCATTGCTGCCAATCCGGGCTGGTTGAATTCTTTCCGTAATGAACCGCCACAATCGCCAAATCTCCAATCGTCACCTTGCCATCGTTGTTCAAATCAATCGGATTTCCAGGTGACGCACCGTTAATACGTATCGTTAAACTAGACAGGCTCGGCTCGGACTCGGCGCCATGCTCGTCGCCCAGTATCGCTTTCGATACGGACACCGTTCCCGTCACTGACTGTTCCGCAGCCTTCGCGGTGAATGTTAATTCCAACACCTGCTCATTCCCGCTGACGGCGTTCCGGATCCCTTCACTGAACAGGATCATCTGCAGCTTGCCCGGCGTATGCTTTATAGGTTCTATTAGCTTGACTCCATTTAGCAGCGATGCGGCAGACACAAATTCCAACACATCCGCATCATACTCGATTGTAATGTCTTGCCCCAATACCTTGGACGCCACGCCATTCAAACCGAATGTTACCCGGAACGTTTCCCCTGCATCGACGGCATTCGGTCCGTCGAGGGTGGCGGATAGCTCGCTTGGGATTCCACCCTCGCCTGGAATGACCTCGGTCCCTTCCGGATAGGCCTCATACAATAGGATCGAATGAGCAGGAATCGTAATGGCATGCGACTCACCCGACTTAAGATGCAGATCCGTTTCCTCCTGCAGCTTATTCACGAGTCGATAATTGGCTTTGGCGCCTGCTGGCAGCATGAAAGCCGAGTTAACGTCCACATTTATCGTTTGGCTCGCGCTCGAAGGGTTGCGGAGCATAAGCACTCCCTTCGTCAATGCATAAGACGCGATTCCGTAAGCCTCTTGTCCCGGATCTCCTCCAATAAAATGCGAATCCAGAAGCACGTCATGGTTCAATTCGGCCCATGCGGATGCTTCGGCTAGAATATCCCACATCTGATCCGTGGTATAATCGGACGTCGGACGAATATACAGCTCCTGCAGATTATAACCGGATGCAAAGTATGACCATACTTCATCCGAGAAGTCCTTCAGGTTCGCCTCTTTCGTCATATCCAGCAGCGGTCCGCTCTCCGTCCCGCTTTCATGGCTAACCCAAGCTCCTTGCCCGAACCGGGAATGGACGATTCCGTGCACCATTAAGGAGTTGAGCGGGTAATACGGGTTTCTCTGAAGCAAATCCCGGCTCACCTTGTCGCGATAATTGATCCACTGCTGGCGAATGGTCCCGCTTCCGGCTTTCCCCATATCGCCTCCTCCGCGCCATATGGAATCCACATAGAACGTAAAGTATGGAGAAGCCCATGTACCGACGGTTGCATTAATAAATACCGTTGGATCATTTTCTCTCATCTCGCCGGTTAATTTCAGCAGCGCATGGAAATCCTCGATGCCTTCCGTACGGTCAAACTTGAAATGCTTGGTGCCTTCCTCCAGCTGCTTCTTCGTTACGGCATCCTTAAACACCTTGTAATAGTTCGGCCCGCTCATCTTGAATATTTCCTCGCCGCCGCTGGCCTTCGTTTCGGTTGGCTCGCTCATCTTCTTCCCGATTGCAACTCTAGCCGGAAGCTTGTGATAATAGCCGCCGGTTGGACTTAACCAAAAGCCCAGGCTTGCCCCGTACTCCTCCGCGGCACTCTTCATATTTGCTGCGCCGTTAGGATATGTAAGGGGGTTGAAATTCCAGATCGTCGTTGCCGCCCCGCTGTAATCATCATAGCCGTCATCAAACAAGAAATTTTCAAGTGGGGCTCCGCGCTGTTCGATAAACTTCTCGCCCCATAGCTTAATGATTTCCAAGGAATCTTCTTCCGTCATATAGGTATCGAATATCCAGCTCAGATCATACCAGGAATTGTAATGAAGGAAGCTGTCATGCTCCTGCGCTCTCTCCCGCTCCAGATAATACTGGAACGCTCTGAGCTTCTGGTTGCCGGGATAAAGTCCAATCACCGTACTCTGCTCGAACGATTGCCCCTCCATTGTCGCATCGCCTCTATCTACATAGGCAATCGCTTTATTTCCGTTCACGCTCACCTTAGCCACAGGCGTCTCCTGAGCGAAGAATACCTTTCCCGCGAAGAAAGGAGAGCCATCCACCGCGCCCGCCTTCTCCACTCCGGCAGCCGTCATATCAATCAGCTTCACCTTCGTGACATTCCAGCTTCCGGCAACAGCTTTGTAGATTACATCTTGGGTGATGTAGTTGGATCCGTCGCGCAGCGCAGCGCTCCAATTCACCATCAAAGTCTTGCCTCCGCTTGTATAGGTGAATGGCACGCTTACCTTCCAGCCATCCTCGCGTCCCGCCACCTTCTCGCTGTTGGTATCGCCGTCAATACGTGTAAGCACTGCTTCTCCAGCCGTCATATTCGAATCCGTCAAGAAGGTCGAACCCGATAATTCCAATGCGAAGAGCTCCCCTGCTTGTATCGGATTGATATCGCTGGTCATTTTATTGCGGAAATCCTTTAGTGTCAGATTGTTCCCCTCAAGCTGGAACGAAGCGGATAGAATCGCATTACTTAGCTCAAATACGCCAACGCTCGGATTCGTCCCTTGTGCCGGCCCCGGATTCGGACCCATAAATCTTGGACCTGCCGTGACCGGCGCCAGCGTTGTGCCGTTGAAGGGTTCACTCCAATCGCTTACCCCCAAGTGATTTTTCGCCCTAACCCGGTACGTATGGGTACTCTTCTCTTCAAGATTTTTATGCCCATACGGCATCGTCACATCGGTGACGACGACGCCGTCCACCTCGATGTCATACCCTGCCGCACCGTCCGGCAGACTCCAGCTTGCATTGATGCGGGAAGTCCCCATCGGATAAGCGTTTCCATCCGGTATGGCCGGTATCGTTGTCGGAGGAGGCGCCGCGCCCATCACTTCCACCTCGACGAAATGATTGTTCGCATTGGCTGTGCTTCCTCCGGAATAAATTCTTACATATCTGGCGGCTGCGGTTTCAAAACGGATGCTCTTGCCCGCGCTTGTCTCCACGTATTCCCGATCCGCGCCGATCCCGAATCCCGCGCTGTTGTTTGTATCATTATTGAATACGGTCGTAACTTCCCCAGAGAAATCGGAATGGTCCGACAGCCTGACGATCAAATCACGGTACGTTCTTCCGTCATTCCAATAGCGCCAAATATTGATTTCCGAAAGATTGAAGCTCTTCCCAAGGTCCAATTGAATCCACTGCAATCCGTTGCCGTTCGGATAATCCTCCGAATAGGCACTCGTGTTTTTAACGCCGTCTGTAATCACATCCATCTTGGAGAAGGCTACGCTGCTCGTTATCTTCTTGCCCGACGCTACATTGGTGACCGGCGCTTCCGGAGGCTCTGCCGCGCTCACCGTTCCGAAGGATGTCAAAAACATGATGACGGCTAACATGAATAGAATAGGCTTGTTTCTCAGCTTTCTGCTTCCCGAATCCATAATTCCCCTCCTTAATCCTTTACAAAGTTATTATCATGTTAGCCGCATTGGAAGCGCTTCACCATGATCTATTTTGATCAAAGTTGATCATTTCTCTACGATGATTACGCCTCTAAACGAAGCCATGCTAAGATCTCTAATGAAGATCATGCATGCTAGGCGCAAAACAAAAACGGAGCAGCATCGAAAGCTGCTCCGTCCGGTAAAATCACTTTAATAATAGTTTTGCTGCTTCGGCCAAGTCAAGAATATCGATCTTGCCGTCGCGGTGAATGTCCGCAATCTTAGCCGTATTCCAATCCGGGCTATCGGAGTTTTTGCCATAATGTGCCGCTACGATCGCAAGGTCGCCGATGCTGACTTTTTCGTCGCCGTTCACATCGCCTGGCAGGCCCGCTGCCGGCGTCACTGCCACATTGTGGGATGTTGGAGCGGCATCCGTCTCCGTGCCGTTCCCATGGCCAAGCATCGCGCTTGTAACCTGGATAGCTGTCGTTGCTTCCACGTCGACTTCCTTCGCTTTGAATCTTAAAGTCAACAGCTCCTTATCGCCGCTGATCCCATTCGCAGCGCCGGAGCTGGCGAGAATGAAGCGCATCTTGCCCGCCTCGATCAGCTTTGATTCCACGAGGCTTACACCTTGGGCAACGGATATCGCTTCCGTCAATTCGAGAACGTTGCTGTCAAATTGTACCGTGACATCGCCCGCGTAAGCAGCTTCCTCTACGTTCGCTACGCCAAGCGAGATAAGCAGGGTACCGCCCGCTTCTACCGTGCTGTCGCCCGACAAGACGGCAGCTGCGCCTTCAGGCTGCACTTGTCCGGCTTGAACCTGAGCTTGCAGACTCTTGCCTTCTTTATTGAAGGCAACGCCGAAAGCATTATATATATTCAGATCGCTTGCGAAATTGGCGTTAAGCGCATACGCGCCTGGAGTGATCTCCGGAAAGCTTGCTTCGAAAATAAACTCCGTTCCCGCTTCGTTCTGACCTGTCATGGCGAAGGTTATAGGCGTACTTCCTATTGTGCCCTGCAAATTCCGATCGCCGCTCAGCATCACATAACGATCAAATACGGCTTTGACCGTAATCTTATCGTTTGTCTCGTAACCTTCCGGCTTTGGATTCAGAATCGAGATCGACTTCAGCGCCGGCTCAACTGCGATGCCATTGCGCTGCCACTTCATATATTCGGTGTTGAATTTAATGAAGCTCATCTCTGCGCTTCCCGTTCCCTCGTAGAACAATCCGATTTCGCCGTTCGCAAGATTGGACAAGCTGGAATAAGCATAATGACCTTCTTTCACCAATTGCGAATATTTCCAATCGAATCGGTATTTGGGCTCGCCGTTCGCATGCGTTCCGTCACGTTCAATCAAGCCAACTTTGACCGTTCCGTTAATACGACTCGAGGAGCTGCCTGGGCTTGCGAAAATAACCGCATCTTTGCCATCGATCTTTCCGTTGTAACGAATCGCCGTCATTTGGCAATAGGCAGCAATCAGATCGCGTTCGGTCACAACCTCGGCATCCCAGGTTTCTCCTCCGTCGAAGCTCGTCGAAATTTGGGCGAAGCCGGAGTAGTTGCGGCTGAACATCTTCAACTGGCCGCCTGGAAGCTCAACCACCTGCGCTTCCGTCAGTTCGTTTCCAGTCGACGTTCTTTCGTTCATGGTTACGCCTCCAACGATTCGGCCTTCGTTAGGGGATTCACCGCGATGCCACGTTGCGCCATTGTCGTCACTGTAGATGACCGCACTGTTCTGGGAGCGGTTCTCGTTCGTGAAATAAACCGGGAACACAAGACGTCCTGCATTCGGGCCTTCCTTGATCTGAATGCCGTTACCGGGTCCTGCGCCAAGGAATGCCATCCAGTCTTCTTTCAAGCCGGGGTTCAAGTCCACCGGACCTTCCCACGTGACTCCGTCATCATCGCTATGCCACAGTTCCAAATAAGAAGTCATAATCGGCTTGAGAGGCGAATTGCTCAAATAAATATTGCCGGTCTTTACGCCGTTGTTATACAGATTACGAAGCTCATCCACCCGATAAGCCGTTTGTACGCCCGCGCTGTTGTAGACATTTCCGTTTTCTCTTATCGTAAATTCTTCATTGGCGGCATTCCGAAGAATGCGATAATGCTTGCCGTCGATAACTTTGTAGCCTGAGCCTTTGACAGACTGCGGGAATCCAATGCCCTCGGGGAATCCAAGCACGAGAGAGAAGATTCTTCCCGTCTCTTCGTCCTGCAGCAAAGCCTGGTCAATGTTGGACGCCGCGCCTGGATAATCGTTTACGAGGATGCCTTCCTGCCAAGTATCTCCATTATCAAGGCTGCGTCTGACCATAATGTCAATATTGGCGGGAGAATCTCCGCCATGATTGATTCGCTTGTCAATGCCCGCGATAAGCGTGCCTTTCTTCGTGTAGATAAGCGAAGGAATCCGGTATGCAGCAGAGCCGTACAGCCCCGGCTTATACACATCGTAAGGCTCCGTGATCAACGCTCCCTCAGGAAGCGGATTCTGAACGGGGTTCGCCGCCGTCACACCCGTAATCGCTACCAGATCGGCGTCGCTAAGCACATCGCCGTACACTTCCGCGTAATCGATCTCGCCATTGTAAGGATACATGTTGGAGCCGGCCGTTCTCTCCGTACGTCCGAGCTGAGCGCTGTTCGGCTCATAGATCGCGTTCAGGAACTTTCTTGCGGAGGTCGTGTCCGTCTTGATCAGCTTACCGTCCAGGAAATATTTGTAGCCTTGAGCTTTGTCCATAACCATGGCGAGTGTATGCACTTCGTTCGCCTTTACGGCAACGTCGGCTTTCACATGCGTATTGGAAGATGTCTGTCCCGGCGCCTCCAATCGGTTTTCGATGCCGACAGCCGATGGCGAAATATACAGGTTGAAGTGGCCGTTAGCCTTTGTGTTATTGCTCAATGAGAAGAGAGACATAATACCCGTGCCTTTGTGGCGGAATCTCGTAATAATCGTACCTTCGTCCAACTGTTTCAACTCATCCACATAGCTGTTCAGATTCGTAAAGTTACTGCCGTAAATACGCTGATTCTCCACTCTGACCACAGGTGCAGGACCAGTCTCCTCCGCTGTCACTTCAGCCGAGGCGCCGGCAGCCGGCAACAGCCCAATCAGCATGACGGCAGCCAGTAATAAGCTTAATGGCTTCTTCAAAAATTTCATCTCCTTCATTTCAACTTTTTTTTAATCCGCTTTGCCTTCTTCCTTGCCTCATCCCAATCACCCTTGCCGCAGAACTCGACTGGTACATGCACCTCCCTTCATGCTGGGGCAAAGAAGTTATTTAGAATCCTACCGTTGCAGCAAGACTTGCGCTGCCGCCGCGAGATCGGCAATATCAATCGTTCCGCTGCCATCAAGATCCAGGCGCTTCACGTCGTTCCAATCCGGACTCGACACGGTCTTGCCATAATGAGCGGCTATGATAGCCAGGTCTCCAATGGATACTTTTCCGTCGCCATTTACATCCGGAGTTCCAATCGCTGCAGGCTCTACCTGAACCGTATGTTCGGCAAGCGCCGCTTCCGTCTCTTGACCGGCCTCGTCGGCAACCGTGTAGGAGGAGACGCCGATCGTTCCGTTCGCTGCAGTCTCCGTTTCCTTGGCTATCCAGTCTAACCTCAGGATCGGTCCGTCTTGTTGGACGGCATGTTCGCTGCCTGCGCTGGCCGCAATAATGCGAACGATACCCGGCGTTTCCGATACCGCCATCAGCACGCTGACTCCTTCTGCGAGCGGCGAAGCATCAACAAATTGGAGCTTGGTTTGATCGTAATGGAGCGTAATATCATGAGCCATAACGGGATTGCCGATATCGGTCAGCCCCAGTTCGAGAGAAAACGTTTCACCCGAAGTCACGAGGTCCGGTCCTGTCAGCGTGGATGAGAAGACACTCGGGAGCGTGACCGCCGTATCTTTCAGCTCAATCAAGCTGTTCTGTCCTTTTCTCTTCACGACTGCCTTCACAATGTAGCTCTCCGATGGAGTCAGACCGCCCATAGTCAGCGTTCCTTCCGTTCTTCTTGTCTCCGCGACAGCTTTACTTCCGCCGTTGCCGACAGCAGTGACGGTTATGCGTTCTACCGCTCCCGCGCCTCCCGCAGCGGCAGCGACCTCGGCAAGATCGACCGTAATTGTTCCGGACTCCCCTGCGATTGCCGGCGTCGCCGAATTCACCGTTGCGGTCGACTGTGCTGCCACGTAGCGCAATTGATCGATGTAGCTCTCCGGACCGTTAAGTCCAAGAGCCTTGAAGATCGTAGACGCCATATGCGTCATTCCGATATAGCCCGGATGAATGGAATCGTTCAGCCATGTCGACTTAAGATGCGTTTCATCCGCTGCAGCCTCCGTCCAATATCGGTAATGATCGACCAGCAAGACATCGTTCTCCTCCGCTATCTTTCGAATGGCTTCCACATAGACAGGAAGATGGGCAATACGGCTGGCGGCGTCGTCTCTGATCGTATTGATCGTCTGAAGAACGGGCACGGCCCCCATGCTTCTAACCTGCGTGACCGCCGACCGCAGATTGGTCTTGAATTCCTCCAGCGGTACCATACGGTTGCTGCTGTCGTTCATTCCGAAGGCGATAAACACAACGTCCGGATTCATCGCGGTTACCCAGCGATTGAAGCTGCTCATCAGATCTCGGGTCGTCATGCTGGAAATGCCGGTATTCAGCACCATATCACTGGCTCTCGTAGGATAAACGGCGGACAGCTCGCCCCGAATCCGCTCGCCGAACAGCTCCGCGAACGACTTGTATCCCTTCGTATGGAGAGCCCCATGCGTAATACTGTCTCCCGCGAACAGCCAGGTGACGGGTTCACCTCCCGTCACAAGCGCTGAGATCTCGTCCGTAATGACAGCGGGTGGCGGAGGATCCATTTCGATATAAGCCGGATTTGCCGCCAGCACCTTGTTCTGTCCGGCCAGCTTTACCTCTACCGTCAGCGTAAATCCCGTGCCAGCCTCAATAGCTCCAAGCTTAACGCGTTCGGCCAAGTTGACCGTCTCCCGGCTATAACTTTCGGAGCCGTTCTTCCTCGTAACGATTATTTTTTCAATATCTTCCAGATTGAGGCCGCCCAGCGTATCCGCCAAAGATACGGACACGGCTTCGCCTGTTATCGAATAGACGATATCTCGGTCCAATCGTTCAAGCACCTCCTCCTTCACGTCGCTAAATCCGTTTATTCCCCACGTGTTGCCGCTCCCTCCAACGCCAAAGAACGTCATGAGCTCCTTCGCGAGCCGTAGCTGGCCAAGCTCATTCGGCGATTCTCCGTCGGCGCTAGTGACGGCGGCTAGATCGGCATACGCCGACCATGTGTCGTAATGGTCGATCAGCAGCAGTTCCTCCTGCTCGGCGACCTCCTCTATGGCGTCAGCGTAAGGAGCGACGATTGCCCGATCCGATGCCGCGAGAGGCGCCGTTCCAGTCTGCAGCACAGGCGTCGCTCCGATGGAACGGACCCTCTGCGCCAGCTCGACCACTTCATTCTTGAATTGCTGCAGAGTCGTGCCCGCCGCGGCATCCCCCGGACCCAACATCAGGAAAACGGTTTTTGGCGAGAACGAGGCTACCCGGTTGTCGAAATCATCCAGCAGCTCGGATGCTTTCATTCCGTTCACGCCGGTGCGAAGCACAAAATTTTGGCGCTGCGCAGGAACGGCGGCGTTCTCCCAGCGAATTCTTTCTTCAAAATGCTGGATATAGTTCCGGTACCCGCTTCCTTCTGTTTCGGATGACGTAAAGTCATCTCCTGTAAATACGAACGGAGCGGGATTCGCCGTTAAGCCGATATGCGCTTTGACGGCTTGCAGGTCGGCGCTGACCGGCGGAATGTCCGGATTACGCGTCAATTCAAGCAGCTTGGCATCCGACAACGTCTCGGCATAAACCTCGGCAAACGCGATTTCGCCCGTGAACGGGTATTCGTTACTACCCTGGACACGGTCCGTCATGCCTAGCCTGACGCTATTAGGCGCGTAGATATTACTTAAAAATTTCACGGGAGTCGTAATGTCGTGCTTAACCAGACTCCCGTCCACAAAAATTTTGTACCCTTGATCTTTGTCCGCGACCATCGCCACCGTGTGGAACTGGCCCGCCGTGAGCGAAAGTCCGTCCGCCTTCACATGCGTATTGGAGCTCGTCTGCCCCGGCTGCTGGAACCGGTTCTCGCTGCCCATAGATGTCGGCGTAACGTAGAGATGGAAATGCCCGTTCGGCATCGTATTGTTGCTCAGAGAGAACAAGGACATAATGGAAGAGCCCGTATGCTTAAACTTCACGATGATGGTTCCTTCCTCCAGCGTTTTAAGGTCGTTTACCCGATCGCTAAAGTCAGGAAAGGCTGAGGGGCCCACGATTAAGTTGTCGGCTCTGAACAAAGGCTCGGGGCTTGTCTCCGCCGTTGCCGTTATTGCAGGCACCGCGGCAAATAGCGTCCCTCCGAACAGAAACGTCCCCATCCATATGAGCAACAATCGTTTCCACGTCATGACTTGAAGCATGAATATCAAATCCTTTCCGATAATGGTACGTGCAGACGATTAGATACAATTTGTATCACCATGAACAGATGGGATCGCAATAATTTTCTCATCCCGGTTACGGAATACGGTCGAATGCCGAAGCGAGCTCTCAAGCGCAAATGAAGCGCTTCCATCTTCTGCTCCCGTTCAGCAGGCAACAATTTTGCAGTGACCATCCGTTCAAGCAATCTGTCCTTCAGAAGCGGCAAGCTTTCGTTCATTTGAAAGCGCAGCTGATTCATGTCCTCTCTTCTGCGCCTTTCTCTCTCCATCTCCTCTCTCACCTTGCTCAGCACTTCGACAAGATCCTGAGAGGCAATCAGTATCAGATTAACGTCATGCCCCCTCAGCTCGATGGCCTGCCTCGTTTAATGGAAATCATCATCAGAATTTTCTAGGTGAATTGAGTTCTATTGTAGTGGAAAGGAGACTGGTCAATATCCATTTTGTTTTACCTGTTCATTGGCGTTTCTTGTCATCATGGATCGTTACCCCAGCGAGCCGGCTTGACTTCAGGCATGGCTCGGGGAGGTACGATATTTGTACGGCGTAAAACCGACATGATTCCGGAAAAAACGACAAAAATATTCCGTCGAGGAAAAGGAAAGCAGCTGAGCGATTCCGCTCACCGGCAAATCCGTCAGCTGAAGGAGCTCCTTCGCTTTTTTGATCCGAAGCTGCTGCGCATAATATTTGGGAGAGACGCCGTACACCTCTCTAAAGCAATTGCAAATATAAGTGCGGTGCACGTTCAGCTTCGAGGAAAGCTCCGATATATGCATGCTGTACGTCTTATCGTTCTCCAGCAAGTAGGCGACTTCATTCGCGATTTGCAGCTTCGATTGCTGCATGCTCGAACGGATCATCGTCTTCTGAAGCTGCGATTCGACCAGATACGTAACGAATTTCAGCCAGGTGGATTGAAGCTGGATGGTCTTTAGCGAATGACCCAGCAGCATTTGCTGTTCGGAGAAGCTCTCCTGTCTCTCGGATTTGCGGTAGGTTTCGACGAAATGATCGATGAAATGCTCCATCCATATGCGCAATTGATTGCTTTCGGCCGGGTTATCGTCTGGCGTCAGAATGGGATCCTCGATGCCTTGCAGCGTCATGCGAATTTCCTGGTGATCCATGCTAAAGTGGAAATTGAAATAAACGCTGTCCTCCTCCGCCTTAACGCTGTGCAATACGCCCGACTTGATGAGAATCGCTGTTCCGGCCGGCAAGGAATAAGCCCGGCCGTTGATCGTTTCCGTTAATTGGCCTCGCTCGCAATACATGATTTCAAATATCGGATGACGATGGACGGGATAATGCCAGCCTTGCTCCACGGAGGAATATTGCAGGCCGGTCAGATGAATCGATGAAAAAAACCTAGGAACGACTAAGTTATCATCCATTTCAACCCTCTCCTTCTATCAATGAAAAGGCATTAAGATATGTACGCCTCAAATGCGGCTATCGACGGACACCATCTCGATTCCTTAATGCGAAGACGAACGCGCCTCGAGGTTATGGCATCGAATTGGCATATTTTTTTGTATCCGATGACCGTTCCCTTATATAAGGGGCTCCATTCGCCCGCGTCTTCGTATTCCAGCTCAAACCTTTCGATCCGTTGTCCGTAACGATATTCTTGAAGGACAATATGGTCGAACGTCATCTCTCGATGCAGATCGATCTCGATTGACGCCGCTTCCGTGCCGTCTTCCGGTGCCCAGCAGGTATCGCGATTTCCATCCAGCATATAATCGGGGCTGCTGCCGCTCCTCGTTTCGCTTGCGACAGCCGAGGCTCCTTGGGCCAGATTGTGCTCGAAGGTGCGCCTAATCACATCGCCCAGCTCCTTCAGCCGTTGTCTGTCATTCTCGTGGATAAGTCCGCGGCGGTCCGGCGGAATATTGAGCAGGAATGTCGCATTGCCGCCGACGGAGCCGTAATAAATGTGAAGCAGCTCCTTAAGCGATTTCACTTGATGATCCTCGGAAGCGTGATAGAACCAGCCCGGACGGATGGATGTGTTGACTTCCGCCGGATACCAGATTAATTCCCGTTCGTGCTTGATAATCTCTCGGCTGCCGAGGTCACGGTCCTGTGAATCGTACCGCTTGGCGAATTCCCGGCTGTCCTCCTGCTGCGACTTGGCCTGGATCTTCTCATTGCTCGCGAGCGATGCCGGCACGACGCTCCATTCCGATGGCCGGCATATTCCCGCTTCGTTGCCGCACCAGCGGATATCCGGACCGCATACGGATATGACGGCGTTCGGCTGCAATTCGCGGATGACTGCGTAATAAGCCGGCCAATCATATTCCTGCCGCTTGCCATTAGGACCTTCGCCGCAAGCTCCGTCGAACCAAACGGCGAATATATCGCCATACCCGGTCAACAGCTCGCGCAATTGATGGATGAAGTATGCGTTGTATGCAGGCGAATCGCCATATGTCGGTTCATGCCGATCCCAGGGAGACAGATATATCCCGAACTTTACGCCGCCCTTGCGACAAGCCTCGGCAACCTCCCGAACGATATCGCCCATCCCGTCCTTCCATGGACTGTTCTTCACCGAATGCTCGGTATATCGGCTTGGCCATAGACAGAAACCGTCATGATGCTTGCAAGTGAGAACAAGCCCCTTGGCGCCTGCGTCCAGACAGGACGCTACCCACTGATTGGCATCAAATCGGGCGGGATTGAAGATGGAGGGATCCTCCGTGCCCGTTCCCCACTCGCTGTCCGTATACGTATTTACCGTAAAATGAATAAACGTATAAAATTCCATCTCCTGAAGCGCCAGCTGACGTTCCGATGGTCTCACTTCCGCTGCGCGACGAACCCATTCCATTTGCGTACAATCCCTTTCTATTCGTTAGTTGGCGGTGAGTCCCGCTTCCATCCGGCTGCGCGATTCCGCAATCGGCTTCCATTCTGGGATCAGCATGCTTAATCATTCGCGTGCGTCAAAATATGGCGAAGACATGTTCGCGGCGGCCGCCCAGCAACAAGCTTGCCGTCTTGCACATACCCTTCCTCCCGACCGTTCAGCTCGCGGACAAGACGTTCGCGCCATAATTGCCTGCTGGCGGCGTAAAATTCCTCTCCGGCTACATTCGTTCGTTCATGCGGATCAAGCTCCAGGTCGAACAGCTGCTCTTCGTCCGTTTGCGTAAACCAGATATATTTCTGCCGGCCGTCGGTCACATACTGATGCGATTGCTCGCCGTAAGCATGCTCGCCGTGAATAAACGATCGCCAGCTGCCGTCTTGAGACCGTTCCCGGACACCAAGCAAGCTCTCGCCGTCCACAGACGAGGGAATGTCCACGCCTGCGCAGTCGAGCAGTGTCGGCATAATGTCCCGCAGCTCTGCGACCGCCTCGATGGACTCCCCTTGACGGATGCCCAGCCTGCCTCCCGGATCGGCTATGATCAGCGGGACCTTCGCGCTGCCTTCGTAAGGAAGCGCTTTGCGGAACAGATGATGGTCGCCGAGCAGCTCCCCGTGGTCGGAGGTGAAGACGATTACCGTATTGTCGAGCACCCCGTATTCCTCCATCGCGTTCATCAGCCTTCCAAGCTGGTCGTCGATATGGGAGATGAGCGCGTAGTAGGCGGCCATCGCGCGCCGCAGCCGTCTTCTCGGCACGATGCCCGACCGGGTTATGGGGTCGAGACCGCTGCGCGCCGGATCGTCCTGCTCCGCCCATTCGCCGACGACGGGATCCGGGAAGTCTGCGCCGTCGTATCGGTCCCAATAAGCTTGGGGCGGATCAAACGGAGGATGAGGCCGGACGAAAGAGCTCCATAGAAAGAAGGGCTTGCGCGGGTCGCGCCGGCGCAAAAAATCGATCGATTGCGTCGCGACCCAGTTCGACGGATGGAGCGCCTCCGGCAGATGCCAAGGCCGCGCAACGGTAGAGGCGTTGCAGTCGAGGCCGAGATCGAGCAGATCCGCGCCGGCCCCCGCGCGCTCCCGCAGCCAGGGCAGATAATCATCGCAGCTGTCATGCGACTCCGCCACCTTGTTCGTATGCTTGAACCGGTTATGATGCAGGTAGCCGTCATGCAGCACGACATGATGAAAGCCGCACAGGCTGCGCGCCGGATCGACATGCATCTTGCCAACGCACTGCGTATGATAGCCGGCCTTCGCGAGCTCGCCCGGCAGCGTATGCTCGTAATTCCATGGCACCTTCTCCTCGTAACCGACGCGGCCGTGCGAACGCGGACTCATGCCGGTGAACAGCGCGGCCCGCGCCGGCACGCAGGTCGGCGTCGAAGAATAGGCGTTCTGGAACAGCATGCCTCTGCGCGCCAGCTGATCCAGATTAGGCGTCTCGACGACGGGATGGCCAAGTATGCTCAGGCAGTCCCCTCTCATTTGATCCACGGTAATCAGCAGCAAATTCGGTCTCGAATCGTACATTTCTCATCACCCGTTCCTTTCATTTCCCATCTGGTCTGTCAGCCCGTCCGAGGTGAACAGCAAAACATCGATGCCCCGCTCCTGCAAGCTGTTCTTCAGTTAGGCCCCTCCAAAAAAAATGACGTTAGTTCCATTATCCGAGATGCCTACCGGAGCCTCAATCGCCAAATGGTGCAATTTCTATACCATTTGTACAATTCGTTCGTATCGAAAAAAAAACAGACGGCAGATCCGGGCCGAAAAATAAGCCTAGACTGCCGCAATTCGGTAATATTAACTGATTTAACCCTTCACCGCGCCCATCGTAAGACCTTGCGTGAACGCTTTCTGGAATAATACGAAAATCGTGATCATCGGAATGGAAGCAATCGCCGCGCCCGCCATCAGCACACCGTAAGGCGTCGTATATTCGCCCTTCAAGGTCGCGATGCCGAGCGGAAGCGTCATCATCGACGTCGATCGCGTAATGATCAATTGGCTGAAATAGTCGTTCCAGCCGTTAATGAACGTGAAGATCGCAAGCGCGCCCATTGCCGGCTTGAGCAGCGGCACGATAATGCTGTAGAACAGCCGCAATTCGGTGCAGCCGTCAATCTTGGCGGCTTCGATCAGCTCGCTCGGTATCGTCTGCGCGAATTGTTTCATCAGGAATATGCCGAACGGCCAGCCGATGGCGGGCAGAATCAGGCCCTGATACGTATCGATCCAGCCGAAGTCGGCAAGCATCGTAAACAGCGGCACCAGAATGACTTGCTTGGGCAGCGCCATCGCGGCCACAAACATCGAGAAGACAATGACTCGGCCCGGGAACGATTTTTTGGCCAGCACATACCCCGCCAAGGAAGATACGAGACAAACGCCGAACATCTCCCCGCCGGCCACGATAAAGCTGTTGAACGTCCAGCGCCATACCGGGTTTTTGAATAAGGTCTCAAAGTTCTCCAGCGTCGGGTCGAGCGGAAACCATTCCGGCGGAATGGCGACCGCAACGTCTTGCACCTTAAATGCGCCGGTTATGATCCAATAAAACGGGAAGATAAACAGCAGAGCGCATATCGCCACAACGACATTGGAAATGATAGGACTTCTGTTGAGCTTCATGTTCCCCCTCCTAGTACTCCACATCGCTGCCTAAAAATTTGAACTGAATAAGCGAAATAATGCCGATCACAATCGCAAGAAGTACTCCCATTGCGGAGGCTAGGCCAAAGCTGCCCAGTACGAACGCTTTCTCGTATACGCCGTACATAACCGTTGACGTTTCGTACATCGGACCGCCCGCAGTCAATAGTTGGATGATAGCAAATACTTGGAACGAGTTGATCGTCGTGATGACGATAATATACAGATTGGTTGGCATCAGCATGGGCCAAATGATTTTTCTGAAAATTTGCCCGGAAGACGCTCTGTCGATTTGCGCCGCTTCGATGTAGGACGCCGGAATGTTGCCCAAGGAAGCGACATACAGGATGATAGGCTGCCCGACCGACGTCGTAATAAGTACCAGAATAATCGCGTACAAAGCGGTATCGGGATGACCGAGCCAAGGGATCGGATCCGCGCCGAACAAGCTGGTTATATAGTTCAAAATCCCGAAGTTGGGATCATAGATCGAAGCCCATACAACTGTAATACTGACGACGGAAGATACGGCTGGCAAATAAAAAATGCCTCTAAACAGAGAGCGTAACCACTCCGATTTCTTGTAAATGGTCATGGCTACGTAAACGGAAAACGAGATAACAATCGGCACTGCAATCAAAACAATCAAAACCGTGTTACGCATCGATTTGATAAACGTCTCGTCAGTGAACAAAAATTTGTAATTATCCAAGCCGATAAATTCAAATTGATTAAGCGTATGATTAAAGAAGCTAATGTAGATACCTTTAAGCATCGGATACGCAACGAACAGCAGGAAAAATCCCAATGCGGGCAACAGAAACAGATAGCTCATCAACCAATCGCGCCAGATGTATCGTTTTCTTCTTAAAGTCGATGACAACACATGGATCTCTCCCTTCTTTGAAAAAGAAAGGAGCAGCGAACAATTCATACGCTGCTCCAAGGCGAAACGGCTGTCGCCGTCCTTTGGCGGCGCGGCGCGTTTCAAGACAACACGAGCTATTGTGCAGCTTTCGCTTTGCTGATCGCTTCATTCGCCTTCTCAGCGAATGTATCGAGTGCTTCTTTGCCGGATGCGGCGCCCAGCAGCGCGCGTTGCAATTCAGGGAACCAGTATGTGCGGATTTCCGCGTAGCCATCGGCAATCGTCGGCGGATCGGTGATGAATTTCCGAGCTAACTCGGCGTACTTGTAGTCTTCGTCGTTATAAAGACCAGTGTTGGAAGTACGAGCGGATAGACCGCCGGTTTGGATCAGGTTTTTATTGCCCCACTCCGGATCGTTGGCTATAAAGTCGATCAGCTTCTTGGCAGCCGCGATTTTCGCCTCGTCCTTGTTGTTGAAGATCGCCATGCCGCCGAGGTACGGCTCAAGCTTAGGCTCAGACCCGTCAAGCGTTGGGAATGGAAGCAGCACTTCTTCAAATTCTGCTTTCTTAAGCGTTTTATTCTGAGCTTTCAATACCGGGGAATAGTTGAGCGTGAACGCAAGTTTACCTTGCAGGAACAAATCGTTGACATCGCTTGCTGCCAAAGAAGCGGAACCGTTTACAATTAGCCCGTCTTTTTGAGCTTGAACGATCCAGTCAAGTGCTGCAGCTGCTTGATCCGTATTAATGGCAACTGCGCTTAAGTCTTCATTCAGGAAACGGGATACGCCGAGGTTCGCAATAAAGGCGCGAGTGCCTTGGTCGCCGGCTTGGCTCTTCGCGAAGAAGCCGGATGGAATGATGTCTGGCGCATTATCCTTAACAGCCTGCAGGGCCGCTTTATACTCGTCGAATGTCCATGTTCTGTCCGGACGGTCAAGCGGCAGAAGATCCAGCTTGCCCATTTTTTCGAATACGGTTTTGTTAACGGCCATCATGAATGGCGCGGTGTTGATCGGGTACATGTACGTTTTGTCGCCTACCATGGATTGCTTCCACAGCGCTGGCGAAATATCGTTTCTGACTTCGTCCGTCACCATATCGTCGAGCGGCGCGAGCAGATCCTTCTTCGCCCAATCGATGATGCGGCCCGGCGCGTCATAGATCAGGTCCGGAGCCGAGTTTGTCGAAATCGCTACGTTCAGCTTTTCCGGGCCGCCGTCGAACGTGATCATTTCCAGGTTGACTTTAATTTCAGGGTATTTTTTATTGAATGCAGCAATGATTTCTTTCTCGTACTTGCCTACTTCGCCGTCAAGCGGCTGATAGCTCGGGAAGTTCCACCATGTAATTTCGACCGGATCAGCGTTTGCAGGCGTCTCAGTCGCCTCGTTGGTAGCGCTCGGCTTCTCGCTGGAACCGGCATTCCCTTCCGATCCTCCGTTATTGCCGGAACTGCACGCTGCGAACAACATAACCAGCATCGAGAGCACAATACCTAAAACGAATGGTTTGCGGTTTGCTTTCATTTCCTTACCCCCGTTTTCATTTTTGGAAGATCATGTCGACCTGTCTTCCGTGAATCTAGCATAGTGGACGACAGCCCACTTCGAAAATCCCGTTACTTTTACATTCATGGCTCAAAAATGACTTCTTGCTTTATTCGACAACTTTTATATCGCAAACGCGATGTAGGCGCTTTATTTTTCCGGTATAATGATGACAAATCTATTATCCCTTAGGAGAGCGCTATGTACAAACTTATGATCGTCGAAGACGAACCGCTAATACGCGCAGGTTTAACGCATTATTTCCCATGGAAAGACCTAGGGATCGACGTTATTCTCGAAGCCGAGAACGGCATGGAAGGCGTCCGGCTCGCCCTGCAGGATAAACCAGATTTGATTATTACAGATATCCGAATGCCGGAGCTGGACGGTCTGGAGATGATCGAGCGTCTGAAGCCCGAGCTGCCGAATTCCTTATTCATTATCCTGACCGGCTACAACGAATTCCAATACGCGCAGCGCGCGGTCAGGCTTGGCAATGTCCGCAATTATTTGCTCAAGCCGCTGGAGTATGAGGAGAGCCTCGCCACGGTCAAGGATTGTCTGAACCAGCTGGAGCTCAGTCGGAACGATCGCAGATCCCGGCTGGCGCTGGAGGACACCGTCAAAGAAAATGTGCATTACAAATACGGCAATGCGCTCAAGCACATACTGGACGATCCCGTTGCCGAAATGTCCGACTTGCAGCCATTCCTGGAACTGGAAACGATCCATTGCTCCTATCTCGCAGTCGTTGCCGCATGCTCGAGCTCGCTTCACGCCAGCCCAAGCGAGCTGCTGCAGAACCGCTCGGCGCTTCGTAAGTTGAAGGAGCAAGCCGCGGACGAGCTGCAGCGTCTCCCTGAAGTTCGACGAGTGATGACTTATATGAGCGGCTCCAAACTGTATACGGTCATCGCTTTTGATTCGGTAAAGACTTGCAGCGATGCGGATCAATCCGTCATCGGTCTCTATTCACGGATTGTGGAGATGTCCTCGGAAGAAGCGGCGCGGCACATTTATTTATCAACCGGCTGCATAGCCGACAACCTTTCGAAGCTTGCATCCGAGCTCAAATTGGCGGACAAGGCGCTGTACCTGCGATATTTCGATCCCGCATGCAAGACATTCCGGCTGGACACTTACGGGGATGACTCGAAGGAGCCCGAAGATCCGGGCCATTCGTTCCAGCTGAAGAAGAGCGACCGCGAAGCTCTTATCACGTGTCTCGAGGAAGGGCGTTCCGACGAGATCAGGCAGCTGTTACGGCGGCTCGGCAAGGAATCGCAGCGTCCCCCTTCTCTCGCAATGATCGACTCCTGGCTTGCGTTCCTGCAAGAGATCATAAATGTCATGCTTCGGTTCGCGCATCATAACGGCTTGGAGGCCGAAGGCATTTATAGCGAAAAGCTGCTGAGGCTCACCTTCGTAGACGACTTCTCCACCGCGGAGAGGATGTTCGAATGGATTTCGGATTGGGCGATTCAGCTCAGCGAGGATTACAAGGAACACGGGTCGAAGGCTCCAACGCAGGAGCATCTCGTCTTCGAGCAGATCGAGTCTTTCATCCGTCAGCACATCGGCGATGATGTCACGCTGCAGATGGTCGCCGACCGATTTTTCTATAATCCGTCTTATCTTAGCCGACTATTCAAAACGAAGCTGCGCAAAAACTACATGACCTTCGTGACGGAAATCCGAATTCAAGCGGCCCAGGATTTTTTGCGCGACCCTCGTTATCTTATAACGGAAATTTGCGGCATGTGCGGCTACAAGAGCTACAAGCACTTCGTTAAGACATTTGGCAGCCTGACCGGCATGACACCGACCGAATACCGCAAAAGAATAGGATTGTGAGTCCATGCGTTTTCTGAAACGACTGTCCGCGCGCTTCCAGCTGAAGCGCGTTAACCATCAGATTTTTTTGCTGTCCATCTTCACGATCACGATACCGCTTCTCGCTATGTCGGGCATCGCATACGGCTTCATGATGCAAAGCATGAAAAAAGAATACCAGGACAGCGCCAGCCTTATCTTAAATCATCTATCCTTTAATATCGATCAATATTTGCAAAGCATCGAGAAGGGAACCGTATCCGCCCAGCTGGACGAGCAGCTGCAGAGCTCGCTCCAGAGATGGGGCAGCGATGCGAGCGCGGCAGACATGAATCAGACGCTTCAATACCGCAACGTTATCGAAAACTTCGTCAGCATGATCGAGATGACGATCAAGAACGTCGACAGCGTCCGAATTTACGCCGGGGACCGGATCTTCTATTCCATGAATTTCAATCAGGCCGACTATGAGGAGATCGACTTCAAGGAGGAGGAATGGTATCAGGCGGCGCTTGCTGGCGAAGGCAAAGCAACGCTAATCGGAGCCCATCTCCCGTTCAATCGGGTCAATGCGACCGAGCCCGTCATATCGATCGCCAGAGTGATTAACAAGACAGGGACCCGAGATCCTCTCGGCGTCATTCTGGTCGATATCCGATTGGACTCGCTTAGGGAAATACTGAGCCTATCGGAGAATAGGAATCGCAATTTCCTTATTGTCGACGATAGAGGCGTCATCGTCTATTCCTCCCAGCAGGAGCGGCAGCAAGAGCAGCAGACTCCTCTTGTCCTCCCGATCACCCGGACTCCTGAGCTTCAAAGCGTCATGCAGAGGGATACGGGCAGCTTCTACGCCGACCTGTCCGGCAAGCCGTCGTACGTGAACTTCGTCACATCGCATTATTCCGGCTGGAAAGTCATCCAGTACATCGAGGAGCTGGAGATGACGAAGGATGCCAAGCTGTTCCGCAAGCTGATGCTCGCATTCGCGTTCTGCTCGCTGGGAGCGGCCCTGCTATTCCTGCTGATCTTGTCAGCGCGAGTGACCAAACCGATTATCTACTTAAGCAGCCAGGTCAGAGCCGTCGGCATGGGGAAATTCGACGTCAGCCTGAACAGCGACCGGCAGGACGAATTCGGCGTTCTCTATCGCGGCATACGCAAAATGGTAGAGGATCTCGAGTCGCATATCGAACGTTCGTCCCATACGATTGCCCAGAACAAGCTCGCTCAGTATGGCGCGCTGAAAAGCCAGATCAACCCGCATTTTCTTGCCAATGCGCTCGAGTCCATCCAGATGAAGGCCATTCTGTCCGGGCAGCGGGATATCGGCGAGATGGTCGGCCTGCTCGGCAGGCTGTTCAGACTCCATATCCGGACGGGCAAGGAGCATGTCTCGCTGAAGGAAGAATTGGAGCATACGAGGCTGTACATCAAAGTGCAGCAGATGCGTTTCGGCGACAAAATCCGTTACTCCGAGGAGCTGGAGTCCGGCACCGAGGACATGGCGGTTCTCCACTTCACCTTGCAGCCGCTGATCGAAAACGCGATCGTTCACGGATTAGAGCGAAAAACGGGTCCGGGTATACTAAGGGTAGCCGCCTTCATGGAGGAGCAGACTCTTGTCATTACGATATCCGACGATGGAGCGGGCATCAGCGAGGATACGCTCGAAAGTTTAAGGCGGCGCCTGAAGCAGACGGGCGACACGTTGAGCGACGATCATATAGGCGTTCAAAACGTGCATGACCGCATCCGCTATTATTACGGGGAAGGCTACGGCCTGACGCTGGACAGCTCGCCTGGGATCGGTACGACCATCACGGTCCGAGTGCCCGCCGCGCGCATGGACAAAGCGCCCGCCGATTAACCGGGGACACCAAATGGCGATACAAGGATCATCCTGATATGCTCCCCATACGGTAGACAGGTGAAATAATAAAACCTGTTTACTGTAGGGGGAGCATTTTCTATGCCTAGAAATAAACTGAACGCTTTAGAAAAATTAGCTATTCTTCAAGAG
>NZ_JAVFVT010000031.1 GCF_030929555.1 Paenibacillus sp. LHD-117 | reverse complement strand
TGCAAGCACTCCATCAGATCCGCTCGACTTGCATGTATTAGGCACGCCGCCAGCGTTCGTCCTGAGCCAGGATCAAACTCTCCATAAAAGTGTTTGATAGCTCTAAAACGTTGTTGCTACGAAGATTTTCGCATTGGCTAAAGCCAAGTACGAAAACTTCTTATCGATCCAATCTTGCGATTGTTTCGGGCAGTTTCGCTCGTTGTTCAGTTTTCAAAGAACAATCTTTTCTTTCTCGAAGCATTCGCGCTCGAGGTTTATCGAGTGTGAATGTCTTCCTCGTCAGCGCCAATGTCTCAGCGGCGACAAGAAATAATATATCACAGGGGCCCAATTGATTGCAACCCCTATTTTGAATTTTTTTTAGAAAAAGTGATTTTTACGTTTACCCACCTTTATCGGTAAGTACGCGCATTTAGCGCATATCGGGAAAGCTCTTTAGGGGATGCAATTCGGGCATACATTCTGAAGATGATTTTGTACCTGCGGGCAATCGCTTGTTTGATGTCTCCGTCCAGCCGCGAGTCGTTCAGATCGAGCAGCATTTCGTCCAATTCCTTGCGCAACACGTAATCGAGTTCTTTGCATTCTTTGTCGTTGAATAGTATTCCGAGCATAACCGTAAGCGGCCTCCTTTGGGGTATGTAGCGCATGTGGACCGTCCCTGAGACGTGCAAGGCGAAACGGCTGAAACCGACGTGTCGGCGTAGCGCGTTTCATCACGAGAATTCTAAGCGAAAATATAAGAAGCTAAACTTATAAATTCTTAGAATTCAAAAAAAGCAGCGTCGTCGCAAATGCGTTTCGACACCGCCTTACTGTTATGCTCAAATATTGGAAATAATATTACAACGACAACAGCCAACCTGTAAATGTACTTTCAATGATGGACGCGACGAGCAATGCCACGGTAAGAATAACGATCATCGGCACGGTTCGGATCACGAATTCGGACATTTCGCTCCCGATGCCGCGCAGCTTGCCGCGGCTGAACAAGAGGCTTCCCGTCGAGCGAAGCACAAGGCTGCCGAATTTGAGACCGTATGCGCAAGCCACGATGATGGCGGGAATTTCAATAATCCCATGAGGCAGCAATCCTTTGAACACCAGCTCATAGACCGGCATGGCTTCGGGCTTAGCCGCAGTTAATTGAAGTAAATAACCGATCACCATCCCGTTCACGACCAAGAAAAAGAGCGGGACAAATCCGAAGAACGCGCCCAAGTACATAATGAAAATCGACTTGATCGCATTGTTGAGGAAGATGACGACAATCATCGCCAGCGTTTTATTTTCGGCTTGGTCCACGATGGCGACCATTTGTTGAAGTCCGGCCAATTGCCCGTCCAGAAAGGAACGAAAAGCCGGATTGGTCCCTCCGATCACGATCCCAGCAAAAAACAACACAAACGAAAATCCGATATAGCCGCGCATTTGTTTCAGGTGATTCCATATTGCAGACAAACGAAACATTCGGTTCACTCTCCTTCCCTATATTCGGCGGAACAAAAATAGCATATCCGCGATGTGTACGAGCATAGATTGTACTATTAGCGCATTACAGCCGTTGCCTCGAGTCGAGGCAAAACCAAGAGAGGAGAGCCCATCCCCATGAATATGTTTTATGTCATGAACGGCAGAAAGCTGAAGAAGTACTTTTTTATCGCGATTGCTCTCGTGTTTTCGGTAGGAATCATCTACGCGGAACGGGACAATATTACGGTGTTCGCTCCACAGCAGCCCGCCGCCATCTACAGCGTTCCGACGGACAAGAAGGTCGTGGCGCTCACGTTCGACATCAGCTGGGGGGACAAGCGTGCCGAGCCTATTCTGCAGGTGCTCAAGGAAAAGAACATTACGCAGGCCACCTTCTTCCTCTCCTCCCCATGGAGCCAGTCGCATCCCGATCTGGTTAAGAAAATCCAAGAAGCCGGATACGAAATCGGCAGCCATGGGCACAAGCACGACTTCTATAGCAAGCTCAGCGATGAAGAAATCCGCAAACAGATCTCGACCGCGCATACGATATTATCCGATCTGACCGGCAAACAACCGAATCTGATCCGATTGCCAAACGGAGATTTCGACAAACGCGTCCTTCGCATCGCCGAAGAATTGCAGTATAAGGTCATTCAGTGGGATACCGATTCGATGGACTGGATGAACATCGGCACGGACAAAATCATCAACCGCGTCGTCAGCCGGACGCATCCGGGAGATATCATTCTCCTCCATGCCAGCGACACCGTGCTCCAGACGCATGAAGCTCTTCCCGTTATTATCGACCAGCTACGCGAGAAAGGTTACGAATTCGTCAATGTGACGCAGCTCATTAATCAGACCGAAGCCGAAGGCAATACGGTTCAGAAAGACCAATCGGATCAGAAGAAGCCCGCCTCCGCTTCCCAGCTCAGCGCTGCTAGCGAATAACGGACTTCATGAAACGAAATATGAATTAACTAGCCGATTTCGCGGAGATAGCCGCGGAGTCGGCTTCTTTGCTGCCCAGAAGGCGATGCATCATCATATTTTGGTACGCATTGCAAACGAAGAGCGGGATCATCATAAAGACGATAGCCGCAACGTTCGTCTCTCCTTGCAACGCCGGCCACGCCTCGATAAACGTGACGACGAACATGAGGAACATCGTTGGGATGAACGCGCTGTTGTTGGTTTGTTTGACTTTGGCCCAGGACACGATTAGCGATGCGGCGAACAAAATAAGCGGCAGTACCCAGAAAAACCAATCGTTCGTTCTCTCTTCATAAAGGACATAACCGAGACCGAATACGGCGAATAACGTGGTGTAACCTTGCAGCGCATTCCAAAGGTATTTTTTGCGGAAGACGCTAAGGGCAATATAATTGAGAGTCAAATATGCGAAAAATCCCATTTGGCT
Source organism: Paenibacillus sp. LHD-117 (assembly GCF_030929555.1). GTDB lineage: Bacteria > Bacillota > Bacilli > Paenibacillales > Paenibacillaceae > Pristimantibacillus. Next base: position 85,543 of record NZ_JAVFVT010000031.1, on the reverse strand, counting down.
GAAGGCGCCGATCATCAGTCCCGAGATGCCCATCATAAGCACATTGAACCCTGTCGCTTCCATGCCGAGGAAACCGAATTCCTGATCGGTCAGCAGCATAATGGCTCCGCATACGATACAGACGACCGCCCCTACCGCCATCGTGCTCCAAAATAAGAAAAACCATTTGCGCAAAGTCACTTGAGAATCCTCCAGAACGTTTTGGCTTTATTTTACCACGATCACAACAAAAAGCTAATGCCCGTCCATGATAAAACCGTGAACAATGCGCATAATAAGATCGATCCAGGTGAAACGGCTAGCGCCATCCCTTGTCTGCAGGCGCGTTTCAATCGGACCCCATGATCCAAACGGGCATTGACATAGAAGGGAGCAAGCAAAACATGCGCATCAGATGGTCTTTATTCTTGTCGCTATTGGCGTTTGCTTTCGTACTCGCAAGTTGCGGCGCCGAATCATCCGGAGGTCAGCAGCAAATCAGCTACAAAGACATGAAATCGATGGTCATCGATATTCTGAAGACGGAGGACGCCCAGAAGGCGCTTCAGGAATCGGCGGAGCAGCTGTCCGGCTACTCTACGCAATCCTCTAAGCTGCTGTCAGTGCAGGATCAGGAGGAGGTCCGTCTCGCTGTCAAGGATGTCATTAGTTCCCCCGATTATGACAAAGTAATCAGGAAGTTGATGACCGACACACGGTTCGCCGGTGAATTTGCGAAATCCGTCAATAAGGAAAACAAAACGATTCATAAGGAATTAATCAAAGACCCGCAATATCAAGCCGAGCTTCTAAAGACATTCAACAATCCAGAGATGGAAAAAATGATTTTGGAAGTTCTGAAAAGCGCACAGTACCGTAAAGAAGTCATGTCGCTCATGCAGGAATCGATGCAAAATCCGTTGTTCCGACTCGAAGTGCTCGATCTGATGAAGGCGGCGGTCAAGGAAGAGCTTCAGACGAAGCCCGACGAGAAGGTGAAGAAGTCCGAGGAAGAAGGACAACAGCAAGAAGAGCAAGGCATGCAGGAAGAGGAGCAAGGCCAAGAGGAAGAACAGCAAGGCGAAGAAGAGCAACAGTAAGACAGCGAGTTAAAGCAACTGTTAGAGCAGCGAAGCAGCAAAGAGCAACGATACAAGAGCAACGATACAGAGCAGCAATTTACAGCGATTGTAAAAGCAACAGTTACAAGCAGCGGTTCAGCGAAGCAAAAAGCCCGGAAGCTTATCGGTTCGGTCCGGATCGGCGTCGATGGACGTCGAATCGAACCGGACGAATAGCTCTCCGGGCTTTGATTGTTTAGCGGGAACGTTCGACCCGGGCGATTACGCTGTCCGCCAGCTCAAGGTACATCGCACCCGTTTCGGAATCGGCCTTATACACCGACGGCGAGAAATCAGGCTCCGAAACATGATTGTCCGGCGCGCCGAGCGGAATTTGCGCCATCAGGTCGCAATGCAGCGTCTCCGCAAGGCGGGCGCCGCCGCCGCGGCCGAAGACGTACTCCTTCTCCCCCGACTTCGACACGTAATACGACATATTCTCCACGACGCCGATGATCTCGTGTTCCGTCTTGATGGCCATCGCCCCTGCTCTCGCGGCTACGAAAGCAGCCGTCGCGTGAGGCGTCGTAACGATGATTTCCTTGCTCTGCGGAATGATCTGGTGCACGTCGAGCGCCACATCCCCCGTTCCGGGCGGTAGATCCAGCAGCAGGTAGTCAAGCTCTCCCCACTCGATCTCTTGGAAGAAGTTGCGAAGCATTTTGCCGAGCATCGGCCCCCGCCACACGATCGGGCTGTTGTCCTCGACGAAGAAACCCATCGAGATCACCTTCACGCCGAACCGCTCGATCGGGATGACCCGATCGTTCACGACCTGCGGCCGCTCTTCGATGCCCATCATATCGGGCACGCTGAAGCCGTAGATGTCCGCGTCGATAATGCCGACGCGCTTGCCTTTCCTGGCCAAGGCGACCGCCAAGTTGACGGTCACCGTGCTCTTGCCGACGCCGCCCTTGCCGCTCGCGACGGCGATGAATTCGGTCCCGCTGCCAGGCGCCAGCAGCGGGCTGGCCAGACCGGCCCCGTGCCCTTGCACGGCAGGGCCCGTCTTGGTGGCGCCGGCTCCGCCTCCCGGCGCCTGCTGCGCCTGTGGCTGCGCTGGGGCGTCCCCGCCCGGCGCTGCCGCAGGCGCGCCCTCGGCGCTCCGAAACCGGCAATGCACGGTTTCGGCGCCGAGGCGCGCCAGGGCCTCGCGCAGCGAGGCCTCGAGCGCGGGCTGCGCAGCCGCGCTCGCTTCGAGAACCGTCAACGATACTTGACGGTTCCGGACCATGACGTCGCGGAAGGTGACGCCTTCCGCGCGATATTGTTCGGCCATCACGTGCTCGATGGCTTCGATGGCTTGTTCGCGTGTTAACATATGCTTAAGTCCCACCTTTATTTAAATCGCAATATCCCCTATTATAACATAGCTTAATGTCTCGTCTGCAGCACGTGGATCATACATCCACTATATCCGTCTTTTTACTCGCCATTCTGCAATTTGATTTCATCCGACGTACTTCCGCTAAGTTTCTCCCCCGACGTGTACCGAAGGATGCCTTGATAGATCGATGCCGCTACCTGGCGCTGATATTCCGCATCCGCAAGACGCGCCGCTTCTCCCGGATTGGATAAGAAACCGACTTCCACGAGCGCGGTTGGAATATCCGGCAGCGCCTTGAGCAGGTAGACGTCCTTCTTCACTGCCGCGATGCGCGTCGTATTTTCCAGATTCCGTTTGATTTCGTCTTGAATGAATGCGGCAAGCAGCCGGTTATCGGGATGGGCCGAAGAATTATAAAACGTCTGTGCGCCAGACCACTTCTCTGAAGGTATACTGTTCATATGTATGCTGATGAATGCCGCCGGTTTGCTCTCTTCGATCAGAGCCGCCCTTCGTTTCAAATCCTCCGTCTTCCGTTTGCTGTAGGCATTCGCGTCTCCCGAAGCCAGATCGTAGTCCCCTTCGCGCGTCATAACGACAATGGCCCCCGCTTGCTGCAAATAATCCCGGAGATTCAACGCGATCGCAAGGTTCAGATCCTTTTCCACCGCCCCCTGCTTGCTTACCGCTCCCCCGTCCGCCCCGCCGTGTCCTGCATCTATTGCAATCGTCTTGCCGGATAGCGGCAGCGTCCAGTACGACCAAGAACTCGATGAAGGCAAATTTTCGCGCAAGAGAAACCCGGTTAGGATGAGGACCACGATGGCCGCGGTAATCCGAAGCGTTCCCTTAATCGTCAACCACACCACGAAATGCCGACGAATTCTACGCATCACAAAAAACCACCCCGTTCCCGTACATGTTCAGCGGCTTTGGCTTGGATAAGCCTAGCGCACTCTTCATGTATATGGGACGAGATGGTTTTTTACCACATAAGAATATTATAATATTCCGAGCCTATAGAAGATTGCATATTCTTATTGGCCTCGGATTAGCCCACAGGCTGCTCCGACATGCCTTCGATCAGAATCTTCGCCACTTCCGGACGAGAGAATTCCGGAGGCGGGCAGATGCCGTCGCGCAGCAATGCGCGAACCTTCGTGCCGGACAACGTCAGATGCGACTCCTTGCCATGCGGGCAAGTTTTGGTCGTCGCCATGTTGCCGCACGTCGTGCAGTAAAAGCTATGTTCGAAGTACAGCGGCGTAATGCCAAGGTCTTCGGCAGGGATCGACTTCAGCAATTCCTGCGCTTCGTACGTGCCGTAATAGTCGCCTACCCCGGCATGATCGCGGCCGACGATGAAGTGCGTACAGCCGTAGTTTTTGCGGACGATGGCATGGAAGATCGCTTCGCGTGGTCCCGCATAACGCATAGCCGCCGGGAATACGCCGAGGAATACGCGGTCTTTCGGATAATAGTTTTCCAGCAGCGCCAGATAACTTTTCATCCGGACATTCGCGGGAACGTCATCCGACTTCGTCTCGCCGACAAGCGGATTCAAGAACAAAGCGTCGACGATTTCCATCGCCGTCTTCTGAATGTATTCATGCGCACGGTGAACAGGGTTGCGCGTCTGGAAGCCGACAATCGTCTTCCAGCCTTTATCTGCGAACAAACCGCGAGTCTCCGAAGGGGTAAAATAAAACTCCTGGAACTTTTCCGGCTGCGGACGGTTCAGCACCGTAATGGATCCGCCCACGTAAATATTGGAACGCTCAAGCAGCTTCTGAACGCCTGGATGCGCCAGATCATCCGTTTTAAAGACATTAACCGCTTCAACCTTTTGATCTACTGTATAGATGCTTTCGACGTTAATGATGCCGTACGTAATGCCGTCTTCGCCGATCAATGCAGCGCGTTCGCCTACTTGCAGCTCAGCCGCCTTGGTTTCGTTCACGGATAACGTGATCGGAATGCTCCATACCGTCCCGTTCGCCAGGCGCATCTGCCCAACGACGGAATGATAATCTTCTTCGTTCAAAAATCCGGTAAGCGGCGAGAACGCGCCCACGCCGATTAGGTCGAGGTCGGAGATCGTCCATGTGTTGATCACGATCGGATTCAGCAGCGCGGCTTCCGTCAGCAGCGCTTCGCGTTGTTCGCCAGCGGCGATGCGGTTCACCAGTTCGCCGCCATGAGGAGCAATTTGACTCATAATCGAATAATGCCTCCTAAAAAGTTAGTTATTCATGTATGTTGTCTATCGTTGTTTATTTACTTATGCAATCCGCATTCCGTCTTCTCTTGGCCCGACCAGCGTCCTGCGCGCGGATCTTCGCCCGGCATAACCTTGCGCGTGCAATATTCGCAGCCGATGCTCGGATAGTTCTGGTCATGAAGCGGATTGTAAACGACGTTATTCTCGCGGATGTAGTTCCATACATCTTCTGTCGTCCAGTTTGCGATCGGATTAAATTTCACGAGGCCGAATTTCACGTCGTATTCGATTTTCTTCGCGTTCGCGCGAGTCGGAGCCTGATCGCGTCTAATGCCTGTAATCCAAGCTTCGTACTTGGAAAGAATTTTCGTCAACGGTTGTACTTTGCGGATATCGCAGCACTTGTTGGCGTCGGTCTTCCACAGTTCGTCGCCAAACTGAGCAGCTTGCTCTTCAGGTGTTATTTCCGGTTTTACTTCCACGAACGGAATGCCTGGGTAAACTTCGGCAAGCTTGTCGCGCGTCTCGTACGTTTCCTTGAAGTGGAAGTCCGTATCCAAATAGAAGATGTCTGTCTTCGGGCTAATCTTCTGGAGCATATCCACCAGAACGACGTCCTCGGCACCGAAACTGCATGCGAATGTAATATTCGGGAACGTCTCGACAGCGAAACGGATAATGTCTTCCGGCGATGCATTCTCGAGCTCAACAGCCTTCTGCGCGATAAGCGCTTCTTTCTCAAACAAGTTCATGGGTCGTAACCTCCGTCTTTAATTCCAAGTAAAGTAGTCTGTATTATCGATTATACGACTTTCCTTCCGAATGTTCAATGCCTCTTTTCACCAATATGACGAAAAGTTTGCAACGTGACGCCTCCGCACCTGTCTAGTTGCTATTTTTTCATATCTCCGCTTCAGCCTAAGCATCCTATATCCAACCGTTTCGGTCAGAATGGCAAAAAAAAGATACCACCTCTGCATAAAGCAAAGATGGTATCTTCGTTGAATTAACGTTTCGAGAACTGTGGTGCGCGACGAGCCGCTTTAAGACCGTATTTTTTACGTTCTTTCATACGCGGATCGCGTGTCAGGAAGCCTGCGCGCTTCAGAGCCGGACGGAACTCAGGATCTGCTTTGAGCAGAGCGCGGGAGATGCCGTGACGGATAGCGCCAGCTTGGCCGGACATGCCGCCGCCGTTAGCGATAACCAGTACATCGTACTTCGACAATGTATCAGTCAGGTTCAGCGGTTGTTTTACGATCAGCTTGAGTGTTTCCAAGCCGAAATATTCATTCAAATCGCGTTTATTAACAATGATTCGTCCTTCACCCGGCACAAGACGTACACGTGCAACAGAGTGTTTACGACGACCGGTTCCATAGTATTGCACTTGAGCCATGAAACGTGTCCTCCTCTTTATTAGCCGCGAAGCTCGTAGACTTCAGGGTTTTGGGCTTGATGTGGGTGTTCCGCACCTGCGTAGACTTTCAGCTTAAGCTTCATTTGGTTGCCCAGACGGTTCTTAGGCAACATGCCGTGCACTGCCAGCTCAATCATACGCTCTGGCTTGTTCTTCACCATCTCGTGTGCAGGAGTGACTTTCAAGCCACCTGGATGCATGGAGTGACGGTAGTAATTTTTGTTAGCCATTTTGTTGCCTGTCAGAACGATCTTGGAAGCGTTGATGACAACAACGAAATCGCCAGTGTCGATGTGAGGCGTAAATTGCGGTTTGTGTTTGCCGCGGATCAGGCTTGCAGCTTCGCTAGCCAGACGTCCGAGCGTCTTGCCTTCCGCATCGATGACGAACCATTTACGCTCAACTTCATTCGGCTTAGCCATATAGGTGGTACGCATGGATGATCCTCCTTAATTCTGTTACGTTAATCGTTTTTATAACAACGTTGCCGTTGGTTTGTTATTCGTGGTTGGAACTTACGGTTGCGGCCATTCTAAGTCGGGGCTGTGGGAGAGCCACTTAGAAAGCACAAGTTATATTCTACTATAAAGCCTAGTGAAGTGCAAGTCGTTTTTGTTAATTCCTTTAGCTCCCGAGCAACCGCCCGACTAGACCTAAGGCCAGCAGTCAAGTACGCCAACAGGCCGTTTCAACGGCGATGCTCCATTGCTACAATAAGAACATCGAAAGCGCCGCAAGTCGATGCGGCAACAAGCCCATATAAGTTAGGAGAGTTATAATCATGAAAGCAAACAAAGCACTCGGTACTCTGCTCGTACTCCTCGGGGTATGCGCATTATTCTACTTGTTCATGAACAACGGCAAAACCTCGTTAAGCGGAATATTCTCGGGATTCACGAAGCCGGTTTACGAACAGCGAACATTCGCTACGGATAGATTGTTGAACGTCGAGATCGAATCGAACAGCCTGGACGTTGATGTCGTCCGCGGAATCGGCGATGACATCGTCGTCACGCTCAAAGGCCGTGCGACCAAAGCCGAAGCCGACGACTTGCAGTTAAGCGCCGAAGAAGACGGCGATACGTTGAAGCTATCGCTTCAGTCCAACAACGGATTTCACATCGGCTTCAATTGGTCGAACGTGAAGTTGACCGTGGAGCTTCCCGATCAAACATGGGATTCGTTCTCTGCCGAGCTGAACAGCGGCGACCTCTCCATCGACTCCGCCGAATTCAATAACGCCGAGCTGAATACGAACTCCGGCGACATTAAAGCCGAATCGATAACGGCTTTAACGAACCTGAAGGTTGTTGCGAACAGCGGCGATATCAGTCTCGAGGAAGTGACCGGTAAAACCGTTGAACTGGAGAACAATAGCGGCGACTTAACCATCGATCGTTATGAAGCCGATCTTATCCAATTCGACATCCGCAGCGGCGATGTCTCGCTCGAGGACGGCGTCGCGCAGTTGAACGGAGAAGCCGGGTCGGGCGACATTCGTTTGAACGCCGATGATTTGGAATACAACACGGATTTGAAGGCCGGAAGCGGCGATATTATCATCAACTTGTCCCGCGATCCCGAATCCCTTGCCGTTCAATTCAGCAGCGGCTCAGGCGACTGTATCGTCCGCAAGGACGGTTTCGTCGAACAGGGGAAAAACGGAGACAGCGACGCGAACGGTTCGTTCGGATCCGGGGACCTGAAGCTAAGCGCTCGCACGAGCTCCGGGGACATCGTTCTTAGATAACACATGATTAATTTCGGCGGCTAGCTTCGAACGAAGCTGGCCGTTTCACCTTGTATCATCGACATGGTTAACGATTAACGAGATTAAATAGTACCTCACATCGCCATATTCCCCCGTATGTTCGGTTTATTCCTCGTCCTCGTCGATCTGCGATGACTCGTCGAAGCTCGGTGCAACCGGACCGCTCCAATCGCCGTACTCCACATCCATCAGCATCAGGCCATGCGCCATCGCCGTCGGTCCGGCAAGCGACCTCGACTTGCCTTCCAGGATCCGGTTCATGTCCCCCGGCTTCAGCTTGCCTTGTCCCACCCAAAGCAGCGTACCCATAATGACGCGCACCATGTTGTACAAGAAGCCGTTGCCCGTGATATACATATGGAGAGCGCCGCCCTCCTGCCTGAAATACGCTTCATAGATCGTCCGGATATGATGGGGCTTGGTGGAATGAATAGAGGTGTAGGAAGTAAAGTCATGCGTGCCTACCAGGTAGGCAAGGCCTTCCTCCATCGCGGCCACGTTCAGCTTCGTGGGGTGATGGAAGCGGTATGACCTGGCGAACACGTCCGGGAATTTATCCGTCTCGATGGTATAACGATATGTCTTGCGTTTGGCCGAACGTCTGGAGTGAAACTCCATCGGCACGTCCCATGCGTCCAGAATAATAATATCCTTCGGCAGCCGCGTATTCAGCGCAATCGCCCATCGTTCCGTAGGAATCGTCGAAGCCGTGTGGAAGTTGAATACCTGCCCCATCGCATGTACGCCGGCATCCGTACGTCCCGATCCGATAATCACGATCTTCTCGCCGGTTAGATGGTGGATCGCTTTCTCGATTTCGTCTTGTACGGTTCTTCCATAGGGCTGCGACTGAAACCCGTTAAATCCGCTCCCGTCATAACTTACTTTAACGCCGATATTCCGCATGCCGTTCCTCCTGCCCATCACTCATTGCATCCTTGCTTCAAAAATAAAAAAAGGTGGCCTCAAGGGTCCACCCTTTCTTCAAAAGTGTTACGCGCGGTCAACCAGCTCAAGGTAAACCATAGGCGCGGCGTCGCCGCGACGTGGTCCAAGCTTCAGGATACGCGTGTATCCACCTGCACGCTCCGAATAACGGGTAGCCAGTTCGGAGAACAGCTTTTGGATTGCGTCTTGCTCACCGTTTACGGATTCGCGACGCACGTAAGCTGCAACTTGACGACGAGCATGAAGATCACCTTTTTTCGCTTTCGTGATCAGCTTCTCAGCGATAGAACGAACCTCTTTCGCTTTAGCTTCAGTCGTTTGAATACGCTCATACAGGAACAGATCAGTAACGAGGTCACGGAACAATGCTTTCCGCGCGCTTGCGTCACGTCCCAATTTTTGATATGCCATCTTGTTTTCCCCTCCCTTGCTGTGTGGTCTAATCTTGCTGTCAGACTACAAGACTACTCTTCCATGCGCAGGCCAAGACCCAGCTCTTCCAGCTTCTCTTGAACTTCTTCCAAGGATTTGCGGCCCAAGTTGCGAACCTTCATCATATCCTCTTCGGATTTCGTGATCAGCTCTTGAACGGTGTTGATGCCAGCACGCTTCAAGCAGTTATATGAACGTACGGACAGATCCAGTTCTTCGATCGTCATCTCTAGAACCTTCTCTTTTTTGTCCTCTTCCTTCTCAACCATGATTTCAGCATCTTTGGCTTCATCCGTTAATCCAACGAACAAGTCCAAGTGCTCGGTCAAAATCTTAGCGCCGAGGCTTACTGCCTCTTCAGGGCGAATACTGCCGTCCGTCCAAACTTCCAGCGTCAGCTTGTCGTAGTTCGTGACTTGACCGACGCGTGTGTTCTCTACGCTGTAATTAACCCGAGTAATGGGCGTGTAAATCGAATCGACAGGGATGACGCCAATCGGTTGATCGTCGCTCTTGTTCCGGTCCGCTTGCACGTAACCGCGTCCCCGATTAGCAAAAATCCGCATATGGAGCCGCGCTCCGGAGGCCAAGGTCGCAATGTGAAGATCAGGGCTTAAAATCTCGACATCGCTATCAGCTCGAATGTCGCCCGCTGTTACGTTCCCTTCGCCTTCCGCGTCGATCTCCAACACTTTCTCCTCGTCGGAGTGAATCTTCAGCGACAGGCCCTTCAGGTTCAGAATGATTTCCGTTACGTCCTCAATCACTCCGGGAACCGTAGAAAACTCATGCAGCACGCCGTCGATTTGAACCGACGTCACGGCCGCACCAGGCAAAGACGACAACAAAATTCGGCGAAGCGAATTTCCAAGCGTCGTGCCGTATCCGCGTTCCAGCGGCTCGACCACGAAACGTCCGTAGGTGCCCTCGTTATTCAGCTCTACGGTTTCGATTTTCGGCTTTTCGATCTCAATCACAAATAGTACCCTCCTTCAAACGTCGCTCCGTTACCTAGTCGTTATTTATGTCAAATCTCGTAGTATGCCAAACCTTCACAACCATTATTCACAAGTTGTAGTAATTTGATACCACCGTGGATCCAACTATACGCGGCGACGTTTAGGCGGACGGCATCCGTTATGCGGGACTGGGGTTACATCCTTAATGAGGTTAACTTCCAATCCAGCAGCTTGCAACGAACGAATCGCAGCTTCGCGGCCGGCGCCTGGTCCTTTAACCATAACTTCGACAGTTCTCATGCCATGCTCCATAGCCGCTTTCGCAGCGGATTCGGCAGCCATCTGAGCTGCGAACGGCGTGCTCTTACGGGAACCTTTGAAACCAAGGTTGCCGGAGCTTGCCCAAGAGATTGCATTACCGTGAGGGTCAGTGATCGTAACGATCGTGTTGTTGAACGTCGAACGAATGTGAGCCACGCCAGTGTCAATGTTTTTCCGATCGCGACGTTTCGTGCGAACGACTTTTTTTGGTTTAGCCATTGTCCATTATCCTCCTTTCTTATTTCTTCTTATTAGCTACAGTACGACGTGGACCTTTGCGTGTACGCGCGTTTGTTTTCGTACGTTGACCGCGAACAGGAAGTCCGCGACGGTGACGAAGACCACGGTAGCAGCCGATCTCAGTTAGACGTTTGATGTTAAGCGAAATTTCACGACGAAGGTCGCCTTCCACTTTAACATTCTTGTCGATGGCTTCGCGCAAACGAGCCAGCTCATCTTCAGTCAGATCGCGAACGCGAGTGTCTGGGTTAACTTCCGTGGAAGCCAAGATTTTTTGCGAAGTCGTTTTGCCGATACCGAAAATATACGTCAGGGCGATTTCAACGCGCTTGTCGCGCGGAATATCTACACCAGCTATACGTGCCATGGGCTATATTTCCCTCCTTTTATCCTTGTTTTTGTTTGTGTTTCGGATTTTCACAAATCACCATAACGTTGCCTTTGCGACGAATGACTTTGCATTTCTCGCAGATCGGCTTAACCGAAGGTCTGACCTTCATTGTGATTACCTCCCGAATCTTTCGAAAAGCTTGCCGCCGTAGCGGTTACTTCCGATAGGTGATGCGCCCTCTCGATAAATCGTAAGGCGATAACTGTATGACCACTTTGTCTCCGGTCAGAATGCGGATGAAATGCATTCTAAGCTTGCCGGATACATGTGCGAGAATTTGATGACCGTTCTCCAGCTCCACCTTGAACATCGCATTCGGCAACGGCTCGATGACCGTACCTTCGACCTCAATGACGTCTTCCTTCGCCACCGTCATTCTCCTTTCGCATGCGCGTACTTCTGAATTGCGTAACGTAATTTGGCATTCGTCACTCTGCCTGTTTCTTGCAAGCTGCTTATTACCTCATGACTAAAGGCAGGCTGTAACATCAGATGCAGAACGTTCTTTCTCTTCGGCTGGTCGAATCTTCGTTTGTCGCCGTCCGCGATCATGACGAACCTGTCGTCGATGACGGCGATGACTACGGCATAACTATCTTCGTCCTTGCCTCGAAGCACTTTGACGAACTGACCAATCTGGGGACGAGCATCCATCTTACACCTCGGGCTGCTGCGGCAGAATGGTCAATATTTCAAAGCCGTCCTCCGTGACGGCAACCGTGTGCTCGAAGTGAGCGCACCAGGAACCGTCTTGCGTTACGACTGTCCAATCGTCCTCGAGCGTTCGTACATATCGTTCACCGATATTAACCATCGGCTCGATGGCAAGCACCATACCCGGCTTCAGCCGCGGCCCTCTGTCCGGTACACCATAGTTCGGTATTTGCGGTTCTTCATGCAGTTCCGCGCCGATTCCGTGCCCTACGTATTCCCGTACAACCGAGAAACCCGCTGCTTCAATGACCTTCTGGATGGCGTGCGATATCGTATAGAGTCGGACATCCGGCTTAACGAGCGCAAGACCCGCATAAAGCGATTCTTCCGTTACGTCGAGCAGTCTCTGAACTTCCGGCTTAACCGTCCCGACCGCGTAGGTCCAAGCGGAATCGCCGTGATAGCCTTCGTACTGTGCCCCGATGTCGATACTTATAATATCGCCCTCGTTCAACTTGCGAGATCCAGGGAATCCGTGCACCAACTCGTCATTCACAGAAGCGCAGATGCTGGAAGGAAACCCATTGTAACCTTTAAAGGAAGGAACGGCATTCTGGCTTCGAATGTACTGTTCGGCAATGCGGTCAAGCTCACCGGTAGTGATGCCTGGCTTTACCGCCGCAGCCATTAGCCGATGCGTCTCCGCAACGATCCGTCCGGCTTCCCTCATTAATCGCAGCTCCGATTCGGATTTGCAAATAATCATTACAACGTACCTTTCAAGCAGGAAACGATATCGGCCGTTACAACGTCGATATCCTTCTCGCCGTCGACTTCGCGCAGGAGGCTCTTACCGCTGTAGTAATCAAGAAGAGGTGCCGTCTTGGATGTATACTCATCCAGACGCGTGCCTACTTTCTCTTCTGTATCATCGGAACGTTGATACAGCTCTCCGCCATCCTTGTCGCAGATGCCTTCGACTTTCGGCGGATTGAATAGTACATGGTAAGTCGTTCCGCAGGATTTGCAGATGCGTCTGCCCGTCAAGCGAGCAAGCAGCAATCCGCGGTCAACTTTCAGGTTCACGACATGGTCGATGCTGCGGCCAAGTTCCGTCAGCATGGCATCAAGCGCTTCGGCTTGCTGCAGCGTACGGGGGAAGCCGTCCAGAAGGAAACCCTTCTGGCAATCATCCAGAGCAAGACGCTCTTTCACGATGCCGTTCGTAATTTCATCCGGAACCAGTAGACCTTGATCGACGTATTCCTTCGCTTTCAGACCAAGCGGCGTGCCTTGCTTCATCGCAAGACGGAAAGCGTCGCCCGTCGAAATGTGCGGAATGCCGAATTCTTCTACGATTCGCTCAGCTTGCGTTCCCTTACCGGCTCCCGGAGGGCCCATGAATAAAATGTTCATTACCGTGTTCCTCGCTTTAAACACAGGTAGGCTCGTTCGGGCACCGCACCGCTCGATCTCGGAGCGCGGCAGCCCGCTTTCGAACCTACTGTTATTTATTGATAAACCCTTTGTAATGGCGTTTGATCAACTGGCTCTCGATTTGCTTCATCGTGTCAAGCGCAACGCCGACAACGATGAGAAGGGAGGTGCCGCCAAGCTGCACTGAGCGCGGTAATCCAGCTAGTGCTCCGAAGAACACAGGGAAGACAGAGATAGCCGCTAGGAAGAGAGCACCCGTTAACGTAATCCGCGACATAACGCGGGTCAAGTATGCGGATGTCGGCTTGCCAGGACGAATGCCCGGAATGTATCCGCCATTCTTCTTCATCTGATCTGCCATTTGCACCGGATTAATTTGCACGAATGTGTAGAAGAAGGTGAAACCGATTATCAGCAATACGTACAGAACCATGCCCAGCGGGCGGTCGTAGTTCATATTGTCGATGATCCAATTCGCCCAGCCTTGGCCTTGCCAGAAGTTCGCAATCGTGACAGGGAACATGATCAACGATACCGCGAAGATGACCGGGATAACCCCTGCGCCATTAACCTTCATCGGAATGTGAGTCGATTGTCCGCCGTACATTTTGCGTCCGACAACACGCTTCGCGTATTGTACGGGAATCTTCCGGATACCTTGCTGAATGAAGATAACGCCGACGATGATCGCGATGATCACGATTACGATCAGCACCATCTTCACGATGTTCAAGAACATTTGATCTTGCGCATCGATGAATTGGTCTTGGTAGATCGTGCGGATGTGGCCAGGAATGCCGGCTACGATAGCCGCGAAGATCAAGATCGAAATACCGTTGCCGATACCTCTCTCCGTAATTTGCTCGCCGAGCCACATCAAGAAAGCCGTACCAGCCGTCAAGATGATCGCGATGACCAAGTAGTCTACGAAGTTTGCGTTCGGAATCATTTCTAGTCCGAAGGAGCGGTTGAAGCCGATCGCCGTAGCGAAGCCTTGCACCAAACCAAGGATGACCGTGCCGTAACGCGTAATCTGGGCTAGCTTACGCTTCCCGTTCTCGCCTTCCTTCGCCCATTCCGCGAATTTCGGAATAACGTCCATCGATAACAGCTGCACGATAATGGAAGCCGTGATGTATGGCGTGATACCGATCGCGAAGATGGAGAATTGGAAGAGAGCGCCGCCCGAGAACGTGTTCAGCAGGCCGAACAAGTCAGCGCCTGCGGAATCCATGTTCTCGAATACGGTTTTGTCTACTCCCGGTACCGGAATAAAGGAACCGATACGGTAAATGAAAAGAATGAAAAGCGTGAATAGGATCCTTGTACGCAGATCCGCCACTTTCCAAATGTTGGACACGGTTGTGAACAATTAGATCACCTCGGTTTTACCGCCGGCAGCCTGGATTTTCTCTACCGCAGATTGAGAGAACTTGTTTGCTTTAACAGTGAGCTCTACTTTCAATTCACCATTACCCAAGATTTTGATTCCTGCCAAAGGGTTACTGATAACTCCTTGCTCAAGAAGAACCTGTGGTGTAACTTCTGTCCCTGCAGCAAAGCTGTTCAGATCTTCAATGTTAACAATCGCGTACTCCTTGCGGAATGGATTGTTGAAACCGCGCTTCGGAACTCGACGGTACAAAGGATTTTGGCCGCCCTCGAATCCAGGACGAACACCGCCGCCGGAACGAGCGTTTTGACCTTTATGGCCTTTGCCTGCAGTCTTGCCGTTGCCGGAGCCGATACCGCGACCTTTGCGCTTAGGCGCTTGGGTCGAGCCTGGTGCTGGTGCTAACTCATGCAATTTCATCGTTCGTGCACCTCCTTGTTTATTTCGTGTAGTGCTTATCGTTATTGTACTTCTTCGACTGTAACCAAGTGGTTAACCGCGTTAACCATGCCGCGGATCGCCGCGCTGTCGTTATGAACGACCGATTGACGAATCTTGCGAAGGCCGAGCGCTTCGACCGTTGCGCGTTGTTTCTCGTTGCGGCCGATCAAACTGCGAACGAGGGTGATTTGCAATTTTGCCATCGTATTTCCCTCCTTAACCTAGCAGCTCTTCGACTGTTTTGCCACGCAGCTTCGCAACATCTTCCGCACGTTTCAGACGGGAAAGACCTTCAAGCGTCGCGTTAACCATGTTCAGGGAGTTCGAAGAACCAAGAGATTTCGTTAAAATGTCGCCTACGCCAGCCAGTTCGAGAACAGCGCGAACCGGGCCGCCGGCGATAACACCAGTACCCTCGGAAGCCGGCTTCAGAAGAACTTCTCCTGCGCCGAAGTGACCAAGAACAAGGTGAGGAATCGTAGTTCCTACGAGTGGAACGTGGATCAGGTTTTTCTTCGCGTCTTCAATACCTTTGCGAATCGCATCCGGTACTTCGCCCGCTTTACCGATACCCGCGCCAACGTAGCCTTTGCCGTCGCCGACTACTACAAGCGCGCTAAAGCTGAAACGGCGTCCGCCTTTTACTACTTTCGCTACGCGATTGATATGAACAACTTTTTCAGTCAGTTCTAACGTATTAGGATCTACACGCAAGTCGTTTTACCTCCTTATTGAGTGATTAGAAATTCAAGCCTGCTTCGCGTGCCGCGGTAGCCAGCGCTTGAATTCTTCCGTGATACAAGTAACCTCCGCGGTCGAATACAACGTCGGTTACGCCTTGTGCTTGAGCGCGTTTCGCGATCAGTTCGCCAACTTTAGCAGCAGCATCTACGTTGCCGCCGTTGCCGATTGCTTCCGTCAGCTCTTTATCCTTAGTGGATGCCGCAGCCAACGTTACGCCTGCCACGTCGTCGATCAATTGAGCGTACATGTGCTTAGCGGAACGGAATACGGACAGACGAGGACGTGCAGCCGTGCCGTTGATTTTCTTGCGAACACGAAGGTGTCTTTTCAGACGGGCCTTGTTTTTGTCGCCTTTCGTAATCATGCTTGGGTTCCTCCTTTCCTTATGCCTTAGGAAGCTATTGCAAGGAACGCTTCAGGTTCCTTATTATTTCTTCTTACCAGCTTTACCTTCTTTGCGGATGATGCGCTCGCCTTCGTATTTGATACCTTTGCCTTTATACGGCTCAGGCTCGCGTACGGCACGGATTTGAGCGGCAACAGCGCCTACGCGCTCTTTGTCAATACCGCGAACGGTGATTTTCGTGTTAGCTGGAACCTCGAACTCGATGTTGCTCTCGGGAGCAATTTCAACCGGGTGGGAGTAACCAACGTTAAGCACGATTTTATCTCCGGATTTGCTTGCACGGTAACCTACGCCAACGAGCTCCAGATTTCTCGTGAAGCCGTCAGTAACTCCTGTCACCATGTTTGCGATAATGCTGCGAGTCGTTCCGTGAAGGGAACGATGCAATTTATTGTCGGAAGGACGTTCGATCACGATTTCGTTTTCCGCCACGTTCACTTTCATTTCCTTGTGAATTTCGCGGGAAAGCGTGCCTTTCGGTCCTTTTACAGTAATCACTGTGTTGTCCAAGTTGATGCTTACACCAGCAGGGACTGCAATTGGTTTACGACCAATACGGGACATTGTTACACCTCCTGTCTTTCTGACTTATTTATTACCAAACGTAGCAGACGACTTCGCCGCCGGATTTCACTTGGCGAGCTTCCTTGTCCGTCATAACGCCTTTGGACGTGGAAATAATCGCGATTCCCAGTCCGCCAAGCACGCGAGGGATTTCAGTCGCTTGCGTGTACACGCGAAGACCTGGCTTCGAGATACGCTTAAGGCCAGTGATTACGCGCTCTTGGTTAGGGCCGTATTTCAAGAAAATACGGATAATCCCTTGTTTGTTGTCTTCGATATATTCAGCATCGCGGATAAAGCCCTCGCGCTTCAAGATTTCAGCGATTTGCTTCTTCACTTTCGAAGCAGGCATTTCCACTGTTTCGTGACGAACCACGTTCGCGTTGCGAATGCGCGTCAACATATCTGCAATCGGATCAGACATAACCATTTATGTGAACCTCCTTCCCGAACTAGGCTTGATTACCAGCTTGCTTTTTTCACGCCAGGAATCTGGCCCTTGTATGCTAACTCGCGGAAACAAATCCGGCAAATTTTAAACTTTTGCAAAACAGAGTGCGGACGGCCGCAACGCTCACAGCGCGTATAAGCGCGCACTTTGAATTTCGGTGTGCGTTGTTGCTTCACTTTCATCGAAGTTTTTGCCACTGGGTATTACACCTCCTAAAAGTGGATTACTTCGTGAACGGCATGCCCATTTGGGTCAGCAGCTCACGAGATTCTTCGTCCGTTTTTGCCGTCGTGACGATGACGATGTCCATACCGCGCACTTTATCAACTTTATCGTACTCGATCTCAGGGAAGATCAGCTGTTCCTTCAGGCCCAGCGTGTAGTTTCCACGTCCGTCGAACGCTTTAGTCGATACACCGCGGAAGTCACGTACACGCGGAAGGGAAATGTTGAACAGCTTGTCAAGGAAGTGGTACATGCGCTCGCCGCGCAGCGTCACTTTAACCCCGATCGGCATGTCCTCACGAAGCTTGAAGCCCGCGATGGATTTCTTGGCACGAGTGACAACCGGTTTTTGACCGGAGATGATGCGTAGCTCTTCTACGGCAACATCGAGAATTTTGGAGTTGGAAACCGCTTCGCCAACACCCATGTTGATTACGACTTTCTCAACTTTCGGCACTTGCATAACCGAAGTATAGTTGAACTTCTGCATCAAGGCAGGAGTGATTTCATTCAGAAAGCGACCTTTCAGTCTTGCTGTCATTGTTCATGGACCTCCTTTCTTACCATAACGATTAGTCGATCTGTGCTCCGGATTTTTTCGCAATCCGTACTTTTTTGCCGTTATCCAGCACTTTGTAACCGATACGAGTTACGCCGCCGCTCTTCGGATCTACGTGCATCACGTTCGAAACGTGGATTGGAGCTTCTTGCTCGATGATTCCGCCTTGCGGGTTCGTTTGGGAAGGACGCGCATGCTTCTTCACCATATTGACGCCCTCAATCAGTACGCGGTTCTCACGAGGATAAGCTGCAATGACGCGGCCCTTCTTACCTTTGTCTTTACCGGTAATGACGATGACCGTATCGTCTTTCTTCACATGCAGTTTATTGTTGTGGGATTCCAATACTTTTTTTAGTCTTGGCATTTGTTACACCTCCTGCTCGCTAAGCTATCAGGCATTTATCGGGTCGTGCAATTAGATTACTTCCGGCGCAAGCGATACGATCTTCATGAAGTCCTTATCGCGAAGCTCACGGGCAACTGGTCCGAAGATACGAGTACCGCGCGGGCTCTTATCTTCTTTCACGATTACCGCCGCATTCTCGTCGAATGCGATGTAGGAACCGTCTTTACGACGAACCGAACGTTTCGTACGGACGATTACCGCTTTAACAACGTCACCTTTTTTGACAACGCCGCCTGGCGTTGCTTGTTTGACGGAGCAAACGATCAGATCACCGATGTGGCCAACGCGACGGCCTGTGCCGCCCAGAACGCGGATACACATCAATTCTTTAGCGCCAGAGTTGTCGGCAACTCGCAAACGTGTAAATGGTTGAATCATTTATAACGTCCTCCTTTCGGCATTAATGCTGAGGGGTATTGCTTAGCTTATTAGAGAACAACTGCAACTTCAACTACCTCGATCAATCTGAAGCGCTTGTCTTTGGAAAGTGGACGAGTCTCCATGATTTTGACGGTATCGCCGATTTTCGCTTGGTTGTTTTCGTCATGTGCTTTGTACTTCTTCGTGTACTTGATGCGTTTATGGTACAAATCATGTTTTTTGTAAGTTTCTACAGCCACCACGATTGTTTTGTCCATTTTGTCGCTTACCACTTTGCCGATTTGAACTTTGCGGGCATTGCGTTCGCTCATGTTTTGCCTCCTTCCTTCATCCGTGATCATATTGTTAGGCAAGGTTTATAATTAGCTGCTGATCCCGAGTTCTCTTTCACGCAAAACGGTTTTAGCACGAGCTATTTCCTTACGCACGTCACGAATCCGAGTCGGATTGTCCAGTTGGCCAGTAGCCAATTGGAAACGAAGGTTGAACAGCTCTTCTTTAAAACCGGCGACCTGTTGTTCAATCTCAGCAGAGGTTAGGTTGCGAAATTCACTAGCCTTCATTTGCTTCACCACCCACTTCTTCGCGTTTCACGAACTTCGTTTTGACAGGCAGTTTGTGAGCCGCAAGGCGCATTGCTTCACGAGCTACTTCTTCAGGTACGCCAGCCAGCTCGAACATGATTTTGCCCGGCTTAACAACGGATACCCATTTCTCAACGTTACCTTTACCGCTACCCATCCGCACTTCTAGAGGCTTCTGAGTGATCGGTTTGTCAGGGAAGATCTTGATCCAAACTTTACCGCCACGCTTGATGTAACGAGTCATCGCGATACGAGCCGCTTCGATCTGACGGTTCGTGATCCAAGATGGTTCAAGCGCTTGTAAGCCGTATTCGCCGAAAGCAACCGTAGTGCCGCCTTTCGCGCGACCTTTCATGTTACCGCGTTGTTGCTTACGGTGTTTTACACGTTTAGGTACCAACATGATTAGTTGCCTCCTTCCTGGGGAGCTTTCTTCTTCGTAGGAAGGACTTCGCCGCGATAGATCCATACTTTTACGCCAATGCGGCCGTAAGTTGTATGTGCTTCAGCCGTGCCGTAGTCAATATCAGCACGAAGCGTATGAAGCGGAACCGTACCTTCGCTGTAGCCTTCACTACGTGCGATCTCTGCACCGCCGAGACGACCGCTGACTGCGGTTTTGATCCCTTTGGCACCGGCGCGCATGGAACGTTGAATCGCTTGTTTCAATGCACGGCGGAAAGATACGCGACGCTCAAGTTGTTGTGCGATGCTTTCTGCTACCAAGATAGCGTCCAGATCGGCTTGTTTGATTTCAGAGATGTTGATGTGAACTTTTTTGCCCTTCGAAATCTTGCCAAGTTCCGTACGCAGGTTTTCTACTTCGGAACCGCCCTTGCCGATAACCATACCTGGTTTAGCGGTTTGGATCGTTACGTTCACGCGGTTAGCCGCGCGCTCGATTTCGATGTGGGATACTGCTGCGTCTTTCAGCTTGTTCTTCAAGTACTCACGGATTTTCACGTCTTCCAGAAGAAGATCGCCAAAGTCTTTGCCTGCGTACCATTTGGATTCCCAATCACGGATAATCCCGACACGAAGACCGACTGGATTTACCTTTTGACCCACACGTTATCCCTCCTTATTTTTCAGATACCACCAAGGTGATGTGGCTGGTTCTTTTGTTAATCCGGCTTGCGCGACCCATCGCGCGCGGGCGGAAACGTTTCATTGTAGGACCTTGGTTTGCGTATACTTGCGTTACGACCAAGTTATTAACGTCCAGCTGATAGTTATGCTCAGCGTTAGCAATCGCAGAGTTCAGCAGCTTCTCGATAATCGGGGAAGCGGCTTTAGGCGTGTGACGCAGAATCGCGATCGCTTCGCCTACCTTCTTGCCACGGATCAAGTCCGCTACGAGCTGCGCTTTGCGAGGAGCGATACGGACGAAATTAGCGTGCGCTTTAGCTTCTGGCATGTGAGAACCTCCTCTCGTTCATTAAAAAAGTTTGGAAAGGGCAAATTAGCGTCTGCCCGTTTTTTTGTCGTCGTTAGCATGGCCTTTGTACGTACGAGTCGGTGCGAACTCACCGAACTTGTGTCCTACCATGTCCTCAGTCACGTATACCGGCACGTGTTTGCGACCATCGTATACCGCGATCGTGTGTCCGATGAATTGCGGGAAAATCGTCGAACGGCGGGACCATGTTTTGATTACGACCTTTTTGTTTGTTTCGTTCAGATCCTCGACCTTCTTCAGAAGATGACCGTCGATGAATGGACCTTTCTTCAAACTGCGACCCATGTAGAATCCTCCCTTCGCGTAAGCGCTGGCGTGATGACTCCATCACGCGGATTGTATCAAGCGACTATTACTTCGTGCGGCGACGAATAATGTATTGGCTCGATGCTTTCTTTTTCTTGCGTGTTTTGTAGCCCAGAGTCGGTTTGCCCCATGGGGACAACGGCGACTTACGTCCGATTGGAGCACGGCCTTCACCACCACCGTGTGGGTGATCGTTCGGGTTCATGACGACGCCGCGAACTTCAGGACGCTTGCCGAGCCAACGGTTACGGCCGGCTTTACCGATTTTCACGAGTTCGTGATCTTCGTTGCCAACAGAACCGATTGTTGCGCGGCAAGTGCTCAGGATGCGGCGAACTTCGCCGGAGCTCAGGCGGATCGATACGTAGTCTTCTTCTTTACCCAGCAATTGAGCTTCAGTACCAGCTGCGCGAACCAATTGGCCGCCTTTGCCCGGTTTCAACTCGATGTTGTGGATAACTGTACCGACAGGGATGTTCTTAAGCGGCAACGTGTTGCCGATTTTGATGTCCGAGTCAGGTCCGGAAACGACTTGATCGCCCACTTTAAGGCCCTTCGGTGCGATGATGTAAGCTTTCGCGCCGTCAACGTAGTGGATCAAAGCGATGTTCGAGGTACGGTTCGGATCGTATTCGATCGTCGCTACGTTACCTACGATACCGTCTTTGGTACGTTTGAAATCAATGATACGATATTTACGTTTATGTCCGCCGCCATGGTGGCGAACCGTAATTTTACCTTGGTTGTTACGGCCTGCTTTTTTGAAGAGCGGCGCAAGCAACGATTTCTCCGGTGTGCTTGTCGTGATTTCCTCGAATGTCGATACGGACATCGCACGACGAGCTGGAGAGGTCGGTTTGTACTTTTTGATTGGCACTTGTATTCCCTCCTTTTCTAAACAGACGTTTCAAAGAACTCGAGTTCTTTGCTGTCAGCGCTCAGCTGAACGATTGCTTTTTTCCAGTCAGGTCTGTATCCGCTATGTCTGCCATAACGTTTCGGTTTACCCGCTACACGCATTGTGTTCACGCCGGTTACTTTTACGTTAAAGATTTGTTCAATAGCTTGTTTGATTTCGGTTTTGTTCGCGCGAAGGTCTACTTCAAACACATAACGTTTGGCAGCCATGAAATCGCTCGTACGTTCCGTAATAACCGGGCGCTTGATAATATCGCGTGGATTTTTCATTACGCAAGCACCTCCTGTACTTTCTCTACTGCTTCTTTGGTGATGATCAGCTTGTCATACACAAGCACATCGCGAACATTGATGCCGTCAGCTGCGACGAACTTCACACCAGGGATGTTGCGTGCGGACAATGCTACATTATCCTCATAGTTAGCTGTTACAACCAAAGCCTTGCGATCGGCTTTCAGGTTGTTCAGAATGCTCTTGAATTCTTTCGTCTTAGGAGCCGCGAATGTCAGTTGATCCAGAACGATGATGTTGTTCGCGATCACTTTGGAAGACAATGCGGATTTAATCGCAAGACGACGAACCTTCTTAGGCAATTTGAAGCCGTACGAACGAGGCGTAGGTCCGAATACAGTGCCGCCGCCAACCCATTGCGGGGAGCGAATGGAACCTTGACGCGCGCGGCCAGTGCCTTTTTGTTTCCAAGGCTTGCGACCGCCGCCGCGTACTTCGGAGCGGCCTTTCGTTTTGTGCGTTCCTTGACGCTCCGCAGCTTGCTGCAGAACGACTGCGCTATGCATAACGTGAGTGTTAGGCTCGATTCCGAATACGTTCTCGGCCAATTCCAATTCGCCAACCTGCGAACCGCTCACATTGAATACTGTTACTTTAGGCATTTCGTGTTCCTCCTTTCTTCTTAAGAACGATTAGTTCTTAACCGTTTGTTTTACTTTAACGAATCCGTTCTTAGGTCCAGGTACGGAGCCTTTAACGAGAATGACGTTGCGTTCCGCATCGACGCGGATAACTTCAAGCTTCTGGATCGTGATTGTCTCGTGACCCATGTGGCCTGGAAGGTGTTTGCCTTTCGGTACGCGGTTGGCTTGGATGGAACCCATCGAACCCGGCCCGCGGTGGTAACGGGAACCGTGAGACATAGGACCCGTGCTTTGTCCCCAACGTTTGATAACGCCGGCAAAGCCTTTACCTTTCGAAATACCTGTTACGTCAACAAATTCGCCCTCCGCGAACAGGTTAGCCTTCACTTCCTGGCCAACTTCATACTCGCCAAGGTTGATTCCGCGAATTTCGCGAACGTAGCGCTTAGGAGTCGCGCCTGCTTTCTTAGCGTGACCGATCTCCGGTTTGGTAGATCTTTTTTCTTTCTTATCGGCAAAACCGAGCTGTACGGACTCATATCCGTCAGTTTCGACAGTTTTCTTCTGAAGAACAACGTTTGGACCAGCTTCGATTACCGTTACTGGAACTACGTTACCTTCAGCAGTAAAAACTTGAGTCATTCCTAGTTTTTTCCCTAAGATACCTTTCATGTTGACACCTCATTTCCTCTCTATGATCGTATATACGGATGTTCGTGCGAATTAAAGCTTGATTTCGATATCTACACCGGACGGCAGATCCAAACGCATCAACGCATCAACGGTTTGCGGCGTAGGATTCACAATGTCGATCAAGCGCTTGTGTGTGCGCATTTCGAATTGCTCACGGGAATCCTTGTACTTGTGAACCGCACGAAGAATAGTGATGATTTGCTTTTCCGTTGGCAACGGAATCGGCCCGGATACGCCTGCACCGGAACGTTTTGCAGTTTCCACGATTTTCTCTGCGGATTGATCAAGAATTCTGTGATCGTATGCTTTCAAGCGGATACGAATCTTTTGCTTTGCCATATAAGTCCCTCCTTCTTTCGCCCAATTTTTTAATCGGACATACTCCGTGAGAATAACCCGCCACAGGTCCCATGGCAAAGGGGCCGGGTGTGTCGGCAACCTCTCACATCAACGCAACGTCAGACCAACAGTCAATATTATATCGGATTGGGCGGGCGATTGCAACTAAAACATTTTGTTTCACGAATAAAAGAAGGATTTCCCGAAAACCGCTCTGGGCTTGGTATACGACTAAAGCTGCGCGATCACCGGAGCATGCTCCAATCGCTTTCGCGTTTCTTCTATAACATAGTAAATCGATGGCGGCAAAAAGAAAAAACCGCTCCATCCCGGAATGGATGACGAGCATCCATGCACGGATTGAGCGGTTTACTTGTTTTCTTTCTTCTTGCTACCGCAAGAAGGCGACAATTTTGGTTTTGAATAGCGGAGGAGGGTTGCGAGAGTTGGAGAGAAGGTATAGCTGGAGGAGTTTACGTTCGCCTTTAAACGTCGTGTTCCAACCTTAACAATACAATGAAGGAACACGATGTTTAACAGCGACCGGAAGCCATACCTTCTCTTAAGCATGAAGCTACGCTCATCTATCCCAACACGACCCGATCGTCGGCCATCTTCTTGCCGCTGATTTGCTCGAACTCGCCGAGCAAACGATCTACGGTCAGATCTTCTTTCTTTCGATCTTCGTCGACCTGCAGAATGATCTTGCCTTTGTCCATCATGATCAAGCGGTTGCCGAGGCGAATCGCTTGTTCCATATTATGCGTGACCATCAACGTCGTTAGATTCAGCTCGCGCACGATCGCTTCCGTTAGTTTCGTGACAAGCTCGGCGCGAGCCGGGTCAAGCGCAGCTGTATGTTCGTCGAGCAACAGGATCTGAGGACGCGTGAACGTCGCCATGAGCAGGCTGAGCGCCTGGCGTTCGCCGCCGGACAATAGCCCGACCTTCGCGCCCATGCGGTTCTCGAGGCCGATGCCGAGACGATGCAGTTCTTCTCGGAAAATTTTGCGCGTCTTGCCGGTTACTCCTAAAGAGAATCCGCGTTTCTTGCCGCGTTTATATGCGATTGCCAAATTTTCCTCAATCGTCATTCGAGGTGCCGTGCCGGCCATCGGATCTTGGAATACACGGCCGATCCATCTGCTACGCGTAAATTCGGTCAGTTCGCTGACATCCTTGCCTTCAATGAAAATCTTGCCTGCATCGGGTTTCATGACGCCAGAGATAATATTCATGAGAGTCGATTTGCCTGCGCCGTTGCTCCCGATTACAGTAACGAAATCTCCGGGCTTCAAATGGAGGTTCGCGTTCATAAGCGCAATCTTCTCGTCAACCGTGCCGGGATTAAACAATTTGGAAACACCGTCGATCTTCAGCATCACCGTTCACCCCCGCTCGCTTGGCGAAGATTCGCCAATACTTCCGCCGTTCTTTTTTTGGCCGTCGTCTTTTGGTTGATGGCCCGTCTAACAGTTGGGACAACAAGAGCGCATGTAATGATTACCGCGGTAATCAGCTTCATATCCTGTGCCTCCATGCCCGGAACGCGCAGGGCAAGCGCGTAGATGACGCGGTAGATGATAGCGCCGAGAATAACGGCTAACGTTGCTCTGAAAATCGTCTTTGCGCCGAAAATCGCTTCGCCGATTATTACCGACGCGAGACCGATGACGATCATCCCGATGCCCATGCTGTTGTCCGCATACTTCAAATGATGGGCGATCAGTCCTCCCGAACACGCAACCAGCGCGTTCGACAACGCGATTCCTACAATCGTCGTTACATCCGTATTGGACCCAAAGCTTCGAATCATCCGATTGTTATCCCCGGTAGCGCGCAAGCTTAAGCCAAGATCCGTTTTGAAAAATTGGTCAAGGAGCAGCTTCACTCCAACTGCTAGAATCAGTCCAATAGCAATAACGGGGATATGATCGAAAGCATTCATTTCGTTGCGCAATGAAACGTTGGGTTTGCCCATAATCCTAAGATTAATGGAATAGAGTGCAATCATCATAATAATGCCGGACAATAGTCCGTTTACTTTCCCTTTCGTATGAAGCAACCCCGTACATAAACCGGCTGCCGCACCACCTAAGAAAGCACATATAATCGCAATCCATGGTTGTGAGCCATTCACCGTCATGATCGTTGCGATGGCCGCCCCGGTTGTAAAGCTGCCGTCCACCGTCAAATCGGGAAAATCCAAAATACGAAACGTAATAAAAACGCCTAGAGCCATTAAAGCGTATAACAAGCCTGATTCGACGGCGCCTTGCATCGATGCAAGCATAAAACAAATCCTCCTTCATGAATAGCAATGGGGTGGACCAGGTTACCCGATCACCCCATAGCTGTCTACATTAATTTGCAGTTGTACGTAGTCTCTTATTCAATAATATTGTTTGCCGGATCTTGTACATATGCCTTCATGGCATCCGTAACCGTAATCCCTTGCTCAGCGGCAGCCTTCAAGTTGAAAATAAAGTCGAGTTTCTGAGGCATCGTTACATCCATCTCGCCCGGATTTTTGCCCTTCAAGATTTCAACCGCCATTTGGCCTGCTTCGTAACCATGATCATAATACTTGAATCCGACAGTCGCGAAAGCGCCCTTCTCAACCGTATCACGGTCTGCCGAGAAGAACGGAATGTCGTTCTCGTTCGCCACTTCGATAATGCTGTCGACGCCGCCGACAACCATATTGTCGAGCGTAATGTAGATCGCGTCTACGCGTCCAACCAAAGACTGTGCCGCTTGTTGAATGTCCGAGCTGTTCGCGACAGCCGCTTTGACCAATTCGATGTTATGTTTCGCTAGCGCTTCTTCGGCGATTCCGCTCATGACAACAGCGTTTGCTTCGCCTTCGTTAATGACAAGGCCAACCTTCTTCACGTCCGGGAATTCCTTCGCGATAAAGTCCATCGTCTTCACGATCGCTTCCGGGTTCGTATCGGCCGCGCCCGTAACGTTGCCGCCAGGCGCTTTCAATTGCGAAACAATGCCCGCGTCCACAGGATCTGTAACGGCTGCGAACAATACCGGTTTGTCTTTCACTTCATCAACCAAACTTTGAGTCGTTGGTGTTGCAATTCCCAAAGCCAGATCTACATCCGAAGATGCGATTTTCTCGGCGATCGTTTTCACGTTGTTAGCGTCGCCTTGCGCGTTGTTGTAATCGACCTTCAGGTTTTTGCCTTCTTCGAAGCCCGCATCCTTAAGTGCGGCCAGGAAACCTTCGCGAGTAGCGTCCAAGGAAGGATGCTCTACGATCTGGGAAATCGCGATGGAATAGGTTTTCTCCGTGTCGCCTGCGTTAGCGGTTCCTTGTTCGTCGTTACCTGCATTCGATTTGCCTCCATTGCCGCCGCAAGCCGCGGTTACGACCATCAAAGATGCTAAAGCCAATCCAATCCAAAATTGCTTTTTCATTCGATTAACCCCTCTCGATTCAATTCGATTTCTTTTTCGCACTCCATCGCATATGCATCAAAGCTTTATCGCTTTTATTCATTAAAGTATGTGGGTAAACGCGATTATTACGCTTTTTTAGCGATATTGCGACTTTTTATTTTATAACTTTTATCTTAATTGGAGGATGGCAGCCTCGTCAATGCAAACTTATATGTTAATAAAAGTTAATACGACATATATGCGCAAACGCAAAGAAACCCCCACCGAAGTGGGGGTTTCCGCATGCATGCGGCTGAAGCCGCATGGCATTATTTTTGGATTGTTGCAACTGCGCCAGCGCCTACAGTACGGCCGCCTTCACGGATGGAGAAGCGAGTGCCCTCTTCAACCGCGATTGGAGCGATCAGTTCAACAGTAACTGTGATGTTGTCGCCAGGCATAACCATCTCAGTGCCTTCTGGCAGGTTGATGATACCCGTAACGTCAGTTGTACGGAAGTAGAACTGTGGACGGTAGCCAGTGAAGAAAGGCTTGTGACGGCCACCCTCTTCTTTAGTCAGAACGTAGATTTGAGCTGTGAAGTTCGTGTGTGGCTTAACGGAACCCGGTTTAGCCAGAACTTGACCGCGCTCGATGTCTTTACGGTCTACACCGCGAAGAAGTGCGCCTACGTTGTCGCCTGCTTGAGCGGAGTCAAGCAATTTACGGAACATCTCAACGCCCGTAACAATTGATTTGCGAGTTTCTTCTTGAAGACCGATGATTTCGATCTCGTCGCCCACTTTGATAATACCACGCTCTACACGACCTGTAGCAACTGTACCACGGCCTGTGATTGTGAATACGTCCTCGACAGGCATAAGGAAAGGCTTAGCCGTGTCGCGCTCTGGAGTTGGGATGAATGTATCGATTTGGTCGAACAATTCGATAATTTTGCCAGCCCATTCTCCTTCTGGGTTCTGCAAAGCTTCACGAGCGGAACCGCGGATGATTGGCGTGTCGTCGCCTGGGAAATCATACTCGGACAGAAGGTCGCGAACTTCCATTTCAACCAACTCAAGAAGCTCTTCGTCTTCAACCATGTCGCATTTGTTCAGGAATACAACGATGTAAGGAACGCCTACTTGGCGGGAGAGCAGGATGTGCTCGCGCGTTTGCGGCATTGGGCCGTCAGTAGCGGATACTACCAGGATAGCTCCGTCCATTTGGGCAGCGCCAGTGATCATGTTTTTAACGTAGTCGGCGTGACCTGGGCAGTCAACGTGAGCGTAGTGACGGTTAGGCGTCTCGTACTCAACGTGAGCTGTCGAGATCGTGATACCGCGCTCGCGCTCTTCTGGAGCTTTGTCGATTTGGTCGAATGCTGTAGCTACACCGCCGTATTTTTTGGAAAGTACAGTTGTGATAGCAGCAGTCAGAGTTGTTTTACCATGGTCGACGTGACCGATTGTACCGATGTTAACATGCGGTTTATTACGTTCAAATTTTGCCTTAGCCATTGAACTGAATCCTCCTCAATATCACTTTTTATTTTATGTGTAGGCCGGCACCGATCGTAAGATTACGCCCGTTGTCGGCCAAAATACAACTTGTTCAAGCGGACAGAGCTTGGTTGCCCTTACTCAGCCGAACCTTTGTGTTTCGCGATGATCTCTTCGGCGATCGA
This sequence comes from Paenibacillus sp. LHD-117, assembly GCF_030929555.1. Classification (GTDB taxonomy): domain Bacteria; phylum Bacillota; class Bacilli; order Paenibacillales; family Paenibacillaceae; genus Pristimantibacillus. The sequence continues at coordinate 56,495 of NZ_JAVFVT010000031.1, read as the reverse complement.
CTTCGGAACTTCTTCATAGTGAGAAAGCTCCATCGAGAATACGCCGCGTCCTTGGGTACCGGAACGAAGAGTCGTGGAGTAACCGAACATCTCGGAGAGAGGCACCTTAGCACGGATGATTTGCGCGCCTGCGCGAGTATCCATACCTTCGATGCGACCGCGGCGGGAGTTCAGCATGCCCATAACGTCGCCCATGTACTCTTCAGGAACCGTAACTTCGACCTTCATGATTGGCTCGAGCAAAACAGGCTTACATTTCTCTTTTGCTGCTTTAAGCGCCAAGGAACCGGCGATCTTAAACGCCATCTCGGAGGAGTCGACGTCATGGTAGGAACCATCGACTACGGTTGCTTTAATATCAACGAGCGGGAAGCCGGCAACTACGCCGTTCTTCATCGACTCTTCGATACCAGCTTGGATCGGAGCGATAAATTCGCGAGGAATCGAACCGCCCACGACTTTGCTTTCGAATTTGAAGCCTGCGCCAGCCTCTTGTGGTTCGAACTCGACCCAGCAATGACCGAACTGACCTTTACCGCCGGATTGACGAACGAATTTACCTTCGACTTTCGCCGCTTGACGGAACGTCTCACGGTAAGCAACTTGCGGCTTACCAACGTTTGTCTCAACTTTGAACTCGCGAAGCATACGGTCAACGAGGATCTCAAGGTGAAGCTCACCCATACCGGAGATGATCGTTTGGTTCGTTTCTTCGTCCGTGTGAGCACGGAAGGTAGGATCTTCTTCAGCCAGCTTGGAGATCGCGATACCCAGCTTGTCTTGGTCAGCCTTCGTTTTTGGTTCGATGGCAACCGAGATAACCGGATCAGGGAAGTTCATCGACTCGAGCACGATTGTGTGCTTCTCGTCGCAAAGCGTGTCACCGGTGATCGTATCTTTCAGACCGACCGCGGCAGCGATGTCGCCCGCGTAAACTTCCGAGATCTCTTGACGGGAGTTCGCATGCATCTGCAGGATCCGTCCGATACGCTCGCGTTTGTTCTTCGTTGCATTCAGAACATAGGAGCCGGATTTCAGGACGCCGGAGTATACACGGAAGAACGTCAGCTTACCAACGTAAGGGTCCGTCATGATTTTGAACGCAAGCGCTGCGAATGGCTCTTCATCCGAAGAATGACGAATCGCTTCTTCGCCGTCTTCAAGCGTACCTTTGATTGCCGGTACGTCAAGCGGGGAAGGAAGGTAAGCAACGACAGCGTCAAGCATCATTTGAACGCCTTTGTTACGGTAAGAGGAACCTGCGATAACCGGGAAGATTTTCACTTCGCAAACGCCTTTGCGGAGCGCTGCTTTGAGTTCTGGAGTCGTAATTTCTTCGCCTTCCAGATACTTCATCATCAGCTCTTCGTCCAGCTCTGCTACTTTCTCTACAAGCTCGCTGCGGAGCTCTTCGACTTGGTCGGCATATTCGGCAGGAATTTCGATTTTCTCGGGATCTTTGCCGAGATCATCTTTGTATTTGTAAGCTACGCGATCGATAATATCGATGACGCCCAAGAAATCGCTCTCGGCACCAATCGGAATTTGGATCGCGACGGCATTAGCTTGCAGACGCTCGCGCATGTCTTTGACGACATTCAGGAAGTCCGCGCCAATGATGTCCATTTTGTTAATGTAAGCGATCCGTGGAACGCCGTAACGGTCAGCTTGACGCCATACAGTCTCGGACTGCGGCTCAACGCCTTCCTTCGCACTGAAAACACCAACGGCCCCGTCCAATACGCGTAGGGAACGTTCAACTTCAACCGTGAAGTCAACGTGACCCGGAGTATCGATGATATTGATGCGGTGTCCATCCCATTGAGCGGTAGTCGCGGCAGACGTAATCGTAATGCCGCGCTCTTGTTCTTGTTCCATCCAGTCCATCGTAGCTGCACCTTCGTGCACCTCGCCGATTTTGTGGGTACGGCCCGTGTAGAACAAAATCCGTTCAGTTGTCGTGGTTTTACCAGCGTCAATATGCGCCATAATACCGATATTACGCGTATTTTTCAAGGAGAACTCTCTTGCCATGAATATGTCTCCTCTCGTTTATGGTTATCCTACCAACGGTAGTGAGCAAACGCTTTGTTTGCTTCAGCCATTTTGTGCGTGTCTTCACGCTTCTTAACGGATGCGCCAGTGTTGTTGGAAGCATCCAGAATTTCAGCAGCCAAACGTTCCGTCATCGTTTTCTCGCCGCGGTTGCGCGAGTAGTTCACGAGCCAACGAAGACCAAGAGCCGTACGGCGCTCAGGTTTAACCTCGATTGGTACTTGGTAGTTAGCGCCGCCTACACGGCGAGCTTTAACCTCAAGAACCGGCATGATGTTTTTCAATGCTGCTTCGAACACTTCCATTGGATCTTTACCGGAACGCTCTTGGATCAGCTTGAAAGCATCGTATAACAGTGTTTGTGCAGTGCCTCTCTTACCGTCGATCATAATACGGTTGATTAGGCGCGTAACCAGTTTGCTATTGTAAACCGGATCCGGAAGCACATCGCGTTTTGTTACAGGACCTTTGCGTGGCATGTAAAGTCCCCCTTTCTTCTAATAGTAACTTGTTCTAGCATGGTATTAACCCGCTTGGGTTATACTTCTTACTTCTTAACTTTAGGACGTTTCGTACCGTACTTAGAACGCGATTGGTTACGGTTGTTAACACCCGCAGTATCAAGCGCGCCGCGAACGATATGGTAACGTACGCCCGGAAGGTCCTTAACACGACCGCCACGGATCAAAACAACGCTGTGCTCTTGCAGGTTATGACCGATACCTGGGATGTACGCAGTAACCTCAACACGGTTAGTCAAGCGTACGCGCGCGTATTTACGAAGCGCGGAGTTCGGTTTTTTCGGAGTCATTGTACCTACACGAGTGCACACACCGCGTTTTTGTGGAGCGCTGATGTCAGTTGCTTCACGTTTCAGAGCGTTAAAGCCTCTTTGCAAGGCTGGCGATTTCGATTTAACGACTTTCGCTTGACGACCTTTACGAACGAGCTGGTTAATAGTTGGCATGTTGCCACCCCCTTCCCCTAAATCATGTCTTTATAATGGTAGACATTTCACCCAAAGTTTAAGCCCACAGACCCAGGCGGATCATTATTATACGAAACGATTCCGTAAGCCCGGTCATCAGGCACACTTCGATATATTATCACTTCGCCTATATGCATGTCAAGCGAGATTCATGGTACTTTTTGTCGCAAGCGGCGATTTGCAACAATTTAATATGCGTGACTCCCGTTTAACGCGAATAAGACCGTACCATAAAAGTACGATCAACATGAAAAGATAGATGGAGGCTGCTTCACATGCGCCTATTTCTCGGTTCTACATCGTAGCTGGATCCTGAAAGACGATTAGCGTCTCATCGCCGATTTGGACTTCCTTCAGATAAGCCAACTCCTCCAGCCATGCTTGAATCTGCGGAGAAACGTCGCTGCAGCGGATTGCGATGACATGAAAGTAAGTTAACAATAGTCTTATCACCGCAAGAAAAGGTTGTTTCGCGTCTGCGTCCAGACTAACACTCTCCACGAGCGTCACTCTGCTCGGCACGAACCACCCATAGTGCTCATAATAAAACTCTTTCTCGAAAGGCTCTCGTCCATCCAAATAATTCTCGAACGACCCTGCGATGATTTCTACCTTATCTTTATTGGATGCAATGCGTATTCGATTCTCGTCTAGTCTCTCTAATTCAACCGTTTCCCCATCAAAGGTTAACTTGAACCGATCACTTTCATCCTCGATCTCATATCGAGATTTAAATACCTTCAATACCCAATCAAATCCGTAAACAGGCACCGCCGTTTTCTCCTCCGCTTCCATTAATAACAAACTGATTTCGATCCTTTGATTGACGACCGTCCAGAAGTTGCCGCTATCGATATGACAGGTATGAAACTGCACCTTGCTCTCCTTCAATCGTTCCAACTCGGTACGAATCCCGTTTAGTTCCTCGTCGAATGTTTCGTCGCCTTCAGGCAGCCGAAGAGCGAGGTTTATAAAATCCATGACTTCCTCAACGCTGCTCCCTTGCGACATGCTCTTCAGCTCCAATTCTGGGTTTATGATCCGCCATTCCCCGTTTGAATGACAACAAATTTCTGCTGCAGTTTCTCAAGTTCCATCCGAATGCCCGCAAGCTCCGACTCCAGTTCCGCGTCTCCATCGGGAATACCGAACTTCCCCCTAATAAAATCAAGCACATCGTCAATCTCGCGATCCATTGACATCCCTTCATCTCCTGTTCGAAAGTTCCTATTACCCTATAAACACATGATTCCCTATAGAAGTTGTCGATTCTCTAAAACTTTTTTTCTAAAATAGGGATCGACTAATAATTCGATCCGCTCCCCTGTCCGCTTTCTCGTATATTGTATGAACACCGGATAAGATGTAGAAGTTTCTCGATAAACAAAAAAAGAAACGATACCGCTCCCTTGGGGGGAACAAGCATCGTTTCTATTCGAGCCGCGGCCGAAGCCGCGGCTGTATGCAATTATTCGACCACTACGGCTTCCGTAGCTGCTTCCAGCACGGCGCCTTCGACCACTTCGTCTTCCAAGCCCGCGAAGCGAATGTTGCGGTAACGCTGCATGCCCGTACCAGCCGGGATCAGCTTGCCGATGATAACATTCTCCTTCAGGCCGAGAAGTTGGTCGACCTTGCCTTTGATCGCCGCGTCGGTAAGAACGCGAGTCGTTTCTTGGAACGACGCCGCGGACAAGAACGAATCCGTCTCGAGGGACGCTTTCGTAATACCGAGAAGGACCGGCTTCGCGACTGCAGGCTCTTTGCCCGCGAAGATTGCCGTGCGGTTAGCGGATTCGTATTCGTGAATGTCTACGAAAGCGCCAGGGAGCAGCGTCGTGTCGCCCGCATCTACGATACGGATTTTGCGCAACATCTGCTTGATCATAACCTCGACGTGTTTGTCGTTGATCTCAACGCCCTGATTCCGGTAAACGCGCTGTACTTCTTGCAGGATATAGTTCTGTACGCCGCGAATGCCTTTGATTCGAAGCATTTCCTTCGGATCGATGGAACCGTCCGTCAGCTCGTCGCCTGCTTCGATTTGCTGGCCTTCCGTCACGCGGATACGCGAGCCGTACGTCACAGCATATACTTTTGTTTCGGCTTCGCCTTGTACTTCGATCTCCCTGCGGTCCTTCGCTTCGCGAATTTCCTTGATGACGCCGTCAAGCTCGGAGATGATCGCTTGGCCTTTCGGATTACGCGCCTCGAAGAGCTCTTGAATACGCGGAAGACCTTGCGTAATATCGTCGCCGGCTACGCCGCCCGTATGGAACGTACGCATCGTCAACTGCGTTCCCGGTTCGCCGATCGATTGCGCCGCGATAATGCCTACCGCTTCGCCGATCTCGACGTGCTTGCCGGTTGCCAGGTTGCGGCCGTAACAGATTTTGCAAACGCCATGACGCGCGCGGCAGCTCAGTACGGAACGAATTTGAAGCTTCTCGACGCCAGCGTCGATAATCGCATCCGCTTTGCCCGAGTCGATCAGTTCGCTGCGATTCACGATAACTTCGCCGGTTTTCGGATGGCGAATCGTCTCGAACGCATAGCGGCCTTCGATACGGTCGTACAGATCCTCGATGACTTCCTTGCCGTCTTGGATCTTGCTGACGGCAAAACCTTTATCCGTGCCGCAATCGTCTTCGCGGACGATAACGTCCTGCGCGACGTCTACGAGACGGCGAGTCAGGTATCCGGAGTCGGCGGTACGAAGCGCCGTATCGGCAAGACCTTTACGCGCGCCGTGCGTCGAGATGAAGTACTCGAGGACGGTCAGACCTTCCCGGAAGTTCGATTTGATCGGCAACTCGATGATACGGCCCGATGGATTCGCCATCAGACCGCGCATGCCGCCAAGCTGCGTGATCTGGGATTTGTTACCCCGCGCTTTGGAGTCGACCATGAGCATGATGTTGTTGTAGCGATCCATCGATTTCATGAGAACTTCCGTAATTTCGTCTTTGCACTTGCTCCAGATGCCGATGATCCGGTCGTAACGTTCTTCGTTCGTGATCAGACCGCGACGGTACTGATTCATAACGGTGGCGACCTTCTCGTCGGATGCCTTCATGATCTCCGCTTTTTCCTTCGGAATAATAACGTCGGAAACGCCGATCGTAATACCCGCTTTGGTGGAATAAGTGAAGCCGAGCTGCTTGATGCGGTCAAGGATGATCGCTGTCAGCGTCGTATGGTATTGACGGAAACATTCCGCGATGATTGTACCAAGGTAGTCTTTGCCTACGGCGCCTGCCGTCGGAAGCTCATCGACAAACTTGGTCAAGTCCCCGCCCTTCTCGTACACGAAGTACTTGTCAGGCGTGCCTTGCAGAAGGTTTACTTTCGTCGCTTCGTTGATATAAGGGAAATCTTCAGGGAAGATTTCGTTGAAGATAACTTTGCCTACCGTCGTAGCCATCAGGGAAGCTTGCTGTTGTTCCGTGAAAATCGTTTTCTTCAGTACTTTCACCGGGATGAAAATACGAGCGTGCAGCGAAACGATGCCGCGTTGGTACGACGAGATCGCTTCGTTTACCGTTGCGAACACGGAACCGGAGCCTTTGGCTTCCTTGTTGTCCATCGTCAGGTAGTAACTGCCGAGAACCATATCCTGGGAAGGCGTAACGACCGGCTTGCCGTCCTTAGGGTTAAGAATGTTGCCGGATGCCAGCATCAGCAAGCGAGCTTCCGCTTGCGCTTCCGCGGACAACGGCACGTGAACGGCCATTTGGTCGCCGTCGAAGTCGGCGTTGTAAGCCGTACATACGAGCGGATGCAGCTTGATCGCGCGTCCTTCGACCAGAATCGGTTCGAAAGCTTGGATACCGAGTCTATGCAGCGTCGGGGCACGGTTCAAGAGTACCGGATGTTCTTTAATGACTTCTTCGAGAACGTCCCATACTTCGGGGCTGACGCGTTCTACCTTGCGTTTTGCGCTCTTGATGTTATGGGCGAGTCCCTTGTTCACAAGCTCCTTCATCACGAACGGCTTGAACAGCTCAAGCGCCATTTCCTTCGGAAGTCCGCATTGGAAAATCTTCAGGTTCGGGCCTACGACGATAACGGAACGACCGGAGTAGTCAACCCGTTTGCCGAGCAAGTTCTGACGGAAACGTCCTTGTTTACCTTTCAGCATGTGGCTGAGGGATTTTAATGGACGGTTGCCTGGACCCGTTACCGGACGGCCGCGACGGCCGTTGTCGATCAGGGCGTCGACCGCTTCCTGCAGCATACGTTTCTCGTTCTGTACGATAATGTCGGGAGCGCCGAGATCAAGCAGACGCTTCAGACGGTTATTCCGGTTAATAACGCGGCGGTACAAGTCGTTCAGGTCGGAAGTCGCGAAGCGGCCGCCGTCCAGCTGTACCATTGGACGAAGTTCCGGCGGGATAACCGGCAGCACGTCGAGAATCATCCACTCGGGCGCATTGCCGGAGTTACGGAAAGCCTCGATGACTTCCAGACGCTTAATCGCGCGGTTACGGCGTTGGCCTTGAGCCGTGCGCAGCTCTTCCTTCAGTTGCTCGAGCTCGCGCTCCACATCGATATCCTGAAGCAGCTTCTTCACCGCTTCGGCACCCATGCCGGCTTGGAAGCCGTAGCCGTATTTCTCGCGGTAGCTGCGATATTCCTTCTCGGACAAAAGCTGTTTCTTCTCGAGCGGCGTATCGCCTGGATCCGTCACGACATAAGATGCAAAATAGATAATCTCCTCAAGGGAACGAGGGGACATATCGAGCGCAAGACCCATGCGGCTAGGAATTCCTTTGAAGTACCAAATATGGGATACGGGAGCAGCCAATTCAATATGGCCCATCCGTTCGCGGCGAACCTTCGCGCGGGTAACTTCAACTCCGCAACGATCGCAGACTACGCCTTTGTAACGTACGCGTTTGTATTTGCCGCAATGACATTCCCAGTCCTTGGTAGGTCCGAAGATCTTTTCGCAGAAAAGACCTTCCTTCTCTGGTTTAAGCGTTCTGTAGTTAATGGTTTCCGGCTTCTTGACTTCTCCGCGGGACCACGAGCGAATTTTATCCGGCGAAGCCAGACCAATTTTCATATACTCGAAGTTGTTCACGTCCAACAAGGAGCAACCCTCCTTCGTCATGTATGACTGTGTCTTTTCAGAGATTGAACTCCAATACGGGACGCCCGTGAGGCAATCCCGGATTGAAGCTCAGTCCTCCATTTACCACAAATAAAGCTTATTCAGCGCCTGCTTCCGCGCCTTCCATGTTGAGGTTGAGCTTATCGCCCGTTCCCTCTTCGTCATCGTCGATCTCTTTCATTTCGATCTCTTCTTCGTTCTCGGTCAGGATTTTCACGTCCATGCCCAAGCTTTGAAGCTCTTTGATCAATACCTTAAACGATTCCGGAACGCCCGGTTCCGGCACGTTCTCGCCTTTGACGATGGACTCGTACGTCTTCACGCGGCCGACCACGTCATCGGACTTGACCGTAAGGATCTCTTGAAGCGTATATGCGGCGCCGTAAGCCTCGAGCGCCCAAACCTCCATCTCGCCGAAGCGCTGTCCGCCGAACTGAGCTTTACCACCCAGCGGCTGCTGCGTAACGAGCGAGTATGGGCCCGTGGAACGGGCATGGATTTTGTCGTCTACCATGTGCGCCAGTTTGATCATGTACATGACGCCGACCGTAACTTCACGTTCGAACGATTCGCCCGTACGTCCATCGTACAGAACCGTCTTCCCGTTACGCTGCATGCCTGCTTCTTCCATCGTATCGAAGACGTCGTTCTCGCGAGCGCCATCGAATACAGGAGTAGCGGCATGAATGCCGAGATGTTTGCACGCCATGCCAAGGTGAACCTCAAGCGCCTGACCGATGTTCATCCGGGACGGTACGCCGAGCGGATTCAGAACGACTTCGACAGGCGTTCCGTCCGGCAGGAACGGCATATCCTCTTCCGGCATGATACGCGCGATAACACCCTTGTTACCGTGACGTCCGGCCATTTTGTCACCTTCGGAAATTTTACGCTTCTGAGCGATGTAGGCACGCACGAGTTGATTCACGCCAGGAGGCAGCTCGTCGCCGTTCTCGCGTGTGAATACCTTCACGTCTACGACGATGCCGTCCGTACCATGCGGTACGCGGAGCGAAGTATCGCGAACCTCGCGCGCCTTCTCGCCGAAGATCGCGTGCAGCAATCTCTCTTCGGCCGTCAGCTCCGTTACGCCCTTCGGCGTTACTTTACCGACGAGGATATCGCCTGCGCCAATCTCCGCGCCGACGCGGATAATGCCGCGCTCGTCAAGATTGCGAAGCGCTTCTTCGCCGACGTTCGGGATGTCGCGCGTAATCTCTTCCGGTCCCAGCTTCGTATCGCGGGCTTCGGACTCGTACTCCTCGATGTGGATCGAAGTGTACACGTCTTCCTTCACCAGCTTCTCGCTGAGCAAGATCGCATCCTCGTAGTTGTAGCCTTCCCACGTCATAAACGCAACGACTACGTTGCGTCCGAGCGCGAGTTCGCCCATCTCCGTCGAAGGACCATCCGCCATGATATCGCCTTTCTTGATGATATCGCCCTTGCGGACAAGCGGACGCTGGTTGATGCACGTTCCTTGGTTGGAACGCATGAACTTGTGAAGCTTATGTTTCACCAAGTCGCCGTTTACCGGCTTCCCGTCGATCATCTCGACGCGGCGCAGCCAAATTTCGTTGGCGGAGGCGCGTTCGATAACGCCGTCGTACTTGGATACGATACATACGCCGGAGTCCTTTGCCGCTTTGTGCTCCATGCCCGTGCCTACGAAAGGCGCCTTCGGAATGAGCAGCGGAACAGCTTGGCGTTGCATGTTGGATCCCATGAGCGCACGGTTGGAGTCGTCATTCTCAAGGAACGGAATGAGAGCCGTCGCAACCGATACGACCTGCTTCGGCGATACGTCCATGTAGTCGACGCGATCGCTTGGCATCGTCAGGATATTGTCTGCTTGTTTATTGTAACGGACAATCGTTTGCGTTTCGGCGAACGTGTTATCTGCTGCCAGCTTCGCGTTCGCTTGGGCAATGACGTAGTTGTCTTCTTCGTCCGCGGTTACGTAAGCGATCTGAGACGTGACGGCACCCGTTTTCGGATCGACCCAACGGTAAGGCGCTTCGATAAAACCGTATTCGTTGATACGAGCGAACGTTGACAAGGAGTTAATCAAACCGATGTTCGGTCCCTCCGGCGTCTCGATCGGACACATACGGCCATAGTGAGAGTGATGGACGTCGCGAACTTCGAAGCCTGCGCGTTCACGCGTCAGACCGCCTGGTCCAAGCGCGGATAGACGACGCTTATGCGTGAGCTCGGCAAGCGGGTTCGTTTGGTCCATGAACTGGGACAGCTGGGACGAACCGAAGAACTCCTTGATCGATGCGATTACTGGACGAATGTTGATCAGCGCCTGAGGCGTAATCGCGTTCGCGTCCTGAATCGACATTCTCTCGCGCACGACGCGTTCCATACGGGAAAGACCGATACGGAATTGGTTCTGCAGCAGCTCGCCTACGGAACGCAGACGACGGTTGCCCAAGTGGTCGATGTCGTCCGTGCTGCCAACGCCATGAAGCAAGTTAATGAAATAATTAATCGAAGAGATAATATCCGCAGGCGTAATATGCTTCACGGATTTATCGATAATGCCGTTCGCGATTACCTTGATCACTTTATTCTCATCGAGCGGCGAGAATACGCTAATGGCTTGGAGAGGAATACTATCCGCATCCAGAACCCCGTTAGCGACGTGGTATGTCTTGAAACCTACGTCCTTCTCGAGCTTTTCGAGAATTTCGTCAAGAAGACGGCGGTCGATCATCTGACCGGATTCCGCGATGATCTCGCCCGTGGACGGATCAACCAGATTCTCAGCCAGGCGCTGATTGAACAACCGATTCTTGATATGCAGTTTCTTGTTTATTTTATAACGGCCTACATTAGCCAGGTCATATCGTTTCGGATCGAAGAAACGTGCAACAAGCAAGCTCTTCGCGTTGTCCAAAGTAGGAGGCTCGCCCGGACGAAGACGCTCGTAAATCTCGATCAGCGCTTTCTCCGTGGAATCCGTGCTATCTTTGTCCAGCGTGTTGCGGATATACTCGTCATGTCCGAGCAGATCCAGAATTTCAGCGTCTGTGCCGAATCCAAGCGCACGCAAAAGCACCGTTACCGGAATCTTCCGGGTCCGGTCGATACGAACGTAGATGATGTCCTTGGCATCCGTCTCAAGCTCCAGCCAAGCGCCGCGGTTCGGGATCACCGTTGCCGTATACGTCTTCTTACCGTTCTTATCTACCTTCGTGCTGAAGTACACACTCGGGGAACGAACCAATTGGCTGACGATAACGCGTTCTGCGCCGTTAATAATAAATGTGCCGGTCTCGGTCATAAGCGGGAAATCGCCCATGAAAACTTCTTGTTCCTTAACCTCGCCCGTTTCCTTATTGAACAGCCTTACCTTCACGCGTAAAGGAGCTGCGTATGTCACGTCGCGTTCCTTCGACTCATCCACCGAATACTTCGGCTCGCCTAAGCTATAGTCGATAAACTCCAGTGAAAGATTGCCCGTAAAGTCCGAAATCGGAGAAATATCCTGGAACAATTCGATCAAATCGCTGTCCAAAAACTTCTCGTACGATTTTTGTTGGATTTCAATCAGGTTCGGGACTTCCAGCACCTCGTTGATCCTAGCGTAGCTTCTCCTCGCACGCCGACCATACTGAACAAGTTGTCCTGCCAACTTAACCTCACCCCTCGTGTCTGTCTCACAGCATCGATACTTCCTGCGTTACCTTAGACGACGGCAGCCGCCTATATAGATAAATAAAGAAAAGCCCTTATCGAATAGGTTCGAAAAAAGAGCATGTTTCCGGCAGTTTACCTAGCGCAGCTAACGCGCAGGTCTCATATCAAGTAATTTTGCCCAAAATGTAAACATTATACGTCAAATGCCCCAAAAGTATGCATTTACCCTTGAAAATTCGCACTTGACATTTTAGTTAACTAAAGAGAACTCGAGCAATTTTATGCTGACATTTTATAATACTACCATATTCAAATTGTCAAGTCAATTCATTTCCAACCTTTCAATTAAAAAAAGATTGACAATTGACGATTTATCGGTTATTTCTATTTTTTGGCTCGGAAGATCCGGTAGCCTTTGTCTTTGGTCACTTCCGTTACTTCTCCGAACAACAACTCCAGCTTTTCTTTCGCCGACGGCGCGCCTTGTTTCTTTTGAATGACGACCCACATGTAGCCGCCTTCCCGAAGATGGGCATATCCTTCCTCGAAAATCCGATGAACGACGGCCTTACCCGCTCGGATAGGAGGATTGGTTAAGATGACGTCATATTCTTTCTCCGTTACGGCACTGAACAGATCGCTCTGCAAAATGTTTACGTTTCGAATTCCGTTGAGACCGGCATTCTCCTTCGCCAGCTCGACCGCTCTCTCATTAATATCGATCATCGTCACGCGGCCTTGCGTAACAAGCTTTGCTGCCGTTAAACCGATCGGTCCGTAACCGCAACCAACGTCCAACACGCGATCCGCTTCGCCCAGCTCCATCGCATCGATCAGCACTTTGCTGCCGTAATCGACGCCGGCTTTCGAGAATACGCCCGCATCCGTGACGAATTTCAGCTTCTGTCCCTTGAGCAACGTCTCTACGGTCTGGCGATTATGTTTCATTTCCGGTGCCTTGGAATAATAATGATTCGACATGGTCCGCCGCCTCCTAATCTTCGTAAGCCGATAACATGCAAGGAACCCCTTGTTACCTTTCGGTATCAAGGGGTTCGCCAGCAAGCAGCGCTTTACGCGCAAGCCCTGCTGCAAGTTATCGAAGTCGAATTACTTAACTTCAACGGAAGCGCCAGCTTCTTCAAGCTTAGCTTTGATGCCGTTAGCTTCGTCTTCAGCGATTTTTTCTTTGATTGCTTTTGGTGCGCTGTCAACCAGTTCTTTCGCTTCTTTCAGGCCAAGACCTGTGATTTCGCGAACGACTTTGATTACGTTGATTTTGGAAGCGCCAGCGCTGTTCAAAATAACGTCGAATTCTGTTTGTGCTTCAGCTTCAGCAGCGCCGCCGCCAGCTACTACTGCTACTGGAGCTGCAGCAGTTACGCCGAATTCTTCTTCAATTGCTTTTACAAGATCGTTCAGTTCAAGAACAGTCATACCTTTAATGGCTTCCAAGATTTGCTCGTTAGACATGGTTATACCTCCGAAAGTGGTTTATTTTTTTGGTTGTTTTGTTGCTTATTACGATGTCAGCCTGTAGCGGCCGACATCCGTCTTGCTTGTAACGAAGCTAATCTTAAGCGCTAGCTTCTTGTTTCTCTCCAACCGCTTTAACCGCAAGCGCGAAGTTGCGAACTGGAGCTTGAAGCACGCTGAGGAGCATGGAGAGCAAACCTTCGCGGGAAGGAAGCTCTGCAAGCGCCTTGATTTCTTCAGCGCCGACAACTTTACCTTCGACAACGCCGCCTTTCAATTTCAAGGCATCGTTTTTCTTAGCGAAGTTGTTCAGAATCTTAGCTGGAGCAATAGCGTCTTCGCCGCTGAATGCAACTGCCGTAGGACCTGTAAGAATGTCGTTTAGCGACGACAATTCAGTACCTTCTGTAGCGCGGCGAACGAGCGAGTTTTTCAGAACTTGGAAGTCAACACCCGCTTCGCGGAGCTGCTTACGCAGTTCAGTCACTTGCGCAACGTTCAATCCGCGATAGTCAGCGATAACCGTGCTGGAGCTCGAAGTAAGCTTCGACGCGATAACCGCAACCGCTTCTTGTTTCTCTTGGATGATCTTTGCGTTAGCCAAACCGTACACCTCCCGTAATATTATACATGCCGTGAATACGATGGATTTCCCTCGCCTAGGGTGCATGAGAAAGGCCTTCGCAGACGATGCGAAGGCCATGATGTCGTTATCAAGTCAATGCGGGCAAGCCGCAACTTCATAAACGTATTATCATAACACCTCGGTAGGAAATTAAGCCCGGTGGGCACCTACTGTCTACGGTATGCGTATTCGAATGTTAGAGTCGTTTCCCTTCGACTTAGCGATAGCTTGCAGTCGATACGCGAGCGCCAGGGCCCATCGTGGAGGAAATGGCGATGTTTTTCAGGTAAATGCCTTTGGCAGCAGCTGGTTTAGCGCGTACCAGAGCGTCGATCAGAGCTTTCAGGTTCTCGTTCAGCTTCTCAGCGTCGAACGATACTTTGCCGATTGGAGCGTGGATTTGACCCGCTTTGTCCAGACGGTACTCGATCTTACCTGCTTTGATTTCTTGAACGGCTTTCGCAACGTCGAACGTTACGGTACCTGCTTTCGGGTTTGGCATAAGGCCTTTACCGCCCAGGATACGGCCGAGCTTACCAACTTCAGCCATCATGTCCGGCGTTGCTACGCAAACGTCGAAGTCGAACCAGCCTTGTTGGATTTTGTTGATCATGTCTGCGTCGCCGACATAGTCAGCGCCAGCAGCTTCCGCTTCTTTCACTTTTTCGCCTTTTGCGAAAACGAGAACGCGTTTTGTTTTGCCTGTTCCATGCGGAAGTACGACAACGCCGCGCACCGCTTGGTCTTGTTTACGTGGGTCAACGCCCAGGCGAACCGCTACTTCAACGGATTCGTCGAATTTAGCTGTCGCAGCCTTCTTCACAAGCTCGATCGCTTCTGCTGGCTCGTAAGTTGCTTCGCTGTCGATCAGCTTAGCTGCTTCTACATATTTCTTGCCGTGTTTAGCCATTGTAAATGTCCTCCTTATGTGGTTGTAACGGAACAGCCGCCTAGGACCGCTCCTCCCACCTCGCGAAGCCTAAGCTTCGCCAAGCGCGATGCCTCGAAAGCATCTTCGGCTTGTTCGCCCCGATGGGCGATGGGCCGATTAGTCAGCGATGGTGATGCCCATGCTGCGAGCAGTACCTTCAACCATACGCATAGCCGCCTCAACGGAAGCTGCGTTCAGGTCCTGCATTTTGGATTCTGCGATTTCGCGAACTTTGTCACGTTTCACAGTAGCGACTTTCTTCTTGTTCGGTTCACCGGAACCCTTCTCGATACCAGCTGCCACGCGAAGCAATACTGCTGCCGGCGGAGTCTTCGTCTCGAAAGTGAAGGAACGGTCCTCGAATACCGTGATCACGACTGGAATAATCAGACCTGCTTGATCCGCGGTACGAGCGTTGAACTCTTTACAGAACGCCATGATGTTAACGCCTGCTTGACCCAGTGCTGGACCGATTGGCGGCGCCGGATTCGCTTTACCTGCAGGAACTTGCAGTTTGACCATCTTGATGACCTTTTTTGCCATGATTCACACCTCCTTGCCCTGATATACATGCACGCACGGGGCGCGCTTGCTCCGGAAACCGGATGTTATATCTTCTCCACTTGAGTATAGTCCAGCTCAAGCGGGGTTTCCCTGCCAAACATGTTGACATGAACCTTCAGCTTCGCCTTGTCCAGCAAAATTTCTTCTACCGATCCGACAAAGTCTGCGAAAGGGCCTACCTTGACGCGTACGGTTTCCTTCAGATCGAACTCGATCTTCGGCTTCGGCTCTTCCATGCCCATGTGTTTCAGAATCTGATCCACTTCGTCAGGCAACAGAGGAGTCGGCTTGGAACCCGATCCCGTCGATCCTACAAATCCCGTTACGCCCGGCGTATTGCGAACAACGTACCATGAATCGTCGGTCTGAACCATCTCCACGAGAACGTAACCAGGGTAGACCTTGCGTTGGACGGTTTTCTTCTTGCCGTCCTTCTCTACCACTTCGTCCTCCATCGGAACGAGCACTCGGAAGATTTTGTCTTCCATGCCCATCGATTCAACCCGGCGCTCCAGATTGGTTTTCACCTTGTTCTCGTAGCCGGAGTAAGTGTGCACGACGTACCATCTTTTTTCCATCACAAATCCACCTTTGGTCCCTTATTAGACAATGAGTTGAACCAATTCAGAGATTCCGATGTCAAGAAGCCAGAAGTAAATCGTCACAGCGACAACTGTCAGCAAGACGACGATGGAATAGCTCGTCAACTCCTTACGACTTGGCCAGCGAACCTTCTTCAGTTCCGCCCAGCTGTCGGCAAAAAAACTAAACGTCGTCCCGAAGCCCTGCTTCAGTTTAGCCAAAAATGTCACGGTTACACCTCCAATGGACTATCTCGTCTCGCGATGAGGAGTCTGCTCGTTACAGAACTTGCAAAACTTCTTCAACTCGATGCGGTCGGGGTGGTTACGCTTGTTCTTGGTAGTCGCATAGTTTCTTTGTTTGCAGTTTGTGCATGCCAACGTGATGATTACCCGCATTGAATTACACCTCCCGAACTGCTAAAAAATACGAATCACGAAACTCTATGGTAAAGTTTATTGATTCCAATCTCAATACCGCGGCCAAACGAAAAAAAACCCTCGTTTTTCAGGCCTACCTAAACACTTTATCACATGGCATATTCCGTGTCAACGCATTGGGTCCGCATCTGGCTTGCGAAATATTGGCATCGTTCTCTGATTTCTACCAGTATGGCCCAAGTAACTCTCCTAATAAACCAATGGACTGTCTTCACCCCCTGAAAAACGTCAGACGGCAAAGACAGTCCGTTGTCCAATCGGAAACGTCCGTTGTTCGTCCCTAGAGACGCGGCTATTTCCCATTTGTATTTTAGAAGAGCTATAAACCTCCGAAATCGCGGATCTCCAAATATTTCTCCAGCTTTCGCTTCACGCGCTGCAACGCATTGTCGATCGACTTCACGTGACGGTCCAGATCGACCGCTATCTCCTGATAGGATCTCCCGTCCAGATACAGCATCAGCACTTTGCGTTCCAGATCGCTCAGAATCTCCGACATCTTGTCTTCGAGTCCGATGAACTCTTCCTGGTTGATGATCAGCTCTTCGGGGTCGGATACGCGGGTGCCGCAGATGACGTCCAGCAGCGTCCGGTCTGAATCCTCGTCGTAGATGGGCTTGTCCAGCGAAACGTAGGAGTTGAGGGGAATGTGCTTCTGCCTCGTGGCCGTCTTGATCGCGGTAATGATCTGCCTGGTAATGCACAATTCGGCGAAAGCTTTGAAGCTGGCCAGCTTGTCGCCCTTGAAATCGCGGATCGCTTTGTAGAGGCCGATCATGCCTTCCTGGACGATATCCTCGCGGTCGGCGCCGATCAGGAAGTAGGAACGCGCTTTCGCTCGCACGAAATTTTTATATTTGTTTATCAAATATTCCAGCGCCATGCTGTCGCCATTACGGACCGCCTCTACGATATCCTCGTCCGTACTGCACTCATACTCGAGCGTACTCCATTCTTTGAGGTCGTAACTCACACACTATCCCTCCGGCCTGCAAGGCGTACACCGCGCTAGATTTCATTAGCTAGAAACATAGAGTCAGTATACATTATGTAACCTTACACCGTCAACAGAACGCGCCCCCGAAAGCTATCGTATTTATAGCAAAATTGTAACTTTATGACACCGAATAAATGGCTTAAATACGGCAGCAAAAACAGACCTATTTCTCGCCTCGGCGAAGCCGCTCGAGCTTGCTCCTCACGTCGAGGCTCACGTTCTCGTCCAGCGCGTTCCGCTTGATCGGCTTCTCCTCGCGCTCGCGGATGTTCTGCTCGATCAGCTTGCGGTTCTGGTTGATGTCGATGAGCAGCTCGCGCGCGGACAACCGAAGCGCTCCTTTGCCGAAAGCGACGTGCTGCTCGACAAGGTCCGAGGTGGCGACATAGATGTTGCGTCTCCTGGCCATGAGCTCGCCGCACAGCCGTTCGATGCACTCGTCGGCCGTTTCCTTCTCCTTCGTGTACACGACGGTCAGCTTATGCTGCTTGTACGTCGCCCCTAGCCCGGGTACCTGATGCGCGTCGAAAATCACGTAGATCGACATACCCGAGAACCCCTGGTAATCGGCCAGCATATCCAGGAGCTTGTCCCGCGCTTCTTCCAGATCCGCTTCCTTGAGCCTCTCTAGAACCGGCCAAGCCCCTATCATGTTGTAGCCGTCGACAAGGAGCACATCATTCGGCCGGTTCATCGTTAAACGCCCCGTCTCTGCCTAACAACCTCGTACATGAGCACGCCCGCCGCTACCGATGCGTTCAGCGAATTCAATCGGCCATGCATCGGCAGCTTCACGAGAAAATCGCATTTCTCCTTGATCAGCCTGCCCATGCCTTTGCTTTCATTGCCGATCACAATCGCCAGCGGCATGTCGAATTTCGACTTGTACACATCCTGCTTTGCCGATACGTCCGTTCCCGCCACCCAAACGCCGGCTTCCTTCAGCTTCTCGATCGTCTGCGCCAGGTTCGTCACGCGGGCTACGGCGACGTGCTCCGCGGCGCCCGCCGACGTCTTCAGCACGGTCGCGGTCAAGCTCGCGGAACGGCGCTTCGGAATGATTACGCCATGCGCGCCGGTACATTCCGCCGTTCGTAGTATAGAGCCGAGGTTATGCGGATCCTCGATCTCGTCGAGCACGAGGATGAACGGCGTTTCGCCGCGGTCGCCCGCGATTTTCAGAATATCCTCGACTTCGACATAGTCGAATGCCGCGGCTTGAGCGATGACCCCTTGGTGCGCGACGCCGGACGCCATGGCATCCAGCTTGCGCTTGTCCACAAACTGGACGACGATGCCCAGTTTTTTCGCTTCCGCCGTAATCGGCTGCGTCATGCTCTTCTGCGATCCTTCCGCGATCCAGATCTTATTGATCTCGCGTCCGGAACGGAGCGCCTCCAGCACGGGATGTTTCCCCGCGATCATCTCTTCTTCGTTATGGTTCTGTTCGGACATGGTAGCCCTCCTTCGCTCTTGCCTGTCTATGCCGCAAGCTGCGCGGATGGCAGCTTCGGCTTCTATTTCGTTTTTCTTAGCCTGAATACCGGACTACTCCCGCTCTTCGAGCGCAACCCGCATCAGCTCGCCGATCCGCTCCATCCGCCCCTCGAAGTACAAGTACCCGAAGAGGCATTCCAGCGCGGTCGCTTGGCGATAATCCGCCGGATCCGCGTTCTTCGGCGGGGCGCCGGATTTCGTGTTGCGTCCGCGGCGCACGATGTCGGCCTCCTCCTCCGTGAGAAGGGGCTGCAGCCGCTCCAGCTGCAGCCGCTGCGCCTTGGCCGACACCCGCTTCGTCGCTTCGCTGTGCAGATGATGCGATTTGTTGTTCGGCAGCGATATCAAATATTGCCTGACGAGCAGCTCGAACACCGCATCTCCCATATACGCAAGCACGACGGGGTTGATGAGCCCCGTTTTCTTCCCTGGCGCGTGAAGCGCCAGCGGATTGGGAACCGGCGCCTCTCCCGCGATCGATTCCTCGAATGCCGGACGCCCGGTCCGTGTCTGCTGTTCCAACCCGGTCCGTTCCGGATGACCGGACATCCGCTCCGCTTGCCGATCCTCGTGGCGATCCGTCATTTGCGCCGCCACCGGATGCCTTGCGGCGTATCTTCCAGCACGATGCTCATCTCGTTCAGCCGGTCGCGGATTTCGTCTGCGCGTGCCCAATTTTTGGCTTTGCGCGCTTCCGTCCGTTCCGCGATCAACGCTTCGACCTCTTCCGCAAGCGGATCGCTCTCCGCTTGAAGAGGGAGCAGGCCAAGGATGTTGTCGAATCTGTCCATCAAGGCAATCAGCGCCTTCAATCCCTCTGTGGACGCTTCCGGCCGAGCCACGTATTGATTGGTTTCCGTAACGAGCTCGAACAGCGCCGTAATCGCATCCGGCGTATTAAAGTCGTCCTCCATCTTAGCCGCGAATTGCTCCGCGATCCGGGCAAGCTTCCGCTCCAGCGCATCGTCGACAGCCGAATCGGCCGCCCCGTCCGCGCCATCCACGGAAGCGAGCCTATGCTTCAGGTTCGCGTAGCTGTTCGCGATGCGCTCCACGCTGTTCGACGCTTGCGTGACCGAATCCTCGCTGAAGTTCAACGGACTGCGGTAATGCGTCGACAGCATGAAATATCGGATCGCCTCCGGTTTTACGCGTTTTACGATTTCGTTCACCGTGATGCCGTTGCCGAGCGACTTCGACATTTTCTCGTTGTTGATGTGGATATAGCCGTTATGCATCCAGTAGTTCGAGAGCGGCTTGCCCGTCATCGACTCCGACTGAGCGACCTCGCACTCGTGATGCGGGAACTGCAAGTCATGTCCGCCGCCGTGGATGTCGAGCGTATCGCCCAGGTACTTGCGCGCCATCGCGGAGCATTCGATATGCCAGCCCGGGCGACCCGGTCCCCATGGGCTTTCCCACTTGATCTCGCCCGGCTTGGCGCCCTTCCACAAGACGAAGTCGCCTTGATTTTCCTTGCGCTCGCCGATCTCGACGCGAATGCCGAATTGAAGCTCGTCGATATTCTGATGCGACAGCTTGCCGTAATCCTCGAACTTCGAAGTGCGGAAGTAGACATCCCCTTCGCTCGGGTAGGCATAACCTTTGTCGACCAGTCCTTGGATGAAGGCAATGATGTCCGGAATATGTTCCATGACGCGCGGATTAAGCGTCGCCTTCCTCACGCCCAGCGCTTCGATATCCGCATGGTAGGCTTCGATGAACTTGTCGGCCACTTGTGGCACCTCGGCGCCGAGTTCTTCCGCTTTGCGGATCAGCTTATCGTCCACGTCCGTGAAATTCACGACATAGTCGACGGCAAACCCCGCGTCTTCCAAATAGCGGCGAACAACGTCGAAGAAAATCACCGGCCTGGCGTTGCCGATATGAATATAGTCATAGACCGTAGGTCCGCATACGTACATTTTGACCCTGCCCGCTTCCAGCGGTTTGAACGACTCCTTCGAGCGCGTCAACGAGTTATAGATGGATACAGTCATACTTTGCTCTTGCCCTCCTCTTGTAATTCCTTCAAATCGTGAAGCTCGGATTTCAAACCGTTAATCTCGTTCTGCATCACGCGGAACATCTCGATGACCGGGTCCGGCAACTGCGTATGATCGAGACGGTCGCCGACCCTTTCCCCGTTTCGCCTGACGACTCGCCCCGGATTGCCGACGACCGTGCAATTATCCGGGACCTCGCGAAGCACGACCGCATTGGAGCCTATATTGGAATTATCGCCCACCTGGAACGATCCCAATACTTTCGCGCCCGAGCCGATAACCACGTTATTCCCGATGGTCGGATGACGCTTGCCCTTTTCCTTGCCCGTCCCGCCGAGCGTAACGCCCTGATAGATCACGACATCGTCGCCGATCTCGCAGGTTTCCCCAATGACGACTCCCATGCCGTGATCGATGAACAGCCGCTGTCCGATCGTGGCTCCGGGATGGATTTCGATGCCGGTAAAGAACCGGCTCACTTGCGAGATGACGCGCGCCAGCGTGAACCAGCGCCTGCGGTACAACGTATGGGCAACCCGATGCGCCCAGATCGCGTGAACGCCGGAATACGTGAAGATAACCTCGAACCTGCTGCGGGCCGCAGGATCGTTCTCGAACACCGTTTGCACGTCCGAGCGAAAATGGCGAAGCATACCGATCTCTCCCCTCAAAACTTGCCTGCCCGAAGGATCTGCGACGAAAGGCCTGATGACTGACAATGCGGATCACTTATAAATTCTTAGAATTACAAAAAGCCCCTGCAGCATGAATGCTGCAGAGGCGTCGAAATCGCGGTTCCACTCTGCTTGAACGGTCGCATAGCCCAATGGGCAGCCGCGCTTCGTTCATCTTCAAGCCTTTAACGCAGGCATAACGTTGCCGCCTACCCTGCTTACCTGACAAACTGGCGGACGTACATCCGCTCGCTTGTTTGGCAGCAGCTCGGAGCAAGGCTCCCAGGTGCATGTTCCGTTCCGGCGGACTAGGCAACTTTCAGCCGTCTCCCATTCCGCGCGCAGCGATCCTCATGCTGCCCCGCGGATTCGAATGACGGTTGCCCTCTCTGCGAATCCACAGATTAACGTACTTCTCCTGTTCATGGCCGATACATCATATAAGAGTTTGAACACGAACTATAAATGATAATAGTCATAGTATACCGAAACGGGGCGAAAGTGCAAGCAAAGTTCTTGTTATGCCGTTCTACCCCAGCCGCTCACGCAGACGTGCGAGCACCTTCGGCTTGCCCAGCAGCACGATGGATTGGTTGAGATCCGGACCGTGCGTCTGGCCGGTCAGCGCAGCGCGGATGGGCATGAACAACGCTTTGCCTTTATGTCCCGTATCCTTCTGAACCGACTTGATCATGTCCTTGATGCCGTCCGCCGTGAACGGTCCGGCATCGCTTTCCACGAGACCGAGGAACGCGGCCAGCACGGCAGGCACTTGCTCCTCCGCGAGTACCGCTGCGGCTTCCTCCTCGTCGGCAACGCCTTCGCGGAAGAACAATTCCGTCACCGGCACGATGTCGGACGCGCAGCGCAGCTTGTCCTGGTGCAGCGCGACAAGCGCCGTCACCCATTCGCGTCCCGTGCCGTCCAGCGTATCCGGAATGCAGCCGGCCTTCTGCAGATGCGGCAGGCACAGGTCCACGACGCGCTCCAGATCGGCTTTCTTAATATATTCGTTATTCATCCAGCTCAGCTTCTGCGTGTCGAACACGGCGGGGCTCTTGCTCAGGCGCTCGGCGTTGAACACGTTCACCAGCTCCTCGCGCGTGAACATCTCCTGCTCGCCTTCCGGCGACCAGCCCAGCAGCGCGATGAAGTTGAACATCGCCTCCGGCAAGTAGCCGAGGCCGTCGTACTGCTCGATGAACTGAATGATCGATTCGTCCCGCTTGCTCAGCTTCTTCCGGTTTTCATTGACGATCAGCGTCATATGCGCGAACACCGGGGGCTCCCAGCCGAATGCTTCGTAGATCATCAATTGACGCGGCGTATTGGAGATATGGTCTTCCCCGCGCAGCACGTGGCTGATCTTCATCAGATGGTCGTCGAGCACGACCGCAAAGTTGTAGGTCGGGATGCCATCCTTTTTCACGATGACGAAATCGCCCATCTCCGCCGTATCGAATGTGATGGAGCCCTTCACCATATCGTCGAACGTATAGGAACGGCCTTCCGGCACCCGGAACCGGATGCTCGCTACGCGGCCTTCCGCTTCGAACCCGGCCTGCTGCTCCGCCGTCAGGTTGCGATGACGGCCGGAATAACGCGGCGTCTCGCCGCGCGCTTGCTGCTCCTCGCGCTCCTGCTCCAGCTCTTCCTCCGTGCAATAGCAGCGATAAGCGAGATCTTTATCAAGCAGCTCCTGCCAATATTCCTTGTAAATGTCCAGACGCTCGGTTTGGCGGTACGGGCCGTATCCCCCGCCGACGTCGATGCTCTCGTCCCAGTCGATGCCGAGCCACTTCAGGTAGGTCAGCTGATTCTCTTCCCCGCCGGCCACGTTGCGCTTCACGTCCGTGTCCTCGATCCGGATAATGAATTTGCCGCCTAGGTTTCTCGCGAATAAATAGTTGAATAAGGCCGTTCTCGCGTTGCCGATATGCAGATGGCCCGTCGGCGACGGCGCGTAACGCACGCGTACTTCTGCTGTCATGATGACCACTCCTCGCAAACAATCTTATTAAAATTCATTAGTCAACTTGTCCTACTCCGCCACCAAACATACGACGGACTGCGCCGCTATCCCCTCGCCTCGTCCGGCGAACCCGAGCTGCTCCGTCGTCGTCGCCTTCACGTTCACCTGCGAGATATCGGCCTCAAGCGCCCGCGCGATCACTTCCGCCATCCGCGGAATGTACGGCAGCATCTTCGGACGCTGCGCGATGATCGTCGAATCGATATTGCCGAGCCGGTAGCCGCGCTCCTTCGCGAGCTCCCATACCCGCTCCAGCAGCTTTACACTGTCCGCGTCCTTATAAGCTTCGTCCGTATCCGGGAAGTGCTTGCCGATATCGCCAAGCCCGAGCGCGCCTAGAATCGCGTCGCTGATCGCATGGAGCAGCACATCCGCGTCGGAATGGCCGAGCAGCCCTTTCTCGTACGGAATCGTGACGCCTCCGATAATGCAAGGCCTGCCTTCCACCAGCTGATGGACGTCGAACCCTTGACCTACCCGTATCATGTTACCGTTCTCCCCCATCCGACGTACCGAGTCCGTTTTCCGCGCCGCGCCTTGCAAGCAGAAACTCCGCATACGGCAAGTCCTCGGGCGTCGTTATTTTGATATTCGTGTATGCTCCTTCGGCTACCGTCACCGGCACGCCCAGCCGCTCGACGACCATGGCGTCGTCCGTCCCGAGGAAGTTCTCCTCCCGCGCGCGCTCATGCGCTTCCAGCAGCAGCTCCCTTCGGAACGCTTGCGGCGTTTGGATCGCCCATAAGCTTCGCCTGTCGGGCGTAGCCACGATCATGCCGGCATCGTCCACCTGCTTGATCGTGTCTTTCACCGGCACGGCGAGGACCGATGCGCCGCTCGCCAGCGCGGCTTCGCAGCAAGCGCGGACGGACGCCTCGGTTACGAGCGGGCGTACTCCGTCATGCACCATGACCCACTCGCTGCTCTCCAAAGCGCGCAGCCCGCATAAGACGGAATGCTGTCGCTCGGCGCCGCCTTCCAGGACATGCGCAACCTTCGACAATCCGTATTCCCGCACCCAGTCGCCGCAACGATTCACATCCCCGCTGCCCACAACAAGCGCAATCTCGCGAATAAGGTCCATCCGCTGGAACAGCTCCAGCGTATGGACCAGAATCGGCTTGTCCGCAAGCCGCAAGTATTGCTTGCTCTCCTTCGTTCCCATGCGCGCGCCGCGACCAGCCGCCACGATGACAACGCCCCACTTCTCCGCCATGCCTTCTACCTGCCTTAAGCGTTATGTACAATAAGGTTCATCTTATTCAGCGCGCCCAATGCTCCAACGGCTCCATCGTTTCTGACGATCCGGAGGCCCTTCTAAGCGCTTGAATACTATCATACCTTGTTACAACGCTTTTTCCAACAGCTTCGGCTTGGCAAAGATCATTCTTCCCGCAGACGTCTGCAGCACGCTCGTCACAAGCACTTCCATCGTCGTGCCGATATAGTCGCGGCCGCCCTCTACTACGATCATGGTACCGTCGTCAAGATACGCGACGCCCTGCCCATGCTCCTTGCCGTCCTTGATCACTTGAACGATAATTTCCTCACCCGGCAGTACGACCGGCTTGACAGCATTGGCAAGATCGTTAATATTCAGCACCGATACGCCTTGAAGCTCGCATACCTTGTTCAGGTTGAAGTCGTTCGTGACGACTTTCCCGCGCAGCGCCTTCGCCAGCTTGACCAGCTTGCTATCCACCTCGCCGATTTCCTCGAAGTCCCCTTCGTAGATCAGCACCTTGACGTCGAGCTCCTTCTGGATTTTGTTCAAAATATCGAGTCCCCTGCGTCCGCGGTTTCGCTTCAGAAGATCCGAGGAATCCGCGATATGTTGGAGCTCCTCCAGCACGAACTCAGGAATGACAAGCGTGCCCTCGATAAAGCCCGTTTTGCAAATATCCGCGATTCTGCCGTCGATAATGACGCTCGTATCCAAAATTTTATGTTCCTCAAAACCTCTTGCTTCATCCTCCGCCGGAGTCGCTTTCGGCTTCTCCAGCAGCGCCGCAAAACCCGCCGCGATCTCTTCCTGCTTCAATACGCCGATCCGCAGTCCGACGAAACCGAGCGCGAGCGCCATGACCGCCGGCAGCAAGCTGCCGAGCCCGTCCAAATCCGCTACGACCGGATACAGCATCACCGCCAGCAGCAGCCCTGCGAGCATGCCTCCGGTTCCGATCATCAACTGTCTGAGCGGCATATCCGCCATCGTATCCACGCCTTTTTGCAAAGCGCGTACGATCGGTCCCGCAAGCACGGATGCCGCAATAACGCCAAATACAGCCCCTAGCGCCACATTCATGTAATAAGTGCCGGATTGCTGCAGCATGCCGAAGGACGGGCTGGACCATACAGCCGCACCGTTCGCCCATCCGTATACCTCGCCGCCGGCCATTGCCCCGAACAATAATCCGATAAGTTGTATCATTCGTCTAATAACCATAATGGTTCACCTCCATTACAATTATGTTCCAATCTTTCGTCCTCTAATCGTGGCTCCTTCCTTTTTTGCAAAAGATTCCCGAAACGCCGGTTCGCCTCTCCTACGTTTTTGCATACTGCATCTTCCGGCATGTGGAAAACGCTGCTTCGGAGGATTATAATGGAGTCAGTGATGACTACTACTAAGGCGGGTGATTTGAGGTGGAATCCATGAACGCTCCAACATTGGATCAATTCCAGCAGCAGGTATCGGAGCTTCTGCTCCGGCATCGCAGCTTGCTCGACGTCATGTCCAAGCTCGGCCAATCCGGCGCATCGGTGAACCGTGCCGTCACGAAGGCGGTAACGGATTGCGGCTGCATCGAACTGAACGCGAGGAAGCAGCAATATTCGGACGAACTCGGTCTCGAGAATGCCAAAGAAACGTTGCAAAGCCATCTGTCAGGCGCATTATGCGAGCATTGCAATGAAGTGCTGAAGAGCGAGCTTGGACGCAATTTGTTTTACATGACCGCATTATGCAATCTGCTTCAAATCCAGCTTGATCAAGTAGTCGCCGACGAATATGACAAGTGCTCGACGCTTGGCCTATTCAACCTGACTTAAACTCACCAAGAGAGACCGTTGCCATACACAACAAAAAGAGTTGAGGACCTATGTCCTCAACCCTTTTTTGGTTTGCAGCTCTCGATTGCCCGTTACGGCGACCCGACCGCTCGAAGCGGCATCTATTATTTACTCCCTGTAAATGTAATGCCTTTAATAAAAAAACGATTAAAGAACGCGTAAATCATAAGCGCCGGCAAAGTAAACACCATAGATGCCGCCATAATGTAATTCCAGTAGCTGATATATTGTCCCTTAAACGTATTCAAGCCAAGCGTTAACGTAAACATCGACTTATCGGAAATGAACATAAGCGGCTTCAAAAACTCGTTCCATGCGCCCATGAAAACAAAGATCGTTTGCGCGGCCATCGCGGGAACGGCTAGCGGCAGGGCTATTTTGAAAAAGGTGCCGAATCTCGTCAATCCGTCCATTGAAGCCGCCTCTTCCAATTCTTTGGGGAAGCTCAGAAAAAACTGGCGCATCATAAATATAAACGTTGCGTTAGCCATCATCGGCAAAGTCAATGCGGCATAACTGTTCAACAGTCCCAAATGCTGCATAATCAAATAGGTGGGAACAATCGTCAATTGGCCTGGTATCATCTGCACCGCTAGAATGAGAATAAACATAAATTTGCTGCCGGCAAAGTCGATTCGCGCCAGAGCGTATCCCGCCATCGAATTGAACAGAACGTTGCATATTGTCGAGACGATCGCAATAAATACGCTGTTAAACATCCATCTCAAGAATAACGGCTCTCTGACAAAGATGTCGTAATAGTTCTGCAGCGTAAAGCTCCGCGGAATGAAGTTAATGCTCCCTGATACAATTTCGCTTAACGGTTTAAATGAAGACGACAGCGCCCATAAGAAGGGAGTTAGCGTTACAATGCCGTAGGAGAATAGCAAAATATAAAGCAAAGCTCTGCCCCATCCGATTTGTTTGATGACCATCTCTTATCCCTCCCTAATTCAGCTTCTCTTCTTTAAACAGCTTCCTTTGAATCAGCGTAGCAATCAGAATGATCGCCGCCAGCATAACCGCAAGAGCCGAAGCGTATCCGAAATCCAGATTTTTAAATGCATACTGATAAATCAGCAGCGCTACGGTCAAGGTGGAATTGTTCGGTCCGCCTGAACCGGCCGAGAATATATAGGATTGGTCAAATAGCTGGAATGTCCCGATAATGCCCATTACCACCGCAAAAAATATGGATGGCTTAATCAGCGGCAAAGTAATCGAGAAGAACCTCCGCCACGCCCCCGCACCGTCCAGCATCGCCGATTCGTACAGGGAGTCCGGTATGTCCTGAAGCGCCGCCAGAAATACGACCATAAAAAACGGAGCCGTCGACCAGATATTCATGATCATGATCGCTTTCATGGCAACCGCGGGATCGCCAAGCCAGTTATAGCCCTGAAGGCCAAGCAGCTCCAGCATCCGGTTCAACAGCCCGTTTGAATTGTAAATCCACATGAATATAAGCGATAAAACCGCAGAAGAAGTTACGGTGGGCATAAAAAATACGACCCGGAAAAAGTTTTTGAATCGAAGCTTGGCGTTCAAAATAACAGCCAGCAGAATGGCGAACGCCGTCTGCAACGGCACGACGAACAGCGCGAACTCCGCTGTGTTCTTGACTGCGATCCAAGCGCGTTCGTCGCCCGTAAGACGAACGAAATTTTTTATACCGACCCAATTGTAGCTGACCTCGCCAAGCAGGCTTACTCGATGGCCGGATAAATAAAGCGAATAAAATACCGGCAAAAACAAAAAAGTGCCCAGCACCAAAATAGTAGGAAGCAAAAACAAGTAGCCCGTCACATTGTTTCTCAGCTTCCTCTTCCACGGCGAAACCCGATTCATGCTTCACCTCTCCTTTCCCGACAGAGAAAAGGAAGAGGGGGGAGAGCTCTCTCCCCTCCCTCTTCGTCTCTTACTTCGCCGCTTCAATTTCTTTATTCGCGGTGTCCTGCGCTTTTCGCATCGCGTCTTCCAGCGAGGAATTGCCCATATAAGCATCGATAAACTGATTGTTGAAGTTGTTCATAATCGTAGGCAAAGTGGCTCCCGCCTGCCAAGGCGTCGCATACGAAGCGCCCGCTACTAAAGCACCGCGGAATTCATCCTTGTCAAAGCCCAGCTCCGCCGCCACCGATTTGCGTGTTGGAAGCGCAAAGCCTTTGCTCGTCCAGGTTTTCATCCCTTCCTTGCCTGTCAAATAAGAGATCAATTGCCATGCGGCTTCTTTATTTTTGGCTTGTTTATTCATGACGTAAGCAACCGTAAACGCCATCGTGCCTTTTTTGCCGTTCATCGTCGGAATCTCGGCCGTGCCGTAATCCAAATCTGGATAAGTGCCGTCGATGAACGGTATCGCCCAGTTGCCTTCAAAAACGATCGACGCCTTGCCTTGGCCGAACATCTCGCCGCCCCAGCCGGCTCCCACATCTTTAGGCTCTCCGGAGGTTTGTGCTTTTAAATGCATATCTACGACGCGTTGCAAGCCTTGCAGCGCTTCCGGCGACGCAAACGCCGCTTTTCCTTCGCCGTCCGACACCTGACCGCCGTAAGCTTGAACGATGAACATTTGGCGGGCAAGCTCAGGCGCAACGCCGAAGCCGTAACGAACCACTTTGTCGCCTTCTTTTTTCGTAAGCTTAGCCGCCGCTGCCTCCAGCTCTTCCCAAGTCGTCGGCGGCGACGCAATGCCCGCCTCGGCAAAGTCTTTTTTATTGTAAAACATAGCCAGCGTCGAAAAATCTTTCGGAAATCCGTAGGTTGCGCCGTTAAGCTTAAACGCATCCACCATAGGCTGCTCAAAATCCGCAACGTCGAAATCGGCCGTTACATAACCGTCAAGCGGCTCCAGCACGTTAAGCTCCATCAGCGCGGGAGCTTCAAAAGCGTCAAGGTAAAAAACGTCGGGACCTTCTCCGCCGATCAGGCGCGTCTTGATTACGTCCATGTACTGGTCGGCTATTACTTCATGTTTGACTTTAATATTTGGATATTTTTCTTCGAATTCACGCAGCGTTTGGCTTAGAAGCTCCTGCTCCTCGGGACTCGCGCCCCAACCTGCCAATGTAACGGTTACCTGCTCGCCGCTTTTTCCTTCCCCCGAATTCGCGTTGCCCGTATTGGCCGTTCCTTCATTCGCATTTCCAGAGTCACCGCCCGAGTTGCCTTTCTGACCTCCGCTGCAAGCAGACAGCACCAATACAATCGCCATTAACAAAACCAAAATCATCGTGCTTTTTTGTCGCATCTTTCATTCAACCTCCCTAAATTTTTCTTTGCTCTATGGATAAAGAAAATGTGAAGCCTAGGGTACAATCAACTTAAAGCCCGTTGTGTTGGACAAGATCTCAAGCTTCAAATCAGATGCATCGTTTCTTGTTATGCGGACGCTTAATCTTCCGCCTCCAATTTGAAGTCCTGTTACTTCAAGAAGGTTCATTCCGTCCGGCAGCGACGGTCTAAGCGCAATGCTCCCGGACAGTGCATCCGGTCGAAGGCCCAGAAGTGTCTGTATGAATACAAGCGGAGTACCCGCAGCCCATGCCTGCGGCGAGCACGCGACGGGATAAGGCACAGGAGAACGCAACGCGCTGTCATAACCACAGAACAGTTCCGGCAGTCTGTAATATTCGAACTTCTCCGCGGCGGCCAACAGCCCTTGTATAACCGAAAGCGCTTCCTCAATAAATCCGGATTGGCTTAATCCAAGCAGAGACAAGGAATTGTCATGCGGCCAGATGCTGCCGTCATGGTAGCTCATCGGGTTATAACCGGAAGCGTTTGCGCTCATCGTGCGAATGCCGTATCCGCTGAACATATCCGGCGCAACGAGACGTCTTGCGACAGCCGCGGCGCGCTCGGGCGACGCGATTCCGGACATCAGAATATGACCCGCGTTCGATGTGACCGATTGTACCATCTTCTTGTCCTTGTCGAGCGCGATGGCATAATACTGTTCATCCTCCATCCAGAAGCTGTCTTCAAACCGGTCTCGCAGTATTTCGGCATATTGCTCCATCTGAAGCGCCTCCGACGCGCGCCCCAGCCTGTTGTAGATTGGCGCAAGCTTCGTCAACGCCTGATACACATATCCTTGCACCTCAACCAAGGCGATTGGCGCCTCGGCATAGTCGCCTCCCCGATGAACGATAGAATCGGCCGAATCCTTCCAGCCTTGATTGGCGATGCCTTTGGAAGATTGCTGATAATATTCCACAAAGAAGTCGCCGTCCAGATCGCCATACTCCCGCACCCAATTCAGAGCCGCGTCCAAACGAGGCATTAGGCTGACGATCAAATCGCCGTCCCCTGTCCAGGCATAATATTCCACAGCCAGAAGCAGGAACAGAGGCGTAGCATCAATCGTGCCGTAATAGGGGGTGAATGGCACCTGATTCGTGCCCGCAAGCTCGCCGTACCGGATTTCATGCATCACTTTGCCAGGCTGCTCATCGCGCCATTCATCCACACGCTTACCCTGATAGGCGGCCATCGTCAACAGCGTACCCTTCGCGATACCGGGATTAAGAGATAGCATTTGCAATGCGGCGATCAGGCTGTCTCGGCCGAACGGCACCGAGAACCAGGGAAGACCGGCTACAGGGAAGCTCCCATAACCAAGGTCGGTCAGCAGTACCCTCAGATCCTGCACACTGCGATGATACAGCCGGTTGAACAGCTCATTGTCGCTGCGAACCGCCGTCGATGCTTGGTTCCATTCCTCATAGGATGCCCGCAGTTTCCCCATGGCATAGTCCGTCTCGTGCTTAACCGGCTCGTTCCCGTCAATGCACGGGGCGATGAAAAATCGGATAATCGCTTCCTCCCGATGTCTGAGCTCCAGGTCAAAATGAAGCTCGCCGCTTTCGTCCACCCTGCTCTCGGGACAATCCCACTGGATCATCGTTTCCCGTCGCACATTGTCCGCTCCAATATAGCCTATGATCCTTTTTTGAGGGTAGCTTCGTACTCCCGTCTTGGCTCCGAGCTCTCCATGCTGGAAGCCTCTGACGACGAACATATCGGCAAAGTCCGCGTCCAGCAAAAGCGAAAAGTCGAAACGGATCGTTTTCGGGTAATAGCTGGTCAGCTTGAAGCTTTCATACAAAGCGCCGTCATAAATAAAACGCGTCCGTTCGATTTCTACCGATTCCCTCCACAGAATCAACTCGCCGTTTTCCTCCATATGAGGATTGGTCATCCGAATCGTCGAAATGTAATTTTCATCTGCCGAAGAAGACAGCAGCACCGGCTTCTTTCCATTGATCCGTGCTTCCATTCGGCTTAAGAAACGGGTATCCTTCGTATACAAGCCTCTCCCCGCCGTATCTCCATCCGGAATATCCCCTCCCTTATCCGTCGTCAGGAATAGGTCGTTCTCTTTGATGACTAAATCGTTCAAGACGCATGCTCCTTTCATTCCAATATCCGAAACGTTTTGGATATTGGATAAAAAAAATGGCTTTCGCCTTTTTAACTGCATTCTCAAACTTTCCAAAACGTTTCGGATGCGGTATAATCGAATTATAGATCATCATGAAAGCATTTACAAGACCCAATAAAAAAATAAATTTTCGGATTGGTGGAGCGTTTTAATGGTCACGATTAAAGATATCGCCAAAGCTGCGCAAGTGTCCGTCACAACCGTATCTCGCGCCTTGAACGGATATTTCGACGTCAACGAAGACACGCGTCGGAAGATCGAATCGATAGCGAAGCAGCTCGGCTATAGCCCGAATATGGCCGCTCGGTCGTTAATATCCAAAAAAACAAAAACGCTTGGCTTGCTGCTGTCCAACGTAACCCGTGACAGCTCCAAGGACAACATCGCATACGAAGTGCTTTGCGGCATTAACGACAGGGCGGGCGAACTGGATTACGATCTGGTCCTGTTCAGCACAACGCCTCAGAAACAGAAGCTCAAATCGTACAAAACCTTATGCCAGGAAAGAGGCGTCGACGGCGTTATTATTATGGGGATACGTCTCGACGATCCCTATCTGAAAGAGATCGTATCGTCGGATATTCCTTGTGTGCTGATTGATATTGCCCTGGAGGGGACAAACGTAGGGTACGTAACTTCAGACAATACAGCCGGCGCATATTCCGCTGTGAGCCATTTGATCTTATCCGGCCATCGCCATATCGCGATGATTAACGGTCATATACAGGCTGATGTAAGCTTGTTGAGGCTTGCGGGTTATCGACAGGCGTTGCGTGAACATGGCGTTCCTTATGACGAGTCGCTTGTCCTTGACGGACAGTTTTCCGAAAAGGGCGGCTACGAGGCAGCCATGGCTATTCTGAAAGCTCGTCCCGATGTGACCGCTTTGTTTTGCGCAAGCGATCTGATGGCGCTGGGCGCATTGAACGCGGTCAAGCAATCGGGAGCGAGCGTGCCCGACGATATTTCGATTATCGGCTTTGACAATATAAACCTGACCGCCTATTGTAGCCCCGCGCTCACTACTGTTCATCAGCATAAATATGAGCTTGGTTTTCATTCGGCGCAGCTTCTGATCGAAATGCTTGAAGATCGCGAGACGGAACATCATGTCCAACTGCAAACAGAGCTTATTTTACGCGATAGTGTCAAAAATCGAAAAAGAGAGGGCTGATCGCCCTCTCTTTCTTCATTCATGCCCACTTTAGACATTATGCAGGCTTCTCGGATTTCGCCGATTCGGCGTCTTCTTCCTTCAGCTTGCGGCGTTTGCGCAGCTTGGGAAGTCTGCGATCAACGTTTTTTTTTAGGCCGTACAACGCGTAAAGCAGAAGCGGCACGAACAGGATTTTGGATAGCTGGTTCTCGAATAGCAATCCCAGCGCGATGGATACGGCAACGACGATCGGAACGACCCAGATTGCGCTACGCGGAATGCCGACCTTCTTGAAGTTCGGGTACCGGATCGTGCTGACCATCAGGAACGATAACAGCAGCGTGCTGGCGAGCAGAACGCCCACCGGAATATCTTCCTTAAACAAAGCCAGCGTAGCGAGCACGCCGCCAGCCGCCGGTATCGGAAGTCCGATGAAGTAGCCGACGGAGCTTGTAATGACGTTGAATCTCGCGAGGCGCAGCGCCCCGCATATCGGGAACAGCGCAGTCACGATCCAGGCTAAGGCCGGACTGAGCTCTTGGAATGCAACCACGTACATGATAAAAGCAGGCGCCACCCCGAACGAAATGACGTCGGATAAGGAATCCAACTCCTTGCCGAATTCGCTCTGCGCGTTCAGCGCGCGCGCGACGCGACCGTCCACGCCGTCAAGCAGCATAGCGATCAACACCATCATCGCCGCCATCTCCGGTTTTCCATTAAACACCATGATGATGGCTATAATGCCCAGAAATAAATTACCCACCGTGAGAAGGCTCGGTATCGATTTTGCGATCATCTATTCCACCTCTTCTCTACTATGCCCCACAATTTCGCCTATCCGCCGATCAATAATTGGAACACATTCTATCCATTGTATTGGAATTAGATTTGCCTGTCAATGAACATCTGCTCTTGAATCCGCTTCAGTCCGTCCTTGATTGCGCGCGCCCGAACCTCGCCGATGCCGTCAACTTCGTCCAGCTCTTCTATCGTAGCCATTAGAATGTGCGGCAGGCGCCCGAACCGTTCCACCAAATTGTTCATAATGATCAGAGGCAGACGCGGGATCTTGTTCAACAGCCTGTAACCTCTCGGTAGCACGGATTCGTCCGCCATATTATTCGTATGCGGGTATCCGATCAACCGTACGATCGGCGATTCGTCCAGCAGCTCGTCGGAGCTCAGCTTCTTCAGGCCGAGACGGATTTCTCGGATTTTCTCGTCGGAATTTTCCTTCGCGTAATCCTTGAGCAGGTACCAAGCATCTTCCTCGACGCCTCCTACGAGCTCATCCATCTGCATGCTGACGAGCCTTCCTTCCGTGCCAAGCTCGGTAATATATCGGCTGATCTCCAGCTTGACGCGAAGCACCATCTCCGCCCGTTGGATGACATGCGCCACCTCTTGGAGCGTGACAAGCTCCTCGAACTCCAGCGCAGACAAGTTCGTCAGCGACTGGGTAAGCACGGCCTTGTATTTCTCCAACGTCTGGATCGCTTGATTCGCCTTGGTCAGGATGACGCCCATATCCTTGAGCGAGTAACGCAAATTGCCTTGGTACAAGGTGATTATGTTGCGCCGCTGCGAGATCGACACGACCAGCTTGCCGGTTTGCTTCGCGACGCGCTCCGCGGTCCGGTGCCGGATCCCCGTCTCGATCGACGGGATCGAGCTGTTGGGAATCAGCTGCGTGTTCGCATACAGAATGCGCCGCATATCCTCGCTCATGATGATGGCCCCGTCCATCTTAGCCAGCTCATAGAGATAGTTCGGTGAGAAATCGCAATTAATGGAGAAACCTCCATCGACGACTTCCATGACCTCGGGGCTGTAGCCCACGACGATCAGCGCGCCCGTCTTCGCCCGCAGCACGTTCTCCAATCCTTCGCGAAATGGGGTGCCTGGCGCCACTAGTTGCAGCAACTGATTCATGACTTCTTGATGCGTCGGTTCTTTCATCTAATCTATACCCCCTATCCAAGCGCTGCCTTTAACGCTTCCGCTACCGTATTCACGCCGATGATTTCGATTCCCGCCGGCGCTTTCCAACCCTTTAGGCTTTTCTCCGGCATGATGACCCGCTTGAAGCCAAGCTTCTCCGCTTCCTTCACGCGCTGCTCCGCCCTGGATACCGCCCTAACCTCGCCCGTTAACCCCACTTCTCCGAAAATAACGTCGTAAGGCTTCGTCGGCGCATCCCTGAAGCTGGACGCGAGACTGACCGCTGCCGCCAGATCTACGGCTGGCTCATCAAGCTTGACGCCTCCCGCTACGTTCAAGTAGGCATCCTGCGTCTGGAGAAACATCCCGTTGCGTTTCTCCAGCACCGCGATGATCAGCGCCATCCGGTGATGATCGATGCCCGTCGACATCCGCCGCGGAGACGGGAAGTTGGTCGTGGCGACGAGCGCCTGCAGCTCGACGAGCACGGGCCTTGTGCCCTCCATGCTCGCGACGACGGTAGAGCCGGATACGCCGAGCGGCCGCTCGGACAAGAACAGCTCCGATGGATTGGATACCTCGCGCAGGCCGTCCTCGTTCATTTCGAAAATGCCGATCTCGTTCGTCGAGCCGAACCTGTTCTTGACCGCGCGCAGAAGCCGGTATGTATGGTGACGCTCTCCTTCGAAGTAGAGCACGCAGTCGACCATATGCTCAAGCAGGCGAGGACCCGCAATCGCGCCTTCCTTCGTCACGTGGCCGACGAGCACGGTCGCGATGCCTTTGATCTTCGCCGTCCGCATGAAGTGCGCGGTGCATTCGCGAACCTGCGATACGCTGCCCGGCGCAGACTCGACTCTTGGATCGTATACCGTCTGGATGGAGTCGATGACCAGGAAATCCGGATCTATGGATTCAATCGCATCATTAATATGCTCCATATTCGTCTCGCACAGTACATAAAGCGTTTCCGTAAGCGCGCCCAGCCGGTCCGCCCGCAGTCTCGTCTGGCGAACGGATTCCTCGCCGGATATGTACAGCACTTTGAGTCCTTTGACGGCCAAAGCATGGGAGGTTTGCAGCAGAAGCGTCGACTTGCCGATGCCGGGATCTCCGCCGACCAGAATGAGCGAACCCGGCACGACGCCGCCTCCGAGCACCCGGTTAAGCTCTACCATCCTCGTTTCGATGCGCGGCTCTTGCCCGCTTTCTATATGTATGATCGATTGGGGTTTTTCTTTCGTATGGATTCCCGATAAGCCGACGCCTTTCGTCTTTACGACGGTTTCCTTCTCTTCCACCATCGTGTTCCATGCGTGGCAGCCCGGACACTTGCCCAGCCACTTCGCCGACTCGTTGCCGCATTCGGTGCATACGAACTTTGTTTTTATCTTTGCCATGCCGAACTCCTTCTAACAGAGGTTGTTCAAAACGGATCGTTTTGAACACGCAATAACGGTACTTGTCTTCAAAGTTTACCATTATATGCCGATCCAAGAAAGGCGTATCCTGTACGAAAATTATTGTAGCTTTAGCATGCCGACTTTCGGTTAGATTCATTATCGGTCGAATCGGCTTCAATTGTGAATGATTTCCTTCCTATCCAACTTGATTGCCAATGGATTGATTTTCAGTGAAAATCGACAAAATGAAGAGATTAAAATTCGAGTACAAAGCAGTTTTTATTCAATCAGAAGGTTTAATTTATGCAAAAAAAAGCATCCTCGCTCAGGAGGATGCTTTTTTTCTATTGCTCGATTCGTTGCTTTTGCTCGCCTTTATTTCGCCGCCGATTCTTCCTCGGCTTCAGTTGGTTTCTTGACGTTCTTCGAGACGACGAGCGTGCCGTCCTTCTCGTCGATGACGAAGGAGTCGCCCTTCTGGATCAGACCCATCAGCAAGTCTTCGGAAAGACGGTCCTCGATATGCTTCTGGATCGCGCGGCGCAGCGGACGTGCCCCGTATTGCGGATCGTAACCTTCCTTCGCGAGGAAGCTCTTAGCCGTATCCGTCAAGGTGAAGTCGACTTGCTGCTCTCTCAGGCGTTTGCGCAGCTCGTCGGACATCAAAGTGACGATCTGGGCGATATGCTCTTCGCCGAGCGAATGGAACACGATCGTCTCGTCGATCCGGTTCAGAAACTCCGGACGGAAGCTCTTCTTCAGCTCCGCCATGACTTTATCCTTCATGACGGCGAAGTCGCGACCCGCGTCCTGCACGGCCGTGAAGCCGAGGGACGAATTTTTCTTGATTTGATCCGCGCCGACGTTCGACGTCATGATGATCAGCGTATTGCGGAAGTCGACGACGCGTCCTTTGGAATCGGTCAGTCGTCCATCCTCCAGCACTTGCAGCAGGATGTTGAATACTTCCGGATGGGCTTTCTCGATCTCGTCTAGCAGGACGACAGAGTACGGCTTGCGGCGAACCTTCTCGGTCAGTTGGCCGCCTTCTTCGTAGCCGACATACCCCGGAGGAGCGCCGACCAGTCGGGATGTCGAATGTTTCTCCATGTATTCCGACATGTCGATGCGGATAACCGCGTTTTCGTCGCCGAACATCGCTTCCGCGAGCGCGCGGGCCAGCTCGGTTTTGCCGACGCCGGTAGGACCAAGGAAGATGAACGAGCCGATCGGACGTTTTGGATCCTTCAGTCCCGCTCTTGCGCGACGAATCGCGCGGGAGACCGATTTGACCGCTTCCTCCTGGCCGATGACGCGGTCATGCAGAATATCTTCCATTTTCAGAAGACGCTCGGTTTCTTCTTCGGCCAGCTTGCTGACCGGAATGCCGGTCCAGCTTGCAACAACCTGCGCGATATCCTCCGGCGTCACCTCGGAATCGGTGCGGCCTTGTTTCTCTTTCCATTGATTCTTGGTTACGTCGAGCTCTTCGCGGATCTTCTGCTCCGTATCGCGGAGCGCTGCCGCTTTCTCGAACTCTTGGCTTTGAACCGCGGCATCCTTCTCCTTGCGGATATCTTCCAGACGGTTCTCCAATTGCTTGAGATTCGGCGGTACCGTATAGGAGTTCAGCCTTACCTTGGAGCTCGCCTCGTCGATCAAGTCGATCGCTTTGTCCGGCAGGAAGCGGTCCGTAATGTAACGGTCAGACAGCTTCACCGCTTGCTCGATCGATTCGTCCGTAATTTTCACGCGGTGATGCGCCTCGTAACGGTCGCGCAGGCCGTGCAGGATTTGAATCGCTTCGTCGACGGAAGGCTGGTCGACCGTAATCGGTTGGAAGCGGCGCTCCAGCGCGGCATCCTTCTCGATATACTTACGGTATTCGTCCAGCGTCGTCGCGCCTATGCACTGCAGCTCGCCGCGAGCAAGCGCCGGCTTCAGAATGTTGGAGGCGTCGATCGCGCCTTCCGCGCCG
Source organism: Paenibacillus sp. LHD-117 (assembly GCF_030929555.1). Taxonomy (GTDB): domain Bacteria; phylum Bacillota; class Bacilli; order Paenibacillales; family Paenibacillaceae; genus Pristimantibacillus. The sequence goes on along the minus strand of NZ_JAVFVT010000031.1, from coordinate 17,865 downwards.
CCCGCTCCGATGAGCGTGTGCAGCTCGTCGATGAACAGAATGATATTGCCCGCTTGGCGGATTTCATCCATGATCTTCTTCAGCCGGTCCTCGAATTCGCCGCGGTACTTCGTACCGGCCACGACGGATCCCATATCCAGCGTCATAACGCGTTTGTCGCGAAGCGTCTCCGGAATTTCGTTCGCGATAATTTTTTGCGCGAGCCCTTCCGCGATCGCCGTTTTGCCGACGCCCGGTTCCCCGATGAGCACCGGATTGTTTTTGGTTCGGCGGCTGAGCACTTGAATGACGCGCTCGATTTCTTTGCTCCGGCCGATAACCGGATCCAGGTTCCCTTCCTTCGCGTAAGCCGTCAAGTCCCTGGCGAGACCGTCCAGCGTCGGCGTGCTTACGTTCGTCTGCGTGCCGTGGTTGCTCGACACTGCTTCGCTGCTGCCCAGCAGCTGCAGCACTTGCTGGCGCGCCTTGTTCAGGCTGATGCCAAGGTTGTTCAAGACGCGTGCCGCCACGCCTTCCCCTTCACGGATCAGGCCAAGCAGGATATGCTCCGTGCCGACGTAAGTATGGCCGAGCTTCCGGGCTTCGTCCATCGACAGCTCGATGACCTTTTTCGCCCGTGGCGTATATGCGATATTGTTCGGCTGCTCTTGGCCGCGTCCGATCAGCGCTTCGACTTCGTCTTGAATCTTCTCCAGACCGAGTCCGAGCCCGATCAGCGCTTTCGCCGCGATGCCTTCCCCTTCCCGGATCAAACCGAGCAGGATATGCTCCGTTCCGATATTGTTATGGCCGAGGCGTACCGCTTCTTCTTGAGCAAGTGCCAGCACCTTCTGCGCACGTTCCGTAAATCTTCCAAACATCATATTCCTGCACCCCCATGATCAATCTCGGATTCAGATTCAACAACCTTCAATTTCTCCCGAATGAGCTCCGCGCGCCTTACGTCGCGTTGCTCGGTACTCATCTTCTCGTTAAACGTTTGCTGCAGGTATCCCGGCTGCGTCATCACAAGCAGCTCGTTCAACACTTGAGGCGTAACGCCAGGCAGCAGGTCCAGATCGACGCCGAGCCGCACGTCCGACAGGCGCTGCGCCGCTTCCTTCGAATCCATGATCACCGCATGGGACAGAATGCCGAAGGATCGTTTCACCCTGTCTTCCGTCCGCAATCTCGAATCCGCCAAGAGCCGCTTTCGCGCCGCTCTTTCATGTTCGATAATTTGTCTTGCGACATCGTGCAAGTTATCGATGATTTCCGTCTCGGACTGGCCGAGCGTAATCTGATTCGAAATTTGGAACAGATTGCCGAGCGCTTCGCTGCCTTCCCCATAGAGGCCTCGGACCGCCAGACCAACTTGCGTGACCGCCGTCAAAATCCGGTTGATTTGCTGCGTTAACACGAGTGCCGGCAAATGCATCATAACTGATGCCCGGATGCCCGTTCCGACGTTCGTCGGACAGGTCGTCAGGTACCCGCGTTTCTCGTCGAACGCGTAATCCGCCTCTTCTTCGTAAATATCGTCAATTCCGCTGGCCAATGCCCATGCTTCGCCGATTTGGAAACCGGGATATAAACATTGAATGCGCAAATGGTCCTCTTCGTTAATCATGATGCTAACCGCTTCGTTCTCGCTAAGTACGACGGCGCCGCCTCGCGACTCGTTCGCCAGATTCGGACTGATGAGATGTTTCTCCACCAGCACCCGTTTGTCCAGCTCGCTAAGCTCGGACAGGAGGATGGTCTCGAATGATCCGATCTCGTCCAGCTTCCCCGACTTGCTCACATCGGCAAGCTGATCCAGCACTTCCGTCGCTTGCGCGCCTGTCGCCAGCATCGGGAACGGCTGATGCCGCAAATTGCGGGCCACCCGCACACGGCTGCTGATGACGACGTCGGAATCTGGACCGAGACCCCTCATCCAATCGCTCAGCGCATCTTGTGAGAAACGATGTTTTGACACCACCATCACTCCTTTCCTCAAGAGGAGATTCAAAACCTCCGCTTGCCATTACGATGCTTACTCAAGATGTTTATTCGACTTCGAATCTTGAACTCAGACGGTCCCTCCGTTTCTCACGTAGCTCTGCTACGCTCCGATACTCGTGCCTCGTCTTCGTTCAACCTTCTCGGTACTGACAACCGAATGTTTTGAACTTCCATTTCTTATAGCTCCGCTATTTTGCGCTCGAGTTCGCGGATTTCGTCGCGAAGCTTGGCCGCGCTTTCGAATTCCTCTTGTTCGATATGGGTATGCAAGTCTCTGCGCAATCGTTCGATTTCTCTCCTGCACTGGATTCGCCCGCCGGAACGTTTCGGAATTTTGCCGCTGTGCATGGTGCTGCTATGCACGCGCTTCAGAAGCGGATCAAGCCTACCTTCGAATGCTTGGTAGCAGGAGCTGCAGCCGAACCGGCCGATCTTGCTGAATTGCGTGTACGTCAAGCCGCATTCTTCGCAGCGCACGGGCTGCTGAGGCGCATTGTTCAGCGCCGAAGCGGAATTTCCTATGGCATTAAAGTCCAGCAGGCCGGATAACAGGCTGTGGATGGAGAAGCTGTTCGGAGAACCCGGAATGCTCTCGCCCCGCTCTCGGGCGCAGCTTTCGCAGATGTGGAACTCCGTCTTCTCGCCATTCAAGATTTTCGTAAAATGAAGCGTTGCCGGCTTCTTGCCGCATTCTTGGCAATACAAGCCACAGTCCCTCCTTCCACTATTCCCTATTTGACGAGCAGCGAGATGAGCATGGACCGCAAAAGCCTAGCGCGCATCTCGTCCCGAAGCGGCAGCATGAGCGCGATCGTATCCCGGTGGATCGCCGCCCTCAGCAGATTGGACTCGCGCGCCGTAATCATGCCCGCTTCCTGAAGCTGATAGATCAGCCCTTCCGCGGCGCTTTGATCGACGCTGTTGCCTACCGTCCGCTCGATATGGTACTGAAGGGTCTTCAATGCAGGAAGATCGACGCGCTGAATGCGGATATATCCGCCCCCGCCCCGCTTGCTCTCGACCATATAGCCCTTCTCCAGCGTAAACCTCGTGCTGATCACGTAGTTAATCTGGGAAGGAACGCAGGAGAAGCGGTCGGCCAAGTCGTTGCGCTGAATCTCCACCGCGCCTTCTTCGCTGCCGTCCAGCATTTGCTTGAGGTACTGTTCAATGAGATCGGAAATGTTACGCAAATCACCAACCTCCCTGAGTATCGCCTTCAGAAAGCCATAATGCCTGGAAACCCCAAGCGAGGTTGCAGCTCTTGTTGACTTTGACTTTCTTTGACTTTAACTACATTATACTCAAAATATTCCGGGGGTCAAGATGGAAAGTTTAAATTTTCTGACGATTTCGATTTGGCGTCAAATCCAGCTCCGTTATAACTGGAAGTCCGCACTTAAAAAGCCGAAGCGCCCCATATCCTCTAGCTTGGTGCGCTCCGGCTTTATTTATACCCGTGCCTGTTCGTTCTTGCCGCGGTTTTTTGATCCCGGAGCGTGATGGCGGCCCGCCTTCCGGCCTGTCCTTAAATGCTTCGGTTCACGACGACCAGCTTAAGCTCCGTCATCTCCTGCACGGCGTATTTTACGCCTTCGCGGCCCGTGCCGCTTTCCTTCACTCCGCCATAAGGCATGTGGTCGACGCGGAAGGTCGGGATATCGTTTATCATGACGCCGCCGACATGCAGCTCGTCGGCCGCTTGAAGCGCTTTGCCAATGTCGTTCGTATAAATGCCGGCCTGCAGCCCGTATTTGGAATCGTTCACAAGCGCAATGGCCTCCTCCAAGCCACTTACCTTGCCGATCATCGCGACCGGCGCGAACAGCTCCATGCAGCTTACCTTCATATGGGCAGCCGCGTCGGTCAGCACCGTCGGCGCAAGCGCGCCGCCGCTCAGCTTGCCTCCCGTCACGATCTTCGCGCCGCCTTCCGCCGCTTCCCGCACCCACGCTAATGCCCGCTCCGTCTCGGAGACCGCAATCATGGCGGACACGTCGGTATCCGGTTCAAGCGGATCGCCAACCTTCAATTGTTCGGCGGCATGGCAGAATCGGCGCACGAAGTCATCGAATATGGCCTCATGCACATAAATCCGTTGCAGCGAGATGCATACCTGGCCTTGATTCGAGAACGCTCCCGTGACGCAGCGCGGAATGATCCTCTCCAGCTCCACGTCCCGGTCGACGATCAGCGCCGCATTGGAGCCTAGCTCGAGCGTCACTCTTTTTAGGCCGGCCCTCTCCCGCCGGCTTTTCCCGACCTCCGGGCTGCCCGTGAACGTCACCATCGAGATGCGGTCGTCTTCCACGATGCCTCCGCCGACGATGCTTCCCGCTCCCGTCACCACGTTCAGCGCGCCGGGCGGAAGACCCCCTTCATGGAACAGCTCCGCGATCATAAAAGCGGAGAGCGGCGTCTGACCCGCCGGCTTCAGCACGACCGTATTGCCTGCCGCGACGGCCGGCCCTACCTTATGCGCCACGAGATTCATCGGGAAGTTGAACGGCGTGATCGCGCCGATTACGCCAAGCGGTTCACGGACGGTATAAGCCAGCCTGCCTTCGCCGCCCGGCGCCGCGTCGAGCGGGATCGTCTCGCCGTATAGCCGCTTCGCCTCCTCCGCGGCGAACTTGTAGGTTTGAACGGTCCGATCGACTTCGGCCCGCGCGTATTTGAGCGGTTTCGCCGCTTCCAGCGCGATGAGCCTCGCCGCCTCTTCCCTGCGCCCATGCAGCAATGCGGCTACACGCTCCAAGATTGCCGCCCGTTCATGAGCGGGCATCGCGCGCATAAGCGAACGCGCCCCATATGCCGACGCGATCGCATCGTTAGTTTCCTCGATCGTAGCGGCCGGCACTTCTGCGATCATCTCATTCGAATGCGGGGATCTCAGCTGTACGTAGTGAGCCGGCTCACGCCATTGCCCGTCGATCCATAATGATTTGCGCAACATGCTCCTGCCTCCCCTATCGCCGCATCTAGCGTAGCGGCCAACTCTTGTAGGCATTATAGCAACATGTGCAGCGATCATCAACGAACCGCATCATCGAACCCCTTCAACGAACGGTCTCGTCCGGAATTCGCACCGCAAAAGTCGTCCCCTCTCCCGGCCGGCTCTCCGCCTCGATCGTGCCGCCGTGCAAATGCACGATCTTCTGCACGATCGACAGCCCGAGTCCCGTGCTGCCGGACCGGCGGTCTCTCGCGCTGTCTCCGCGATAGAATCGGTCATAGATGTAAGGCAACTGCTCCTCCGGGATGCCATGTCCCGTATCGGCGATCGTGACGACGCATGTCCCTTCTTCCTGCGCGGCCTGTACATGAATCGATCGGCCGGCGGGAATATGTTTCACCGCGTTGGAAAGCAGATTCGACCATACTTGCATGAGCAGCACTTCGTCGCCGTAAATCATAAGCTTCCCCGGAATGAGCATTCGGACGGCCACTTCCTTTTCGGCCAGCTGCCATTCCAGAAGCTGCAGCGCCTGGCGGAGCTGGGGCTGAAGCAGGAAGGACTGCTTGCCCGGCGTATAGCCGGAATGATCCAGCGTCGAGAGAAGCAATAGTTGTCTGCTGAGCGCCGCAAGATGACGCGTTTCCTGACCGATGATCGAGGCGTAATAACGAATTTGCTCGGGATCCGCGTCTTCCCGGATAAGCGAATCCGCATATCCTTGGATGGAAGCGAGCGGCGACTGTATTTCGTGGGAAACGTTCGCGACGAACTCTTTTTTCGTCCGGTCCGATCGCTCGAGCTCCAGGCTCATTTTCTGAAAATGGTTGGCCAACTGACCGATCTCATCCTTGCGCTTCATCGGAATCCGGAAGTTGTATTGTCCTTGCGCCACTTTCTTGGTCGCTTCCGTCAGCCGGATAATGGGCTGAACCAAATAACGCGCACTAAGCAGGAAATACGGTATGCTGAACAGTACGGTAAGCGCGAACATAACCAGGAAAAACATCCGCAGCTCGTCGAACTGGAACCGGCTGTCTTGCCGCAGGAATAAGGCGTACCCTTCGGCTTCGGCCGAGACGGATACGCCTACCGTATTGCTGAGGGCATTATCGAAGTAGCCGGTCTCGAACGCCTTGTTCGGATAATCGGCGACGCCGTGGTACGCCTCTCCGCGAAGCACCCGACGCTTCGCATCCTCGCTCAGATCGTTCTTCGCGAACGGCCTGCCGAAATAAATATCGTTGCCCTCTTCGTCGTACACATAGATTCGATACCCGAGCTGAGCCGTGCTGAACAAATAATCGCCCATCGCCTCGGGATATTGTTCGATATGATCGCGGATTTGCTCTGCCGTACGCATGAGCTTGGCATCGTTGCCCGGCTTCTGGGATCCATGATAATAAGCTGTCGCAACGTAATACCCGAGGAAGCTGCTTATGGCGATGGAGTACACGGTCACGAGCAGGACGCGGACGTACAGCGATCTCATGTAGTGGGTACCTCTAGCTTGTACCCGATCCCTCGAATCGTATGGATCGCGAAGCCGCGCTCGCTCTCCGGGAACCTTTTGCGCAGCCTTTTGATATGAACGTCCACCGTTCTTTCGTCCCCGTTGTAGTCCGTGCCCCAGATCATGCGGATCAGTTCGTCTCTGGAGAATACCCGCCCCGGATATTCCGCCAGCTGGGCAAGCAGCTCGAATTCCTTGAGCGGCAGAAGCAGCACCTCTTCGCCGTCGACGATCTCGTAATTCTTCCGGTCGATGACGAGCCGATTCAGCCTGATCTTGTCGCTGGAGGCGAGGGAGTAGCGACGGAACAACGCCTTCACCCGGTACAAGATCTCCGGCAAGTCGAACGGCTTCGTCACGTAATCGTCCGTCCCGCTCAAATACCCCTGCTCCTTGTCGCTGAGCTGGTCGCGGGCCGTTAGCAGGATGATCGGAATGTCGTAATTTCTGCGGGTGAATTCGCATAAAGTCAATCCGTCCACTTCCGGCATCATGACGTCCAAGATCGCCAGATCGACCGGCTGCTTCTCGAGCACCGCCATCGCTTCACGTCCGTTCTGCGCCTCCAATACGCGGAAGCCTTCTCGGGTCATGTAATGGCCAAGCAACGTGCGGGTGTTGGAATCGTCGTCGGTAATGAGCAATTGTTTCATTGTTTTCTCTCTCGCCTCCCGTTCCCGCTGCCAACCGCTTTTATTTGTAGAACTTATCGCTTCGTTTCAACATCAGAATGAGGAACGGCCCCCCAATGACCGCCATGATGATCGACGCGGGAATTTCCGCCGGCGCGAGCACCGTTCTACCGATCGTGTCCGCCGCCAGGATAAGAAGCGCGCCGCCCAATGCGGAGAAGGGAATAAGCAGCTTATAGTTCGAGCCGATAAGCATTCGGCCGATATGGGGTACCAGCAAGCCGACGAACATGATAAGCCCGCCGACCGCGGTCGCAACCGACGCCAGCAGCACGGCCACCGCCGAGATGAGCAGCCTGACCCGCACGACCCTCAGGCCGAGATTACGAGCTGTCTCGTCTTGGAAGCCCAGCATATTGCACCAGGCTCCGAGCGTAAGCGCCAAGAGCAAGCCGATCCCGCCGAAAATGCCGAGAATATGGACATCCTCCCACGTCTTCATGGTAAAAATCGATGAAATAGCCTGATTTACGCTCGTCACCGCGTAGCTCCCGCGATAATTAAACGATTGCCCGAGCCCGGTGAACGTCGCGTTAATGGCAATGCCGACCAGAATTAGCCGAAGCGGATTCAGCTGCGTTCGCCAAGAAATCGAATAGACCAGGTAACATGCCAACGCCCCGCCCAGCACCGAGAACAGCGGCGACCAGAAGTAGAGCATCGGGAATACGGTCACGACCGCGATGGACACGAGTCCCGCTCCGGATGAAATCCCGATAATGCCGGGCTCGGCGAGCGCGTTTTTCATGACGGCCTGCAGGAGCGCCCCAGACACGGCTAACGCCGCACCGGACAGCATCGAGACCAGAATGCGCGGGAATCTCAAATCTTTAATGATATCAACTTGTTCGTTCATGCCGTTAATGAGTCCGTTCGCGAGTTCCCCTAACGAAACCTTGATGCTTCCCGTCATCGCGGAGAACAAGGCGAGGGCCGCGAGCAGCGCTGCGGTCACGAGGAGTATTCCGTACGCTTTTGTCTTCGTCATCGTTCACAATCCTTTATGGCTGATTCGGATAGAGCATGGGCAGCAAAGCTTCAAGCGCTTCCCCTACGGCAAGATTGCTCGTCGTTCCGAACAGCTTCTCTTCCAGGTCGTAGACACGTCCCGCCTGCACGGCATCGAAATGATGCCATATATCGTTTTTCTTGAACTCCTCGTCGAACATCTTGACCACTTCCTCCGGCATCCCGTGCGCGGCGCGCAGGATGACGTCCGGGTTCGCCTGCTGCAAATATTCCGTGTTCGACGCGAGGAACTCGACCTTCTCGCCTTGCACGATGTTGATGCCGCCAAGCAGCCTCACCAAATCCCCGATATAGGAGAGTTCGGTGGCGACCAGATAGCTGCCGGGAACGCCAAGCAAAATAAGCACCGTCGGCTTCTCCTTCCCTTCGGCAGCTTCGCGAATGTGTTCCAGCGTCGCATCGTATTCGTTCACGATCGCGGCCGCTTTCTTTTGCTTGCCGTATTTCTCGCCGAGCTTCACGATTTCCGCCTGCATCTTCTCCAAGCTGGTCAAATCGAGGAAGGTCGCCTCGATCCCCGCATTTTCGAACACGGGTTCCAGATCGTATTGGAGCGTCGTCACGGACAGCACTTCGGTCGGTTTCAACGACTTGACCAGCTCCATATCGGGGCTCATCGGATTGCCGACCTTCGTCACCTTGTCATACCGTTCCGGCAGCGTCTTCACGCTCTTCGGAATGCCGACCAGATCGATCTCGAGCCTATCCATAATTTGCGTTATGGCCACCGTCGTCGACACGATGCGGCGCTCCGTCTCCTCCGCGGACGGCTCTTTTCCAGCTTCATCGCCGCTTATGCCAGCCGAGCTTTCCGCGCCGCTCGTGCCGACCGTTTCAGACGGCGCTTGCATATTCGCCGGGGCAGGCGTATCGCCGCAGCCTGTCAGAACAAGCATGGCAAACGCAAGCCCTACCGCTAGCTTGACGCTTCCTCTCCACATCGTCCCTATCCTCCCATGCAGCCGGCCGTCCGTCGTGATTAGCCGGCTCTCCTTCTCCAGATATAAACGCCGCCAATCGCTAGAATGAGCAGCGCGGCGAGCGGCGTCCACCATACGAATCCGCTGCCCTTACCGCTATCCGCCGGCATTTCGGCCGTATCGCCGGCCGCCAATGCGGGCGCTGCCTCGCCTTCGCTTGCCGCCGCCTCGCCGGCTTGGCCGGAAGCGCCGGCGAGCTGGGCGCCGCCCGAGCCGTCGCCAAAGCCGGATTCGACCGCTCCTGCATCCGAATGCTCCCCCGTCTTGCTTTCGCTATCGCCGTTCGCTTCTTCCTCGGCTTGACCGACCGTCGCCGAAGCGGAAGGCTCGGCGCTTGCCGCCGATGGCTGAGGCGCCGCTTCGCCGTTCGCGGCAGGTTTCGACGTTGCCGCGCCGCCTCCGGATGACTCGCTTCCTGCTTCTACGGACGCTGCGGGCCTCTCGGTCACCGCCGCATCGGCCGAAGGCTTGGTCGTCTCCGCCGGCTTCGCGCTAGGATTCTCGGCCGACGCCGATTCATTCGTCGGTTTCTGTGTAGGCGCGGCAGTCGGCTTCGTCGTAGCCGCAGCCCCTTTCACCAGCTTGAAGCTGTCCGGATCGAAGACGAATCGTATCGTATAGTCGTGGTCGTAGTCGATCTCTTCGACCGTGACGTGAATTTTGGACTCGATCGGCTTCGTAATATCCGCTGCGAACTCCACCAGGCGGGTATCCGCCTTTTTGTTCGAGCTGATGACTTTCGTATCCACGTACCCGCCGCCGCCCGGCACCTTGAATTGTGTGACCCAGTAGCTGTGGTTGATCGTGACGCGTACCGTGGCTTTGCCGCCCTTCACCGTAACCGTGGCCGGCTTCTCCCAATAGTCGTTCGCCATGGAGACGGAGTCGTTCTCGGCCTTCAGGATCAAATAATCGGCGGTATACGTTCCGTCCGCGAGCTCCCCCGCCGCCTCCGCGCTTCCAGGCCATGCGATCATCCATATCCACAAAGCGGCGATCAAGCCGCCTATTCTCATGTTCATGCCATGCCATCCTTTCGATCCGCGCTTATATATGATAATGATAATTATTATCATCAGTATCCTACCAGTATTTTCTTTTTGATGTCAATCTTTTTTTCCAACGAACTGCCTTTCCTGCATGGAAAAGGGCTTCAAGAGCCGATAGCCGGCTCTCGAAAGCCCGTGGAATTTCCTTATACGCTTTGTGCTTCGGCTTCAGGCAGCGGATGGCGAACGATTTTGACATCGTAGAATGCGATTTTGTTCGAAATGATGTATTCCGGCGTTTCCCGGTGGGAATGGGATTCGCGGAACGCTTCGCTGCGCGTCCAAGCCTGGAAGTCCTCCTTGCTCTCCCAGCGGGTGCTGACCGTCACCTCATCGTACTCCTTCGTGTTTTCAGTCAGCATGACCTCCAGGCCCAGAAACCCTTTCATCCCCTCTACTTTCCCTACTCGGTTGAAACGTTCGATCAGCTTCACTCCGCTGCCCTTCGTTATTTGCGATACGTTCGTGACAATTACCATTGTCGATTCCTCCCTGGTTTGTGGTATTGGCATGAGCCATCTATCGGATCAGCCTCCTTCTCTTCAGCAGCACTAGGAAAAACGGCGCCCCCAGACACGCTAACAAAATGCCGGCCGGCAGCTCGAGCGGATCGAACCAGCTCCGTGCCGCCGTATCGGCGACGACCATTAGCGCGGCTCCGCCAACGATCGAATAGGGGAGCAAATAGCGGTAATCCTCCCCGATCAGCAGCCGTACGGCATGCGGCACGATCAAACCGACGAAGCCTACCAGGCCCGCTACGCTGACCGCCGTTCCTGCAAGCAAGGACGCTAGCGCGACGATCAGAAACCGTTGGCGCTCCACGTGCTGGCCAAGCGAGGAAGCCGACTGATCGCCCAGCATCAGCACATTCGTTGTCTTTGCCGCGAACGGCGCTAGCAGTAGTCCGATCGCCGCATACGGCAGCATGAATTGCAGATGCGGCCAGCTTCTGCCGCTTAGCCCCCCTGCCAGCCACGGCAGCACGCTTTGGATCCGGTCGCTGTTCAGCACCATGATGCCGTTCATCACGCCTCCGAGCAGCGCGTTCACCGCGATGCCCGCCAGCACGATCTTCACGGGCGAGCTGCTGCCGTCCCAGGCTAGCAAATAGATGGCCAAGGAAGACAGCAACGCCCCCGCGAATGCGAAGCCCGGCAACAAGTAGGCAAACTGTGGGAATAAGATAAGCGCCACGACCGCCGCAACGCCTCCTCCGGCCGACACGCCGACGATGCCGGGATCGGCCAAAGGGTTGTGCATAACGCCTTGCAGCAGCGCACCGGATGCGGCCAGGCAGGCGCCGACAAGCAATCCGACCAACACCCGCGGCAGGCGCAAATCCCAAATGATCGTTTCATGCGCCGTATCCCCCGTACCGAACAAGGTATGCCATATCTCGGCGACCGAGATCGATACGGAACCGCTGCCGATGCCATAAAGGATTGCCGCGACCAGCAGCGGCGCGGCCGCGATGGCGAGCCATCGCCTGCGAGCGTTTCGGGTCTTCACGCTCATGGCTTCAGCAGCTCCGCCAGCAGCTTCGCAGCTTCGGCGACCCGGGTGCCCGGATTCGTTCCGAACAGCTCCGCCGGAAGGACATGAATGCGCCCATCGCGCACGGCTTCAAGCGAGCTCCAGGCCGGATTGCCTTCCATCTCGCGGATGAACCCTTGCTGGACCTCATCCGAATTGCCGTGCGTCATGATCAGGATGGCTTCGGGATCCGCTTCTACGACGCGTTCCGTGTTGAGCTGGGCATAATGCGGGTAATTTTGCAGCCTAGGAAACTCCGCGGCCATATTAAGTCCTCCCGCCATCTCCAGCAGATTGCCCGCCAGCGATTTCGGTAACGCCGCGAGATAGTTACCGGGCGCCCCGTATACCATCAAGACGCGCGGCTTGCTCTCCGCTATGTTGGCGTTTAGCGCAGCCAAGTCGGCATCCAGCTTGGCGATCAGCTCGGTCGCCTTCGCTTCCTTCTCCAGCAGCTTTCCGAACAGCTCGATCTGTCGTTTGATGTCCGCAACGGAATTCGCCTGCGTCAGCACCACCTTCGCCCCGATGGCCTCAAGCTGCGGAACGTCGTTGCGATTGATCGGATTGTTGCCCAGAACGACATCCGGCTTCAGCGAAGCGATTTTCTCCAGATCGACCGTATGGACGGAGCCGACGACCGGTACGTCCTTTACTATGTCTTCGAGAAGTCCGCCATGATCCTCCGGTCTTCCCGCGACGGTTCCCCCGAGCGCATAGACGATATCGACCTCGCCGTTGCCAAGCGCCACGATGCGTTCCGGCGCTTCCGCGAAGGCTACCTTCCGATCGGCAAAGTCCGTAATGACGATTGTCCCGGCCTCAGCCTCCATACCCGCGCCTCCGCTTGCCTCTTCCGACGCGCAGCCCGACACCAGGCATGCCGCAATGACAAGCGCGAGCAACAGCCCCATATGCCGTTTGTTTGTCCCGTTTTTCCATGACTCTAGTTGGAATGAAACCTTCACTACGCTGACCCTCCGGTGTCCCCACTACTGAGAGAGATTATCAATAACTGCTTCACGAGGATTTTACTTCGCCATTGTGAACGGAGCATGAATTCCAGATTACAGTTTTCCTCCTGCTCTCCTTCGACGCCTTTTCGAATAATTTGTAATGTAAAGTTCATGCTCCGTTCATAATCGGGGAGTACAATTCGTGGCGTAGTCAAATTTTGGGTTTGGTCGAAAGGCTATATTTTTTTGATTGTTCATTGAGAATGATAATCATTTACTAATATAGCGCTTTTTACATTAGCAGCCAGGCCGATGAGAAGGAGGCGAATGCCCGCAAATAACGAGTACGTACATCATGGATGGCACAATAGCATGTCGCAATTTCGCTCGACCGTTAATGGGAAACCAAAAACCAAACCAAAAGGAGTGTTCTTTAAGATGGCAAAAGTTCTGAAAAAATCGTTGACCTTGACTTTGTTGGTGATGACGCTGGTAATGGCTATGGCCGCTTCGGCCTTCGCTTCTTCCGAAAGCTATGAATTCCATTACGCGGGCAGCTATCATTCGCATTCCAGCTCCTATATCGCCGGCCCAGCCGACGTAAACGGAGGACAAGTGACGATCACGCTGACGGGCAACTACTTCCCTGAAGTCAAAGTCGGCGGCACGTCCTACTACGGCTCCTACAATTCCGGCACGAACCTGACCACGTTCGTATTCCCTGGCAGCGCGGCGGCGGACATCCCGCTCGAGTTGAAAGTCGTAGCCGGCCCTCATGCCGCCTGGTATAACCTGACGCTGGTCTGGATTTAAGTAGAACTCGCACTATCTCTTATCAAGCAGGAAGCGGTCGATTGTTCATCGCCGCTTCCTCTTTTCAAATTTGAGCCAAGGGAGTTATTTCAGTGAACGTATCGATTAAAAAAACCTTCGCGATGCTTCTCGCATTCGCGCTACTGCTCGCCAGCGTACATATCGTGCCTGCAGGGGCAGCTGTCGCCGTTCGCGACGGCGTATTCACGATTCCGTTCCGCTACGTGGCCGATGGATCGACCTCATCATCCGCGGCAGATCAATTTGTCGTCAAAGACAACGCGAAGTTGATCATCCAGAATGGCAAAGTTTTTTTTGAGCATCAAGTCAGCAAAGCCAATCACGCGACCTTCGCCTATTTCGGAGCGCGAAATCCGGGCGCGGCAAAAGCCGTTATTTCGACGGTGAACAATCAAGAAGTCGTTAGCGGTATCGATGGATATACGCCGGCGGTCGCGCGTGACGCCGAAGCCCCTCACACAGACAACGTCGTTCTTCGTCTAGAAATCGAAGACGTTTACGCCAAACAAGATATTTTGATGCATATTCACGATACGGAAAATATTTTCGGCTTGCCGACCAACTATAACCACTGGTATAACGTTCAACTGGAGCTCCAGCTGGATGGCATCGACTTAACGCCTCTTCCAGGCGGTGGCGGCGATGGCGGCAATGTCACTGTCACGATCGAAGCGTTTAACGAACGCCTGACGGTTGGCAAAAGTGTATACGCCGCGACGACCGAAGGCGACACGGACGGTACCTATCCCACGGCCGCAAGACAAGAGCTGCAAACTCAGATCTCATTAGCCGAATCGATTGTCGCGGGTAACCCCGGCAACCAGAATCTGCTGATTGCGGCTTATCATATTTTGGATGAAGCGATCAAAAAATACGAAGCGTCTCGCATCATTGTGAACCGATCGTCGCTCTCGACTTGGATCTCGGGCGCCAAAGCATGGCTCGCCACGGATCCCAAAGATGCTGGCTTTGCCGAGGGCGGAGCGGCTGCATCGGCTACCTTCGGCGCCGCTTTCTCCGAAGGCGAGTATCCCACGGATTTCCCTACGATTCAATATGATGAAAACAGCAAGCTGCTGGGGCTCACTGACAAAGTACGTAAAAACATCGATGCCGCCGAAGCTTTGTTAGCCGATCCTTTGGCGACCCAGAGCCAAGTCAATACCATGTACGCTAACCAATTGGCTGCCTATGATTGGAATGAAATTGCCAAACGCCAATTCTTGCATTCCGAAGTTGAAATTTACGTACTGGATTCCGTTGCTCCTGGCACGGATACGGAATCCGTATACGCCGGCGAAATCGGCGACACCGCGGAAGTCCTGCAGCAAGCAGGCTACTACGAATCCTTCGCCAATATTACGTTCATCGACAATCCCGACGACTCGATCATCTTCACGGATCAGGTCATTGCCCAGCCTTCGCTGAACGCGAACACGGGACTCTACAACAAAAGTTATTCTAGCACGCCTGCCAAACCTGTAACGTCAAGTACGACGGACAACGAGAAAGTGTATCAAACCAAAATCAGGCTCAATAACAGCTCCTATCCGCAGACCGACATGCTCTGGCAAGGCATTACGAAGCTTAAATATCCGATGAAATTCGAAAATAATATGTTAACAGAAATCCCAGGCGTCGCGCCAAGAGAGATCTTCATCAGCTTCAACGCGGCCCAGCATAAAGCTTTGCTCGCGTTAATCGCGGAAGCTCAAGCGCTTCATGACGGAGCAGCAGCGGGCACCGAAACCGGCCAATACCCGCAAGCCCTCATCGATAAACTCCAGGCCGCGATCGATTCCGCGGAAGTGACCGGGGGATGGAAGGCGGCGCCAAGGCCGAAGATTTTAACGGCAACGACGTCGCTGCAAGCCGCAATCAACGCTTTCAAAAACGGCGTGACGAGAACGATCCACTTTAGCGCCGCCCATGCGACGGACGAAGCTTTCTCGACGATGGAAAGCTACTTCCGGAAGCCGGCTGTCATTACTTACGTTAATGAAACAACCAGCCAAATCACGTTGACGATTCTGAATAGCGCCTCCGTACCCGAGTTTAAGATTAAGTCGGGCGATCAATTCGTAGCCGCTAACGTCGTAAGTGAAGACGCCTCAGCCAAGACGCGAACCGTTTCGTTCGAAATCAATTCTTTAACCGCGCTTGTAGATGCCCAAGTACGAACGGTCGTGCCGCAACAAAATTACGACCGAACGCACACTATTCGCCTGAACTTCAACAACGTCGATAACAGCAGCCTGTATGCGCTGATCCGTGGGGCCAAAGCCGCGCACGATGCGGCGGTTGTCGGCACCGCCCAAGGGCAATATCCGGAATTCGCGAAAACAGCGTTTCTGCTGGCCATTACCACTGCTCAAAAAGAAGCGGTTCGTCTCCCTTCGACGAACGAGACGACATCTGCGGCTTACCAGGTTCTAGAGCGCTCTTTCGTGACGTTTAAGTCCTCTTCCGTAGCTGGTAACCCAGGCAATCCGGGCAATCCGGGCAACCCAGGCAATCCCGGTAATCCCGGCAATCAGACTCCCCAATATCCGGCGGACGGCAACTATCTCATGTCGTTCCGGGTACTGAAGGACGGAACGGAAACGACTTCCATTATGAACTCCTACGTGGAGACGTCGGCTTTGGTGAAAGTCGCCGGTGGGACGAAGACCGTTTCCTTCACAGTCAAACAAAGCACAGAAATTGTGAGTCTAACTTTAAACGGAAGCAGCGGCTCCATCACTAGCAGCAATCCGAGCGCCAATTCCCGCGTCGTCACCTTTACGTTGTCCGACCTCTCCTCCAAAGTCGCCGGATGGGTGGACGTAAACTGGCCGGCCATCAACTACGTGCACAACTACAACATCCAATTCCAATTCAACGAAAGCTCCGCTACATATGCTGGCGAGAATCCGTCTGTACCCGGGGGCAACGGCAACGTAGGCGCGCCGCCGGGAATGGACATGGATGACGTGCCGGATACGGAACAACCTGGTGAAACGGACGAGGAGAGCGAACAACCGGAGGAAGGCAGTGATCCCGACGATGATGAACAGTCTCCTGGGAACGGAGCCATCTCATTTTCGGACACGGCCAATCATTGGGCAAATTCGGCTATCAAGAACGCCGTGAAGCTCGGGATTGTCAATGGCTACACCGATGGCAGCTTCCGTCCCGACAACACCGTATCGCGCGGCGAATTCGCGGTAATGATTAGCCGCGCGCTTATGCTCGAAGGCGAGGATACGGATTACGTCTTCAGCGACGCCGACGCCATTCCGGATTGGGCCGAAACTCATATAGCAAGAACGGTCGCCGCCGGCTTGATGGCCGGATTCGAGGATAGCTCCTTCCGTACGGGCGAAAGGCTTACCCGGGCGCAGCTCGCCGTCATCATCGCGCGAGCCGCTAATTTGAAGCTCACAGAAGGCGAAACCGTAGACTTCAGCGACTCGGCCGATATCCCGGCTTGGGCACAGAAGGAAATCGCAGCCACGGTCAAAGCCGGCCTGATTCTAGGCAAAGATGATCGATTCGCGCCAAATGATACGGCAACAAGAGCCGAAGCTCTGACGCTGATCATTCGCCTGCTGGAGTACTTCGATTCCAAATAGTAGAAGAATCTCTCCTATTAGGTGTTAAAATAGAACTGCCGGAGCGTCAGATACTCTCCCGAAGGGAGAGTGAAACTAAGCTGCGAAAAAATCAACGAGCCCTACCGACTGATTCGTAGGGCTCGTTGCTGTTTGCTTTAGCGTTGTTCTGTGTATAGCTTTTCTTGAATCTTGGCTTCCGTGAGTAGCGATGTCCATTCCGCACCGGGATGATTAAGCTTCGAAGCTGTTCATCCCGGTCGGCGTCTAACCCTACCTCTAAAGGCCGGGTCCCACTTCGTTGAATGGCTTCGATCAAAAGGGTTAGACACTCTCCCAGTCGGGAGAGGAACGTCGCCCGGGGACTTTGGGAAGGAGGACTACGTCAATCCTAAAGTTCCCCGAACGCACAAAAAACCTACCGTATCAAATACGGTAGGTTATCTGTGCTTGGCGACGTCCTACTCTCCCAGGACCCTGCGGTCCAAGTACCATTGGCGCTGGAGGGCTTAACGGTCGTGTTCGGTATGGGAACGCGTGGTTCCCCTCCGCCATCGCCACCAAACGTAGCATGCAAGGGTTGCACACTGAAAACTGGATACGAAAGGTTTGCTGAACCTTGTTAGCTGTTGCTTGTCGCTTGTATGAGCGGATCAAGCGTGTAGGATAAGCCCTCGACCGATTAGTATTCGTCAGCTCCACACATTGCTGTGCTTCCACCCCGAACCTATCAACCTCGTC
>NZ_JAVFVT010000030.1 GCF_030929555.1 Paenibacillus sp. LHD-117 | reverse complement strand
GTTTTGCAAGCCTTATTTCCGCATACTGGCCCAAGATTCTCTCCATGACCATGTGGCCGGTTTATTCAAGCATAAATTCTCACAATTACCGGTTAATCTCATGAACTGCATAAGTCATGCTGTGTATATCATATTGCACAAAAAAGAATCGTTATGACAAAATTTGTTGTTATAAGTTTTGTCGTTGCTCCGCTCATGCGCGATTTTCTCGACTCGATGCAAAATTCGGTTTAGCCCGTCTGGCTGTTGGACTTGAAGCTGAGCCGCGCCTTTCAAATAGCCATGAATTAAGTCGAAAGGCGTACAAATTCGACCATGGCCCTCCATTTGATGGATGCGCTTGAGGCGATTCATAATCATCTCTTTGATACGATCGTCTTTCAAATCGGCTTTCTCAAGCATTCGACCTTCGATTAACGCCGTCACTACATATTGTTCCGGATGATTGCCGGAGACCACTCTAGGAGCAAAGCCTTCGCGATTTGCCTGTTCCATCACTTCCACTTCAGAGCGGCGCGTCAGATTCAAATATTCGTTTTGCTTGCTATGGACGCGCAGAACGTATCCGCTTTGTTTGGTTTGGACCTTATAGGTTTGGTTGCTCAGCCCTCCGTTAAGTTTTTCGAAACTTAAAAATTCATGGTTTAGCTCAGGCACTTCGCGTATGATCTCTTCAACTTTTTTGAACAACAGGACCACTCCCCATTCGAATCAAATGTTGCAGGTAAACGTTTACGCTTTAATTGTTAAAATAAGTATATTGCTGTCTGCATTGGAGTCATTTCCATTCATCCATAGTAGGTTATATTTGCTAAGTTACGGTTAATATGTAGGTTTCACCGATTACTCGGCAACGGTTTTATCCTTCTCTAAGGTTACTTCTATATTCAGCAGCCTCGTTCTCGTCACCATTCCCCCGCTTTCCAAGGTTCGCCTGGAAGCTTCGTTATAATACCAGCAGCCGCTCACGGGCGTGATACCGTTCTGATTACACCAATCCCGCAATTGTACGATAATGGTTTTCCCTACCCCTTGTTTCCTGAAAGTATCATTGGTAAACATGCCTATGCTGGCTTGTTTATCAACCATTTTGGACATTTCGACCAGTCCAATGCCAAGTAAATCCGCGTTTCTGCAATAGACGAATAAAGCTCCTCTTGCCATCCACGATTCATAATCGTCGAGAAAATCCCCGCATACCTGTTGGATCTGTTGTAGATCGTCTTGCGCGGCAAGACGAAATAGTTCGCCATCTCCCAAACGGGCCGAAATGCCGACCAGGCTATCTTGGAAAAAGTAAGCTTGTTTCTTCATCGCAAAATCTTGATCGACTGCCAAGCTAACGAATAGTTCGTCGCAGGTCGGAACAAAAAGATGCTTTACCGAACGACGCTCAATCACTTGAAGGAACAGCTGCTGCGCATGGCTCTGATACGCCCGGCGGATGTAAAACTGTGTCAGACGTTCCTTGTCGTGTATCGCGAAATACCCGATATCGTCCGAACCCGTTTGAATCCGATAAAACGTCGAAGAAAGAATATGATCCTCCAAAAAAGAATCGAAGGGCGAAGACAGCCCTTCCAGATATTCCGTAACGAGATGCTGAATCTCGGCTATTGTGCACTCCTTCATTTTCATTCGGTCCACCCTCTCCTGAAACGATCTTCGGCTCAAACCGCCGTCCCTCATCTCCATTATCACATACGCGCATTCCGTAACGGAAGCCGAGTGTATGACGATAATGACGCATTTGACTTGCCGATTCTACACCTTTATTTAGTGCATAGAATTACATAAGGGAGGTTATTTATGTTGAGGGAGACTACAAATTCTGGTAGAAGGTCTGCATCCATTACCGGGGTGTTATTAATAGCCGGGTTGGTTACAGGTATATTTAGTGTTGTTCCAGCTGTAGATGGATCAGACTACCTTGTCAAAGCTTTTACAAATGAAGATCAGGTGTTAATCGGATCGTTTTCCCAGTTGTTAATGGTTGTTTCATATGTTGGTATTCCTATTTTGATGTATCCGATTTTAAGTAAGTATAATAAGGGTTTAGCTCTTGGCTCCGTTGCTTTCGGCATCATTGCGGGTGTGTTCATTATTATCGGTGTAATCATTCTTCTGTTGCTATTGACATTAAGCCACGAATTCTCAAAAGTTGGAACTCTGAATGTATCGTACTTTCACACCCTGGGTGGATTGTTACGGGAAGGACGTGATTTGGTGAACCATGTGGCAACGACATTGGCATTTGTTTTGGCTATGTTTTTGTTTAACTGCATATTTTACCAGACCAAATTAGTTCCACGTTGGTTGTCCGTTTCGGCTCTTATTGGAGCTGCATTGTCCATATTGGCAAGCTTATTATTTATGGTTCGCTTCATCGGTCTGGATGTAACCTACATAATGTTGAACATTCCAATAGCCTTTAAGCAATTGGTTTTGGCTATATGGCTAATCATAAAAGGATTCAACCGGGCGGAACAGCATTCTGTACCCAATTAAGATGCAAGTTAGGGCCATCCTTTGTAGAATGGCCCTTACTTTGAAAAATTTATCCCGTTTTACCTGTTCGTTATCCGCTTTTCAAAAAATTCCCGTGACGGAAAAACATCGTCGCTTCAGCAAATTGAATGAAACCATCACCGGGATTTAGCGAATTCCCGCCGGTAACACAGATCTCCATTTTTTCCAGGTCTTCTTCAATTTCCCCTTGTACCTCTACACGTAAAATATCATTGGGAAGAATGCTCACTTGCAATACGGTACACTCGCCTTTATTAAGTTCAACGGTTTCGGATAGAAGTTCTTCTTCTGTACTGGTTGCCGGGAACACGGCAGTGAGACACTTTTCAACCTTAACCTGTACGGTGCGCTCTTCATCGCTATGATTTTTTAGAATGACGTTAAGAACATTAATATTTAGATCTGCTGGAATTCCTCCAGTAGCAAATAGAGGAACTTGAAATGGTCCAGTGGCAAATTTATTAGACATATCTATCACTCTCCTTTCTTTGAGATTACTAGCTTAATATATGATTAATTTATGTCGCTCTTATTTAGATGACACGGCTTGATTGGTCTATTTCATTTATTTTCGGATTAACTTGCCGTGATTCATGCTTTCTGGAAGACCACAAGGATTCGATTTCCTCCAACGATTTCCCTTTCGTCTCAGGGACCATACGCCATGTGAAGAAGAACGTAAGCAGGGACAAGAAACCGAATATCATGAATGTCACCGATGGCCCTGCGGAACCCAGCATCGGAGGGAAGGTCTGCGATACGACATAATCCGCAGTCCATAGCGACATCGAAGCGATCGCAGTTGCTTTGCCGCGAATGCGGTTCGGGAAAATTTCGGACATAATGACCCAGACGACAGGACCAAGCGATACAGCAAAGGAAGCCACATACAGTAGAATAAAAATGAGCACCAAAGGTCCCGAAGGCTGTCCCGAGTGGAATGCGGCGCCAATCACGACCAGGCACACGGTCATTGAGGCCGATCCAACGAGCAATAGAGCCTTTCTTCCCACCTTATCGATGAGCCATATCGCAAGAATCGTGAAGAGAAAGTTAATCAAACCGACCAGAATAGTCTGAATCAGCGAAGCATTCGTGCCAGCGCCCGTTTCCTTGAAAATTTCCGGAGCATAATACATGATCGCGTTAATGCCCGTAACTTGCTGGAAGACGGCAAGACCCACCCCAACGATCAAAGCAAGCCGCAAAGCGGGACTGAACAGTTGGCGGATCGATCCGCTCTCCTGTTTGAACGATTCCTTGATATCCAGCACTTCCTGTTTGGCCAGTTCTTCGCCGTGAATCTTTAGCAAAATCGGAAGAGACTCTGCTGCTCTCCCCTGCTTGATCAACCATCTCGGGCTTTCGGGTACAAAGAAAAGCAATACCAGGAACAACAAGCCGGGAACAATCCCGACGCCAAACATCCACCGCCAAGCGGTAGAAACGCCCCAGGCAGCGTCGCCATACCCCGAAATCCACAAGTTAACGAAATACACGAGGAAAATACCCGTCACCGTAGCGAGTTGATTCAGGGCTACAAGGCGGCCCCGATACTTGGCAGGCGCTATTTCCGCGTTATAAAGCGGACATAGCGTGGAGGTAATGCCAATCCCGATCCCTCCAATAATTCGGGCAATAATATAACCGGAGAATGTATCCGGAATGGCGGAACCGATGGTCCCGATCATGAAGAGAACCGCGGCCATAATCAACACTTTTTTCCGACCGAACTTGTCTCCCAGCACGCCGGCTCCCGCTGCGCCAACGATACAGCCGATGATTAAGCTGGAGACCGCCCAGCCCACTTCCACCTCGTTCAGATCGAAACGTTCTTTCATAAAACCGATCGCGCCCGATACGACAGCCGTATCAAATCCAAATAATAAACCGCCCAAAGCGGCAACCATCGAAACCAGCGTTACAAACTTCATGTTTACCTGTCGTTCTTGATTTTCGGAATGTTTCACAAGCACTGCCCCTTCTGACTATCCGCACCTCTCGTGCGAGTCTTTTTTCATGAACAAATCATCGCAATTCGCCTATGACGTGACTCATTATATCATGTGATTTGTTCAAGCCCGGGGCCCATTCCCTTCACTTATTTGTTGTGTTCAAGCATAATATTGATCCAAGCTGTCTTCGTCCGGATGTAGGGCGGCAGACTAGCATATTTTTGTTCTGCAGACACAAAAAAGTCCATGCATCGCCGCATGAACATTAGTTTTTCTTAAAGTTGATTGCGGTATTCGGTAGGCGACGCCCCTGTTACCTTTTTGAAAACCCGGCTGAAATAATTAGGGTCCTTGTACCCCACCATATAACAGACTTCCTTTAAGCTGAATTGACCGTCCCTTATCATTTCTTTGGCCTTTTCGATCCGCAGCCGCGTCACAAAATCAATGAAGGTTTCACCCGTTTGCTGCTTGAATACTTTACTGAAATAATACGGATTCAAATGGACATGCTCTGCTACGTCTTCAAGGGAAAGCTCTTCCCGGAATTTATCTTGGATGAACATGATCGCATTGTCCAGGACACTCCATGTTCGCTGCTCACGCTCCTCGCGGATTCGCTTGATTGCCAATTCCACATAAGTACGTTCGGAAACATGATCTGCCATAAACTGATCGGCCGCTCCACGAACTCCTTCCGAGGTGGGCACTTTCAGATCTTCAAATGAGCAAAGGTTACCCCAGTCTGTGGAACATGCAGATGCGAAGACCGCTTCGAAATACGATCTCCTGATTCCTTCAATCGCCTCTTGGACGGACCCGATGCCTACATTAACGTCTATTTCCCGCTGCTGGTATAGCGACTCCATCAGCTTAGCTCCAAGGAGACGGGCCTCTTCTCGCAATACTTCATCCTTAATCGATGCCTTCTCGAGCAGAAAGATAGCCATGTGCCAATGAACCATGGAGCTGACCATGCACCCAACCCTATTCTGGATAAATCCTTTCGCGAGGTTTTTGACCGTTTCATAAAGCTTTTTCTTTTCGACGCTTATCTCCTGCTCCGATTTGTGCCCGAGCTCGGGCAAGGCGAGCACAAGCGCACATCCTTTATCAATGGAAAGCTCAAGGATATCGGCCAGATACCCCACCTCGGTGTCATTCACTTGGTCAGACATAAAGACCAGAGCCATCTCCGATTCCGCCAGCGGGAGCAGCTGAAAGTACTTGTCTCGTATGGCGAACTCCTCATCGCGTTTCCTCTGGTCCTGCTCTAATTCAGCTACCAACCGCTGCAGCAGCGCGACGATTTGATCTCGTTTGGCCGGTTTAACGAGGTACTCCTTTACCCCCAGGGATAAGGCTTCTTGGGCGTATTCGAACTGCTCGTAGGCGGTTACCAGAACCATCTTGATCTGCGGACTATGAGCCTTGATTTCCCTTAACGCTTCAAGTCCTTGGATGCCCGGCATCCGAATGTCCATGAGAACGATATGCGGCCGGAATTCATCAGCCCTTTGAATAGCCGTTCGGCCATTCTCCGCATGAATAATTTCAAACGTATTCGGCATCATTCGGTCGACAATCCACTCAATGCCTTCTCTCTCCAAAGCTTCATCATCCGCGATCAGCAGGCGGTACATCTCCATCCTCCTTTCCTGCAGCAGGAATCCGGATGAGGACGGTCGTCCCCCGGCCCAGCTCGCTGTGAATATCGACAAGATTCTTTTTCCCGTAAAATAATTCAAGCCTTCTGAACACGTTGCGCGTCCCTAACCCCGTAGACTGTCCCTTCTCTTGGACTGGCCTCGGTTCCGATTCGAGGCGAAGCAGGGAATCCCGGACCGCCTCGCTCATGCCCATCCCATTATCCGAGATGGACACTCTTACCTCGCCAGCCCCGCAAGCAATGACCAGCTTAATCTCAGCCCCTTGCTCCATGCCTTCAATTCCATGGACAAAGACGTTCTCCAGGATCGGTTGAAGGGTTAGCAGGGGGACGTACACGTCTAGTCCGCTCTCGTCGATCTCCGTGGTGAACCGAATCCGGTTGCGATAGCGGGCCTGCTGGATCGTAAAATATTCTTTGGCATGCTCGACCTCATCCCTAAGCGTCACGGGGCGATCCAATTTCCTCAGATTATATCGAAGAAGATTCGACATGGATACTGTGAGATCGCTTGTTTTCTCGGCGCCTTCAATCAGAGCAAGCTTGGATATGACGTTCAAGGCGTTAAAGAGAAAGTGCGGGTTGATTTGATTTTGCAAAACCTCCAGCTCCAATTCTTTGACCAGCTTGTCCTTCTCCAAGCTTTCTTTCTCTTTCATGATCAGTTCCTTCAGATTGTCTTGCATCTGCCCGAAAGCTTTAGCTAACGTACCAAACTCATTATGCTCGCTAATCTGCGGAGGAGGGGCTTGCAAATTTCCATCCGAAATTTGTTGAGCGGTTACAGACAACTGCTTGATTGGCCGGGTAATCCCTAGCGATATCATATAGGCAAACAATACGCTGATCAGCGTATTCAAGATAAAGATAGCGACTCCCCAATGGTTCATCACATCCGTCTGGATCAGAATTTGCCTGTAGAAAGGCTGATAATAACTGAGCTCCAAGTCAACAAGATGATGCCCCTCTGCTTGGATGAACGCTGCCGTCTGCTCGGCCTCCTCGTAGTAGCCCGTATAAGCCAAGGAGTCTTGGCCGTTAAGAGCCTCTATGACACCCGCTTCTTGCCCTATATAAGTATCGATCATATTGCGATAGCTGCGGACCGTCAGATCCGTAGCCGGAATCGTCTTCACCTGTGCTGACAGGCTTTCCCGAAGATGGTTAAGCTCATCCCGCTGACTTAGATAAGCCTTGCGGCTGTTCTCCGTTCGATCCATTAAGTAAACATTTAGAGCCCGAAGATTCCCCTGCGTTTGTCCGGCGATTTGCTTGTACAATAACACCCGATCCAGCATCACATTATAGCTATGCTGCACCGTTCTTCCGCTTTCAAAAATGAAATAGGCGACCGCGTTGTTCAATATAAACAGCGCCGGGATCACAATAAACAGCATTTTGCGTATATTCATGGGCTGCCCGTATCGGCATTCAAATAGTTCCGATCCAGAATATCCGTCGCGGTGAAGTGCTGGACCGGAATCGTGCCCCCTTTGAAAATTTCCGCCAGCAAATTAACGGATTGGATGCCAATCTCTTTGGGCTGCTGAACGATGGAAGCTTGGATTTCTCCTTCGGCGATGCCCATCTTGGTTTCCTCCAAGTCGTCAAATCCGTACACGCTTACATCTGCTCGGTTCGCTGCCTTCAGTCCTTCGACGATACCAACAGCATCTAAGGAGCTAAATCCTACCATCGTCTGAATATCGGCATATTGGCTTAACATGGCTTCCGTCTGCTTAGCCGCCTCAATCCGCGAAATATTCGATGAGCGTACGTCAACGATCTCGAAGCCCGGCGTATTTGTAATGATGGAACGGAAGCCCTCCAACCGCAGCTGCTGATTATCCGCCAGCTCGCTTCCGATCATGACGCCGATACGGCCTTTGCCGCCGGCCTCTTTCACCACAAGCTCTCCCATCCGTTTGCCCGCTTCCCTGTTATCGGTTCCCACGTAGGCAAGCCGCCGGCTCGCCGGTTCGTCCGCATCTACGGCGATCACCGGAATGCCCTGATCGATCGCCTTGCCGATCAGTTGATCGTATTGCGGCTCCGTAATTCCCTGCACGATTATGGCATCCGGCCCCGCGGCAATCGTTTTTTTCAGGAGATTCATTTGTTCGGCTGGATTGATCCGATTCGGCCCCATGTAGTCAATCTTCATGCCGAGCTGAGCCGCGGCTTCATTCGCTCCCATCTCCACCATTCTCCAGAATGGATTGTCGAGCTCCTGAGCGATTAGCACAACATGCTTGATCCCTTTATCCTCTGCCTTGCTCTGTTCCATTTGCCCGACCAGGCGATCGATTCGATACGTAGAAGATAAAAACTGGAACAAAAAATAACAGAAAACAAGCAACAGGCTGATCAGCCCCACAGTCCGCTTTTTAATTGGCATGGAGCACCTCCTGAGCTAAGAAAACAGATAAGATTATTATACAAAGACTGCAGAAAAAACCAAAATCGGTACGCTATGCGACGAGTGAATGAGTCAACAACAACGAAGAAGAGGCCCCAAGGCCTCTCCTCCGTAATTAAGCTATATTTTTTTCATATGAAAATGAAATGATTTGAATATTTAACATATAACTTTATGCGTGTTAAGATGACCTCAGAAAGAAGGAAAAATAAACCAATGGAGGAACCGCCATGAAAAATGAAATCAAGTACCATAACGTTCAGATCGAGGATCTCAACATCTTTTATCGCGAAGCAGGACCGACCGAAGCTCCCGCCATCCTGTTGCTGCATGGATTTCCGACTTCAAGTCATATGTTTCGCAACTTAATTCCGCTGCTTTCGGACAACTATCATGTGATCGCGCCCGACTTGCCGGGATTCGGATTCAGCAGCGCGCCTTCTCATGATCAGTACAAGTACAGCTTCGAGGGATTCAGCATCGTTGTGGAGAAACTGCTGGAGCGACTGAATATCAATGATTATTATGTCTATCTAATGGATTACGGCGCACCTACCGGATTCCGAATCGCCGCTCGCAATCCAGAGCGGATTAAAGGCTTGATTATTCAGAACGGAAACGCCTATGATGAAGGGCTTGCGGACTTCTGGAACCCGATTAAGGAATATTGGAATGATCCCGCGAATGAGGAAAAACGGGAAGCGTTGCGTTGGTTGACCAGCTTCGATGCGACGAAGTGGCAGTACACGCATGGCGTAAAGCGAGTAGAGTCGGTAAGCCCTGATACGTATACATTGGATCAGACGTTCTTGGACCGTCCCGGCAATCAAGAAATTCAGCTGGATTTATTTTTGAACTATGGGACCAACCCGCCGCTTTACCCGCAATGGCAAGAATACTTCCGTAAGGAACAACCGCCGACGCTGATCGTGTGGGGCCAAGGAGATGAGATTTTCCCTGCTAGCGGCGCGCATCCTTATTTACGCGACCTGCCGAATGCCAAGTTTCATCTATTCGAGGATGGCGGCCACTTTGCATTGGAAACCCATCTCGATCAGATTGCCGAATTGATGTTGGATTTTATGGAAAATGGATGAGGTGAATGTAGAGATGCTGAAAAAAATCATACCCCCATTTACGTTGGAAACGGCATTGGCCAAAGTGAAAGCTGCAGAGGATGCTTGGAATTCACGCGATCCTGAGCGAGTCGCGTTCGCTTATACGATCGATTCGCAGTGGAGAAATCGTACCGATTTTTTTACGGGCAGAGAAGCGATCAAAGACTTTCTGAGCCGTAAGTGGGCAAGAGAGCTGGATTACCGACTCATGAAAGAGTTATGGGCTCATACCGACAATCGGATCTCCGTACGCTTCGAGTATGAGTGGCGCGATGCAGGTACAGGTCAGTGGATGCGGACGCATGGCAACGAGCATTGGGAATTTGACGAAGATGGCTTGATGAGGCGGCGTGATATGAGCGCCAATGACTATCCAATCGATGAGAGCGAACGCAAATACCGCTAAAGATTGGATAACAAAAGAAGGGCGTCCCGAAGTCATATTTGCTATGACTTCGGGTCGTTCTTTATACTTTAGGAGATAAGTGCATGAATGGATGTTCGGATATGCTCCGAGAAACGGACTGCTTCTTTGGCAAGATAGGCATCCGTGCCTTCGTTTGCATTGTAGGTGACGAAAGCGGGCAGATAGATGCCTTTGCACTTGGTAACCGTACGTTGGATCGGTCTTAGCAGCTCGCTGATTGTATACAGATTTTCTCCTCCGGAGCGATAGGCCTTTTCCGATCCGCCAGCCGTCGTCGCAACGATAAATTCTTTTCCTTTCAATTGGGTACCTCCAGTTCCGAACGCCCAGCCGAATGTTAGTACGTCATCGAACCATTTTTTCAATAGAGGCGGGCAGCTGTACCAGTATAGCGGAAACTGAAATATCACCCGATCATAGGAAAGCAGTAACTGTTGTTCGCGTTCTACATTGATGTTCCATTTCGGATACTCTTGATAGAGGTCGCGGTATAAGAGATCCTCGCGTTGTTGCAACTCTGCCGCTAATGCGCGATTCGCGCGGGACTCGTTTAAATGGGGATGCGCGGCAATAACCATAATTTTCATGACAATTAGCCTCTCTTTCTTTTTGTAAGTCGAATTCGCTGTCCCCATTATTGTTCAAATTCATAAATTTGAAAAGTACGCTTTATTTTCATACTTAGTACGGGTAAACATACGATTAGAAGGGAGGCGGGTGGCAGAGATGGAGAAGGAAATTCACGAATCGGTTGCTACGCAGGGAATAGTGGCTACCCTTCAGGTCATCGGCGGAAAGTGGAAGCCGTTCATCTTGTTTATTCTTTTAAACGAAGGAACCAAGCGCTTCGGGGAATTACGGCGGCTGCTCCCGAATGTTACGCAAGGCATGTTAACCAATCAACTGCGGGAGCTGGAACGGGATGGACTTATTGTGCGGAAAGTATATCAAGAAATTCCACCTAAGGTGGAGTATGCTTTATCCGATTATGGAAGAACATTAGGCCCTATTCTGGCCGATATGTGCGGTTGGGGTTATAAGCATCTTGCATATATGGAACAGGAAAACCCCTGAACGAGCCGGTTCAGAGGTTGGTCATGTCTTGGAATGTTTCGATGAAGAGCTGCACGCTCCGAGGCAGAATTCGATCCTTCAAATGAATGAGGGCGACTTCGGATTGGATGGGAGCATCCGTTAAGCGCTTGATGTGCAGCGAATGCGGCTGGTCGGCTACGGATGCTTCGTGCAGGACGGTCACGCCAAGACCTTCCCTGACCATCGCAAGGATGCTGGAAATGCTGGAGCATTCGCATACGACGTTGGGAGTAAAGCCGAGTGCTTCGCACGCTCCAGTAACGATGTCGTAAGTGCCGGTCGACTTCTCGCTTTGAAGGAGAATAAAGGGTTTGTCCGACAAGTCGGACAGCCGAATGCCGATAGCCGACGGATCGGGATCCCACTCGGGCGGAAGGACGGCGACGAACGGCTCTTCCTTAAGCTTACGTATCGTAAACATTCCTGGATCGTAGTCCGTCTCCAGTGGAAGCCGGATGAGACCGAGGTCGATCTCGCGTTTCTCGATACGCTGCGTTAGACCGTTGGGATCTCCTTCCCAGAGGCGGAATTTCATGCGTGGATACGCGCGCCGGAATTGCTGAATCCGGGCCGGCAGGAAGGGACTGCATGAACGGGCGGAGCCGATCCGCAGTACGCCGCTGACGCCTTCATGAAGCTCCTTCATCTCTTGGGCCGTCTCGTTGACGAGATGGATAATGGTCTCGGCGCGCGTACGCAGCAATTCGCCGGCCTGCGTCGGCAGCATGCGTCTGCCGTTGCGCTCGAACAAGATGACGCCGAGCTCATCCTCCAGCGATTTCAACGATTGGCTTAAAGGCGGCTGCGCCATATTCAGCACTTGCGCCGCGCGGGTGACTTGTCCTTCATTCGCGATCGCCAGAAAATATCGAAGTTGTCGAAGCTCCATTAGTCACGCAACTCTCCATATATTTCCTAACTATTATAACAACATTTCAGCTTTTTTTCTTATGAACTTCCTCGTATTAGTATCCATTCTAATTAGGAGGTCTTTAAAATGATTCCATTTTATGTACTGGTGACGTCTTTCATCCTCTTTAACGCGCTCGGGTTATTCGGGGTACCGCTCTGGGACGAGTGGCAGGAATCGCTAAGATATGCGATCGGAGCCATGTTCCTGCTAACGGCGTCCGCGCACTGGGGCAAACGGCGAACGGATTTGATCGCTATGGTTCCGTCGGCGATTCCTAACCCGAGCGCGGCGGTGACCGTCACCGGCATCATGGAGATCGTCGGAGCCGTAGGCATCATCTTGCCAAGGGTGTCCTTAATTTCAGCAATCGGTTTAACATGTCTTCTCGTCTTCATGTTTCCTGCCAATGTATATGCAGCCAGAATGAAATTGTCGATCGGGGGCCGACCAGTTCCCTCGCTTTGGCAACGTACGTTATTGCAAATTTTCTTTATTATTGCGCTGATATTAACGATGGAAGTTTTCTAACGTAATCCTTGGCAGCGACTTCTCTCACGAGCTCGGTGAGATCAGCCTGTG
The DNA here is from genome assembly GCF_030929555.1 of Paenibacillus sp. LHD-117. Taxonomy (GTDB): domain Bacteria; phylum Bacillota; class Bacilli; order Paenibacillales; family Paenibacillaceae; genus Pristimantibacillus. Next base: position 77,313 of record NZ_JAVFVT010000030.1, on the reverse strand, counting down.
TGAGTTGCTGATATCACGTACATTGCCTGCAATGAGGTGTGCCTCTACTTGACCAGCATTCTTCGGATGCGTTCCGATTTATACGCCCGGACGCACCCTCTGCAAATCGACCACCTTACACCAAAGAAGGGTTTCACCAAAAAAATTCGTCGTTACTTGTGGTAGGGTTTACCGTATTACGTCTCGGTATAACATTTTAGAGAAGATTGAAGTGCGATTTGTTGTTTAAAAAGAGCCATAAGCAGGTTAAGAAAAACCTGATCTTATGGCTTTATTTTGCCTAAGATTAACTTGATATTTTCGTTTTCACTATTAATATACACGCCAAGTGTAGCTTATCCACCTCGACGCTGCTTTAGTTCTACCTACTGGATTGCATTGGTCATCCTCATTTATCATAATAAACTTATGCAACTTTTCATTCGTTCTTCCATACTCATCCAATTGCATCCTGACTTCAATAGTCGTATTGGCAAGAGCCACGTCAATAATGGAAACAAATTCAAATGATTTAAGTAACTTATCCGCATAATATTCCCTAATTCGAGCCGGTGCTTCTTTAGCAGTGTAAATTTTTGATGGAAGAATTTTAGTCATTCCTCCATAATTTTTTCGAAACCAACAAGATAAAAACTCTTTTAACAAATATTCTGGCGAACCTACTGTAAATGCTTCAGTATCGGTAGATATTGATTCACGTGGCTTCCATTCCTGTATTTCTTTCTTTGCCTGTTCATTTTCTTGAATCTGAATCAATAAATCTTGAAAGGTCTCTTTCGGCTTTTCTTCGGGACTATTAACCTCTCCTCTTTCAACTTTGCTTGCCCACTCACCAACAGCAAATAGTGTTGCCCAAGTTTTTGCTGCAACAGTTATATTATCGTATCCTAAATCAGTCCCGTGCAAAATGCCGTTTCGGTAAGGGAGACTGATTTGTTCTGTCGTTGTTTTATAACGACCTTTCCGCAGAATTTTCACAAGTTTCCCAAGCCCCTGTGTATGGGCAGCGATAGAATCCCAAGCTTCGAGCTCCGTTGATCCGGCAGACAATCCTTTATTATCTTTATGAAGATCGTTTACTAATCCATCTGTAAGAGCTAATACAACAGGAACGCAAGCATGAAAACGGTTTGCCTCATAATCCTCTAGAGCCTTTTTAGCCAAATCCACCCTAGGCCTGAATGCTGTTATAGAATGTAATACACCTAGCTGTCTACGAACTGTTTCTACTCTATAATAATCTATTAATTCTTGTTCCGCTCCTTGAATATCACCTGATTCAGCCTTCACTACTGCTTTTTTTGCAATTGTGAAATCCATCATTTTATACATAATCCAACCATGTTCGGACAGTAAATCATTAAATCGATCTGGCATGCCCACTAGCTCCTCAGTCTGTTTTGCCAAATCATCTATCTGACCTAACGCATCCTGAATTTTACTAATATCAACACCTGCTACTTTCAGAAAAGGATTTAAAACAGGCATAGCTCGTTTAAAATTCTTCATTCCAATTGTTGTTTCAGATAATTCTTTCATACTTGCAATATCACGAATACGTTTTTTTAATGGTTTCTTAGACTTTTTCCTTTTCATTTTCCACCTCTATTCTGTACTTTTTTTGTTTTTCCCTAGATTCTTGATACTAAATGTTGATGCATAAAATGCATATGCAAACGTTATAACAATCAATAAGATTCCTCTAAACCACGGACCAACAAAAACCAAAATAATACTCAAAATAATAAAAGCCACGAATATAAGCCAATTTTTTATTGTGTGTACAAATCTACCTTTTGCTATAATTTCGATCACTATAATATCAAGTATGAGAATTGATACTATCATCGCGGCGAACAACGATATGAGTAAAACTTTATCAGTAATTTCTTGTGCTGTTGCAAACACGGAAGCAATTAGTAACATTATCATTAAGATAAAGATACCTACGCCAGTATGAAAAATCGGCTCTACGATTGAGGATAATTTCGTCTTATAATATACCCTGATAAATTCTGTAAGACCTCTATTGCTTTTATAAGTAATTGAATCTACTTGGCTATGTTTTAACCTTCTTATCTCCTCTCTAATTTCTCTTTGTAATTTTGTTAACTGTTCAATATTGGTGTCTTCTTCAAATTTGTCAACCCATTCTTGGAAATCGACCAAGATAGCGGTTGGTAAATGCGGACTGGATTTAATGAGTTTGGCATCTAATGATGATATGTCATCTGACTTATTCTTTAAAAATCTTCTTATTTCAGAATCCAACTCTGCATAAACCTCAACTGCCTTGTCAGTTTTCACAATGGTGTTTTTTTCATTCTCACTGATTCGTGTTTGTAATTGTTTATATAACCACAGTGTAATCAAAGTTAAAATAATAAAAAATATGGCAGTTTGCGTATCAGGAAAAATAGTCTTTATTAAATCAATTATGTAATTCATCAAATCCCTCCTATTTCCTGAACTACATATTTTTATACGATTTGAAGTAGTTTTCGTTCCAAGATGAAACTTATCCCCAATAGAGATACTCTACTGTTATAAGCAATTTTTACTATGCTATACTTATTTATAACAGAACATTAAAGGTGGTTGGTTTATGTTTGATGTGTTTACTGAAGAAATTGAAGTTCAAATAAAGATGGGTATTTCAAATCTTTACTGGTATGTAAATGACCTAAAAAAGGCTTGGCTAAGAGCAGGGGTGAGCATCAACTTAAGTAACTCTATCTTTGCACGGATGAATAGTGCAGGATTAAAGCCAACCAAAAGAGAGTATATGGACTTTTTATATGAAGAACTTCGGAGTGCTGACTATAACAAAAGATTAGAAGTATCTCGTAATTTTGTACGATTTTTAATTGAACATAAAAATTTTGTGCCACATGATAAAAAACATCGGATAGAGATTGCTGAAACAAGCGCTCTAAAGTTGAAGGAAATTCTAAATAAACAAATTAAGGAGCGAGAACAAAATAAGCTCACCAAACTTAAGATAGAATCAAAAAAGCCTGATTTATATTTAGACAAAATCAATAAATTACAAAGTAGGTTCAATGAAGTATTGCAATTGGAAAATCAAAAACGGGGTTATGAGCTTGAAAAGCTTTTCTCCGAACTTATGATAATAAGCGGTGTATATGTTGAAAAATCATTTAAGAACGAAGCTGAACAAATTGACGGGGCTATAAAGCATGAGGGCCACTATTACCTGGTTGAACTGAAATGGACTGAAAAGAAAGTTGACCAAGCACAAATTGCTAGTTTGTATTTTAAAATTGAAGGTAAAATGGATGCAAGAGGTATTTTTATTTCAATGAACGGATACTCAAAAGAAGTTCTTGCTGCATTGCCGAAAGGAAGAGAAATAAAAGTTCTTCTCTTTGATGGTGGACATCTTATGAATGTTTTATCCGGTATTTATACATTTAAAGAGTTAATGGATCATGCTCTTACCCAAGCAGCTTTGAAAGGTGAGATTTACTGTTCACATATATTTTAAAAAGGGGGCTTACTGCTCCCTTTACTTTGTTTCTGGTTTAGTCTCGGTTTCTTTCTTGGCTAGTGCATCTTTGATGATCTCGGCGGCTAATTTAATGAATGTTTGACGGTTTGTATTGTTCATTGATTAACAACTCCTTTTTTACTACAAAGGAGTTTGTATAGGGGTTGCTATTCCTGATCTGAAGCTTTTCAAGGATGGCATTGAAATGAAACGAAAATCAAATCGTTGAATATACTTAAAATTATGCTTAAGATATGAGCCGCGAAGAATATGATTAATGATGCCCAAGACAAAATGGCAACCTAATTCTAATTATATGTACTGAACGACTCTTTGATTTTATTGTAGATATATTCAGTAAGTAGTTGTACTGATGCCTGAAGATTAATCGCTTCTTGTAATTCACCTAAGAATCCTGTATCGTGTGAAAACTCATTAGCAGTATTTATGATTCCTTGTGGTAAGAGTTCACCTAACTCATCACCTTTACTGCTTATATGTTTCTTAAGATTGCCTAACTTATTATTCGAGTAATGATCTGTTGGTAAAGAGTACCCATGAAAAATACAATAATACTTTAAAACATATTCAAGTATTATTCTGAGACTATTTCCGCAGCCATTTAATTCATCATAATCTAAATCAGATTGATCCATGTTATCCAATCTAATTTTTATCTTTTCGATTCTAATGAGTGCTTCTATTAATGTTTCTTCCATCAACAGGAATTTCGAGAAACCAACATGTATATTTTTCTCTTTTGGCTGTAGAAGGAAGCTATAGAAAGGTAAATCATGCAAAATGCACTGATGTATTTTGCCATCATCTCTCCTAAATCTTATCTCGGTATACAAATCCTCTTTGTTTTCTCCGATATACAAGTCTTTTCTCTGAAGATTCTCTATATCAAGTATTTTCTTTACTTCTTTTACTTTTGTAATGGTCGGCATTACCAGCACAAATAAGTGGCCACCTATGTCCAACAGTTTTATCTTTTGTATCTGGCAAAGAGAATAAATATAGGTGTTATTCCCGTATGCAAAGGCCATCATTTCTTCAAAACCTCTCGGAGGTTTATTTTTCTCAAAATCAACCCAATGCAAGAATGTAAATGGCTCTTTATACTCCACTCCAATAATATTGTCATAATTTGTGTTAGAAAAATGATCGACAATAAATAGGCCTTCTGTAACAGAAAATAGCTTTTCAATGAATTCCGTACACTGCTTGCTACCAGTTATTTGGCTTTGCTTTGAATAAGTTTCCCATATATCAATAAAAGCTTTTTCACTCATTTGATACTCTTTTGAATCCCTCATATATTTCCGATATCCTCTCATCCATTCGATTATTTGAATTATTAACCTTCATCCTTATTTGATTATGCAGAAGTATTCAAATTAAGGCTTTCATAAAACTCGTATGCTTCATCAAACAATTCTAATGAATCAATTTCTATTGAACCGATATCTTGACGATCAGAGTCATCTAGCATTTCGCCTAATTCAAATAATTTGTCAATCTCTATTTCGATGTTGTTAATGAAACGTTTAGCGATACTTATATGTTCTTCGTTTAAGCCCTTATCTCGTATCGCTCCATCTAAGATATTACGTAATAAATGTCCCATTCGAAGAAGCGAAAAAGCTTGTCGCATTAAACTAAATTTTTGAAGTATTTGATACTTCTCGATATCTTTTACAGCTAAAAAAGCCTCATTGAGAAGGGATAAATTAGAAAAAATTTCTTTAATATCCTTCATTTTTACCGATAACTCTTTATTTTTGCTATGTTCTTTTTCTAAATCTATTTTCAGCTTATTGTGTTCAGCTATTTCAGATTCAGCTTTATTTTTCAACACCTCAATTTCCGCTCTTAATCCATCGTATTTTTGTTGAAAGATGGACATTTCTGTCGAGGCGTGCTCCTTTACTGCTGAAATTGTATCACTCTTAATTTTGACTAAATCATCTTTAGAATCAAGTCTATCTTTATATAACTGTCTGGTATATTTGATAATAAAATAAATGCCAATGACAAGTAAAGAGAAAACAATTATAATATCTTCGGCAGTGATTTTCTGTAAATTTTCTTTAATAATTTTAAGAAATTCAGTTATCATAAAGTCTCCTGTCGACCAAATTCAAATGCTAGTTTATGTGTACAAAAATTTCCTGCTAAATACAATCTCCATATGGTTTTGTTTGGATTTTACTTACAGGAGGTTAGCGCATGAAACAAGTAATCAAATCTGTGATTGGCTATGTTCGTATCAGCTCTGATTCACAGAAAGATAATACATCAATCGCAGAACAGAATAAAGAATACAGGCATATTGTACCAGTCAGAATTGGAATTTGAAAGGAATTTTTGTCGATGAAGCTAAGTCTGGCTCTAAGATTGATGAAAGAATCGAATATGCAAAAATGCTTGAGTTTGCTCAAGATAAAAATAATCAGATTGATGCGATTATCGTATTCAAATCAGACAGAATACATCGTCATTTGAAGAATCTGCTGTAATGATTGAAGATGATCTACAGCCACACAACATATCTTTTATTAGCGTGTCTGAAAATTTTGATACTTCAACTCCACAAGGAATGCTTACGTTACAGATGCTCGGTAGCTTTTTAGGGAGAGATTATAAATGAAGAAAATTAGAGCCGCATTGTATATTCGAGTGAGCACAGAGGAGCAAGCAAAAGAAGGCTACAGTTTAGACGCTCAAGAAGAAACACTTAGGAAATATTGCTATAGGAATGACTATGACGTAGCTGAGAAATATATTGATGATGGTAAGAGTGGCAAAAACACTGATCGTCCTGAGTTACAACGTTTACTCAAAGACTGCTCTAAAGGTAGATTCGACGTGGTTGTAGTTTGGAAAATATCTAGGCTTTCAAGAAGTCTAAAGGATTTATTGGTACTCGTTGACCATTTCGAACAAAATAGGGTTAATTTCTACAGTGAGAGTGAAAAATTCGATACCAGTTCCGCTCTTGGCAAATTAACCCTGCAAGTGCTAGGAAGTATTGCTGAGTTTGAGAGAAATACAATCATTGATAACGTAAAGTTAGGATGTCGCAAGTTGCCAGGTCAGGAAAATGGACAGGTGGCATTGTACTTGGCTATGACATTATCAATAAGGGCCTAGTCATAAACGAAGAATAAGCTAAAATTATTAAAATGATCTTTGAGATGTATGTCGATGGTAAAGGTTGCGTTCAAATTAGGGACAAACTGAATCAGCTAAATCTTAAGACAAAGAAAGGCAAATCATTTAACCCTATTGCAATTAAAAATATACTTGATAATCCGGTTTACAAAAGATATATCCGCTATGGCAGAACTTCAAACTATGACAATAAAGAAAAACGAAAAAAAGAGGAAAATTTTATCCTGGTAAAAGGTATCCACTTTGAAAGTGCCATTATTGATGAAGATACATTTGAAAAGGCTCAAATTATTACAGAGCAAATCGCAGACAAACTCCTAGAATGCCATCTAATCCCCATTTGCTTTCTGGTTTACTAAGATGTCCAGAGTGTGATAGCCGGATGAATTTTATAAATGCTGGACAGCGTAAACTCGAAAGTAAACATGGTGGCTATTACAGGTGTAGCAAATTTGCTACCACAAGAGAATGTAAATCAAATAACGTAAGAGCAAAGTACTTAGAGCAAAATGTCCTCAGTCACATTAAAAATGTGATTTCGAATAAACAAATCCTTGAAGATATCGTATCTGAAATCAACTCAAATAATAAGATAGATACTGGCTTAATTCATAAACAACTTCAAGAAACAGAAAAAGAAATTAATAAACTCACAAAACGACTTACTGAAATCAAGCAAGAATTCCTTGCGGAGAAGATCATCTACGGTGACTACAAAGATTTTAAGTCACTTCTTGAATTCAGCCTTACTGAGCTAAACTCTAAGAAGCAGGATATGGAACTTGAATTGGTTAAAGCGCTCAATACATCCTATGATGCTAACGAAGTCCACTTTGTAATGGAACATTTCGATACACTCATGGAGAACGCTGACGTACAGTTTAAAAAGCAGCTTCTGGAATCGCTGATTGAGCGCATCAATCTCAACCCTGACAAGACTCTAAAGAGCATCGAGTTCAAGTTTGAAGTGCCCAATCAGCATGCTGCTGAGAATCAAGACAAAAACGTTATACTCACTTATGATACGGTTCTCCGCGCTGAATTCGCATCATATCGTCTTAAACACTGCCCTCATTCCGTTGTTTTTTCTTTCAGTTCAATCGCACGAAGCAGATTCATTATGATCGTTACGGCTTCCGCTCTCGTCGCCGTATCGCTTGGCGCAAATAAGTTGCCGCTGCGTCCGCTCACAATGCCCATTTCCTTAACAGCCGCTACCGCCTCTTTGGCCCAGTCCGGAATCAGACTGTCATCCAAGAAACCGGTTGATCCAGCCGCCTTCGAGTCGGCGCCTGCCGCTCTCGCAATCATGACAGCAAGCTCCGAACGCGTGATGCTTGCGCCGGGACGGAAGCTGCCGTCGTCATAACCGCGCACGATACCCGCTTCTACAGCCTGCGCAATGGATGGACGCGCCCATGCGGGAATGGCATCGGTGAAGTGCAGCTCGGCTCCGCCACCTGCAGGCTTCAGCGCATTCATCAGCATAACGGCGAATTGCGCGCGGGTCACGGCGGCATCCGGCTTGAACGTGCCGTCCTCATAACCTTTAACAACGCCCTCGCGTACGGCTTCCTTAATCGCCGCTTCCGCCCAATGGCCGGAAATATCGGCTAGCTCCTGTTCTTCCGCTGGCTTCTCCGTTATCAACTCTCCAGTAGCGCTGTCTACGGCAAGCACCGCAAACTTGGTGAAGTGATCCACCGGCGCGCTAATCCGATTGCCTTTAATCTGGCCGCCGCTCACTTTGACCCATGCCTGGGCGGTCTCATCATAGTAGAAAATAGCGACCGATTGATTGCCGCTCAGCATCGACGAATCGAACGCCATCGTCAACGTGGCTGGCTTGCTGAATTTTGCAGGAATGTTTTTTAGAACCTCATAGACCGAGCTGACGAGAATCTCTTTCCTCGCGAGAAGCTGCTGCGTGTCCGCCAGTTTCTCTATGGTGATGATTAGCGCTTGCGGAGCGGCGCCTGCCGGGACCGTGATGGTGATCGCATCGTCCAAACCGACCTCGCCCGCTTGACCGGCGAGTAGCGTCAGCTTGCCGTTCTTGGATGTGACCGGACCGCCTCCTCCGGTGTATATCGCCGTCCACTTCGCATACAGCGTCAGATCCGACGTGATTGGAGTTGTGAAATCGAACGGCGCCGCGAAGCCGCTGTCCGTATACCACCCGCCGAATGTGTAGCCGGACCTTGCCGGGTCGGCCGGTTTCGTTGCGTTGCCTTTATAGATCACCACTTGGTTGCCTACAGCCGATCCGCCATTGCTGTCATATTGAGCCGTTCGCGTCGTCCACTGCAAATACGGGTAACCGGTATGGATCGACTCATCCATTCCCCATGCCTCGTCATAATCCCATCCGCTGTATGTGCTCAGCGTCTTCATCTCGCTCGTCGATTTGCCTTCGCCTTTGCCAGTATCCGACTGCCCTGTTGTTTCGGTATCATAGAAGCTGCTGCGAATCCTTCCTTCATTGACGCCAATCAGGCCGCCGACCCTTTCATCGCCTGTCACAGCGCCTATGGCGTAGCTGCTTTCGATCATTCCAACAATGCTGCCGGCTAATCCGCCTACATTGATCGCGCCTGTCACAGCTCCTTCGGCGTAGCTATTATCGATCATCCCCACATTGACGCCAGCCAAGCCGCCTACCTCGAAGTTACCTGTCACATCTACATCAGCGTAGCTGCTCTTGATCGTTCCTATATTAATCCCGGCCAAGCCGCCTACTATGTTGGTTCCTGACACAACTCCCGTGACGTAGCTGTCGCTGATCGTTCCGTTCGCATTGTAACCAACCAAACCGCCTGCATATTGATCCCCCGTTATATTAACGCCTTCCAATCTCATATTCGCGATACTGCCGTTGTCGATACCGCCAAATAATCCGACGCCAAATGATTCAGGTGCGTTAATCGTCAACCCCGTAATGATATAACCGTTGCCGTCCATGTTTCCTTGAAACATCGGTTGTCCAGGTTTCGGAAATATCGGCTTCCAGCCTTCGTCATCCGGATAACCGCTTAGATCGATATCCGCAATCAACTCGAAATAAAGGCCCCGTTCCAAATAGTTCCTGACCGCGTCAAGCTGGTCTGCAGTTGCGATCCGGAAGGGATTGCTTGCCGTTCCCATACCGCCGTCGAAATCATCCGATATGGCGAACACGACTGTCGCGTCGGCGTAACCGTCAGCTTCTATGACGATCGTATGCTTGCCATCCGACAGCTCCTTCGTAATCGTCATTTTACCGGGCTCTATGATGTAATCCGTTCCCTCAGGCAGCAATTCCGTTCCTTCCTTTATCGCCGTAATCGCGTCGCGCCACGCCGCATCGTCCGAGAACGCAATCTCGATCTGGCCATCCGCGTTCCTGTTCACACTCAAGCTCGGCGGCGCATTAAACGTGTTGATACGCATCATCGTAGCTTTGAAGCTATTCTCTACATCCTGATAAGCCACGTAGGGGATACCGTCATAGACATACAAGGACGGGTACGCTACCTCACCCGCCGACATTCCGGCGTCGCCCACAAGCTCCCAGCCCGATGCGCCCGCTCCGGTATACTTCATGACCGTCGCTTTCATTTGATTCCAATAATCCTGAAAAGCCACATAGGGAGTGCCCTGATAGACATAGAGGGATGGTATAGCGGCCCTGCCAGCCGTAAATCCCGCATGGCCCAGCGCTTCCCAACCCGTCGTACCCGCTCCGGTGTACTTCATAACCGTGAGTTTATTGCCATTCACTTCATCTTGATAAGCCAGATAGGGGGTGCCTTCGTAGACGTAGAGGGATGGCAAATAGGCCTCCCCTTCCGAGAATCCGGCGCTGCCTACGGTTACCCAAGCGCCGCTGCCCTCGTCATACTTCATCACCGCGGCCTTATTGTCGTTAGACACTTCCATGTAGGCTACATATAGAGTTTCCTCGTCAATGTGCAGGATCGGTTCGTCTGCTCTAGTCGTAGAGAATCCGGCGCCGCCCACAGCCTCCCAGCCCGTCGCGCCCGCTTCGGTATATTTCATGACCGTGACTTTACCGTCGCTTTGCCAATCCTTATAGGCTACATATGGCGTACCATCATATACGTACACGGATGGATAATGGGCCAATCCCTCCGATAATCCGGGGCTGCCTACCGGTTCCCAACCCGTCGCGCCGGCTCCGGTATACTTCATGACCGTCGTTTTATTAGCATTTCCGACATCCGAATAAGCCACATAAGGGACACCCTGATAGATGGACATGGATATATCGTTGGCATAGCTCGCCGAGAATCCGGCGCTGCCCAAGGTTGTCCAATCCTCCCCATCGTACTTCATAACCGTGGCCTTATCGTCTTGATTTCGGAAAGCGACATATGGCACGCCCTCATATACGGACATCGTTACAGAGCTGGCATAACCTCCCGAGAATCCGGCGCCTCCTACTTCCTGCCATACCTGCACGGTCCCCGCCGCATTCGCCTTGCCGCCCCCGGGCGCAGCTAGCCCGGGAAATCCTCCTATCGCCAATAACATGGCCAGCATTACTGCTATCGCTCGATTGCATCTGACTCGCATTCCTAATCCTCCCAATCGGATAGATCTCGCCAGGCTCGATGATGAGCGGCGTCAATATGCCCGATTATAGCAACCCAAGTTAAAAATCCGTTCAAAATCGACGCGAAACAACAAAAAATGCCGCGTCAGCCGCGGCATATCCTATAAGCTTATTTCTATTGTCCGTTCGAAAACTTATAGCCGAATCCCCGCACCGTTCGAATCAAATCCGGCTTCTCCGGATTTCTCTCAATCTTGCGGCGCAGATTGAAGATATGGGCGTTCACCGTCCTCGTGTCGCTGCCGCTCTCTTCCCCCCACACCCGGTCGAATAGCTCATCCGCCGCAAACACCCGGTTCGGATGCTGGATAAAAAACTGCAGCAATTGCAGCTCCTTCGGATAAAGCGGCACCGGACGGCCCTCTACCTTCACCGTCATTTCGAGCAGATCGACCTCGAGCCTCTCATTCCGCCACCAGCGGTTTTTGTTGTGCCCGAGCGTTTGAAACAGGCTTCTCTTCCGCAAATGCCCCTGAATCCGCGCCACCAGCTCGGCAGGATCGAACGGCTTGGTCATATAGTCGTCGGCTCCGATGGCCAGACCGGTATAGATGTCGTCCGAATCCCGTCTGCACGTAACAAAAACAAGGGGAACGTTCGAGATTTCGCGAATGCTCCGGCAAATGTCCGTCCCTTCCATATCCGGGAGCTCAATATCTAGGACGACCAGATCCGGTTTGGCGGAATGAAACAATTGCAAGGCTTCCTGCCCCGTTGCCGCAGCATGCACCTCAAACCCATGCTTGTCCAGATACATGCAGATCAGCGCGCGTAAGTCGGCTTCATCCTCGACGACCAATATTTTGCCGGCCATCATCGCCTTCGCCTCCTCGACTGTCAATCTTTCTCCAACATCGGCAGCGTAAAATAAAACGTGCTCCCTTCGCCAGGCTTGCTCCGGACGCCGATCTCACCACCGTGCAATTCGATAATTTCCTTGCAGATGGCAAGTCCGAGTCCCATGCCGGATTTTTTCCTATCTTTCCTCTGCGCCTGATAATATCGTTCGAACACGAAAGGAAGCGCCGCCTCATCGATGCCTTCCCCGCCGTCCGTTACCGACACGAATACCCGTTTGCCGCCTTCCCCGCCTGTCATGCTCACATCCATTCGTACATGCCCGCCTGCCGGCGTATGCTTCTTCGCATTGGACAGGAAGTTGATCAGCACCTGCTCCAGCCGGAACGCATCCGCCCGAACAACCGGCTCATCGGTCAATTCGCCGCCGCCGGGCGTCACCGCTTCGAGCGTTAGGCCGGACAAGCCGAACTCCCATTGCAGTCCGTCCGCCGCCTTCGCGGCCAATGGCCGAATGCGAACCGGCTGTAAGTCCAGCGATACCTGCTTCGCTTCCAGCTTGGACAGCTCGCCGAGATCGTTGATTAACCGGTCCAGCGCAATCGTCTTGTCGTAGATGAGACGCAGATAGCTCGGGTTGTCCGGCGGGATCACGCCGTCGATCATGCCTTTCACGTACCCTTGAACAAGCGAAAGCGGGGTGCCCAGCTCATGCGAAATGTTGGACATCAGCCTGCGGCGCGCTTGCGCCGTCCGGGCAAGCTGCCGCCCGGCTTCTTCCAGCTCCGCCGTGCGCTCCCGTATTTTCAACTCCAGTGAATCGTTCAGCACAGCCAGCTCCCAGGACAGCCGCTTCACATCATGGAACGTCCGCGAATACCGTCTCGTCAACATGACCATCTGGATGATGATCGCCGACAGAAGGCAGAACGGGAACAGATCGCCCGTCACGACAATCAGGTTATAAAACAAGACGTCATTAACCACCGCCGCAAGAAGGAATATCCACGAGGCCAGATTCATCCATGCGTCGTTCCGCTTGCGCCAGGTAGCCAGACCAAAAATAAATCCGATATAGAAAAAGCTGATGACGATAACGATCTGGTACGGCAGCATCCACCTCGTATACACCGATGCGGGAAGCAGCAGCACCAGCAAGCTGAAGCCGCTCGCGACAACCATCACAATCCGCACATACCAGCGGCTGGTTTCCCGAGGAAACAGCGTTTTTACATAGCACAGAAAGAAGGCCAATCCCAATATGAAGCCCCAGTACTCGATCTTCACGCCGATCTCCCAAGGAATGTCCGGGAATAGCCGTATGAGCAACGTCTGCCCCACGGTCAGCGTACGAAGCCCGATAATCAGGCACAACCCGCCGAAGAAGAGCGCCTCCTTGTACTCCCGCTGCATGAAGAACAACGCCAGATGGTACAATCCCATAATGAGCAGAATGCCGGCCATGCCGGATTGCAGGATGGCGCCGCTCACTTGCAAGCGATTGATCTGATCCGCATAACCCAGCTTCAGCTCATCCCATAATCCGCCTTTGCGCTGAACAAGATTGGAGACTTGAATAACGATCTCTGTCTCCTTGGATGAAGGGACGAACAAATAAGCTTTGCTGTAGTTTTTCGGAACCATCTCCGCTCTGCTCTCGCCGACGATCCCGTTGCCGCCCGCTTCCTTGCCGTCGATCCACAGCCGGTACGCGGTCGCCGCGTTCGGAACCCACAGGGAGAAGCTCTTGCCCGCATCGGACTCGGCAAAGCGGATCGTCAACTTGTAGGTAGCGTATCCCTGGTTGGAGAGCGGCTGTCCGTCCAGACTGTAGGAGCTCCAGATGTCCGGGACATGCGCGTAAGCAGCCGGAGGAACGGTCCCCGCTTCGAGTGAGTCCGGCTCAAGCAATTCCCGCCAATAGAACGCCCATTCCCCTTCCATCGCAACGGGGCCGTCCCGCTCGAACCGCCACTCCGAAACGTCGATCCGTCCGGACTCGGCACTTGGAAGGGTGGTGGGTCGCTCGGATGCTATAGCCTCGGCCGCCTTAGCCTCAACCTCAGCCGAGCAGGTCAGCGAGAGCGCCGCCCAGAGGAAGGCGATGCATATATATATCGTAAGCCGATTCGTCATTAGGCTTCTCTCTCCGCTTAGAAGACTTTACCGTACCCTATGCTAGCATTGATGACCATTTGTAGCAATAACTGAATTGCAGGCCGCCATTTATCGCTTGCTTCCCTTCCTCACTTCCTCGACGATCGCCTTAACCCCCTCGTCAATTTGTTCCGGCTGCGTCTGAGAAATGCTGATCCGCAAAAACTTCTCACGCTCCAAATAATCCGACAAATAAAACCCTTTGCCGGACACGACGCTGATGTTCCTCTCCGCAAGCCGCTTTATCAGGCGCTCCAAATTTACCGTCGATTTCAGCTTAAATTGCGTAAAGATGCCCGAACTGACGCCGGGCACTTCGATCAACCCGGCTTCGTTGTACCGTTCCACCGACTCATGCAAGGCCCGCATTCGCGATGCGTACAGGCTGCCTATTTTTTGCTTGTGCCGCTCGTACATGCCGTTTTTGATGTACACTTCGAGTGCTGCCTGGGACAATAGCGAAGTGTCGGGGTATCCTTTGTAGACGTGGAACGTCTTGAGCAGCCGTTCCGGCAATACGATGGCGCCAAGCCTCAAACCCGGGAAAATGATTTTTGAGAAGCTTTTTAAATAAATGACATGCGAGCTCAGATCGTAAGCGTAAATCGGGTCGAACTGCCGCTCTGCGCCCAAATCGGCCATATAATCGTCTTCCACGACATATACGTCGTATTTGCCGGCCAACTTGGCAATTGCCTTCCTCTCTTCCGCGCTAAACGAGGTGCCAAGCGGATTATGGTATCTCGACATCGTGTAAAAAAATTTGATTTCGCCGCTTCTGAACTTCTGCTCCAATTCCCGCAAATCAATACCCGCCGCCGTACGAGCGATGCCGTGCACCGCTATACCTTCCGCCTCCAAAAACCGCAAATAAAGATCGTAACTTGGCTGTTCGACCAACACCGCGGCTTTTCCGTTCGGAAACGGCATTTTCGCCATAATTTCCAGCGCCTGCTGTGCGCCCGAAGTGACGATGATCTGCTCCGCTTTGGCAAACACTTGGTCGCCGGCCAAATGGGAAACGAGCGTTTGGCGCAGGGAATCCAGCCCTTTCGGATCGCCATAGGTAAACAAGTCGTACTTGTATATATCGATCGCTTTGTTTAGACAATGTTGAAAATCCAAATACGGAAACACGTCTAAATCCGGCAATACCGTAGCAAAATCAATCCGTTTGCCATCCCTGTTGTCACGCCAATCTCCAGGCTTCACGACGACGTAAAAGCCGCTTTGCGGGACCGAATAAATGGCGTGGCGCTTTTCCAGTTCCGCGTATGCCCGCGTAATCGTGCTGATGCTGCATCCGTACGAGTCCGCGGCAATGCGGACGGAAGGCAGCTTTTGACCGGGCAGGTATTGCCCCTCCCTGATCTTATTTTCCATATCGGATAAAATCGAAAAATATTTTTTCACGCCGCTTCCCCCAATCCGTTACTGCTACTCATTATACGTTATGCCAACTAGTTGTATCGATACAGTTCCGGGATTCGGTTCAGCTTAACATTGCTATGGCCAAATGAGTAAAGGCGTCCTGCTGGACGCCCTTTTCTTTTCAAATAGCCTTTCGATCTAGAAGCAGCTTAGCTCCGAGAATCATCCACACGAGAGAAAACGGCACTTTCACCGATCCCAAAATGACATCCCATACCGAGACACCCCATACCGAGGTACTATCGTAAAGCAGACTAATCAAGAAAAATTCAGTACAAAATGCGGCTAGCTGGAAGACTCCGATGAGTACGAACGAAATCCTGTAGAACTTGCTATGCAGTCGCATAGATAATCCTAAAATGACCATACCCAACGAAAAGAGAAGCCACGACAACCAAAAAATCAAAAAGCCGATCGTAACAACCGTGGCTTCCACATCACGAATTGGACTCACGATATGGTACTGCAGGATTTGAGATACGAGTTCGAGGCAAAGACATACGAAAGCGATGCGGTAGCCTGTGATCGCCCATTTGTTCTCCTTCACTGTCATTTTCCAGAACGCCGACAAGCCGATGATGAATAACACGCTATAAACAATGTTCAATTGGCTAAATTGCAGATTGCCAAGCCCCAGCCAATAGGCTTGCCGATTTATCGCCGTGCTGCCGTGCGTGATTGCCCACGCCGCACCTAGAAAAGCAAAGGCAATTCCTCCTAAGATACTAGATCCTCCTGAAATGAATTGCAGCCTTATTCCTCTCATACACCCTCTCCCCTCTATTTTCGGTTCAACTCGTTTCTGATCACTCGCAATTTTTCATTCATTTGATCCAGCAAAGGGTTGGCCGGCGGCAAATCACCGTCCTCGAACGCTTTAACAAAAATTTCATTATGCTCATTCAAGATCAGGTCTCTTGGAAGCTCTATGCTGCTGAATCCGCTCCATTCTTGCGCCATCGCCCAATGAAGTCTGTCCGAATAACGAAGCAGATCTTTATCGAAGATCGAATCAACGGACACCCACTTCCCCTCGATAAGGATGACGGAGAAAAAATGGCTTACAGGCTGACCCGAGAAAATATCCAGCACTTCATCAGTGAGATATGGCTTCAGCACATCCGATTGTATCGTACAAAGCTTAATCCCTGCTTGAATGCCTTTTTTTCTGCAAAGGCCCGTAATGAGGTTCGTTTTATGGTAGCAGTGACCTTTCTTCTTCATAACGGTATCGCCAATCGTATCTCCGAAATCGCAAAACTCGAATTCGATCACGTCTCTGGCAAACCGATAGACATTTTTCAAAAACGTTGCATCGGTACTGTCGGTATTCAGTTCATGAAATAGTTCATTAATCGCCGGATGGTCGTAATCGATAATTGTCGAGCTCGACAAGTAATTCATTGACATACACCCTTTCGGTTGGGAAAGTCTGTTAATAAGGCGGCGATGCCGATTCCGATCCAGGCTAAGCCTTGCGGAATGGACAATAAAACCGCGCTTGAACGAAAAATTGCGCCATTATCGGATATTTCCGCTAGAAATCCGCCCGCCAGAAACGATGGAATGGTAAGCAGGCCAGCGAGTAACGGGGCATAGAACATGAATCCACCCATGCCTATGCGTTTGCATCCGAAAGAAATCGATAACATACCGATCGACAGCAACGGCAAGGACAGCAAATATAATAACCACGAGCTCATCCCTAAGGGCGATTGATAGTCCGTACGCATGTCGATGAAGAATTGGGGGAGTTCGCTTAAGATCCTTATTGCAAGCGCAGCCGATGCAACCCTATACCCGATCGCCGATAGCCGCGTGATCCGATCTCCGATACGTAACCTAAAAGCCAGCAGCGCTGCCCAGAGCAGCGCGGGAATCACGGCTGCGATTCGCCCCCATTCCTGTTCATTCAACCCTAGCAACTGCCCCATATTATTCACCGTTGTCGTTCCGTGGGTGTTGGCATAAACAAAGGCTGTAGCCACGATTCCTATTCCGCCAACCATGCCGGCATAGCTTAGCGCTCGAATCCGTTGGAACATCCCACATTCATCCTTTCAGTTGTTTGATATTGATTTTAGCAACAAAACGATTGGCTGAAGTCTATCCCAGGTTATATACTCCGGTTATATCTTTGTATCCGTCTAACAAGGTGAAACGGCTGTCGCCGTCCTTTGGCGGTGCAGCGCGTTTCATTCCGAGAAATATAAGCACAGTATAGTGAAAACTTATACTTTCTTATATTTTAAAAAATGAAAACCCCTGAACGAGTGCGTTCAAGGGTTTTTACCTATTTGTGAATCCATCCCGTTCATTTCGGGGAAACCGCCTTGTCCGCCCGGACCTCCGGCGCCACCCGGACCGCCGCGGTCGCCTCCTCCCCCCTGAGAGCCTAGCGATTGCAGATTTACAGAGGATGAGTCGATTAGTGCGCTTGAATCCCCTTCCTGACTTTCCGTCGTTGAAGGTATTGTCCCGTTAAGCTGCCCTTGAATGCTCTCTGCGCGAAGCGCTCCCAGCTCCTTCAGCTCCACGATCCCCGCTTCAAATTCCTCGTAGCCGTAAAAGGCCGTGGGGTCGTTTTTCACATATTCGGAAATCGTCAAGCTTAACTTATCAACCGTCTGCTCGAATTGGCCGTCGGCAAAATAACCGTCAACGATCTCTTGTAGAAACCCGTGATACATTTCAAGATATTCGGGTACTTCAAGCAATTTGGCGAGCAACGGGCGTTCTTCCATGCTCACGCCTGAAACCGGGGTGTCGATCGGAAAGTTTACGACATCCGATGCGCTGCCCGACTGGAAGCCCCCGAACGCAAGATTGTAATCCCAAGGAAGAATACTGATCTGCCCCTCGTTTTCATACAGGTAGTAGTTATGCCCCATATTTGACACATAACTATCGAGATTGACCACCACCGTATGAGCGGCGAAATACCTTAGCACCGCGTCCACATCGACATAGGTTTCAAGCTCTTTGCCTTCGCCAAGGTTTTTCAAAGCTTCAATTACGCGCTGCTGATCGGCTTCATCCGTTTTGGTTGCCGCGTTGTCGAAGATAGCAGAATAACTGCCGATCTCATCGTCGGTATATTGAAGGGAGACGCCGTTATTAGCCATGCCTCTCATCCCGCCGCCATTCGGTCGGCCGGGCATCGTTAGAGCAGGATTCTGTGTTGCATCGGTCTCGTTCGGAGCAACGCCCTGTCCTGTATTCGCACCGTCAGGCAACCGTCCTCCGCCCATGCCGCCTGCGCCCATAGCGGCTTCGGGCTTATACAGCTCGCCCTCATCGTTATACACACGTTCAAGATAACCGCTGTCTAGATCCTCAACTGCCAGATAAAAGCCCCATGTCTTGCCGTTAAGCGAGATGTCCGCGAAAGCAAATAGTGGCGCATCCACTCCGATATAAGACATTATGTCATACGATAAATATTCTTTTAGGCTGGTTGCATCGGAAAAATTGCTGTTAAGCACGATTTTGTCAAGACCAAGCCAAGTTTGCCCCTCCACATATTCATCAAACTTAATTTTGAAGCTGTATCGGTCTGTCGTCTCGTCTCGCACAATCGAGGAGAGACTGGAGTTCCCTTTCGGACGAATGCCGACATTGCGGATCGTCGTACCATTAATCGTAATGTCTGCCGAAATATATTCTTCTGCTGCCGCGTTGTCCAGCATAGCCTGCCATTCGGCTTCGCCTACCGTAATCTCGAATGACATAACTTTTATTTTGTCCATCTCACTCACATACTCAAGCGTTGTAACCTGTGTTTCTTCACTCGGCGCAGGATCTGACTCCATCGTCGACTCACAACCGGTCAATAGGGTTGCAACCGCTAAAGTTAACCCTAAGATTATAGCGAATTGTGTTTTTCTAAACATCGTCCTCATCGCCTTCTTTCTTCTTTTCCGGGGCATCTATCCCTCCTTATCTTAGGTTCTAATCCTTTAGTGAATCTTAAAAAAAGGCTATGTTAAATCTCAATGTTGATTTTCAGCCAAAAATATAACCGCCCCGTAAAGAGCGGTTTATTAAGCTATCGTTCACCGTTAGCGGAACGTGTCTTTTATACAATTTTCATTTCAATTTTACGAATGCCTACGGCTTTTTTGGGTTCATCGCCATAATAGAGCCATTCTCCTTTATTAATCTGAACAACTTTGAGCTCAGCATGTTCTTTTCGAAATAATGTCGCATTGTAGAAATCCTTCATCGGCAGTATACTATGTTCTCCACCTTTTTCAAATTGCCCCCATAACGCGAATGTCCCATCTTCCAATTCAACAATATATCTTTCAACATACTCCATAAATAGCGACCCACCTTATACTATCCTTTTTCGTGTATATACGATAATGCCACAAGTTGGAATTATCCTCCCGTAAACTCAACAGTAAGCCATTCGTCGAAGTCTGGCGTTCGTATCCTTCACAGAAAACAGGCATGAGGAGACCAACATGTTTTTCTTATTCGACGTTGTATTCTCATATTCCTTGCTGTCAAGATAGCGGAACCACGCCAGGTAATGCTCCAAATACTTGGTTGCTACTCCGTTGAAGCGGTCCATCCATTTCTTCAGACGGCTATGGTAGCTATTGACGTTCTGGATATGGTAAACGCCTTTAACGCGCTGTTTCCCATCGGACTTGAAACGGTAATGTGCCAAACCCTTTTGATTGGCATAGGAACTGAACGCACGCCAGGAATCCGTACAAAGCACATTGGAGTTCGACAGGGAGAACCAATTGCTTCATCCAGTTTCGTAGTACGGATACGCCCACGTCCAAGAACGCCCGAAAAGGTCATTTTCTGACGGTCTCTGGCGACCAGTACGCAGATTTGCTCGTTGCTGATACCACGGTGCTTCACTTTTCCGCCGCGCTTACGCGGCCTACGTTCGGTATGATCACCCTTATTATAGAACAAATGTTCGTTAACTTCAAATATCAACAATGAAGGTTAACATAGCCTAAAAAAAAGAAAAAAGGCGGCGATTCGCGAATCGCCGCCTCCGTACTTCTCTCTAGTTTTCGTTAAATTCGTCTTTAAATCTTTTCAATTTATTTTGAGCTCGTCGATACATCAAATAATCAAATAGATTCGCTATACAGATAATGCCAAGCACGATCAATAAGAGGGGCGCGAATTCTCCTTTGCTCACCATTTTAGAGCTTGTGATCATGATCAAGGATGCCATAATAATCGTAGTCACGACTAGCGCGATCAAGTTGTTCATAAAGAAGTACATTCGAGCGTTGGCCATACGAATCGGGAGAATGGAGGTCAGCCATTCCGTAATCAAACCGACCAGGAAGCCAATGCTTCCGCTGGCTAATACCGTCAAAACTTTATATTCGAATAACACATCCGAATTGTCGTAAACCTGCAAGATCACGCCTATGAAGAGACCAAGAAAAAAGGACTTGATAATATTAGCGAAATGAATATTCTCCATGAGGGTACTCCTATATGTTGAGTGTGTTCCTAAGCTTTTTCGAAAACATCTTCGATACTTCCAATTCAGCGTGATTATCCATTCTAAGCACGTATCTGGAGTTAAACCAAGGGACGATTTCTTTTACATGCAGCAAATTAACGAGCTGCGATTTATTGATCCGTACGAAACCTTTGGCTGCCCATATGTTCTCATAATAGTGCAGCGTTTCTTTGATACTGTAAGGTTTGGATTTTGTATGCGCCATAAGGCCATCGGGACCCGCTTCCAGGTATAACACATCCCTTGGTTCAATAACCGCGAATTTATTATCGCTAAAACCTGTAAGAGTATTCAAAAAGTGAATGTCTTCTCGAACGCCGGACACCAAAAGCTTGATGACGTCCATGTAATCGATGGCTTCGAATACAATGCAAAAACTTTCCGCTCGGGATGTCGTAGCCTTGTTCGACGAGCACCAAATCACTGTCTTGCTTAATCTCGATTTGGTATTTGGAACATTCTTGTTTCAACTTCTCGTACACTTTATTCGAACACAATAATTGAACCATCATGTGTCTCCTAGTCAATGACTCCCACTTAACTATTGTTTGAAGTGGAGCTTGTAACTACCAGGGTCGTGGTAACGTCTCTGCAACTCCGATCTCTTTGCGTTCAGAAGAACGTGGTGTTACATCCACGATAAGCATACGCCTATCGATGGGCAGATTGACAGCTGCCCTGCAAGCCTAGTCATGCTACGCCTGCACCTTGAAGAAGGTACTGTTTTCCCTTCAGACAGAGATTCATAGCGCCTATGCGGTCATCATTGCTTGCATATCCGCAGTCCCGGCATTGGAAACGATGCTTCCCTTTATCCCGATTTTCTTTTGCGATGTGGCCGCATACCGGACACGCTTGCGAGGTATGCCTCGGATCAACTGCAATCGCGATCGATCCCACAAGCTGCGCTTTGTACTCCACCATTTTGCGAAGCTGGTGGAACGCCCACGATACCGTCACATATCGATCCTTTAACCTGGTCTTTTCCGTTGCACGACGAATACCTGTCAAATCTTCCAGCACGAACAGCGTATTCGCCCCGTACCGGCGGGCGAGTGCCTTACTGACCTGATGATTCACATCCGTCATCCAGCGGGTTTCTCGCTCTCCGATTTGTTTTAGCCTGCGGCGTGACGAGGCTGTTTGTTTGCGCTGAAGCTCGGAACGCAATCGTTTGTAGTTCGCTCGTTTTCGTTTCAGCGCCCTGCCTCGATAGAAGACGGTCTTGCCATCGGAGCCGTATGCCGTGGCAATAAAGTTGATGCCTAGATCGATCCCAGCAACTTGTTCGATGTCCTGCAGCCCAGGGACTGCTATTTCCTTAGATACAGGAATATGCAGAAACCATTTGCGTTTTTTCCAGACAAGCTTTGCTGTGCCGAATGTCCAAGAGCCGTCGAAAT
The DNA here is from genome assembly GCF_030929555.1 of Paenibacillus sp. LHD-117. Classification (GTDB taxonomy): domain Bacteria; phylum Bacillota; class Bacilli; order Paenibacillales; family Paenibacillaceae; genus Pristimantibacillus. The sequence goes on along the minus strand of NZ_JAVFVT010000030.1, from coordinate 54,712 downwards.
AAGCTTCCATTCCTTTGGATTCGAAGGGGACTTTGATGCGGCCCTGAAGTGTATTCACGGAGAACAGCTGCGAGTTCAGCGAATAATCCCTATTCCAGACAAGATCATATTCCGGCTTCTTAAACTGCACGCGCGTCCAATCGTGGCCGCTGCTCCGAATCGTCTTGTATCTGGCAATGACGGTTTTCATCACCGACTGAGCCATTTGGGAGCGCAGACCAATCGTGCCGCGAAGGGTTTGATAGGTCATTCGGTGCAAAGCAGGCTGCTTTAATTCGCTCGAGTCGAACACACAGTCAGAGACCAGATTGCAGCCTCGCCGATAAGCGATCATGGTTTGATGCAGCGCCTCAATTTGACTATCCGTCGGCTTAATCTTGATTTTTGCCGTGACGGTTACGATCATATGTTCGCCTCCTCTCTATACTTATGATAGCATATATTGGAGGTCAAGAACATATGAAAAATCATTCAGGCTAGCGCCTGACGTACATTCCTCCCCCACTTGAAGCGGGAGTATCCTGTGCGATTTTGATGACAACTTATGGATGAGTTATTCAACTTTCATTCTATCATAAATCATTCTTATTTTTACTAATTCTTCTATCCCTTTTTCCGCAAAACCAAGCGATCCAAAATTGGCAATAAAAAAGGTATCCTTAGCTTTATCGTATAAGACATAGGTTCCCGTGGCTCCGACGCCGCCATAAACATCCGTCATTGAGCCTAACAGAAACGACAACTCGCTGAAGTCGAATCGCATCATGCCCATGCCGTAATAGATCCCTTTGTCATAGCGGTGACTAAAGTCCGTCATCTGTCCATAAACCTCATCCGACAGGAATGCCCCATTTTCCAAAGCCCTCATGAACGCCAGCAGATCATCCATCGTGGTAACAACGCCGCCGCCTGCCCAGTCAACCGACAATGCGTTTCGGTCGCTTAAGTCGATGCCATTCAAATAAATCCCAAGGATGTCAGCCGGTTTTTCCTGGTAAAACATAAGGTAACTATTCTTCATGCCCAGGGGCTCGAATATTCGTTCTTCCAAAATATCCGAATACGATTTCCCCTCGATCGCCTCTAGGATCAGACCAAGCAAAACATAGCCCGTATCGGAATAATAAAATTGTTGTCCCGGCGTTCCAACAGGATCCTGGTGATCTCTAGCGAACGCAATCAACTCCTCCGGGGTAAACGAAAGATCCGGATTCGCTGTGATCATCTCCAGTAAAGGTTTCCCGCTTCTAACCGGCCCTTCGAAATAATCGCCAACGCCCGATGTATGACTCAGTAAGTGTTTGAGCGTGACCTTGTCGCTATAATCCGTGCCGTTTACCACGAATAATCCCTTAAGGATGTCATCCTCCAGCCAAGAATCGATTTTATTGTCAAAGCTGATTTTACCTTCGTCAACTAATAGGCCATAGATAACGGCATTCATGGTTTTGCCGATGCTGGCCGCATGATAGGGACTATCGGTTCGAACTGGTTGGTCGGAGGAGCGATTGGTCGTCCCTACTGCAAATTGTTCAAAGTAACCTGTTTCGCCAGAGTAAATCGTCAATAGCGCGCTGGATAACGAATCGTTTTTTTCCAGTACGTTTGTTAAGCGTTGTTCGATTTTCTCAGTAACGGCCTCTTTCGATATCGGCCTATTCATATAGGCTAATACACCAAATCCGATTCCAGCTACGAGGATAAAGCCAAGCACGATTCTAATTACTAATTTCATAGGGACCACCTTTCGCTTCATGTACTTTTCATACATTAATCTAATCGGTGGTTGGAAATTTTGAAACGCTTCTAAACTAAGCGGTCTAAATTCAAGGTTAAGTGGACTTTTTTGCGGGGCTAACGATGTTTCTGTGATTTCAGCCAATCGGCCATATGAGTAAAAAAATGTGCTGAATCGTCTATTACCCGTTAAATCTATTACTCATACTCTATTGAATAAAGAATAGAGAAAGGAGGTTGAATGAATATGATCGGTCGTGCCTATGTTGCGAATGCCGGCATCACCAACAATGTCTCTGTGATTGATACCCAGACGAACACGAATATCTCTAATATACCGGTAGGAAACTCTCCACGGCAAATCGCGATTACGCCGGATGAAAAACTGGCCTATGTTGCGAATTTCAGTTCCACTACTGTATCGGTAATCGATATCCAAACCAACACGAAGATTACAGATATAGTGACAGGCAGCACCCCCAAACACATCGCGATCACGCCGGATGGAAAACGGGCCTACGTCGCAAATCTAGGGCCCTCCACAGTATCGGTGATCGATATTCTGACCAATACGAAGATCTCGGATATAACGGTAGGGACGAGTCCGTTCCATATCGCGATCACGCCGGACGGGAAACGAGCCTATGTCGCAAATGTAGGGTCCACCACTGTATCGGTGATCGATATCCAGACGAACACGAAGATCATTGATATAACTGTTGGATCGAATCCCGCCCATATCGCGATCACGCCAGAAGGGAAACGGGCTTATGTCATCAATAACGGCTCCGCCAATGTCTCGGTGATTGATATCCAGAACAACACGAAGATAACAGATATAACGGTAGGAAACACTCCCATCTATGCCGCGATCACTCCGGACGGCAAACGGGCCTACGTAGCGAATTTTTTGACCACCTTCGTATCGGTGATTGATATTCAAACCAATACGAAGATAACGGATATTACCGTTGGAAATAATCCTCTCCATATCGCGATTACGTCAGACGGGAAACGGGCCTATGTTGTTAATCGAGGTGCCGGTTCCAATAGCGTCTCCGTGATTGATATATTGACCAACACCAATATTAAAACGATTGGGGTTGGAGTTACCCCTTTCCACGTAGCGATCGAGCCGGACGGTAAACGGGCCTATGTAGCGGATGATGGTTCCGCCAGCGTTACGGTGATCGATATCCAGACCAATACAAATATTCAAACGATAGCGGTTGGGAACAACCCGCAACATATCGCAACCCGCTTTCAAAAAAATGGTGAACTATAAAAGGAGGAAGTAAACATGTCTGACCCTATCCATGATTTATATTCTATATCGGGTGATATTGCCCAACTCTGCAACCAAACGGAAGTCGTTTATTTTCATGCAAAAAAGCCAGTCACCATGGTTGTCAACGTCTTCAATGCAAGTTCATCATGTATTATTACAGCCCGTTTAAAAGATTCAAATGGAAATGTTCTAGTTAGCGAAACGATTAATCATCGTGTAAGTGCTCCCGATCCCGCTCTGCCTGGTCAAACTGTCGTTATTAATCAGCAAAAATCACTCGCCTCTACGGGTGTAACCTTTTTGACGATTAGCTGCGAGTGCGACCCCACTATTGTGGCTTGTAATATGACCACTTTATGCAGCGGCCGATATACCGGAGAAGTCACAGTCCTTACGAAGGACAAGGATTAGCAGCCTCCTAATAGCCAGCTTTAGCGGCGGTGGTGTCGTTCAACTGCGTTATGCGATTGACCGATAAACCCGGTACGAAGACCCTTTTTCTAAGGGTCTCTTTATTTTCAGGAAGGCTTCTTTCATCGAATCTGATCCGCAGAAGGATCCGTCGCGAATCGGATAGCGCCCTCTGTCAGCACGGCCAGCACGCGGTCGGTCATCTCCGTCACACTTATTTCCTCGTAACTTTTGCTCCACTGCACTGCGGCCCCGAAGATCGACCAACTCGTCATGAGCGCCATCGTATCGACAGAGACTTGTCTGTCGGATCGATCCACCCGAAGCTGTGCAAGCCATTGCCGCAGCAGATTGGCGAGCTCGTCGCGGATCGAATGCTCGAACAGTGGATTGACGGTGTCGATCGGGCTGCATCGGCCATATAGCGATCGGATATGCTCAAGCACTGTTCTGACCAGAATGCGTATATGATCCGGGTGCCAGCCGGAATCCGGTGGAAGCTCCCGCTCCAGCAGGTGGCGGAACTTGTCGCGGATGGACTGCTCCAGCAGCGCAAATTTATCCGGAAAGTGCGCATAGAACGTCCCCCTATGCACATCCGCCCGATCGGCGATATCTTGGACCGTCATTGCAGTAAATCCCTTCTCTCGCATCAGTTCGGCAAATGCCTGCTTTAAAAGCCGCTGCGAACGGTTACGCCTTCTATCCTTGTCGTTCCTGCCGTTTTCCATCGCTTCCACCAGCTCCTTATTCAGGTTTGAACCCGCCGCGCTCTAGCCACCCGACAAAAAGACCTATTTGTCGTATAACCGACGCAGAAGTAATACTGTCCGTTGTTCCCAATCACTGTTTTTTCTACTATTTTAATAAACGGTGGCTGTTCATTCAACAGAAACAGAGGAGGAGACATAGCGATGGAACTGGCAAGTACGATGAAAGCGATTCGTTACTATAATCACGGAGGGCCGGACGTGCTTCGCTTAGAAGAGGTACCTGTACCGAATACCGGCGAAGGCGAGGTGCTCGTCAGCGTTCATGGTGTCGGTGTAAATCCGGGCGATTGGCAGATCCGATCGGGCTTTGCCGGCGACCGGTTCGAGCTTCCTTATATCCCCGGTTGGGATGTATCGGGAGTTGTCGTCAGCGTGGATGACAATGTGACCGGTTTTCGCCCTGGTGACATGGTCTTCGGGATGACCGCCAACAGCGGTGGCTGTGCGGAATATGTCGCCGTTCCAGCCAGGCATTTAGTACTGATGCCCGGCTCGATCGATTTCGTAGAGGCGGCGGCTTTACCCCAGTCCGGATTCACAGCTTGGCATGCGCTGTTCGTGCAAGGCAAACTGGAGGCGGGCCAGACCGTGCTGATTAATGGCGCCGCCGGAGGTGTTGGTCATCTTGCCCTGCAGTTGGCCCGATGGAAGGGGGCCAACGTCATTGGAACTGCTTCCGCCCGAAACGAGCCCTTCCTGCGCGAGTTGGGTGTCGACAAGTTTGTAGACTACGCGGCAGCCTTGCCAACGGGAATCACACAGAGCGTAGACGTAGTACTCGATACGGTCGGTGGCGATAATGGGGACTGGCTGCTGGACACTCTAAAGCCGGGAGGTCGGCTTATACCGATCGCATGGGGGCGATACTCGTCCGAAAAAGCAGCGAAAGCGTCTATTTCGGTTCAGGAGGTTCAGTATCCTCCGATTGCTGCCGCTTATTTAGAAAAATTTGCCCGACTGGTTGACACCGGGCTGATCAAAGTGGCAATCGATTCCGTATTCCCTTTGGAGGAAACGGCCAAGGCTCATGAGAAAAGCGAAAGCCGTCGGGTGCGTGGCAAAATCGTCATCCGCGTGCGATAAAAAACTTGCCGTTACTTGTGGTACGGTTCAGCCTATCACTCTAAATTCCGAAAACGAAAAGGCACCCATCCATTGGGTGCCTCGCTGTTACAATATGACTTACGCGGTCATCGATTCCATCTGCGCGCGCGGAGAGTTGAACATGCGAATCCATTTGCGGACCGCCGTGACCAAGATAACGACGCCCAGCGTCAGCATGATGATCGACAACACCCCGTTCAGCACGTTATAGCCGGCCGCGGACGAATTGAGGTAAACGTTCTTCACCATCCAGAACCCCGCATAGTTGACCGTCACGAACAGGTAGGCAAGCGGGATGAGGCAAGTGAGCATATAGCGGCGCTTGTCGGCGATATGCAGAATGACGGTTGCGCCAATAATGAGTCCGATCGAGGCCATCAGCTGGTTGGATACGCCGAACAGCGCCCATACCGAGCCGATATCGCCCGAGAACAACAGGTAGCCCCACATGAAGCAGGCGAGCGCGCTGGCGAATATCGTGCCCGGAACCCAATCGACCTTCTTAAGCGGCTTGTAAAACTCCCCAAAGAAGTCTTGAATCAGATAGCGGGAGACGCGCGTGCCGGCGTCGATAGCCGTCAGAATGAACACCGCTTCGAACATAATGACGAACTGGAAGAAGTAAGGCGCCAGGTTCTCGAACCACGGAATTTTCGTGAAAATATACGTCATGCCGACGGCAAGCGTAACCGCTCCGCCCGTACGGCCTTCCAGATCCAGCCCGATCGCTTCATTAAGCGCCGGCAAGTTGACCACGGTCATTCCGAGCTTCTCGAACACTTCCGGCTTGGAGTTGATCGCGAAGTAATCGGCCGGCTGCAGCGCGGTCGCGGCGATCAAGGCCATGATGCCAACGACACATTCGACCAGCATCGCGCCGAATCCGACCGTTTTAATATCCGTCCAGCGATTCAGCATCTTCGGAGTCGTGCCGGATCCGATGAAAGCGTGGAAGCCGGAAATCGCGCCACACGCGATCGTAATCGAGATGAACGGCCATACGGGACCCGCCAGAATCGGACCTCCGCCGCCCACGAACTCGGTCAGAGCCGGGAATTGGATCGCCGGGTTAATGATGAATACGCCGATAATAAGCGCAATGAAGACCCCGATTTTCATAAAGCTGCTCAAGTAATCGCGAGGGGCAAGCAGCAGCCAGACCGGCAGCGCCGCCGCAAAGAAAGCGTAGATCGGCAGAATGATAGCAAGCGTCTTCGTATCGAATGTCAGCCAATCGCCGATGACCGTGCCTTGAATCGAAGGACCGGCAAAGACGCCGATCATGAGCAAGATGAACCCGATCGTCGAAGCCAGCTTCAAGTTGCCCGTCTTCTTGTAGAAGAGTCCGACGCCCATTGCGATTGGGATCGTAATGGCGACGGCGAACGTCCCCCACGGGTTATTCTCGAGCGCATGCAGGACAACCATGGACAAGCCCGCCATCGTAATCGTGATGATGAAGAGCATGGCCAGACCCGTGCAGAAGCCGGCGACCGGGCCGAGTTCTTCCTTGGCGACCTCGGACAACGACTTGCCGTTCCTGCGCATCGAAGCGAACAGGACGACGGCATCGTGCACCGCTCCGCCGATGACCGCACCGATAAGAAGCCACAGCAAGCCGGGCAGATAACCGAACTGCGCGGCCAGAATCGGACCGACCAGCGGACCCGCTGCTGCAATGGCGGCGAAGTGATGGCCGAACGAAACCCATTTATTCGTTGGTACATAGTCTTTCCCATCGTTCATCGTATGAGCCGGCGTCGGCTTCGCATCATTTAGCTTCAACACCCTGGCCGCAAAAAACGTGCCATACAGGCGATAGGCAATCATCAGAATACAGATGGAGCCGATGACGATTGAAATCGCATTCATTTTATAACCCCCTATACCTTTATAGACGAATCATACTAAATGAAACGATCCGCATGGCGTTTTCACGATAGAGCGCAGAGGTTTGAGGTTGAAATGCAAAAACCTAAAGATGAGTCGTAAGCGGTTTCAATGTCAAAGAGAGCGTTTACAGTCCGAGCAGCTGCTTAAGCTCCTTCATGTAAGTTCGGCTGACCGGCACCTTCGATCCGTTCTTCATAATCAGAGTGAACGTCGAATGGAACCACGGCTGAATTTCCACGATCGCGTCGACGTTCACGAGATAGGCACGATGGACGCGCACGATCAAGCCGCCCTGCAGCTTATGCTCGAACACGACAAGCGGCTCGCCCACTTTGTAGGTCTGAGCATCCGTGACGAGCAGCGTCTTCCCTTCCTCCGAGGCGATATACAGGATTTGGCTTATATTCACGAGAATAATTCGCTCCTCGACGGTAACCGCCAGCTTGCCCGTCCTCTCCGGAGCGGCGGATGGCCTGAATGCGGCCATGGCTTGATCGCCGCCTCTGGTTTCTTGAAGCTTGGCGATCTTGTCCACCGTCTGCTGGATGCGGACTTCATCGTAGGGCTTCAAAATATAATCGATGGCGTTCAGCTCGAACGCTTTGAGCGCATATTCATCATAGGCGGTCGCGAAGACGATCTCCGGCCTGCGATCCAGCCCCTGCAGCTGTCGCGCCAGCTCCAAGCCTGTCTCCTCGACGAGCTGAATATCGAGAAACACAACGTCGGGCGTCGATTGCCGGATATGCCGGAGCGCCTCATCGATCGATTCGGCTTCCCCGACGACCTCCACCCGTTTCGTGCGATGAAGAATGTATGTCAGTTCGTCCCTTGCCAGCGGTTCATCATCCACGATAAACGCCTTCAGCATTCTGTTCCCCCCATTAATGATGGCTTATCGGCACCGTAATGATCACTTTCGTGCCTTCATTCCGATCGCTTTCAATCCGAAAGCTCGCCTCTCCCTCATAGATTTCCTCGATTCGTTTCTTGATATTATGCAAAGCCGTCCCGGTTCCCGTCTTCGATTGCACCGTTTGTCTCCCAAGGGTGTCGAGCAAGTCTGCCGGAATCCCGCTGCCGTTATCCTCTGTGATGAGTAGCATCCGGTCCTTCTCTTTGCGGCCCCGGATCGTCACCTGTCCGCCGCGATTTCCTTTCGACTTCCCGAATGCGTGCCGCACCGCGTTCTCCACGAGCGGCTGCAGTGTGAAAGGCGGGATGAGCACCTGCTCCAGCGACGGCTCGATGTCCAGATGAACCGTGTATCTGCCGGGAAATCGGGCCTTCTCCAGCATCAGATACGCCTCGACATGCTCCAGCTCCTTGCGGAGCGGAATGAGCATCTGCCGCGCTCCCTGCAGATTGCTGCGGAAGAAGACGCCTAGCTGCAGCAGCAGCTTCCTCGCCTGCTCCGGGTCCGTTCGGCAGAGGGCGGATATCGTATTAATCGCATTGAACAGGAAATGCGGATGGACTTGCGCCTGAAGCGCTTTAATCTCCGCGTCCCTCAGCAGCTTGCTCTGCAGCTCGGCTTCGGCCAATTCCAGCTGCGTCGAAAACAGATTGCCCAGCCCTTCCGCCAATTCCTGCTCGACCCTGTCCATCTGATGCGGATTCGTAAAATAAAGCTTCAAGGTGCCGACGATCTGCCGGTGCACCTTCAGCGGCAGTACGATCGCGGCCTGCAGCGGACAGCCGTGGCGATCGCATTGAATTTCTTCGCGCGACTTCGCCTTGAGCAGCCGCCCTTGATCGAGCACGTTGCGCGTTAATTGCGTTGACAGGCTCTGCATCTGAATATGGTGGTCGGAGCCGACGCCGACATGCGCCAATACTTGATGGCGGTTCGTAATCGAGATCGCGTCCGCATGCGTCCACTTGAGAATAATCGCTGCGGCCTCCCGGCAGGAATGCGCGTTAAGCCCTTGGCGGAAATACGGCAGCGTCTGATCCGCGATATACAGCACATTATGCGTTTGCAGCGCGCGCGTCCGCTCCTCTTCCTGCATGATCGATTGCACGATCAGCATGAAGAGCAGCGTGCCGAACCCGTTGATGACGATCATCGGAACGCTGATGACGCGGACAAGCTCCAACGCGGCTTCGAACGGCTTTGCGGCGAGCAGAATAATCCCCATCTGGGCACATTCCATAACAATCCCGATCGCTACCGCCCGCCACGGCGTAATTTGGCCTCTCTTGCGGAGATAGGCCCCGAGCAGACCGGTCGCAATGCCGGCCAATATCGTGGAGACGCCGCACGCGTACGCCGTAAATCCGCCTAGCGATACCCGGTGCAAGCCGGCAATGAGCCCGGTTCCGAATCCGACGAGCGGACCGCCAAGCAACCCGCCAAGCGCGACCCCCAGCACGCGCGTATTGGCCAGTGCGCTGTCATAATCGACATCCGCCTGCCATTCCGGCGATGTAATGACGCCCTGGTTGATCTCGATCCCGGTATAGTTGCTGATGATCCCGAAGATCCCGAAGATCGCGATCAGCGACAGCTTTTCCTTCAGCCGATGCTCATGATGAATGATTTGACGAAAGGATCTCATTCTGGAAAGCAGAAAGACGACAATAAGCAGGATGCCGACCCGCTCCAGCATGAGCGGCAATAAATGAATCATTCGCTTCACCTTCTTGTTTGGCTTTGGGACAGGAAGCTCCATTTTCCGCTTTACTATCATTGGCGTTGAAGTTTCACTTTATCATCTATACGCCGAAATCGAAAGCGAAAGGCACCCGGGTAGGGTGCCTTCAATTCTACATATTTATAAAAGCCATAGAAAGTACTCGACATTCTGCACCATCACTTTCATTTTGCCGATGTAAAAAAACTCCCCAAATGGGGAGATAGGGGCAAATGATCCTTCCCATTACAATGACATCATAATGGACACAGGGAGGATGCCATAGGCTATATCTTCCCTCGCGATTGTAAATCCGCACCAACTCCCGTATCCTTATTCTTGTTGTATACAGAAACGGAGACTAGACCCGCCATGAAATCATCGAACTTAACTCGACCTTTCTATTTCCTATGGACCACCCAGACGGCGGCCAACGCCGCGGATGTGCTCTACATAATGGCACTTACGGTATTGGTGCTAGACCAGACCCAATCGCTGGTCTCGGCGGCGCTCATGCCGTTTATGCGCAGCGGTGCCCAGATGCTGAGCGGCCTGATCGCGCCGTTGCTGATCAATCGCTTCAAGCTGCCCGCTCTGCTGCTCTTGTCGCAGACGGGTCAGCTTCTTCTGTTCGCATGCCTAGCCGTATACTTGCAGCTTAGCGGGAGCGATTTTTCGCTTGTTCTTGTTTTTACGCTCGTGTTCGCCATGTCGTTCCTTGACGGGTGGACAGTTCCCGCCCGCAACGCGCTCGTGCCGCGGCTTGTGGCGCATGAACAAGGTTTGCTCAAGGCCAACGGTCTCCTCAGCGTTAGCGACCAGGTCGTGCAGTTTGCCGGCTGGGGGCTTAGCGGCGTGATCGTTGCTTTGCTGGGTGCCAGCCCCACGCTAATGCTGACGGCCGTCATCTATGGACTGGCGGCAACTTTTACGTTAGGCGTCAAGGAGCCGGCGGATGCCGAGACGTTGCAGCAACGGCATCAAGTCGTTTCGACTGAACCAAACACAGCCGCTTCTTCGTCCAGATGGCACACGCTGACCGAAGGCTGGAAGCAGATCTGGCGGATGCCACGTCTGCGGCTGCTCACCTTAATGGACATCATCGATATGTTAGGCGGATCGGTCTGGGTCGGCGCCTTCACGCTCGCCTTCGTTCAGGTCGCGCTTGGGCAAGGCGAAGAGTGGTGGGGCTTCATTAACGCGGCGTATTTCGCGGGGACGGTTGGCGGCGGGCTGCTGGTGCTTGCGCTGGCGCGAGCCATTGGCAACCGCTTCTTGACGGCCATGTTAATCGGCATGGCGGGGTATGGTATCCTGACGAGCTTCTACGCGCTCAACAGCCAGCCTTTCATCGCGCTTATTCTCGTATTGCTAATGGGTCCGTTCGCGGAGCTGTCGATCATTAACCGGCGCACGTTGATTCAGCGCAGCGTGGACAAGCTTATGCTGCCCAAAGTGTTGTCCGCCCAAGCCACCTTGCTGCATCTGGTATTCTGCATTTCGCTGCTCGTGATGGCCTGGCTTGCCGAACGGTTCGGCATCGTGAACTTGTACCTGTCTGCAGCAGGCCTTACCCTGCTGGCATTCGTGGTTGGCCTTCTCGGCCTCCGATCCTTCCGTACAACAGCTCCAAGCGAGGCGAACGATTAATCTTTCGATTCAGAAATCATTATTGCGGATGATCTTCAGCATGCCTGCGAGTGACATTGATACTATCTTGTATTTCCCAACCCTCACCAAATACCTGAACGACAAAATGATCGTGTATGGTCTCGTCCTTATCATATCTCCAAACACAATTCCAATTATCTTTATAGCCTGATTCTTCGCAAACGAGTTTTCGGTTCTTCCACTGTTGTGTTCCTGTTGGAACTCTCCACACTTTTATTTTCTTTGCATGAGCGGTTTCGACATGAATGAACATTTCTCCGCTACCCTCCGGGATATAAGTCCAGTTCCCCTCGGGGGCAGGAATTGTTTCTATTTTCAGAAATGGATGCGCTTGTGCATTTGAAACACACAAGCAAGACAGAATGAGCAAGTAAAGTATCTTTCCAAACATACAGTTTCACCCCTTAAAGGTAATATGCCCGAATCAAGGTCTACAAAAATTTTGTCTAAATATTTTTTTGCGTCAGGGTTATAACTCGACAGAAGTTGTATTGCAAACTTGCTATAATCTAGTTAACTCTTAATACTAAGTTGGGGGTGTAACAAAATGAAAGCCATTTTGCTCTTCATTTGGAATCTTATAAAGGCAATCAAAAGTGATACTGCAAAACATACCGATAAAAGTAAACCAGAATGTCTCGGCATTGTCTATTCGTTTGAAGCTTACTTGATACAGAAGCAATCGATATCCGTCTTGCCGGATATAAAAAAGAATAGTGAGACGCAGCAGCCGTCCGTCCCGATACAGAAAAGCCCTCCCCGCAACCCGCGTACCGAATGGCAGATTTGGTGCGAAAACAATAGAATGCTATTTCAGAGCTCTGCTTGAAAAGCTATGTTCAGCTAGTAAAAAAGCACCGACCTGAAAGGTTGATGCTCTGCTTTGGTCTACTCCTTGGCTATTGTACGTGAATACAATACATAGATTATGCTCTCGTTGTGCAATAACGTCACAGCGTTTTTCGCATACATTTGTACCGGATTCCGTTTGCACTTTTGCTTAATTTAATGTTCTCCAACAAAACGATAATAACAGGCAGGCTGCCGATCTCTCGGCGCCTGCCTTTTTTCTGATCAATTGCATGGAAGAGACCCTTTTTAAAAATGCTGCGCCCCGGCGTTTCTTCCCTGACACACTGTTGTCAACAAAGGGGGGTTATGATGATCTCAGATGATTGTTAACCCATCCATTCAGGTACAAGAAAGGAAAGTGAGCGTATGAAAAACAAACTAGCAGCAATCGTTGGAGGACTGTTGCTTGCCATTCTGATGGCGTCCATGGACAACACGATCGTTTCGACGGCAATCGGCACGATCGTCGGAGAGATGGGGGGACTCGACAAATTCGTTTGGGTCACCACGGCGTATATGGTCGCGGAGATGGCATGTATGCCGATCTTCGGCAAGTTGTCCGATATGTATGGGCGCAAACGTTTTTTCATCTTTGGAATCATCGTGTTCATGATCGGTTCCGCGTTGTGCGGAATGGCGCAATCCATCGTAGAGTTAAGCATTTATCGGGCGGTGCAAGGGGTCGGCGCCGGAGCGATGGTATCCATTGCGTTCACGATTTTGTTCGATGTCGTGTCCCCTAAGGATCGCGGGAAGATGATGGGAGCATTCGGAGCGGTGTTCGGTTTGTCGAGCGTCGTCGGTCCGCTGCTCGGCGGGTATATCACCGATCACATCAGCTGGTCGTGGATCTTCTACATCAATCTGCCCCTGGGCTTCATTGCCTTGCTGATGATTGCCTTGTTCTACAAGGAATCGGCAGAGCATTCGCGGCAAAAAATCGATTGGGCGGGTTCTATTCTTCTCGTCGGGGCCATTGTCTGCTTTATTCTCGGACTTGAGTTAGGCGGCAAAACGTATGCCTGGGATTCCCCGCAAATTATCGGGTTGTTCGCCGGTTTCGCGGTTCTTGCTTTCTTGCTTGTCCTGGTTGAGAGAAAAGCCGCTGAACCGATTATCTCCTTCGGCTTGTTCCGCAGCAGACTGTACACGACAAGCAATCTGGTCGCTATGCTCAGTGGCGCGGCATACATGACGGCGGCGATATTTATTCCGATCTACGTGCAGGGCGTAATTGGCGGTTCCGCCTCCAATTCGGGGTTAACCTTGTTGCCGATGATGGTGGGTTCGGTTGTCACCGCAACGCTTGGCGGATTTCTGATGACGAAGCTGCAATACCGGACCATCATGATCGGGACGCTGGCAATGCTGCTGGTAGGGCTTGCTCTCCTCTCGCAAATTACGGTAGAATCTTCTCGACTTTCCATTACGGGAATTATGATTCTAATCGGTCTTGGAATCGGCGCTTCCTTCTCGGTCCTTAGCACGGCCGTGATGGATTCGTTTCCACCGGCGCAGCGCGGGGCGGCAAGCTCGACCTTGAATTTTAATCGCTCGCTCGGCATGGCGCTTGGCATTACCATTTTCGGGATTATTCAAAGCCATAGCCTGCTCTCGAAACTCACCGAATCGCTTGGCAAAGGCGACGTAGCGGTCCCGGCCGACTTGAACTTAAGCGATCCCCATTCGCTGTTGAATCCGGCGTTTCGTCAATCTGTCGATCCTCAGCTTCTTGATACGATTACCGCCGGGCTGTCGAGCTCCATTGGAGCAACCTTTGCCTGGAGCCTCATACCCGCTGTTTTAGCGCTGATTGCGGCATTCATGATGACGAAGGGTAAGATGAATCCGGTTACCGATGGCGATGAACTCGCAACCGCGCACTAATTCATAGATCGGCGAGCTGCAGCATGCCGACTTAGGAGAGATGACAATGAAGCTTGAACGGCTAATGGCCATTACGATTCTGCTGCTTAATCGGAAGAGGGTACAGGCGCAGGAATTGGCGGATCGACTTGAAGTGTCTTTGCGCACGGTATATCGCGACCTCGATACGCTCGGTCAAGCTGGCATTCCCATCGTCTCCTATACGGGCATGGAGGGCGGTTACGAGATTATGGACAGCTTCCGGCTGGACCGGCAATTGTTGTCCTTCGACGAACTGACCGCCCTCTCAACCGCGCTCCGCGGTCTTGAGACGACGAAAGCTTATGATCGATCAAATATGGATCTTCTGCTTAGCAAGGTAGGCGCGATGGTGGCGCAAGCGGAGCAGGGCCGGGCTGGAGAAGGCAATCGCATTCATATTGATTTTACCCCTTGGAAGAATAGCGAAGAGGATCGAAGCCGGTACGATTCGCTTCGCCAAGCGGTGAATGATCGGAAGCTCATTCGATTCACGTACACGAGCAGAAAAGGGGAAGAGCAAGAACGCGAGGTCGAGCCGATGGCGCTCGTGCTCAAAACCTATTCATGGTACCTTCACGGCTATTGCCGATTGCGCGGCGATTACCGAATCTTCAAGCTGTCGCGAATTAGGGAGTTAAGCATACAATCAGACACCTTCATTCGTCGAACGGAATCGCTAGCGGAGCTAAATGATCGGTGGAAAAAACCCGAGACGAATGAAGCAAATGAGGCGATTCATGTTGCCCTGTTGTTTGAGGCATCCGTAGCCGTTTCCGTGATGGACCGCTTCGATGAACGGGATATTGAACGGTTAGCGGATGGAAAACTCATTGTGCGAACAACCTACACGAGCGAGAATTGGCTGATCGGTACGGTGCTTTATTATCGTACAGATGTCATCGTGCTGAAGCCTGCTTCGATTGCCGCGAAGGTGAGGCAGGTTGCACTAGAAATTGCGGAGCAATATTCAGCATCCGATCAGGTCTAAGTTGCGAGAAGGAGGGGGGAATAACATGTCCTTACATGGAAAAGTAACGATTGTTACCGGCGGCGCTCGGGGAATAGGGAGAGCGACGTGCATTCAGCTTGCTAGACAGGGAGCGAAGGTTGTCGTCAACGACTTCGAGAGTGATGTGGCTGCCGAATCCATCGTGGCCGAAATTATCGCGGATGGCGGAGAAGCGATTTCGATTCAAGCGGATGTCCGCAGCGCAGAGCAAGTCGGCAAACTCGTAGAAACCGTAAAGAACACATTCGGACGTGTCGATGTTCTTGTATGTACTGCCAACATGGGCGTTCATGCTACAACCTTTGCCGAGCTCCCATGGGAACAATTCGAACGGCAGTTGACGGATGAATTGAAGGCGGCGTTCATACCGACAAAGGCTGTCATCCCCACGATGATGGCACAGCAATTCGGCCGAATCGTCTATCTATCCAGCACGGAAGGCAGAGATCCTAGCCCGCAATATATCGCATTCGGCACGGGGAAGGGCGGACTCGATACCTTCGCCCGATATATTGCACAAGAATTCGGACCCTATGGCGTCTCGGCGAATGTCGTTGCACCCGGCTTCGTTAGATCCGATGATCCCCTTATGATTTCGGAGGAGGAGGGCCGGGTTGTTGGCAGCTTCACACCGCTCAGACGTATCGCCGAGCCGGAAGATGTGGCGGGTGTCATTTCTTTCCTCGCTGGCGATGACGCTCGATTCCTAACAGGAACCTACACGCCTGTAACCGGCGGGCTTATTATGGAGTAAGCGTGAAAGGCATGTGGTACGAGTATCACCATTTACAAAACGCCGGGTTCGCCAAGCGCGACTATTGCCATTTTCGCTCGTTACCATCGTTATTTAACTCTTTTTGGTGAATTGATAATCAACTGTCCCATCCAATAAGGTAGGTTCTGAAGATGACAGAACAGAAGCAACAAATATTTTCCACCTCTTTAGAGCCTTATTCATAACTTCGTAGTAACTACCGCTCTGTAAGTCATCAACGATTTTTTGCATAGTTCTATAATCATCGTAAATTTAAACTGGATGTCCTTGCTCTTCCTCAAACCACCACTTGTGACTGTATCCCATACGGAACATTATTATATAAACTGTGCAGTCGTTGATTTTCCCGAACCAGTAATGTTACCACGATTAGTGTTGTGGTCATTACAGTACGGGCTAGGGCGGTGGTTAATAAAAAAGAAGACCGTTATTAGACATTTAGCCTTAACGGTCTTCTTAATCGACGGATGGCCGCCATCTGATCTTTACGTTCTAACATTTCTGTTCCGATATAGCAAATAGATGAAGAAAGGCGCGCCTACTCCTGCGGTAAAAACGCCAACAGGAATGTCGTAAGGGGTAAACGCCGTTCTAGCAATCAGATCGGCAACGACGACAATCAGACCGCCGATTAATGCGGACACCGGAAGAACGCCGCCGAACGACGGCCCGATCATTTTGCGTGTCATATGAGGTGCGATGAGGCCGATAAACGCGATCCCACCGCCCACTGCGACTGCACTTCCGGCAAGCGCCACACTGATCCACACCAATAATAATCGCTGGCGCCCCACGGAACTGCCGACGCCCGTCGCAATCTCGTCACCAAGCTGCAATACGTTCACCTGCCGCGCATTAAGGATTGCAAGCGGGATAAAGAAAAGCGTCCACGGAAGCATGGTCCAAACCATCTCCCAACTCGTACCGTAAACCGTTCCCGTCAACCATATATACGCTTCGCCGGCCACCGTGATCGGACTTAACACGAGCATGACTTTCGTTAACGAGGCCAGCATAAAGTTCATTCCGATTCCGATGAGCACGAGACGGATCGGCGTTACGCCTTTCTTCCATGCCAGCATGTAAATGATCATCGACGTGATACCGGCTCCGGCCATAGCGGCGACTGGAAGCCATTTGATGCTGACCGTTCCCGCAAAATAAGTAATGAACGCAACCGCAGCGACGGACGCCCCGCTCGTTATGCCGATGATATCCGGAGAAGCGAGCGGGTTGCGTATTACGCCCTGCAGAATGGCGCCCGCCGCAGCGAGCGAAGCGCCGACCAGAAAGGCGGCTATAATACGAGGCAATCTTAATGTATGGATGACAATCGTATGGTCTTCCGTTCCTTTGCCGAATATCGTTCTCACGACGTCAAGCGGGTTTATGTACATATCGCCCAAGCCCGTGCTGACGAGAAGAGCCGCCAAATTGGCCAATATTAACGCGACTGTAATCGAAAACGTTTTTTTATGAAGCAAAATAGAAACCGGCAGCCTGCCGAAACGAGGCGGAGAATCGTACTTCATGATTTCTCAAGCCCCCTTCGCGCAACGTATATGAAGAAGGGAATCCCGATCAGAGCGGTCACGACGCCGACTGGAAGCTCTTCCGGCATGATGGCGAACCGCGCGGCAATGTCGGAAAGCAGCAGCAGTATCGCGCCAAGCATCGCACTATACGGTATAATCCAACGGTAATCCATACCGGCAAAAAAACGGGCCATATACGGAATCACCATGCCGATAAATCCGACCGGGCCCGCGACCGCAACCGAGCATCCCGCAAGAATGCCGATTATCACTCCGGCCGCGATCTTCACCGCGAGCGTCCGCTGGCCCAAGCCTTTCGCCGCGTCATCCCCCATCATCAGCACGTTGATGTGCCTTGCGAGCAGCAGCGCTGCAAGCCAGCAAACTACCATGAAGGGCCAAACGGCTGACAGCATCTCCATCGTCCGTCCTGCGACCGAGCCCGTCAGCCAGAAAAGCACTGCATCCAGCCCTTGTTCGTCGAGGACGAGCATCCCTTGCGTAAAAGAAGAAAATAAAGCGCTTAATGCCGCGCCCGCCATAATGATTTTGAGCGGCGTCAACCCGTCCCGGCCGACCGAACCAAGCAGATAGGCAGCTGCCGCTCCGATCGCCGCCCCCAGGAAAGCAATCCACATGATCGAAGTTGTCGATGAAACGGACAATACGGTAACCGCCAGGACAACAAAAAAAGATGCACCGAAGTTAATGCCGAGCACATTCGGGTCGGCGAGCGGATTTCTGGTAATGGCCTGGATAAGGGCTCCCGCAATAGCGAGGCTTGCGCCTATGGCAGCCGCGATGAACGCTCTCGGCATACGGGATGTTTTTATAATAATCTGATTGTTCGAGCTTTCATCGTAATTCGTAAACGACTGTACGACATCATTGAATCCGACCTTCGTCGCTCCAAGAGCGATGCTTGCGTACAGGCAAACCAGCAGCAGGATGGCTCCGATGACGATCCCTGCGCTCTTGGCGGCAATCCCCGGTAAAACGTTCCCCATACACTTCTCTCCAGTCTCTCCATACGCATAAAAGAATGAGCGTAATCGCCCATTCTTTTATGTCGCTTATCGATTCATTACCTGATCCGATCGATTACAGATCGAAGTAGAAATACAGATCGTCCAGCATCATTTTGGCTGCAGTCGCGCCGCCGGACATATTCCAGGTAACATCGTTTACCTTATAATATCTGCCGTTCTTGACACCCTTCAAATTGTTCCAGAGCGGATTCGAAGTCCAATCCGCCTGCGATTTGAACGATGCCTCGTCACCGGCCCAATCGGACGTAATATCAAAGATGACGTCTCCGTCAAGTTGCGGAATCTGTTCTTTCGAAGTCAAGCCAACGACGATTTTCCCCTCGACTTGCTGGGCTTTAGGACGAGATAAGCCAAGCTCATTCAGCATCGTACCCGCAAATCCGCTAACATAAAAACGCGCGCTTCCATCCGGCTGGAATCGGATGATGGATACTTTAGTTTTCAGCTTGCTGCCCATTTTCGATTTGAACGTTGCGACCCGTTTATTCCAATCTGCCATAAATTCAGCTGCAACATCCTGTTTGTTCAATGCAACGGACGCGATCTCCATATTCGTTTTCCAGTCAAAGACGTCCGTTGTCATGACCGTCGGAGCAATTTGGGACAGTTGGTCGTAAATTTTCTCATGACGCAGCTTCGATCCGATGATGAGGTCCGGCTTCAATGCGACAATCGCTTCCAGGTTCGGCTGATTTTCGTTACCGAGATTTTTGACGCCGCCCATGTCCGCTCTCAAGTAGTGGTACCAAGGCTTTTGAACCCAGGATTCTACCGCGCCTACAGGTTTGACACCAAGCGTGAGCGAGATGTCCACCATGCCGTTAAACAATACGACAACCCGTGTCGGAACACTGCTTAACGTCGTTTGTCCCATGGCGTGGGTGACGGTCTTTTTGCTTTCGAGCGAAACGGTTTTTGTCGATCCGTTCCAGCTTACCCACAGACCGAGCGACTCGCCAATGAATCGCAGCGGAACCAGCGTAACTCCGTTTTTAACGAAAGGCGCTACGTCCAGAGTAACCGACGTTCCGTTTAACTTCGCCGTTTTGCTGTTTAAGGTGAGCTCGACCGTTTTCGTACCTTTGGCGACCGTAATTTTTTTGGTCTTCTGATCCCAGCTTACTTTGGCCCCGACTTTCTCGGCCAGCGTTCTGTAAGGAACGACCGTGCGGCCGCTTACCGTTTGCGGCTGTACGTCAAACGATAGCTTGCTGCCGTCCAGAACGACGGAAATTGCTTCGGCGGCGACAGCCGTAAAAGGAACCGTGCCGAATGCCAGAATGATTGCAATGGATAAAGCTAAATACCGGTACATTGATTTGACCATGAACTTTCTCTCTCCCTTTCGCCGACAGGTACTTTAATAATGATAATCATTTTCAAATAGAATCATATTATTGTTACTTCCGTCTGTCAAGTACGAATTTTTAAATTATTCAATACCCAGCTTTTCGGCCAGCTGTCTGAAGCCTTGATAGATTTGATAGTCCGTTTGCATAACAGCTTCCAAGTCGATTGGATCCATACCGATCTGTTCGGTAAGCTTCGTTATTTTTTCGTCAAGGAACGTGTACGACTCCGCATCGGCCGTTTTAACATCCGATTTTAGGGCATCCCAGGCTTTGATGATTTGTCCGGCAAGCGTTTTTACTTCTTCGGCGCTGCTCTCTTCGGCTTTTTGCTTCAAATCTTTCACAAGCGTCCGGATCACCGTCACAGCTTTTTCAATATCGGCTTTATCGGCCGCTTTTACGGCAGGCGCCTTCGTCTCGGTTTTATTCATGATCGATCCTACGACAGCTTCATTGGTTTCTTTATTGGTTACCGTCGCCTTTTGAATCTCTTTCGTTTGTTTGGATACTTTCGTCTCCGCTTTTTTTTCCGTTTTTACTACGGTTTCCTTTGTTTCGGTTGTCGCTTTTGTGGCTTCAGTTTCTTTGGCTGCCTCGGCTTCTTTAACTTCTGCCGCCTTTTCCGTCTCATTTGTCGACGGCTCAGTTGATGCTTCTTCCTTCATCCCGCTCTCGTTGGAGCTTGTTTCGGAATCGGTCTCAGCCGTCACTGCCGTCTGATTCCCCGAAGCTTCCTTGTTTTCGGCTGCCGAACCGCATCCGGCCATAATCAACACGCACGCTAGGACGGCCAATACGAACAATTGCCTCACCATTTATTCCCTCCTGATCATCGTGAAAAATAACAACCTTATTGTAATATAAATGATAATCATTATCAATATATAAAGAAATCAACATCAGCATTTTTTTATCGTTTTTTTCCATAACACAAATAACGCAACCGAGTGCAGATCATTTGCTCTGCACTCGATTGCATGATTTTGCTAACTTAGATACAAAAAACTGAGGATGCTCCAAACTGCTGAAACCGTGCGCGGAAATCGACCAACCGTATGCCCCTGCGTACGGAAATACGAGCACATCCCCGGCCCGGAGCCTCGTCATTGGTTCATTTCGCGCCAATATGTCACGAGTGCTGTTCATCCGGCCGACAATCGTTACCGGAAGATCATGAATTTCCATTCTTGGCCATGGGTAGGGCCAGCTCTCGACTGGTACGACGAAGAGCGGATGCCGATGCTTCCAAGCGCCGGGCAGCAGAAAATGGTGCAGGCCACCGTTTACGACCGCAAAATGCGATCCCCCGATCCGTTTGATGTCCAGCACTTCCGCGGCGTAATAACCGCAGGAAGCGACCGTATAACGCCCGCATTCGAACAGAATTTCCGGGAAAAGGGACGGAGCGCTCTCTCCGGCTTCCTGGCCGATGATTTGTCCGAGCTTCTGTACGAACGACTCCCAATCGAATGGCGATTCCAAATGCTCGTAATTGATTCCGACCCCTCCGCCTGCGTTCACATAGTGCAAATCGAAGCCGTACCGGCTCTGCCAATGCCGCGCACGTTCGATATAATGCCCAACCATCGCAGCATGCTGGTGCGCATCCAGATGATTGGACAGCGAATGAAAGTGAAACCCTTTAAGGGCGACATAAGAACAGCTTTGCGCAAGCTCAATCGCCTGTGGAATATCGGCTTCGTCAATGCCGAACTGCGAAGGTACGCCGCACATTTGCAGCGTGCCGGCAGGCAGTGGGCCGCGCAAATTGACTCTCAGCAAAATATCGGCCTTCAAATCCAGCCGTTCTGCAATCCAATTCACCCGAAGCAGCTCGGCCGTACTTTCGACATGCAGCAATGATACCCGCAGGCGCAGCGCGTTTTCGATTTCATCGTCCGTTTTGCCCGGACCTCCGAAAATAATGCTTGCTTCCCGGGATACTTCGCGCACTTTCTCCGCTTCGCCTAGCGAAGCGACCTCGAACCCGGCCGCAACGGACAGAAGGGCTTCGATTATTTTCGGGTCGGAGTTAGCTTTTATCGCGTAATAATAGGCTGCTCCGGCAGGCAATGTGGCGACGATGCGCGCCGCATGCCGCTTCAACTCGCCAAGATCGTAGATATACGCGCTGAACGGTTCGCCGGGATGATCCCGTTTCCAGCTGTGAATAACATTGGATATTCGTTTCATCTTCCTGCTCCTCGAAGTTTTGTGAATCATTTGCCCCTTTGAATAGGACTCGAAGCAAGTCCCGTTTCGGAAGCAGTCGCTCTTGCCGGCGAATGTAACGCCACCCTCGCCTGCACCAGCACCAGGAAGGCAGAAAACACGAAAACCGCCCCGAACTGAACAAAGACAAACGCGGGACTGAACCATGCGGCAAGAAGCCCTCCCATAAGCGGACCCGCAATTTGACCGGTAACAAGGAGGCTGCTGGCCGATCCGATGCTCGCCCCCCGATTATCCGCTCCCGATGTCCGGACGACCACCAGATATACCGATTGCAGCAGCGCACTGAAGCCAAAGCCCTGCAGCAAGCGCAGCGGGATCAGCCACTCGGGGCTTACTACGGCCGCCTGCAGCATTACAGCCACGCCGCAGACAGCGGCGGCTATGGCGAAGTTCCGTTCGACCGGAACGCTGTCGTTCCGCTTCCCCCACCAGGAAGCGGCCGCCCACGAGGCGGCCCAGGTTACGCCCTGCAGAATGCCGAGCCATACCGCCGCGCCGCTAGCGTCTCCAGCCAATTGGTTCACGTGCGGAGCGAATACCGAAAGAAGACCATATGCCCCGATATTGGCGCATATTCCGGCCATTAAAAATACGCCGCATCTGCGATCGGCAAGCAGCCGGCGAAGAACGACAGGAACACTTGCCGGATGTGAGGCACGTTCCCGCACCTGCTCCCTCATCTCCCCGCTTTCCTTCAAACCGATTGCCGCTGCGACCGACCAGACCATCAGCAAGCCGCCGAACAGCAGCAGCAGTGTGCGGAAACCGATCGTTCCCCAGAACAGTCCGATGATGAGCGGCCCGGCGAGAGAACCGGCCGCCACCGCCCCCTCCAGCTTCCCGAGCGCTTTTCCCCGCTCATTCTCCGGCGCAGCCCCGCCGGCAAACGCGACTCCTGCGTCGACAACGCCGCCGAGCACACCTTGCAGCAAACGTAACGCCAGCAGCTGTGCCGGCGTCTGTGCGAAGCCCATTGCAGCTAGGACGGCTGCTATGCCGATCGACGCCCGGACGACCATCCATTTTCTTCCGATCCGATCCCCTAGCTTGCCCCATAGCGGCGCTGTCAGCGCATACGAAAGAGCAGGCACCGCCAGTGCCAGCCCGCTCCAAAGCAAAGCGTCTTCCTTCCCGCCCATTTCCTCCATGTACATCGGCAAAAACGGGGCGATCGCCGTCAGGCTGGCAGTCGATAGAAAATGTGCGCCCCAAAGCAGCCGCAGGCTGCGTTTCCAATCTGCGGCGCCGCTCATTTTGCCGGCCGCCTGCGGCGGACCAGCGCCACGAACGGATTCGGAGCCTGCCCGCTGCCCGAAGGCATGCTGCCCCCGGGTACACCCTGCTGCCGAAGCAGCGGCGTAATAATTTGCTTCCACGGCCACATTTCCCGTTCGAACAAAATCTCCTCTACCGCCATCCGGTCTTGATCCGGCAAACCGGCACATTCAACAGCTTGCTCCAGGCTTTCGCGCATCGTCTGCCAGAGCGATTCCTCCTTCATCCGGTAGCGTCCGGCAAGCGAATCGGCAATCGCATATAAATTGACCTGAATGCCGAGTGTCTGCAAATAAAACAGCAGCTGCTCCGGCGTTTCGTTGTAAAGCGAATTGGGGCGGCCAGGCTTGACGATATACCCGGGATCGGCCATGCCGCTGCGTTCAAGCCATGGGAGATGAAGGCGAACCGTATCGTGGTCGCGCAGCACGATTCCCGACGGCGTCCCGTTCTTCAGGACGACCAGTACATTTTGTCCATGGATTTCCGGCAGAACGCCGAAGCGAAGCATTCGCATGCACAAGCTCAAAAATTCATCGCACAGTTCACCGAATAGATGCCGTGCCGCCTCAGCGCCCGGCCGCATTCCCCGAAGCCTCATCCAGGCATCGAACAGATGGGTGTCCATACCGGGTTCGCAGACGGCCAGCGCCGCCATCGGAACCATCTGGTACGATGGATCGCGCAGCAATTCCGCCGGGTATGACCGAATCTGGCAGGACAAATGCCGCGGCCGGTCGTCAAACCAGTCGCCTGCCTTGGGCATGTACGCCCACCAAGCCGTCTCGTCGCATAAGTAAAGCCGTCCTGCCAATGTTTGATCTGCAGCCCGCAGCTGTTCAAGCAGCCTTTGTCCTCTGGTGCCATTCGTCATATAAAGGGCCGGCAGCGACCGGATCGCGCCGAGCGATACGATGCCTAGCGGCAGCTTAACATGAGGCCCTTCGCCTGTAGGCGCAAGCGAACGGACGGATGACGTCGCGGCGTAATCGCCTCCGGCGGCAATCCCTAGCGGAACGCATGCCCCGTTCTCCATCTCGGTGCCGAACTCCCGGGGAAGCATCCGTTCGAGCTGCCAAGGGTGTACCGGCAGCGCGGCATAATCGTCCCCGCCTAAGCCGAGCCGTCGCATGGCGGCGTCCAGCTGCCCCCGATCATCCCCGGACAGCAGAAAATCGGCTGCACCCCGCCCCTCCGCTCCGTCTCCGGCCAACAAAATGTCCCGTTTGACGGCAATCCACTGAAGCGGGAATGTACCGCCGTATTCCGCGCTGTAGTTGACGTAATCCTTATCGTTCCATCCGCCCTTCGCTTTCGCCGCCGGGTGGAACGGACGATCTCTCAGCGCGGACCATCGTTCCAGCGCGAGTAAGGAGGCCGGGAATGCCGGCAGATTGCCGGCGCTCGCCATTTGCGCCTGTATCGATAAAGCCTTATGCAGGGCCGAGACGCGAAGCTGCTCGAATAATGACTCACCGTGATAAGAAGCGGCTGATGCTCCTGCCCAGCATGCAGCCAGCACATCCAATAATGCTTCCAAATCCAATGACCGCAACGTCAAGCCGCTATTCGTATCCGTCATTGCTTGAATGATCCTTTGACCGTGAATCCGGTACGGTTGATGGTACGCAGGCTCTACCGGAATAAGCAGACTGTACTCTTCCTTCCCGCGTACCTGTCGACAAAATACGAAATCCGGAGAATTACCGTTATCCCATGCTTGATAAGCGTCGCGCAGCGCCGGAGGCAGCTCATCGACACCGATTACCTTACCCGCTTCGCCTTCGGTCAACAGTTCTTCCGCCAATAAAGCGTTCACCAAATCGGTCTGTACATAAGATGCGGCTTGAACGAGCGAACGGTTAATACGAATGTCCGTACTCACAGCTGTCATATGGCTCTCCTCTCGAAGGTTTCGTAATCATTCCATCAGGTACACATGCTCGGGATGCGGATGGCTTAAAAAGTCATGATGCGAAATCGCCCACCCGTATGCACCCGCATAACGGAACAGGATTACATCCCCGATTCGAAGCCGCGAAACCCGCTCATCCTTCGCCATGACATCCTTAGGCGTACAGAGCTGACCGACGACCGTGACTTCGGTATCCGCCAGTTCCGTCCTCGGGAAAGGATACGGCCAGCGCGGGAGAGGGACGATGTCAAACGGGTGGCTGTGCTGCCAGGATACCGGCAGCCGGAAATGGTTTGTTCCGCCGCGGACGATCGCGTAATGCTTGCCGTGATTCCGCTTGATGTCGATCACCTGGACCGCATACCAGCCGCACGCTGCCGTTATGTACCGCCCGGGCTCGAAAATAAGCTGAAGCCCTTCCCATGCCTGTTCGTCCAGTACGTTCCGCAGCTCATGTACAAACGTATCCCAATCGAACTGATTGTTTAAATCCGCATAATTGACGCCGATGCCGCCTCCCGCATTCAAGACGGAAACGTTCAGGCCGAATTGTTCGGCCCACTGCCGGACGCGCGTGCAGTACAAGGATACGAGCTGCGCATGACGTCTCGCATCCAGATTATTGGAAATCGAGTGCAGATGAAAACCTTCCAGCTTGATGGCAGGCAGAGACAGAGCGAGCCGGATCGCTTCCGGGACATCTTCTTCATCAATGCCGAACTGGGTCGGCCTCCCGCCCATGGCCAGCGTTGCTTCGGGAAGGGTGGAATGGAGATTAACCCGCAGCAGCACCGGAACGACCGCCCCGCGCTGCTCCGCGATAAGCTGAATGCGCTGCAATTCGTGCACGCTTTCCGCGTGGATCAGGCTGACCCGGTTGTCAATCGCGCCCACAATTTCCCGATCCGTCTTTCCCGGTCCCCCGAACAAAATCGGAACCGCCTGCGATACCTCTCTGATTTTCACAATTTCCCCAAGCGATGCCGCTTCGAATCCGTGAACGGTATCGGCCAGCTGCTCCAGAATCTCCCGGTCCGAGTTGGCTTTTACCGCATAAAACAACCGGCACTGCTCGGGCAGCGACTGTACGCGGGAGGTCGCGTGCTCACGCAGCGCCTGCAAATCGTAAATAAATGCGCAAACCGGTTCCGGCCGCGTCTGCGACCACTGTTCGATGTAATTGACGGCCTTGTCTGCCGTTCTCACATTATTCATAACTCTTTCCTTTCCGCACTTTCTCTGAATACGTCTGCAAGTGCCCGCGCAGCGCCCGGAACGCAATGCCCCGCTCGTCGCCGAGCACAAATGCACGAACACCTCTCTCCTGCCAAGCCTCGATATCTTCGGAGGCGCGCGGAATCGCGCAGAACGGAACGCCGTTCCGTTCTGCGGCTGCATGCGCCCGAAGCAGTCCCTCGCGTACGCTTGCTTCGCGCAGCTGCCAGGGTACGCCGTAAGACTGCGACAGGTCGGCCGCTCCCTCAAGCACCATATCGACACCGGGAACGGATAAGATTTCGTCCGCCCGCTCGACGCCCGCCCGGCTTTCGATCATCGGGACGACCATTATTTCTTCGTTGGCCTTTTCCATGTATGCAACAAGGCTGTGCTTGCCGAACGCTCCCGGCCGTCCGCCGTTCAGGCTTCTCGTGCCAAGCGGATAATACCGGCAGGCGCGCACGATCTGCTGCGCCTGTTCCCTGCTCTCCACCGAGGGCACGACGATGCCTTGAGCGCCTCCGTCGAGCGCCCGGAGAATTTCTTTTGGATTCAGTTCCGACACACGCACAAGCGCCGTAATGCCAACCGCTTCGGCGGCGCGGATCATATTCTCCAGCGTTTCAGGGTTGACCAGCACATGCTCCGTATCGATAATGACAAAATCAAAATCGGCGCATCCGATCATCTCGACGACGACAGGGGACGGAATCGAGCAAAACAGTCCGAAAACGGGATGTCCGTCCCGCAGCTTTCGCTTCAACCGGTTTTCCTGTAACATGCCGAACCCCGCCTAACGGTATAGACGGAGCGGATTCGGCACGTCATGCACGCGGAACTCCGTGTCGCCGAAAAGCCGCCGTTTCGTCAGCTGCTCAACCTGAATCGTATCCGCGAACAAATCAAACTGCTCAAACCGTTCACGGTGCTCCGGATGCTCCCGCTCGTATTCGCGAATGACTCCCGCTACGATCCGCCAAAACTCCGTTTCTTCGAAACCGAAATGCTCCTCCAGAAACATGCAAAGCTCGGCGATGTTAATAAAAAAGAACGCATCGTGGACAAAATCGCGAACGACCGCCGCCTCGTCCGTTTCAATGAACGAATTGCGGTTGATTTTCGGATGATGGCCCGGCACCGGGTTCAGCTCAGGGCATGCTTCTGGATCGGCCAAATGGCGGCGCGAGAAACGAACCCCGTCATGAAAATCTTTGAGCGCCACGCGTACCGGCATTCCGCCGCGATGAATCAGGATCATATTTTGCGCGTGCGACTCGAGCGCCACCCCATGCGAATAAAGCATATGGATGAGCGGGATGACGGAACATCGGATTAACGCCTCCGTCCATTCGTGCACGCCGTGCCGTTCGACCCACGGGGCGATGAGCGGACGCCCGGCCGCCTCGACATGGCAAAGCCCGTTGAACGGAACGGCTTCTTCGCCTGCCGGCAAATAACCGTGCAGGCTTTCCCGCCAAATAAAGCCAAGCGTTCCGTACGCTTTCGCCTGCGCCAGCTCCGGCAGCGTCTCGTGATCGAACGCGACCCCCGCCAATTCGCGAAGCAAAATAACGCCGGTCCGCTGTGCCGCCGGATCGCGTTCCAGAAGCCCATAAAGCCAATCGGAAATAAGCGCCGCGTTCAGAATCGTATGACGGGCCAATATCCGGCCGGTCGACGTATTCGTAATGCTGAGCGGCAGCTTCAAATACGACTTTTGCGGGGAGACCGCATTAGCGAGCGTCCGAATCGATTGCTGCGGGCGGTACGCCTCATCGCTTTCACCGAGCGCAATCATGCTTCCTTCGGCAATATTCCGGTGAAAGGCTGTCCCGATGATCTCTCTCCACTGCCACGGATGAACCGCAACCAGCCTGAACGCTTCGGGATTTCCGCCGGCGGCCTTGATCTTCTCGTGAAAACGGGCAATCGTATCGTCGCCCAGCTCCCGCCGGATAAAAGCCTCATAATCAATCGAACGCGAATGGGACAGATGGCAATCATCGGCGGAAACGGCCAGCCAGACGGGCTTCACGTCCGATTTAAATTCCGGTCCGAAGGCCGCGTTGTCCGAAAGGCTGAAGCCCACCCTGGATTTATAGCACGGATGGTAAGGGTGGCCATCAATTACATTCCCTTCGAGAGCGTCATACGACCTTTCCTCTTCGGTAAGCGGTTCAGGCGACCTGTACGCATGCGCCTGGGTATCTTTTACAAGAGTCTGAACAAGTTCGTCGTAAAACTGCGGAAGACGTTCGTCGCATCCTGCATTTCCCAGCACCTCAGCCACAAACGTCGACAAGCGGGCTTCGGTCGTTTCCCCGCCCCGCTCAACCCGCCTGACAGAATTTCTGCGGATGCGGATACGACCGAAGCTGCGTTTTACTTGTCCTAAGCAAACATATTCGGCGGTAGCGCCTTCTGCGGTCTGCGCAGGAATAACGAACCGGTCCTCTCCGTCCGGCAAGCTCTCGCGTTCGAACGGGACGATCCCCTCGTACAGCAGCGTTTCGAGCAGTTGGCAAACAATCCGGCCTTCGACAGCTTTCATCACGTCCGGATTCAACGTGTCGACCCATTCGGCACCTGACTCGGCGACCGGTTTCTCTTGCAGCTTCGATGAATTCATAGCTCCTCCTTGCAGTGTAGAATCGGATTGGGTATGTCCACATAAAGGGGCGTCTCTCCCCGTTCTTGGAAACGGCTGATCAAATTGGCTTTTGCGGGAAGGTGCCCGTTCTCAAGCAGATCCCCGGCATATTTTTGAAATCTTTCGCAGCTCGATTCCGTTCGCGCATCTTCAAGGAGACGGCGGACAACGGTCCATAGCCGTGCCTCTCCCGTCCGATGATGCCATGCCAACGCATGGATCAGCGCGCCCAGATGGTTGACGAAGAAATAATATTTCAGCCGGAACCATGCTTCTTCTTCCGAATAAAGCACAGGACTGTCTGCGGAAATAACCATTCCAACCCATCCGGCATGCTCCGCACGGCTGCGGTCGATACTGATGCCTTCCAAATCCCGGACGTAAATCCGGCTCGGCATTCCGTTCTCGATCGTCACGAGCGAGTTTTGAACATGCGCTTCCAGGCTGACGCCTTTATCGGTAAACAATTTCAACAGCGGCAGCATCGAAATGCGCAAGTAAGCTTCAAGCCATTCGTGCGGGTCCGGCACTCCGCCTGCACACGACTGACTGATTGCAAGACTCAGCTTCGGCTCACGCTCCCCAGGGAAGCATTCCAGCAGTGAAGCTACGACATAGCTGCTGCGGCCTACGCTGCCGGCCAGCTGGCCGGCCTTGCGGAATACGACCGCGAAACTCGCTGCGAGTTGTTCATCCGTCTCCGGATTTCCGGCGAACTCGCCGCACCTGATCGTGCGGTAGCCGGTTTCCGGCAGGATTTGAAAGCTTCCCTGCTCGCCAAACACGCCCAGGCTGTTCAAAATTTTGGCCGCATCCATCGTACGGCGAACCTGTTCGGCCGTATTTTCACGAATAAAATTCGTAATACGGACATGCAGCGGAAGCTTGAAAAAGTATCCCTGCTCCGCATCCCATACGGTTCGAACGGATGAGGTGGGGTATACGGACGAACCGAGCGGCCCGAGATCGATAAGCGAGTTGTTCTCGAGCAAACGCTGCACCTGCTTGCTGTGCTTCACATATTGCGCCTGCCACGGATGAAGCGGAATGAGCCAATAGAGCGGAAAGCGTTCGCCAAGCAGCCGCCTCGCCTGTTCGATGACGGCAGGAGGAATCGCTTCCTCATAATCTTTCAGATGTTCCTCTTCCCCAAACTCGGCGCTTACGGCAAAATAGTGCAGTTTAAAGGAGGCCCGGAATTCCGGAGCATAGATCGGAAGCTCGTCGTCCGTAAAACCTTCCGAGCTCTTCGGCGTTGGATGGAACGGGTGGCCCGCCAACAGCGACTGCTCGGAACCGATGTAATCAAGCTGAACGGGCGCTGCTTCCTCCTTGTTCTCGAGAGCATCGGCAATATAGAGGCGCATTTTTCGCATACTGTTATCGATTTGTCCCCGGAGCTCATTCATCCGTTCGCTCCGCTTCAAATCTTGATCGTACAGACTGACTTCCTCCAGCACCAGATCGATCAGGCGATCCGTTACGAGTAAGGAGAAGACGCCGTCGCTCTCCAAATAAAACGAGTCGCCGTACTGATGCTGTCCGGTTTCCGAATAGTAAGCAAGCTGTCCGGCAAGCCATTTCTTACTGTGCGGCAGCTGGACCGAGAACGGCTCCCCGTATTCGCCCGCCAGAAGTATTTCGGGCACAGACCATCCGCTTCTAATGTCGAACGCGCCGATTTCCCGAAAAAAACTGTTGAGCAGCCCGCGAACCGAAGCCCGCTCAGCCAGTCGCAAGCTAATCTCATCGACAACCGGCAATAATTGTTGTCCTTGCAAATCGGTGGCTCCTTTCTTAATAAAGCTTCAGGCTTGTGCCCGCGTTCGCTTCGAGCGCCTTATAATAAAGATTGCGGGCGCATGTAATATCTTCAATCGCCATTCCCATCGGGTTCAGAATAATAATCTCGTCGTCCGAATCCCGTCCGGCTTTTTGACCGATCACGATTTCCCCAAGCTCCGCGTGCAGCTGCTCGCGGGAGAAACGGCCTTCCAATACGAGCTGGTTGATGATTTTCTTCTCGCGGTTCGACTGGTCCCAATCGTCCACGACCACTTTATCCGCCTTCAGGAATACGTCCTTCTGGACGTCCATGATCGACGTATTGCTGACAAAAGTCCCCTTCTGCAGCCATTCGTACGGGATGTACGGCGTATCGGTTACTGTGCAGGTCACGACGACTTCTCCTTGCCGGACCGCGCTTTCGGCCGATTGCTCGACATGATAAGCCACATTCGGAAACCGCTCAGCAAGCTCGGCTTTGAGCCTTTCCGCCGCTTCCATGCTGACATCAAACAGATGGATCGCTTCAATATGGGGGAATTGTTCAAGCAGGGTACGAAGCTGCGCGCTTGCAATCAGGCCGCAGCCGATGCAGGAGACATAGCGGAACCCTATGCGCGCGAGATGGCGCGCCGCTACTGCAGTAACCGCAGCCGTCCGCATGCTGCTGATCAATCCCGCCTCCAGGACGGCAATCGGGAAATTGCTGTCCGGATCGTTAAGCGCAATAAGACCGCTGGCCCGTTCCAGGCTTCTCTTCCGCGGATTGTCGTGCTTGCTGCCGATCCATTTGATGCCCGACATAGGACGGCTGCCGCCGATATGCGCCGGCATGGCAATAATGCGGTCGGCGATATGCCCGTCTTTGCTGTCGGTGCGCAAGTAAGGCTTGAGCGGCTGGACGTACGCTCCTTCCGCGTGGAGGGTCAGCGCCTGCTCGATCGCCTCGACATACAGATCGGAGCTTTCTCCTCCCAGCGAACGAATCGTTTCCCTATCCAAGTAAAGCAGTGAAGGCGCACCTCCGTCCTGAAACGGTTTCCGTTCGTTTTTTTCCGCTTGGGCGATGCCGCCTTGAGCTTTCATCGTCATGATTGAACTCCTTTCCATCCTTAAAAATCTTATTGTTCAGTCGACTTCGGCAGCCGTTCGACCCACTCGTCGTCGTAGACGAGATCCAAATAGCGGTCACCTCGATCGGGAAACAGGGTCACGATGCGAATCGGCCTATCCGCAGCCGGATCAAGCGTCGGAATCAAACGTTGAATCGCCGCCACGACCGAGCCGGTAGACCCGCCTGCGAAGATGCCTTCATTCAGCAGCAGCTCGCGGCAGCCTCTGGCCGAATCGCGGTCGCCAACGTGGATAACGTCGTCTATTTCCGACCTGTTCAGCAGCTCGGGAACGCGGCTTGCTCCGATACCCGGTAGCTCGCGCGGTCCTGCCGGACTGCCGAAAATAATCGAACCGACCGCATCGACGGCCACGACCCGAAGATTCGGAAACTTTTGCCGGAGGCGCCGACTCGTTCCCATAATGCTTCCCGACGTGCTGACGCCCGCCACCAATATATCCGCATTTTCAAGCGCATCCGCGATCTCCGCTCCGGAGCCTTCGTAATGCGCACGCCAGTTGTTGTCGTTGGCGTACTGGTTGATCCAGTAACCGTTCGGCTCGGACTCCAGCAGCTGCTGAACCCTGTGAATTCTCGTCAGCAAATATCCGCCTTGTTCGTCGCGTTCCTCGACCATGGAAATGCCCGCACCCATCTGCTTCAAAATATTCAAGTTGGTCTTGGCTATTTTGGGGTCGACCACGCAGGTAACCTTCAATCCGTAAATCCGGGCCATCATCGCAAGAGCGACGCCAAGATTGCCCGAGGTGCTTTCGATGATATGAGTGCCCTCATTTATTAAACCGCTCCTCAGCCCCTCTTCGATGATGAAACGGGCAGGGCGGTCTTTCATGCTGCCGCCTGGGTTCATATATTCCAATTTTGCGATGACCTCGACGTGCGGCTGCGGAAACAGGCGGCTTAATCTGACGAGCGGGGTTTGACCGACGCACTCGGCAACCGAATTTTTTACGGCCGACAGCTTTTCATCCTTTTTCAGCACCAGAACCACAAATGACCCTCCTTGATAACGATTATCATTATCATCAAATCCATTTACAGCGTAACATGCTATCCGGCTCCGGTAAATGCTCCGATCGGATATTTTCGTTTATCCGATCGGAGTATGCCTCTATACTACTTCCCCCCTTTTTGCAGCATTTGCTTTAATACATAGATAAAATCCGCACCCGATTTGTCGATTTCGAGCGCTTTTTTCATGTTCTGAATATGTTTTTTTACGGTATTTTCGGACACGTACAACTCCCCGGCAATTCGCTTGATCGAATAATGGTCGCAGAGCATCGCGGCAATTTGCTGCTGCCTTTCGCTGAGTAGGGCCGGAACTGCCGCATCCGGGCCGGGAACCTCCTCCATTGGTTGCTTGTCTGCGCAAGCCCCGTTGCACTCAAGCGTTACTTTCACATAATCGGAGATGTCCAGGCGCATCACCTGCTCCAAGACAACAAGATGCAGACCGGCCAGCTTCGCGCGATCCGTCTCATCCTTTACGTTGGAATCGATCGTCAGTCTGATTTTTGCCACAGTTATCACACTCTCCCGCCGCTTGCGCATCAAAAATAAAAGGAAGCAACTTGTATCCGTTCAAGTTACTTCCTCCTGTTCTGTCCTGTACCTGACAGATCTGTCTGCTTTGCCGTTATCGGCAAATGTTCTTTCGCATGGGCCGCCACATATTTTTCAATCCGTCTCTCATCCGTTATGAGCGGACACGTATAACAGTAACGGTCTTCGCCCGGCAGCCGGTAATTCAAACAACATTTTGCCCGGAGCAAAATTTGTTGTCCGTCATGTAGCGGGTCATCGACACACCGGAATCGCGAAATAATCGGATTTTTATATTTCCTTGGAAACCATTCCGGTTGAAAATGCTCGGTCATCACTTGATATACACTCTCGATATCATCGCGATTTTGCTGCGAAACCGCCTCTCTGATCCACTCCCGCTTCCAATAGGCAAACGTATAGGAGAGGGTAGCCCACAGATTGGACTCCCCTATTCCGGTATGCCGCACGATTTCGGCAAAAACGGGATAGATACCTTCGGATAGCAAATGTCCGATATACAGCTCATTTTTCCGATTTGTATCCTGGACGGCAAGAAGCGGACCATATTCAATCGGAGCAAGGATATGATAGGTTAACCCGATTCCGTTTGTTGCTACCCGTACGTTCTTTGGCGACACATCAAGCCCGATTCGACGGTGCGTCCATAAATATAATGCCCCGGCTATCAGCGCGCCGTATCGTTTAATAAATAGGGAACCGATCACCCTCCTGTCGGACGTGTTTAAAGCTGCACCGAAATGCTTCAGCAGACGGTCGAACTGTTCCCCGGCAGACAGGGTGGTTCTTTCTGCCGTTTGCTCGTTGGCGTCTGCTTCAAACCAGATATTGAACCGATCTCGCAATAAAGGCATATCGAACGAAAGCATAGACTCGATCTCCAAACGATAATAAATTTAGTTATCGATTATGATAATCTTTCTCATTTAAAATGTCAATGAAAACCTTTCACAGAAAGGCACCGCACTTGATTCAACTACCTTCTGGCTGGACCAGTGAAATGACGTTTGATGCATCATGGTTGGTGACAAGACATTCCTGAATACCGTATTCGAATTTTTGCAAGCGAGTTAAGTAAATCGTTGCCTTATCCCTCCATCCCAAAAACAACCGTCCCAACTTCCCCATCGGGGAGCCGGGACGGCCGAATGCCTATCAGCTGTATCAGCCTTTTGCTGCTTTCCACTCATCGAATTGTTTTTGTTTCTCTGCAATAATCTTATCTACGCCGGAAGCCTTCAGCTTATCAAGGAATTGCGCGATGTATTTATCCGGATCAACGGTACCTGCGTTAAGCGTACCGAAGTACTCCTTGTAAACGTTGACGGAAGCGGCAACTTCGCTTTTCACACTATCGCTATTAAACGTGAAGCCAAGGGCGACCGATGGTTTGGCCGAATCGTTAAACGCTTGGAACAGTTCCCATTTCTGCGGATTTTCCGTATCGAACAAGTAGTTAAGGAATTGGTTGCCGATCTGCCAGTTTGTTCCCGGGCTGTATGCCGAATTCGCTGCTTCTACACCTTCCGGGTACTTGATGACATTATCCGACACCTTCACATAGTGTTTGCCTTCGATACCGTAGTTCACCAGGTTGTTTAACGTTTTGTCCGAGTGCAGCAAGTTAATGAGCATCATGGCGCGTTCTGGATTTTTGGACGTACGGGAAATCGCCAGCATGGAACCTGTCGTATCACCCGTAGTAGTCGTTGGTTCTGTCAGCTCCACTTGTACGAGCGGAACACCAACCGTACGCATCACTTCTTCCGCAGCTCCCGGTTTCAGCGAAGCCGTATAACTGAACACTTTGCCGGCTTTCATCAGCTCATCCGGTTTCACCTTTGTTGTTGCAGCGTCTCTATTGATATAACCGGCTTGATACCATTTGCGGCTTAGCTCCGCTGCTTCTTTAAACTCAGGTGTTGCAGGCTCGTTCAGAATGACAGTCTCGCTGCCAACCTTATGCAGGACGCCTGGAACCGTGTTGTCGCCAAGCGAGTCGAAGTTTAGATTCGTCAGCAAGCCGCTATCGCTCGATACATAGAATGGCGTCATGCCTGCTTCTTTTTCTTTCACCGTCTTCAGCATGGGCTCAAGGTCTGCAGCCGTATGAATCGTGCTGACGTCAAAACCATATTTCTCGACAATATCTTTGCGCAGCAGCAAGCCTCTGGATGCAGCAAGCTCTTTGTTCGTCGGTACGGCGTAATTACGCCCATTCACTTTCGATCCATCCAGGAATGCCGGATTCATGACTTCTTTCATTTCTTTGCCGTATTGATCGATAAGATCGGTCAGATCAAGGAAAGCGCCTTTTCCGACATTCACAGTAAACCCGTTCCAAGCCGCTGTGAAAATAAGGTCTGCCGGTTGAGAGGATGAAATCATAAGATTGATTTTGCTATCCCAGCTGCCCCAGTCGATCGGCACCAAATCCAGCTTGGCATTGATTTTATCTTTCAAATAATCATTGATTGCCGCTTCTACCTCTTTTTCATCTTTTTGAGGAGAACCCGGATAGTAGAGTGTTAACTCCGCTTCTTCCAGTTTTGGCGCTTCTGATTCGGCCGGCTCTGTTGTGGCCGATGCACTCGCGCTCGGCTGTTCGGATGCCTGAGCGTTATTTGCCGTATTGCCATTGTTGCTGGTCCCGCAGGCTGTCATCACCAATCCAAGTGCACAAGCCATTGCAATCGCGGAATACCGTTTCCTTTTCCTCTTCATCATTCTATAACCCTCCCTAGTAAATAAGTAACGATCTATATGCTAACCGGACAAACCATTATCAGTAGTATAGCTTGCCGGGATTAGCCTTTAACAGCGCCAATCGTAAGACCTTTTACGAAATATTTTTGGAAAAACGGGTACGCGAGAATAATAGGTCCAATCCCGATAACCGCCATCGCCATACGAATGGCTTCGCTTGGAAGCTGAAGTGTGCCGCCGCCGCGGGTAAGTGCTTCAGATGCTTGCACATTGGAAGTGAGATATTGGATGTTGAGCATGGTTTTGTACATCAGATACTGCACGCTGACCGTCTCGTTGTCGCTAATAAAGATGAGGCTGAGAAACCAGTCGTTCCAGTACAATAGCGTGTTAAACAAAGCGATAGTGGCGATAACCGGCAGCGATAACGGGAGAACGATTTTATAAAAGATTTTGAACTCGCCGGCTCCGTCAATCGTCGCTGCCTCGATTAATGCGCCGGGGATCGTCGTCTGGAAGAAGGTGCGCATGATAAGAATATTGAACGGCTGCACCAGCATCGGTATGATAAGCGCCCATATCGAATCCCCCATATGAAGATATTTGACATAGACGAGATACCAGGGAACAAGCCCCCCGTTGAACAGCATTGTGAAGAAGATGAAGAAAGCAAAGCCGTTACGGTAAGGAAGCTCCCGGCGGGATATCGGATACGCGAATGCTGCCGTTAATAAGAGGCTTAGCAGTGTACCCATAACCGTTACGAATATCGAGACGCCGTATGAGCGTACGATTTGAGCAGAATCCTCGAATAGGAGCTCGTAAGCGATGGTGCTGAAAGCTTTCGGAATGAGCTGGTAGCCATTTTGCAAAATGGACATTTCATCCGTCAACGACACCGCGATAACGAGCACCAGAGGAAACACGCAGGCTATCGTATACAACCAGAACAAAGCCGTAATGACATAGTTGGAACTCTTCGAAATGGCATTGGGAGAATGAGCGGCTCGCGCTGCTTTCATGTCGGGAACCTCCTTAGAAAAGCGCATTGTCGCTGTTGATTTTTTTGACGACATAATTGGATATGAACACGAGAAGAAGTCCGACGACTGACTGATATAAACCCGCTGCGGAAGACATCCCGATATCTCCCATGACCATAAACGATCGGTATACGTAAGTGTCGATAACGTTAGTCGTAGAGTACAAGGCTCCCGTATCAAGCGTTACTTGGAAGAACAGGCCAAAGTCAGCGTAGAAGATCCGTCCGATCTGCATCAGCGTCATTATGATGATTACCGGCATCAGCAGCGGAAGCGTGATGCTTGTCATTTGCTTCCACTTGCTCGCGCCATCAATAAGTGCAGCCTCATAATATTCCTCGTCGATTCCTACTACGGCCGCCAGATAGACAACCGAGAAGTAACCTACGTTTTTCCAAGCATTAATGATGGGCAGAAGAATCGGCCATGCTTCCGGCTTGGCGT
This sequence comes from Paenibacillus sp. LHD-117, assembly GCF_030929555.1. Lineage (GTDB taxonomy): Bacteria > Bacillota > Bacilli > Paenibacillales > Paenibacillaceae > Pristimantibacillus. The sequence continues at coordinate 16,747 of NZ_JAVFVT010000030.1, read as the reverse complement.
ACCAGGAGACCGGATCAAGCCCAAGCCACTTGAACAGGACATTGTTTACGAAGCCGTTCTCTTCGCCCAGCATAGCGAACACCAAATAACTAATAACGACCGCGGACAGGAAATAAGGCAGAAACATCGCGCTTTGGAAAAATTTCGCGAGTATCCTGCTCCGAATCTCGTTAAGCGCTAACGCAAAAGCAACGGCAATCACGAGGTTCGTTAGGATGAAAACAACGTTGTAGAGCAGCGTATTGCGGGTAATGTTCCAAGCATCCGTTGTTTCGAATAGAAACCGAAAATTCTCGAAGCCGATCCACGGACTTCCCAGTATCCCCTGCTCGTAGTTAATCTTCTTGAAGGCGATGATGACGCCGAACATCGGCAAATAGTTATTAATAATGACCAGTACGATCGTCGGAATCATCATCAGGTAAAGCATTCGGAATCGCTTCAAATTTCGGAATCCTACACGGCTGGAAACGCTCGCCCCCGCCTTCGTAACTGCCGCATCGGCAGACATCATGGATTCTGTCTTCATCGTTCAAACCTCTCTTTCGCACTTCATGCCTCTATAGAAAGTATAGAAAAATATGACCCCCTCCCTCTACGCAGGCACATGACATAAAAGACGTTTTGGTTACACAAGGTGAAACGGCTGTCGCCGTCTTCTAGCGGAACAGCGCGTTTCATTCCGAGAATTCTAAGCTCTGATAAGGTGCAAAACTTATTAATTCTTAGAATTCAAAAAAAAATGCCGCAAGGCAGGTTCCCCCCCTTGCGGCATTAATTATGCGGATACACGCTGCATTAAGGCAGCGTTCCATTCGTAATCACAATATCATCGACATAACCCCGATACTGCCCGGTGTTAGAAGGACGGTCGTAATTCAAAATAATTCGATCAATGGTTTTGCCCGACAGCACTGTACCGATGTTGGATTTGATATTGGTCCATGCGTTTAACGGAATGGCCCCGCCATGTCCTGCATTCGGGTGCATGCTGTATCCGTTGTAGTCGACAGCCCCGCTGTCGCGCAGCGTCGAACCGTCCGTCATGATCAAGTCAACAGCCACATAGCGGGCGTTGTCTACCTGCGGGTACAGCCAATAACCAAGCTTGGTTGCGGCTGTAATCGGAATATTGACGTCAAACACTTTGCACTTGGCGTACGATATGGATGTGCTGTTATCCGTACCCGAGAACATCAAGGTTGCCGTTCCCGTATGAGGCGATTCGAGGCGCGGAGAACATTCCGGATTAATGCCTGCCGTATAACCGGATACATTGGAGCTTCCGTCCAGCGTATCCAGCCATGTCGGTGCCGTTTCCGTGCTTTCAAATCCGTTGCTGAATAGAACAGAGCCGCCGGAACCGCTGCCAGGCGTGACCTCAAAGGCCACCATTGTCATTGGCGCGATCGAGTAAGTGAACTGACTGCCGGAATAAGTCTGTGACGTGCTTGAAGTCGGTATAGTCGAAGCGTCGAGTTTCCATACGTTCAGCGTACCGGTAGCGGAAGCAATATTTTGCAATTGTACAGTCGCATCATAGGTCACGCTTGCATCCTTATTAACCGCAATGATGTAGGTTTTGCCGGATGAAGTATCCTTCGAGGATATGAATTCCAGATTCGTTGCGCCTCCTGTACCCGTGAGCAACTGGTTGCCGAAGTGATTGCCGAACATATGGTAAGCATAATACGGCTTATACGGGTTATACGTTGAGTTATCCAGCAAACCAAGCAGATTGGTGCCTGTCTCCGCCAGATTATAGGACATAAACAGGTCTGCTTTGCCTTTAATGGCATTCACAATCGCACTCGCCGAGAAAATCGCATTAAACTCATTATGGTACTTCGCGTTATAAGTGCTGCCGCCATCCTGGTGGCTCATGTTGTATTCCGTAATTGCCGCACCGTACAATTTGCCGGATGGTCCCTTGAAAATATCTCCCGCACCGCCGGATTTAACCGTTGCAATATTATCCTGATAGTGAGGCTTCGTCCAGGCCAGACGCGCGGCATCCGAATTAGTGGGATCCGGACCGTAATCATGCCAGCTCAAAATATCAATCTGGCTTTCGAGCTGTTTGGCCGCATACGATATATAGCCGGTGGAGCTGAGATCCGACCACGCATCTGCCGGTCCGATCAGCTTGATCGAGGAATCCTGTGCCTTCATCGCGTTGCCTACCGTTTGAGCAAAAGTTTTGTAGTCCGCCTGACTCGCGAATTTGCCATCGCCTTCAATCGTCGGCTCATTCCACAGCTCCCAATACTTTATCGTCTTCGATGGTCCTAATACTTGATCCGTATTGTACCGTTTCACAACACCTTTCATGAAGTTGGCGTATTCTGTCCAGTTCGCGGACGTAATCGTACCGCTTGCGTCACGGGTATTCGGTACCCCTGCCGGGAAGCCTGCAATAACAAATACAGGTTGCGCGCCAGCATCAAAAATCGTGTTCAAAATGGCATCCATATCGGTCAACGAAAAGGTTCCTGAAGACGGATACGGATCTCTGCCGTTGTACAGCATGTTCTGAATCGGATTGACGCGCACCGCCTTCATTTTGGCGTCACTGATTCGTGTCTTCAGCGCCGTATTGCCAGCCCACCACGTATATTTATCCGGCGCGCCAACGCCCCAGGCAAACGGATTTACAGTACCCGCATTCGAAGCGGTATCTACGGTGATCGTTGTTGCCGTTCCCGCAAAGCTTACGCCTGCCGGAACTAATAAAGCAACTCCCAACGTTGCAGCAATTGCTGCTCCCGATAAAGCCTTAGCGATCTTTCTCATTCTGGCTTTCATCAATTATTCACCTGCTTTTCATTTTTTTTGTTCCTTATCATCATGCTAACGCCATCCTGCTAATCGTTAAGCCATAACGTTCCGAATTGCGATGCGTTCTTCGATCCGCCTACTCCGGAAGACCATTCAATATAGCCCTCGCGGCCGCCTCCGTCGTTATCGTTCATGAGGAATGAGAAGCCTGCTGCTTTCCGAGATGTGCCGATGCCAAAGCCTTCGAGCTCGGCGAACGGAATGCTCAGCTCGTATACCGTTGTACCCGATGTCTCATTCCGAATGACTGCGATATTGCCAGTTTCCATCAAGCCTGATTTGGCGAAGCCCATTCCTTTAAAAATTTGAGGGGCTGCGCCATCCGGCTTGCCGATCTGGAGTTCGTAAACTTGTGGCCCATAGCCGGTTCCCGCCGCATTAGCTGCGTCGAAAGCCAGCTGCAATGAATCTCCCTGCCACATCGCGCCTCCGGACTGCGGCTGTGAAGCGATATCGTCTTTCACAGTTGCGAGTACATACAGTCTCGATGAATCCCACATCAGCTTAACATCCGCCGATAAGTCGCTGGCCTGCCAGCTTGGGCGATAATCCGCGCTAACTTGTGACGGATCATCTACGATTAAGGACACGGCAGAGGTCCAGCTGTCATCCGCTAATCCGTCGATAACGGGTTGCTGCGCAGCTTGCGATGCCGTCACGGTATAAAGGGCTTGGCTGAAAGGTATTTCTTCATCATCTGCATGTACGGTCCCGGCTACGGTTACTATCCCTTCCGCTCTTGTTCCGCTAAGCGGCATCAAAGAATAAGGGATCGTAACCGATGCGCCGGGGGCGAGTTCGAATGCCGTCTGCTCCAATGCCAATTGCCAGCCTGAAGGTGTGGCAAGAGAGACGGTTCCCGAGGCTGCCTGATCTGTTGTATTCGACAGCCGGATAAATTTCTTATCCGCCACGATCGCCAGCTTTGGAACAACATCGAGCTTGACAGTCTTAGCGGATAATTGGCTCGCAGGCTTAACCGTCGCCTGTACCGTACCTAATTCCGCATCTGCCGGCGGATGCAGCTTAAAGCTGATGATTTGACTCGAATACGGCTTCACGTTGTAGCTTTGAAGGTTGCCTGCCGCAGAAGTGAACCAATTCGCCGGAATCCCTTGCAGCTGCAGCTTGCCCGAGATCGTTTTTTTACTGTAATTGTACACTTCAACCGAGAACGTATTGTCGAAGCCGCGTGTTATTGACGCGTTGCCAATCCGAGTGTAAGGACTGTTCATAATCCATGCTTCATCCGGCTTGCCAGGCTTCCTCTTAGACCGCTTCTCTGTTCTTGGAACTGCGCTCTTCACATACGGCTTAAGATCCCCTTGCACATAGATTGGCTCCGCAGACAGCTGCAAAGTTACCTTTCCTTGTACCGGGGCAACCGTTGTCTCATTCCCATAGAAATCATAGACGGTCACATTTCTCCTCGTGCTTAAGGTAATTGTCTTGGACTCCGTTGACCACACCGCTAACAAAGGATCGGCAGCAGTCCGATTAAATGCGAGCGCAGTAATGCTCTCGTCTTCAAGCGCCACATCTCCCGCATAAGAACGGCCCGACAATACCCGGTTCATCGCTGCCACAGCAGGATAGATCGGCTTTACTTCGCCGCCTAAGCGGGAATCTGCAAGACCATATTGCGTATCTGTAGCAATATTAAAGGAATAAAGCGCATTGTTCTGCACGCCCATTGCCTCGGCAAGAAGGTAACCTTTTACCGTGTAGAGCGCTTGTTTGTCTGCTCCCTGCTCATCGGTTCTCCAGCCCCACTCGGTCAGCCAGATCGGTTTATCCGGCATCTTCGCCTGCACGCCGGCAATGTCATGGACGAAGGAATCCCCTGCTTCCGGATCTCCCGCCTGATACGGGTGAATAACAATGGCATCCGTGTAATCCGCTGCACCGTGAGCGATCATTTCATCCAAGTAACCACCGCCCGTTCCAGACAGACCGCCCATCACAACGGTTGCTTTCGGATCCGCCCGCTTCACCGCCAGATAACCGGCTTTGAGCAGTTCGACATAAGCTTCCGCCGATTGTGTAGGCCTGAAAAATCCGTCTAGATTCGGCTCATTCCAAATCTCCCATTGATGAACGGTATCCTTATAACGCAACACTGTCCGATAAACAAAGTCCGCATATTCGCTTACGGTGCGCGGCGGATAATGATCCGGCATTTCAGCCCGTTCGGGCGCCGTACTCGCCCAAGCTGCACTGTATGCCAGCAAGCCGATCATTTGAAGGCCGTGTTGCTTATTCGTCGCAACGATATTGTCATAGAGGGACCAATCGTATGTGCCCTTCGACGGCTCAATCACATTCCACAAAAAGTCGTTACGGACAAGCTTCGAACCCGATAACTGAATAAGCTCCGCTTCCTGACTGCGAAGATCATCCGTTGGCAAATAATCATAATGGGTTGAGAAGCCTCTAAGCGTATCGGACAAGTCGTGTTCATTCGTTGAAGGCGCCATAATGCTTGCAAATGGCTTCGTCAATGCGGACGAAATACCTCCCTCATCCTCTGCTGCTGCCTCGATCGTAAAGTAACCATAACCCGGCACCTGGAAGGATAATGGAATGATCGCTTCTCCTCCAGCCGGAATGGCAGGAATACCGCTTTCGCCGGAAAGCACCGTTGTACCATTGTCATCCTTGACCGAATAGTGAAGCTTAAGATTCGGTGTTGTTGGCGCCGTTCCGCTATTCAACAGCTTTGCCTCCATATGAATGCTCTTCCCTACAAACACTGAACCAGCTTTAGAGGTTGCAAGCTGCATCACTTTAAGTGTTGCTTCCTCCACTACAGGAGGCAGCAAACCTCCTTTATAAAAGGAGAATTGATCCAGATACCAGTAGCCGGTCCCGTTCTCTTCCGGACTAATGTTGATCCCGTTCACCAGATTCCAGTTAAGCTGCCCGTCTCCTCCGCCGTCTGTGTAAGCGAGCTCTGAAGCCGGGATCGTCACCTGCTCCCAACTGGTTCCCTTCACTTCGATAATCTTGCGGAATTTGTCTCCCCCATCCTTCTCTTCAACGCCAACGGAATAATGCCGGTCCGTTCCATCGCCGTGAATGAGAAATTGAATGGACTGTGTGCCTTCAAGATTCCATTCCGAAGGAGTCGATCCATGTGCTACCAAGCCCCATCCGGCATCGGAACGGGTAAAGTCAAACCGGGCACCTGGACCCGCCGCGCCTTCCGTCTCCGTCTTCGTAATTTGACTGCCCTCGCCTGCCCACAATCCCCAGTCGCCGAACACATCAGGCGAGAATTCATTCGTCAAGCTTGGTTCAAAGCTGCTGAGCGTCATATCGTCAATCGTAATATGACCGGAACGGTTCATTTCCGGACTAATATTGATGGCGTTCACTTTCGCCCAATCGAGATGCTGATCGCCGCCATCCTGATACGCTAGCTCCGACACCGGAATCGTAACAAGCGTCCAGTCTCTTCCTCCGATCGAGACCATTTTGCGGAACTTATCTCCCCCATCCTTTTCCTCCACGCCAACAAAGAATGTCTGCTCTTCTCCATCGCCCTTGGCATAAAACTGGATCGTCTTCATGCCGTCCACCAGCCAATCTGATGGCAGTTCGGCATGTGCGACAAGCCCCCAGCCTAACGCCGAACGGTCATAGTTGATCCGCACCGCTTTGCCGGTTACACCGTCCACACTCTCTTTGGTAACGGAGCTGCCTTCACCCGCCCATAACCCCCAGCCTGCAAATCCATCCGGATCAAACGGATTCGTCCATGCCGTCGCGCCCTCCGCTGCGGATACGCCCTGAGCGGGTAAACAGAGGGGCAGCGTTAACATGAAAATCAACATCCATTTGCCGAACACCTTCCCTTTCTTCCTCAATTCATCTCCTCCTTTTCGACTGCGTACTCCACAGTCAACATCGTTTGCCAATGTTCACCTGAATGATACCTTCAAAGGAAGCGCTTTCTCAATCATGCACGGTGACTATTTAGACGATTCCGTTACTTTATCGCCATAGAAATAGCCTCCAACCGTATAGTTGAAGGCTTCTGATGCTACTTGCTGTATTTTTGCCGGTATTCCTTCGGGCCGATCCCTACGATTTTACGGAATACTTTGGCGAAGTGGGATAGATTCATATATCCGACCGCCTCAGCGATATCCGAAACTTTGCGGTCCGTATCCGAGAGAAAGGACTTGGATTTCTCCACTCGTGCCTGAAGGATGTAATCGGAAAGGGAGATGCCGGTTTCTTTCTTATACAACCGGGATAAGTAAGCAGGGTTCAAGTATACATGCTTTGCAATTTCCTCCCGATTCAACCCTTCATCCATTAAATGTTGTGCGATAAACTGATGGATCGTTTCAATAACGGCCCGCGTATCCGGCACTTGTCCGTGATACACTTCGTAGGACTCATGAAGCGCCTGCTCGGCCCACGATTGGAACTGGGATAAAGAGCGGATTGTTCCTCTTACTGCATAACTGCTATGGATGAGCAATCCCTTCCGGTGGAAAGACCGATAGATGAGATGCTTGATTGAAGTCGTCAGCATATCAATCGTGTCCGATGTCGTGTCCCGCTCTCGGAGCTCCTGCACCGTATTATCCAGCCGTTTGAGAAGCTCTTGCTTGTTACCCGCTTCGAACAAGACCAGCCAATCCTCGGCGGGGGCAAACGGAATAACCTGTGCCGACTTTTTCCAAGGTTCAGACCATAAAAAGACATCATTGGATCTCGTCATATTATCCTGTTCCTGCTCCAGCAGCATTTTATAAGATGCAGGCAAGTGGATCAGCTCCGCTGATTCCCCGATATAACAGGAGATTTCGCAATAGAAATAACGGCTGGCCGCTTCAAGCAGCAGCCTGCACCGTTCCTTAAGTTCGGCTAGTCCATCTTCCCCCACTGTGCTGTTGTACAACAAAGCAACGTTTACACCTGACCGATCCTGCAGCACAACGCCGCGTCCACCTGTTAGTAATATTTCCGCAGCCGAATTACGGATTGCATACTCCATAATTTCCTCATCCCTCGTATCAAGCGCTTTATTCCAGTGCTCAACACTGATCAGAATTGGAAGCACGGTCTGGTTGGAGGAAAGCGGCAAATTGTACAGGTGGATCGCTTCATCAATATTATCCGGGGTCGCCGCAATCCGCTGGCTGAGCAGATCCTGCCAGAATCGTTCAATCAACAGCGGTTTTTGCTGCACCCAGCGGTCATGGTAATGTCGAAACGTTTCCTGATAGGCTTTGGCCTCGCGTTTATCCTTGATTTCCTTAAGTGCCTGCTCGATTACCTTCTTGAGTTCCTCATAATCGATAGGCTTCAATATATATTCGTAGCTGCCGAGATGCACGGCCTGCTGGGCGTAACTGAAATTGGCGTGTCCCGTCAAAAAAATAGTCTCCGCCTCCGGGAAATTTTCCCTCGTCCACTCCAGAAGCTGAATGCCGTTGTCGCCGGGCATCTCAATGTCCGAGAGAAGAAGATCGACATGTTCCCGGTTCATCAGTTCCTTCGCCTGCTTAACGCTATAGGCTTCGTAGATGTTACCAATGGGCAGATCGCTCCAATCAATTCCCTGTGTAATGCCGGCAACCGAATATTTCTCATCATCCACGATTAGCAAGTTAAACATGCTTATGGCCCCCGCCTTCCGATGAAGTGTCAATTGGCAGCAGCAAACGAACGATTGCTCCATTGCTGTTCCTAAATTGCACTTCCGCCTTGTCGCCGAAAAATAATTGCAGCCGATGAATGACATTCCAAATACCGATATGACTGCCGTCAGCTTCTTCCATATAACTGCCCGAAGCGAGCTTCTCCAATTGCTCGGGCGGGAACCCTTCACCGTTATCGCTGATCACAACGGCGAACCGATCCGGCTGATCCGGTACCGCTTCCGTGTACATACGGATGAAGAACGGATCGCCTTCCATCCGCATCCCGTGAATGATGGCATTTTCCACAAAAGGCTGAATCGATAAAGCGGGAATAGATTGTTCTCCCCATGGAGCAGTGATCTCGATCTCGAAGTCCAGCATATCCGGATACCGCAGCTTCTGGATTTCCAGGTAATTCTGAATATGCTTCATCTCTTCGCTCACCGTTACATGGGTCCGGTTCGTTCTAATCGTAAATTTGAAGTAGTTCGCCAAATGCAGCGCCATCTTCTGAACATTAATGTAATTCTTCAGCGTTGCCAAGCTATAGATGATATGAAGGCTGTTCAAATAAAAATGAGGGTTGATCTGTACCTGCAGATGCTTGAGTTCTGCTTCCTTGACGCGAAGCTCTTGTTCATAAATACCGATCCGCAGCTGTTTGATCTGATCGGCCATATTGTTATAGGTAGACGATAGGAAGGAAAGCTCGCTTGTATCGTCCTCGGCCAGCCTATAGTCCAAATCACCGTGGGTAATCCGCCTCATGCCGCGGATCAAGTCGCTTAACGGCCCAAAGAGCACCTTCTTGAGCAGCAGCACATACAGGCCTAGTACAAACGCAGCGCCGATCGGTATGATCCAAGACGCCCGGAGGAAAAAGGTGAGCCTTTGCATTAAACTTTGCTCCGGCACAAGGACCACGATACTGATATCCGACTGTCCGGATTTGGTCCCGACGGCCAGCTTCTTGCCTCCCGGTTGATCCAATACCCAATAGGAATTGTCCATTCGATCCAGATGGGGTCTTAAGTCTTCCAGTCCGTCATCGGTTAAGGAGGATGGCGTTAACGGCTTGCCGCTCGAATCAAGAACGGCAACTTCTCCGTCTCCACCTAGATTTAATTGACTGAATGGCGCAAGCAAACTATCCAAGTCGATCCAAGCTCCCAGTACGACATCGCGGGAGGCATAAACAGTTATGACTAATCCGTAATCACGGCCATTCTGGAATACGGTCCATCCGGTGTTGTCGGTGGTGCTTCCTTTATTCATCCAATTAGCCAGATCGCCAAAATCCTCGTAATTGCCATCAGTAACCGTCAAATCCTGCGCGCTTCGTGAATACACGAAGAACGTATCAATCGTGCTGTACAGCTCGAGATCATCTCGGAGCCGGTTAATAATGCGGGCTTTGCGCAGCTGATATTCCCCGTCGCTCTCTGGGTACAAATTCAGGGACAGCATATCCGGATCGCTGGCTGCCCGCGTCAGTATATATTTGCCCGTATCCTCGAGCACTTGATCGACTTTGCTTTGCATAAACATATGGACTAAATCGTTATTGGAAGAAGCAACCTTCTCCCGTACGACGTGAATGGCGTAAAAATTCGTATAGAGATGATAGGCGACAAGCGGAGCTAGAACAACGACAATGCCGATAATGAGCTTGAACTGGAGAGACTGGATCACCTTCATCGGAATCGATCCTTTATATTGTGGTACCTTCGATTATCTCACAGGCTGCAAAAAGACGTCCACGCATTTGCGTGATTTTTTGAACGTTTTGGTGACTATGTATCACTCTAATGGCGAATTTCTACTTCTGCTCCCGCGGCTGTCCGCATAAACCATAGAAAAATAACTCCATGAATTGATCCGCATGTCGATGCATAAGTTCTTCGCTTCCCGCTTCCCAGTAGCGCCCCATCTCATTCTTGAACATCGTGAAATACATCATCGTCAGTTCCTCTGTCAGATCTCTATGGATATACCCCTCCTGCTTCCCCAGCGCGACAAACTTCATGAAGAAGGGTTCGACCTTTTCCTCCACGTAGTCTTTCATCAATTGCGCCAATCCGCTCCATTCAGAAGATGCAGCTTGCGTAAACACATCCGAAATGATTTTTAAGTTTTTAGCTTCGATTAGCATGATATTCTTCATTTTCTCAGGAAAGGAACGTCCAGAAGCAACAATATTCTCATATTGCTGCAACTGCTTGTCCATCCAGTTCATCAGCATATCGGCGTAGAGCTGTTCTTTGGTTCCAAAATAGTTATAAATTGTAGCAGGCGAAACATTCGCCATCTGGGCGATCTCGTTGATGCTGACCTTCTGATACCCGTATTTGCTAAAAAGTTGCAAGGAAACGTTGTAAATCTGATCGATTTTTTTCTGTTTTCGTCGTTCGTAGCCGTTCATTTACTTCACCTCACTAGAAGTGTAGCTCAACTTTTAGAGTGATTCAATAATTTAAGTACAAAATATATTGAAACTGCACGCCTTGAAAGTTATAATCATTTTGTAGTGATTAATTACATATACTATAAAACTTTAAAGGACGCGGGGAGTGTAATGAAATGAATCAACTGCGAATTCCTACGTTTTTACATGATGTCTTTGGAGAAGTTCAGCGTGTAGGAAACCTTCTGGCTATTCTGCTTTTTGGAGGACTGCTGACTTTGGGGTTATATTTCCTATTTCCCGAAATGACTGAATCTTTGCCAGTATGGCGCAGTGCTCTGGCCTTGTTATTCATGTTCGATATCTTCTCTGGTTGCGTCGCTAATTTTACAGCTTCCACCAGCAACTTCTATGCAGCTCGGAAAATCAATCGAATCGTGTTCATAACGATCCACTTTCACATCGTGCTTGTATCGTTGTTACTGCAAACAGAAATGTGGCACTCCATTGCTGTTTGGGCTTATACGATCATAGGGGCTTTTATCGTGAACGCCTTGATCGGCAACCATTCACAACGTTTTGTTGCAGGCTTGCTCCTATCCATCGGACTTAGCTGTATCCCTTTATTGCCCAATATAGAGCCCTATATGTTAGTCACTTGTCTCCTATTTATGTTGAAAGTGTTGTTTAGCTTCTCTGTTGATCATTACAGCAAAACGATCAATAACACCGAGGAACAAGTATGAGTTCAATCTATCGAGTCGCCAAGCTGACAAGGTCAGACAAACCCTTATTCGTTGCGCTTATGAGCAAGGCATTTGCCCGAGACCCTCTATTCCTGCATGTGTTTGGTCATTCAGCACTCGACGGCAATGCGCGAAGAAGAGTGACCGCTTTTGTTAGCTTTCTATTTGACAAAAGCTTCTGGCTCAATGAAGAGACGTGGGGTTGTTTTGAAAATGATAACTTACTAGGCGCTTACGTGGTCGAGAAGCCGCAAGCAAGCAAGGTTCAGAAGGCGAGAGATTTGTGGCTGCTGTGGGGATTGATTCCTTTACTTATTCATTTACCCGGAACAACGTTGCGCAGACTTAATTCCTATATGCGTATCACGCGATCAGTTGCTCCCTCATCATCGCATCACTACCTGATTATGATTGGAGTCGAACCTCAGTCACAAGGCAAGGGAGTCGGTACAACACTGCTGAGTCACTTGTTAAATGCAGCAGAAAGAGACCCAGAATCGCACGGAGTCGCACTGGATACGGAAAACCATGAAAATGTAGACTTATATCGACGATTTGGATTTACTTTAACCGAAGAAACCCAGATTGATCAATTACCTGTTTATTGCATGTTTTACCCAGCTCAATGAACCTATTCGAATTGACGTAACCCCAAGTCAGAATCTCATTCCATGGACCGGTGTCTTTCATGGGACAATTTACAAGATATCTATTTACAATAAATTTTGCCCATGGTAAACTTTTATGTACGGAGTAAACATTTTATCCTTAAAAATTTTTAGCCAAAATGTTTCCCTCAGGCAAAACAAATGGCTTAGAGAAACTCGGAAGAGGAGGAGCTTTAAATGAAAGAAATGAAAAGGGTGTTTTCATCTCTTATTGTTTTAATGCGTATTCTTTTTGGAATAGGCTGGCTGTTGGCAGGGTTAACCAAAATCATTGAAAAGTCATGGTTTAAAGAACCAGGGTTATTTTTGAGAGAGTATCTATTGGATTCATTACAAAATCCAAATACCCCGACCTTTTATAAGTTTTTCATTGAGAATGTAGCTTTAGAACATGTGATGATTTTGAACTATGTTATCCCAATAGTCCAGATTATACTTGGCATATTCCTTATAGCGGGCTTATTTACCATACATTCTATCCTTATTTGTCTCTTTATGCACATAGGCTTCATTCTTTCTGGAAATATGAATTTAATAAGTCTTGTTCTTTATACAAGTGCGTTTTCATTAATTATTTTCAGGTCAGATGCATTTCACTTCAGTCTCGATAAGTATTTTAATTTAGATACTCTGTTGACCATCAATGAAAACAAAAGAGGACAAGCAGTCCCCATACCATCTAACAAATAAAAACGATTCGCTGGAACGTCCGTAAACGGTGTATTCTTAGCCGATCCAGCATTAGTATCAACGTTAGAGGCCTCCAACGCTTCAACTATCCCACCGCGTCTTGCCGTCTCGATAAGCAGCTTGATAAACTCTGCTCGAGTAATCGGCCGATTAGGCTCGAAACGATCGGCTGCCACGCCATTGGCGATATGGCGGCTAACCAATACTGCAACCTCTGAATGTCCCCAATGGTTCAATAGATCTTCGAACGCCGGCTCATAGACCATGACCCGTACTCGCCTAACTGCTCTACATCAACGCTGATGACGCCGGATTGCTCATGAACGACCCCGCCGACATAGCTCCAGCCGTCTCTCGCGGACTCGTCTCTTTTTTAAATACCGAATGTGCGCGCATCGCGCTCGGCATTAGAGCTTGCTTGATAAGATATGGACAATCTTATCGGAAGCTTAGGGACTACGCCGGCGCTGCCGCATCTCCATCTTCCTTCAGCTTATAGGCAAGCTTCACGCCTTTATCGAACGTATTCGGATCTACGATCAGCTTCAACCGACCCTCGAACGCTTCAAATGTGCCGCCTTTAAGGTCCATCAGCCAAGAGCCGCTGCCGCTGCCATTGCCGCCATTCGCCGGAGGTGGATTTCCTCCACCGCCAGGCACCGATCCACCGTCTGCGGCTGTTATCGCCTCTATATATATAATGATCTGGAAGTTTCAGGGAGGTTGAACTATTCTCACCCCCCGGCTTCGTGACCGCCCGTTTGCACAAAAAAAACAGCAGGCCTGCGCATGAGAAACCTGCTGTCCCATTATTTCAACAACTTGCTCCGAATGCTCCGGATCTGCGTCTTGATCGTATTCAACGATTTGCTGAGAAGCTCCGCAATTTCCGTGCGGCTGTAGCCGCGCTCCTTGAGCTCGTGAATTTCCCGTTCCGAAGGGGATAACTGCATAAACCGTATTTCCTCTCTCATGACCAAAGCCGCGTCCGAATGGATGGAAGCCTGATCGGCATAGGCCTCGCGGATCGCGCGCACGATATCGGAGAAGCTCGATTTATTGATGTAATTTACGGCCCCATTCTGGAACGCCTTAATAATGATCTCTTTTTCCGTCAATGACGTTAACATAATAATCTTGATCTTCGACTTGGTGGCGATCATGAGCTCTTTGGTAGTCTCCAGTCCGTCCAATTGATTTTCGGTTAAGTTGATGTCCATTAGTACCACGTCGATGTCCAGTATACCCGCCTCTTCCAGCGCTTCCCTCTTTGTCGACGCCGCTTTGACAATCTCGATATCCGTCTCCTTATTCAAGTCGGCAACAAGCTGCTCTCGCCAGAAGCTGTCATCCTCCACCAGCATAACTCGTATTTTATGCTCCATCCCGGTCATTCCCCTTATATCGCGCCGATCCGCAGAGCTGCGGAACGATCTGGTATTTTCATCATACGTACCCTTTTGGCCGGAAATCGGAGTTCCATCCGCGTTCCCTTCCCCTGCTCCGTCTCTGCCAGACGGATGCTGCCTCCATGCTTCTGCATTACGCCGTAGCAGTAGTTCAGGCCGAGACCGTAGCTCCCTACTCCCTTCTTCGTCGTAAAAAATGGATCGAACATCCGCGCCGCGCTTTCATTTGATATCCCTGACCCGTTGTCTTGGACCCCAATTACGACTTCCTTCTTGGCCTCCAGCAAGGATATGGAGATTTTTCCGTTTCCGGGTCCAATCGCATCCAGAGCGTTAACGAGCAGGTTGCTCAGTACCTCTTGGATATGGGATTTGTCGCACAGAATAACCGGATCGCACTGTATATCTTTTGAAACACTAATCTGCTTGGCCTGCAGCATAGGCTCTAATGCCATGAGGCTGTATTCCAGCACGTCCGCCATACGATGTTCCTCCTCATGCAGCACGATATCGCCGGTTCTTTCTTTGATTTGGTTCATCATATTCAGGATATGCTCCCCCACCCGGTCCAATTGGGTCAGATCGCGCAGCATGTCTTCTTTATCGTTTTGAAGGATGGAATTTCTCATTCTGCTGCTGAGGTAGTTGATTTTCTGCACTTCATTTTTAATCGTATGATTCAAAATGAGCGCCCCTTGCGTCAAATTTTTCATGGAATAGTCCATTTTCTGCTTCTCGATCCGGAGCTTGATCCCCATGAAGCCGTACTTCATTCCGTAGTAAATGAAGAAGGCCGCAAACACAAGAGCGATTATAAGCCACATGTTATTGCTCGTCATCACCATTCCTTCGCGGCTGATGATTACCCGTTCAATACCGATATAATCCGTAGCGTATAGAAAACTAACGCACGGGATTAGAGCCGCCGCGGTACGGAAGCTGTTTTTCCTATAAGACGCGTTCCGTTCGGTTACATACCGCAGCGCATAAATCGCGAGCCCCGTCAGAAAATAAGCGCCGGAGATCATGCGGAACGACAGGTGACCGCCCAAATGCAGATCGGGATATAGCGGCGGAACCGCAGTCAAGTAAACGAGAATGGGCACAGGCCCGATCAGACCGAACATAATAATGGCCCTTCGGCGGAACAATCGGGTGAATACCAGCGAGCACATCAGCAACAGGTACGGCACAAAGTGATATTCCACACCCCAAGCCGCCATCGAGAACAACCTTACAGACTCGATCGCTTCAGGCGAGAATAGGGACGACTCGCTCATCCAAGGCAATACTTGCACGTTAAGCACGACCGAGAAGCTTGCAAAACCAGTGACGAACAAGAACAAACTGAACCAGCGCGTGTGCGGATTTGCCGAATTATTGACCAGCATCACCGTGCCGATCGTCCACAAGGACAGAAATATGGTGCAGTATAGAATGACCATCCCAATAGCCTCCATTGCATTTAACTCTGAGTACAACACTTAGACCGGGTGAGAAAAGTTCAACCTTATGCATATTTCCGGATGCTTTTATAATGAGAACAGAAGCGAGGATGACGAATCCTCAAGCTTAATTCGATCATAAGGATAGGGATGATGATGATGAAAAAATGGAAATTTCTAGTCGCGACGGTATTGGGAATGACTTTAGTGTTCGGCGCAGCAGTGCCGGCGTTTGCGGCAAAAGCCGAAGCCAAGCCTGAGGCAAGAAAAGCTGAAGCTAAACCTGAAGCAAAAAAAGCTGAAGCTAAACCTGAAGCGGCGGCAAAAGCCGAAGCCAAGCCTGAAGTGTAATACTGCTCTCCTTAGTTGTTTGCTTCCTCCATCTTACTCGCCTCTCTTTCCCGACGGATAGAGTATAAACTTCCCGATTTCGGGAAGTTTTCTTGGGAATATATCTTGACGTGTCCGGCCCGATTCCCGGGAGATGCATTGCCTTGCTGTTGTCATTGTGGGAATTCAATTATGGTCTTCTCATCGCTCTCAGCATCAGGATTAAATGTGGAGGCTAGCTATTCGGATCTCGAAGACGGTCGATTACCAGAATAATAAGGGCTTGGCTGTGGCGGCAAACCCTTCGTCTTACTTATGGTATGTTCACCGCGCTAACTGTAACGGCAAATTATTCTTCTGGAGCTATTGTTGCAAACGAATGCTGTTGGTATAATATAGGAAATGAATTGAAGGGCACTGCTTCCCTGGCCACGCTAGAGGGGCTGTCCCATAAGGTCAATTCATTGACCTGAGGGCTAGCCCCGTTTTTGTCTAAAGAAATAACAAAAAGAAATCGTTTCTTGGTAAAATGGAAGTGCGACCCACCATTTACGAAA
>NZ_JAVFVT010000029.1 GCF_030929555.1 Paenibacillus sp. LHD-117 | reverse complement strand
TTCTGCTTCGAGGCCTGCCGAAGGTAAGCCTTGAGGTCGGGTGGCTTTCACTCGCCCACAATTTGCTCAAGAAAGCGACAATAAGCCAAAAGCCAAAAATGGCGGCGCAGGGATAACCTCCCTAGCACCGCCTTTTCGAATTTTTGACCAATTTTCATCAAGCGAGCTGTCTCGTCAAGTGAGCAGACCTACTTTTGAGACGGCCCCTTATTTTAATGAAAGGCGGAGGTAAACATGACTGAACCAAAAGAAACAAGAGCCATCTTAACGAAAGAAGATCTAATCCATGCATTTAAAAACTGCGGACTAAGAGAAGGTCAACACATATTCGTACATACTTCTTTAAGCAAGTTGGGTTTTGTTGTAGGCGGGCCCGAAACCTTAATCCGGTCCCTTCTTGAAATTATTGGTGAAGAAGGGACCTTGATGATGCCGTCCCAGACATGGAAGAATCTTGATCCTTCAACGGGAGTCCACTGGGAAGAACCTACGGAATGGTGGCCGATCATTCGCGAACACTGGCCAGCCTACGATAAGGAAATAACCCCTGCGATCGGTATGGGCGTCGTAGCTGAAATGTTCCGCAAGTGGCCAGGGGCCAAAAGGTCGGATCACCCGGCACGGTCCATTGCCGCAGTAGGCAAGCATGCGGAATATCTAACGCAAAACCATGATTTATGCAACATCTTCGGGAAGAGCTCCCCGTTGGATAAATTGTATCATCTAAATGGTTATGTACTCTTAATAGGTGTCGGCTATGATAAAAATACGTCGCTGCACCTGGCTGAAACCATAGCCAATTTTCCTACCAAGAAGTTTGTCCATGAAAGTAGCGCAACTATGGAGGAAGGAACGCGCAAATGGGTGACTTACGAAACCCAGGCTGTGGACGATGGAGATTTTGTCCGCTTGGGGGACGAATATGATAAAGAAATGAATATCAAGATTCATAGAATCGGAAACGCCGAAGTCCGATTTCTGGAGCAACGGCCGCTGGTGGACTGGGCAGCTGCATGGATGGAAAGAAACAGGGTGTAGGAACTTTAACGACAGCAAGGTGCAGCCCCCCTGATACTGAGACGGGGCTGTTCCCTGCGCTTCGTTGCATGTTTTACGGTCCTATCCGTTTTTTCCATGATGCTAGACGCTCATCCATAATCACGCGTAGTTCATCAGGAATCCGCTCAAACTCGACCCCTATCCCCAAAAACAAAAGCCAATCCGCATAATACGCCAACGCCTCAACATCGGTCACATCCAACTGAACATGAAAAATCCCGCTCGACTGAAACATCCCAGTAAAGGCCAAAATAATTCCCGGCGGGTGCATACGCTTAAAGCGCTGAATCCCAGCCGTATCAAGCCTCACGACAAGATTGGACTCGCGCGCGCCAAGCCGTTTTTTGTTTAGAATCTCTTGCTCAGACAACTTCATCTTCTGCTCAGAAATCGCTGAATCCCGCAGCATCTCAACAGGCAAATAGCGAAACTCATCCGTATCGAAATCATAAATCTCGACCAGCCACTGAGCGTTCGAGTTAAAAATATGAAGCAAATAAACGTCCATCAACTGCGGCCAGCCAGGACTCAGCTCATAAGTCACGCGCAAATGCTTATCCCGCACAGCAAGCGAAATCAACTGATTCAGTTCCACAGGCGCCGCATCGTCGAGCTCCAAGAGATTCGGATTGGCAGGATTCGTATTCTCAAAAAGCAAGATATTATTCAGCTCGATTAACTCGTCTTGCTGGGTTTGCGTTGCAATACCGATGAGTTTTTCAGTGATTGAGCGGCGATTGTGAAGATAAGGCAGCTGCGAATTTTTCGAGGCGATAAAGCTGATAAACATCGCCTTCAGCTCATCTGGCGTGAAGCGCGCGGCGGGTAGATACTGATTTTGCAGGACATGGTAGCCGCCGCCGCGCCCAAGCTCGCTCGTCAGCGGAAAACCCATCGCCTGAATCTCGTTAATGTCGCGGATCGCCGTCGCGCGGGAAATCTTGAACTCCCGCTGAATCTCGGCAATCGTAAAGTGCGCGCGGTTATTGATGTAGCGCATAATCAGGTTCACTCGTTCTGTTTTCTTCATAAATAAAAAGTATCATTTTTTGATACATTTAGCAAATAGAATCAAACTTGTAAACAGTTAACTCACAAAGGAGAGAATCAAATGACTAACTATTCCATCAAAACCATCTCGGACAACTACAAAATGACGGCTTTCGGTGTACCGTTTGAAGACTTTAACGACTGGGCAGGTAATGCAGCAAAAACGGCAGCGAAAAAAGCCGAAATCACTGAAAACGGCAAGCTTTCCGAACTACTGGCGCTCGCTGACGGGCAAGAATATCAAATCAACTACGTCATAGACGGCAAGGCTTGGCGCGGCTTCGGCGTGATGGGCGAGTTCGACGTGGAAGGCGCGGTTGTCCTTAACTTTCTCGCTGGCGACTACCTCGTCGTGCCGGGCACGGGCGCTGACAAAGACCGTCTCGCCGACGAAATCACAGGCAAAGTTTTCGGCGGCCTATTGCAGGAAATCACGGACTACAAATACATTGGGCCTGGTAACTCAACATTCGTCAAAGCAACTGAAAACGGTGAATTCTACGGCGAAATGTGGCTTCGAGCAAAAAAGGTAGAAGGCTAAACTTTGTTGAATGTTTAGGAGAACACAAACGGCAAGCTTTCGGGGAAAGGAGCATCCACATGGCAGATTACACGCTTGAACACAAAAAATCATTCGTATTGACCGCTTATGGGTTTTCAATTCAGTCGAATTTTCAAGACATGCCGGCTTTGCAGAAGGAAAAAGCAGCGTTTTGGGGCGGACTCAAAGCTGACGGGCGATTCGATAAGCTCAAAAACGCCGCAAAAGACGATCGCGAATGGTCAGTCAACGAGGTTTATCAAGGCAAACCGTGGAATTATTTTGCGGTGGAAGCTCGTAAATCAGTGGCTGACGCAACGCGCATCATCGAGTTTCCAGAGAGCGAGTACATCGTGGTCGCAGGAAATGGCGACAAGGAAACTTTGTTTGATCAGCTGACCTACCGTGCTTTCGGCGAAGTATTGGCCCAAATCGCTGACTATGCTTACATCGGCGGTCCAAATGCGACTTACCGCAAAGATAACGGCGACGGCACTTTCTACGGTGAATTCTGGGTACCCGTGGTTAAAACATAAGGGTCACCGACTAAGCGCAAAAAAAGCAGACCCCGCGAATCACGGGGACTGCTTGCGCATTCACACCTTAAACCGATATCCCGCGCCCCATACGGTCTCGATAAACTGGTGCTGCGACGGGTCCTTCTGGATCTTGTCCCGGATTTTCCCTACATGGACCGTGACCGTGGCGGTATCGCCATAATTGTCGATCCCCCAGACCCTATCCAGCAGCGCCTCCTTGGAATAGACCCGATCCGGGTTTTCCGCGAGGAATAGCAGCAGGTCGAATTCTTTTGCCGTCATCGTAACCTCGGCCCCGCGCAGCGTCACCCGTCTTGCATCGACCTGGATCGCGAGTTCGCGAATGTTCAGCTCGCGCGACTTCCGGGCATGCAAAGGGCCGGTGCCTGCCGCGACACCGGTCAATCGGTCATAGCGTTCAAGATGCGCCTTTACCCGAGCCACAAGCTCCGTTGGGCTGAACGGCTTCGTCACGTAATCATCCGCCCCTAAGCCGAGGCCACGGATCTTGTCGATATCCTCCTTGCGGGCGGATACCATCAGCACCGGAATAAACTTAGTCTCCCGGATCCGTCGCAATAGATCGAAGCCGTCCATGCCCGGCAGCATGACGTCCAGAATGATCAGATCGTATTCTTGCTCCAGCGCTTCCTCAAGCGCCTGCCGGCCGTCTGCCCGGAGGGTGACCTCGTAGCCGTGTACCTCAAGAAAGTCCCGCTCCAGCTCGGCGATCGCTTGATCGTCCTCAACGATTAACACTTTCCGCTTCGACATCTCACGCTCTCCCCGCATCAATGCTATCCCGTTTCATCGGAATGCTAATCATCACCGTCATGGACTGTCCCGGTTCGCTTCTCGCATGGATCGTTCCGCCATGATTCGCGATAATCTGCTTCACGATGGCAAGGCCTAACCCGGAGCCGGCCACGTTCTGATTCCGGAACGCATCCGCGCGATAGAATCGATCGAAGATCCGTTCCAGCTCGGCCGGCCCCATCCCGGGTCCGTTATCCGTAACCGCGAATACCCAATCGTCCGACTGCCGCCCGAAGTAAACGTGGATATGGGGTTCCGTCTTATCCATGAATTTCACCGAGTTGCCGACGAGGTTCAGCATGACGCGCCTCATCTTCTGGACATCCATCGTCACAACATCGTCCGGCCCCGCCTCATATTCGCCCGTCAGCCGCACGCCCGCGCGTTCGCACTCCATTTGCAGCTCGCTCATCGTCTGCCGATAGAACGGCTCCAACGGCACCGTCTCCAGGTAGAAACGCTCTTGCTCGAGATCCAGCTTCGACAAGAGGAACAGATCGTCGATCATCCGGTCCATATCGAGCGCCTTCGCATAGATCACGTCGATATACTTCTTCAGCTTCTCCGGATCGTCCGCGATGCCTACCCGAATCCCCTCCACATAACCCTTGATCGAGGTCAGCGGCGTCTTCAGATCATGCGAAATATTCGAGATCAGCTCCTTGCGGTTATCCTCCAAAGCCAGCTGAGCTTCGATCGATCGCTGCAGCTCGCTGCGCATCTTCTCATACGAGCGGATGACGCTTCCCACTTCGTTGCGCACCCTGGATTCCAGACGGAAGTTAAGGTCCCCTTCCGCAATGCGCCGGGAGCCCTGTTCGAGCTGTCGCAGCGGCCTTACGATATCCCGCGTCGTAATCCAGAGCAGCGGTAGCAGAATAATGCCGACTAGAATCGCGATGCCGAGTAGCACGAATAGCTCGAATCGGTTCGTCTTGGACCCTGCATCCGTCATATCGGCGACCAGATAATACGTCAAAGGATCGTCGATCCCAGGGAAATTGTAGGCCACCGAAAGCAAGTCGCGTTCCTCCCACGCGCTCACGACGAACATGCCGTCTTCGTCCGGCCCAGCCGTGGCCACATCCTGCCGCAGCTGCTCCAGGAACGCTTCCCCTTCGCTAAGCGCGCCGTAGCTTTCCCAGCGCTCCCCTTGCCGGACGACAAGGAAGCCCCCGAACGGCTGCAGCCGATCCCCAATGGAGGCCGCGAACGCGGGGGAGGTCAGCTCCTCCGGCGCGTACCGCTCCGCATAGCGCAGGTCCACGAACAGATCGATGCTGCGAGAGAACGCTTCATGCGGGGACTGATCCTTCACGATACCGCTTGCGAGATACGAGAGGACCGCCGTAACGAGTCCGATTCCGGTCATCGTCACAATAATCGCCGTCAGTAATGTGCCCAATAAATACGTGAAAATAAGTTTCAATCGAATCGACATACGTCAGAACTCTTTTCTTTGGAAGGCTAGCAAGCCCAATATAGTGCCAATGATATAGTAGGCTGTCATAAATAGCAACGTCGAAACGGTCATACCAGCATCCCCCCCGTACAGCAGCGGCTGCAGCCAATCGGCATAGTCCGTGACGAAGAATCGATTCAGCTGCGGCTCGAGAAATCCGACGACGCTCATCCCCATCCACAGCACGACGCTCACGACCAGCCCAACACCGCTGCTCCCCACCCATAGGGATACGCTGTTCGCCAATACGAGCAACAAGCCGCTGAACAGGATCGCGCCGCCAAGCTCCGCCATACCCGCTCCAAGCGTGGACGCCGCAGGCACGCCGTGAACAATGAAGCCTCCAATGAATGTCGGCACGAACATACATAGGACGATTAAAGTACCGGCCGCCCACCCCGCGAACAATTTCCCCATGAAGAGAAACTCTCGGCTGATCGGCAGCTTCAGCGCATGCTTGATCATCCCCTTGCATTCGCCGACCATAAGATCGCTGCCGAGCGCCACCATGAGAAAAGGGAGCACGACCGCGAGCAGCAGCTCGATTGCCGTCAGCGGCAGGTTGTCGCCCAGTCCAAGACGGTCTCCGATAAAGACGAAGAGAACGCCAATGATGAAGGAGAGCAGCAGCAGAACCTTCAGCTTGCCTCCGCGGAACAGCTTGCGCAGCTCCTCTGCGGTGAGGTAGTTCATCTGCGCGATCATACGGCCCCGCTCCTTTCCTGTGCGAGATGATGCAAATAATAATCCTCCACACCGGTAAACGACTCCCGGATCTGCACAATGCCCGCCGTATGGACATGCCGTCCCTCGTAAACGATGCAAGCATGCGTGATCCAGTCCTCAATGTCATGCACCTGATGCGACGACACGATGACGCTCATTCCCGTGTCGGCCACGAGGCCGCGCAGTATCAACGCAATCTCCCGCCTGCCCTCGATGTCCATGCCCGAGAAGGGCTCATCGAGCAGCAGCAGCTTGGGCCGGTGGAGCAGTACGCTGGCCAGCTCGAGCCGCTGCTTCATGCCGGTGGAGTACTTCTTGATCTTCAGGTTCCAGTGCTTCGTCATGCCCACGAGCTCCAGCGTCTGCCGGATGCGCGCTTCGTCGACACCCGGGTATAGCTTATGGTAGCACCTCAAATAGTCATATCCCGTGAGATAGAGGTACGGGGACGGCTCTCCGATCATTAAGCCCATGTGCGGCCTCGTCAAATCAGGCCGGTCGGCGACCGAGGCTCCGTTCCAGCACGCTTCCCCGCGGTCTGTCCCGACCCAGCCGGCCATCGCCTGCAGCGCCGTCGTCTTCCCGGCGCCGTTCGGTCCCAATAAGGCGACAACCTCACCGGCATGCACGGTGAGGTTCAGCCCTTGGATGCCGCGACCGCCGGGGTAGACCTTCGTCAGATCGTTCACTTCGAACATAAGTGTGGTCCTCCCGAGGCGGAATATGTTAGTTGCTGTCGTCGAGCTTTGCCGCGTCGATCATTTCCACGGACTTGCCGGCAGGGTCATACGCATCCGGCGTCGTGGCATTGATGCCGCTAAGGTCGCCTGCGCCTTCCAGTTCCACGCGGTGGGTGACGCCCGCCTTATCTTTGCCGCTCACTTCAAGCTCGCCTTGCACGCCCTGCACCTCGTTATTCGCATCGACCGTCATTTGCAGCCGCACATGTTCAATGGCAACGTCTTCCGTCAACTCCGGCAATTGCGCTTCCAGGTCGATTCCCTCAAGTCCTTGGAAGAAAGGAAGCTGTTTGAGTTGCTCCCACTCCGCATGCGCTTCCGGCGCATGAGCGCGCCCGACCCGTTCCTCAGCCGATGCCGCGTCCATGAGTAAACGTATCGGGAGCGGAATGTCCTCCTTGCTAATGTCGACCGTAATCGTCTTCGAGCCGTCCGCCTGGTTCACCACGCTGAAGTTGTCCTTCAGGTCGCCGACCATGAAATCGAGGAGCGCTTCTTCCGCTTTGTTCATCGGGCGATCCTGGAACTCCTCCTTATCCGACCAATCGCGCTGTTCGCCGGCGTGTTCTTCGTCCAAGTTGATTACCTGGTAATGCAAATCATGCGTCCGGTCTACGAGATAGACCTTGTCGTCGCCACTGCTATATAGGCTGGCTTGTCGTTCGACACCCATCAGCGTGAAGTCGAGGTCTCCGCTGACGTTGTGCTCGCCGCCCGCTTCCCCCATCTTCGCCAAGCCGTCCGCCTTCAGCACCGTCTGGCCGTCAACCGTCACACTGAAGTTTCCGTTGACCGTCGCGCTATCGAGGGCGGCCCCCGACGTATGGTTCGCATTAAGCACCGCTTTGAACGCATCGTAACCTTCCGTGTTCGGACTATACGCGAAAGCCGTCGCCGTAAATAACGTCATGGCACCAACCGCCGCGCCGATCATGATGAATTTACTTTTCTTTTTCATATCTCACTCTCTCCTTTAAGGTTGTATAGTCTCTCTCTCTTGCCTACAACCTTATTCTAAAGGAGGAGTCTAAAGTCCCTCGAAAGCAATTCGAAAAATTCTCTAAAATCGTATCCCTGAGGAGTCGTGTCCATTGGCTGAATTTATTGGATCCGATAAATCAGGCTTTCATACGGTTGAATTCGCCAGTCAGGCGTATGATACTCATTCCCGGAATTAAAATCCCCGGAACGGTATACTACCTGTTTAGCCGCTCCGGCGATTCGATCTGCGATACCCTTCTCCTCAAACCTGAGAACAAGCGGGGCCTCTGAGAAGCTTACAATTACGAGAAACTCCTCTTCCTTACTTTTCCTGATGTATGACAGCACTTTATCTTCTTTGTTCTTGATAAAGGTGAGCTCTCCATCCCAAAATGCAGCGTGTTCCGTTCTCAATCGAATTAAAAATCGATAGTGATCAAACAGGTCTTGATCAAATTGAGCCCAATCTAACTGGTATTCATCAAACAATGATTTCCAAGTGTTAAACGTTCTCTCGTTGAATTCCTGCCCCATCATAATGAAAGGAACGCCCTCAACGGTCAATAATAGGGTAGCCGCAGGCTTAGCTAATTGTGGCCCAAGATACTCGGCAACCCTTGAAAGCTCCTTCTCTTCCAGCCATCTCATTCTTAACGAACCTCTCGGAAAGCTGTATGTATAAGAATTATAAATCTCCATTACACCCTTCTGCGATAAAGCTCCCTCCGCCACATCTTTGATCATTAATCTCAGACTGCCATCATAAGTCAAATCGCAGGAATCCACATGATGGTACTCGTCATAGGCCTGTGAAATAAGAACAACATCCCGTCCGTCCTGTTGGAGTTCATTCCTGATTTCGGTTAAAAAATCTAATGGCGTAATATCCGAATCATCCAAGCGAAATCCATCGAAATGAAACTCGGTGAGCCAATCGTTCATCGCTTTTTTGATATAACGTCTTAGGTCAGGATGATCAAAATTGAGCCCCGCAAAATAATCCCTGTTCGGAACCTCATAATAAACCTCATTGTTCTCGTTTCGCGTAAAATATTCGGGATGCGTCTCCGTCAAAATATGATCAACGCTTCCCCGGTTCATGACCCAATCCATGATGACTCTAATGCCATTGGCATGCGCTTCGTTAATCATAGCCTTTAACTCCTCAGCCGTTCCGAAGGATGGATCGATGGAGTAATAATCTTTTACGGCGTAAGGATCGCCATATTTACCAATCCTCTTTTGTTGTCCGACCTGCCCAAAAGGCATGATCCACAGCACGTTCACTCCAAGTTGTTTAAAGTAACCGATCTTCTGCGCAAGTCCAGTAAAGCCGTTTTCATGGAATGCCCTGAGGTGAAGCTGGTAAATGACCGCTTTTCTGATCCATTCGGGACTCTCTAGGGCCGAATAGTTTTCGTACATAAATCCGGGGTTTTATGCGGTGATGCCGGTTGTTCGTATGATAACTTCTCCGTTTTCCGTAACAGTCATCGCTGAGTTATTCTGCCCATCTTCAGATATATTCGGATTTTGCGGATCCACGATCCACTCCACGCCATTAACTACAAACTTATACAAATGCCTGCCTTTCGTAATGCTTCGTTCCAGCTCCCAGCAGTGCTCTCCCTTTTGTTGCATGTAATCGGCTTGATGGTTCCAGCTATTAAAGGTTCCCGCCACCGAAACGCTTTGAACGTGATCTTCGGCGATAAAAACGAACTTTACCCCTTTAGCTCCCTTTACTGGCATGAATCTGCGCAACCCCTTTACATTGATCTCAATCGACCCGTCCCGATATTCGGTACCCTTGGCGTTTCTCCTACGCCGTTCCCAGGCTGCCCAACCAGTTAAATAAAAAAGGCCCAACCCCTGAACACAGCGAGGTTGAACCCTTCGGTTACATTGCCTTTAACTTAGCTTCTAAATTACTTGGTAAATATTTGTTTGTCAACACCTTCTATTGGATGCCGCCGGCTTGAAAAAAACATGCTTTACATTTATCACCCACGTTATCCTGCCCGTTCTATGGGAGCTTGCGACTAGGGGAGATCGTTTCGATTCTTTTCACCCAAAAAAAAATTTGCGTTATTTGTGATTCGGTTCAGCATATCATTCTAAAGGCGAAATTCTTTAAGCAAAAAGGATCTGGAAGCTTACTTTCAGATCCTTGGGGTAACTAATTATTATTTCGTTTGTTAACTTCAATCGCAATGAACTCCGGCAAATAATTGGGAGTACAGTTCTTTGATACCATTTCATCTTTATAAAGACCCGTTTTCTCACCAAGTTTAATGCAACGTGATCGATTCTTTTGATCATAAACGCCTATCCAGCCTGCGGTGAAATTCATAGCCCATTGAACTTCCGGTTCTTCCTGCGTAATATTAGCTTCAATTGCAGATAGTAAGTCTTCGGTGTTATCAGGCGGTGTTTGTCCAGTCCATCTCAATCGCGC
Source organism: Paenibacillus sp. LHD-117 (assembly GCF_030929555.1). Classification (GTDB taxonomy): domain Bacteria; phylum Bacillota; class Bacilli; order Paenibacillales; family Paenibacillaceae; genus Pristimantibacillus. Next base: position 80,879 of record NZ_JAVFVT010000029.1, on the reverse strand, counting down.
TTTATAATACCAGAAGGCTCGCCTTTGAAGAGCAGACGGACTATTTTCCCATGACTCCATCCATGCAATTGTCTTCTTATCTTTGGTGAGCTGATTAGCCATTAACCAATCCATTAAGTTATTTCGCTCATCAAATGTGTGAATCTGCATATCCTTATCAAGCTTATTTAGCACATCTTCTGAAAGAAGTTTTTTGTCCATAATTAAGAATGCCAATAGTCTGGGCAAAAACTCTTCGATTGACCAAAGTTCCATAGCTAGTTCGTGATCTATTTTAATGTCCTTCGCGATTTTTCGTAAGTCGCCTAGCTTCGTTTTACTATTGATCTGTGGTAGAATGTTTTCTGCTTTTGAAGAGCGTTTCATTTCTGTACTTTTATTCTTATTCATTTGACACAACTCCTTTATTAAAGCATTTTTTCATAATATTTCCTTGGGGCGATATATCAATAACTTAATTTGTCGAAAATATATAAGTTCCTATTCTACTGGCGGCAGCGAAGTTCGCAGCAGGGTCTCCATGTCGGCAATCGGTACGGCCAAACCGGCCTCTATCGTTTGATCTTGATGTTGAACATCGGCAGTGGCGAATACAACGGCGATGGCTTTGCCATGCTTGTTAATGACGGGAGAGCCGCTATTGCCGTTATAGACCGGCGCATCAAGAGCCATGACTGGCGTCTGACGTCCTTGAATCGGGACCAAGCCGATAATAGCGCCTTCGATGGCGATTTGCGTGAATTGAAGCGGATTGCCGATCACATAGATTTGTTCATCAGGCTTCCACGGCTTGTCGTCTCGCTCGACTTTAATAAACGGCAGCCGTTGATCCCCGATGTCCGCCTTCAGTATGGCGATATCCAGATCGGGATCACTGCCCGACAGCTCCGCTTTATAACTCTGACTTTGCTCCGGGAATTTCACTATAATATAGCCGTTATCTTCGATGACGTGATAGTTGGTCACAATGTAGCCGCCGTCTATGTGGAACCCGGTGCCCTTGCCGTTGTCCGTGCTGACTGTAACAACCGCTCCTTTATAGCTTTGGATTTCAGCTTGGCTGGATAATTCCTTCGATCCGAACAAGAGGGGGATCGTCTTCATGTTGTAGATTTGCGGCCAGAAGGCCAATATATTTCCGACTAGAGCGGCCACGAGCAGGAATATAATCGTATTTCGGATCCACTTCCGTCGGTTGGCTGATGAACCCCCGTCGTCGTCCTCCTCTTCCGACTCAAAGTCCCACTCCTCGTCCCCATACGGGTGGTCATTCTCATGTTCTTGCTCTTTGTTTCGATTCGGATGATTTTCCATGCGCATCCCTCCATACTCGCCGTAATCTTGTCCCGTTATTGTATCACCAAACTGCCTATAATTGGGGGAATGGGCAATTCAAACAAACCACTTCCGGGACTGGAGTGGTTTGTTTGGGTTACTGCATTTATATTTTTCCGCGATCATCATGCTTTATTGCTGAACTCGTCATTTAAAGCCGTTTAATCAGCTCTTCCAACTCATCAAGCAATCCTTTTGCAAGCTCGAAATTCGTTTCTTTTAAAGCCCATTCTATTTTCATTTCGACTGATTTTTTCTGTTGCTCCGTTTCCAAATAGTCTTCATCAAAATGACTGGCATAAATCATCCCTCTAAACTCCGGCAACGACATTTTTGTAATCGTCTTCTCGTCAATAATCAATACATAATCCATACCATTCACAACCGAATAGAAGTCATGGGAAATCATAAGAATCGAGCCTTTATATTGCTCAATGGCTTTCTCCAGCGCGAGTTGTGCATAGGTGTCCAAATGGCTTGTTGGTTCGTCAAGAAGCAATACGTTTGCTTTGCTGGCCGAAACCTTGGCTAGTTGAAGTAAATTTTTTTCTCCGCCGGATAGAGATTCTATCCTCTGACCAAGGATTTCTCCTTCAAAGCCGTAGTTAGACAGATACGATCCGATCTCATCGTAAGTTTTAAACCCTGCATCGATGAATTCTTCCAGTATTGTATTAGCGTCCTTTAGCATTTCGCCTTGAGACTGAGATAAGTAAGCCACTTTAGCATCAGCATTGATTTTAATGGAAGCATGATTATTTTGGAAAATATCTCGAAGCAAGGTCGTTTTCCCGGTACCGTTGGCACCGATAATAGCTACTTTATCCGTAGATTTTATCTCAAAATTAACATTGTCCAGCAGCAGCTCATCAAAGCCAACGCTATAATGGTGGACGCTTAAAACAATAACGTCTTCCCCTTCATTATCCATGCCAAAGCTGATATTCGGCTGTTTAATTTCAACGAATGGCGCTTTAATTCGACGCGCTTCCAGTCTTTCTTGAAATCTGACTCTAGCTTTTAACGCTCTCCCTCGTGAAGCGTTCGAATTATACGTTGCGATCACTCTAAGATTGTTGATGATCGTATCGTTTCTCTCCATCTCTTCTTGTTCAGCGACTGCGAGTTCCTGCAGCTCAACTTTTGTCTGAAGCAATGCGAAGTTATACTCGATATATCGCCCATCGAACTCTTGGATCTCCGTATTTTCAAGGTGTATAATTTTGTTGAAACAATGATTCAATAGATATCGGTTGTGCGTAACAACCAGCAGTATGCCTTTGTACGAATTAATAAGTTTTTTAAGAGCGTTTAGGTTTTCGAAGTCTAGGAATACATCCGGTTCGTCCATAATCATGACGTCGGGACGATTAAACATTTCCTTCATCACTTGAATAAGTTTGAATTCCCCGCCGCTCAGGTCGGCTACCTTACTATCTCTTCGTTTCATTAGGTTTGCTGAATTTAGCTGCTTATGAATGTTGCTTTCAAAATCATCCCCACCAATGGCATCCAATGCGTCTAAAGCGAATTGATACTTTTCCAGTAAAGGTTCTATATCTGTTGAGGTTTCCATTTCCGTGCAAATCGATTGAATTTCATTTTGAAGCTTTATAAATGGTTCTCCTAAATATTCAAAAACGGTTGTTTCGTTAGCGTTGTCTAGTTCCGAGAACTGACTTACGTATCCAATCGTGCAATCGGGGTCCATCTCTAATTTTCCATCATAAAGATATCTCTCCGGGTCCATCAATATATCGATTAACGTGCTTTTCCCACTGCCGCTTGTTCCAATAAAAGCGCAATGTTGTGCTTCTTCTAACGTAAATGAAATGTTGTTATATAGTTCTTTTTGCGGGAACGAGAAGGATAAGTTATCGACTTTTATCATAGTATTACCTTTCTTTATCGCTAAAATAATGGCTATTATTAGATGTATGGCAAACCATATATCTTGAGATTACCGCTGTTAGAGTAACACGGTTTACAACCAACTTCAATCCCATTGCGCTCAAGAAAGGAATAACTGCCATCATGACGAAACTGAATTCGAATTCGCCGATCGGGCTGAGCGTTGTCCAGTGGCAGGATCTGATCGCCAGCTGCGCCCGGAATGCGGCGAACACCCCTTACGAAATAAATTATGGCACCGAGGTCCGCTCCATGGCGCACCCCTTCATTTCGGAGTTCACGCCCGAAGAGGCCTGGCTGTTCGAACTGAACGTCGGCCTGTTCTTGCTCCGCAAGCAATCGACCGGCCGCCACTTGGGCTACTTCGCCCAGATGGCCTCATCCGAGACGCTGCATGCAATCGAGAATCAACTCCATAACGACTTAGCTCCGGAGATCGCGATCAAGCAACAGGGGCGACTACTGGAGACGGCTGCATATATTCGTGATACGGCAGCCTCGAATACATGGTTCCCTCCAGCCTATCTGGATATTTACGTGGAGCTGTGGCTGATCCTGGTATCTTCTGCTGCGGACAGCCCTCGTCTCCTCATGGAGGAGTTAGCGCTTTTGGCCGAGGGATCCGGCAAGGAAAATAAGCTCTTCCCGCTCGTCGCCCGCGCCTGGATGTGCTTCTGGCTTGGGGAGGATCAGGAGGCTTGGCGGCGGCTGAATGCTGCAGAGCGGCATGGGCTTGAGCCCGGGCAAGTATTTCGTTTCCTGCGCCTGCTGGAGGAGAACGGCGAATGGACCCGGCTTGAAGCCTGGCTGAGCCATGGCGCGAACGAGCAGGTCGGGCGCAGCCCCGGCAGCCTTGCCGAATATGGCCGCTACTGGGATGCCGTCGTCGAACGACGGCCGGAGGCCGAGGAACGTATGTGGAGCGTGATTTCGAGCCTGCCTCCCTCCTGCAGCAGCCTGTACGAGGAGAAGCTGATGCGCTATGGCCGCTTCCGGCAGTGGATCGACTATCAGCTTAGCCACGGCAGAGATCCGCTTGGCTTTCGAGCGAAGGATCTGCAGCCCATCGAGAAGGAGGCGCCGGAAGCGCTGCTGCCTTTTTACCACCAAGGCGTGGAGAAATACGTGTTGTTAAAAAACCGCGACGGCTACAAGCGGGCGGTCAAGCTGCTCAAACGGCTGGCCAAGCTGTACAAGAAGCTAAAGCGCGAGCAGCGGTGGGAGGCGTACATCGAGACTTTTGCCAGCCGGAATAACCGGTTACGGGCACTCCAGGAAGAGCTGCGAAGGGGAGGGCTCATTCCATGAAGACCACTACTTATAACCTGGATACCATTGCGGTTCGAATGGTGCTGACTTCGCATGGCGACGCGTTGTTCTTCGCGGACCCGGATTCGCTGCGGGAGTGGACCGGACTTGGGCTGAAGCATCGTCTGTTCGCATGGCACGAACCGTCCTTCTATGGCACCGAGCTGGAGCTCGTCAAAGTCGAGGAGCTCGAGGCCGTCGTGCTGCCCGCCGAAGATGTCATTACCTTCTTCGCCTCGGGGCAGCTCTTGGAGCATATCGAGTGGAAGTGGGAAGACGATGCCGCTCGCATAGCCGAATTGGCACCGCTCTTGGGCGAGTGCCTGGAGAAAGGGCTGTACGCGCCCGACCTTGCGGCTTACCGCAGAGGCTCCCTGCACTGGAGCTGGGATGCGGCTGCGGTCGGAGCGACCTTCGGACAGGCTCGCCGCGACGAACTGGACCTGAAGCGCGGCAGCTGGAGCGATGAGGCGCGCGCTGGTCTAATGGCGGCCTTCTCAGCGGCCGTAACGAGCCGCTTCTACGGTACGGAGCCGGACGAGGCGGATCTGCGCCGAGAATTCCCGGCTCTGTTTGTGCGCGAGAACGCAGCGGCCGCGACGGCGGGACTCGACGACGAGACCTGGCTTGTGCAGATCGGCTGGAAAGCGGATGTCGCGCCGTTCCGTCCCCTGCTGCAGCTAATGGAACCGTGGGAGGGCGACGAGTATTCCCGCTGGCGGCTGCGGCTCGTGCTGCAGGACAAGAGCGATCCGGCTAAGCTCCGAAGAGTGCGGATCGGCGACGACGGATCGGCGGCAGGTAAGTGGCCTGACGCATGGGCGGAAGCCATCCGCAGCCGCTCGGACGGTTGGCTGCAACGGCTGCGGGCCAGCCTTCCGCACGATCGGCTGTCGCGCGGCGAGGACGTGCTCGGCAAGTCGCTTGACGACGAGGCGGCCTGGCGGTTCCTGAACGAGGACAGCCGCCGGCTGCTTGAAGCCGGCTGGCAGGTCCTGCTTCCCGCATGGTGGGAAGCAGCAAGCCGCAAGAAGCCGCGGCTGCGCGCGGCGATACAGTCGGAGGACGAATCCAAGAAACGAGGCGGCGATAAATCTTTATTCGGACTGGAAGCGATTCTAAGCTTTAACTGGCGCATCTCCATCGGCGACGCCGACCTGAACGAGGAGGAGTTCGACGAGCTGCTCGCGCGAGGGGAGCGTCTCGTGAAGTTCCGGGACCGCTGGATCGTGCTCGACCCAGCTTTAATCGCCCAGATCCGCCGCATGATGGAAGGCATGGACAAGAGCCAGGGATTGAGCTTTCAGGATGTACTGCAATTGCATCTGCTCTCGCAAGGCGAGGCGGACGGCGAAGCGGATGGCGGGGCGACGGACGCCAGCGCGGAGACATTCGGGGTCGGTGCCGCCCGCGTTGAGCTCGAGGTCGAGCTCAATGCGCATTTGACCGGGCTGTTCGCCAAAATCAATCAGCAGAGCGAATGGCCTCGGATCGATCCGCCGGCCGGTCTGCGTGCCGAGCTGCGCAGCTACCAGCAGGACGGGTTCGCCTGGCTGGCCTTTCTCCGACGCTTCGGGCTCGGGGCCTGTCTTGCTGACGACATGGGCCTCGGCAAGACGGTCCAGTTGATTACCTACCTGCTGTACGCCAAGGAGCAGGCGGACGAGGACATGCAGCTCCCTTCGCTAATCGTCTGCCCCACGTCGGTGCTCGGCAACTGGCAGAAGGAGATTTCCCGCTTCGCTCCGTCGCTGCGGGTGGCCATGCATTACGGCTCCGGGCGTAAGAGCGGTGACGAGTTTCGGAAGGAGGTCCGCAGCGTTGACGTCGTGCTGACCTCCTTCGCTACCGCCTCGCTCGACCAGGAGACGCTGGCCGCGTTCCAATGGGGCGCCGTCTGTCTGGACGAAGCACAGAATATCAAAAACGCCGGGACCAGGCAGGCCGCGGCGGTCAAGAGCTTTCCCGCGCTCCATCGCATCGCGCTCACCGGGACGCCGATTGAGAATCGGCTGACGGAGCTATGGTCGATCTACGATTTTACCGTTCCCACCTACCTTGGGTCCGCCAAGGCGTTTCAGGACCGTTTCGCCACTCCGATCGAGCGCGAACAAGACGGGCGTCGCACGGCGGAGCTAAAGCGGCTAGTGAAACCTTTCATGCTGCGCCGCAAAAAGAAGGATCCCGCCATCCAGCTCGACCTGCCGGACAAAAACGAGATGAAAACGTATGTTCCGCTTACGTCCGAGCAAGCTGCCCTGTACGACAATTGCGTCAAGGAGCTGCTTGAGAAGCTGAAGAAGCTCGACGGCATCCAGCGCAAAGGCGCGATTCTCGGAGCGCTGACGCGGCTCAAGCAGGCATGCGACCATCCGGCTCTATTGGATGAGGATACGGGAACGGAGCCGGAGGATGGCCCTCTACAGACGGAGGCGATTGTCGCCCGCTCCTCTAAGCTCGAGAGACTGCTGGCGATGGTCAAGGAGCTGCGCGAGGCGGACGAGCGCTGCCTTATCTTCACGCAATACATTGGCATGGGCAAAATGATTCAGGATGTTCTGCAGCGCGAGCTGGGCGAACCCGTGCTGTACCTGAACGGCAGCACGCCGAAGGTGCAGCGGGACCGGATGGTCGAACGGTTCCAGTCGCGCGATCTTCCGCCGTCCGAGCAGCCGAACGTGTTCATCCTCTCCCTCAAGGCAGGAGGCGTCGGGCTTAACTTGACCGCGGCGAACCACGTATTCCACTTCGACCGCTGGTGGAACCCGGCCGTCGAGAACCAGGCGACCGACCGCGCCTACCGGATGGGCCAGACACGCGACGTGCAGGTGCATAAATTCATCTCGCTCGGCACCCTCGAGGAACGCATCGACGAGATGCTGGAGAACAAGCAGCAGCTAAGCGACAATGTAATCTCCAGCTCGGAGGGCTGGATTACCGAGCTGTCGACGGATGCGCTGAGGGAGATGTTCTCACTGCGGCGGGACTGGTCGCGCGATTGAGAGAGATTTGGGCGGATTGGGCGGATTATCGCCATACTTTGAGTGCATTCACCGCGCAGTTTGTAACTGCAAGTTTAAAGGGCTGTCCTTTTACGGGATAGCCCTCCTTTATTTTAAGGTTCCTCAACGGATTGGTAGCAACCAGAGTTCCAACCATACGAGCCCACCTGTGCAACGATCTTTCTTTCCGTAGAGTGGCCCCTCCCCATCCCCTCAGAGGCAGCTTTCCGCGCCCATCAAGCGATTAATACAAAAAAGTAGGATCACTTGTGGTAGGGTTCTCCGCGCTGTTTCTAACGGCAAGTTATATTAGCCAATTGTCGTATTTCATCGCTTAACCTTCGATTGACGGGATACACTTCTTCTATGAAGCTTAAAATACGAAGCGCCGATTCGGGAACATGATCATATCCCTGTATCATGTCTCCTATGATTTCCGCAAAACGAGGGTATCTTTTTTCCAGCCGCCTCTCATTTCCGAAAGGGTCGGGAAAGTAATCCACCTCTTGCTCCAACAGATGGAGCACGGATAGAATCCTGTCCACAGCATAACCTTGAACGAACCTCGCCGCGGATAGACGCTCTCCTCTTGCATAACGGCCGAGCCCGACATATAGATTTGTTAAAGCTTCGTTCAAAGGAAAGTCCAGGAAGTCCTTTTTGAGGCTAGGTATCGGGTTGCAAGGTTTTGCGATTCCCGTATTGCAGTACATGGGATCTTTCCAAACGACCCGGCCTTCCGTATAGGAACTATTAGCCAGCTCCCATTCCTCGAATACAGCATATTCCCCATAAATTCCGTCCTCAAACAGAACTTTATACCCTACATCCGAATTCTTAAAAGAATAGGCAAGTGGAAGTATTTCTTCGAGCCAATCCAATCGGTCGATATACCTGTTTTTCTGCCCGGACTTCACAATGACAAAGAAATCTAAATCCGAATATTCATCCAACCGTTCTGTCTCGATCCCAACGGAGCCAACTCCTAACAATAATAGAGCTCCCCCCTTGCGTTCGAGCGACTTGCCGATCTCGTCGAGCCGCTGTAACAGCAATTCTGTTCTCAGCATGTGAATCCTCCTTTGGGTTTTGGAATGCAAAAAGGGTCCAACCCACTTCTCAGCGAGGTTGAACCCAAAGGTTACATTGCCTTTATTTTCCTAGCATGAAATTATCATGTATTTTTGTTGCTGTCAATCGTAAAAACTTGCCGCTACTTATGATAAGGCTCAGCTTAACAGGTCTATCGGCGAAAAATTTCTTCCGTAGCGTTGAACGGCGGGCTGTTAATGGTGATCAAAAAAACAATAGCCCCTCATTAATATGAGGAGCTTAGCATTCAGTCGAAAACAATTATATTCATTATTATAACTGGTAGAGGTCGCCTTCGTCAGGCTCGACAGTCGGTTCAATAACTCTTGAGTTTTTAGACATAATTACTAAAGATTTATGTTCTTGTGCCTCGATTAAATGTTGTTTATAGGTTGGGCCTACTTCTGAATATGAGTCATACTCAACAACCCCAATGTTTAAAACTCTGAACTTTCTGCGCATTAGCTCATAAAAAGTTGAATCGTGTGTTGAAATAATAAACTGCTTATGATTTTGCTGCGATGGGTTGGCAAGATCGCGAATCAAGTCAATCAACGCTGTTACGTTTAAATCATCCATGCTTTGAACCGGATCATCCATTGCAACGAATTGAAGCGGCGACCAGGACTGGGTCAAGGCCATGGCCAGGAAGAATGAAATGGCAGTCGCATTGACCTGCGCAGCACTGAAGATGTAAGCAGGATTGGCTTCCTGTTGACCGACTGATGCATTTCCACCTGTCATTACCTTCAAGAATAGTCGGTTGTTATTATACTTTTTATCTGTTTCGTAATCGATATCTGTGAATAATGGATGCGAGTTAATTCGGACGAACACCGCTCTCATGGTGTCAAACATTTGGTCCATGACCCGTTCTGTCAATGCATTGATGGCATCGGGAACCGTGCTCTCCGCGTCTTTAAGCACATCGATGTTATCGTTCAACACGCGCAATCCTTCTTCGACTCGTTCGATCAGCGTCTCCTTGACTGCTAATTGTTGCTGCAAATCATCGAGAAGGGTAAGATCATGGTCTGTTCGGAAAATCTTAAGTAATTGCTTCGATATAGCATGACGGCGTGAATTCTCTTGCTGTTGACCTTGAAGAGCAATGGTCATTGCATTCAATTTCTCTTCAATGTCCTGGAAATCGGCTTCCGGACTATCCGCGCCAACAATGCCAACCGCTGTCAATCTTCTGATCCATACAAGCTTGTCGTCGCGCAGCTGTTGAATATCATGGCTTAGAACATGAAGTGGCTTGAATGCTAGAGATGCAGAAGCAGCACCCAGCCCGCTTTGCAATCCGTTAATTTGTTGTTTGCAAGCGAGAAGGCTGTACGTAATCTGCTCCTTCAAGTCCGTGTGCAATACATCCAATTCAAGCACTGCCGCTCTCTCTTTATAGTTTTCTTGACTTTGGCTAATCTGTTGCAACTCTTGATGTAAATCGGTATACTTCACTCTTGCATCCGCCTCTTGCGCAAGAAGAGCCTTGTGATGCTGTCTCCATTTGAGCAATAAGTCGAGGACCGTTGTCTCTCTGTCCTTCCAATTCTGTCGAGCAGCTAGCAGACGAGTCTCGCTAACCTGCCGTGCTTGTTCTAACTCCACTTCCCTTATCTTCGCTGCCCCTAAATCCGGATGCATGACATCTAGCTGGGATCTTGCATAATCCGTCAGATGGTTAGTATGAATGCCTTCTGTCCCGCAGGCTGGGCAGTGCTTTAACTCAGGCTGCTCCACCGCAAACTGCAGCACTTGCTTGAGGAACGTCTGATGTCTCTCTTCGTGCCGCACGAATTGCTGCACGATAGCTGATTGCTGAGTACAGGTCTGTTCTGCCTCCCTGTATTGGCGCTCGCACTCCATAAGCGAATGCCACTGCTCCTCTAGCTGTAGGAGTGCTTCAATCAGTTCAATGCGTGGAACATCCTCCAGTGTCGGATGATTCATGGCAAATGCCCCATTTATACCGATGTAGTTCTGAGTAAACTGCGCTGTATCAATCAAACTGGTGACACGATCCAGCGCTATATATAATTGATCAGCAGTATTCCGTAGTTGTTGCGCTTGGACTAGAAGTTCATCGGCTTGATGAGCTTTCTGATGTATCCTCTGATCCGTCTCTAGATAAGCATCGGTGTCATCGAACAATTGCTGCAATCGCTCGGTCTTTAACTCCATATCATGCAGCGCGGCGGCAAGCTGGTATTGCTGCTCCCACTGCATTAACTGAGGCTGTTTATCCACTAAAGAGGTTAAGGCAACCTTAGCTAACGCTAGTTTCCGGAACATGACATTATCTATTTCGCTTCGTTCGAGCTCAAGCCGATCAGACTGGGACTGAGCTTCTTGTACCCATTCTTTTATTTCTCTGGGCGCACTCATAGAAGAGAGCAGTGAGGGAAACTCTTCTTGGAAACTTTGAAGCGTCGTTTGCCATTGCGAATGTCGCGACAGGGTAGAAGCATCGTCTAATTCTGCCTTAAGCGACTGCGATCTCATTTCTAGCGATTGTTTGTCCGCCTTCAGTGAATCGAGCTTACGCTGGAACTCGTCCCGTCGGATTTCAAGCTCTGCTTTGGCCTTATGTACGACGTCTCGGTAAACGGTGAACTGCTCTGTACCGAAAATTCGGGAGACAGCATGATAACGATCTTTCTCCTTCATCCCCCTCAGAATCCCATTCATACGCTCTTGGCATAACAAATGAGTGAGGAATAAGCTCTTGTTTACATCTACACGTTCCAGCCACTCTTTATGGACAAGCAAGCCCTTCAACACATCTTCCGCGTCTTCCTCAGGTAAGCTATCCCCATTGACTTCAACCGCAATGTAACTGACTCCTTCACCTGTTCGGACCGACTGGTAAGGCACGCCCGTCCGGGTTACTTTCAATTTCGTATTGGCATCGCTCAGCTCGATCGTAACGCTAGGAGGTCTGCCATTTGCGAAGTGATTGCCGATATACTGATAAGCTTTTCGTTCGGAATCTTCTTCGTATCGATAGATAGCCCCCGTAAGCACCCATTCGATCGCATCAAAAAACGATGTTTTACCGTAACCATTCGGACCATGCAAGATGATGACGTTTGTGTCTGGAAATTGAAAAGTTCTTGTTTCTTGAAATCCACGGAATGCTTCGATCGTAATTGAGTTAATTCTCAACCCCCAGCACCTCCGTTAGCTCAGGTAAACTTAAAGCTTTGATCAGACTTTCAGCTGAATCGACACCTTGTTGAAACATCGCCTGATCAAGCCGTTCTCTAGTCGATTCTTTCACGCAGGACCGCCATTGCGATAGAAAGTGCCGGTCATCGAACCATAGCCGTTCCACGCGTTGTTCCGGCACAATCACAGTGAAGCCTAATGGAAACTTCTCGGGCAGTCGGCCCAGATCGGCTTGTGTAAGGACGATTTTACGGAAGAAGAATTGATTCGATTCAATGCGCTTCTTCAACGCGTAGTTGATCTGCGGTTCGTCAACATAAAGTACGAGATACATGTCCCAACGAAGATCGTCAAGCTCTCCAGGCAATTGATTCTGCACACGATAAGCCAGCTGGTAAGCTGCGCGTTCCCATAGACTCGCCAATTGTGCTTGCGATTCATAACACGCGATGCCATAAATATTTTGCATGGATATATACAAAGCATCGATATGACGAATCTTCAAGTCCGTGAGCTTCTCGAGTCCCTGTTGGTGATCAAAATAGTGGATTAGCCGCTCGTTCATGCTCAGATCACCTTCCTTAGCTTTTTGCATATTTCCGCATAGCTGCTTTCCGTTCTAACTTGGCGCAGGCATGAGGAACAGCTGATGCTGACCGTGCCGGACAGCTTGTTCGATTCTAGTCCATTGAATATGCCTGAATCCGAATTCCGGCCGAATCGGAGCAATATATTAGAGAAATCCACCTTTCTTCCAGCGTTGCAATGCTCGCATAAGTTTTCCGGATTGTCCGTCAGCAGAGATTCTGGATTGATGTTCTCCAGAAGCAGTCGGTAAGGAAACAGATCCTGTCCGACGTTATTTCCTAGAAAAGGTCGAAGGGGACTGTCGAATAGCTTGGCGATAAAGCCTATAACGACTTCCGGCATCGTTTCTTTATCCTGCGAGAAGAGCATGCGAACCCATCTCTCCGAATCCAACCGAAGATTAGGTAACTGAATTAAGTCATCCGGCTCAGTGAAATTCCATTCCGGATACACGAGATGGACCAACGCCAACAACTCCAACAATTCACGCAGTCCGTCATCGCCACCGGCAAGTTGGTGGTTTGCATACCGATACAGTTTTAAGAATTGTCGCAGCTTTATTTCGTTCGTCGCTTGCAGTTTCTGAAACACCTCATTCATGGAATCGATTATTTTGTTCCGAATCTGATCCTCATCCCTAAAGCGGCTAATGAAGACTCTCTCAAGCGCCTGCCGATGTCCCTCGAACTGCTCGAGGATATTGCCCGAGATTATCCCCGGTTGGTCCATTCCAGATAAAGGACTGTCAGACTGTTCGAGCCCTGCACCTGTTTCCTGGACTGCTTGATTTCTCTTAATGCCGAACGTAGGAGGATTAGGGGGTTCAAGCACATCCAGCAACAGCCCTTTGAGCAGATCATAATTGGTTGTCTGGTGACCTTGCGGCAGGTCGAGAATGGAGCCATGATCTCCAGGCAGCGCTTGCGCTTGTAAATAGGTGCTGGAATGTCCCATATGGGGTACCGCGCTTCCCTGCTCCACAACATTGTCGCGATCCCCGTAGCAGTAGATGGATGCAAACTGGCTGTTTAATAGCTCTCGCGCATCCGCATAACATCGGTTCAAATCGTCTAGGAAATTATTATTCGAACGAAGCTCTTCAATTTGTTTGTGCTTCTGGAACCGATTGATCATGCTGTTGTGCAATTGTGCAAATTTAGAACCGTTATAAGGCGTCGCGTAGCTGATGAATCCACCGATCCGCTGCAAACCGACTTTATGATTTACGTATTCGTTCAGAATGAACCGTTTGCCGATTAATCCGCCCATACTATGGCCCGCAATCACGATCTTTTCATAATTTCTGTAGATAGACCCAGCCAATTTCGCTTTTAGTTGTAGAGCAAGTGCTTCAATGGATAGAGGACTTTCCTTGCTAACGCGTAACCGATGACCCAGTATTTCGATTTCACCTTCTATATTGAATACACCACTAATTACTTGGGACGTGTCGTAGGTGACGAGTCCGGTGTCGATACCTTCTAAGTCTGGATCAGTTGCGACAAGTTGAATCCAATCTCTGCCTGGCTCCACCCAAGTTCTTGGCGCTCCTAAACCATGTATGAACAGAAGAAGCACCTTGCCTTTGACCCCTGGTTCCCTATAAGTCAATGTTATCTGTAACGACAAAAACGATCCCCCCCAATCATTTATTGTTCTATTTATGGTGGATGACGTTTATACTCTAGCATTCTCTAGCATTTTAATTGTACCATATATTAGTAGGACCTAATACCCATAGCAGATGTAATAGACTTATATAGTGCTCTAACGCCTAAGCTTCTTTTTATTACACAATAAATGGTCCTGCGGCTTTGAAAAGTAGTAGCCCGAGATATCCTTTAGCGCTGGATCGCTGGCGAGAGCCACGATATTCGTCGCGGACTGCACAGGCGTAATCCCGAAGAGGTTATGCATCACGCCTCCGATCGCTCTGGCAAAACCGGGCTGATAGCTATAGATGCCGGTATCGCAAACCAGACCCGCAACAGCGCCATTAATGGCCGGGCCGCTCGGATGTTCAGTCGCATACATCTGTTCATAGAGCACGCACGCTGACTAATGCTGTGATATGCCGATCAGGTACAGGTGATTCAAATCGGTATATCCGAGAAATTGTCGGAACCGCTCGATCCACGATGCGTTATGGGAGAAAGTCCAGTTCCTCAACCAGAAGAAGTCGTTCACGCCGTCCCGCATCTTTAACGGTGAGTTCCTGCTGTCCGGGTTAATCCGCTGTCCGAAGTGTGGCGCGGCGATGGTTGCCAGCCGGAGCAAGACAAAGACTGGAGAAAGCGTGAATCGCCTGTACTACTCGTGCGGAGCATTTCGAAGCAAGGGAAGCAGCGTGTGCTCTGCCAATAGCATTCAGAAGCAAGCAGCCGAAGACGAAATAATGAAACGATTAGCAAAGGTGCTGTCCGAGAAGCGCATTCTAACGGCCATCGTGGACAGAATAAACCACAAACTAACGACTCGAACAATACCCGCTCCAGTCGGAGCTAACGCACATTAGAAGCCAATTAGAACAGGCTGTAAACAAAAAACAACGCACCTTGATTTATTCGAGCAAGGGAACCTTGATAAATCGTTCTTCACCGAGAGAATGCAGGAGATTCAAGCCGAGATTACCAATCTTCATACGGAGAAGTCCCGGTTGGAGTTGGAGCTAACCGAAGATAATACGTCTCCTGTCGCTGTCGAGCAGGTGCATTAGTTGATACATGGGTTCCATCAGGTACTGACCACTGCACCGTTTGAACACCGAAAAACGTTGTTGCACCTGTTCATCAAACGAATCACGCTGAACGCGAGTAAGAAGATCGAGACAATTGAATTGAGCTTCGATGAGAACGTGGATTCCTTCTTCTCGTCTCCTTCTGTAGCGGCGGGGGATTCCCTTCAGCGAAAACAAGTGCGAAAGCGGGAGAAAATCGAGATCGCCATCTGAATTTCGAATTTTATGAAAACACTTTCGCAATTACTCGCCTAACGATTATGAGGTGAGCAGTTTTTCAACGCGGAATATGGCAAGAGAAAAGGACAATACACAGTATAAAGAAAACCGTGACGAAAAGGAGAACGCCTGTGATGGGCGTTCTCCTTTGTGATGGCTTGGTGGAACTGGCGTGGGCTGTAACGTTATTTTGGCGAAGGCTAGTCTCTCTGTCTACATCGCCGCAACTTTGATGATGAAGGTGGAACGAAAACTGGGGGTTCTTTTTAATTACTCCGATGGCTTGCGTTCCTCAAGATTCCCTAAACACCCATTCAATATAATTGTGCTCTAATTAGGAGCTAGTGTTCAAGGCCTTCCATTTACAATCTCTTTAATCAGTGAGAGATGGAACGTTCCTAGGTGTTCATACGCTACCCATACGCGATCATGTTCAATAAAGAAATCGCTATGTTTCTCCCTCACCTTAGGTGACGGCTCCCGTAGCATACGAATAACCCAGATCATACGGTATTCATGCTGAGCCAATGCATTATCCAAGATATTTCTACTTGCAAAAAGCAACTCCTGATGATTGCGGTACTGGCTTCCTGCTATACTGTAGAATGATACAACATTCATGTTCTGGTCCCAATAACGCCATCCATCTCCATCTGCAACTTGCACCATGTCTCGGATGATTTTTGATGGAAGTGTAAAAGTGAATTCTCGCTCTTCTACCGAACTATGCGTTACTTCCGATACGCATTTACATACTTCGTACTCTTTCAAGTCCTGCTCATTAACGCTAAAAACATGGAATGAACTGTACAAATCCTCTATCCAATGCATCCAGCTTAAAGCCGCTGGATTCATGTAGGTATCCGTACGGGGGGAAGAATGTAACTGGTCGATTGAATTGGACAAATTATCAATTAGTAGACTGGACTTCTCGTGAAGATCCTGTATGAATAAAGGAAAATCCGTCTCCTTGATAATGCAACTCTTCATCCAAACAAGAGAGTCCGATAATGTATTCGGTTCCGTCAGAGTTGTCTGGTTGCTTAAACAAACCCAGCTTCCAGTCAAATCTCCAGAAACAACGGTCATTTCACCCTCTTGTGAGTAGATCCAACGCTTAAAATCTGGAATAGGAGCATTTCTAATCCAATAAGTGATTGTATCGGGCTTGTCATCGTCACTTTCAGACAATGAAGGTGACAAATCGTCAGGGATAAACCATCCTGTGCCTCCTCGAACTTCATCAGGTGATTGGCTCGACAATTCTTGAACGGGATTTGGGACGTCAAGTAAACTACTGTAGTCCGACACCCATACTTTTTCTTTACCGTCATCACCATAGGCGTAATGTGGCAACCGATCCGCTAGGTAACCTAACATTTCATGCACGGCGCACCAAACATATTTCTCACTAAAGGGCATAACCTTGCTGCGACTTCCATGAGTAGCCTGATGATACTGACGAATGATCGAGATATCCGCTCCAAGTATCTCCCCTACTTTTCCTCCGTTTGGCTTGCCGATGAACAGTTCGCGGGTCCATCCCATTCGATCTAAGTAAGCTGAAGCACTCGCAAGTGCAAACTGATGCGGCGTCAGCTTGGATAGTCCCGCATTGATGGCATGTCGTTTGAGGAATTCTTTCGCTAGTCTAGAATATCGGTCACGGTCAGCGCTGACTATCTCTTCATTATTGTCTTCTGTTTGACTACGATTCTCCAAATTTTCTAATGCACTATTTAGCCAGGAATCTATATCATCTTCAGCTTCATGAACTTCATTCTCGTTAATGTCATTATCTTGGAACACATTGGGTAACTCGAAGTTCCTGTGAAACTTCAACTGAAATTGTTCATGTTGCCTATACTTTTCTTCTCTTTGGGACAGTTCCTTTTCAATTTCTTGTTTGACCGATATGTCCTGCGTGTGACCGAACAGTTTCAATAATAATGATTTAGGTGCTCGTTCTATTTGTGTGAGAGGTTGACCTGACTCTTTTTCATCATCAATTTGGAAGAAATCTTCATATCCTTTCTTGATCACATACCATGACAAATCACCATCTATCGGTTCAAAACCATTGCGACCTGCTGAAGCCGCCTTCGGATTAAGCATCATGAATTCTGTGGCAGGAGAATACGGTGGGCGAGCTATCTGTATTTCTTCTTCAGAGATTGCTCCATATACCATTGCACGTTCCGCTATTGCGCGGCCGGCAAATCGAACAACAGCATTCATGTTACTTTGTATCCGGTCTTTATGAAAGATCGTATTCAATGCCCATTCCGCCAATGCTTTTAAGGCAATACGTTCATGAGCTAGACGGCTTGCTACTCCGTAAGCGCAGCATACGAGATCTTCTTTCATTTGCGGGTCATTCGTTTCAAATGTCAGTTCAAGCAGTTCAGTAAACTCAATCGGATTTTGAATCCCCCACCTCGTCAATTTTTTTCTTCCATTATTTCGGATTGTATTGTCCGTATTCGTGAGATTCCATGCATAAAGAAGCGGTAAACCCCAGTGGAGATCATCGGGAAATAAATCATATTCCTCAATGGAGCAAATACACGCGCCATGCCCCTCCCAGCTATAATCCCCTTGACCCGGAACATATTCGGGCAAAGACCAGAACAAATCACGCTCTGCTGGAGTTTTAAATGCTAGCAAAGCATCGTGAAGTAACATCGGACCAAGAGGATGATTAGGCACACGCGCTACTCTTCCAATCAGTTCATTTACGATTCGCCTACTCAAAGGCATCGACTTAACGAGCATTTCCTTGGTTTTTTCCACGTAAGGCACTGTTTTATCTGCCGAAACGTTAGCTAGAGCAAAAAGTTGGATGTCAAATAGATTTGATCTTTTCCAACCTATTTGTTGAGTGACTAAAGTATTGTGGTCCTGCAGCAACATGATCGCTACCATTTGTTGCGCGCCAACCCGCTTGAAAAAGATATCAGGAATGGATACTTGGCCATTTTGACTGAAATCCTCAACAAGTTTGACTGCAAGTAAGTAATCCATTAACGGCTGTGTAGCTACCTCATATCGAACAGTTGCCGGTATTAATGGATTCGTCTGCTCGGCTATTTCATACAGCAAACCGTACTTCGTCAAAAAATCAATCATGTGTAACGCGGCACTCGCATTCATTGCACCGTTAGGCACACTGTCCAATATGAGTGAGGATAACACAGACCGTTCTATACTGCTGTGTTCAAGTAAATGTTTTACGATAGACAACAATGCACGCAAAACTAACTGGTCCTTTGTATTCCATAAAGCGCCAAGACTCCTCCCTATTTCTTCATCAACCTGCCTAATTTTCCCTGCAAGTAGATGAGATATCGTGGTGGAAACGCCATCTTGTTTATGAAGCGTTTGATTACAGTACTGATCACAGAATAAACGTAGAGCGAGGGGGGTTTTCAAACTCCATCTCAGCCATGCAAAGTATTCCTTCTCCTCAAAGCGGATATGATACGCCTGTAAATATCGTTCGAACAAGTCGCCGACCCGCAGGTCTCCTTCTGCGGAGAGATGAATAGGTGTTAGCCCGTGCAAAGTAGCGGAAGAAAACACATATGGTCTGCTGGCAACTACAACACGAATACGTGAAAAGCGTTCTGTAATGATTTGCAATTCGCGTATTCTTTCATGCCAATGATCCCACGGAATCGACTCATCGAGCCCGTCTATACACATAAGGATCTTAGTAGGCACAAACTCATGATTTGCATCCGTACCTCTCGCATTCTTAACATCACATCTGAATGCGCAGGCTTCCAACGCTCTCCATGTTTCTTCCTCTGTCCAAGATTCTGATAATCCTACAGAGTCCGCCAAAATAGAACGCCATGTACGACTTGCAGTATACGATTTCGCCTGTATGATAAACCCCGGATTGTTACCCAATTCGACGTGTTCCTCTATTGCATTGGCAACACCGTGGGTCTTCCCTGTTCCTGGCTCCCCCAAGAACGCATACATTTTCTGGCTTATTAAGTTTTTGATTTGTAGCATGTGCTCTTCTATCTCAAGCTCCGCTAATTGAGTTATTGCTCTCGTAATGTCAGATTTGTTAATGGATGTTAATGAGCGGATCGGAATGTTGTCCAACAGTTCTAAAGTTCGGCCCAGATTTGGACGTTTTGAAAGCGAGAATTCCTTGGGTTCGGTACCATACTGACAACTCTCCACTAGTTGCACTAAATTTGGCTCTACTCGAGACAAGTACTGATCAATTATAACAAGCTCTGCAGTCAATTCTTTTAGTTGAAAAAATGCAATTGCATGAGTGATTTCCTTCTTGATAAATTGTACGGACTCCAAATTGCGTTTTAACAATCGCATCCATTCATCGTATCGCGAGCGATCCGGCAAAATGTTCTTCATTTCGTCATGAATTCGCCCTTGTCCATGCAAAGATGGAATATATTTGGGCTGTAGCCACCCCGCTTTTGCTTTTAGAAACTGAAACTTCATCGATTCGACCGAAAGCTCTTCCTGCTCGAACCAATAACGCCGAATCCCCCCCGTTACATCAAGTTGGAGTTCTTCACGCAATTTAGATTCGTGCCACAGGATAATCTCCAAGTTAGGATACTCGACATGCATTTCCTTAATAAATGAAGCCCAACGGGTATCTTCGGAATTCGTTGTTCTTGCAGTCGAGGAGGCCAAGTCTCTAGGTATGCATACAATATACCTCTGCAATGTTGGACGTACGGTCATGGCAGTTCTTACCGAATTGCGAATTTGGCCGATTTCTCTCGCTTCAATAGCGTTTAAGAACCATTTTGATTGAATTCCCACGAATGAACCGTCATCTAACTTTGCATACGCCTCGACCCCACCATCCCCACCAGATCCATTCACGATTGCGAAAGAGATGATACGGTCAATATATTCACGCTTACAATATAAATCAAATAGTTGATTACAGAATGCTTCGAATGCCCCCGTAGGTGCTTCTCCGTGTGATTGAAATGCAGCCCAGTTCATGTTCCTCCCTCACTTCCATAGAATTATTAATATCATTTATGTTGCAGTTTTTTCGCCGTCTCCATGCCTTCCAAAATACCCAAAAGCATATAATAATTATATCACGCGTTTGGAAAACATTGTCGATTCTGTCGTACAAAAATCCCCCTAGAGAAGGGCTCCAGGGGGATTTACGTATCTATATAGCACCTTTCTCCAGCACTTCTATGGACCTTTAGCTCTCTCTAACAATCCTATTTTAGCCGTCACTTATGGTATGGTTCCCCCCGATTTATCTTCACCGCCCGATAAATCTGCTCCACCAGCACCAGCCGCATCAGCTGATGCGGCAAGGTCATGCGCCCGAAGCTGAGCTTCTGCTGGGCGCGCTTCAAGACGGCAGGAGCGAGGCCCGTGCTCCCGCCAATGACGAAAGCCACGTGGCTGCGCCCGTACGTGGCCAGCTTATCGAGCTGGTCCGCGAGATCCTCGCTGGACCAGAGCTCGCCGCCGATCGCGAGCGCCACGACGTGGGCGTCCGGCTTCAGCTGCGCCAGAAGCCGCTCCCCCTCCCGCTCGCGCACCTGCGCTTCCTCCGCCGGACTCATCGTCTCCGGCGCTTTCTCGTCGGGCACTTCCGTGAGCGTCAGCTTCACGTAAGGCCCGAGACGTTTGGCATATTCGGCGATGCCTTGCACCAAATATTTTTCCTTGAGCTTGCCTACGGCAGCAATCTGTATATGCAATGAAAGCACGTCCCTTATAAGCATAGTACCGCCTCACGCATCCCATCGCCCGCGTGAATCGTTAGTCCCAGCATAGCAGATTTTGTCCAAAATCGTAAAAGGATCCGCGGTTATTTACCCACCAATCATAAGAAAAGCTGCCTTCTCCCCTCCGGAACCGAAGTTCCCGGCGGGAGGCGGCAGCCTCTTGTCGTTTTCCCCTTGCCTTACTATCCTATACCACCAAAAAAGCCGCAGCCTCTTCGCAGAAGTCGCACTTCCGCGGCGGGTCCCAATCGGCGAACTGCGTCTCCTTCAGGTCGACCACGTCCGGCGCATCCTCGTATTCGTCCACGAATCTCTCCAATGCTTTCTCGATACACGGTTTGCATACACAATACATGATTCACATTCCTATTCATCGTTAGTATCAGTACCAGATGATGTTTCTATTCCCAGCATACCAGAACTTGTCCGCGCCTGTGAAGACCGTAATTCCGTCCATCTTCTACTAGCTATTCCCCAACGCGGTCCATCCGATTTTATCCGAACCAAAAATGTTTACTTCCCCTTGCCCTTTCGCTCCGCCTCTCCTCGCCGCACCGTTTTCGCCGCCGTCGGCCGCCAGTGAATGAGCTGCACCAGCTGATCCTGCATATAGGCAGGCGTGTACGCAAAACCGCCTTCGATCCAGTGGAATACGAGTCCCATGAGCGCATGCAGGCTGTACACCATCCGCAGCTCCGGATTGATCGTCGTGTCGGCCTCCGGGTAAACCAAGTCCTCGGCGGAGATTCGCCGAATCGCGCTGAACATCTTTTCCTTGATGATCGGCAGCGTATCGCCCCGGAACAATGTCGAATACACTTCCCTCCGCGCGAAAATATGTTCGAAGATCGTTACCGACTGCGCCCCCAGCTCGTCCACGCGGAAAATCTCCACATGCTCGTATGGCTCGCGGAACGACGCGATCAGCTCGTCGATCAACTCAGAGATCACTTCTGCGAGCAGAGCATCCTTATTCTCGAAATGCGAATAAAACGTCCCGCGATTATAATTCGCCGTCTCCACGATTTCCGTGATGGAGATCGCGGAGAAGCTTTTCCTCTCCATCAGCGACAACAGCGCTTCCTTCAGCGCCGCCTTGCTTCGCGCGACGCGGCGATCGTTTTCCTTTTGTGCCAATCCGCTCCCGCCTTTCCAGTATTACATACCCAACAAACATGCCTCATCTGTCTATTATCGTACAAATGAAAGCGTTTTATATATTGTTGCCTTCGCTTAATTTCATTATAGTAAACGTAACACCTGTTATGTAATGTACAAGTGTTGAAAATTTAAAATCACCATCATGACCATACTAATCCCTTAGAGGAGGAATCATTCATGAAATTGACAGGCAAAGTCGCAATCGTCACGGGCGCGGCATCCGGCATGGGCAAAGCGATTGCCCAATTGTTCGCCGCGGAAGGCGCGAAGGTCGTCGTATCCGACCTTAACGTGGACAACGCATCGAAAGTCGTTGACGAAATTACGTCGAACGGCGGTACCGCTCTCGCGATTGCCGCTAACGTTGCGAAAGAAGATGACGTGCAGCGTCTCGTCGACGCCACCGTTGCCGAATACGGCACGCTCGATATTCTGATCAACAACGCGGGTATCATGGACAACTTCGTACCGGCCGGCGACCTGACGGACGAGCTATGGGAACGCGTCTTCGCCGTGAATACGACGGGACCGATGAGAACGATCCGCAAGTCGCTTCCGATCTTCCTCGAGAAGAACGGCGGCGTTATCGTGAACATCGCATCCGCAGGCGGCCTGAACGGCTCGAGAGCGGGCGCGGCTTATACCGCTGCCAAACACGCCGTAGTCGGCCTCACGAAGAACGTCGGCTTCCAATACGCGCCGAAGGGCATCCGCTGCAACGCGATCGCACCGGGCGGCGTCGAGACGAACATCGCCGCATCCATGACAGCACCGAATCCGTTCGGAGCGGAACGCGCCATGATCGGCATGCAGTTGAACCCGCGGGTCGGCAAACCTGAAGAAATCGCGAAGGTCGCGCTGTTCCTCGCTTCCGACGATGCCAGCTTCGTGAATGGCACCGTCGTGACGGCCGACGCAGGTTGGACGGCTTACTAAGCCGAACACTAGTAGTTCGATTCAGAATTACCGTTACTACTCTACATTTGCCATACAGCCCATGATCTGAACACGATGGCAACCGTTTGAGATGGCTAACGGCGGCCACAGTCGTTATTTGGTCCAAATCGATTGATTAGAAATTCTAACGGAGCTGGAGGTCGCTATTGGCTATCAAACAGTGCCATTTC
This sequence comes from Paenibacillus sp. LHD-117, assembly GCF_030929555.1. GTDB lineage: Bacteria > Bacillota > Bacilli > Paenibacillales > Paenibacillaceae > Pristimantibacillus. The sequence continues at coordinate 57,469 of NZ_JAVFVT010000029.1, read as the reverse complement.
CCTAGAAATCCGAGCAATAAGCGCGCGTAGCTCCGTTAGATTTTAGAATGAGGCATGAAAGGCAAAATAACGGCTGTGCGCTCCGTTAGCCATCTTTTCAGTTCGGCATACAGTTTGAAGGATCGTCGAAGTCGCGATGGTTACGGAATTTCAGGATCGTTCTACTCGGCTTCGCTTGCCTTGAACTCGACCCTAAAAACAAGAAGGCTGCCGCTTCCAAGCTGGATGATTCCTCATCCTCGCTTGGAGGCGGCAGCCTCTTTTCTAACTGCGGGGCTCGATCGCGGTTGTGCCACAAGTATTCCCCAGTATTCCGCGGCATTCCGCGCGTATTCCGTCGTGTTACCCCGTCCTACTCTTCCGCTTCGTTCTCGCCCAGCTTAAACTTCGCTTTCTTCAGCTCGCCGTCCCGGTAGTAGGATACTTCGATGTTATCGCCGATCTTCTTCTGGCTATAGAGGTACTTGCGCAGCTCCATGGTGCTGCCGATCGCGTGACCGTCCAGTTCGACGATGACATCGTTGAACTGCAAGCCCGCCTTCAGCGCCGGACCTACCGCTTCCAGGACGATCACCCCGGATAATACGTCATCCGGCAGATTGAGCTCTTCGGCCGCTGCTGCAGCATCATCGGACTTATCTTCTTCCGTAGGCGCTCCATCGCCGCTGCCTTCCGAAGAATCTTCTTCGGAGCCGCCCGCACCAGGTTCCACCTCGGCGGAGCCTGAACCTTCTCCGTCCTCGCCGAACAGATCGCCTAGATCGTCCATGTCCATGTTCTGCTGTTGCCAGTACTGCTCCAGATCAAGCGTATAGACGCCAAGGTACGGCCGCGAGACGTAGCCTTGGTCCATCAGCTCTTCCAGGACCGGCATCGCTTTGTTGATCGGAATCGCGTAGCCGATGCTCTCGACGCCGAAGTCCGCGATCTTCATGCTGTTGATGCCGACGACATGGCCGTTCATGTCGATCAGCGGTCCGCCGCTGTTGCCCTGGTTAATCGCGGCGTCGACCCGGATCACTTCCTGCTCCCAGTCGATGACGCCGTTCTGATTCAGCGATACAGGCACAACTTCTTCGATGACGCTCACGACGCCCATCGTGATGGATTCGCCCATGCCGAGCGGGTTGCCGATCGCCATCACGAATTCCGCCTTGCGCAGCGCGGAGGAATCGCCGATTTCCGCTACCGTGTCGATGCCTTTATCGTCGATCGCCAGCACGGCCAGATCGGTAATTTGGTCCATGCCAACGACGCTCGCTTCCCGCACTTCACCGTTCGTCAGCACCGCCCGTACCTTCTGCGCGCCCGCCACGACGTGGTAGTTGGTGACGATATAGGCTTTGCCGTCCTTCTTCTTGATGATGACGCCGGAGCCGACGCCCGCTTCGCGCAGAACGCCTTCGCCCTCCTTCGCCTCATCGCCTTCGAGCGGCTCGCTTCCGAGCCCGAGCCCGAACAGCTGCTCGTTGATGATGCTGACGACGGCCGGACTGACCTTCGCCGCGGCGTTGATGGCCCGCTCCGATGGATCGCCCGTCGTGACGAGACCGCTTGGCGTCGAGCCGCCTTTGCCGCTTGCCGTCGAATCACCGCCGAAGCCGCCGAAGATCGCCCCGAACAGCAGCGTCGCCGCTACCGCGCTCGTGAAGGATGAGATGAACGCGATCCGTACATTCGACCACTTGCGCTCACCGCTTTTGTATATGAACCTGGTATCTTCCCGCCTGCTCTGCCTGACGGTTCGCTTGGACACCTTGGTGGAATAAAAATCGTCGTCGAAAATGCTCATCGGAATCGCTCCTCTCCTTGGAACCGAACCATATCTCTTTTTTTGTAATCTAGGAATGTTTTCGGAAGAAATGACTAAAATAATAATAGATTAGAAGCAGCGACAACAACATTTTTTAAAATATAGGAAAGTATAAGTATTCTCCATACTTAGCCCATATTTCTCGGAATGAAACGAACCGCACCGCCAAAGAACGGCGACAGCCGTTTCACCTTACACAAGGAGAGATGTCGATGAAACAGAACACGCCCGCCGCCTGGGAACAGGTGCAGCTTGCGGCCAAGCTGGCCGACCTGAAGGAGGACCATTACCGCACGGTGCTTACGCTCAGCGCGATGCTCGAGCTGTTTATCGACAAGGGCCTGCTGTCGCGCGAAGAGCTTACCGCCAAGGCGGAGCAGCTGGACGAGCAACTGGAGAGTCTGATTTCCGCTTCACTTCATCCCATGGCGTAGGCCGGTCGTGATACGTATGGCGCAGCGGAAACTCCTCTTGCTTATAAAATATTCCGTGGTTCTCCAATATAGAATTGACCGTGAGCATCGCCAAATCCATTTGATTGTGGTCGAGGCTGAGGTGCGCGAGATAGACGCGTTTCGTCCGGTCGGTCATCAGCTCGATCAGCGCTTCGCCCGCCGCGACGTTCGACAGATGGCCCACGTCGCTTAAGATGCGGCGCTTGATGTTCCACGGGTAACGGCCCATCCGGAGCATCTCGGTATCATGGTTCGATTCCAGCACCAGTACATCCGAATCGATGATTTGGCGCTTCACCTTCTCGCTGACATAGCCAAGATCCGTCGCCAAGCTCAGCTTCTCGTCGTCTTCTTCGAAGCAGTAGCCGACCGGCTCCGCCGCGTCATGCGAGATCGGATACGACTGCACCTGCATCGAGCCGAAGCAAAGCGCTTCGCCCGACTCCATGAACACCCGCTTCTCCGGGGCGATCGTCCCGATGTGGCGCTCCATGGCGCCCCAGGTCGCTTCGTTCGCGTAGATCGGAAGCTCGTACTTCCGCGCGAACGCGCCCAATCCTTTGATGTGGTCGGAATGCTCGTGCGTCACGAACAACGCGTCGATCTCGTGACCGCCGATTCCCCGCTCGCGCATCAACTCTTCCAGCTTCTTCATGCTCAGCCCGGCATCGACCAGCATCGTTTTATCGTTCCCCTGCACAATGGTGGCATTACCCGTCGAGCCGCTCCCCAATACCGTAAACCGAAGTCCCAAACCGTCCAATCCCTTCTCCTGCTACCCATTCGGCAACACCCATTGTCACGCCCGGTCGCCAACGATACGAACGAACGCCATTTCCCTATTAACCTATTACAATCGCAATGAAGCTTTTAAGTATAAACAACCGTCTATGAATACATAAATTCTATTCGTCTGGAGCGGAAAAGGACTCTACTCTATCTAACCATGTCAAGCCCCGCCGCATCCATACAAACTTATTCCCAATTGCACAATCAGCCCCGGCGCAGTCTGGTTCGCGATAACCATTTAACGGACTGAGCGAACGCTATTTGACCAAAATAACAGTCGCCGGACTTCTAACGGACTCACGTGACCTTATTAGCCCCGATTTGGGCGTACCGCTCCTCAAAGAACACGAATAAGAGCACCTGGGTCCGTTAGAAAAGCAAAACGAGCCTTTTCAATGAAATAACGTCCTGTCAGTCCGTTACGCACACTCCCGCACCTGCAGCACCTCTTCGCGACTCAATTGCATCCCATACCCGCTGCACCCGCCAGGCATCAGATTTACTTGCATCTCGCCTTGCTCTTTCTCATTTCGTTTCGCGGCTCAATTGCATACCTCACCTGCAGCAACTCACCATGCCTCGCATTTTACTTGCAATTCGCCCTTGCCGCTACCCGCCTGCTTTCCCGCCGCCCGCTTCCGCATCGTCCGTGCCGTCCGTCGCCACTTCGCCGCTGATCGCGTGCACGTAATACACTTTGCCGTCCTCGAGCATGACGCGCCAGGATGGGGCCGACACCTGTTTCTCCGAGTCGAAAATTTGGCCATGGTAGCCGAGCTGAATATCCGTAATGACGGAGCCTTCCTTCAAATACGTCTCGATCAGGCTGGCCACGATCTTCGCCGCGGGCAGTACCTGCTTTGCCTCGCCCCTGCCGATCAGCTCCACTCGGTCCTGCAGGAAGCCGGTTATTTTGAGATTGCTGTTGTACAGCTCCAGCTTCGCGTTGAACATCGGGCGGCCGTCGACCATCCGATGGAGAACGAACACGCCTTCCCTGCTGTTATGCAGGTCGTACGCATAATGCTCCAGCTCCGGCACCTCGCTGCCGAGCGCCTTGATCAACTCTTCCTTGTTAATAAACATAAGCGAGCTGTCGATCGGCGTCTCCAGCTGCGTCGGGCCAGACTTCTGATGGACATCGGAGTGGAGCAGATACGTCAGGTCGCCCAGCTTCGGCGTGTCGGAAGGCAGGTTGGCCGAGAGCGTAATCCGCTTCTGCTGCATTAGCAGCACTTTATCCTGCGGCAGCTCCGCCGAGTTTACGTTCGCGTTCAGCTGCTCCCGAATATCGCTCCATAGCTGATAACCAAGCAACACGTTCAGCATTAAGAACGAGATGATCAACACGCTTTTCGCTCTGCCCCAATCCAATCCCATCACCTCCTATATCGATACGCTTTCTTGCGCCATTGCCAAGGTGAAACGGCTGTCGACGTCCTTAGAGGCGCGGCGCGTTTCATTCCGAGAAATATAAGCTCTGTATAGAGAAAACTTATACTTTCTTATATTTTTATAAATCGCCTGCACTGCCGAAACGTTCGACTACCGCGCCGGTTAATCCCGAGCCCAGCCTCGTGTCGACAGAAGCGGTATTCCCGCTGCCGCTTTCGGTCGTGTCCAGACCTGTCTGATTCTCTGTGGTTTCGCCGCTTGCGCCGCCTACAGCCGTTTCCTCCCCGGTTTGACCCTCGGCGGTTTCGCCGCCTTCGCCGTCCCCGCCGCTAGCGGGATCGTTCCCGACGTTGCCTCCGCTCGCCGGCGTCTCAACTGGAGGGGTATAGCCTGCCGGATAAGCCTCGGCCAGCACCTCCTCGGTGCCGTCGGACAGCCTTACCGCCCATACGGGCTCGAAGCTCAGCCGCTTGTTCTCCATCGGTATTGCCTTCAGCGCCGGGAACATGGCGGACACTTCCCCGCGCCGCGCATACCGCTGCAGCCGCTCTTCCAGCGCTTCGCCTCCGGGCAGCCACCGCACCGTCCGCGACTCCGACTGTTCCCCGAGCGTAATAAGCGACCTGGAATATTCGGTCACGTCGCCTTGCTGAAGCGTCAGCTGGATATAACCGTACTTGAACGGACCGTCGATCATGACCGGGTATTGCTCCAAATATTTACGGAACGTCACTAGCTTCGCCTCTTCATCCGCCGCGGAGCCGATCAGCGCATGCACGCCATCCCAGCCGCCGTTCTGATTCACGAAGTCGACCGAAGCGTACACATTCTCGCTCAGCATCACTTCATTGCTTTGCGTCGCGGCCGGATTCGTGTAGTTAATCCATAGGCCGTTCTGCTCGACCTTCAATCCGCGCTTCCCATCTGTGAAGATCTGTGCGCCGCTTCGGTCGACGATGGCCCTCGTCGTGCTCGGATCGAAGAACAAGCTGCGCTGCATCTGCTCCGGCGAATACATCTCGTAAGGGAACACCATTTCCTTCGCTTGCAGCGGCTCCTTCGGCACGTACAGTCCGTCATCCGTCATCCGGTAATTCGGCAGATGCTGCCCGAAACCGACGTAATCCTGTACGTCGCGGACGGTCAAGTCCGCGCGCACCGATTCGTAGACGATGCCGTCTTCGCTGCTGAAGAAGAACGTACGGATCTCTTCCGTCTCCGTCGTCTTGAAGATCCAGATGCGGTCGATTTTATCGTTCAGGAACAGCAGATCGCCCTCCAGCTTCAGCAGCTTCTGCAGCAGGTCGACGGCTATCCCGTTGCCGAACCGAAGCTCGATCCCGATATCGTTCTTCCGCACTTCGTTCCAATCGAGCAGCGTGATCGGGCCCCGCTGGAACCCCTTGAACTCGCGGCCCATCAGCCGCTGTTCGAGAATCATTTCGTAGAATTGCGTGTTCGGATAGATGACCGTATGTTTGTCGCCGCCCATATGGATGATCAATTCCTCGGGGAAAATCGTATTCTCCACATGGGAGGAGGTCCCGAGCGGCTCCGCGTTCACGTAATCCTGATCGCTTCTTACCGTCGCTCCTAGGCCAGGCATGCTATAGGCAAGCAAGTAGCTCTGCAATAAGCTGAGCGCGACAAGCGCAATCAATACGCCCGTCTTCATTCGTTCCATCATTCGAGCTCGCCTCCTTCCTTCAGCAGAGGAAGCGTGAACGTAACCGTCGTTCCCTCATTCAGCTCCGAATATAGCGCAATCGTCCCTCCATGCGCCTTCACGATTTCCCGGGCAATCGACAGGCCTAGACCCGTGCCGCCCATATTGCGGGATCTCGCTTTGTCGACGCGGTAGAATCTGTCGAAGATACGCGTCAGATCCTTCTTCGGAATGCCGATGCCGGTATCCTTCACGCTGATCTCAAGCGAGGAGGCATCCGCCGTTCGCCGCGCCGTCAAGCCAATTCGCCCGCCGTCCAGCGTATATTTGATCGCATTCGACATTAAGTTGTCGAGCACTTGGTCGATCTGGTCACGGTCAAGCCACGCGTTCTTCAGTCCCCGCTCCACGCCGACGGTTGCCGAGATCGACTTCTGCCGCAGCTGGAAGGAGAACCGGTCCGCCACCTCGTCCAGCATCTCCAGAATATTCGTTTGTCTGCGGCGAAGCGGCGCTTGGTTCGAATCGAGACGGGACAGATGGAGCAGATCCGTCACGAGCCGAATCATCCGCTCGGTCTCGTTGCTGATAACGCCCACGAATCTCGTCGACAGCTCCCGCTCCTCCAGCGCGCCGTCTCCCAGCGCCTCGGCATAACTTTTGATCGTCGTCAGCGGCGTGCGAAGCTCATGCGAGACGTTCGCGACGAATTGGCGGCGGGATTGCTCCAGCTTCTCCTGCTCCGTTACGTCTTGCAGAACCGCGATCGTACCCGTGATGCCCTTGTCCCTCCGGTGGATTGGCGTAAACGTCACCTTCAGCATGAAGCCTGCGACATCGCCCGCATCGCCGCCTTCATGCGGCTCCCGCGTCAGCAGAATCGTCTGTCCGCGGCCTTGCTCCAGCTCGGACAGCTTGTCCTGCGAGAGGCCGAGCAGCTCCGACAGCTGCGCCCCTTGGAACGTCTCCACCTCCAGCAGCTCCAGCGCGCGGCGGTTCCAGACGATAATGACGCCCCGTTCGTCCGCCGCCACGACGCCGTCGCTCATGTTGGACAAGACGGAGACAAGCTTCTCGTTCTCTTCTTCGTTGACCGAGAGCGCTTCCTTCAGCCGGATCGTCATGTCGTTGAACGCCATGCTGAGCCGTCCGATCTCGTCGTCGCCGTGCACCGGCGCCTTGAGATCGAATCGGCCGTCCGCGACGGCCTCCGCCTGGCGCGTTAAGCCTTGAATCGGATTCGTAATCGTATGCGCGAGCAATATGCCGAGCACGCCCGTGAGACCAAGCGCGATCAGCGTACCGGAGAAGAAGATTTGGTTGACCCGGTTCACCGTGACATACAGCTCCGTCATGGAAGCCACGACGTATACCGCCCCGACCACCTTGTCGTTATGCGTGACGGGCAGCGCGATCATCTTCTTGCGCGTATTGTCTTCATCGATAATTTCCTCTTCGTTGTCCGGAATATTCTGGAGCGCGCGGCTAACCGCAAGCGACTTGTTCTTCTGCCCGATATACGACTGATGGACCTGAAGCGAAGTCGCGACGACTTTCCCGTTCGCATCGAGCACCTGAACTTCGGCGCCGCTGATGCTGAACAGGTTGCGCACCACCAGATTCAGGTCCTCTGTCGTGTTGTCGGGGGAGTCGCCGTCGCCCTCTTGATTCGGAAGCAGGCTCTGCGCGGCGAATTCTGCCAGAATGTTGGCCTGCTCCTTCAAGTTATTCGTAAAGCTCGTATTAAGCGAATTCTTCACCGTGCTGATGAAATAAACGCCGATAAGCTGCATCGCCACGAGGATCAGCAGCAAATAAATAATGACCAGCTTAACCTGAATCGTCCGGAAGAAGCTTCGACCCTTCATCCGTACCCGAAACCTCCCGACTTCGGATTACGCATCATATACCCGAGACCGCGCCTCGTCATAATGTATTCCGGACGGCTGGGATCATCCTCGATCTTCTCGCGCAGACGCCTGATCGTCACGTCGACCGTACGCACGTCGCCGAAGTATTCGAACCCCCATACCGCCTGAAGCAAATGCTCGCGCGTCATGACCTTGCCGCTGTTGCGCGCCATGTAATGAACGAGCTCGAATTCGCGATGCGTCAGGTCGAGCGGTTCACCGTTCTTGTAGACGACATACATGTCCGTATCGATGAACAGGTTGAACAGCTTAAGCCCCTGCTGCTCCGCATGCGGGTCCTGGGCGGTTTCCTCCGCCGCCGCTCCAATCTCGGGCAGCTGGGCGCTCTTCGTCTGGCGTCGCAAATGGGCCTTCACGCGGGCAAGCAGCTCCCTCGTGCTGAACGGCTTCGTCACGTAATCGTCAGCCCCAAGCTCCAGTCCGAGCACCTTGTCGATTTCCGTGTCCTTCGCCGTCAACATAATGATTGGCATGTTCAGCTTCGAGCGCACCTCGCGGCACACGTCCATACCGTCCTTCACGGGCAGCATCAAGTCGAGCAGGATAAGATCCGGCTGCTCCTCGAACGCTAGCCTCACCGCTTCACCGCCGTCGAAGGCGCAGATCACCTGATGCCCTTCCTTCTCCAGATTAAACTTCAATATATCCGCAATCGGCTGTTCGTCATCGACCACCAAAATTTTACCGTGCATCGTTACACCGCCCGTCGCTAGTCCAATTGGTTTTCTTTTATCTTAACATACGACGGGGCCGCATTCACAATGAAATTGCCTTCGGGCTGGAAATTAGAGCGATGTCATCCTTAATCTCCCTCGCAACTATCCCCTGCCGATCCACGTCTAAAATAAAAGAAGCACCTCGGGAAATCATCCCTAGATGCTTCAAATATAAGCCAATTGGATAATCGTAAATTATAAGTACTTCAGGGGATTCTGCATGACGCCGTTTTTGTGTACTTCGAAATGGAGATGCGTCCCCGTGGAATTGCCCGTATTGCCCATTACTCCGATGCTATCGCCCTTCTCGACCTTGTCGCCTTTGCTCACCTTGTAGGAGCTCAGATGGCCGTAGACCGTCTTATAGCCGTTCTGGTGGTTAATAATAATGCATTTGCCAAGGCCTTCCTTGGTGCCGACGAATTCGACGATGCCGTTGTCCGCAGCCTTGATCGTCTTGCCGCCGATCATGTCGATGCCGTTGTGGCTGCGGCCCCAACGGGAACCGAACTTGCTCGTCAGGCGGGCGCCGGATACCGGCCAGCTGAACCGTCCCGTACCTTCGCCGAGAACGACCATCGTTCCCTTCTCGATTACGGTAGTGACCGGTTCCTTCAGCACTTCCTTGTTCACCAGCTCTTCCGTGACGACGTAACCGTTCTCCTTCTCGATGCGATAGGTTAAACGTTGTTCGCCTTCGACGCCTTGCGTGATCGTCTTCGACTCGCCGACTCTCATCTTGGCGTTCTTCACGTATTCGACGGGAGCGGCGATCTTCTCCAGCTCCACTAGATTCTCGGTCGTTAGAACCGTCAGCTCCGGCAGCAATACCGTCAGATCCAGCTCGTCGCCGATCGTAATTTTGTCGTCCTTGATCCAAGAATTGTTCTGGCGGATGAAGTCGGAGGTAATCCCGAACTTCTGCGCAATGCAGCCGACGCAGTCGCCTTCCTGCACGACGTATTTCGTCGGCTTCGTGCTGCCCGTCACGATCTTCTTGTAGATCGCTTCGGCGTCGGCAATCTTCGAAGGATCCGTTTCGACCTCCGCGATTTCGACTTCTTCCACGAATTCGACATCTGTGACGACACGGCCTGGTTTCGTCAGATCGGGCGCGGACTTCGATTCCGCACTCTCGGACTTTCCGTTATTGTCATACGACAACGTCGTGACCGTCTTGCCTTCCTTCTTCGACGCCGCGGCCAGCTCCGGCGCGTACTTGCTCTGTACCCGGGCCAGGATGCTATCGGCGGTTGCCTGGTCCTTCACGATGCCGATCACGTTGCCGTCGATAACGACTTCCACGCCGACGGCATGTGAAGTGACTTGGCTCGCCAGCTTCACCAGCGTAGCTTCCGTCTCGGGGACGGCCTTGAATGCTTGGTCACTTGCGTATGTAATCTCGCCAGTGTCTAGCTCCATGTTCACTTCTGGGTTTGCTTGCTGGACCTCTTGCGTCTTCGACGCGATCCATTGTTCGACTTCCTCTTGCGTGCCTACCGTTCCTACTTCAACGCCGTCCATATATACGTGATAGAATTCGAATGTGTTCCGTTCTACGTACTGCGAGTATTGCTGGTAACCGATAATGCCGGCTGCCGTAAGCAGAATCGCCGCTCCACCGATCAGTTGAATCGATTTCTTCCGCCAGAATGGGGTAGAAACGACCACGTCAGCGGCATGCTGTTCGGTCTTGCTGTCCAAGCCTTGTGAGCCTATATGTCGAAAGTACCGGGTTGCTTGTTCCCATGCCTTCTTCATACGACTCATGTCCCTGAAACCGGTCATGATAGTCTCCTTTTCGCATCGCTTCTGAGAGATTTGTGTGTTCCGACAATGAAAAAAAAGGCGAATGTTCCCGTCGGATCACTCGCCTAATACTTTAACACAAGCCTAACAAAAGGGGCAACCGTTGCCATCATAACGTAATATTAATATTTTTTCAGAATATCCATCATACTCTCGTATTCTTCCTTGTCGAGATGCTGTGCCATAATCTGTTGAATGTTGGTCAATTCCTGTTCCGTAAGCCCTTCTTCCATATAGGCGGAGATCTGCTGCATCGATTCCTGAGGCAGCTTCGTCAACAGCATTTCGAACAGTTTGTTCTTGTCTTCCTCGCTCATCTTATCCTTCGTCTCCGTCAATTCGCCTTCCGTGACCGCCGTCTCCGTACCATCGATCCCGCCGGTTCCTTCCGTACCGCCCGCTTCTCCGTTCGTTCCGGCGCCCGCAACGCCTTCCTGCACTTCCGTACCGCCCCCTGGCGCTTCCGCTCCTCCGCCTGCCTCGCTGCCTCCGCCTATGCCGATATCCGTCAGCGGCGGCTGCTCGGTCTGGCCGAATGCCTCCTCCGCATCGGGCTCCGCCTTGTTGCCCGCTCCATCGGCTGAACCGTTGCCCTTATCCGGCGCATTCCCCTCGTCTTCGTCGACGGTCGCGCCGCCAGTCATAAGCGGGTCGGAGCCCCACAGCTTGCCCCATACGCCCGACATCGCCATCGGGGGGACTTCGATCGGCAGCTCGAATTGCTTGAGCACCGATTCGACGTAGCTCGTCACGATATATCCCGTCGTCCATATCGACAAGAAGCTGATGATCAATCCCGCGGCCACCAGCTTCGCGATCCACGCAATTCCTCTTAACATATCCCTCAACTCCCATCATGATTGCAGGGCAAACCTACCCTCGTAAGCAATCGCCGTTATCTATCATTATGGTCAAGGTTGAGAGAGGACATTCTCTTAGGCGAAAAAAAGAGCCATCGGCGAGAGCGTCTTACACTCCGGCCAATGGCTCGTATGTCATTTTTCCTATTCGTAGATCGGACGAACCGGGTTCGTCTGCTCGCGGTTGCGGCCGACCGAGAAGATCGCGATCGGGATGCCCGTCAGTTCAGAGATGCGGTTTAGGTAGCTAAGCGTATTCGCGGGCAGATCCTCCAACTTCTTCGCGCCCGAGATATCCTCGCTCCAGCCCGGGTATTCCTCGTATACCGCTTCGCATTCCGCCAGCGTCTTCAGGCTTGCCGGGTAATGCTCGATAATTTCTCCGCGGTATTTGTAGCCCGTGCAGATCTTCACCGTGTCCAGCCCCGTCAATACGTCAAGCGAATTGAGGGACAGGCCCGTAATGCCGCTAACACGGCGCGCGTGGCGGACGACGACCGTGTCGAACCAGCCTACGCGGCGTGGACGGCCCGTGACCGTGCCGTACTCATGGCCTTTGTCGCGGATCAGTTGGCCGATCTCGTTATCTTGCTCCGTCGGGAACGGACCGTCGCCTACGCGTGTCGTGTACGCTTTGGCTACGCCGATGACTTGCTGGATCTTGGATGGGCCTACGCCGGATCCGATACATACGCCGCCGGCCGAAGGGTTGGAGGACGTAACGAACGGATACGTGCCTTGGTCGATGTCGAGCATGACGCCTTGCGCGCCTTCGAACAGCACTTTCTTGCCTTCGTCGATCGCGTCGTTCAGCACGACGGACGTGTCCGTCACGTACGGACGAAGCACTTCCGCGTAACCAAGGTAGTCTTTGACGATCCCGTCCGCGTCAAGCGGTTCTCCGCCGTACACTTGCTTGATCAGGTTGTTCTTCTCGACAATAACGCTGCGCACGCGTGCTTCGAACTCCTCGGCGTCCATTAGGTCGCTGATCCGGATGCCGTTGCGCGCCGCTTTGTCCATGTAGCAAGGACCGATTCCCTTGCGCGTCGTGCCGATCTTGTTGTCGCCCTTGCGGTCTTCCTCGAGCGCGTCGAGTACCAGGTGATACGGCATGATGACATGCGCGCGGTCGCTGATCTTCAGATTCGTCGTCGAGAAACCGTTATCGTGAATATAGTTAATTTCGTCGATCAGCGCCGATGGATTAATTACCATGCCATTGCCGATGACGCAAGTTTTATCGTGATTGAAAATACCGGATGGAATCATCGTTAATTTGTACTTCTTATTGTCGATGAGAATGGTGTGCCCGGCGTTGTTTCCTCCTTGGTAACGAGCAACAACGTCGGCTCCCTCTGCCAGGAAGTCGGTGATTTTGCCTTTCCCTTCGTCTCCCCACTGCGTACCGACAACAACAACCGTAGACATAATCATACCCCCGTCCGATGCGCATAGACATCGAAAATTACCGTCATTCGGCGGCCGCAAAAAGCCATAAATTCGAGTTAAAAAAATCCGGTTTTCAGCACCAAGAAGGTTGGACGAAGCCGAGAACTGAGGAGCGGAGCGTAGTGGAGCTACGTGAGCACCTGCAATGTTTCCGGAGGAAACATACTTCGAAAGCATACGCTTGTTCCGGCTGAGTTCAAGATTCGAAGTCGAATAAGCTTCTTGTTAAGCTTCGTGATCAAAAGCGGCTTTTTTGAACATCCTCTATTGCGGCAATAGCCAGAAGACAGCATTATTAGTTTAGCAGTCAGCCTATCAGAAGTCAAACGAAAAACGAACAATTGCGCAGGTGTCTACACAATTGTTCGGATATTTACGATGCTTGCGACGGATCCTGATGGGTCCGATCCAAGTTGACGAATTTATTGAAGTTTTTGAGGAAAACCAGCTCGACCGTGCCGACCGGCCCGTTCCGCTGCTTGGCGAGAATAATCTCGATAATGTTTTTCTTCTCGGATTCCTTATCGTAGTAATCGTCCCGGTAAAGGAACGCGACGATATCGGCATCCTGCTCGATGGAACCGGATTCCCGAAGGTCGGACATCATCGGCCGCTTGTCTTGGCGCTGCTCAACACCCCGGCTAAGCTGGGACAACGCGATCACGGGCACTTCAAGCTCGCGCGCGATCATCTTCAGCGTACGGGAAATCTCCGATACTTCCTGCTGGCGGTTCTCGCCGGCTTTGCCCCGGCCTTGAATGAGCTGCAGGTAATCGATCAGGATCATGCCAAGCCCGCGCTCCTTCTTCAGCCTCCGGCACTTCGCGCGGATGTCGGCCACCGTAATGCCCGGCGTGTCGTCGATGAAAATCTGGGCTTCCGACAAGGCGCCGATCGCCATCGTGAGCTTCTCCCAGTCGTCGCCCTCCAAGCTGCCGGTCCGCATCCGCGTCGCGTCGACGTTCGCCTCGGCGCAGATAATCCGCTGCACGAGCTGCGCCGCGGACATCTCGAGCGAGAAGATCGCGACGGTTTCCTTCGCTCTCACGCCCACGTTCTGGGCGACGTTAAGCGCGAAGGCTGTCTTGCCCACGGAAGGCCGCGCCGCGACGATGATCAGATCGCTTCGCTGGAAGCCGGCCGTCATCTTGTCGAGATCGACGAAGCCCGACGGAATGCCCGTCGTTCCGCCTTTGTTCGTATAGAGGAACTCGACCTTCTCGAATACTTCCATCAACACGTCCCGGATGGAGATGAAGCCGCTGCTGGAGCGGCGGTTCGATATTTCGAGAATCTTCTTCTCGGCGTCGCTAAGAAGGACACCCACGTCTTCCGCATTAGCATACCCATCCGACACGATATTAGTAGCCGTGCGGATCAGCCTGCGGAGCATCGATTTCTCTTCGACGATCTGCGCGTAATAATCGACGTTGGCGGCTGTCGGCACCGCATTGGCCAGCTTGGCCAAATAACTGACGCCGCCAATCTCCTCGAGCAGGCCCTGATCCTGAAGATGCGCCGTAAGGGTCACGAGGTCGACCGGCTGGTTATTCTCGCCTAGCTCTATCATCGCTTCGTAGATGCGGCCGTGGCTGCTGCTGTAGAAGTCTTCGCTGCGTACCCGTTCCATCGCGGTGATGAGCGCTTCCGGCTGGATCAGGATCGCCCCGATGACAGCCTGCTCAGCCTCCATATTCTGCGGTGGAACCCGGTCGAACATCAATTCCGTACTCATCTAGCGCTTCTCCTTTCAATCATGGCGGACCATGATGGTTATGCGGGACTATTCTTCCGAAGTCTGCACGTTCAGCTTCGCCTTTACTTCCGGATGAAGCTTCACCGGCACTTGCGTCACGCCGAGCGTGCGGATCGGATCGTCCATCTCGATCTTGCGCTTATCGATCTTCACGCCAAGCGCGGCCAGCGCTTCGGCAACTTGCTTGCTCGTTACGGCGCCGAATAGGCGGCCGCCTTCGCCCGCTTTCGCTTTTACGACGACTGTCGTCTCTTCCAGCTTCTTGGCCAGCGCCTGCGCGTCTTCCTTCTCCTTCGCCTTGCGCTTCACTTCCGATGCGTTCTGAACCTCCAGTGTCTTCAAGTTTCCGTCGGACGCGAGCTTCGCGAGACCTTTCGGCAGCAAGAAGTTGCGCACGTATCCTTCGGACAGCTCTTTTACCTCGCCCTTTTTCCCTTGACCCTTCACGTCTTGCAGGAAGATTACTTTCATTCGAATAACCCCTCTTCCGATTCAATTTGTTCGAGTACCTGCTTCAGCTTGCCGGCAACTTCGTAGACCGTGCCTTCCATCTGCGCCGCCGCGTTGGTCAGATGGCCGCCTCCGCCCATCCGTTCCATGACGACTTGAACGTTCATGCCGCCGAGCGAGCGGGCGCTAATGCCGATGAGGCCGTCCGGCCGCTCGCCGATGACGAACGAAGCCAGAATGTCGGTCATGTTGAGCAGCGTATCCGCCGATTTCGCGATGAGCAGCTGCGAATTGCGTATGCCCTGTTCGACGACGGCGATCGCGACATGGTCGTACAGCACTTCCGCGTGTTTGATAATTTCGGCCTTGCTTACGTATCCTTCAAGATCCTCTTGCAGCATGCGCTGAATGACCATCGGGTCCGCGCCGCCCCGCCGCAGGAACGAAGCCGCTTCGAACGTCCTCGCTCCCGTCCGCATCGAGAAGCTCTTTGTGTCTACCGTAATGCCGGCGAGAAGCGCCGTCGCTTCACGGACATCCAGTCCGACGCGTTCGTGGATATATTGCAACAGCTCGGTGACGAGCTCGCAAGTCGAAGACGCGTACGGTTCCATATAGACGAGAATGGCATTATTGATAAATTCCTCGCCTCTGCGATGATGGTCGATGACGACGATCCGCTCGGTCAGCGAAAGCAGCTTCGGCTCCTTCACCAAAGATGCCTTATGCGTATCGACGACAACGGCCAGCGACTGAGGCGTCATGAGCGAGAGCGCCTGCTCCGGCGAGATGAACCGCTTCGACAGCTTCTCCTCTTCACGCAGCAGCTCCATCAGCTTCTCGATTGAAGGATTGACGCCTTCCAGCACAATGTATGCTTCCTTCCCGAACAGCTGGGCGGCCTTTAGCACGCCTACCGCCGCGCCTATCGCGTCCATGTCAGGGAACTTGTGACCCATAATGATAATATTGTGGCTCTCGCGCATCAGATCCCGCAGCGCATGCGCCACGACCCTCGCCCTTACGCGCGTGCGTTTCTCGACGGCGTTCGTCTTACCGCCGTAGAACGATTGCCGGCCGGCAACCTTAACGGCCGCCTGATCTCCGCCTCGGCCGAGCGCGATGTCGAGGCTTGTATGCGCCCATTGCCCAAGTTCCGTAATCTGTTCGGCCCCGGCGGCGAATCCGATGCTGAGCGTGACCGGTATTTTCTGATCACCCGTCATCTCCCTTACCTCGTCCAGAATGACGAACCGGGAATGCTCAAGCTGGCGGAGCGTCTTATGATCCGTAATAAGCAGGAACCGGTCCGACGTGAGCCTTTTCAAATAGATCTTGTATTGCTGCGCCCACTCCGTAATTTCCGTCGTGACCTTCGCAAGCAGCGAGCTTCGCTGGTGATCGTCAAGACCCTGGGTCACTTCCTCCAAGTTGTCGATCATGACGACGCCGAGCGACAGCTTCTCGTCCTCGTACTTGCGGCTAAGCTGCCAGAGCTCGGTGATGTTCTTGACGTACAGGATTCTATCCTTCGGACGGAAGATCAGCTGGTACATCTGCGAGCCGACCGCCGCTTCGATGATGCCCTCTCGATCCTTGGCATGCTGCAGCGTCGGGAACAGCTCCGTCAGCGGCACGCCGATGACGTTCTCCCGTTCGAAAATCTTCGCGATGTATGGATTATGCCATTCCACGGTACGTTCTTCATGATAGAGAATGATGCCGAACGGCAGCTCGCTGATGACATCGTTGCCGCTTTTCTTCACGCGGTAGGACAACGTGCCCAGATACGTCTTAAGATCCTTGCGGAACGCCCGCTCCGCGAAGTAACTATAAACGCCGACCCCGATCGCGAGGATGAAGCCGGCAAGTCCGGCCGCCCAGTGGAACCAGGCCAGCACGGCTGAGAGAGTGACGAGCACAGCGAGCGCCGCAACATGGTGCATGCCGTGCCATCTCGTTACAAGAAACTTGGGCATAATGCGAATCGCTCCTGTGCTAGTGTGATTTAGTGAACGCCTTCCGGATCGGGAAGGCGGTATCCAGAACGCCAATCAAGCTAAGCGGCGGAATCAGCAGCACAGGGATGGCAATGAGAACGGGAACCGCCCTATTCCAATCGCGATGATGCGCAATATAGAAGAAGAAACCGATCGCTTGAATCGCGAACACGTAACTGAGGAGCGGCACGAGATTCATGAGCGCGACGGCCAGGAACGATTCGCTGGTGCTATTCATGAACAGGTCCAGCACATAAGCGATCAAATAATAGATGACTAACACACGCGGAAGCCGCCAATCCTTCGCTTTGGCGAACGCAGGCACGTCCAGCCCGTTTCGGATTACCACTCTTCTCGCGACGTAATGCGACAATACCGCGTACACATAAGCCAGCACGATAAACGTGAGCGGAATCATGTTAATAATGGTCGAGATCAGCAATTCCGTATGCTCGGGGCTCCACTCCGTTGCTAGCGCGCTCTGCGCCATGACGCTGTCGAACGTATCGCGGATGGTCGTGCTCATCGCATCCAGCAGCGATAGGTCAAGCACAAGCTCAAACACGAGCAGCTCCAGCATGAGCTGAGCCAGAATAATGACGCCAACGACCCGGATAACCTTGGCCGCGGGCGTCTGCTTGCGGTACAAGTGGCCCATCACGATGGCGGGCACCAGGAAGAACAAGCCGATAATCAGCACCGCGGGACCCGCGATGAGCGCCGCGGCGATCCAGACCGGGAGCACGTGCAAGACGAAGGCTCCTCTGGACAGCGTCGAATAGAGGACGACGTACGGAACCATTATGAACAGCAGCGCGGGCAAGTTTAGTACGGGTACAGCCAAGAGCAATAGCAGCAGGAGCGCCGCTCCGCTCCATAACAAGGGTTTGAGCCCAGTTTTCAATCCGTTCACCTCTTACGACTTCGTTTCGTTACCCGGTATCAGGCATTCACAACCCATTATAGCACAAAAGCTTCTTCTCGCACGCATCCCGTCCATGCCAACATTTGCGTCCTATATCTCAAGAAAAAAAACTGTCCCGGGAGCTTACTAGCTCCGCTGGGACAGTCCCTTCTGGCAATAATCAATGATTTCGCTTCTTCGTACAATGCCGATAAAATGATTGCGGTCGTCCACGACGGGGACGAAGTTCTGCGCCTTCGCCAGCGAGATCATATCGTCCATGTTGGCGTCGATATTGACCGCGCGGTTCGTGACCCGAAGCGGCACCTCGCTCAGCTTCACTTTATTCGTGCTCTCGAACGTAAGATCCGGCCTGCTCTTCATGAACCATAGCAGGTCGCCTTCGGTTACCGTACCGTAGTAGCTTCCGTCGGCATGAAGAATCGGGACCGCGGAAAACCGGTGGAACTCCATCCGCTCGAGCGCTTGCCGCAGCGTGGTGTCATGCGTCAGGCATACGACCTCTTGCTTCGGCAGCAGGAAAAACGCGATATTCATGTTTCGTTCACTCCGTTCTATTCGTCGCCGCCGCGCTGGATAGCGACTCTACCTCCTTCTCCTCTTGCATCGTATATTTCGGAGGGAGGATCAGGCTGGCGGACGGCGTATCGGCATCCAGCCAATTGTGGATCATCGTCTGTACTTGCGCCAAATCTTCTTCATCGACGAAATAATACCAAGCCCCGCCGTTATTCAGACGCCCGCCTTGGCCCAGCATCGTATGGCTGTACATCGTCAGGTCTCCTTTCGTCAGCATGGCTTGCGACATGTCGATCAGGGCGCTCGGCATCATGTCCGTGCTGAAGTTCTCTCCCATGATGTCGATCAGGGAAGGAATCTTGCTCCACTGCTTCATGCTTGTCGCCTTTTCTATAATAGCATGAAGGAACTGCTGATGTCGCTCCGTTCGGTTCATGTCGCCGCCAGCGTCTTCCCGGTACCGCACGAAGTTCAGCGCGTCCTTGCCGTCATACAGATCCTGACCGCCCTCAATGACGAACTTCTCGTGCCCGTAATCGTCGTTGACCATGTCCTCTTCGATCGGAAGCGCAATGCCGCCCATCGCGTCGATGACGTCGCGGAAACCTTCGAAGTTGACCGACGCGTAATGATTAACCGGTGCATCCAGCAGCTCTTCTACCGTATCCATGGTCATTCCCGCTCCGCCGAAGGCGTACGCATGGTTGATCTTGTCCTCGCGATCCTTGCCGACAATCTCGACGTACAAGTCGCGCGGAATCGACACGAGCAGCATTTTGCCATCCGCAGGGCGCACGACCGAATAGATCATCGTATCCGAACGTCCCACCTCGTTATCGCGCTGATCGACGCCCAGCAGCAGCATCGAGAACGGCTCTTCCTTCTTCAGGTCGAGACCGACAGGCTTCGGCTGGCGGCCTTCCGCCGGCTTGTACGTCGTCTCCAGCTTCTTCTCGAGCGAATCCTGCACGAACCAGTCGAAGCCGGCCATCGCCAGCGTCTCCCGATTGAGGTAAGCCGCGGCCAGCAGGACGACCGCGATGATTCCAATTGCGTATAACCGTTTATGTTTTTTCATAATCTCCACTCTCCATCTTTTTTCCCGTCTATCTGTCTATCGGCAGCTCCTTCCCCATTGTAGACGAAAGGAACTAGCCAGGGGTTACAAACCCGTGACAAAACTTTATCCCAATTGTGGAAAAATGTCGCACAAGACGAACCTTTCTTATATTTTTAAAAAAGGTCTATTGCGCTCCGGAATCGAATACAATTCTTGCAACACTATGTCCAAGAGAGGGTGAATCGTCCGCCATGCAACCGGTACAAGTGAATCCGGATCCGTCTTCCACAGGTTTGGACCCCAAAGTAGCAGGCCTGCTATGTTACTCGCTTTGCTTCATTACAGGAATCATTTTCCTCGTCATCGAGAAACAAAGCCGATTCGTGAAGTTCCATGCGATGCAATCCACCGCCGTATTCGTCGTTCTGCTCGTTCTGAACTTCATTCTCGGCATTATCCCGATTATCGGTTTAATTGTCCCGCTGATTATTACGCCCCTTACCTTCATTCTCTGGATCGCGCTCATGCTGCTGGCCCTGCAAGGGAAGATGTTCAAGCTTCCGTTCATCGGTGATTGGGCAGAGGATCAAGCCAGAAAGTTTTAATCCTCCAAAAAAAGGGGCTGCCTGACGTCTCGCCGACGCCGGGCAGCCCCTTCTATTTGGCCGATCAGGTGTTCATCTGCTTGATCTCTTCTAGCCGCTCGCGCTTCACTTCCTTCTTCAAATCGTCGCGAACGCTTCCCTTCCAAAGCGATACGCCCGAACGATACGCCGCACGCGCGTTCAGGTGACCGGCAACCGGCGATGTCAGGAATACAAAGAAGATGCCAAGCAGCAGCTTGATGCTGACATGATCCTCGAACAGCCAGAAGTAGACGAACGCTCCCAGGAGAACAAGGAACACGCCTAACGTCGCGCTTTTCGTGGCCGCGTGGGAACGAAGGTACACATCTGGGAGCCGAATGAGCCCGAAAGCGCTGATGGCCGAAACAAGCGCTCCGAGCAGCACCAACACGCCGATGATTATCCCCATGATATTATCGATCGTCTCCGGATTCAATGACGACCCCCCTCTCGATATATCTGGCGAATGCCGTCGTTCCAATAAACGTCAGGATACCAATGACCAAGATGATGTCGAGATAGGCTTGCGTTCCGGTCACCATGCCGATGACGGCAATGATCGACAACAGCAGAACACCGATCGTGTCCAGCGCCGTTATGCGGTCCGAGATGGACGGGCCGAGCAGCAGCCGGTACAAGCAGCCCAGCACCGCAAGCGACAACAGAATAAGGGAAGCCCACAGCAGCGTCTGCATCATCTCGTCACCTCCATGATCGCCCGCTCGAACGATCCTTTGATCTGTGCCGCAAGCCCTTCCGCGTCATCGATATCGATCGCGTGAATATACAAGGTTCGACCGTCGCCGGACACGTCGAGCGTCATCGTGCCCGGCGTCAGGCAGATGAGGCAGGACAGCAAAGTAATTTCGAAGTCCGTCTTCAGTTCCGTATCCAGCTTGAAGATGCCGGGGCGGATGTTCAGCTTCGGATTCATCACCAGCTGCAGAACAGCTACGCTGGACACGAGCAGCTCCTTCATGAACAGGGCGAACAGCTTCACTGCCGCCCACGATTTTCTGATCCCTCTCAATCGCCTCTACTCCTTCAGCACCGCATTCACGTAGATCGACGGATCCAGCAGCGTACGACCCGCCTGCTCGGCGAACCCGTATACCCACTCCGAACCCAGCCCCATTGCGACAACGACCGCCAGCAGCCCAGCCGCAGGCAGCATCAGGCTTGCCCTTCTTGTCTCTGCGGCATCAGGCATCGTTTTTTCTTCTCCCCAGAAAGCACCGATGAAAAGTCGTACCAACGAGTACAGCACGATGAAGCTGGTCGCAAGCGAGATGGCCGCAAGCGCGTATTGCTCACCCGCAAGACCGCCCCGGACGATCAACAGCTTGCCCGCGAAGCCGCTCAGCGGCGGAATGCCGGCGACCGCCAGCGCCGTTGCGAAGAACATCCAGCCGAGCAGCGGATTCCGTTTCATCAAGCCGTCCATCTCGGACAGCTTATTCGTGCCCGCCGCGGTGATAATCAAACCGCCCAAAATGAAGAGCAGCGCTTTGGCGAACATATCGTGCACCAAATAAAAGACGGCTCCTTCCAACGAATCCCGGTTAGCCGTCGACAAGCCGAAGGCGATAAAACCGACGCTGATGATGACGTTGTAATTCAAGATGCGCGGTATATCCTTGTACGCAAGCGCACCGAAGGCGCCTAGCACCATTGTCGCTCCCGCCATCCAGGCGATCCAGCCATGCGTGGCGTTCGGGTCTTGATGGAAGATCAGCGTGAAGGTTCGGATGAGCGCGTACAGCCCGACCTTCGTCAGCAGCGCGGCGAAGATCGCCGTGACCGCCGCCGGCGGCGCGCCGTAGGATCCCGGCAGCCAGAAGAACAGGAACAGCCCCGCTTTAAGCGCGAACACGATCAGGAACAGGACCGCGATGACGTTCAGAATGCCTCCTTGTCCCGCTTCCGTTACGCGAACGGACAGATCGGCCATATTCAGCGTTCCCGTCACGCCATAGAGATACGCGACGGCAGCGACGAACAGCGCGGATGAAATAACGTTCATAAGCACATATTTGAGCGTTTCTCTCAACTGCAGTCCCGTTCCTCCGAGCACGAGCAGCGCGTAGGAGGCGACCAGCATCACCTCGAAGCAGACGAATAGGTTGAATATATCCCCCGTCAGGAACGAACCGCTTACTCCGACAAGCAGGAATTGCAATAATGGATAGTAGTAATAACTCTCCCTCTCCTCGCCGATGCTGGAGAAAGAGAAAAATACGATGAACGCGCCGATGGCGGATGCGGCCAACACGAGCAGCGCAGCCAGCATATCCCCCACGAATACGATGCCGTACGGAGGCACCCAACCGCTCATATACAGGGTTTGGATGCCCTCCCGTTTCACTTGCGCGACGATGTGGACGGCTACCGCAACGTTTCCAAGGCTGCTCGCCCCGCTTACCCATCGTTGCCAACGAATATGCCGTTTCAACAGGACGAGCAATACCGCCGTGAACAACGGGACGAGCAGCGGCATGACGAGCCAATTATTCATTCTCGCCCCCCCTTAGCTGCTCCATGTCGTCGGTTCCAAGCTTTTGGTAAGCTTTGTACGCGAGCACGAGCAAGAATGACGTCACGCCGAAGCTGATGACGATCGAGGTCAGGATTAACGCTTGCGGCAGCGGATCCACGTACGCGCCCGCCTTCTCTCCGAGCAGCGGGGGAGCGCCCGATTTCAGTCTCGACATCGTGAGCAGCAGCAGATGTACGCCATGCGTCAGGAACGATGTGCCG
This sequence comes from Paenibacillus sp. LHD-117, assembly GCF_030929555.1. GTDB lineage: Bacteria > Bacillota > Bacilli > Paenibacillales > Paenibacillaceae > Pristimantibacillus. The sequence goes on along the minus strand of NZ_JAVFVT010000029.1, from coordinate 34,490 downwards.
AGCACGATTCGGAGCAAGCTCTTCGATAGAATCAGATAGACGCCGACCGTGAACAGCACGCCGATCGCCAAGGACATATACAGCTCCATCGTTACTTATCCCCCCCAATCGTGAAAATAATCGTCGATGCGACGCCGATCACCGTCAAATAGACGCCAAGGTCGAACAGCGTCGCCGTCGCCAGCTCCAGCTCCCCGATGAGCGGAATTTCGAAGTAATCGAACGTATGGCTGAGGAACGGAGCGTCGAACAAGAACGATCCCGTTCCGGTGAGCAAGGCAATCGCTATGCCTGCCGCCGTCAGCTTTTTGAAGTCGATCGGTATCATCCGGTGCAATCGATCCATGCCGAAAGACATCGCCATAAGAAGAAGCGCCCCCGATGCCATCAGCGCTCCGATGAACCCTCCGCCCGGATGATGGTGTCCCATGTAGAACAAGTACAGCGAGTATAACAGGATCAAGATGATTGCTAGCTTGGCGATCGTTCGCAGAATAACGTCGTTGCTCCGGATGCCCGCATAGACGTCATACTTCATCTCGGAAGAGCTTGGCGGCCGCAGACCCTCTTCTTCGTCCCCCTTGAGCTTCAGCTTGATCAGTGAATAGATGCCGTACGACGCGATGCCGAGCACGATGATCTCCAGCATCGTATCGAATCCGCGAAAATCGACGAGAATGACGTTGACGACGTTTTTGCCGCCGGCCAGCTTGTAGCTATTTTCCAGGAAATAATGCGAAATCGACTCGAACGACCGGCTGCTGGTCGCGCTTAACGCAATCAACGTCATCACCGTGCCGACCGAAACCGCAATAAGCAGATTCCATAGCTTGAAGGGCAGTTTGACGACTTCCTTTTTCAACTTAGGAAGATGGTAGAAGCATAACAAGAACAGCGCAACGGACACCGTTTCCACGATCATCTGGGTAAGCGCCAGATCCGGCGCCCGGAAGATGACGAAGAATAGTGTGACCATATACCCGGACATCCCCGTCAGAATGATCGCGATGAGCCGGGAGTACGTGAACGGAACGGCCAGCGTCGACAGCATTAGCGCGATGATAATCACGACTTCGTAGAACGAGGTGTCCGCGAACCCAGCTGCATCAAACGCAAATCCCCCCTCCATGAACAGCATAGTCCCCAGCGACAACACGATGAATACGAAAATATAAATCAGATAATGACGAATCGAGCCCGTCATGTACGTTCTCGTCAGCCGGTTGGAGCCAGCATCCAGCATGCGCAATCCTTTGTCGTACATGCCGTTCAGCGATGCCCGCTTCAGCAGCGGCCGGCTCAGCCATCCGGCGCGGCGGTGCATGGCGAACAAGGCGATGCCCGCCGCGGCAACGGCCATCGTCATATACAATTCCGTCGTCCAGCCATGCCAGAGATGGATCGATACGCTAAATTGCTCGTTCGGCAGCAGTCCGCTCGGATGAACCGCCGCCATCGCGGGTTCGATAATCGAATAAGACAGCAGATTCGGGAAGAGGCCGAATACGACGACGAGCGAAGCGAGCACGACCGGAGGCAACAACAATCCAAGCGTCGCCTCATGCGGCTGCTTCTCCAGCTTCCCGAATTGCGGTTTCCCGCCGAACGTGCGGAAGACGAGCAGCAAGCTGTACGCGAACGTGAAGACGCTGGCTGCCCACGCGACGATCGGAAACAGCGCCCCCCAGGTGTTCATGCCGGCCAGGTTCATTTCACGTATGTTCAGCAGCGCCGTAAAAAACATCTCCTTGCTCAGAAACCCATTGAACGGTGGAATCCCCGCCATCGAGAAGGTTCCGATGATCGCAATCGTGAAGGTGATCGGCATAATGGCCATCAGCCCGCCGAGCTTGCGGATATCCCGCGTGCCGGTCTCATGGTCGACGATGCCGACCGTCATGAACAACGCTCCTTTGAAGGTTGCATGATTGATCATGTGGAAGATGGCCGCCGTCGTTGCTTTCGTGAAGAACAGATATTGGTTCGTGCCCGTATAGAACGCCGCAGCCGATCCGAATCCGAACAAGCTCATGATGAGGCCCAATTGGCTGATCGTCGAGAATGCGAGCATCGCCTTCAGGTCGGTCTGCTTCATCGCCCGGTATGAGCCGTAGACGAGCGTCAAGATACCGATGCCCGATACCGTCCATAGCCAGATGGATTGTCCCGCGAACACCGGACTGAGCCGGGCGACCAGATAGATGCCCGCCTTCACCATCGTCGCCGAATGGAGATAGGCGCTGATCGGTGTCGGCGCTTCCATCGCGTCCGGCAGCCAAATATGGAACGGGAACTGCGCCGACTTCGTGAACGCTCCGAGCAGGATGAGCAGCATCGCCGGCACGAACAAATCATGTGCCGCAATCCCGGATGCGTCGCCTATCAGCTCCCTGATACTGAACGTGCCGGAGATGACGTAAAGCAGCACGAAACCCGCGAACATCGCAAGACCTCCGCCGACGGTAATGACCATCGACTTGAGCGCCCCGTACCTGGATCTCTCGCGTTTATCCCAGAAGGCGATCAACAGGAACGACGAAATGCTGGTCAGCTCCCAGAAGCCGTACAATACCATCACGTTATCGGATAAGACCAGCCCCAGCATCGCGCCCATAAACAACATGAGATAAACATAAAAGTTCTGAAGCTTCTCTTTACGCTTATCCAAGTAATAGATCGAATAGAGGATCACGAGCGCGCCGATGCCTGTAATCATCAAGCCGAACAGCAAGCCTAGCCCATCGACGTATACGGTAAAGTCAATGCCGAGCGATGGGATCCACGGGATGGAGCCTTGCAAGAATTCCCCTTCCTTCACCGCAGGAATGCAGCTTAGCAGATAAGCGAATAACATGGCCGGCAGCGGAAGCATCAGCCAGCCCATATGAATACGGTTTATCCCTTTATTCAAGAGCGGTCCGCACAAAGTGAAAAGAAAAGGCAAAATAATAACGATATGAATAGCAGACACACTCGATCCTCCTTGATCCGTCTATCTCCCTTAGTATGGCCAAGGCACACTTCGCTAATGCCAGCTTATGGGAGTTATGCTCATACTCTCGCGTCAACTTCAAACCGCCAGTCACCGAAAAAAGGCAAAAAGAGCCCGCGTTGGCAGGCTCCTCCGATTGTTGCATCATATGAAATTCGGAATACGTACAAGGCTTTCTCCGTCCTCAAAATCACATCCATTATAGCCCGGAGGAGTCATTTTTGTCAAAATTCCGGCTTGCTTTCCGAATGAAATGACCGCGGTAAGGGGATTACTCTAATCTATAAGGAGTGATTGCCATGCAGCTGCGTTCCAAATGGCTGATCTGCGCGCTTCTCTTTAGTTTCATGCTGGCTTCAGGGTCTTGGCTGAACCGCATGATTCAAGAGAATCGAAGCCATTACGTCATGAAGTCGCCTGTTCCCGGCGGTTCTTACCGGAACTATTCTTCTCTCGATTCCGTCGAATCAGGTCAGCTTCGTACCCCCTATCTCCCCCGGGAATACGTAAAGATCGTAAACCGCGAGCGAAGTCCCTTGAATCCCTTTGACAAATAACCAATTGTTCCCTATCATGTTACACAGTTCATCTATAGCAAAAGTTTCAGGGACGATACTCTTGAATTCAAGATAGGATGTGAGCTCTTGAAAAAACAATTTATGGTGATCGGACTCGGGCGATTCGGATCCAGCTTGACTCGCACGCTCGTCAGCAACGGGCACGAGGTGCTTGCGGTCGACAAGAACGAACAGCTCGTCCAAGAGATGGCGCCGATTGCGACTCACGCCCTGCAGGCTGATTGCACCGACGAATCCGTGCTTCGCGAGCTTGGCGCCAGCAACTTCACCCATGCGGTCGTAGCGATCGGAGATGACTTGCAAGCTAGCATTTTGACGACATTGCTCTTGAAAGAATTAAAGGTCCCGAAGGTAACGGCCAAAGCGCGCAACGAAATGCACGGCAACGTGCTCAACAAGATCGGCGCGGATCATGTCATTTACCCGGAGCGCGATATGGGCATACGCCTCGGCAATCAGCTCAGTTCGGACAATCTGATCGATTACATTGAGCTTTCGCCCGACTATAATCTAGCGGAAATCGCAGCTCCTCCCGCCATGAATGGGTTGTCTCTGAAAGAATTGAATATTCGCGCCCGTTACGGCTGCACGATCATGGCCATTAAGACGGGTGACCGCATTAATGTTTCACCGAAAGCGGAAGACGCCATCCAAACTGGAGACGTGTTGCTTATTATCGGCAGCAACGACGATATTCGGGAGCTAGAGAACGATTATGAACGTGCTTAGACGCCCTAGGCAATCGGATCTGCCGATTCTAGAACGAGTCATTAACCGATTAAAAAACAATATTAGTCCGCCGCAGCTGATTACGATCGTCTTCTTCGGACTTATTTGGGTTGGGGCGATTCTGCTCAGTATGCCGTTCTCCTCGAGCAACGGCAAGTCCGTCGGGCTGCTCGACGCGCTGTTCACCTCCGTATCGGCCGTGTGCGTGAACGGACTTGTCGTCGTGGACACCGGCTCGACTTACTCGTTAGCGGGACAAATCATTATTATGTGTCTAATTCAGGTCGGAGGCATCGGCTTCATGACCCTGGGAGTCATGGTTGCCATCTTGCTTGGCAAGAAGATCGGACTCAAGCAGCGGCTCATCATTCAGCAGACGACACAGTCAACGTCCGCTCGAGGTTTGGTCCGGTTATCGCTTTACATGGTTCTAATCGTTTTCGTATTCGAATCGATCGCCACGCTCATTCTGACGCTTCATTGGGAAAGCGAACTGGGACTCGGGCGCGCCGCTTATTATGCCTTGTTCCATTCCGTCTCGGCTTTCAATAATGCGGGATTCGCGTTATGGCCCGATAGCCTGAGCCGATTCGTAGGCGATCCGGTTGTCAACATCACCATGATTCTGTTGTTTATCATAGGCGGTCTCGGGTATATCGTCATTCTCGATGTTCTCCGGAAGCGTTCATGGCGGAAGCTGGCGCTGCACTCGAAGGTTGTCCTGGTCTCGTCGGCCGTTCTTATCATCGTAGGTTTCCTTCTCATCCTTCTGCTGGAGAGTTGGAATCACCACACCTTCGGCAACCTCTCGACAGGAGAGCGTATTCTGGCCGCGCTCTTCCAGAGCACGACGCCGCGAAGCGTAGGTTATAATACGATCGATATCGGTAGCATGCTGGCCGTTTCCCAGTTCATCATCATTATACTCATGTTCATCGGCGCGGCATCGGGCGGCACGGGTGGCGGTATCAAAACGAATACGCTCGTCATACTCATCCTGTCGACCATCCAGACGTTCAGAGGCGGCGGGCAAATCCATGCCTATGGACGACGTATCTCGCCAGAGTCCGTCATGCGCGCGCTTGCAGTCGTCATGGCGGCGTTAGCTTTCGTTTTGTTCGTCACGCTGGTGCTTACGATTACGGAAGACGTAGCGAAGGACAACTTCCTTGCAGTGCTGTTCGAAGCGACCTCCGCCTTTAGTACGACCGGATTATCGACGGGGCTCACCGGCGAGTTGACCGACGCGGGAAAAATCATCGTTTCGATTACGATGTTCATCGGCCGGTTAGGCCCTCTTACGCTCGCCTATGCGTTGTCGCAGAAAAAACAAACGTCCAAAATCGGCTATCCCGAGGATCATATCCTTGTTGGTTGATCTCGGTCATTCTTAAACCAACAAGGGCTGCTAAGCGGCAGGTCGGGTATGACCTCGCTAAGCAGCCCTTTTTACTTACGAGCCTATTCTGCGTTACGTATAAAAAAAGAGCCTTCCGAGGAAGGCCCTTCTTTCTTGCCGCTTGCACAAACTATTCAGTCGTGTAAGGCAGCAATGCGATCTGACGGGAACGTTTAATCGCAATCGTCAGCAAGCGTTGGTATTTCGCGCTTGTGCCAGTTACGCGGCGTGGCAAGATTTTGCCGCGCTCGCTAATAAACTTCTTAAGCAGATCCGTGTCTTTATAGTCAATGTGAGTAATTTTGTTCACAGTGAAGAAACAAACTTTACGACGTTTGTTGCGTCCGCCTTTACGTCCGCTGAACTTACGCTCTGGACGCTCGTCGCCGCCGTTCTCTCTTGGTTTGAAAGCCATGGTGTACATCCTCCTTATCGTTCAAAATTAAAATGGCAAATCATCTTCGGAAATGTCGATTGGACGTCCGTCATCCTTGAACGGATCGCTGTTGCCGCCGTCGTTACGCGATCCACCCGAACGGCTTCCGCCGCCATAGGATGAGCCACCGCCGCCGCCAGCGTTGCTTCCTCCACCATATCCGCCACCCGAATTGCCGCCGCCATATCCACCGCCGCCGCCTTCTTCACGCGGAGCTCCGCCTTCGCGATTGGACTCCAAGAACCGGACATTGTCTGCAATAACTTCCGTTACATACACACGTTTTCCTTCGTTGTTCTCGTAGTTCCGTACTTGAATGCGACCCTCAACCGCCGTTAGACGGCCTTTGCGTAAATAGTTAGCGCAGGTTTCTGCCAGCTGGCGCCAAGTGACGACTGGAATGAAATCCGCTTCGCGCTCGCGCTCTCCGCCTTGACCAGACGAGAATGGCCGGTCTACTGCCAGCGTGAATTGCGTGACCGCAACCCCTGCAGGCGTATAACGAAGCTCAGGATCTCTCGTCAATCTGCCAATCAGTATGACACGGTTCAACATCTCATCGACCTCCCATATCCCATGCGTGGACTAGTCTTAAGCTACGTCTCTGACGATCAACGAACGAATAACTTCGTCTTGGATCTTCATGATACGGTCAAGTTCATTCACAACTTCAGTCGTTGCGTTGAAATGTACCAGTACGAAGTACCCATCACGAAGCTTGTTGATCTCATACGCAAGACGGCGTTTGCCGATCACATCAGACTTAGTGACCTCTCCGCCATTGGAGATGATGCCATTAAATTTTTCGACGAGAGCTTGAACGTTTTCTTGCTCGACGTCTGGACGAATGATGTACATCACTTCATATTTGCGCATAGTGTTTCACCTCCTTTTGGACTAACGGCCCCACGAATGGAGCAAGGAACGAGCCTTGGGCTCGCATCTCTATACTATATCAAATTTGACTTGCCATGACAAGTGTCCATTCCGATCCACCGTTATCTGCTAATCATGCGAATCATCGCGACGGACCATACTAAACCATGGACATGCATGTACCCTTGATCCCCGCATGCCATGGCCAACCGATTATTCATCTAACGGAGGTGCGAAAAAGCATGGGCGAGTTTACCATATTTAATCAAGGCGACAGAGCGCCGAACGACGGTACCTATATAGAGACTGGCGTTAATTCCTACCACATGGGTATCCAGCATCCGAAGAAGGTACAGCTGCATAAAGGCGAGCGATTCCCGGAAAATACGAACCATGAACGCAAGTGGATCCGAATGCCAAAATGACGTTCTAAACATTTTTTTAAGTTATTGTGAATAACACGCTCGAATCCGGGCATCATAATTATCGACGGTGCAAGAGAGGTGTAGTTCCATTGGACCAACAGGTGCAAGGATCTGAAGGAGAGTATTTCATCCACTACTCGTAAAGCGAGGGGTTGTGCTAAAGACTACGGTCCGTAACCACCACATTTCGTTCATGACTTGAAGTGAGACAGGATACACGACGTTACCAATCTAAAAACACCGTCAAAGCAAGAGGGCTCCTCATCAAAAGGAGCCCTCTTCTTGCTTTATTGGATCGATTCCAGCCACCGGATCAATTCGTCTGCTTCGCTTCGTCGCGCCGCATCCAGCGGAGTCAGCTTGTCATATCCGACCCAATGGATATCGGCACCGTGCCCGAGCAGGAATTCCGCCGTATTCCTCTGTCCCCCATGGCAAGCCAGCCAGAACGCCTGCGTGATCTCTTCTTGCGTCGGTTTGCCGTTTTCCGCGAAGTACGTTTGAATAAATTCCAATCTGCCTAAGGCTGCGGCATTCCACAGCTTCATGGCGGCTCCGCGCTCGACGAGCCGGTTCGCTGCATCCCACTGTCCGAACGCTACCGCATCGTCTAACGGCGTTCCGCCGCCGATAACCGCTCCATCCGCATCGATCTCCGCGCCGACATCGAGCAATGCGTCCAACACCTCGACGCTGTTCGAGCTCGCAGCCCAATGGAGAGGCGTTTCCGAATGGGTTCCCCCGAACCTGGCATTTACGTCTGCCCCTGCTTCAATTAATACCTTTGCCATCGATGCGCCATTGGGAACGTCCGCAGGCCAATCCGTCAGAATATGCAGCAACGAACGTATGCCACTGCTGCTTATTCCCTTTGTTTCAATTACTGCCGTCGCTAGCCCCTCATGCTCTTGGAGCAGCTTGGACAAGCGCTCTGGATCGCCTGACCGTATCGCACCGACAACCTCAATCGCCAATGGTTCCTTATTCATAAGTTTCATATAAGAAGCACCCCTCTTCTAACGAATGGGTCATGTATAAAATCAAAAAACTCTCCTACATCATTCTGTAGAAGAGTCTCAATTAAAATGTTATGGCGGAGAAGGTGGGATTCGAACCCACGCACGCTTTGACACGCCTAGCTGATTTCGAGTCAGCCCCCTTGGGCCTCTTGGGTACCTCTCCGCGTATAGGTGACACAAGAAAGATTGTACCACAGACACATCTATTCATGCAAGTGGGTATTAGAAAATCTCCAATCGAAGAGGATGTGCGACCTACAGCTTTGCAAAGCAAAGCTGCTTCGTAAGCATAGCGGAAGTTTATCGCCAATCAAAAAGGTGCACGATACAACCCGCCACGCATTACAGGCTTGCTCCCTCATCATCCTTTGGGTTCGAACGCAGCACCTTTTTCATGTTTTTCTCGAACTTCGCTCTCGGTATAAGTACGCTATGCTTGCAGCCGACGCATTTGATGCGAATGTCCATCCCCATTCGGATAATTTCCATTTCGTTCGTCCCGCATGGATGCTGCTTCTTCATCTGTACGATATCGCCAAGGTCGAATTGTTTCCGCTCCACCGCTACCCCTCCCCGTTCGCTCGTCCAACCATCACCATTCTCGGATACGGAATGTCAATGCCGTTCCGGTCGAGTGCTTCTTTGATATCCCTATTCATCGCTCTTGCCACGATTCCCTGCATCGTTGGCTTGCATTCCGCAATAATTCTGATATTAACCGATGCAGCGGATACGAGCTGCACGCCGAGCACTTCCGGCTCCTTCACCAGATGATCGTGCTTGAACTGCGCCATGGTCTCGCGGATGATCTCCTGCGCTTTGTCCACGTCGGCTTCATAGGCGATCGAAGTATCTACGACCGCAAGCGAGTTATGAATGGAGAAATTCGTTACCTCGTTAATCATACCGTTCGGCACGATATGGATTTCGCCCGTCCAGCTTTGGATTTTGGTTGTGCGCAGCCCTATCACTTCCACAGTACCCTTGAAGGTACCTGTCTGTATGACATCGCCTACCGCGAACTGATCTTCGAGGATAATGAAGAATCCGGTTAAGATATCCTTCACCAGACTTTGCGCGCCGAAACCGATCGCGATGCCCACTACTCCTGCTCCTGCGAGCAGGGGTCCAAGATTGATGCCGATCTCCGAGAGCAGCAGCATAAAAATAATGAAATAGATAATATACGACGATACGTTCTTCAGCAGCTTGCCGACCGTCGTCATTCGCCTTGCATGATGCGGAGGCTGCTTGCCCGCACGCTCGAGGACCATCCGGTCCACCGTTTTATGTAACAGCCAGATTAGGATTCGACCTACGATCAGAATGATGGCAATTCGAAGTAATGTAATGCCGAAGTTTTGCCACATTTCGTTATCCGTAATCCATGCCGTAAATTGCTGATATAGTTTATTCATTGTTCATTCACCTCATCTGCCTCAATCAATGATCGGACTCTATCGTTTGTCCTTAACTTTCTACCTCTTGGTAGCCTTCCCCTACCGGCTGGAATATACCTCTGATCTCCACCTGCTCCTGCTTGATGACATCCTTGACCATGTGCAAATCCTCTTCCGGGAAATGGATCGACAACGCGCAGCCGGCCGTTATTTCCTTTGGCGTCGGACAAATATCGATCTCGATATCCGCGTATTCGAGCAGCATCTCCGCTCTTAAAGCCTGTTGGGTGGAATCAAACGCAATTAACATACCACAGACCTCATCTCTTCATTTTTTCCCTTGTTCCATAAGCATGCGTATAAAATGGTTGTCCCATCCATATACTAGTAACATATTACCTATTGGAGGGATTCTATGAAGCTTCCATTCATGAAAGACGCGCCGTTTAAAGTGCCTTATACGAATGCGAACATCACAGGCATGCTTGTGCATCGGCTAACTGGGCTTCTGGAGGATCTTTCGTCGAATCGCCCCATTGTCATCGTTTGTATCGGCACGGACCGCTCGACAGGCGATGCGCTTGGCCCTCTAATCGGCACTGCCTTGCTCAAGTACAGAAGCCCGCACTTTCATCTTTTCGGCACGCTTGAGGATCCCGTACATGCGATGAATTTGGAGGACACGCTGCTAGAAATCAATCGCAAGTTCGACAAACCTTTTGTCATCGGCATCGATGCCTGTCTCGGCCAAGTGTCCAGCGTCGGATGCATCCAGATCGGCCAAGGCCCAGTCAAGCCCGGCGCAGGCGTGAACAAAGAACTTCCTCCTGTAGGCGATATCCACGTTACAGGCATCGTCAATGTTGGCGGATTCATGGAATATTTTGTCCTGCAGAATACCCGGCTTCATCTTGTCATTCGGATGTCCGAGGTCATCGCCTCCAGCCTGATGTCGGCCATCACAAGTTATGTCCATGTATCGCCTTCGGCGAGAGATCAAACCGCGGCGGCCGATCTCTCCTAAAGTCCATTTATTTGGCTGCTAGTATCGCTTGTTTCTCTTCCGGCGTCAGCGGATAATTGGATTCGCCCTTCACAACCGGTTTCGCGTAGACATATGAATTCTCCCTGCTATGCAGGCTCGAGAATACCGCACCGTCCTTCTCCTCGTTTACGATCGCGAGGGAGAAGCTGAGATCGCTCCCGCCATCCGAGAATGGATTAAACCTAACAATCCCGACTTTTCCTTTCACTTGAGGCAATTCCGATTCTATGGTTTCTACTCGCTTTGTCAGCTTCTCCGAATGTTGACGTTGCTCTTCCAGCCTATTTTTCACTTCCATGACAACATCTTCGATATTCGTTATTCCCGTATTGCCCATGACCGCTACGTATTGTTTCCTTAATTTTTTGAGCCGCGCGCCAAGCGTCGCCACCCAGATGAGCAACACAATAACAAGCACCGCAAGCGCCATGCATACCAAATAAAAAACGTTCAAGATCTGTTCGTCCATGATTTACCCCATCCCTTAGATGCCATATTGCTTTGTTATTTCTCTCATCGCCACGGTTAACGCGTCCACATCCCCTTCTGTCGTGAACACGCCTACGCTTGCTCTTACCGCTCCCGCCTCCGAGGTTCCCGCGCTCTCATGCGCCATCGGGGTGCAATGGTAGCCCGATCGTACCGCTATTCGATAATGCTGATCCAAGATAAAAGATAGTTCGGACGGATCAATGCCGTTGACTTGGAAAGCCACGATTCCCGTTCTTTCCTCTCCAAGCTTCGGGCCTAGGATACGGATACTCGGCAGCGAAAGCAATCCGTCCATTAAGCGCTGCGATAACGCCCATTCCTTAGTATGGATGTTCTCAACCGTCTCATTCAGCACATAATCAACACCCGCCTTTAGCCCTGCGAGCCCAGGCGTGTTCTGCGTTCCCGCCTCATAGCGATCAGGCCTTACCAGAGGCTGGTACGGCGCTTCAGACTGGCTTCCAGTGCCTCCGAGCAGCAACGGTTCCAAATCCATTTCCGGGGCTATATAAAGCCCTCCAGTGCCCTGCGGACCTAACAACCCCTTATGCCCTGGGAACGCCAGCATATCGATGCCAAGCGCCTTTACGTCGATCGGTACGATGCCCGCGCTTTGTGCCGCATCAACTAGCAGTTTAACGCCATGTTTTCTGGCTATCTCGCCGATTTCTCCGATTGGGAGTATCGTTCCGAGCAAATTCGAGCTATGATTTGCTACGATCAATTTCGTGTTGGGGCGAATCGCTCCTTCCAGCTCGGATAAATTGATGTTGCCTCGTTCATCCGTCTTAAGGAATGTCACTTCAACCCCATCCGTTTGCTCCAGGTGATACAACGGACGTCTGACGGAGTTATGTTCGACCGTCGTAGTAATAGCATGATCGCCAGGTTTCAGAATTCCTTTAATCGCCATGTTTAGAGCCATCGTCGTATTAGCTGCAAATGCAATATCGTTCGGATTTCGGATGCCGAACAATTTGGCGAGTGACTTCCGGGCATCGAACAAGATCCGGCTCGCTCTAACTGCCATGGCATGACTACCTCTGCCTGGATTGGCTGAATGATTCATCATAGCGTCCATAACCGCCTCAATCACTCCCGGAGGCTTTGGCCATGAAGTAGCCGCATGATCGAGATAAATCACGTTTTGTTGACCCGCATCCATAGTTCTTGCACCCTCCCCTTCTAAACCGGCTGTCAACGCAGCAGATTGTCTTCCTCAGACAACATAAAATTTCATTCCGAAAACATGGATTTATGACTCGTAAATGGACATCTATATTTCGTCATTCATTTCATGTTTTTTCATGCTCACAATCGTTTCATTTATAACCGCAAAATATGCTTCAATCCAACAACAATGGCATACCTTAGTTTAATCCTTCGCAAGAAAGATTACAACTTAGATATGCCATTCTTTGGGCGATCTAGGCCAGCTGCTGCAACAGCTCTAGCAACCGTTCCAAATCTTGTTTATTGTAATATTGAAGCTCGATTTTGCCTTTTTCTTTCTGTTGTTTAATCTTCACCGTCGTCTTGAATCGATCGCGAAGCGTCTCCTCCAAGTGATCAATGTACGGATCCCGCTTCTTCTGTTTTTGCTGTTTCTCCGGCTGATCTTTTCCTTTATGATCAAGCTTTTGAATAGCATCCTCCAGTTCACGTACGCTCCATTCCGAACCAACAATTTGTTCGGCGAATTGTTTCTGAACGGATACATCCTTCAGCCCTGCGAGCGCCCTTGCATGTCCCATTGAAATTGTTCCACGTGAAACATAATCTTTGATCTCTGTCGGCAAACTCAGCAGTCGAACAAAGTTAGCGATGTGAGAACGTGACTTTCCAACCTTCAAACTTAGCTCTTCTTGCGTTAGTTTAAACTTATCCATAAGGGCTTGATAAGCGATGGCAACTTCAATGGCATTTAAGTCTTCGCGTTGCAAATTCTCGATTAACGCGATCTCCATAACTTGTTGATCGCTAAAGCTGCGAACGACCGCAGGAACCGTCGTATTCCCGCAAAACTGAGACGCCCGGAATCGTCGTTCACCAGCGATGATTTCGTAACCTTTTAGTACGGAACGAACAATAATCGGCTGAATGACGCCATGTTGTTTGATCGATTCGGCTAATTCTTTAATCGAATCTTCGTCGAAAGTTTTCCGTGGTTGATAAGGGTTCGGACGAAGCTGTGTGAGCGAAATCTCAACTACTTTATCATCATCGTTGACGGAAAGAGACGGGATTAACGCGTCAAGACCTCTACCTAGCCGCTTGCTCATACATAACCACTTCCTTCGCAAGTTCAAGATAAACTTCTGCACCTTTGGATTTTGGATCGTATGTGATAATGGCCTGACCATGGGAAGGCGCCTCGCTCAATCGAACGTTACGAGGAATAATCGTTTGATACACCTTTTGTTGGAAATACTTCTTCACTTCTTCAATGACTTGGATTCCGAGATTCGTACGAGCATCCAACATCGTTAAGAGAACGCCTTCAATCTGTAGTGATGTATTCAAATGTTTCTGCACTAGACGAACGGTATTAAGCAATTGGCTTAATCCTTCCAGCGCATAATATTCGCATTGGATCGGAATCAATACCGAATCAGCCGCTGTCAGAGAGTTAATCGTAAGAATACCGAGAGACGGCGGGCAATCAATTAAGATGTAATCGAATTGGTTCTTCACCATATGAAGCGACTTCTTCAATCGCAATTCGCGAGAAATCGTAGGTACTAGCTCGATCTCCGCTCCTGCCAGTTGAATCGTAGCCGGAATGACCGTCAGACCTGGGACATTCGTCTCGACCATCGCATCTTTCGGATGCACTTCATTAATTAATACGTCATAAATACAATTGGGGACATCTGCTTTGTTAATACCAAGTCCGCTTGTCGTATTTCCCTGTGGATCGATGTCGACTAACAACACCTTTTTCCCGATCGATGCTAGACAAGCTGCTAGATTAACGGACGTTGTCGTCTTGCCGACCCCGCCCTTCTGATTGGCTATTGCAATAATTTTCGACAATTCTAATTCACCTCATGTGTGAAACTTTTGTACAAATGGCATCGCCGCCTTCACGGAAGGCGGCAGATAATCGGTATATATTCGATCTATTATACCACAGAAGAATGGATTAAATAGATCTGTGATAGAAATCTAATTTCTAATTTGAGGCATCCTGCAATAGAATTGTCGCAAGTTTAATACTCGCTTACCGTTTAGGGATCTGAATCACAATTTCATAATGATCTTCATGATCCTTTTCATTTGTTTTGATCTTTAATCCGGATCCCGAAACCATGTCGATCGATTGACGAATCGTATTCAGTGCAAGCCTAACATCCTTCGTAAAGGAGATTCGTTTCACCTTTTTGTTTTTGTTCGATTCGTTCAAGAATGCGATTCGAACTTCGGTTTGTTTTACGTTTAAGTCCTTCGTAATAATTTCTTCGAGTACCCGCTGTTGGAGCTCTTCCGAATCTAGCGATAATAGTGCTCTCGCATGTCTCTCCGAAATTTTTCTTTCCATTAAAGAACCTTTAACCGAATCAGGAAGCATCAGCAAACGAAGCTTGTTCGCGATAGTCGATTGGCTTTTCCCTAATCGTTGAGCTAAACTTTCCTGCGTTAATTGATGCAGTTCGATCAGCTTTTGATAAGCAACCGCTTCTTCGATAGCCGTCAGATTCTCGCGCTGCAAGTTCTCAATAAGCGCAATTGAAGCAGTCTGCGAATCGTTGAATTCGCGCACGATAGCCGGAATCGTCTCATACCCTAGCTTCGTTACCGCGCGCCAACGGCGTTCACCCGCAATGATCTCATAGCGATTATTTCGCATTCGAACAACGATAGGCTGAATAACGCCATGCGTCTTGATCGTTTGGCATAATTCTTCTATACGGTCATCATCAAACAAGGTACGAGGCTGAAATGGACTCGTATCAATTTCATGAATCGATATTTGCCGCACTTCTTCTTGTGTAGAGCGCTGCTCGGACAAGCCGAACAGACGGGAAAATTGTTCTTTCATCGATGACTACCACCCGATCATGTGATAAATCTATTCGCGATATCGCGCGATAGACTTCCCAGCTATCTGAGAGTATTGTAACCTTTACCTTATAATTCGACTCTCTTCAATTGAAATCCTGCTTGACAGTAGATTTACATAGTCATTTACATGGACAAGTTGTGACAAATCTACTTCCTTGAACAACATGGATGAGTGGTCTACATCAACACAATCAAAGTAGGCTGTCGGCCAATTGGAGCCTCTCAAATCTAGTTTCTATTGTCTACAGAATTAACTGTGAAACTACTTATGACGGTAAATATGTTCCACGTGAAACATTTTTTCCGTAAGAACGCCGCCGGTTGCCGACTCTGGCGACTCCCCTTTGTGCTTCATCTCAAGCTCTTTGGCCACTTATTGAAGTAACATCCTACTAAAACTACTAGGAGGAGTTAAACAATCTCAAAAAATAGAATCAACTCTGGTATGTACGAGCGTCAGAACTTATTTATCGCAACAGGATTTCTGTTTTCTGAACGCTCAGAATTTGAATACTGGTCATTTGATTAGGCGAGAGGCTGTTTCAACGGAACCCCAGCTTTTCTAGGATATTTGCGTGGCGTTTCTCCTAGTTTCTCGACAACAATAATATGTCGTTCGGAACCTTCGTTCGGCAGCACCATGCCATGCTCACGCAACACCTTGCTTTTTAGCTCCTTAAGGCTGAAGGCTGCTTCTTTTACTTCTTCTTGAGACTGCGAACCTTTCATCGCCGCGAAATTGCCGCCTGGCCGAACGAATGGCAAACAAAATTCATTCAGTACATTCAGTCGTGCAACCGCTCGGGCAGTAACAAGGTCATAACGATCCCGGTATTGCGGCATCCGTGCGATATCTTCCGCACGGCCATGGACGCACTCGACATCGGATAATCCCAATCGTTCAACCAAAGCGTTCAGGAATGAAATACGTTTGTTTAAGGAATCTACGATTAAAACCTTCAAATGGGGAAAACAAATCTTAAGAGGAATGCTGGGAAATCCGGCGCCCGAACCGATGTCGGCAATGTTATTCACTTTATCGATATCCACAAAAAAAGAAAGCGAAACCGAATCGTAAAAATGTTTTTCGTAAACGGCATTGCGCTCGGTAATTCCGGTCAAATTCATTCGTTCGTTCCAGTCCACCAAAATTTCGTAGTAGGCTTCAAACTGCTCAAGCTGTCGGGAGGAAAGGGCTATCCCCTTCTCCCCCAGCTTTTCGATAAACCAAGTCGTTGTTGTATCCATTTAAGCCCCTGACTTTCTTGCCGCGGTTACGCGATTATAATGCTCCATATAAACAAGCAGGATGGAAATATCGGCAGGCGTTACGCCAGCGATCCGTGATGCCTGGCCGATCGACAATGGGCGGATCACGCCAAGCTTCTGTTTCGCTTCGGAAGCCAATCCGCGAACATCCCCATAATCGATATCGTCGGGGATCTTCTTTTTCTCCATCTTG
Source organism: Paenibacillus sp. LHD-117 (assembly GCF_030929555.1). Classification (GTDB taxonomy): domain Bacteria; phylum Bacillota; class Bacilli; order Paenibacillales; family Paenibacillaceae; genus Pristimantibacillus. The sequence continues at coordinate 17,572 of NZ_JAVFVT010000029.1, read as the reverse complement.
TTAAGACGCTCGACTTGTAGCAGCTGCTTCTCGATATAACCGGCGTATTTGATTTGAATCTCGACTTGCTCCTTCATTTCTTCCGTCAAATCATAAGGTGAAGGGACGACGGTCTCCAGCATCGCATAGGTCACTTCCGGTCTGCGAAGCAACGACAATACATCTCCGCCCTGCGTCATCGGAGCGGATCCCGCTTCCAGAAGTACGTTCTCCATCTCTTCTGGTTTCACCTTCGTACTACGAAGACGTTCAACCTCTTGCTCCACCAACTCTTTTTTCTTCAAGAACTTCTCGTAACGCTCTTCCGTGATCAATCCGATTTCGTGGCCTACCGGCGTGAGACGCAGATCGGCATTATCATGGCGAAGCAATAGTCGGTATTCGGCACGCGAAGTCAGCAAACGATAAGGATCATTCGTGCCTTTGGTCACCAGGTCATCGATCATGACACCAATGTAACCTTGGGAACGACCGATGATAACCGCTTCTTTCCCCTGCACCTTGCGCGCGGCGTTAATGCCTGCAATAATGCCTTGCCCTGCCGCTTCCTCGTACCCGGAAGTGCCGTTGATTTGTCCAGCTGTGAATAAGCCGTCAATCACCTTTGTCTCCAGCGATGGCCATAGCTGAGTGGGGATAACCGCATCGTATTCGATTGCGTAACCGGTGCGCATCATCTCAACTTTTTCCAATCCTGGAATTGAACGTAAAATGCTGAGTTGTACGTCTTCCGGCATGCTGGTCGATAACCCTTGTACATAATATTCGGAGGTGTGCTTGCCCTCCGGCTCCAAGAAAATCTGATGTTTTGGTTTGTCCGCGAAACGAACGATCTTGTCTTCGATGGACGGGCAATAACGCGGTCCTGTCCCTTCGATAGCACCAGAAAACATCGGCGCACGATGCAGATTGTCGTTAATAATGCGATGCGTATCTTCCGACGTATACGTCAGCCAGCACGGCAGTTGCTCATTATCGGACGACTCCGTCTCATGCGAGAAAAATTTCGGTTTCTCGTCGCCGGGTTGAATCTCCGTTTTGGAGAAATCGATCGTATCCTTATGCACCCGCGGAGGCGTGCCGGTTTTGAAGCGGATCAGCTCCAAGCCATGCTCCTTCAAGCTGGCGGACAAACGGACGGACGGTTGTTGATTGTTCGGTCCGCTCTCGTACATCAGCTCACCCATGATGATTTTGCCACGCAGATAGGTGCCAGTAGTGACAACAATGGCTTTCGCCCTATACTCCGCGCCCGATTTCGTGACGATGCCCACGCACTTGCCATCCTCCACGATCAGCTCTTCCGCCATTCCCTGCCGAAGCGTCAAATGCGGCGTTTCTTCGATTGTTTTCTTCATCAAATGTTGATAAGAGAACTTGTCGGCTTGCGCGCGAAGCGCGTGAACGGCCGGTCCTTTCCCGGTGTTCAACATCCTCATTTGGATAAACGTTTTGTCGATATTGCGTCCCATCTCTCCACCTAACGCGTCGATCTCGCGCACGACATGACCCTTCGCCGGACCGCCGATCGAAGGATTGCATGGCATAAACGCAACCATGTCCAAATTGATCGTCAAGAGCAGCGTCTCGCAGCCCATTCTAGCCGAAGCAAGCGCAGACTCGCAGCCCGCATGCCCCGCTCCGATGACGATAACATCAAATTCACCTGCCACATATCCCATTATGGATCCCTCCTACTTTCCAAGACAAAACTGAGAAAAAATTTGATCAATCAGCGAATCCCCCGCTTCATCGCCCAATATTTCGCCAAGCGACTCCCATGCGAGCCTTGCATCAATCTGTATCACATCAATCGGAATACCCGAATAAGTAGCATCGATCGCATCTTCCAGTGATTGCTTCGCTCGCTTCAGCAGCGATATATGTCGAACGTTGCTGACATAAGTCAGATCATTCGCCTCTAACTGACCTTCGAAAAACATCTCGCTTATTGTCGATTCCAATCCATCGAGCCCGCGTTCCTCCAAAACGGACATGCGCACAATGCGATCAGACGGCACGTAACGCTCTACTTCATCAAGCTCCAAAAACCCTTGCAAATCGGTTTTGTTAATGATCGCCACGACCGATCGTCCTTCGAGCTGCTCCAGCAACTGCCGATCATCCGATTGCAGCGGTTCATTGTAATTCAGCACGAACAAAATGAGATCCGCTTCCTGAAGCGCGTCGCGCGACCTTTCCACGCCGATTCGCTCCACCACATCGCTTGTCTCCCGAATGCCTGCCGTATCGAGCAAGCGCAGCGGTATCCCGTTCAGCGTAACGAATTGTTCGATGACATCCCTCGTCGTACCCGGAATATCCGTCACGATCGCTTTGTTCTCCTGCGTCAACACGTTCATAAGCGAAGATTTGCCGACATTCGGTCTTCCGACAATGGCCGTCATAATCCCCTCACGCAATATTTTGCCTTCATTCGCCGTTTTTAGCAGTTTGTCGATTTCGCCGATCGCAAGCTGACACTGTTCGCGAATATACGCGCTCGTCATTTCTTCGACATCATGCTCCGGATAATCGATATTGACCTCGATATGGGCCAAAAGTTCGATGACCGTCTGGCGCAGCGCCTTAATCTTCTTCGACAGAACGCCTTCCGCTTGTTTACGCGCCACCGAGAATGCCCGATCCGACTTCGAACGGATCAAGTCGATGACGGCCTCCGCCTGCATCAGGTCGATACGCCCGTTGAGGAATGCCCTCTTCGTGAACTCCCCAGGCTCCGCGGTACGAATATCGTCCTGCAGCAGCACAATGTCGAGCACCTTCTTCACCGCTATGACGCCGCCGTGCGCATTGATTTCGACGACATCCTCCGCAGTGAACGAACGTGGGCCTCGCATCAGCGTGATGAGCACTTCTTCAACTTTCTCGCCGGAGCTGGGATCGACGATATACCCGTAATGCACCGTATGCGATTCCGCATCGTTCAGACTTATTTTGGATGAAAAAATTCGAGCGATTCCGCTAATCGCTTGCGGTCCGCTTACCCGAATGATCGCAATCCCGCCTTCCCCGACAGCGGTGGAAATCGCGGCAATCGTATCATGAATCATGTTCAATCAGCACCTCTTCATGTTTCTCATGCAGAATGGAAAAACAGCAATGACCTTGGAAGCCATTGCTGCGAATCGGTTATATCGGTATGGTTGAAGGTAAGACTTGGTAAGACTTCGCATTACCTCAAAGCAATGACTACGCGCCGATTGGGCTCGTCGCCTTTGCTGAACGTCCTTACTTTGGGATGGTTCTGAAGCTGCGAATGGATGACCTTGCGTTCATGCGGCGACATTGGCTCGAGAACAACTTCTTTTCTCGTGCGGATGACACGCCCCGCCAGACGGTCGGATAACTCTTCCAATGTCTTGCGACGGCGTTCGCGAAAATCCTCTGCATCAAGGACGATTCGAAGATGACTGTCTGAATAACGGTTGGCCACAATATTCACCAGGTACTGCAACGCGTCGAGCGTGCCTCCCCGGCGTCCAATCAGCATGCCTAGGTCTCCGCTGCCCGATACGGACAGATAGAAGCCTTCTTTCGTTTGCTTGCGATCGATCTGAACTGAAAGTCCCATTGTACGCGCCACTTCGGTAAGGAACTGCTCGGCTTCCGCCAGCGGATCCGGAATAAGCTCCAGCTCCACCTTTGCTTCCTTCACTCCGATCAGTCCGAACAACCCTTTCGACGGCTGTTCCAGCACGACAACCTTAACACGGTCTTCCGTTACTTGCCATTGTGACAATCCATTACGCACAGCATCGTCTATCGTCTTGCCCGATGCAACGATTTTCTTCATTTCGCAAGGACCTCCTTCTTACCCTTGTCAGATGAACGTACGTACAGGAAATAGTTTTGAACGATGGTATACGTGTTGCTGAATACCCAGTACAGCGGCAATGCGGCCGGGAACGACATCGACATGACGAAGATGAGCACCGGGAAAATCGTCAGAATCATTCCCATGCCAGGCATCTGCTGCGTCTGCTGCTTCTGCATCATCTTCGACTGAACGAACGTCGTAAGCGCGGCAAGCACCGGCAGGAAGTACCATGGGCTTGGCTCTCCGAGCCCGAAGCCGAACAGCTCTTCGGTCCGAATATCCTTATTCCAATAAATCGCATTGTAAAGCGCGATGAATACCGGCATCTGCACGATCAGCGGAAGACATCCAGCCATCGGGTTCACGCCGTGCGTTTGGAACAGCTTCATCGTCTCTTCTTGCTGCTTCTGCGGGTTATCTTTATATTTCTTTTTAATATCCGCCATTTGAGGTTGCAGCGCTTGCATTGCCTTGGAGCTGCGGTATTGCTTCAGCGTCAACGGCAGAATAAGCGTCCTCACGATAATCGTCAGAAGCAAGATCGCCAGGACGTAGGAATCGCCCATCCACCTCGCGAAAGCATCAAGCGTAATGGCGAAATAATAAACGACGTTTTTCTCCCAGAAGTTACCCTTAAGCAAATCGGGCGTGTCCATCGTATGATCGGCCGGAGCACAACCTGCAAGCAGGCCAATCATCATGACCAGGCCAAGCACTAGAAGCCATTTTCGTTTTGAATTCCGAAACAACATTAAATCTCCTCTCTGAGAGCTTCTGCATAGTTCTATTCCAAGATAGACTATACCATAATTTATAACACAAATAAACAAGGTGAAATGGCTGTCGCCGTCCTTTGGCGGCGCGGTAAGTTTCATTCCGAGAAATATAGAGAAAGTATGGCAAATCATATACTTTCCTATATTTCAAGCGTCGGCGGCTGCTTCCAGCAAATCGCGGCGCTTTCATTCGAGGCGGGCCGAACGTATTCCGAATCGCATGCAAACGCGTTCGAACTCCTGCCCGATCAGTCGGTTTTCTTCAATAAACCGGCTTTCTTAAGCACATGTCCCACGCTCTTCTCCATCTCTCTCAGCTTCATGGCCGTCGCGGGCTTTCTTACAATTAAAATGAAGTCTGTCCCCGGCACGATCCGGTCCTCCATATGCCGTACGATTTCCTTCACCATACGCCTCATCCGGTTGCGCATGACGGCGTTGCCGATTTTTTTGCTGGCCGACACGCCGAGCCGGAACGGATCGGCGATCTTCTGCCTCGACCAGTATACGACGAATTGGCCGTTCGCGAACGACTTGCCACCCCGATAGATCCGATTGAAATCTTCGCGGCTGCGAAGACGCAATTTTCTACGCACGTCTGATATCCACCGTTCCTTCTTCGTTCTCATCAGTATTTCCAAATGGGCGCAGCTCTAAATGCGAGCAAAAAAAAAGACCACCAGACGTGGTCTTCTGCTTACGCGCTCAGTACTTTTCTACCTTTTTGACGACGAGCCGCCAAAACTTTGCGACCGTTCTTCGTGCTCATCCGCTTGCGGAAGCCATGCACTTTAGCACGTTTGCTTACATTCGGTTTAAATGTAGGTCTCATTTATGCTGCACCTCCTATATTACATGTGAATCGAAACGTTGAGCGGCAACCGCCGCGATCTTACATAAAAATACGCTTTTACTATTAAACCACGCAGCCGGGCAAAAGTCAATGTTCGGTCCCCGGGGGAGCCGTTGCCAAATCTTTTCGTTTTTCAGCTGTGGATAAATGAATGAATCATCCCCGTTCGTCCGAAACTAATAACATGTGGACAGAATTTCGGCGGCTTAATCGAACTTTGTCGAATTCTTAACAAGATATAAACAATATCTAGTGTTGTCGATAACTTTTATACACAAGCTCTTGAGTATGTGGATAATATAAGCAAATCCGTTGAAATATAAGGCATCTTTTGCTATGATGGATATGTTTTCGTTGTGGATGAGCATCAATTCCGCGCTAAATTATTAACAGCCTGTGGATAACATTGTGAACAAAATTATCCCCTATTTATAACTCACTTCTCAAATATCCGTCAGAATGTGGATATTTTCGTGCATAAAGATAGGTATTCGACAAGTTTCCGCGCGGGCCCCGCCTTTGGGCGATAGAAGATAAGGAGTGACAGTCTGTGGACAGCCATACTTATGACTTATGGCAACAAGTATTGTCAATCATCCAAACGAAGCTTAGCAAACCCAGCTTTGACACTTGGTTCAAAGCGACCAAAGCTTCTTTCGTCGATGATTCCGTGCTTGAAGTTACCGCGCCGACCACATTTGCCGCAGAATGGCTGGAAGGTCGTTATACGAAGCTGATCAGGACGACGCTGTACGAATTCCTCGGAAGGCAGATCGACGTGCGATTCTCCATCGATGAACCGAAGTCGGCCGAACAGAGCATCGTATTCCCGCCGAAACAGGTTCACCATCACGTCTCGTCCGATGAACCCCATACCCATATGCTGAATCCGAAGTATACGTTCGATACGTTCGTCATCGGTGCAAACAACCGATTCGCGCACGCTGCATCGCTCGCGGTCGCGGAAGCGCCGGCCAAAGCGTATAATCCGCTGTTCCTATACGGCGGCGTCGGGCTTGGCAAGACGCACTTAATGCATGCGATCGGGCACTACATTATGGACCATAACCCGAATACGAGGGTTCTCTATATTTCTTCCGAGAAATTTACGAACGAATTCATTAACGCCATCAGGGACAGCCAGGGCGAGAGTTTTCGAACGAAATACCGTAACATCGACGTCCTGCTGATCGACGATATTCAGTTCCTGGCGGGCAAGGAACAAACGCAGGAAGAGTTCTTCCATACCTTTAACGCCTTGCATGAAGAACGCAAGCAGATCGTCATTTCCAGCGATCGACCGCCGAAAGAGATCCCCACGCTGGAGGATCGCCTCCGTTCCCGGTTCGAATGGGGTCTCATCACCGATATTCAGCCTCCGGATCTGGAGACGCGCATCGCCATTCTCCGCAAGAAAGCGAAAGCCGAGAATTTGGATATCCCGAACGAAGCGATGAACTACATCGCCAATCAGATCGACACGAACATACGCGAGCTGGAAGGCGCGCTGATCCGGGTCGTCGCCTATTCTTCGCTCATTAACGCCGACATCACGTCGCACTTGGCAGCGGAAGCGCTCAAGGACATTATTCCTTCCAGCCGGCCGCGCATGATTACAATACAGGACATTCAGGTAAAAGTCGGGGAATTCTACGGGCTTCGCATGGAGGAGTTCAAGGCAAGGAAACGGACCAAAGCGGTTGCCTATCCAAGACAGATCGCAATGTACCTCTCCAGAGAGCTGACCGACTATTCCTTGCCGAAGATCGGCGAGGCGTTCGGAGGACGCGACCATACGACCGTCATACACGCCCACGAGAAAATTACGCAGCAACTGAAGATTGACCAAGAGCTGTACAAGATCATTCAGAATTTGACTGAAAAAGTAAAAAATCAAATGTGAACAACTAAGCAAGCCTATGCACACGCTATGCACATGTGGATAGGCTTGCTTTATCAGCGTTAAATGGGGTTATCCACATATTCAGGGCCCCTACTACTACGTCTACTAAAAATCTTTTAAAATAATACCTATATTTAACGACTTCGTCGTTTGCGGCTATCGCCTAAAAATCTTGTAGAAACAGGTGACGAAATGAAACTTACGATCTCCAAAAACGAACTAAACGATGCGATCCAACAAGTCGCCAAAGCCGTCTCCGCTCGTCCGGCCATTCCGATTCTCGGCGGCATCAAGATCGACGTGAACCATCAATTCGTAACGCTAACAGCCAGCGATACTGATATATCTATTCAGAGCTTTATCTCCGTAGAACAAGGAGATACGATAATCGCGCAAGTCGACAAACCCGGAAGCGTAGTGCTGCCGGCCAAATTTTTTGTCGAAATCGTCAAGAAGCTGCCTTCCGACCAAGTCATGATCGACGTAAGCAGCCAGTTCCAAACGATCATCCGTTCCGGCTCGACCGAGATCCAGATGGTGGGTCTCGACCCTGAGGAATTCCCGGTGCTTCCGTCCATCGAACAGAACGACGTGCTTCAAATTCCTGGCGATTTGATCAAATCGATGATTAGACAGACGATTCTGGCCGCTTCGACAAGCGAACAAACGCCGATTCTGACGGGCGTGCTTTGGAATTTGCACGAAGGCGAACTGAAGTTTGTGGCGACGGACCGACATCGCCTTGCAAGCCGAACGACAAAAGTCGATTCCGACCTGAGCTTTAGCAACATCGTCATTTCGGCGAAGACGCTAAACGAATTGTCGCGTCTAATTCCCGACCAGAATACGCTCGTCGACGTCGTCGTGGCCGACAACCAGGTGTTGTTCAAGGTCGACAACATTCTGTTCTATACCCGGATTCTGGACGGCACGTATCCCGATACTTCCAAGATTATTCCGCAAGTGTTCGAAACAGAACTCGTCCTCGATACCCGGAACGTCATGGATGCGATCGACCGCGCCTATCTCATGTCCCGCGAAGAAAAAACGAATATCGTCCGGCTCTCGACAATGGAGGACGGAATGATCGAAATTTCGTCCAGTTCCACCGAGCTCGGACGCGTAACGGAGCAGCTGGACGCGAAACAAATGACGGGAGATCCGCTCCGCATCGCATTTAACTCAAAATATATGCTGGATGTGCTGAAAGTCATTGACAGCGAACAATTGTTCATCGGATTCACGGGCGCGATGAGGCCGATTATCGTGCGTCCGATGGATCATCCGTACAGCATGTACGTCATTTTGCCTTACCGCACGACAAGTTAATCCCAGGAAAGCCCGAAAGGAAGCGAAGAGGATGAAAGAGATACCGATTCGGACGGAATATATCGAATTAGGGAAGTTTCTGAAGCTGGCGGATTGTATATCCACAGGTGGACAAGCGAAATTTTTCTTGCTGGAGACCGTTATCCACATAAACGGGGAAGTGGATAACCGCCGGGGCCGCAAGCTGTACGCGGGCGACAAAGTGGAAGTCGAAGGCTGCGGCACATTTGTCGTTGCGCGTGAATTCGCGTAGGGACCGGGAGGTCGAATCGTGTTTCTGACACATATCGAATTGCAAAATTATCGAAATTACGCCAGCCTCGAGCTGGCTACGTCGAATCAAGTAAACGTTTTCCTCGGACCGAATGCCCAAGGCAAAACGAATCTGCTCGAAGCAATCTTCGTGCTTGCCTTGTCGAAGTCGCATCGGACTTCCAAGGACAAGGAACTGATCGGCTGGCAAGGAGACTCCGCACGGATATCGGGGGCGGTAGACAAACGTTACGGCGCCATCACCCTCGATCTTCTCTTCTCCTCGCAGGGCAAGAAGGCGAAGATTAACGGGCTGGAGCAGCGCAAGCTGAGCGACTTCATCGGATCGGTCAACGTCGTCATGTTCGCGCCGGAAGATCTCGAGATAGTGAAAGGCACGCCGGGCGTGCGCCGCCGATTCCTCGACATGGAGATCGGACAGGTGCAGCCCGGTTATCTGTATACGCTGCAGCAATACGGCAAGGTGCTCCAACAGCGCAACAACTACTTGAAGGGCGCAGGACCAGGCAGCGTCAACGCGACGATGATGGAAGTATGGAACATGCAGCTAGCCGAGCTAGGTGTTAAAATCATGAAAAAGAGGAAACACTTTATACATAAACTGCAAATCTATGCGGAACAAATTCATGCCGGCATCACGAACGGCTCCGAGAAGCTGACCATCGAGTACCGGCCATCCTTCGATACGGACGCCACGCAAGATGAACCTGTTTTATTTGATCAATTTATGTTAAAGTTAACACAAGTGAAAGATCAGGAGATTCGGAGAGGCGTTACGCTCGCCGGACCTCATCGCGACGATTTGGCTTTCTTCATCAACGGCAAGGAAGCCCATGTATTCGGCTCGCAGGGGCAGCAGCGCACCACGGCCTTATCGCTGAAGCTGGCCGAGATCGAGCTGATCCATGAGGAGATTGGGGAATATCCCCTGCTCTTGCTCGACGACGTATTGTCGGAGCTGGATCAGAATCGGCAGACGCAGCTCATAGAAACCTTCCAAAGCAAGGTGCAGACCTTTATTACAACAACCGGCCTGGAGAGCGTCAACACGAGCAAACTCCACGATGCCGGTATCTATTATGTGCGCGAAGGCAGAGTGACCGTATGAGTAGGCATTCCACAAGCCCGGTCTTTGGATGCTTCGTGATCAAAATTGGGCTTTAGGAGAGGCGGGGGAAGGCATGTATATTCATCTGGGCGGAGAGAAGATCATCAGGGCCGTAGAGCTAGTTGCCATCTTTGATATATCTATCGAGCAATCCTCCAAGCTGTCCAAACAATTCGTCGCGGGTGCCCATAAGCGCAAGGACGTGGAGACGATCGGCGAAGAAGAGCCGAAGTCCATCGTGGTTACGAAGAAAAAAATTTATTATTCGCCTATCTCATCCTCTACACTCAAGAAACGAGCGCATCATTTTGCGGCGAATGGATAACGAACAGGAAGAGCAGTCGAGAGGAGCAGTGAGCTTGCATGTCTTTGGAACAGCATACGTATGACGAGAGTCAGATACAGGTTCTCGAAGGTTTGGAGGCCGTCCGCAAACGTCCGGGGATGTATATCGGCTCCACCAGCGGCAAAGGACTTCACCATCTCGTATGGGAAGTCGTCGACAACAGTATCGACGAAGCGCTGGCCGGTTATTGCAACAAGATCGATGTGATCGTTCATGAAAATAATAGCATTACCGTCATCGACAACGGTCGCGGCATTCCGGTCGGCATGAACGCGAAGCTGCAGAAGTCGACGCTGGAGGTCGTAATGACTGTCCTTCATGCCGGCGGCAAGTTCGGCGGCGAAGGCTACAAGGTGTCCGGCGGTCTGCACGGCGTAGGCGTGTCGGTTGTGAACGCTTTGTCCGAATCCGTCATCGTGCAAGTCAAGCGCGAGGGAAACCTCTATCAGCAGGAATACCGCAGAGGCGCTCCGCAATATGATATCAAGGTCGTGGGCGAATCACAGGAGACGGGCACAACGGTAACATTCCAGCCGGATCCCGAGATCTTCACGGAAACGACGGTTTACGACTACGAGACGCTTCAGTCGCGGATCCGCGAACTGGCGTTCCTGAACAAGGGCATCGAGATTACGCTGACCGACGAACGCACGGGCGTATCGAACTCCTTCAAGTACGAAGGGGGCATCATCGAGTTCGTCAACTATTTGAACCGCAACCGCGAGGCGCTGCACGAAGCGCCGATCTACGTGGAAGGCGCCAAGGATCATATCCACGTCGAAGTCGCGCTGCAATATAACGACAGCTACACGGAGAATATTTATTCCTTCGCGAACAATATCAATACGCATGAAGGCGGCACGCACGAATCCGGCTTCAAGAGCGCACTGACGCGGATTATCAACGACTACGCGCGGAAGATGAACCTGATCAAGGAAAACGACTCCAACTTCTCAGGCGACGACGTCCGGGAAGGGCTGACGGCGATTATTTCCGTGAAGATTCCGGAACCTCAGTTCGAGGGACAAACGAAGACGAAGCTCGGTAACAGCGAGGTTCGCGGCATCGTGGAATCTTTCTTCGCGGAGAAGTTTCAGGAATTCCTCGAAGAGAATCCCGGCGTATCGCGTAGAATCGTGGACAAAGGCTTGCAAGCTGCCCGCGCGCGCGAAGCGGCACGCAAAGCACGCGAGCTGACGCGCCGGAAGAGCGCGCTCGAAGTAGGCTCGCTGCCGGGCAAGCTGGCGGACTGCTCGTCGAAGGACGCGGCGATCAGCGAGCTGTACATCGTCGAAGGCGACTCGGCCGGCGGCTCCGCCAAACAAGGCCGCGACCGCCACTTCCAAGCCATCCTGCCGCTGCGCGGCAAGATTTTGAACGTGGAGAAGGCACGTCTCGACCGCATTCTCGGCAATGCCGAGATTCGGGCGATCATTACAGCGCTCGGCACCGGTATTAGCGACGACTTCGACATCGCGAAGGCGCGTTACCACAAGATCATCATCATGACGGACGCCGACGTCGACGGCGCGCATATTCGCACGCTGCTGCTGACCTTCTTCTATCGCTACATGAGGGAGATCATCGAAGCCGGTTTTATCTATATCGCGCAGCCGCCGCTCTTCAAGATCGAGCGGAACAAGGTTGTCCGTTACGCGCTTACGGAGAAGGAACGCGATCAAATCATTGCGGAATTCGGCGAAGGCGTGAAAGTGAACATCCAGCGTTACAAAGGTTTGGGAGAGATGGACGCGACCCAGCTATGGGAGACGACGATGGATCCCGAGAGCCGTTCCATGCTGCAGGTATCGATCCAGGACGCGATCGAGGCGGATACGATCTTCGATACGCTAATGGGAGACAACGTCGAGCCGCGGCGGGAATTCATACAGAAATACGCCAGATACGCGAATCTGGATATTTAATTAGGCAAGCAGCCACCCGAATGAAGGTGGCTGCTTTATTTTTTGCTCCATGAACATTTGCGCTTAATGCCGCCATAGGCAGCTGCGTATCGGGTTACTCTTCGATGCATTGTTTTATCGGCCAGCTTGTTGAAGACATAGGGATGCGGCTTCGTATTGACCTCAAGGATCCAAGGATGGAATTTCGTGTCGAGCGCAACGTCGACGCCAAGCTCTTTCAAGCCCGGGTAAGCGGCCTCAAGCTGCTTGCCGATTCTGACGCCTAGCTTCCGGATATTGGCCTTGAGTGCGTTTGTCTCGGCTGCAGCTTGGTGGTCGGACATCAGCTTCTCCAATGCCATCAACGTTCCGCCGCTATGATAGTTCGTAATAATCTTGCGCGGATGAGCCAATCTCCCGATAATGCCCGAAGTCTCCCATTTGTTGTTTAAGTTTTTTTGCACCATGACGCGAAGGTCGAATCTCCGGTTGCGATGCTTCAGCATGTCTATGCCTTTCTGCACGATGTAGCCTTTCCGGCTGGCATAACGCTGCAAGGCTTGGTAGAGCGCTTCGAAGGACGATACGGTGCGGGACGTCGTATCGATCTGGTACCTGTAGCCCTCTGCCGGATCGTTTAATCGTTCCACGCGGATAACGCCGTCCCCGTAAGTGCCGCTAATCGGCTTGACGTAGACCATCTCGTAATCCTGGAGCATGCGGTACAAGGATTCCTTGCCGTAGCGTTTCGTGTGAGGGATATAAGCATGCATCCTGGGAGAGCGCAGCAATACTTTTGTTTTCGCCCATTTGCTTCTCACGCGTCGAATGGCCAATGGGTTCACCTCTTTCTATGGGATGCAACTCGAAATGATCGGATGTCGCAGAATAGCCTGCAAAAGGCCGCGTTTTCGCGAATGTTTTTTCTGTTCCGCTCCGGTCCAAGCACAAGACAGACTCTGGAATGAATGGTATAATAAAAGTTGGGTCTATTTAATCTATGACCATTTTTCGCGTTCTGAGCTTAACGATTGGCCTATTTTTTGAATGCAGGGAGCGTCCGCAGCGCCTGCGGGTTTACGCAAGCCCGATTTGTGAAAGTAATATGATAAAGCCTATATCGAGGCAACTCTTAGATGAGCGACCTACAGCTTTGCAAAGCAAAGCCACTTCGGAAGCAGATTCTTATGCGGTAATGGAAATGGTTGACGATTGACCAGATAGATGACGTCAGGGAGGTAAAGCATGGCGGAAGAACAACGAATGTCAGTGACAGACCGCGATATCGGCACGGAGATGCGGGATTCCTTTATGGACTACGCGATGAGCATTATCGTGAGCCGCGCGTTACCGGATGTGCGGGACGGGCTTAAGCCGGTGCACCGTCGTATTTTGTACGCGATGTCGGAGCTTGGCATGTCACCGGACAAGCCGCACAAGAAGTCGGCGAGAATTGTAGGGGAAGTCATCGGCAAGTACCATCCGCACGGCGATTCCGCGGTTTACGAATCCATGGTTAGGATGGCGCAGGATTTCTCCATGCGATATATGCTTGTTGACGGACATGGCAACTTCGGTTCGATCGACGGCGATATGGCGGCGGCCATGCGATATACGGAAGCACGTCTTTCTAAAATGGCCATGGAGCTGCTTCGCGATATTAACAAAGAAACGATCGACTTCGCACCGAACTATGACGGCGAAGAACAAGAGCCGGTCGTATTGCCTTCGCGTTTCCCTAACCTGCTGGTGAACGGGGTAACGGGTATTGCCGTGGGCATGGCTACGAATATACCGCCGCATAACCTGAACGAGGTTATCGACGGGGCGCAGGCGCTCATCCGCAATCCTGAAATTACGTCGCTTGAGCTGATGGAATACGTGAAGGGACCGGATTTCCCGACCGCCGCGTATGTCATGGGACTTTCGGGCATCCGCCAAGCGTATTTGACCGGTCGCGGATCGGTTACGATGCGTGCGCGCGCGACGATCGAAGAACATAACGGCAAGGCGCGAATTCTCGTGCACGAGCTTCCTTACCAGGTTATCAAAGCAAGACTCGTAGAGAAAATCGCGGAGCTCGTACGCGAGAAGAAGATCGAAGGCATTACCGATCTGCGCGACGAATCCGATCGCAACGGCATGCGGGTTGTCATTGAGCTTCGCCGGGACGTAAACCCGAGCGTCGTACTGAACAACTTGTACAAGCATACGCAGCTGCAGTCGAACTTCGGCATCAACATGCTGGCCCTCGTGAACGGCGAGCCGAAGACGCTGAACCTGCGCGACATGCTTTATCATTATTTGCAGCATCAGATCGAAGTCATCCGCCGCCGTACCGAATACGACCTGAAGAAGGCCGAAGCGCGCGCGCACATTTTGGAAGGCTTGAGGATCGCTTTGGACAACCTGGACGAGGTCATTGCCCTCATCCGCGGATCGCGTACGACGGAAGAAGCGCGCGAAGGTTTGATCGGCCGGTTCCAGCTCAGCTACGAGCAAGCGCAAGCGATTCTGGACATGCGCCTGCAGCGTCTGACCGGACTGGAGCGGGACAAGATTGAAGCCGAATACGCCGAGCTCTTGGCCAAGATTGCCGAATACAAGGCGATTCTCGCGGACGAGCAGCTGGTGCTCGATATTATTAGCACGGAGCTGAACGAAATCAAAGAGCGGTTCGGAGACGAACGCCGCACGGAGATTACGGCCAGCGACGAAGAAATTTTGGACGAGGACCTGATTCCGCGCGAGGACGTCATCATCTCGATTACGCACTCCGGATACATCAAGCGTCTTCCGGTTACGACTTATCGCAGCCAGAAGCGCGGAGGCAAAGGCGTCGTGGGCATGGACACCAAGGAGCATGACTTCGTTGAGCATCTCTTCGTGTCGAACACGCATCACTTCTTGCTGTTCTTCACGAACAAAGGCAAAGTGTACAAGCTCAAAGCCTACGAAATTCCGGATCTCAGCCGTACAGCTCGAGGAACGCCGATCATCAACTTGATTCAGATCGAGCAAGGCGAGACGATTAACGCGGTTATCCCGGTTCAAGCCTTCGATGCGGATCATTATCTGTTCTTCGCGACCAGACAAGGCGTCGTTAAGAAGACGCCTCTCGACGATTACATCAATATCCGCAAAGTCGGATTGATCGCGATCTCCTTGCGCGAGGATGACGACCTGATCGGCGTGAAGCTGACGGATGGCAATCAAGAGATCATCATGGGTACCGCTCAGGGGATGTCGATTCGGTTCTCGGAGAACGATGTTCGTTCCATGGGACGTTCGGCAACCGGCGTGAAGGGTATCGGCCTGGACGATGACGATACCGTCATCGACATGGACGTCGTCGTACCGGATAAAGATGTGCTCATCGTTACGTCCAAAGGCTACGGCAAACGTACGCCGGTAGGAGAGTATCGGATCCAGAACCGCGGCGGCAAAGGAATCAAGACGCTTAACGTGACGGACAAGAATGGACCGATCGTCTCGCTGAAGGTCGTAGAGAACGACGAGGACCTGATGATCATGACGGCTCTCGGCACGCTGATTCGTACCAGCATGGAGGGAATCTCCACGATGGGCCGGAATACGCAAGGCGTGAAGCTCATTAATACGCGCGAGGACGACACGGTTGCTACCGTTACTCGCGTAGCGCGGAGCGAAGAGAGCGAAGGCGCAACGTCTGAAGAAGAGCAAGAGACGGATGCTCCTGACTCCGAATAACGAACGGCACGAGCAGCTCAGATCCAACACACATCTTGTATACTCTAGCTCATGGGGGAGGGGACAGGTATGGTTGCAGTAGCGGTTGCGCAGCTAAAACTAGGCGATAAGATCGGGGAAGATGTTCTCACCCCCCTTGGCGGCCTATTGTTTCACAAGGGAAAAGTGATTACTCCGAAGGAACTGGATATTTTGCAAGCTTTCTTAGTACCTGCGGTAGTCGTCGAGAATAGCAACGGCGATTCGAAATCTGTTGAAGGGCAGCCTGCACAGCCAACATCGCCGAGCTTGCAGCCAGCTACTCCCTTACAGCAGGAGTATGAGAAGATGATCGAGGTGCTAAGGAAACTGTTTAGTACCTATGTTGCCGGGCAAGGCATGCCGATCATGGATATTCGAGTCCAGCTCGAGAAGCTTCTTGGCTATATCGCCGATTATAAGGTGCTCACTTTTGCGCCAAGGATGTTCCAAGAGCGGGATTACCTGCTTCATAATAACGTAACCTCCGCGATGACTTCTTATTTGATCGCTCAGTGGGTAGGGCTCCCGCAGAAGGATTGGATGCAGGTTGCCTTGGCGGGTCTGCTCAAAGATATCGGGAACGTGCGCATCGACAGATCCATTCTCTCCAAGCCTACTCCGCTATTGGCGGACGAGCTGGAGGAGATGAAGCGTCATACGGTTCTGGGCTATCAATTGCTTAAGAATGTCGCAGCTCTCAACGAAGGCGTTAAACTCGCCGCTCTTCAGCACCATGAGAAGGTGGACGGGACGGGTTATCCGCTAGGTATCGACGCTAGCCAGATTCACCCGTATGCGAAGATCGTGTGTATCGCGGATATCTTCCATGCGATGACATTGAATCGAGGCTATCGCAAAGCCGTTTCTCCTTATCTCGTACTTGAACAAATTCAGAGCGATGCGTTCGGAAAGCTCGATCCGGGTTATGTGAGAACGTTCGTAGAGAAAGTAACCCAGTTCCATAATGGAACGGTTGTACGGCTGAGCGATGACCGGGTAGGCGAGATTGTATTCTCGGATCGTACGCATCCTACGCGTCCTTGGGTTTCGATTGACGGCAAGATCGTGAATCTAGCCACCGAACGTCAATTGCATATCAAAGAAGTATTAAAATAGAGTTGAACTCATACGCTTCCGCTTCATGCGGAAGCGTATATTTATGTCCTTTTATGGGGCAGAAAACTTTCTCGAAAAAAATGAAAAAAAGGACTTGCATTTCACTAGGCGAACGTGATATATTATAAAAGTCGCCGATGAGAAAAACGGCCGACACGCAAGAAACGAAAGACAAGAAATTGTTCTTTGAAAACTGAACAACGAGCGAAACTGCCCGATCTAAAGTTTTGCGAAGCAAAACACTTCGCAAGCTTTAATGATCGAAATAGCAACAACGTTTTAGAGCTATCAAACACTTTTATGGAGAGTTTGATCCTGGCTCAGGACGAACGCTGGCGGCGTGCCTAATACATGCAAGTCGAGCGGATCTGAT
>NZ_JAVFVT010000028.1 GCF_030929555.1 Paenibacillus sp. LHD-117 | reverse complement strand
TCCTCCGCACCTATCCTCACGGACTAAGCACTATGTGTCGGCTATGTACTTCCGCCACCTGCGGTGTACTGGAGACTTTCACTCCTTAGTAGAGTGCGCTGCCAAGCGCACAAAAAACGGCCTGTCGATCTTCATGTTCGACAGGCCGCCGATGTTTGTAAATGTCGTTTCCGTCCCCATTCTATGCCGCTTAAAGGCCGGTCGCATCGCCGGCATAATGCAGCGACAGGCACCTGATGGCGGGTTCGCCTTCGCTTTCCGTTATGTCGAGAATAACGCCGCGTATCTTCACCGCAGGAAGCCGGATAATGGCTTTATGACCGATATTCCGCCCTTCATATACCGTTACCTCCGCTGCGGAATGGGCTGTCACGACTCGGATGACGAACGACTCCACGCTTTCCCCCAGCGTCAAATCCTCTTCGATGACGATATGATCGAGCAGATGGCTCTGTTCCGCCTCATAGTACCATGTTCCGTTCTCCAGCACGCAATGATCAAAGCTTGCGATGGGATGGCTGAATCTTCGCATGACCTCCGAACCGAGCGCAAGCAAATGCTTCTTGTCCTTCCGCGGCAATAAGCCTTCCCGGTTCGGGCCGATGTTCAGGAGCAGATTGGCTCCCCGGTCAATTGACAGGTAATAAAGTCCCAGCAGCTCATCCAGACTTTTCACCATATGTTCGTCGTGGTCGCTATAGAACCAATGGTTCCTCATCTGCACATCGCATTCGGCCGGGAACCGTAACATTAACCGATAAGCCCGCTTCGCTCGACGCTTTCCACGAAATAACGCTGCGCAAACATATAAAGCAGCACAATCGGGGCGATAAAGAGCAGCTCCCCGGCATTTTTGACCAAATAAGCGTACAAGGGGTCCGTCAGCGAGAAGGAGGCCCACATGACGGGCAGCTTCGTGGACAGAACATCCGTGGACGTTAGGAACAGAGATACGAAATAATTGTCGTTCCACTGCCATACGAACGAGAAGAGGATAACGGTTACTATCGCAGGCACCGCGTTCGGCAGCATAATCCGGTAAAACGACTGGAAGACGGAGCAGCCATCGATGTAGGACGCCTCCTCCAGCTCCGTAGGAATGCCGCGGAAAAACTGGCGGAATATAAAGATGAACAGCCCGCTCTTAATGCCCATGCCCGTCACGGATTGCAAAATAAAGGGCCAGTAGCTGTCCAGCAGGTTGATGCCCTGCTGTCCCGTGAACAGCTTCACCAAGCCGAAAATATCGAAGTAGCGGTAGTTCAAATACGTTGTGATCATGATCGTCTGCACCGGCACGATAATCGTAAAGATGACGCACGCAAACAGGATGCCGCTTCCCTTGAAGCGCAGCCGCGCGAAGCCGAAAGCCGCAAGCGAACAGGACACGACCTGCAGCAGCGTCGATATGCCGGCGATCGTCAGCGAGTTAAGCGCCGTCTTGGGATAGCTGAGCGCCTCGAACGAGATGCGGATCGTCTCCCATGTGAAATGCTTCGGAATCCATAGGACGGTGGTGTCGTAAATGTCCACCCTGTCCTTGAAGGAAACCGATAACTTAAAGAACAGAGGGTACAGAATGACGAAACAAAACCCCACGACAAGGATCGTGCGCAACGTTACCCAGCTCCAATGCTTCGCCCAGTTAACGGGATGCAAGCGGCGGGCCCGCCCTGCCCAAACTTCCGCGCGCGTACGAACGGCAAGCTTCACGCCAATCTCCTCCTTCATCCATTAGTCGTAATAGAATACTTTGCGCGAGATCAACGTCGTCGTGAGCAGCAGGATCAGTCCCACCACAATAAAATAAACCCACGCCATCGCGGCGCTTAAGCTGAAGTTCAGCGATTGGAACGCCGTATCCGTAATCATCTGGCTAAGCGCGTTTCGGCTGTACGCGTCCACGATCGTGTAGACGACGTTCGTCAGCAGAATGGGACTGATCATCGGAAAGGTTATTTTCCAGAACGCCTCGTAGCCCGTCGTCCCCTCGATTTTGGCCGCCTCGTACAGCGACGGCGAGATGGATTGCAGAGCGGCGAGGAAAATCAGGATCTGCACGCCGGAAGAGCTAATCACCTCGTAAATCCGATCGACCGAGCCTGTCACATAATCGACGATAACGCCGCCGACTCCCGCCTCCAGCAGCAGCCTCTGCAGCTCGAAGCTCGTAAAGGCGAGCCCCCCATCCTCTGATGCGCCAGTGACGGAAGACGCGATGGACGCCATCTGCGAGCTGTTCTCCAGCGACAGGACGGGCGCGGCCAGCAGCACCGGCAAGAAGAAGATGGAGCGGGCGAATACTCTGCCCCTGAACTTCTGGTTAATTAGCGTTGCGACGAACAAGCTGAATATCGTGATGGAAGGAACATTAATCACGATGTCGCTCACGGCTTCCAGCAGCGTGCGCGTGAATGTCGGGTGAGACCGGAACAGCTCCTTATAGAACGCGAATCCGGCGTATTGCGTATCGAACCCGCCCTTGCCTAGCGTGAGTGTATTCAGGCTGTACAGAAACGATTCATAAAGAGGAATGAGGAATAGAATCACAAACCCGAAAAGCCAGGGCGCAACAAAGATGATGCCTAGCGCCGCCTTTCTCTGCTGCAGACTCATCCGCCTTCTCGTCATACGCCTTCACCGCCTATTACGCGGAAGCCTTGGGCTTCGATTGTCAGCCCGCCCTCCGTAACCGCCTCTTTTTTGTAATTTACGATAATCCTCAGGCCCTTCTCGAAGGTCGTCTCATAGACGCCGTCCGCCAGCTTGCGATGATTCGCGATCGTTTGGCCCCGCACTTCCCTAAGCGTCTCGTTCGTCTCCTTGTATAGCTGCGCGGCTTCGTCCAGCCAATTGGCGTAGTATGGGGAGAAGAGATAGTTCAGCTTCGTATCCCGGATGACGGACGGCTCCTCGTAGAACCATTGATAGTACAGAATCGAGCCCGTCTCCAGCGTTCTGAGCAGAGCGGCGCGGCTGTCCTGATTGCGGCCGTGATTAAGCGGCGCTCCCGCCAGATCGACGTACCCATGGAGCACCATCGAATAGAACGGAATTTGCTCCGGGGCGATATTGAAGCCGCTGCTCGTAAGCGGAGCATTCACGATCGTCGATGCGTACGGCAGAGCATACGCATTTCCCCCGCTTATCATCACGTTGCCGGATGCCGCGCGAAACTTCTCCATGTTCTGCTCCGCTATGCCGGCTGCGTCCTGTCGGTCGATCGTCCCCTTCGTAGGGATGTCGCTATTTAGGTCCTCGCCAAGATCGCGCAAGGATAAACCCGAAGCCCCGTATGACGAATAGCTCTTCAGGAATCCGTCTACGACGCCGTCCAGCTTGCGCGGGGACAGCACGTAATAGGCCCTCCCTTCCGGGTTCGTCGTCACGAGATCTTGTTTGTAACGTTTCGCCGCTTTCCGGTTCAAGAACCGGGCGCCGTCCCTCGTCGCCTTGAAGCCTTTGCCGTTCACATAAACCCGCTGGAACGCGACGTCGGGATACACCTCGATATTTCGCTCCTCCGCGTAGGCGAGCAGCCTCTCCCAGCCTTTCCGTCCTCCAAGCGACTCGTCCGGCTTGACGGAGTCCGGCAAAGAATGATAATAGCCTTCGTTGAACCAGCCGGAATAGCGGAGATCGATCCGGAAGACGCCTCGGTTTTGCAGTTCATCCAATATGCTTGTCGCCTGCTTGAAGGTCGTTACCGGCCTAGTGGAGCGGTATGGAACGCCCATGAACGTCTTCCTCACCGGAATGGCGCCGACCAGCTCCATGACGAACGGCGTGTCCTCTTCAGCCTCCAGCGGCTTCA
Organism: Paenibacillus sp. LHD-117; assembly: GCF_030929555.1. GTDB lineage: Bacteria > Bacillota > Bacilli > Paenibacillales > Paenibacillaceae > Pristimantibacillus. The sequence goes on along the minus strand of NZ_JAVFVT010000028.1, from coordinate 97,162 downwards.
GTCCATGCTTCTCTACTAGATATCGGCGATACGCGCTGGCCATGCCCGCGTAATCGGCGTCATCGCCGGAGAGGAACGAATAGCGTACGGCGATCCCGCCGTCGTACAGGTCCGAATATTTCGGTACTTGGCGGGTAACGGAGCCTGCCCGGAATTCCACCGGTTCCATGTCCTTCAGGCGGAACAGAGCTCCTACCCTGTTGTAGCTGTTCAGCTTGCCGCTTGTATCCGCCGTTACGGATGCTTGCGCGTCTCCCTGCTCGATGATGGCAAACATCGCCTCGTCTCCGCGCTTCATGCCGAATACGGGCAATCTGGAAATTTGCTCGAATTGAACCTGTCTTCCCTCTTCGCTCTTCGGCGTGTAGTCTTCTCCATAGAGAGGGACCTCGTAAGCTCTCGCTCCTTTGTTCGTTTCGTTCAGGGCGATAAGCGCGCCCGAGCCGTCCGGCACGAGCATGTAGCCTTCCTCATCCTGGCCGGCCGCTCCGAAAAACGGCAGAAGCTGAATTTCGTGCAGCGGGAACGCTTCCGAATCCGTTACCTTCGTCGTGTCGATCCGCGCGATTAGATGCTGGCCGTCCAGTTCATAGCGGATCGGGACCGTAAAGCGCGGCGCCAAGTCTTCCTCCGATTCCTGATTAGCCGCCTGCTCACTGTCCCGCTTCGCTTCCTCGGCGGTATAGCCGATGGATTGCAGGATCGCGACGACATCCTTTACGATGTAATCCTGCATATCCTTGCGTTCGTATAGCGCCTTCTCTTCATTGTAGAAGAAGCGCGACCGCAGACGGCCTCTGGCGTCTTCATCCTCGATCTGTCCCAGAATTCGCTTCTCGAACCGTTCCTTGCTTACCGCAACGGGAATTGCGCTCAGCCCTTTCTCTGAGCTGCCGATTTCGTACGTAACGGTAACGCCGCCCGCGTCTGTCTCAATCTCGAATTGCCCCTTCTCCACGCTGTCGGCCGCGTTATTCATAAAGGCTTCGTGTCCGCGGTCGTTGTAATAAGACAAAATAAGCTGGGATGCCAGCTCCTTCTTATTCACGGCGGTCGCGATCCGGTCTTCATCCCGCCCTTCGGGGTTGGTCGACCACAACTCTCCGCTTCGCTTATCCTTCACAGCGACGACCGTCGTTTCGGGATCCAGCAGCAGCTGCAGCATGTCGTTTTCCACGACGAGCTCCATGCCGGGGGGCAGCTCTCCGCGAACAGTTGCGGCGGCCGTCTTGACCTCGCCCTTCTCTTTGCCGGGAGCTTCGGCGGAGGCGGAAGCCGCCCGTATGGCGCCAGCCGCCCCCTCCGCCGCCGCATGCTCCGAAGCCTGAAGGCCGCCCGGCGCCGTCTCGGCCGCAACAACGGCCGCGATCAGACAGCAACCGAGGAGAATGATCCATGATTTCCGTTTGCCCATTCTGCCGCCTCCTTAAGCCCTTGCCCTTATTTCGGTAAATAGAGAGATTACGAACGCAGCCATCTGCTGCAGCAGGCTGAAACAAAGAATGCCTAAAAACACGATAAAGATCATGACGACGACAGTCAAAAACATCGTAACCACCGTTTTCAGTATCGAATACTGGTGAACCGTCATCATCCCGATGAACAGAAGCCAGAGGAACCAGATATACGCTACCGACTCTATTAAATAATAAAAGGGCGCTTCTTCCCGGGTGATCATAGTGCTGAACAAGATTTGCGGGACGTACAGAACCACAAGGGGCAGCAGAGCATAACCCGCAGCCATGACGATTTCCCGGAATTTCCCCTCGCCGTCCATCAACGTCGTCAGCGACCAGTTCGCCACGCAGAAGAGCAGAAACGGAAGCACGATGAACGCAAGTTCATCCACGCTGTTCAGCTCATTCGGCTTATTGAAATTGACGATAAATCCGGCGAATTGCCGCTTCATGATCATGGTCCCCACCAGCATGAACAGAATCAGCAGCGCAATGCCAACCCGGCCTTTGCCCTCGTATTTCAGCTCCCAGAATCCCGCAAATGGCCTGAACATCGTATGGAACGGCGCTTTGACGACGCCCGTATCAACGAAGTAAACGTTCGGCCGGCGCCTGACCCAGTAGATCCGCGCCGCTATCGCGACCGCCGCCCCCGACAGCAGCACAGTCATGATCGTCCCGAAGTTGTCCCACACCAGCTCTTTGCGGTAACGCTTGAAGGCTTCGGAATAATATTTGCGGTTGTTGCCGTTTTTGAAATAGTCCATCGCCAGCTTGTTCCGATCCTGCTTAAGCAGCGCTTTACCCATGCCGATGTAGGCGATGTCGAAGTTGGCGTTCAGCTGGAGCACTCCGTTCCACGCCTCCGCCGCTTCCTCCGACATACCATTGTAATGCGCCTTTACGGCGTCGCGGATGAGAGTGCCATAGCGGGTCGGGGCAAAGATCGTCAGCCTGTTCATCTCGTTGTCGATCACGGCCATCCGATCCCCGATCATTTCGATAGCGACCGGCTTCTGAAAATTGTTCGATCTGGTGCCAATGCCGCCGAACTGATAGAGCAGGTTGCCGTCGCGGTCGTATGTGAAGATGCGGTTCCGCGTGGAATCGAGGCCGCTGTACATGCCGCTTTCTTCCGATATGACGTCGATAAACCGAGAGCTTCCTTCGTTCAAGAGCTGAACGGCCGCATCGCCCGCTGCCGCTGCGTCCACCCGTATGACGGACACGTCTCCCATCGGCGGGAAATAACCTTCCCGCCGAAGAATGTCTTCGCCGCTCGGGTTAAACCGCTTGATCGGCTCATTCGTGTTGACCTCGGAGGAGACCGCATAGATGAACCCTCTGTCGTCGACGTCCAGATTGCTGAATTCAATCGGAAGGAACAGCTCCATCTTCTCCGCTTGCTCCTTCGTGGACAGCCTCTTCCATAACAGGTCCGCGGGACTGAACCTGACTTTGTTCGTGCCGACATACCCTTTGAAGCCGCCGGACGCGTCCAGCTCCATAATGCCCTCGTAGGCTCCCTGAGCCACGACATAAATCCGGTTTGCTTTGTCCACGTTCAGCTTCAATGGGAAAAATTGAAAATCCTTCGGAATGATGCTGGATTCCGGCTTGTCGTATTCCGCAAGCCATTCGCCTTCTCCCGTCAGCTTGACGATCCGGTTGTTGTACGTATCCGCCACATAAATAATCCCGTTCGCGTCGACGTATACCCCGTACGGCTTATTGAACGTATCCATGCCGTCCCCTTGCCGGAAACCGTCGATAACGCGGATCAGATTGCCCCGTTCATCCAGGCATACGATGCGGTTGTTGCCGGTGTCGGCGATATAGATCCTCCGGTCTTCTCCCACAAAAACGTCTTGCGGTTCTTTGAAATGGCCGATGCCAAGGTCGGCTCCGTATATATGCTTCTCCGCCGCATAGGGATATGGGGCAGGCTCCGCCTCGTTCCAATAGGAGTAGTTGTAGCCATGGTCAGGCAGCGCGTAAGCCGGAGCGGCGAAGCCCTCAGAGAAGCCCGCGATGAAGCAGACGAGGATCAGCAGCAAACAGGCTTTTCTACTTACTGCCATGTGTGCTCCCCCCCTTTCTCGATTAATCTTTGAGGCCCGAAGTCGACATCGTCTGAATGACGCTGCTCTGCGTGAAGATGAAGATGGACACGGGCACAAGCATCATGATGAGCGCCGCCGCGGCCATGGGACCGGAGCGGATGAAGCCGCCAGACAAAATTTGGCTGAACGCGTAGTCCATCGTCTTCAGCTGCTCGCTATAGACGAACGAAGCGCCTTGTCCGCCGCTTCCCGTTCCCCACAATCCCTTGAACGAGAAAATGACGAGCGTAAGCCAAGCCGGCTTCACCATGGGCATGACGATCCTCCAGAAGATCCGGTATTCGCTCGCACCGTCGATTTTGGCCGCTTCGATGACGGCGTCCGGAATCTGCTCCATGAACTGCTTCATCAGAAACAAGCCAAGCGACGTTGCTAGCGCCGGGAAGATAAGCGCCCAATACGAATCGAGCAGCCCAAGCCATGTGATGGTCAGGTAGTTCGGGATCGCCGTCACCTGCGGCGCGAACATAAGCGACAGGATGACGACCGTGAACAAGACGCCGCCGCCTGGCAGCTTCAGCTTCGCAAGCGGATAGGCGGCCATGGACGCCAGAATGACGTGACCGACCGTACCGGCAATCGAAACGAATATCGTATTGAACACGTAGCGGGACAGCGGAACCCACGAGTTCGAGAAGATAAGCGTTAAGTCGTAAAAGTTATCCAGTGTGGGAGATCGCACGATAAAGGTCGGCGGGAACAGGAACATCTCGTCGAGCGGCTTCAGCGCCGTGCTGATCATAAAGACGAACGGCACGGCCATGAACGCTCCTGAGCCCGCGAGCACAAGGAACAGCGCAAAGTCCATCGCCCTTGAGCGGTTCAGCTTCTTGCTCCGTCTTAAGCTGAGCCGAAAGCTTGCGTTCATGCTCATTCCCCCACCTTCCGCAGCAGCTTCTGCACAATCAAGTTGGAACCTAACATCATCGCGAACAAGACGGACGCGATGGCACTGGCGTAGCCCATCTCGAACCGGATCGTGCCGAAGTCGTTCAGATGGGTGACGATCGTATGTCCCGCGTATTGGGGACTCGGAAAGCCGACCAGATTGGTCGCCACGTCCGCCACCGCGAAGGAGGACGTAATCTGCATGACGGCGCCGAACATGAGCATCGGCCGTAGCGACGGCAGCGTAATATACCACAGCTCCTGCCACCTGTTGCGGATGCCGTCGATCGCCCCCGCCTCGATGAGCGTCATGTCCAAGCCCTGCAATCCCGCGATAAAGGCAAGGAACGCCGTTCCCAAGCTGAGCCACAGCTGGACGATCATAATGATCCCCAGCATATATTTAGGGTCCTGAAGCCATTGGATCGGCTCCAGGATGAATCCCCACTTCATCAGGAAGGCGTTCACATAGCCGAAGGAATCGCCCGAAAACGCGACCTGCCAGATCAGATAAACGTTGCCCGATATGGACGGCGCGTAGAATAGCAGCGTAATGACGGAGCGGATGCCCGGCGACAGCTCGTTAATGAGCCAAGCCAGAAAGAAGCAGGCGACATAGCTGAGCGGCCCCGTAATCGCCGCGAATAGAAGCGTGTTTTTGACGGCGATGAGAAACACTTCGTCCTTCACGAACAGGTTGGCGTAATTTTCCCACCCGACCCAGCTCGGCGGCTCCAGCACATTGAAATTCGTAAAGCTGAGCCCGAACGCCATCAAAACGGGAAAGGCCGTAAAGATGAAGAACAAAATGAAGTATGGCGCAAGAAGCGCGTATCCCTGCCGCTTCGACTTGATCTCGCCGAGCATGAGCGACAGCTTTCCCCGTCTGTTACCCGTTCTCGCAGCCGGCCCCGCCCCTCTGCCGAGCTCTGTGCCGGCTTCGCTTCGACCGGTCCATGCAGACATCGCAATCGCCCCTTTCATTCATTCGGCAAGCCGAATTCTTTCCGTTTTTTCTTGATTTCATCGTTAATGAACCTCGTATACATATCGAGCGCCTCGCGCGGATCCTCATCCGAGATGACGACGCTGCGGAATGCGTTGTCCAGATGCCGTCCCGTGAAATAGCCGCCGGCTACCTCGGGAACGCCTCTGGCCCAGCCCCACTGCTCCATCAGCGTGTTGTAATCGTCCACCTGCCACGGTATCCGTGCCACGGCTTCCAAATTCGCAGTGGCGTTCCTCCCCGCCGGACCGAAGATGCCTTCGAGCTCCAGGCTGTACTTGGCCTGGGTCTCCGCATCGGTCCACCACTTCATGAACGCCCAAGCTTCGTGCTTGCGCTTGCTGTCTTCAAGCATGACAACAGACTTGCCGTTGGCCGGAACGTCGCGCCGGATCATGCCGTCTTCTCCGCGCATGCCCGGCACTACGGTGAAATCCCATAAGCCCTTCAGCTCCGGCGCGACGATGCTTATAATGTTGAACCTCGTGTAATCGGCGATCGCGATCGGCATCTCCCCGCTCCGGAACCGGTTGACGAAGTCCGTCGTAAGCGGCAGCTTATATGTCGTATATAGATCCGTCCAATCCATAAACGCCTTCACGGCCGTCTCGGTATCCAGCGCGCTTTCCTTGCCGCCATCCCGGTACAGCTCTCCGCCGTTCTGGAACAGCATCGTCCCGTAGGTCGCGTTTACGGGCAGAGAGGCGTTTTCCTGCACGTTGGAACCCAGACGGACCAATACTTGGATTGGAAAGCCGAACAGCAAATTTTGCTTCTGCAGCTCCGGAACCAGTTCGAACACGTCGTCCCATGTATCCGGAATGTCAAGGCCAAGCTCGCCCATGATGTCTTTGCGGTAGAACAAGACGGGGAAGTCTTGCTCGCTCGGCAGCGCGTAGGTTCCTCCGTCGAAGGAATAAGGAACGAGCGCGCTTTCGTGGAAGCGCTCCTTCACTTCCTCGAAGCCGGGGTATGCCGACAGATCCTCTACCGCATGGCGCAGCGCATAGTTGACCGGCTTGTCGTCCGGCAGGGCGAACGCGACATCTGGACCGCGACCCGCCAGCATCGCCTGCAGCAGCACCGCTTCGCTTACGACTTTGATCTCTACGGAGATGCCGGTCTCCGGTGTGAACGTTTCGTCAAGGAGCCTCTTCACGATTTTGGCCTGGTCTATTCCTTGCGTCATCCAAACCTCAATCTTCTTGTCCGTCTTCACGGATGCGCCGAGCTGGTTGTAGTCAGTGAAGAAGGACAGCATGAAGGAGCCGGTGTGATGTTTCAGCTTGCCCCAGAAGTCTGCTTCGGGGGAAGGCATGCGCTTGTCCGGAGACGCTACCGTGATGTAGTCGAGCGAGAGCGGCATGTAGTTAATGGAATAGATCCAATCGCCGAGCGAGCTCGTATTCGACTTGAACGTCTCCAGCCGGCGCGCTATCGTATCCGGCTTCTCCGCCATGTCCCGAAGCTGGTAGATCAGCCGGTTAAGCGTCGCCGTCCGGTCACTGCTTCCGCCCGAAACGGCCTCCACCCGGCTAACGACGGATGACAGAATATCCGCCTGTTCGGACAGCACGTCCACCAATTCCGGAATTTTCTGCTCCAGCTGATAATCGCGATATTCGTCCGGAACGGTTCCAGTCACCATAATAATGCGTCGGTAGATCCGATTCAGCTCGAGCACGCTGGATTCCACGGTGCGAAGCAGAATGTCCATCTCTCCCAGCGTTACTTCCATCTTGAGCTCGTGCTTGCCTTTCGTCAGATAAAACTTGTAAGGCTCGCTTCCGTCTCCGAGCGTCGTCATCTTCCATGAAGTGGAGAAGCCGAAGCCGATGCTCTCCATTTCCTTAAAGGGCATCTTGCCGTCGATATACAGCTTCCTATAGGAGGTCATTCCGCGCTGGAAGCCCTGCTTTTGCTTGACGCCGATATGGTAAAGCCCGTCCTCCGGGACTTCGATTTCCCATGTCATCCACTGCCCGGCTTCCGACCAGTTATAGCCTCCGATCGTATTGAGCCGGATTTGCGACATATGGTAAGGCTCCAAAGCGGGACTGCTGCGGTCCATCATGGGATACAGCACCTGGCTAGACCTCAATTCCGCCGATTCGGCCTGCACCTTGACCAGCACGTCCGATGCGTCCCGGTTGCCCGCGCGTTCGTATCCCGCCGCCAGTTCGGCGTAGTCGGCCGGTTCTTCAACATTGCTTAGCTTTAAATAATCGATAATCATCTTCTCGCGCGACGAAACCAGCGTTATCGTATGACTCCCTTCGGTAAAATAAAATAAATACGGCTCGTTATGGCGCCCATCCGAACTTTGAAGTGGGGTCTCCAGCCATTGCGGCTTCTCGATCTGCTTCACGTGAAGATCGTTCCCCCGCTCGTCGCGGTCCGGCTCGCCCGCGCTTGACCAGATGCGGCGAAACATCAAATTCCGGCTCTCGGAGAACGGCGAATTACCGTCGATGAGCAGCTCCCGATCGATATTCGCGCCTTTGCCCTCCACCGGGTAATAACGAACGGATATGCCGTAAAGCCCCGTCTCTGGGACGTCGACGGTCCAAGTGACGCTGCCCTTCTCGTCCGTCTCCAGTAATGTGCCGTCCGCGCCGGGGATGCCGCTTACCCGCTTCGGCTCCATGCCGTCCGCGCCGCTGAACGTCTCCGCGCGCACGAGCAGCTCCCGATCCGGTCTCGGAGCGTCCGCGAATTGCGAGAGATATTGGTCGTACCCTCCCTCGCTTTTGTTGCCCAGCATCTTATCGTCCGCTTCATCCGAGCCGTTCGTCGCCGTGACCGAGCCTCTTACGCCTGCGGCCTCCGCATATCTGTTGGGAATCGCTTCGGGCATCAGGCTAGCCGCGCATAACGCGATCAGAACAACCGAATTCAGTAGCCGGCGTTTCGCCCCATGTACCATAGGGTGCCTCCTCTCCGCTTGCGGAGACACCCCAACAGCCGCACCAGCGTAATTGGGGTGTCCGAAGCGTTGCTATGGAACTGCGCAGTTATTTCTTAAGGGTAACGTCAATGGCAGCTTGCGTAAGCGGCTTGATTCGAGCCAGTTCGCTTGAGACCGTTCCTTTGCCAGACATGATGTTGTTGATTGCTTCGTTGAAATAGCCGCCGAAGCCATCATAGGCCAAATATTCCAGAACGGTGCCGTTGCCAAGCATTTTTCTAAGCGTATTCAGCCCCTCCTGGTTTCTGAAGTTGGCTTCTTCCGCACGAATTACGCCATCATTGCTCTTCTCGATATCCCTTTCGAACAATTCCATCCAGACCGTCATCACTTCCTTCGGATTTTCGACATCCGCCATAAGATGCCACATGTTGATCGGCGTCGGAACGACGTAGTTGTCCGCCTTAGGTCCTTTCGGGAAGAAGACGTAGCCCCAATCGTCGGCCATAGTGCCGTTAAAGTCGTACGCCGCCCAGCGATAGCCCGGATAGAAGAGCGCCGTTCCTTCGACCCAGCTGCCGCCCACGACCTTGTGCGTATTGTAGAGATCGGAAACGAACTGGATTGCCTCGAGCGACTCCGGCGAATCGAACGTAATTTGGTCGTCCTTCGTGACAAACCCGTTATTAGAGTAAAGAAACGGAATAGTGAGGCTTGTTGGCGTATCGTAAGGCGCAACGCCGAACACGCCGTCCTTCGTCACCGCTTTCGTCATCTCCAGGAACTTATCCCATGTCCATTCGCCCTTCTCCTGGAGCTCGTACGGATCTTCCAGGCCGTTGCGCTGTATGAGCGTTTTGTTATAGAAGAAGCCGTGACCGTTGTTGTCCTTGTCCGTAAAACTGTATTGCTTGCCGTTGTATTTGCCGTAATTCAGCATGATTTGGTTCCAGTTCTGATCATTCATGTCGACCAGGTCGTCGATGTTGCGAATATAGCCCTCGCTGACCATCTTCGGAATCGACCACTCAAGAGGAATCATGATAATATCCGCGAACGGCTGTCCTGCAACGGAAGTTGTAATGATTCTGGACTGTATCTCCGCGAACGGAACCGTCACATATTCGATCTTGACGTTATACTTCTCCTCCGTCTTGCGCTGCCTCTCCTTCTCCTCTTCCGACAAATAATTTTCCATCCCCCACCATTGCCCGATACGGATCGTTCGACCGCCCAAGTCGGATGGACCATCCGAAGGCGCGGCCGACGGCTCCTCGCTCGCAGGCGCTTCTGTCGTCTCGGCGTTTGCGGTCGGATCCGGCGCGTTCGTTGGCTCGTTGTTCGAACCGCTGCCGGAGGAGCAGCCCGCCATGACGGCGATAACAAGCATGATTAGCAATACTGGCGTCCATTTCAGCTTCATCCTTTTTCCCCCTACACGATTAATTGGTTTAGCGTTTCGATGCTGACTAGTAAGCGCTTTCACTTGGCTGTACGCTTATTGTAAAGGATGAGGAAAGGACATGTGTATTTAGCCAGTCGCATACTTTCCCTACATAAAAACCCCTACGAGGCAGGGGCCTGGAATCGGTACATATAAGATAAAGAAATAAAGAGCTAATAAAAAGACATAGGGCTTATTTCATCTCCGCCCTGAATTGAGACGGGGTTTTGCCGATCGCCTTCTTGAATAGCTTCGTGAAGTAAAAGTAATCGGGATAACCCGCCTTCTCGGCGATCTCACCAATCATCATGCTGGTACTGGACAAGAGTTCGCAGGCATACGTGATACGCAGTTTGGCGATATAGGACGTATACGTCTCCCCGACTTCCTTCTTGAACAACTGACTAATGTAGCTTGGATTGGTATAGAACCGTTGCGACAGGCTTTGAACGGAAAGCTCCTGCAAGTAATTCTGGTTAACGTATTGAAGGATGGCGCGGAACGTCTCGTTGCCAGTCTCCTGCGCGGCGAATTCCGGCGTCTCCAGCATATACCGGCTGACGAACTGCCTCAAAAATATAAGCATATCAGCGAAGGTGCGGAATGACGCCATCAGCAGGTCGACGCTGTACAGCATATTGTCGGTCGTCTCCGCTTTGTAGCGGTATAGGAACGAATGCACGATGTTATAGAGCTGGAGCGCATACCTCACCGTCAAGCCGCCTTCCCGGAACAGCGCCTCCATGGCATCGAAAGCGCGGCTCGAAGCCGCGACGTCGCCTTCCCCGATCGCGCCTCCCAGTTGCTTCAGCGCGGCGTTAAACGACTCCTTGTCCGGCGGCGCCGCTGCCCGAAATATGCCGGTTCTTCCGGCTATGAACGCATGATCAGCCAGGGTGCCTGCCGTGTTAACGGCATCCTGCAGCTTCCTCATATCCGCAATCCGTCCTCCTATGCCGATCCCCCTAGCCGCATCTCCCAATTCCTGTCGCAGACGTTCCGCGAACGTTTCTACTCTGCTCCATGGAGCGAGAAAGAGATGCTTTGATTTGCCGATCTTGGCATACAGCGCCGTTCCCGAAGCAATCGTGGGAATAGCCCCCTCAAGGGAGCAGACGATCGCGCCGATGTCCGCGTCCTCCCCGCTCCAGCCATTAAGCTCCCGAAGCTCAGTCGCAAGTGCCGCCTCCAATCGGCCGTCGCCCGGCTCCTCCAGATAAGCTTGCAGCGTTTTGCCCGAACGCATCCGCTCGCCGTCCTTGTCCCGTCTGATCTTCCCGAGAATGGACAAAATTTCGTCTTCGTCGAAGGGCTTCAGGCAATAAGCGACCGCACCGTAAGTAAGAGCCTTCTGCGCATATGCGAACTCCGCGTAGCCACTCACGACGATATACAGGACGCGATCAGGCAGCTCGCTTCCCTTCTTGATCAGCTCCAGCCCATTCATGCCCGGCATGCGGATATCGGTAAATACGACGTCCGGCTTCATCTCGCCGATCATGGCGAGCGCCTCCTGGCCGCTAAGCGCCGTCCCGGCCACCTCAAAGCCTTGCGTCTCCCAATTGACGCTCGCCTTCAGGCTTTCGAGCACCCATGCCTCATCGTCTACCAGCAGCACTTTATATAGCATTCGGAACCTCTCCTTTCGTAGGCAGCTTTACTCGGACCCTCGTGCCCGCGTTCTCCGCGCTGACGACTTCCAGCCCGTAGTCGGAACCGCAGGTCAGCTTGATTCTGGCGTTGACGTTGGAGAAGCCGATGCTGCCGCCCCCTTCGCCGTCCAGCTGGCGCTTGTATTGCTCGTCGGACAACGCGTTCCGCAGCGCCGCAAGACGTTCGGGCTCCATGCCGACCCCGTCGTCCTCCACCACGACGATAAGATCGTTCCGTTCGTCCAGGTAGGCCTTAATCTTCAGGATGCCATGCTGCTCTTTCGGCTCCAGGCCGTGATAGACCGCATTTTCGACGATGGGCTGAAGAATCATTTTGGGCACTTGGCATTGCAGGGCGTTGCCGTCGATATCGAAGGTGAAGATGAACCGCGAGCCGAAGCGCATCCGCTGGATTTGAAGATAAGACTCCACGATGGACAGCTCCGTATGCAGCGGAACGATGCCTTCTCCTTTAATGCTGTAACGGAATATTCGTCCCAGCGACGACGCCGCCTCCCTTATTTCCTGCGCGCCCTTGACGGCCGCCATGCCTTTGATCATCTCCAGCGTGTTGTAGAGAAAGTGGGGATTGATCTGGCTGCGCAAATAAGCGAGCTCCGACTTCTTCTTCTCCAGCTCCGCCCCGTACAGCGCCGCGTTCGTGTTCAGAAGCTCCCGGGTCAACGCGTCGATCTGGTTGAGCATATGGTTGAACTCGTTCGCCATGAGGCTGATTTCGACGTACCCATCCAGGTCGATCCGGCTTTTCAGCTTGCCCAGATCGCCGCGCTTCAGCATATTCATAAACATCATCAGCTTCTTGAGCGGTAGCAGGATATTGCCCGCGATGATGCCGAAGAGCACGAGCAGGACGACGCTGCCGAACAGGAAGACCGCGATAAAAAAGAGGCGAACGGCGTTCATGTCGCGCATAAGCGCTTCCTTCGGAATCATGCTGACGATGGAGCTCTTGATCTCGGACAAATACTCCGTATGGGCCACGTACGTCTTCCCGTTCCACTTGATCTCCCGCTTGACGGAGCCGGAGCGCTCGTCGCTCAGCGCATCCAGCTCGACGCCGTTCTCCAGCGCGCCGCTCCCGGATACGACCCGCTTCTGCCAATCCACGAAGAAAGAGGTCGTATTCATCTCGCTCGACAGCTCGCTGATTTCTCCAAGCAGGGCCTCAGGCGAGACGACGAAGAAGAGCGTCCCGATCGTATCGTTGAACTTCGCGCCGGGCTGCGAATATTTGATTTTGGCTCCGATCAGGAACACATTCTCCGGATCGTATTGTCCGGCGAATCGCTGCAAGCCATAGTAATGGAACGATTCATCTTCTCCGAGCGCCCCCTGATAAAGCTTCGTTGGACCCCTGCCTCCGGAAATGTCGATCCAACGTCCGTTCTCGCCGTGAATAACGATATCCAGAATGCCCTCCTTAAGCGTACGGGAATTGATGAGCAGGCTGTCGATCCTTTTCGATAACATGAAGGTTTGCACTTTGTCCTGTTCGATCAAAAAAGACTGCACGTCGGAGTTGAACGCGATGTTCATCATGAGGCGCTCGAGAACGTCCTTGTTGGAGTGGATCGTCTGCTTCATCTGGAGGATCAGATCGCTCGTATATTTTTCGTTGTTCGACCCGATGATTTTGGACATTTGCCAGTAGCTGGAAAGTAAAATAAAAAGCACGACAAAAGCGATAGATAGCGCGATGATGAACAATTGAGAACGAATGGTCAGCTTGCGCAGCAGGGTCACGTCTATCGCTCCAATCTTTCCGAATATAGGCTTCACGATCTTTCTTATGAAAAAAACCCCCGTACTCGAGCTTGATATGGAAATCCATCAAGATTCAAGAAGGGAGTTGTTATGCTAGCCTATGGCGTCTGTTCCGGAGGCGGCCTTCAGCAGCCGTCGATACGCCTGTTTGAAATGGGAGATAGAGAGCTCGACCTCGGCAAAGCTCGTCATGCAGCTCCCCACGATCTCGTCGGCCAAATCCGGCTTGCGCGCTGCAGCCATCCGAAGCAGCTCGTAATCTTCCACGCCCATCCGCATCGCTTCGAGCCGCATGCTTAGCCAAGGCCCGTCATCGCCGGGATAGACGATATGAGTATCCCCTGCAGGCACGCGCTTCCCATGGACGCCGGGAGCGAGCATCGGATTGTTGCTCTCGAAGGGGTCCTGACCCTTCAGACAATAGTTGAAGCCCCAGTGAAGGTAACCATTCAAGCCGTACAAATAATTCCCCCAATGCAAATACCGTGTTTTGAGCAGCGGAAGATCGAGAAACCGGTTCAAGTAGTAGCCACCGGGATTCCAGCACGTGTAGAACCAAACTTCGTCGCCGTAATCGCGAAGACGTTCATAATCCGCCATATGGCGCTCGAAGTCCCGGTTGGTCGGCACCCAAATATCGAGCGCGCCGTCGAGCTCCGGATGTATGACGGCGTCGATGAGCGGAACGCCGGGCATCCACTTCCTGAAGATGCCGGAGAGTACCCGGTAATCTTCGGCCGATTCCGCGATCGGTTCGTCGGCGATATGCTGCGCCGTCAGCGCAAGCCAGCCGTTTGAATCGAGAAACGTGCGCCAAGCCTTCAAATATTGCGATAAGAAAGCGGCGCCTTCCGGCCCCGTCGCCATAACGCTTCGATCATACGACAGGACGAAGCGAAGATCGTCCCAACCGTTGCGCCCCGCAAGATGCCCGCCTTCTATACGGGTGAATCCAAGCTTCAGAAACATGCGAATCAGGCGCTCCGCCTTGGCGAAGCCGAATTCGTAGCGGCCCTCATCACTTCTCCGAATGTCCGTCAGCTCCATGCCGACGAGGAAGTGGGTCTGCCGCGCTCTGCGCATAGCTTCGCCGTACTTCGCCGTCATCTCCCAGAATGGCTCCGACCACAGCTCAAGGCCGTGCCACTTCGCTATATTGGACAGAGAGAACCAGTTCGTAACGGAGAGCGAGCCCGCGCTTGGAACGACAGCGCCGTGAACGCCAATCCGGACGGGTATGGATATGTTGTCCGAACCGATCGTCAGACGGAGGGCGCCTGTATGCGTGCCGGGTCTTATCATTTCCGGAATATGCCAGCATACATATAACGCCATTCCTTCTGGCCCAGTCAGGAACGAGCTCCCGATCGGCTTAAGGGCGTCATACACCCGGAAGGGAGCCGGGCGCGTCGTATACGGCGCGTCCGTTCCGACCGGTACCGTGGAATAATCCGGTCCCGTGTTCTCCTCCACCCTTACGCTGCGTAGCTCATATAAGCTGCAGCATTCCAAGAGCGAACCGTCTTCGGATGACGCGCCGGATTGGAACATCCATTCCACTTTCGTTCCGGCCGTCACGCCGTCCCACCACAGCTGGCAGCCGGCGTACGTGCCGCTCGCCGCCTCCAGAACGATATTGCCGCCCTCTTCTCCCGCAGGCTCGAGATCGGGGTACAACCATTCAAATGCATCGCATACTCGCCATCTGATCGACATAAAGAGATCCTCCAAGACTTATGATATGTCACTAGAATAGCCCTTCGGCATCCGCTCCGGTATGTCGTCTCTGCAGTGAATTCCGTCCATATCTATTCCATGCGGGCAGCGCTAAATCCTTCAAGCAGAGGCCGATGCGGCCATCGCCTTCAAGATCGCGTCGTGAATGCACCGGCGCGCTCCAAGCATCCAGTCGATGGAGACGGGAAATGCTTTGAACCCAATCGGCTCCTTCAAGTCCTCCGCCAGCAAAGCAAGCGCCTTCTCCCTGCCCGCATGCGTCTCCAGCAATTCCAGCGCACGCTGGTCCTGCAGACCTTCGCGGAACACTTCCCACCGGATGGAATCGACGGGACCGTCCGGCCCAGGGTAGACGACGTAAGCGTCGCCCGAAGGGAAGGCGCAATCCGCATCCGTAACCTTGTAAGGGTCGATCGCGCGCTTCGAGCCTTGGCTGTACCAGAAGTTATAGCCCCAATGCAGGAATCCTTGAATGCCGAAATTGTACATTTGCATCCCGATAATCCGGTTTCTAGCGGACGGCATAGCGAAGAAGCGGTTGGAGACGTCCCGATGCTGGGAGCAGCAATAATAGGTCCATAGCGGATCGACCTTCCCTTCCAGAAACCGGTCCATATGATTGTTCGCCGGAACCGGTATTTCCACCAAGCCCTGCTCGTAGAAGGCGTAGTCGGATAAAGCGTCGAGGAAGCGGAAGCCTTGGAGATGCTTCTTCAGCTTCTCGCTTGCCCGGCGGTACGACTCCAGCTGCGCCAATCCCGGCTCATCCGAGACATGGAAATAAAAGGCGCTCTCCATTCCTCTCGCATGGATGAACGCCGTCAGCATCGGCAGGAACGAATCCAGGAAAGCGTCGTAGGCTTCGCCCGCCGCGTCCGTCTCCCAGCCGAATATGCGCCGTTCCCCTTCCGATGTCTTCGCCATAATCTTAGGCGCATGAGCTGCGCCCCACTGCGTGAACAGATGGGAGCATTCGAAATATTGGATGCCGGCGCGCTTGCACATTTCGATCCAACGCTCAAGCTTCCCAAAGCCGAATATATACTCATTTTCTCCCGAAACTTCTACGTCAATGAGCTGCATGGTCAAGCGCTCTTCGCCGAAAGCCGTATCGAGGGGCGGCGTGAAGAGAGGAGTCAACAGCATGTTTACGCCATGCTCCGCCGCGTTGCGGACATAGCCCTCCATTAGCTCCCAGTGGCGCTCGGAAAACGCATCTACACCGTATTGCGTCGCGATACAATCGGCGTGGAACCATTCCGTATGAATCAGCTTCTGAGGAGGAAGCTCGGCGGGGATGATCTCAAGCGTGAAGGTATCCTTGCCCAGGTCTTCTCCGTTCTCATCCAAGAAGCTGACGCTGATTTCATGGAAGAGGCTCTTCTTCTCGGAAGCGACCGATTCCGGCATGGAAGGGATTCGAACGGTCAGCCACAGGGAGCGCCATTGGCCCGGAAGCGCCTTGAATTCTGCTTCGAGCGGATAAAGCGGGTCGGGGTACAGGCCCGGCGTCGTCCGGATATAGTTAGCGTCCGGTTTATCGTATACGGGCAGTTCCGACGGTGACAGCCCTACGGAACGTACCGTAATAAAGGGAAGCAGCTCGGAATCTGCTTCAATCTTCGCCCGTACCGAACGGATAAGATGGGACGAGCAATAGGCAGCCTGAAAGCTGAACGTCTCGTTCCACATTGCGCTTCCGGTCTGGACGGCTTCGTCCGCGAGCGCCTCGTCCGGAAATATTTTGCTTAGCGAGCTTAAGCTTCTTGTCGTAAAAGTTTTGGGTTGCTGTGTCATCGTATCCCCTCCTCATTCGGCCGATGCGCCCTAAGCTCCGCGATCGTGCCGTCGTTTTGTCTAATCCAAGTATCGAAGCCGCGTTCGCCTGCACGGAGCCTAATGACGCGGCCGCCTGTCTTGAATCGATCGTTGCGCGCACCGTCAACATAGCTGACATAGCGGGTGGAGCGGCCGTAGCACAGGCGGATGCCATGCAGCTCTCCGCTGAAATCGTTGGCATGGTCGTGGCCGACGAAGGTGCCCATAATGTCGCCCATCTCCACCATCGCCGCGAACATGCCGGAGTTGAGGCGGGGGGAGCTTACTCCCTCGAAACAATGGCCAAGACAAGTTGTCGTCTCCCATACCTCCCTGTACTCCGGAAGCGGAATGTGGAAGAAGGCCAGAGAAGGCAGCGGAACGCCTCCTGCGGCGATCGTGCGCTTGCGCGACTCCGTCACGTACCAGTCGATCTGGTCGCGGCGAATCCAGTCGTATCCGCCGACGGAGGGCAGCTGCGAATAATCGCCGCTGTCCAAGAAGTAGAGCGCGGCGCAAGCAGCACCGTCCTTTTCCGTTAACGTCACGGAATAATTGCCGAAGCCGCTGACATGCGGCGGGTCCGGCTCCGAGACGGTATAGCGGTGCGCCAGCTGCTCCTCGTTCATCTCGTTTCTCGTGACCGCTCCTTCGGAATCATGGTTGCCGAATACGGCGGCCCATGGAATGCCCTTCTCCTCGGCGACCGCCACCGCCTGCCGGAACGATTCGCGCGGATCGATGCCGCGCGCGCTTGCCGTAACATCGCCGGCGAAGACGATCAGGTCCGGCTTCTCGTGCGCGATGACCGTCTCCATCGTCGCTCTTGCCTCCGCGTTAAAATCTGGCGTATCCGGATCGTAATCTCCTTCCGAAATAAATTCCGTATCGGAAAACTGGACGATGACGAACGTGCCGTCCTCGCGAAATGTCAGTTTTTTGGCCATTGCGGCTATCCCCTCTCTGCTTGTAAACGCGGTACCGTTCGGAACCAAAGTCCAATGATAAGGAATAAGACGGCGCTCGCGATATATGCGGTCGTGATGCCGTTCGTGCTCCCCAAAGCGACATAAGCCAGTGCCGGGCCGGCTGCCGCTCCCAAATTCGTGCTTACCGTGTAAGTGGTTATCGTACCGCCCCCACCGCGATAACCGCGCGCTCCGAGCTGCGTCTTGCCGATTGTTCTCGTCCCTCTTCCATTAGACGTGAATAACAAGCCCGTCGTAAGCGACATGAATACCCGCCGGAGCAAAAGCTCTTTCCCAATCGTTATGCAACATGCCCGAATTATGCGTAAAGTGCGTAACATACAGCTTGCTGTCCGCGTCGATGACGCCTTGCTCCCGCCATGCGCTTGCACCTCCAGCACCGTCTCGACGTTCATATGGCCGGCATTTCGGTTGTTGCCCGTAAAGCCGTGTGTGCAGTCCAGAATGGCCAAATCAATTTTTTTGTCCTTCAGCCACTCCCAAGTACCTTCCGGGAACCAGCCCGTATCATGTCCGTAGAACAGCCGCTTACCCCCGCGCTCCACGTAATAAAGCAAACAAGTTTCGTGCCGGTCGTGATCGGCGGGCAGCGGAGTAACCACCGTATCCCCGAACGTAAACGGACGGAAAGGACGGACCAATTGGAAGGCGAGCCGGTTTCCTCCGTAAATGCCAAGCTAGGCATAGCTGCGCATAATGACAGCGTCGTTGCCGTATATCCTCATGGGAGCTTTCGGCCCGTGGGCGTACTCCTCAACCCGGCAGAACAAATCCTCCGGAATAAAGTGGTCGCAATGCGTATGCGTGAACAGCAAATGCTCGACTTTCCCCAGATCGATGCCGTCCCGAAGCGCCTGCATGCTCGAATCCGGCGAATAATCGAACTTGATGATGTCGTCGACGATGACGGAGCTTCTTGTCCTTATATTTTTGCCGCCCAGCTTGCGTGCTTCGAGGCAAGCATCGCATCTGCAAAATACGTTCGGAAATCCTTCGGCCGCAGCCGTCCCCAGAAAATGCAACTTCATGCCTAACTTCCTCCCGAATCTATTATCGCTTCAGCTCCGCTTCATGTGCTGCCTCTTGCCTATCTACGCAGCCGTCCGCCAGTCGCAGCCACGATTCGAATTGCCTCTCTCCTTCACGCAGACGAATGACTCGCGCCCCTCGCGGGAATCCTTCCTTGCCGTAGGTGTTGTAGCCGGACGCTCGTCCATATGTTAGACGGATTCCGTACAGCTCGCCCCAAAAATCGTTAATATGGTCGTGGCCGACGAAGGTTCCCATCACGTCGCCCCGCTCCACCATAGCGGCGAATAAGCCGGAGTTGATCTTCGCGCAGCATACGTTCTCATTCTTCTGCCCGCTGCATATCCCCTTCGCCCATACTGTCTCGTATTCCGGAAGCGGAATATGGAAAAAGGCAAGCGCCGGCAGCGTCTCTCCCCCGTTCTTCTCGTAGAAATGGCGGGACTCTGCGGCATACCAGTCAATCTGATCCCGGTTGATCCAAGCGTAGCTGTCGACATGCTTCAGCTTGGAATAATCGCCGCTGTCCAAGAAGTACAGCGCTGCTGCCAGTGCGCCGTCGCTCCCCGCCACCTGCAAGGCGTAATTGCCGAAGCCTCTCACCCCGGGCGTATGCCCCGTAAGGCTTCCCTGCTGCGAACGCAGGTAACCGAGCACTTCCTCTCTCGTCACATTCGCTTCCGCGTCGTGATTCCCGAGAACGGCCGCCCAAGGCACTCCGCTGCGAACCGCTTCCGCGACGACCTCGCGTACGGATCGTTCCGGATTTTCGCAATGCCCGCTATAGATTAAATCGCCGGTGAACACAATCAGATCGGGCTTCTCCTCCCGGATCACCTCTTCCATTAACGCGCGCGTAAGTTCATCCTTCTCGTCCCCGTTTTGCCAATGCAAATCCGTAAATTGGACGATCGTAAAGCTTCCGTCCGGTTTGAACTTCAACTGCTTATCCATCGTATCGGATCTCCCCCAAAGAAGGCTTGTTTTCCTTTATGTTAAGGAGACATTATGCATGCTGGCAATAGTTAAAAAAGTCATAAAGTTAACCATTTGTGCGAATTAGTGCGTGGCCCGACTGCAGTACATGGTCATGACGCGGTCGATTGGCTGCGTGACCGGTGAGATTGGTACTTGCAAGTTGACGGCCATTCGGAGCTTGAAGGACCAGCTCGATGCGAACAAATACCGATTCAAACAAATACCGATTCATGTATGTGTCGGACGCAATCTCTATTTTATCCGCAAGTTCGGGTTCGTTTTTTTAGTTGCTCTCTAGGGCTTGCTCTGCATAAAGCTTCTTAAGCTTCCAATTTTCTTTCATAAGCTCTGCATAATCTTCTGCTGCCGGTGACCACCTTCTTCAGATGAACCAACGATAGATCACTCTCTAAAGAACATTTCAAAATTTTCACCAAAGTGTACGGGCTGTCCCCTTGCCAATATTTGACGAGGCGGAAATGGAGCAAAGCCAAGGAGCTGCTTGCTGGCTCTAACCTGACCGTATACGCGATTGCCGAGCAGCTCGGATTCCGCTCCGTCAATCACTTCTCCCGCCAGTTCCGCAGGTGGATGGGAATGTCGCCAATGCAGTACCGCCAATCGATATCGACGCTATGAGGCCTCAAAATACGAAAACGTCTTTCCCCAGCGGGCTAACTGCTCCGCAGGAAAAGACGTTTTTTGGTTGTGCCTATTGCGATAGTCTAAGCGCCAGCTCGTACATGTTCATATCGAACGGCTTCTTGCTGTGGACGACCGTATCGATGTCGGTCGTGACGAGCTCGCCTTTGATGACGCCGCAGGATTTGCCCGAGTTGCCTTCCATCAGTTGACTGACGGCAAAGTCGCCAAGTCGGCTGGCCAAGATCCGGTCGGCTGCCGTAGGCGTACCGCCGCGCTGAATGTGGCCGAGTACCGTCACGCGCGCTTCGATGCCGCTCAGGTCGGTAATTTTTTGCGAGACGTCCTCGCCTTTCGCCGCGCCTTCCGCAACGACGATGATACTGTGGCGTTTGCCCTTGGCGAAGTTCGTTTTCATCCGATCGGCAACTTCCGCAAGGTCGAACGGCACTTCCGGTACCAGAATCGTCTCCGCGCCGCTCGCGAGACCGGCATAGAGCGCGATGTCGCCGCAATGGCGGCCCATCACTTCGACGATCGACGAACGTTCATGGGAGGACATCGTGTCGCGAATTTTGTTGATGGCGTCGACGACGATGCTAACCGCCGTATCGAAGCCGATCGTCGCATCCGTGAACGGAATATCGTTGTCGATCGTTCCCGGCAAACCCATCGTCTTGATGCCCAGCTTGCTTAGCTTGTTCGCGCCTTGGTAAGAACCGTCGCCGCCGATCACGACCAGGCCGTCAATGCCTCTCGCTCGCAGCACGTCCGCGCCGCGTTGCTGGCCTTCCGGCGTTAGAAATTCCTTGCAGCGGGCTGTTTGAAGAATCGTGCCTCCGCGCTGGATAATGTCGCCGACGCTGCGAAGATCCATTTCGCGCAGATCGTCATTCAACAGTCCCTGATAACCCCTCTGTACTCCGTAAACTTTCAAACCATGGAATAGCCCGCTCCGGACGACGGCCCGGACGGCAGCGTTCATCCCTTGGGAATCTCCTCCGCTTGTTAATACCGCGATCGATTTTACTGCAGACATCGTTCATTCCTCCACACAATTTTGTAATGATTAAACCTGCTGTCTCCGTATCCAATTGCTGTTGACCATAAAAAACAGTCGCGTAAGCGGGCTATTCTTCATCAATCGTTTCGATACTTCGCGCACTTCGGCTTGAAGACGAACCTTCGGGTCCGTCAAATACAAGGCCAATAAACCTTCGATAATGAGACGGTGGAACCTGGAGGCCGGGAGCGACTTGACGTCTTCCCTCGCGCGGATAACGATCGTTCCGATACGCTCGACAAGCAGATTTTTGTTCTCGTAGTAATTGCAGAAATTAAGATCACCGCCTATGAGGTCCTCTTCCTGGTCGATCAGATAATCAAGCAAGATATGAAGGCCGCATACATGCGGGAAATAAATATGGCGGATCGTCTCCGCATCCTTGGCCGACAACTTTGTTTCCGACGCGGCCAAAAACAACATAAACATGCCCAGCGTGGAACCTGTCGCCGCGGCAAATTCATTCCATTTGAGGTTCGGGTACCTGCTGCTATGTTTCTCCCACCAGGCAAGCAAATGGCTTTCGCGCTGGTCTTTCCGGATATGCTTGTACACCTGCAGGTCGCCGTACAGCGCAACGAGCTCTTCCACATGCTTCTGCACGCTGCCGTATGACGGAAGCTGGGCAACGCAGGTTTGGCATGTTTTCACGAGATGATGCAAGTAGCCTCCGTCGTCGCTCTCGCTGCGAAGCTCGTAATAATTGCGAAGCCTAGCATGCGGATTGACGGCGTCCAGCATGGATTGATGCAGCAACCGGAAGTCCTCGGGGTCAAGCGAAGTGCTGCGGTCGCATAGGTTGTCCAGGTAATCGCTGATCGTCTGAAGCGCGACAATAAGCGGAATCAATACATGACGGTATTCCAGGTTAGCCGCGGCGTATACGCCGCCTCCCTGGCAATGAAACTTTTTGTCTTCCATGCTGTTCAAGGCCTGCGTCCGCAGCTCGTCGTCAGGTATTCGTTCCGCCAATTCTCTTAGCTTGCCAAGTTCGGCTTCCACTTCGGGCAATACGTATTTATAGACGCGATGCATCAGCTTAATAGGACCTTGAGGCGCTCGCCTTCCTGATAGCGTCGTTAATCTCATGGCGCACCTCCCTTGCGAGAAATCATGTCATGTATGCCGGCGCGACTCTACGTCCTGATCTCTTCTGTACCAAATTTGCAGATCGTTGATTCGACTTGCGAAATCCGCAATCTCATAAGTGAGCGCACAGGAGCGCTCGAAGCTGTCTTCCTCGTTCAATTCGGCTTGAATACGGTTGATGGCGGCCTCGAACTCCTTCACGCGATCGGGGATCGAACCTCGAATGAGCTCCCATCTTGCAATGATCGCCACTCGATCGTCCAGCGAATATCGCTCCCAATCCTTCGTCAATGCCGGGATATGTAGGCGAAGCCTATCGTTCCATTGGAATATGTCCATTGCAACCTCCAATCAATAATGTACCATTTCGGAGGGTAATAATCCAGCGACAAATAAGAGACAGCATCTTCGGCAGAAAGCATGCTATACTGAAACACGTAGATTTTGTAAAATTCCAAGCCTATAAAATAATCCTTCAATAGATATTGGAATTCGGCGTGAAACGTTAACTATGGCCGCGATAGGACGGCGACAAACGTTTTGCACATGATAAAGAGATGGAGTGAATCTGCTGCTATGAACGATACAGTCACCACGGGAAGAGCGCTCTCTTCCACGGCCAAACAAGAAACGTTGGCGCTGCGGGCATTTAACTTCTCGACCTTTTCCACCCAAGCGCTCGTCGTGTCCTTTATCCCCTTGTATTTTATGACCAAAGGTTTCTCGGAGAGCCAGATCGGCGTCATTTATTCCGCAGGATTGTTCGTCTCGATCTTCGCGAATATTATTACGGGACTGGCCAGCGACAAATACCGAACGATCCGAAAGCTGCTCATCGCCTTGCTGTTCGGGCAATTGATCATGGTCAGCATATTGTTCCCGCTCGAGAACGTCGTGTTGATCACGATCGTCATGACGTTGTTTTATTTTTTTCAGACGCCGATCAATCCGTTGAGCGACAGTCTCATTCTATTATCCAGCCAACATACAGGCACTCCTTACGCGCTCATTCGAATATTCGGCTCACTCGGGTTCGCCCTCAGCGCCTATCTGCTTGGCCTGCTGCTCAAAGCAATCGGCTCGGATTGGACGATTGCCGTCGCTCTCGGAACGATATCGGTATCGCTGTTCCTCAGCTTGTTTATCAAGGATTACCAGAGCAAAGCGCGCAAAATCGAGTTTTCCGGCTTTTTCAAGCTGCTAGGCCAGCGCCATGTCATGATATTTTTCTTGCTTATTCTGATGGTTTCCGTCTCGCACCGGATGTACGAAGGATTCCTTGCCGTCACCATGAGACAGCTGGGCGCAAGCGACACATTGGTCGGACTTGCGCTGCTCGTCTCGGCTACAAGTGAAATTCCAATCTTGTTCCTGCTGGGCAAATACGGCCACAAGCTTCGGGAGCTGCCGCTGCTTGCATTCGCGTCGCTGATGTACGGCTTGCGCCTATGGCTGATGAGCGAGATTACGGATCCGCACTGGTTTATCGCGACGCAAGCGATGCATAGCATCTCGTTCGGCATCTACTTTTCGACCGCGCTGAGGTATATCTCGTTCCTCATCCCGGACGAATACCGCTCCTCCGGACAAGCGGTCTACACGATTATCTGGACCGGCGCCGCCGGCCTGATCAGCGGCGTCATCGGCGGCGTCGTCTACGAACAGCTCGGCCGCGTCGCCTTCTACCATGCCGCGACCTTCATCGGCGGCGCAGCTGCGGCAGGCTTCCTGCTGTACCACTGGCTTGGGCAGCAGAATCGGTAGGGGGAAGCGGTCGCGGCGGCGCGCTAGGTTCTAGCGCGCCCGCGTCTGTGCATAGTTGCTGTGGGGAAATACTAGTTGGTGAGTAGATGCTCTTTATCTTCGCAGGTGTCTTAACGCTCAAACAACTACGCTTACGCACCGCTGACTGCTAAGACGTTGACAACGTCTTAGTATCCTCAAATACACATATCAGCATGGCTTAGACGTTCACAGCGTCTTAGAACCTCACACTTACTACACCGGCGCTACTAAGACGTTGTCAACGTCTTAGAGTCCTCAAATACACATATCAGCTTGGCTTAGACGTTGACAACGTCTTAGTGCCTCACACTTACTACACCGGCGCTTCTAAGACGTTGACAACGTCTTAGAGCCCTCAAATACACATATCAGCATGGCTTAGACGTTCACAGCGTCTTAGAACCTTACACTCACTTCATCGGCGCTTCTAAGACGTTTACAACGTCTTAGTGTCCTCAAATACACATATCAGCATGGCTTAGACGTTATCAGCGTCCTAGAAGATCGTCTCTCTACCTGAGTATTTCTTTTAGCAAATTTGTCATCAGCGAATATAATCAGACCCATTATTAACGACGGTGTAAGTTCGATAGCGCTTAGTTCTACTATTTATTGACTGAAGCAATCCTTTCGAAATAAGTGAGTCGATTACTCGATAAACAAAATCCTTCTTCTTCCCTAAACATTCGCATAAATCCAATGTTCCGACGGGTCTTCTTAAACTCAACGCGTAACGAATCACTTCTCTTTCGTAAATAGAGAGATCAGCCCGCATAGAATGTGTATCTTTGTATTTCCCCAATAACTCATGAAGGCAGCTCCGGCACTGTTGTCCCTTCTTATCCAGCTCGTCCCAAGTGAACGGCACATACACGTATCCAGAAAGCAACATCGTTCTAACCCGGCTTTTCTCGAAGTTGAAACGTTCTCTTGTAATCGTCTCGGCATGCACGCTGAAACCTTCGCACTCGAACGCAAAGCCGTAAGGGATGTATAATGCGTCAACGTACATTTTCACACCGGTTGGGCTCGTGAACTCATGCTCAAGCTCAAACCCTTCAAACGAACGAAACACCGGCCAAAGCACTTCCTTGAACATGCGTACCGTGCCCGATACATCCCGTTCCAGCATCTCCAAACGCCTTGGGTTTGCTTGTGCTTTCTGCGCGTTCAGGTACGCTTCAAACAGCTCTTCGAATCCTCTTATCATCATTTGATCAACTGCCTCCCAGTCCTATAAAGTTTATAAATATACAAAACGCCGCCCGTCCCTATTCAAGGGACAAGCGGCGTATGCTTTACGCGCGGTACGATGATATCATTTCATGAATGAACGGTGCATGGCGATCTAACATAATGGCGTGCAGTTATTCGGTTAAGCTTGAAAATAATCGGGTTGCCGAGTGCAACACAGATACACAGATGCAGTCCGCTAGATGTTGATGATTTAAATCGGTATGCTGTTCAATCCGAAGCCTGCGCTATCTCCCCTAGCACAACCTCTAGGGAAGACCCCTTGTGAGGGTCTTCCGCGTTGCGACTTGAGGAGTACTTGCGATTCTTGGAATCCTATAGTTTGTGGACGTTGGCCGCTTGGGCGCCTCGGTTGCCCTCGGTAATGTCGAACTCAACCGCTTGGCCTTCCTCCAGTGATTTGAATCCGTCGCCTTGAATCGCAGAGAAATGGACGAACACGTCTTCCCCGTCCTCCACTTGAATGAATCCGTAACCCTTCTCTGCGTTAAACCACTTTACTGTACCTTTCAACTTCATGACCTCCTAAAATTGTACCGCCGCTTAAAAGCAGCGAGTGAACCCATTATATCCATCCGAAACATGGATTGCAATTTCAGAAAACTCATACATTTTTTAGGAGCTTCAAATAATATTCCGAGCCCGGAATAAACGGCAATCCAGAAGCCAAAACTTCCTCTTCCGCGCCATCTTCCCGCACGGCCGCAAGCAAATCGCCCAACCGCTCATAAGGCTCCCAGCGCAACGACATCAGCGGGTATATCCGCACCTGACCTCCCGGTCTGCACACCCGTAGCAGCTCGCGCACCGCTTGCACATGGAAATCAAAGTCGAATTGCTCAGCGTAGAGGAATAAAAAATGGCTGCATAACACCAGCCCGAATTGGTCATCTTCGAACGGCAATTGCGGCAGTCGGCCGCCAACATATCTCGAGACCGATTGATCGAATGACGCATTTGCCACCAAATCCGCGCGGAACAATGCCAGCGAACGTTCGCGTCCTAGCCGATGGTTCTCCAGCGAACCGTAATAAGTCCAGTCGAAGCGGTCAACCAATCCGGCAAGCTTGGCGGTGGACGCCTCGATTTC
Source organism: Paenibacillus sp. LHD-117 (assembly GCF_030929555.1). Lineage (GTDB taxonomy): Bacteria > Bacillota > Bacilli > Paenibacillales > Paenibacillaceae > Pristimantibacillus. The sequence goes on along the minus strand of NZ_JAVFVT010000028.1, from coordinate 70,425 downwards.
TTCGCCAGCCTCTCTAATCCAGTCCGTAGGATCCCCGTCATATCTGGGATCCACGCCTCTAACCTCATACCCGGCAGCGGATGCCGCCGCCACGAAGGAGGATCCGCCTGCGGCAACATCCAAGATCGGACCGCTGGACAGCTCCTTGTCCGTCAACCGGAACATTGCTACATATTCGTCGAAGCTCCTGCAGGTCATTGCGACCCCGACTTGCTCGTAAATGCCTTCCGTTTTCCCCATCTCTTCTCATCTCTCCTCGTCTCTTCTCGTCTCTTCCCATCTCATCTCGGCTCTGTTAAAACTTCATTTGACACATCGCGGAAACCCGCTTACGCCAAGCCGTTCGAAGCCATTCGGTTCGCTCTGCCTTGCTATTGCTTACCGACTTCAGAATAGCTATGATGATAACTATACCATAATTAACTAATGAAAGGAGCGGTTCTCATGTTCAAAAAACATCAAATTTACAAAACTGACAAATATAACATGCTGACTGTCGAAGTGAAAGGCAAAACATTGGTTTTGCGCGAGATTTCGGATCAATGGGGCGAAGAATCCCATGAATTCGTCAGCCGGCAAGAAATGCTCCATTGGGCTCGAAATCGGTTCCGTTCCGAGGATTACGCCGGTCGCGAAGATGAGCTGCAGGCGATCATGGACGCCTTCCGCGAAGTCTAAACGGGTCTAGCGACGCAGGGCGCAGGATTTGGCCGATATCGCGGCGAACATATCGATGCGCCCATCTGCATACGTAACGATAGGAGGCATCAGGTTCACCATGGATACAACATCCACTATTATTTTCATCGTTGCGGCGTTCAGCTTAGGCGCCATCGTCATCATGAAGCGCGATTCATTGCCGCAGAGCATGCGGCGAGGGCTCGCCATCGTCTCGATCCTGCTGATCGCATTTTCGTTTTTCCTAATCGCTTACTCATTATTCACCATGGGATCTTAACGAATCTCGGAACCATTAGCCGAACGCACGCATAATCCGTACACCGCAAGGGCACAGTATCGACAAACTGTGTCCAGAGGTGAACCGCATGAAGTGGCTCAAGCTGATGCTCGCATTGTCGCTAACCCAGGCAGCCGTTCCCGTTCGAAGCAATGCGATTCAAGATTTGGAACAAAGTCGAACGAACCAGAGTCAGAAGGGCGCAAGCGAAGCAAAGCAATCCATCCCATCCATATCGAGGAGGAATACCATGAATCAACTGCCCAAACGTTCGGAAACAGAGGAACAATTCCGTTGGAAGCTCGAGGATATTTTCCCTTCGCAGGCCGAATGGGACAAGGAATACAAGGAAGCCAAGTCGCTGATGGGCAAGGTTGCCGGGTTCCAGGGCAAGCTTGGCGATCCGGAACAACTGAAAGCATGCTTCGAGCTCGAAGACGAGCTTTCCCTTCATGTGGAGCGATTGTACGTTTTCGCTAATATGCGTCATCACGAGGATACGGCTGAGCCTAATTTCCAAGCGTTGTCCGACAAATCCAAAAAGCTGAGCGTCGAAACCGGAGAAGCGCTCTCCTTCGTGACGCCCGAGGTGTTAAGCCTCTCCGACGCCGATCTGGATGCCATGATCAACAACGAATCGCTTGCGAAATTCCGACATACGCTGGAAGAGATGCGCCGTCAGAAAGCGCATGTGTTATCCAAAAACGAAGAGTCGCTGCTCGCCCAGGTCGGCAACGTCAGCTCCGCGCCGGGAACGATCTTCGGCATGCTGAACAACGCGGATTTGAAATTCCCCAAAGTCAATAACGAGCAAGGCGAAGAAGTGGAACTGACTCACGGCCGTTACATTCAGTTCCTGGAGAGCAAAAACCGGGACGTTCGCCGCGAAGCGTTCCTCGCCATGTACGATACATACGGCAAACTCAAAAACACGCTGGCTTCCACGCTTAATGCCAACGTGACCAAAAATATTTTTTACTCCAAGGCTCGCAAATACGATTCCGCGCTCGGCATGTCGCTCTACGGCGATAACATTCCGAAGGAAGTGTACACGAACCTGATCGAAACGATCCACAAACATCTCCCGCTCATGCATCGTTACATGGAGCTTCGGAAGAAGCTGCTTGGTCTCGACGAACTGCATATGTACGACTTATTCGCGCCGCTCGTGGAAGAATTCGATATGGAAATCAGCTACGAGGATGCGAAAAAAACGATAAAAGAAAGCTTGAAGCCGCTGGGCGAGGATTATTTGAACGTGCTGCAGGACGGATTCGACAACGGCTGGATCGACGTGTACGAGAACGAAGGCAAACGGAGCGGCGCTTACAGTTGGGGCGCGTTCGGTACGCATCCTTACGTGCTGCTGAACCATAAGGATAATCTGAACAGCATGTTCACGCTCACCCACGAAATGGGCCATGCGCTTCATTCGTATTACTCCGATACGAACCAGAACTACCGCGACGCGCAATATACGATCTTCCTCGCGGAGGTCGCATCCACGCTGAACGAGGCGCTGCTCATGGATTATTTGCTGAACAAGTCCACCGATCCGAAGGAGAAAATGTACTTGCTCACCTATTATGCGGATCAATTCCGCACGACTGTGTTCCGCCAAACGATGTTCGCTGAATTCGAAAAAATCGTGCATGAGCGCGCGGAAGCCGGCGAATCGCTCACCCCTCAGGAGCTGAGCAAAATTTATTACGACTTGAACCTCCTCTATTACGGGGCGGGCATGGTCGTGGACAAAGACATCGAAATGGAATGGGCGCGAATCCCTCACTTCTACAACAGCTTCTATGTATACAAATACGCGACGGGTTTCTCCGCGGCCACGAGCTTCTCGAAACAAATTCTGGAAGAAGGCGAGCCTGCGGTCGACCGTTATCTCGGCTTCCTGAAAAGCGGCGGCAGCGACTTCTCGATCAACATCCTGAAGAAAGCCGGCGTCGACATGAGCACGACGGAGCCGATCGAGCAGGCAATGAGCGTGTTCGAAGAGCTGATCGGCCAGATGGAGCAGTTGACGGCAAAAGCCGCGAAATAAGCAAGAACGACCAAACGAGCGGGCTACTGAGATCGGCTGGCGCCACCCTTGGCTTGCTTGGAGAAGCTGCGATTCGATTCGTATAAATGAAAAAAGTCCCGGAAACCGACGTTGAAGTCGGCTCCGGGACTTTTTTTTGGAGTACGGCTAGTTAGAGCAGCAGACCGAGCGCGTAAGCGAGCAGGCCTGCGAAAAGCGACGACAGGAGGTTCACCCTGTCGTTGGTCAGCGCGGCGAAGCCGCGCTCGTGCCGCGCCGCGGTGCCGCAATGCGCGGCGCGCTCCGTCTCGCTGCCGCAGACCCGGCAGCGATACATGGCCTGGCCGGTTGCGCCGAGCAAGGAGTCGGCGAACGCCCCGGCCAGGCCGGCCGCGGCCGCGACGGCGATGACCATCGCCGCCGGAGCTGACGCGGCCAAGCCCTCGCCCGCGGCGCTATCGCCCGCGAGCGACGGGCTCAGTAGCAGCGCGGCCGCGGCGCCGATGAACGCGGCGCCCGCCAGCGCTGCTGCGCTGCCGAGCGGCGTCACCCCGCCGCTCGTGCCGGGTTCGACCCGCTTGCCGCTCGTCACCGATCGCGGCGCGGTCCGGCTTAGGGCCCCGATCTCGGTGGCCCACGTATCCGCGTTCACGGCCGCCATGACGCCGATGAAAGCGAATAGCCAGCCCTCATGGGGCCAGATCGCATGCGCGGCGCATAACGCCAAGCCTGCGCCCCCGTTCGCCCACACTTGGCCGGCGTCCCGACGTCCGCCTTTGGCATACTTCGCTTCAGCCGAAGCTTTCGCCCGGGCTTTACGCTTCCACTTCGACCATAGGCTCGAAGAGACAAAAAACGCGGCCAACAAACCAAACCATACGGGTTCGCCAAGCGCGACGAACCCCGTCCCCATCGCGACGGCCGACCAGGCGCCTGACGCCGATAACGACCGCAGCTTATACGCCGCGATCGCGCAAAGGCCGCTGCCGACCAATCCGGCTAGCAGCCTGAGCCACCATTCGTCGATCCATCCTACCATCGGACATCCTCCAAATTCCGCTCGATTTTATAAATTCAGAAAAAAACCGTTCATCGCCGGCCTGCCGCCGCTCCCCGTCGCTTCCCGCCAGCGGTCGGGATAGTTGGTGCAAATGAGCAAATTCGGATCAAGCGCGGCAAGCTTGCGTATCGTCCGCTTGTCATTCGCGGTCCATGCCATAACTTGAATGCCCGCTTCCTTCAGCAGCGCCAGCCGATCCTTGTTCAGCCTCGCATAGCCGATGGAGAGGAAGTCGCAGCCCAATTCCTTCAGTTCTTCGATCAAAGTGCCGCGCCAGCCGTCCAGAATCAGCCCGGTCCGTATCCGCTTCGACAGCTTGCGAACACGGTGCAGCGTCCCGACATGGAACGAAGTGATGACCACATCGTCCGTCAGCCCATGCCCCGCGATCAACGCCAACACTTTGTCCTCGATATGCGGATACCGAATCCCGTCGGTCTTCAGTTCGATATTTAACTTGCAGCGTCCCTCGGCTTCCTTCAGCACCTCTTCGAGCGTCGGAATCGATTCGCCCTTAAAGGCGGAGGAGAACCAGGAGCCGGCATCGAGCGAAGCCAGCTCGGCCGCCGTCCAGTTCTTCACTTCCCCTCTCCCGTTCGTCGTCCGCCGAAGCGTATAATCGTGGATGACGACCGGTACGCCATCCTTGGTCAGCTGCACGTCGATTTCGATCCATTCTACGTCCGGCGCCTCCAAAGCCATCCGAATCGCAGCCATCGTATTCTCCGGCGCGCGGCCAGACCAGCCCCGATGCGCGACGCACGGATTTCGCATACCCATCTTCCTTTCCTTCCTCCGACTACTCCGCTACCAAATAACCTTCTTGATCCAGCCTTGCTCCATGCGAAATGGAAGTTAATCGATCGAGCATCGCTGCCGCTTTGTCGCCACGAAGCGGAGTCGGCTGGCCTTCCATAACGATCATTGGGTTAAATTTGAGCTTGCAGTCGCCCTGCCTCGTGCATGCGGCATCCAGAACGCCGGTCTCCGCCTGCGTCCCTTTCGGATAAACCGAAAAAATAAAGTTCCCTAAACTGTATGCGATCCATTTGCCTTTATACATCTCGAAACCTTGCAGGACATGCGGATGCGCGCCGATGACAAGATCCGCGCCGGCGTCGATGTACGCCCTGGCGTTAGTTTTCTGGTAATCGACAGGCTGTTCGGCGCCGTCATCGCCCCAATGGACCATAACCACGACCAAATCCGCGTTTTTCTTGGCGCCGCTAATCGACGCGACCGCGCGGGTCGTATCGTACGTCTCCGCAATGCCCGGGGTGTTCCGATCCGCCTTCAGCTCGGTGTACGGTATGACTCTGCTAATGCCGACGAATGCGACCTTCAGTCCTTTGGCCTCCACGATATGAGGCTTGAACGCTTCCTTATCGTTGCTGCCCGTACCCATAAAACCGATCCCGGCCTCGTTCAAGTGTTTGATCGTATCCTGCATGCCTTCCACGCCCTGATCCATCGCATGGTTGTTGGCGAGGCTTAGCACATCGAAGCCCGCGTCCTTGATCGCCGGCAGCGCCTCGGGATGGCCTTTGTAAACATAAGGCGTACCGATGATCGGAGTTCCGCCCAGCGTAATCGGAAGCTCGAGATTGCCCGCCGTAATGTCCGGTTCGCTTAAGTAAAGCAGCGTGTTGCGATACGGATAATCGAATCCGTTCTGTTTCATGAGCGGGTTCAAATATTCGCCGGGAAGCATATCGCCGACGAACGACATCGAAACGGCTTCCTCTTCGCCGGCTTGCCCTTCATCCACTCCCGTCTCGTCCGTTACGGGCGCAGTCGTTGGCGTTGGCCCCGCTTCCTCGGTTGGATCGTTTGGCGCCGACGGCTCTCCATCTTCGTTGCCATCGCCTGCTTCCGAACTCTGCTCCGGACCATGGTCGTTAGAACCTACATTTCCGTTCGCGGCGAGGTCCGAAGGCTGATTACCGCCTCCCCCGCCGATTCCGTCTCCGCCGTTTAACATCAGCCATGCGCCGAATACGACAATGGCGCTTCCAATCAAAATCAGGAACAGACTAAGCGACCTGCGCTGCTTCTGCTTCCGGTTAAGCTTCTCTCTCTGACGAGACTCGGATCTCGATAATGACATGGGAAAACTCCTTAGCCCGTTTTTCCTTCATTATACAATCTCTTATCTCGTAAACGAAAGCTATAATTCTCTTATCTGCGATTTGCTAGCCAAGGTGAAACGGCTGTCGCCGTCCTTTGGCGGTGCAGCAGCGCGTTTCATTCCGAGAAATAGAAGCACAGTATAGAGAAAACTTATACTTTCTTATATTTCGAGTATGGCCTTCGCCGCTTCTTTCCCTTGGCGGATGCAGTCCGGCAGTCCGACGCCATCGAACGCCGCGCCCGTCACCCATACGCCCGGCATACGTTCCGCCAGCCTGCTCCTCAATTCGTTCATTCGTTCGATGTGTCCGACCGGATATTGCGGCATGGAGTTGTCGAGTCTTGTAATCTCGGTAAATAGCGGCTCCGCCGTAATGCCCATCGTCTCCCTGATATCGCTCCGGACGGCTGCGATCAAGCGATCATCGGGAAGCTTGACGCTCTCCTGATCCTCCGAGTGGCCGACATAACAACGAAGAAGCACCTTATCCTCCGGGCTGGAATGCAGCCACTTGCTCGACGTCCATGTGCAGGCCGTAATATGAAGTCCCTCCGAGCGGGGGACAACGAATCCTGATCCGTCAAAATCAAGCCCGAACGTTTTCTTGTCGAAAGCCATAACGACGTTGGCGACCGAGACGTACCGGACGCCGCGCAGCTCGCCGCAGTCCGCATGCGCTTCTAACAGGTCGGCAGCCGCGAAAGCCGGCGCCGTCATAACGATCCGGTCGGCTGGCAGTTCGTCTCCTGACGCGAGCACAACCGAATACCCTTGCTCTAGCTTCTCTATTCTCTCCACCTTGGCGCCGGCGCGCAGCTCGACGCCGCTCTCTTCCAGCGAATGGATCAACGCTTCGACCAGTGAGCCGAGACCGCCCTTAAACGTCAGAAACGTCGTGCCCTTCGCCGCGGCAGACGCTGCGGCCGCGGCCGCTTTGCGGTTATGCTGCATGCCGCGGATCAAACTCCCGAACTTCCGCTCCGACTCGCCGAATTGCGGGAACGTCGCTCGCAGGCTCAGCTTCTTCAGATCGCCCGCATAGATGCCGGCAAGCAGCGGCTCGGCGATGCGCCTCATCACTTCCGTGCCGACTCGCCGCTCCAGGAAACCGCCAAGCGATTCGTCGCCGCTTGCGGGCTTCGCCGGAATGAACAAGTCGAGCAGCGCGCGAAATTTGCCTTTCCACGACAACAACCCCGTTCTCGCGAACGGCCCGATTTCGGTCGGAATGCCGAGCACGAGTCCCGGGGGCATCGGGAACAGTTTTTTGCGGTGCATGATGTACGTTTTTTTGGCCGCCGGATTCGTTGCCGTCAATTCCCCCTCGAGACCCAGCTCCTTGGCCAGGTCGATGATGGCTTGTTTGCGCGCCAGGAAGGAATCCGGTCCCTTCTCGATGACGAACCCGTCGCGCTGCAGCGTATTGATCTTTCCCCCGAAGGCGGGAGCGCCTTCCACGATCGTGATATGCAGCTCCCTGCCTTGCCGCTCCGCTTCTCGCTGCAAATAAAAAGCGGAGCTCAGTCCGCTGATCCCCCCGCCAATAATGACAATTCGATCAACCGTTTCTGTTCTCCGCATCTCATTCATTCCTTTCCCCTTACAGAGGTTGTTCAAAAAGTCCGCTTTTGATCACGAAGTATGCCAGGAAGCCTACTCGACATCGAATCTTGAATTCAGCCGGAACTTCCGGTGCTCACGTAGCTCTGCTACGTTCCGTTCCTCATTTCCTAGCTTTATTCAATCTTCTCGGTGCTGAAAACCGAACTTTTTGAACTCTTATTTAAACGGGCATCGCCGCAGCAACGGATTCCGCCAATGTCTCCATGTAAAGCGGGTCCTTGTTCAGCATCGCGATGCGTTCAAGCGTCATATCGAGCTTCGTGGCTTCCGCTTTGGCTTCGATGTCCAAATCATAGAGCACTTCCAAATGATCGGATACGAAACCGACCGGCGCGACGAGTACCGCTTTGACTCCTTCTTCCCGAATCGTCTCGAGCGTTTCCAAAATGTCCGGACCGAGCCAAGGCTCTCTCGTTCGGCCGGCGCTCTGCCACGTAAATTGCCAATCCTTCACGCCTGCGGCTTCCGCCACGGCCGCCGACGTTTCCATCAGCTGCTTCTCGTACGGATCGCCGAGCTCTCTTATTTTCTCAGGCAAGCTGTGCGCGCTGAACAGCACTCGGACGGCCGTTTCGCCTCCGCTTGTGGCAGACAGTCGTTGCAAGCCGTCTTGCACGCGCTCCGTTAATGCTTTCAGCAGCTTCGGATGCAGGTGATAATTCTCGACCATGGCAAGCTCGATGCCAAGCTCGTCCGCCTTCTCTTTTGCCCGTTTCATGTAACTGCCGATGCTCATCGTCGAGTAATGGGGAGCAAGCACGATCGCGACGGCGCGCTTGATGCCGTCCTTGCCCATCGCTTCGACTCCGTCTTCGATATAAGGTTTCGCGTGTTTCAACCCTTGGTAACAAACATATTGTCCCGGCGCCGTCGATTCCAGCTTGTCCTGCAAGCCGGCAACCTGGCTGTTCGTGTTCTCCCGCAGCGGGAAAACGCCGCCTACGATCGCTTCATACCGTTCCGTCAATTCCGCCAGCTGCTCCGGCGTAGGCGGGTGGCCGCGTCTAATATGCGTGTAATAGGCTTCCACGTCGTCCATCGATTCAGGTGTCCCGTAAGACATGACGAGTACGCCGATCTTGTTCGCTTTATCCGACATAACCCGCTTCCTCCTTGCTTCTGGCCGCAATCGCCTTCTCGGAATACGAATGAATGAATTTAGTCAGCTCGGCCAGCTTCTCGAGGCTTGCTTCCGGGAACAAACCGTGTCCCAAGTTAAAAATAAAGCCCGGCTCCGAGATGCCTTGGTCGATGATCTCAGCCGCATAGGACTCGATAACCGGCATCGGCGCCGTCAGAATCGTCGGATCGAGGTTGCCTTGCACCGCTACGCGGCGATCCAGTCTCCGTCTGCCTTCCGCGATCGATACGCGCCAGTCCAGACCGATCACGTCGGCCTGCACCGCACGAAGCTCCGGCAGCAGCTCGCCCGAGCTTACGCCCGGGAAGTAGATTTTCGGCTGCGGCAAGTCCGACAGCTCGGCGAAGATTCTTTCGATCGTAGGCAATACGAACGTCCGGAAGTCCGCCGGAGACAACGCGCCAACCCAGCTGTCAAACAGCTGGAACGCTTTGCCGCCCGCAGCGACATGCGCGCGCAAATAGGCGATGACCATGTCGCCCAGCTTCCGCATCAGCTCATGCCAAACCTTCGGTTCGCTGTACATCAGCTCTTTGGTACGGAGATAGTTTTTGGACGGTCTGCCTTCTATCAAATAACTGGCGATCGTAAACGGCGCGCCCGCGAACGTAATCAGCGGCACTTCCAGCTCCCGGTCTAGGATGCGGATCGTCTCCAGCACATGGCCAAGATCGCCCTCGACGTCGATCGGCTTCAGCTTGGCTACGTCTACGGCGGATCTAATCGGGTTATGGATAACCGGTCCGATGTTCGCGACGATGTCGAAGTCGATGCCGATCGAAGCAACCGGATTCATAATGTCGGAATAGAGAATAGCCGCATCCACACCCAGCTTGCGGATCGGCATCATCGTTACTTCCGCCGCGAGTTCTGGCTGCTTGCAAATCTCAAGCAACGAATATTTTTCTTTTATTTTGCGATAATCCGGATCGTACCGCCCCGCCTGCCTCATGTACCATACCGGCACTCGGTCTACTTGTTCCTTCCGGCTTGCCCGAATGAAACGGTCGTTATAAGACATTCCCGTTCCCCATTTCTATGTAATTTCATCTGCTTTCCATTATGCCCTTTTTCCCGGACCCTAACAACCGCCGGACCGTCTCTTCCTATGACAATAGTATGACAATCGCGATTCCGTTTCCGGCCGCGGCGGTTAAAGGAAGGGGCGGTTATGTTATACTAACGGTATGGAACAGTGGAAAAAAAACCTAATCGTCTTATGGTTCGGGCAATTTCTCGTCATGGCGGGCATGACGATGATCATCCCGTTCCTCACCCTCTATTTGCAATTCGAGCTGGGGCTTTCCGATCCGCATGAGATCGGGGTTTGGGCAGGCGTCATTTTTGCGGGAAACTTCGTGACTTCGTTTATCTTCCAGCCCATCTGGGGGAAACTCGCCGACCGTTACGGACGCAAAATGATGCTCCTCCGCTCCGGCTTCGGCATGGCCGTCGTCATGGTGCTGATGGGGTTCGCCACGAGCCCCTGGCACTTGCTGCTCTTGCGCATGCTGAACGGCACCATATCCGGCTTCAATCCGGCCTCCATCGCCCTTATCTCCGCGACGACGCCCAAAGTAAGGATGGGCTTCGCGATGGGCTCCATTCAATCCGGCGCGATCGCGGGCACCATCTTGGGCCCGCTCATCGGCGGATTGCTGGCGGACGCGGTCGGTTACCGCCCGATCTTCTACTTGACGGGCGCGCTGCTGTTCGTCGCCTCTTTGCTCGCCCTCCTCATCGTGAAGGAATCGTTTGATTTCACCAAAGCCGCGACGAGGGTACAAGCTTCCGTCATCGATGGCCTGAAACGGATCAGCCGCATTCCGCAGCTCATGGCTATATTCTGCGTGACGCTCCTCATCCAGTTCGCGAACATGAGCCCGATGACGCTCATCCCGCTATACGTCCAAGAGCTGCACGGCTCCACGGAAAACTTGGCTTTCCTCGCCGGTTTCGTCGGTTCGGCCACCGGGCTGTCCAACATGTTCGCCTCGCCGCTGCTCGGCAAGCTTAGCGACCGGATCGGCGCGGAAAAGGTGCTTGCCGTTTCGCTGGCCGGAGCGGCGCTCGCTTTTATTCCGCAGGCGCTGGCGGATACCGTTTGGCAGCTGCTGCTGGCCAGATTCGGACTCGGCTTGTTCCTCGGGGGATTGATCCCGGCGGTCAACTCACTCATCCGGAAATATACGCCGGACGGCATGGAGAGCCGAGCCTACAGCTTCAACAGCAGCACGCTAAGCCTCGGCAACATGATCGGTCCGATCGCCGGCGGCGCGTTGTCCGGCTATATCGGCATCCATGGCTTATTCCTGGTGTCCGGAGCGCTTATGCTGCTGAACGGCGTTTGGGTATGGCAGACGTTGCTCAAACGGCGGCTTCCCGCATCGGGCGGTTAACGGAGGCCGCATCAAACAAGGGATGTTCCGGCAAGCCTGATCTGGCTTGCTGGGACATCCCTTGTTTGATAGCCGGAGCCGCTTCAGCCCCGCACCCTCGCGATGGCAAGGCCGTCGTAGCCTGGCAAGACGGTGCTTTCGAGACGTCCGTCGCGCGCGATTCGCTCGTTGAACGCGCGGATCGCCTGCACTGACGGGCCCTGCTTCGTGTCGTCCGTCGTGCGTCCCCGCAGCAAAATGTTGTCGCCGACGATGACGGCTCCCGGTTCCGCGAGCTGCAGCGCATAGTCCAAGTAAACCGGGTAACCTTCCTTGTCCGCGTCGATGAAGAAGAAGTCGAACGTGCGGCCTTCTTCCTTCAGGCGAACCAAACTTTCCTTCGCGTCGCCGACGATAAAGTTCGCGACGCCGCCGAAACCGGCTTCCGCCAAATGTCGCGCGGCAACGTCCGCGTAAGGCTGGAGCAGCTCCAGCGAGACGAGGGAACCTCCGCCCTCCTGCTGATCAATCCCGCGCGCGAGGCAGATGCCGCTGTATCCGCCGAGCGCCCCGATCTCCAGCACTTTGCGCGCCCCGCTCATACGCACGAGCAGCGTGAGCAGCCTGCCATATCCGTCCGCGATCGAGATGTCTGGCATGCCCGCCTCCGCGATGCCCGCCTTCACCCGCTCCAAATCCGCGTCCGCCTCGTACAGTCCGTCTACATAATGTTCGTTCGTTGACATCTCTCCAATTCCCTCCATTTCCAATTTGTAAATTCGCCATAACTTGTCCTATACTTAATTGTACGTTTTTACGAGATACGTGACAAGAAACAGGGAAATGGACCTAACGTTTCTATTTAAGTACGAGTTCCATCTATAATCCATTCGGAAATGAGTGTACAAAATGAGCAAACTGCAATTAATCGCTACCGCTCCCATGGGGCTTGAAGCTATCGTGGCCCGCGAGCTGAAGGAGCTCGGGTACGAGGATACGCGTACGGAAAACGGACGCGTGAACTTCACAGGCGGGCCCGAGGATATATGCCGCACGAACCTATGGCTGCGTTCCGCGGGCCGTATTCTGATCAATATGGGCAGATTCAAGGCGACGACCTTCGACGAGCTGTTCGAAGGAACGAAAGCGCTGGACTGGCCGGATTGGATTCCGGCCGACGGCGAATTTCCCGTGAACGGAAGATCGCATAAGTCCCAGCTGACCAGCGTTCCCGCCGTTCAAGGCGTCGTCAAGAAAGCCGTCGTCGATTCGCTCAAAGCGAAATACGGCACAGAATGGTTCCCGGAGGACGGCGGCAAATACGTGATCGAAATTACGTTGCTGAACGACGAAGCGCTGCTGACGCTGGATACGTCGGGTTCGGGTCTGCACAAGCGGGGTTACCGGCTTGCGTCCACCGAAGCGCCGATCCGCGAGACGATGGCGGCCGCGCTCGTCCAGCTTAGCCGCTGGCGGCCGGAGAGACCGCTTTACGACCCGTTCTGCGGCTCCGGCACGATTCTCGTCGAAGCCGCGATGATCGGCTGGAACATCGCGCCGGGCCTGCGCCGCAGCTTCGACAGCGAGGGCTGGCAGCGGCTAACGCGCAAGATGTGGGACGATGCGCGCGAAGAAGCGTACGATTCCGTCCGGGACGATGTCCCGCTGCAGATCGCGGGCTCCGATATCGATCCGTACGCGATCGAAATCGCCGAAGCCGCCATCAAGCGCGCCGGCTTCGCCAAGGATATTAAAGTAAACGTTCTGCCCGTCGCAAAGGCGAAACCCATAGGCGATTATGGCGTCATCATCACGAACCCTCCGTACGGCGAACGTCTCGGGGACGATAAGGAAGCCGAAGCGGCGCTGCGCCAGTTCGGGCTAACAACGCTACATTACCCGACGTGGTCGGTATTCGCCATAAGTCCGTCCACGCTCGTCGAGCATTACATGGGAAGGCAAGCGGACAAGAAACGCAAACTGTTCAACGGCCGCATCCAATGCGATTTCTACCAGTTTTTCGGCCCTCTCCCTCCGAGGGAGAGAAGTCATGTTTAACGTTTCCCGAAACAATAAGCGACTGGCTGCACCGAACCGCACCTTGTTTGGCCGCCTGTTCGCATGGAGCTTGAAATGGTTTGACCGGCTGGTCGCGGTTGATTTCGTGCTGTTTACGGTCGCCATGGTATGGAAGCTTTATTTTTTCTCGACGCTGCTATCGGTTCAATATATGGACATGACAAGGACGGATAAAATCATCGAGACGGGAGCCGTGCTTCTGCTTGCCTGCTGGACGTTGCTGCTGCCGACCCGCGGCCGCCTGCTGGCGCTGATCGCACTGAATTTGATTCTGTCGTTCCTGCTCTATTCGGATGTCATCTATTATCGTTACTTTCAAGACTTGATCACGGTACCGGTGCTGCTTCAGCTCGGGCAAGTGGAATCGCTCGGCGGAAGCATTTCTTCCTTGCTGAGCGCTTACGACTTCTGGTTATTCGCGGACATGATCTTCATCCTGCCTTACGCCGTATTCGTTATCTGGAAAGGCCGCAAAACATTGCGCGAGGCCAAGTCGGCGCGCCAATTGTCCTGGGTGAAGCCGCTCGCGCGGATCGGTTCCGGGCTCGCGGCATTCGCGATCGGCTTCATGCTGTTTGCGGTCAACCTTAACAACGCGACGGATACTTGGGCCAAAGGATTATTCGAGAAAAACTATTGGAACCTGACCATCTACAACGTAGCCGGAGGGCTTGGCTTCCACGGCTACGACATTTATCGGTATGCTAAGGTCAACTGGTTCGGAGCGGAGACCGTCACCGCCGAGCAGAAGTCGGAAACGGAGCAATGGATCGAGGAGCTCGGCAACCGGAGAGGCCGGCTGGAGAGCGATCCTCTGTTCGGCGCTTACGCCGGAAGCAATGTGCTGATGGTGCAGGTTGAATCGCTGCAAAGCTTCATGATCGGCGCTTCGATCGGCGGCCGGGAAATTACGCCGGTGTTAAACGATCTGATCAAGGAGAGCGCCTACTTCGACAACTTCTATCATCAGACGGCGCAGGGAAGAACTTCGGACGCGGACTTCGCGACCAGCTGCTCCATGCAGCCGCTCAAGAGCGGATCCGTCTTCATTCAATACGCGTCCCACGACTTCGATTGTTTGCCGGAGACGCTTAAGAATAACGGGTACTCCGCAAACGTTTTCCATCCCTATCAGGGCGGATTCTGGAATCGCAACGTCATGTACGGCCATATGGATTACGATCAGTTTTATAGCCTGAAACATTTCGAGCTGGACGAGAGGCTCGGCTGGGCGCTCGGCGATAAGTCGTTTTATAGGCAATCCATGGACTACATTGCCAAGCGGGATGCCGGAGTTCCGTTTTATGCGTTCCTCATCTCGCTGACAAGCCATCATCCTTACAAACTACCGAAAGCTTCACAGAAGCTCGATGTCGAAGAGCTCGAGGGGACGATGATGGGCGATTACTTGCAATCCGTCCATTATGCGGATGCCGCGCTCGGCGAGCTGATTGCCCGCATGAAGGCCGACGGGTTATGGGAAAATACGATTTTCGCGCTGTACGGCGACCATGACAGCTCGATTACCGATTGGAGCTTGTACGACCGCTTCATCGACGACACGGCGAGTCCGCTCGCGCAAGAGCAGACCATCAAGAAGGTTCCGTTTCTGATCCACCTGCCCGACGGCGCATATGCCGGGAGCCGGGATACGGTCGGCGGCCAGCTGGACACGACGCCGACTCTGCTTCATCTGCTAGGCATCTCGTCGAGCCGAAGCTACATGCTCGGCATGCCGTTGTTGACCGCATCGGACGATACGAAGCGTCTGGTCGTTCAGCGCGACGGCTCCTGGACGGATGGCGAAATGCACTACTTGCCTTCCGAGGATGGCTTGCCCGCGAACGGCCGATGTTACAAGAATGCCGACGGCAGCCTGCTGGATACGGCAAGCTGCGCGGCCAAGACGGCGGAAGCCGAGCTTCAGCTTATGATGTCGGACCGGATCGTCATGGGCGATCTGCTGCCGGCGTTCAAGAAAAATGGCGCGGTCGAGGCGATTCAGATGTCGGGTGAAAAATAAGTCTACGAAAAAGAACAAAACAGCGGTAGTCTAGGACTTGATTTTCTCGTCCATGACTACCGCTGTTTTGTTGAACGATCGTGTCTTGATAGATCCGTCTTACACTAAAATATTTTAATCGATATCATTTCCCAACAGACTTGAAAAGTATGACTATTCCCAAGAAGTTCAAGTCCACGATAATACCCGTAAGAAACGGATTGAGGGCTTCCCTTAACGGACAGGTACGACGTTATTTGATCAAAAAACACCCTTTTTGAAATCTAATGAACCTAGATGCCGTTATTTCGAGAGTTTGATCGGTTAGAGCCGCCTCACAGGTGAATTACGTCGCTGGAGTCCGTTACGATTTGAAATGCCCTCTTTTACACCAATTAGCGGCGCTGGTGTCCGTTAAGAGATGGAATGCGTTTCAAGGCGTCCCGCCGCCGCGCGGTTTCGCCAGCAATCGCCGCCGCTATTGGCTCGCCAGCCAGCCGAGCACGTCGTCGATCGTGTCAACCGCTACGATATGGAGTCCGGGCGCGGCGCTCTTCGCCGCCTCCTCGCCTTCGCGCGGCACAAAAAACACATCCGCTTTCGTGCGGCTGACGGCGAACGCCTTCTGCGGCACGCCGCCGACCATGCCGACGGAGCCGTCGGGCTCGATCGTGCCCGTCCCCGCGACGCGAAGTCCTCCCGTCACGCCTCCGGGCGTCAACTGGTCGATCAACGCGAGCGTAAGCATCGCGCCATGCGAAGGGCCGCCTACATGCGCCATATAGTCGTTGAACGTAACTTGTCTCGGCGTGTCCAGCTTCACCTCGGTTTGAACGGAGATTCCGAAGACAGACCGTTTCGGGTCATCCTCCGATGCGGCAGCCTCGACGGCAACGTCAACCGATTCCGCGCCGCGTCGCAGCGATACCTGAACGATATCGCCAGCCTTCACGGCGTTTTCCATGATGGCGACCAACTCTTCCACCTTCGCCACCTTCTCCCCGTTCAGCGCCTCGATCACATCGCCTGCATGCAGCGCGCCATCGGCCGGGCTGTCCTTGACGACGGCGATTATGCGCACGCCGTCCGGCACGACCCCATTGCCGATGCCCGCCTTCTCCATGGCGATCGCCGCGGCTACGCGATTCGCGTCGCTTTTCATCGCAACGACTTGGGCGTACGTCTCCGACAGCGGCGGTTCGTCCTCCGGTATCGGCTCGAACCGGTACTGCGGGAACAGGCTGCCGTACAGCCTGTCCGCCAGCACGGCTGGGCGGTCGAACACGAGCACGCCGTCGATGACGCCGCCGCCCCCGCCGCCTTCGACCTTGGCATACCGGTTCAAATTCATCGTCATGCCCGGATACGTCACGTTGTACGACGTCGGCCATGCCATAAACGCGAGCAGCGCCAAAGTTCCGGCAAGCATCCCGATGCTCCCCCACGGCATTCGTCTCCCGCTCGCGATTTCGCTCAGAAGCAAATCCGCGAACAATAACAAAGCGCCGGCCGCAATGCCGGCAAGCTGCAGCTCCAGCCGTTCCGCGGCGAACCAGATCGTTGCGGCGGCGGCCGCGCTTACAATGGCGAGCGCCGCCCGGACGGTCCTCAGCGCGACTCTGGCGCTCGCGCCTGACAACAGTCTTCGCAGCGCCCCCGCGAACCAGCAAAGCGGCACGATCGACAAACCATAGAACAAGTAGTCGATCCACTCGATCCATTCCATCCCGCCTCTAGTTACTACGGGAGCCGGGACCCAGATCAACTCCGCCGCGGCCAAATAGACGAACGCCAAGATCAACCCCGCAATATAATACCTCCGGTACGCCCTCGCCCCATTCGGTTTCCTTCGATTGCCCGACATCCCTTTAACCGTCCCTTCGGCATAATCCAGCGGCAACCCGGCCAAAACAAAAGAGACAAAGCAGCCGCGCCGGCCGCTCGCCGGTCGCGTACCCTGTCTCTTGTTGCTGCGTCGTCGCTGGATGACATGTTACGCTCGTTACTTCTTCAAGTAGACCATCGCTTTCTCGATCGCTTCGTCTTCCGTAGCGCCTTTCACGTATCTACCGTTAATAAATACGAATGCATAACGGGCGCAAGGCCCGCAATAAGACTTGCAGCCCACGCGGACTTCGGCATCCGGCGCCAGCTTTCCCAGCTTGGCTACCGCCGTCTTCATCCTCATGTGCTTGCACTTGTCGCATACTCTAATATCGTTCGCAGCCATTCTTCATCGTTCCAATCCGCTTGCGCCGCCGGCGAAGCTTAATGATCCCCGTGATTGCCCATCGACGGATTCGTAATGGCGAATCCTTCTTCCGGCACGTAGAAGTAGTCGATGCGGACGCCGTCCAGGAACGCATTATCCTTCTCCAGAATAACGTCGATCTCCTTGTCCGTAGACACGACGACGTCGTTATCCGTCGGCTCGTCGATTCCCATGCCGTAATGCGCGTGGTCGCCGTGCGCGTGCGTCACGTAGACGCGAAGCAGCTTGCCTTCGTTCTCGGGCTTGTCCAGCTCCAGCTTTATCATCTTGGCCGCGTTGCGGGAAATTTTGCAGTACATCATTCAACAGCTCCTTCTATGAACGTTGGTCCTTCGATAAATTGTTCAAATATAGTCAAGATATATTATACTTCCTGCCCATTCGATGAGCAAACCATTCCGCGATAATCATCGTGAAGGCGATATCGTCGATCGGCAGGAACGGCAGCAAGTCCGGGATGACCCAGTAGACGATGACCGGCACGAGGAACAGGAGCTTGTCCATCAAGGCCACTTCTTTGGCGATGAGCAGTCTATAAATTAATCCGAACGTCGTTTTCCAATGTCTAAGCGAAAGCAGCTTACGCATGTCCGTACCTCCCAACCGTCTATGATGCTGCGTTTATACCAGTATATCACAGCGGAAGCGCGAATGCCGAAAGCGCCGGCGTAAGCAAGGACAGGAGGCCGGAGCCGCCCGGCTTAGAGCCGAAGCGACTCCAGCAGAAGAGGCCGAAGCTCGGCATAAATGGTATCCAGACTGTTGTAGGGCAGCGGATTCTCGCCGTAGCCCGCTTCGACGGTGAAGCCGGGCTTCCTGTAGCGATAAATGAACCAGTCCTTATAGCCGGCATCGCTGCCGCTCAGCTTCACCGACTTGTAGCCGCTTGCCCGTTCCAGGCGAAGCGCCAGTTCCTCCGCTTCCTGGGGCTCGTAGTCCCGGTAGTTCCAATAGATTTCCTTGCCTTGCGTATGAAGCGCGATGACGGCATGGAACGGGACGGCTTCCGTCAGCCTCGCCATCGCCTGTGCCTCCGGTTCGCTTAACGGATAAGGGCCGGAATAGTCGCGGGGCGAAGGTCCTTGCGCGCCTCTGCGCTTGCATTCCTCTTCCCAGTAGGCCGGAAACTGATCGTTCAGGTCGACGCCGCGGATGTTCGCTTTCCACCCTCTGAAGTCGGTCAAGCCGCCGTTCCAGGACATGAGCTGGCTATACAGCGGATGATCCGGCAGGACGCCGCGCTGCGCGAGCTCCACGCCGTCGGGATTGACCATCGGAACGGCCCATACGGTCGTTTCGAAGCAGAACCGCGAGACGTCGTTCTCTCCCATGGGCCTGCCCGTCGCGTAACAATCCGAAAGCTCCGTCATGAATCGCATCAGCAGCGCCGACGTAATCCATTCGTTCGCGTGGAACGACGCGTTCAGATGGATCTGCCTCGGTCCGCAGCCGCAGCGCATCGCCAGGATCGGCTTGCCCATCACGCTCCTGCCGATGCTCTCCGCCGCGACGAACGGATATGCGATCGCCAGTTGACGGCATTGCTCCATCATCATTTCGTAAGTATAGACGTTTATTCCGAAGCCGTTATCGTTCAATGTCCGCACTCCTTTGCGCGATAGATGAAAAAAAATCGTTTCTCTTCATCGTATGCGGAGGACGGCCGTTGTCAGTCCCGGAAAAACGCCAAAACAAAAACGGCTGCCCGTGCGCAGACTTCGTTTCTGCGTACGGCACAGCCGCCCCTGTCGGCCCAGTCAGCTTATATTCGGCACTTGCCACACGACCGGAGTCAGGTCGATCTGCTCGCCGAGCCACTGCTGGGCAATCTGCTTGAACATATAAGGATCGCCGCTGCAGAAAAACTGGTGGACCGGGATTTGGTCGTTCTTCGCCAGCTTTCGTTTGTCGTGCAGGATGGTGCTGATCTCCCGCGCGGTTTCGTCCGCCGAGCTGATGAGCGCGACCTCGCTGCCCATGACCTCGGAGATCGTCTCGGTCAGGAACGGATAATGCGTGCAGCCGAGGATGAGGGTATCCATCGGATGTTGCCGCAGATGGGCTATCGACGCGCGGACGACATCGTACGTTTCGTCGGAGCGGAAATTGCCTTTCTCCACGAGCGGAACGAAATTGGGACAAGCCTCGCTGATGACCTGTACATGGGGCGACAGCTCCCGAAGAGCATTCTCGTAAGCACCGCTCTTGATAGTGCCGACGGTGCCGATCACGCCAATACAGCCCGTCGTCGTACGGCCGATCGCCGCTCTTGCTCCGGGGTTTATGACGCCTACGACCGGAATGGCCACGCGGGAGCGAATATCGGACAACGCGACCGCGGTAGCCGTATTGCAGGCAATGACGATCATTTTGGGCTGGAATTGTATGAGGTAATCAACGATTTCCCTCGTGAACGCCTGCACTTCTTCCGCGGACCGCGGTCCGTAAGGCGTTCTCGCCGTATCGCCGAAATAAATAATTTTCTCGCGCGGCAGTTGGCGCATGACTTCCTTTACTACGGTAAGGCCGCCTACGCCGGAATCTAGTATCGCTATCGGTTGCTGCACAAACACACCGCTTTCTGGACTGGGATGATGGAATAAGGATGTTTGGTCAAAATCAACATAGCATATGACCGACCATTCGAAAACGTACCTACATCTTAACGCATAATAGGACAACGTTCAAGAACGGCTACCCGCGCCCGCGTACGGCAAAGAGCCGAAAGCGCCATCCTTGGGATAGTCGCCCGGCTCCTTGCGGTTCACTCACGGCTTACAGCTCCTTTGCCGACTCCGCATCCGCCTCGGCGCTTGCTTGCTCGCCTATTTGCTCCGCATTTTCCAGTACTGCCGCGCTCGCTTCGGCTAACGTTTCCCCGGCATCCGCGAACGCTTCTTCCGCGAATTCAACGCCAAGCTCCGCGGTTTCCGCCGCGTTCTCGTACGCTTCTTCCGTCGCTTCGGCAAGCTGGTCGGCCGCCTCGACGGACCGTTCAATGACGCCTGTGGCAAGCTCCTCTGCCGCTTCTGCGGTGATTCCGGAAATCGTGGCGATCTCGGCGCCCCTCGAACGTCCGAAACCCCTCACATTGCTTGCGACGTTGCTTGCCGCTTGTTTCGTCTTGTCGGCGAGCTGAATCGCTCCGTTGCCGATGCCCTTCGCGATTTCGCCCGTTTTGTCGCCAACCTTCTGGGCTTGAACGGAAATGTCCTGGCGAAGCTCCTTGCCTGCTTTCGGCGCGAACAGCAGCGCCGCGATAGACCCAAGCACACCTCCGGCTAACGCGCCAAACAAAAATCCTTTGCTTCCTTTACGTGTTGACATGTGATCGTCGCTCCTTTCGTACTACATAGAGTGCCCTTCGTCTCAGTCCGGTCATTCAGACGCGCTCGAATTCGGGGAAGAGGTTTTGAGAACGGCTTCGCCGGACGGCGAGTTGCGCCCCGATTGCCAAAGCTGCCAAGCCGTTAATCCCAGCTCCGCCCACTGGACCGCTTGATCGACTTCGCGCTTATGGGCGATCCGTTCGGCGTGGCTGATCGCCGATCGGGACAACGTCGTCGCCACGCGCTCCACCGCGGAAGTCGCGCTTTCGATCGTGCCTCCGACTTGCCCGGCCGCTTGGAAGAGCCGTTCGGCCGATTCCACGCTCTGCAGCACCGAGCGGACGGTTTGTTCGGTCGGCAGCAGCACCTGGCTAAGTTCCCCCGACAGCCTGTGCACGTCCGCGCGCACCGATTCCGCCGCCGCCTGAATCCTTGCAAGTCTGGCAAGCAACATGCGAGCCGCCAGCAGCGTGCCGGCCACCCATACGACGAAAGCAGCCGCCGCAGCGGTTGCAATCCATTCCATCGCCATAACCGTCCTCTCCTCCCGAATGCGCGATGCTCTGAACACTGCGTCTGATTTCGACCAAATAGGGCGAATGCCCATTTGCGTAATGACAGTATAAGCAGACTGGGCTCGTCTTGACACACCGTTAGCAGGTCCGCGCGCACAAAAAAAATCACGGCCTCGGCAGACCGTGATTGCATGCTAATATCGTGATGCTTTTCGAATAGTAATAAAGATGTGCAGCGGTTAGGCCGTCGGTTCCCGCCTCTCGCGGCCGCCTATGACGTAGCTGCACCGGCTTCCGCCCTTGGCGAGGCATTCCGTCCGGTTTACTTGAACCTCCAGCAGCGAGCGGAACAACGACAGCTCGCAGTCGCAAGCCTGACCGTACTTGCCGGCGACATCCGTGATGGGGCAGTTGTACTCGTGCAGCATGAAACCATCATCATCCTCGCGCTCCATCTCCGCCATGTACCCGCTGCCATTCTGGATGTCCGTCAACTCGCGAACGCGTTCCTCCAGCGTCTTGCCCGCCATCCGGGGCGCGTACCGCTCCTGAAGCTTCCGTTTCCTGCCCTCGAACATCCGGTCGATCAGAGGCGAAGTGTCGGGATCGTCCTCCAGCTCGGCCAGCAGATCGATCGTGAGATTGTGATAGTTCTTGGGGAAATGGCGATCGGCCGCTTCCGTCAGCTCGAACACATGCAGCGGCCTGCCTTTCGGCTGGCGGAGGGGAACGATGCTGACGCTCCCTTGGCGTTCCATCTCGTGCATGTGCCTGCGAATGGCCATCTCCGTCAAACCAAGCTCGGCAGCTAACATTGCTGCGTTCATGCGCCCGCGCGTGCGGAGCAGATGAAGCAGACGCCCGCGCGTCGCGCCGGAGCCCGCTGCTCCCGTCCCTGATGTTCCGAAGCTTTGATCCTCGCTCATGCCGTCTCTAGCCATTGTCGCCCCTCCTTTCCTCATGCCGCTGCCGACCGTTATTGCAATTCTTTCGCCAAATAAGCTTCGACTGCCGTCTTGAACGCCGGCAGCAGCTCGGCGAGCTTGGCTGTGAACGGATGGAGTTCCGCTCTCGGCCAGCCGTAATATTCCTGCACAAGCGGACGGCGCAGCTTCGCCAGCTCCGTAAGCGTCGCCGTCATTTCGGCCGGAAAGACGCCTTCCGCTCCCGTAATTTCGATAATATCCTCATAGCTGCTCGCGTCCCTCATCAGGAACCCGTCGATCAGATAACTGCCGACATCCGTCACAATCTCGATAGCCAGGTGAAGCGACCGCTCCTGCGCGAGGCCCTGGAGCAAGTTGCCGCTCCATTCCGATGCGAGCGCGTGAAGCGCGTCCGCCAGCGCCGGAATCGCCTCCAGCCTGACGGCGATCTGTTCCCGGTTCACATAATACATGTCATTCCCTGCTTTCGGATTACTTCTTGTTTCGTCTCGCCTTGCGCTTCAACCAGACCACCATGATGATGCTGCTCAAAATAATGACAAGCAAGTACGTAAAAATTTCGTATACATCTCTCATATCCGACATTCGTTATTCCCTCGGGCTTTCGTAATCGACGCTGACCGACGCTTCGCGGACCTGCGACATATGTTCGATGACTTTCTTATGAACGGGATGCACTTGGTAAGCCTCCAGTGCGGCCATCGATTCGAATTTCGTGATCAAAGCGATATCGTAAGAGCGCTCGGAATGGAGCACGTCCGTTCCTACCTCTATGTATTTCAACTCCTCGATCTTGCCTTCCATATCCCGAAGCACCGCCGCCGTGCGCGCCACGCTCTCCGCGCTGCCGTCCTTCAGCTTAAAACATACGATGTGCGTAATCATGTACAAAGTCCTCCCCATTCTACGGTTTGCCGCCTTATGGTTCCATGCGGCATGAGATTCGTCCTTTTGTCACATAATAACCCATGGGATAACATTACGGCAATCTTTAGTTCAAAGGAGCGAAAGCGCGTTATGCGATATACGGTTACCATGATCGCCACTCTCATCGCACTTGCCATCTGCGCGTTTAACTACACAGGATACGATCCGCATAATATGATCTTTTTTATGTTAAGCATTCCCGCCTGGTTCGCAGATATGTTCGTCGACATCCATGAGGTGAGCGTCCTGCTGCTCTACGCGCTCACGGTGCTCACTTGGGCGCTGCTCGGATTCGTGGCGGATCTCTTTATCGCGCGCGACCGAAGGAAACGCGGGAGCGCGGCTTAGCGGACCAAAAAAAACGAAGGAGCCCGAAGGCTCCTTCATGTCGACTCGGGCCGGGCCATATAACCCTTCAGTACCCGTTCGGATTCCGCTTTAACGAAACCCCATAACATAAAAAACCGATGATGGTATCCGCGGCACACGTATTGCGCGTGCAGGCCGTCCGGCTCCCGCTTCTCCTCGTACACCTTGATGCCCGTCTCCCGGAATTGCCTCCGCATCCCTGCGAGATCCAGCAGAACGCGGTCCTGGACCGCCCTTAGCACCGACTCGTAGAAGCGCGGAAGCTTCATGCCCGACACGCCGATCGCGCGGATATCGTGATCCAAGATGCGCATGACGATGCCAAGCAGCACGTATTGCTTCACGAGCTCCAGCTCTTCTTCCGTCTGAACGGGCGGAACCGAAGCGCGCCCGCCTCCTCCCGTCCGTACGGCTTCCTTGTTAGCGGTCATTGCCACACCTCCATGCCATACGCGTATATAGGCCGGCGCTTGTGCGCCAGTCAGTTATTAAACGAGAACAAACGAGAACATCTGTTCTTATTATAGCCAGAATTCGCGCGTCCATGCAAGCGGAAATAACCGTTACTTGTCCTTCTCCTTCAGCACCGCGATCATTTTGCGAATGCGTTCGGGCAGCGGCAGACCGAGCCTTCCATAATTCTCGGTCACGGATATCAGCTCGTTGGCGATGTAAAAATAGATGGCCGCTCCCATCGTCATGTCTTCGATTCCCAACAAAATATCGATGCGGTGGGCGAGCAACACAACGAGTATGCTCAATCCTTTGCGCGCTAGTCCCCATGCGCCGATCGAACTGCTCAGACCTTTCCCCTCCTTAATGGAAGCGATCACCCCTGTCACATAATCCGCCCCCATCGCAACCAAAAGAAACGTTAAAGACTCCGACCAACCTCCGAAAGCGAACGTAAGAATCGATCCCAGCACTCCGCAAGCAGAACAAACCCAAATCAATGGCATTCCCGCCACCTCTTTTCTCATTGAGATTAAATATATGGGATATCTTATGCGGCGATCACGCGAGTTGATTGTTGACTTGTCCCTTATGCCTCGTTATCGGTCGAAATAGGCGGCCCAAAACAAAAAAGGACCTGCACCTCACTCGGCGCAAGTCCTTTCGTCTATTCCATATCGCGGTAAGCGTCCTCGTCCGCGATGCTCTGAATGTCTTCGGACGTAACGGAAATATAGCGATAACCGTCCTCCTGCATTTTCCTCACCGCTCGCTCCTTCATGAAGCGGGGGCTCCCCTCGCCCGCGTCCTCGTCGTAGACGAGGATGATTCCGTCCGACTTGCGAAGCAGCAGCTCGTCCCTCGCCTTGAACTGCCACGGGCCCTCGTACGGCGCTTTGGAGACGGCCGCGTAATAATCCACATCCTTCAGCAGCTCGCGGTAATACGTTTGTTTGTCTTCCTTCCAGTTCTCCTCGGGATTCTGGAAAGCCGTCAGGATGGACACCTTCAGACCGGGATATTGCCGTTTCAGCGCGATCGCCGCTTCGCAGGCCCATAAGTCCACCCCGTATTGGCCGGGCGTAATGACCCATTCCAGCCCTTCCTCGAGAAGCGGAACGAGCTTGTTCGCGATCGCTTTCTGTATGAAGGCAATGCCCTTGTGCTTCTGGCTGAAAATACTCAGCTCATGCGCGCGGTAACCGGTTATGAGCACGGTCTTCATCGGTTAGCGGTTGTCGACCTTCTCCGGGTACAGGTCGTGGTTCATGAGCCGGTGATCGGCCATCTCCTCGAACTTCGTGCCGGGGCGTCCCCAGTTGCAGTACGGGTCGATCGAGATGCCGCCGCGCGGCGTGAACTTGCCCCATACCTCGATGTAACGCGGATTCATGAGCGCGATCAGGTCGTTCATGATGATGTTCATGCAATCCTCGTGGAAGTCGCCGTGGTTGCGGAAGCTGAACAAGTATAGCTTCAGCGACTTGCTCTCCACCATTTTCACGTCCGGAATATAGGAAATATAGATCGTCGCGAAGTCCGGCTGGCCCGTGATCGGGCAAAGGCTCGTAAACTCCGGGCAATTGAACTTGACGAAATAATCGCGGCCGGGATGTTTGTTATCGAATGACTCCAGCACCTCCGGCGCGTAGTTGAACGGGTATTTGGTTCCTTGGTTGCCGAGCAGCGTAATGCCGCCCAGCTCTTCCTTTTGTCTGCCTTCCATTAAGGGTTCACGTCCTTTATTGATATCAATGATTAAAATGAGGGTTCAAAAAGTTCGGTTCCTAGCATCAAGAAGATTGGATGAAGCTAGAAACTGAGGAGCGGAGCGTAGCAGCGCTACGTGAGCACCGGAAGGTTCGGCTGAGTTCAAGATTCGATGTCGAATCAGCTTCCCGAGATACTTCGTGATCAAAAGCGGCTTTTTGAACTTCCTTAAACGCCTTTTTTGTTGCCCCATACCCAGGTGTGGAGTTGAGGCAACACATGGACGCGGCGGAACGTTTCGTCCGCCATCGCCTTTCCGATCAGCCATTCGTAGCGCTCCACAAGATAAGGCAGCATCCGCAGCGGCTCCGTCTCCGTCAGATTGCCGTTGCCCGCCTGCAGGTAGAACGGGACGCCGGGATAACGCGCATGCACCGAGCGCGCGTAATCGAGATCGGCGTCGTCGAAGACGACGACCTTGAGGCAGAAGCTGCGCCCCGCTTCGGTTAAACGCCCGACGATGCCGTCCAGCGCCTCCCAATCCGTCGACATGCCCGAGCTTGGCGGCTTGGGAGAAAGCGTCAGGTCGTCGATCTCCGCGAACCAAGGCTGCCATCGGCTGCCTTGCGTTTCCAGAGCGACCGCGATGCCGCGTTCATGCAAGCCGTCGATCAAAGCCGACAGCTGTGGCAGCAGCGCCGGATTGCCGCCGGAGATCGTCACGTGGTCGAACGTCCGGCCGCCGACGCGATCGAGCTCTTCGATAATCTCGGCAGCCGACATGAGACGGATGTCATCCTTGCCCGTGCCGTCCCACGTAAAGGCGGAATCGCACCAGCTGCAGCTGTAGTCGCAGCCCGCCGTGCGGACGAACATCGTTTTGCGGCCGACGACCATGCCTTCGCCCTGCACGGTCGGCCCGAACACCTCCAGCACGGGGATGGGCCTTGCTTTGGGGGCCTTGCCGGAAGCCGCGCCGGCGGCAACGATCGCGCCTATCGCCATTCCCGCGTCAGTCATGGATCTTCACCTTCCGCTTCGGGCGGTACAGGCAGTAACTGGTCGGCGTCTCCCGCAGGAATACCTGCAAGCATTGCGGGCGGTTCGGCATGCCGTCCAGGTATGTCTGCACCAGCTCGTAGATCGCCCTGGCGACGACCTCGGTCGTCGGGAACCGATCCGGCGTCGCGTCGTCGAAGGCCTCGTTATCGTTAAGGAGCGTATGGTCGAACCGGTCGTGGATGAGCTTCTTGACGATGGCGAAATTGACCAGAAAACCCGAGCCGTCGAGATCGTCGCCCGCGACCGTCACGTTGGCGTAATACGTATGCCCGTGCGTCATGCGGCACTTGCCCGCTTCCTCGGAAGGGACGTAATGCGCCGCCGCGAAATGAAAGTCCTTGTTCAGCTCGTAACAGTAGTCATGCTGTACGGATGGATAGATTTGCTGCAGCATTACCGGACCGCCTCTCCGGGTACGCGCTCCGCCAAATAATCGTCAAGCCCCTTGCGGCGCAGCTTGCACGCCGGGCAATCGCCGCAGCCGTCCGCCGGGATGCCGTTATAGCAAGTAAGCGTCCGTTCACGGACGAAGTCGAACGCGCCAAGCTCGTCTGCGAGCGCCCATGTCTCCGCTTTGTTCAGCCACATAAGCGGCGTATCGATGACGAAGCCGTAGTCCATCGACAGGTTCAGCGTCACGTTCAGCGACTTGATGAAGACGTCGCGGCAGTCCGGGTAACCGCTAAAGTCGGTCTCGCAGACGCCCGTCACGATATGTTTGGCGCCGATGCCTTTCGCCAGCACCGCGGCGAACGTCAGGAACAGCAGGTTGCGGCCGTCCACGAACGTCGTCGGCAGCTCGCCTTCGTTCTGCTCGATCGCGATATCGTCCCGCGTCAGCGCGTTCGGCGCCAGCTGGTTCAGCAGCGACATGTCGAGCACATGATGTTTTATATTTAATTCCTTGGCGATTTCCGCGGCGCAATCCAGCTCCAGCTTATGCCTCTGGCCATAGTCGAACGTGATCGCCTCTACTTCGGCGAATCGGTCCAGCGCCCAGAACAGGCAGGTCGTGCTGTCTTGCCCGCCGCTGAAGACGACGACGGCTTTCTCTTTTTTCATGACGTTTCCACCTCTCTAGGAGTTGAAGACGGGAGCTTCGCGAGATTCCTGGCAAATAAGAAACGGCGCGCGCGGTCCTCCATGAGGAGGCCCGCGGCGCGCCGAACACAAAAACGACGTTGCCCCTGACGGGCAATCGTTTCGTTTTAGTTTTTTATAGAGGGAGTTCGCGAACCTCTCCCGGCCGGCAGGCGATTGCTCGCGCTCCGATCCGGAGTTTCATCTTCAATTATTCTCTCGTACTATAGCACAGCCCGGGCGGGAATGGAATGGGGAGTTTTGACAAACCCGCGTCATGCTCCCCCGGGTTTCGCAAGCCGATCCAATTCGGATAACGTCAGCAACATGTGCTCCAGCAGCTCGGGCAAATCCTCCATCTGCTCCTCGCCGATGCCGCGGCCGAAATCCAGCTCGGCCGTATGGCGCCAGCGATTGCCTCCGACGCCGTAGTCGCGGCTCAGCGTCTGTACGGGCGGTTCCGCCGGCTGCCAGATCGATAGAAGGCATCTTCCGACCGTCTCGCATGTGTCGTCCGCGCCGTCCGATTCCAGATGGAAGCGAAGGCGCAGCCGGCAGGTCGGCGCCGCTCCCGGCTGCTCCAATATCTCGGCGGCCAGCTCCTTGAGAGTAGCGCGA
This sequence comes from Paenibacillus sp. LHD-117, assembly GCF_030929555.1. Classification (GTDB taxonomy): domain Bacteria; phylum Bacillota; class Bacilli; order Paenibacillales; family Paenibacillaceae; genus Pristimantibacillus. Next base: position 41,739 of record NZ_JAVFVT010000028.1, on the reverse strand, counting down.
AGCAGCAGCTCGGCCGTCGCCGATCCGCCGCCCGCGAGGCGGAACGACAGCGACAGCTCCCGCGAGAAGACCGCCATGTCCAGCAGATCCCGCCTGCCGACGATGTCGATCGCCCGATCCAGGTTATCGAGATCGTATAAACCGTTCTCCAGCGCCACCTTCAAATTTTCGAATACCGTCGGGTCGAACATCCCGCACCTCCGCCGCATTAAGGGAAGCTGCTCGTTGCCGATCCCGGCTTCCCTTTATTCAACCAGTCGCCTCCCATTGTATACGCGCGGGCACCTTTATTTCAAATACAGCGAGATCGGCAAATGCCCGAGCTGCGCCCGCACGCCTTCCGCCACGAGTCCTGCGATCCGGACCGCGCCCAGCTCGTGGAAGTGGGTATCATCCCTCGCGCCGTCCGGGAAGGCCATGTATTCGCCGGGGAGCGCCCACACGAACAGCTCCTTGGAGCTTTCGTCGCCGAGCTCCTCGTACAGCGCCCTGCTCTTGGCCGCCAAATCGATCACCGGAACGTCGAGCTCCAGCGCCAGCTCCTTCATCGCGTTCAAATAATCGCCGTGCGTATCGACGATGCGGCCGTTCCCGTCGAATTTCCGGCGATGCGGGGGCGTAATCAAGACGGGGACAGCGTTCCGGGCGCGCGCCTCGCCCACGTAAGTCGCCAGCATCTCCTTGTAGCTGCCGAACGGCTCCGTCGCCCGCGCCTCATCGGGTTTCTGGTCGTTATGGCCGAATTGGATCCATAGGTGATCCCCTGCTTTGATCTCCTTTAGGATGGCGTCCAGCCTTCCTTCCGCCATAAAGCTTCGGGAACTCCGGCCCGATCGCGCGCGGTTGTCGATGGCGATCTCCGCTTTGAAATAAAGCGGCAGCATCTGCCCCCAGCCCGCGTACGGGAACGTTTCCTGATCCGTCACCGTGGAATCGCCCGCGAGATAGACCGTGACCGCTTCCGGCGCTTCCGCAATGTCGAGCGTGTTGATGCGGGGGGCGATGCCGGAGAAACGAAGGCGGAGCTGTCCGCCGGTCGCCTTCGCCGTGAAGCTATGGACGGCGTATTGGCCCGCGAGCGTGGACGCTTGATGGAACGCGAAGCGCCGCTGCCCGTATTGAAGCGACGTAAGCGTGGGCGCGATGGCGTCGCCGACCGTCACGGCGACGTGATAACAGCCGTCCGGGAGATCCACGACGAATTCGGCGTCCATCGGGATGCAGAACGCGCCCTTCAAGCGGCTGGCCTCCCTTCGGTCGCGAGAGCCGATCCGGGCTCCCGGGAGGAAACCGTAACCAAGGCCGCTGTCGTACAAGGTATCCGGAAGCACCTGGATATAACCATCGGCGGGTCCGTCCCCGATCCCGAAATCGAATTTGTAATTCGGCATAGTCGTTTGCCTGCCTTTCCGAGGCTTCCTGCGGACGCGGGAGAGCGTCTAGCAATCAAGACTAGCATAACAGAACGCCGGCGGATTGGAAGCGCAAGATTGGGAGATTTTTGTTCAAAAAACAGACATCCCGCGGGTTTGCCGATTGCCGTCGAAAACCGTATACTTAGAAGAAGAGAACGAGAGCTTTTTCAAAATCGAGGTGACGCAGTGGAGAAGTTGGATGGGTTGAAGGAAGCTTACGAAACGATGGGGCTGGAGCAGCTGGCTCCCAAAGAGGAAGTCGAAAAAAGGTATACGACGCTGATGCGGCGCGAGCGATCCAGATCGAAGCTGCAGCAGGATGAAAGCGCCTCCCCGGAGGGCGAGGACTTCGCCAAGATCACGGAGGCTTACAAGCTCATTCTGGCGCATGAGGACCGGAAGGTAACCGACGCGTTCAACGAGCAGGAATACGGCAAGTACAAAGGCATGGCGGGACAAGCCCAGAAGATGGATCACTTCTGGCGGTATTACAAGATCCATACGTTCGTCGCGATCGCACTCATTGCCGTTATCATCTATGGAATCAACAGCTACATCGACAAACGCGAGCACGAAAAATATTTGGCCAGCCTTCCCCCGATCGATCTGAACATCTCCTTCTTCGGCACGTTCGTGGAGCCGGACGGCCAGGACGATAAGGACGCGTTGAACGCCTCCATGCTCGGCGCGTTCCCGGACTGGAAACGGCTGCAGTCGAATATCGTGTTCGTGCCGCAGGACGACATGAACCAATATGCCTACCTGCAGAAGGCCGTCGTAACGCTGATGTCGGAGAAACCCGACATTTATATCATGGATCGCGCCATGTTCGAGTGGGTCGGCTCGCAGGGCGTCCTCATGAGCCTCGACGGCAAGCCGGAGTTCGAAGGCGTCGATGCCTCCCGTACGCTCAAGCTCACGACCGAGGAGCAGCCGGAGGAACGCGTATACGGCATCGACCTGAAGGACTCAAAGCTGGATAAGGATCTCCCGCTCATGAAGCAGGATCTGATCGTCGGCGTCCGCGTGAACGCCGAACATCCGGAGAAGGCGCTTCAATTCATCGAGACGTATTTGAAGACGCTGCAGCAGTAATGTAATCGGAAACGAAAACCCCTTTTTTTTAAGGGGTTTTTCTTTTTTACCGATCGAGGCCATTCCAAGGGTCGTTCAATGCGCAGCATTCGAATAATGGGAAAACCGTCCGAACGAACGGGCCGGACCTCCGCTAACGGACTGGGATGACGCTATTGGACCAAAAAGAGACCCTTTTGAAATCTAACGGACCCAGCTGCCGTTATTTCGAGATTTTGATGAGTTTTAAGCCGCCTATTAGGCAAATAACGCTCCTACAGTCCGTTACGTTTTGAAATGTCCTAATGGACGCCAAATAGCGACGCCGTGGTCCGTTAAGTGAAGAAATGTGGCCGCAAGCGGCTTATCCTCAAATCGCTAGTTTCGAACCAGCATCACTCCAAGAACAAGAAGACCGATTCCAATCACAATAAGAACTCCTCTCGCCAACCACCATGGCAACAGCTTAAAGAATAAACCGACGAATAGTCCCGCGAGTATACCCAAAACTGCGCCGGCGATCCACCCCCATATCGAGTCCGAAACATGGTTAAACGAGCTCGGCAAGATGGCGTAATCCATTACGCCGTTCTCCTTATGAACTTCTTTCGTAAGATACAATCCGTAAATGATTGCTGATAAAGCAATGATCCACAAAAAAATCGCCAATATCCAATCAAGCACAAGCACGCGCACCTTTTTCCATACGATTGGCACTAGTCTCTCGCTTGACGTCTTTTTCTATTCTCTAAACATAATTACCTTGGACGCGAACTAGCCCCGTAAAGACGAAACTGCGTCTTTACGGAGCTGATTCCTAGTTCTATTCCCCGGTTTCGTTGCCGTCAACCGACAAGGAGCGCGTAAACGATGCCGGGGCCGTGCACACCGATCGTCAGATCGTTTTCGATGTCGGAGGAGCGGCTCGGGCCGGTGATAAAATGGACCCCTGCCGGCAGCGCCTCCCGGCCTCCCTCGTCGAGTCCGATCAGCACCTCGCCGAGCCGCGTCTTCAGCCGTTCGACCGGAATGACGATGAACAGCACCGTCGGCAGGAGGCTGACGGATCGGCCTTTCTCCTTCGACGACAATACGGTCACCGAGCCGGTGTACGCCACGGCGTGATCCGCCTGCACGACGCCGAAATCGGCCCCTGCCGCTAGCGCCTTCCATTCGCGCTCCGAGTCGCTGTTCCACACGTTTATCTGCACGCCGGGCAGCGCTTCCTCGAGCCCGAGCGCGGCGAGCGCCGGCTCGTCTTGGCGGACGAGATACTTGGCGCCCATCTCCGCCGCTTTGGCCGCGATGAAGGCGGACGCCTCTTCCATCCCCTGCAGGCGGGCGACATGGCCGCCGACCGATAGGAAGTTTTCGGTGAAACCCTGAATTTTCTCCTCCGGCGACCAGTCGAGCCCCCTCCAGAAGTCGGGCGCTCCGCGGTAAGGATGTTTCGGCGGCTGCGTCATCCGGGGATGGCCAAGCCGCTTCGAAATGCCGTCCATGAATCGTTCCTGCTTCTTGCGCGACTGCTCCTCCAGACGGGAAAGCCAAACGCCATGCGACTCGGCCATGCTGCCTTGCGACTCCTTCGCCGTGCTTCGTCTTGATGTGTCAGCCATGGCCGTGACCTCCTTGTCCCTTAGCGTCCTGCTGCTCGCGGGCTTTTCGTTCCATCCGCTCGCGCATAGCTGGATCCATCTCGCGCAGCCCGGCCTTCAGCTCCTGATCCAGCGTCGCCCAGCGGTCGCGGAACGACTGCTTCGGCAGGCTCGGCGTCACGCGGTACGTGTTCCAGCCCTTGAGCGGGCCGAGCTTCGTGCGGATGACGCCGCCGCGTACGACGAGCTTCTGCCCCAGCTTGCCGAGCCGCATAAGGCCGCCCATCCGCTTGGAGTCGCCCATGACCGCGGCGAAGCCCTGCATGCCGATGCTCTCCAGCATGTTGCCGTTGCCGCTCTCCACCTTGCGGCGGCGCAGGTACACCAGCATGTCGTGCAGCGGAATCTTCACCGGGCAAGCTTCGTAGCAGGCGCCGCATAAGCTGGACGCGTTCGCGATGTCGTCCCACTCGGCGATGTTTTTGTTCAGCGACGGCGTAAGCACCGCGCCGATCGGTCCGCTGTACGTGCTGCCGTACGCATGTCCGCCGATATGGCGGTAGACCGGGCAGGCGTTCAGGCAGGCGCCGCAGCGGATGCAGTTCAGCAGCTCCTGGAATTCGGGGTCGCCAAGCTGCAGCGAACGGCCGTTGTCGACGATGATGATGTGCATCTCTTCCGGGCCGTCCGCGTCTACCGAACGTTTCGGGCCGGTTATGCCGGACATGTACATCGTCAGCTTCTGCCCCGTCGCCGATCGAGGAAGCAGCGTCGCCATCACTTCGAGATCCTCCCAAGAAGGGATGATCCGCTCCATTCCCATCAACGTGATTTGCGTCTTGGGAACGGTCGTAACCATCCGGGCGTTGCCTTCGTTCTCGAAGAGCACCATGGAGCCCGTCTCCGCAATCGCGAAGTTGCAGCCCGTCATGCCGATATCCGCCTCGAGAAATTTCTCGCGCAGCTTCTTGCGGACGAAGCCGGCGAGCGCCGTCGTGTCCGGCGGCAGCTCGTAGCCCGCCTCCTTCGATAGCAGCTCCGCGATCTGGTAACGGTTTTTGTGAATGGCCGGAATGACGATATGCGAAGGCATCTCCCCTGCGAGCTGGATAATGTATTCGCCGAGATCCGTTTCGATGGCCTCGACGCCGATGGACTCCAGCGCATGGTTCAGGTGAAGCTCCTCCGATACCATCGACTTCGACTTTACCACGGACCTAGCGCCCGCGTGTTCGGCGATATCCAAGGTCAGCTCGACTGCTTCCTGGGCCGTATCTGCAAAATGAACGTGAACCCCGTTCGCCCTCGCGTTCTCGACAAACAGATTCAAATAATAATCCAAATGGGCGATCGTATGCAGCCGGATTTGCCGGCCCCGTTCCCGCCATTCGTCCCAGTTTCCGTGCTCCTCGGAAGCTTTTTTCTTGCCGTTCCGCAGCCGCTCCGTCGTGAAGCGGACCGCCTTGCGCAGAAATTCGTCGTTCAGCGCCAGCTCCGCTCTCGCTTTGACGGTCGCGCCGGATTTGCCTCCACTCATGCTCCCTTCACTCCCTCGTACAGCAGCTCGGCCAGATGCATGACGCGCACAGGCTCTCCGCGGTAATGCAGATTGCCAGCGATGTTCATCAGGCAAGCCATGTCGAGCCCGACCAGCACTTCGGCTTCCGTCTCCAGCACATGGTCGGCTTTCTCAGTCACCATCGCGCCGGAGATATCCGCCATCTTCACCGCGAATGTCCCCCCGAAGCCGCAGCAGTCCTCGGCGAAAGGAAGTGGGACGAGCTCCATTCCCTTCACGTTGCGCATGAGCTGCATCGGTTCGTCCTTCACGCCTAGGATGCGGCTTCCGTGACAGGAAGGATGGTACGTGACTTTGCCGGCGAAGGTCGCGCCCACGTCCGTCACGCCAAGCACCTGCACGAGAAACTGGGTGAATTCGTACGATTTGGCCCGCAGCGCTTCCGCCCGCTTCAGCATGACGGGGTCCTTCTCGAACAGCTTCGTGTAGTGATGAAGCATGCCGGTGCATGAGCCGGATGGCGAGATGACGAAGTCGCTGTCTTCGAACGCGTCCAGAATCGTTCGCGCCGAGTCACGCGCTTCCTTCCAATAACCGCTATTGTATGCGGGTTGACCGCAACAGGTCTGGACGCGGGGGAATTCCAGCGTAACGCCGTAATTCGCCAGCAGCCTGACCATCGCTTCTCCGACCCGCGGGTAGATGGCGTCGCTTAAACATGTAATAAATAGAGATACCTTCATCGCTCTCCCCCGCATGTTAAACCGTCGTAACGGTAATTTGGCGTTCCCGGAAGCCTGCCGCGAGCTCCGGGGTCAACCCGTAATCCGTAATGATCCGATGAATGCCGCTCAGTTCGGCCACGTGGGTAAACGCTTGGACGCCGAATTTGCTGGAGTCCGCGAGCAAGACGACCTCGTCCGCCATGCCGACCATCCGGTGTTTGATCCGGGCTTGAAGCTCGTTCGACTCGCTGATGCCGCGTTCCAGATGGACCCCCTTGCAAGAGAGGAACGTCCGGTCCACATGGTAAGCGTCAAGCGAACGTTCGGCAAGCGGCCCGATATACGACAAGCTGCGCGATGCCAAAATGCCGCCCGTCGAGATGACCTCAATCCGTTCCTTGCCCGCGAGCTCCATCGCGACTTTAATGGAGTTCGTCAGCACCGTAAGCGGGATATCCGGCATACTTTGCGCCATGTACCAGGCCGTAGAGCTGGCATCCAGCAGAATCCGCTCCTTGGGGCGGATCAGCTTCACCGCTTCCTCGGCGATTCGCCGCTTCTCGTCCGCGCGTACGATCTCCCGTTCGAAATAAGGAATCTCCGGCTGCTGCTCCTTTACGCTTACCGCGCCGCCATGCGAGCGGCGCAATCGTCCGGCTTGCTCCAAGCGGTCCAGGTCGCGGCGAATCGTTTCCTCCGTGACTTGGCACAGCTCGCTTAGCTCCGTCACGCGAATACTGCCTCTCTCGTTCACAAGCTGCACAATTTTATCGTAACGCTCCGCAACCAGCATAGAATCCCTCTTCCCGACCTTCATCGATCTAATAATATTAGTATGCCAATCCCGTCATCGCCTTGAACGCGGCATAGGCTTGATCCCATTGCTCCCGCTCATTCGGCTCGTAAACGGCGACGGGGAACGAATCGCTTACGACGCGCCTGGCTTCCCAAATATCGCCAAGTTCGCCGTTCGTAATCCATTGTACCAGCATATTGCCGATCGCGCTTCCTTCCGTCGGACCCGCCCAGACCGGCTTGCCGATCGCGTTCGCGGTCCATTCGCACAGCAGCGTATTCTGGATGCCGCCGCCGACCATGTGCAGACCCTTGTAGGCAACGCCCGAGAGCGATTCCGTCTGCTCCAGCGCGTAACGGTACTTGAACGCCAAGCTTTCCAGAATCGCCCTTACATAAGCGCCTGCGCCTTCCGGCGCCTTCTGTCCCGTCCGCTCGCAAAACGATCGGATACGCGCGGGCATGTCGCCCGGCGGAAGGAACATGTCGTCGTCCGAGTCGATGAAGCAGGCGAATGGTTCCGCCGCCGAGGCAAGCGCGACCAGCTCGGGGAACGAATAGCTGACCCCGGACCGCTCCCACTCCCGCCTGCATTCCTGCAGAATCCAGAGTCCCATGATGTTCTTCAGCAGACGGTAGGTTCCGTAAACGCCGCCTTCGTTCGTGAAGTTCAACTCCTGTGCCTTCGCGTGAATGACGGGTTCGCCGACTTCCGTGCCGATCAGCGACCACGTTCCGCAGCTTAAGTAGGCGAACGAAGGCTCGAGCGCGGGCACGGCGGCAACCGCGGAGCCCGTATCATGTTCGGCGACGGCGATGACCGGCACGGATTCGATGCCGAGCTCGGCGCATACCTCGTCGCTTAAGCGGCCGACCGGCGTTCCCGGCTGAACGACGGGACCGAACATGGATCTGTCCGCGCCGATCGCTTCCAGCAGCTGGTCGTCCCAGTCGCCCGTCAACGGATTGTACAGCTGGGTCGTCGTGGCGAGCGAGAACTCGTTATGGATCTCGCCTGTAAGGAAATAACGGAGCAGCGCAGGAATCATAAGAAAATGTTTGGCTTCCCGGAGCAGAGGCGAACCCGCTTCCTTCATTGACGCGATTTGGTAAATCGTATTGATCGACATGAACTGGATGCCCGTTCTGCCGAACACTTCATCCGAAGTCACCTTGCCGAGCACCCGCTCCATGACGCCGTTCGTATGCGGATCGCGATAATGGTAAGGATTGCCGAGCAGCTCGTTCCCCTCGCCAAGCAAACCAAAGTCAACACCCCATGTATCGATGGCGATGCTGCTAAGCTTAATGCCGCGATGCTTAGCTTTCAGCAAGCTCTGTTTCAATTCGTGCAGCAATCTCAAAATATCCCAGTGAAGCCTTCCCCCCGCTTGCACGGGGTCATTCGGAAACCGGTGCAGCTCTTCCAGCTGTATCTTGCCGTCCGCTAGGCGGCCGAGCATCGCTCTGCCGCTGCTTGCGCCGAGATCGAAAGCCAGTACATGCGTCACCAGCTCGCACCGCCCTTGCCTCTCGCGGCAATGTCTTTGCCATAGCTCGCGGACAAATACGCGCCCATCGGATCAACCGGCAGCCCCTGCTCCTCGCGATGAACGCGCAGCAGCGGCGCCACGTCGAACTCGAATGCGCTGCGGACCGCGTGCTCTGCCGCAAGCACGTCGCCCCGGTTCGCCGCTTCCTCTACTTCCTCGTGGTTTACGAGCAGCGCCTTGGCGAACTGCGTCTGAACGTTGAGGACGGAACGAAGCATGGCAGGAATTTTGGCCTCGATATTGTGGGATTGGTCGATCATGTAGGCAATGTTGTTCACGCAGGCTTTCACCGCTTCGTCCCGATCAGTTGCCGCGCTTAAGATTTGATAGAAAATAAGGAACAGCTCGTATGGGTTGACGGAACCTACGATGAGGTCGTCGTCGGCGTATTTGCGGCTGTTGAAGTGGAAACCGCCGAGCCGCTTCTCGTCGATCAGGTACGCGACAATATGCTCGATGTTGGCGCCAGGCAAATGATGGCCGGTATCGACCAGCACTTCCGCCTGAGGACCGAGCTTCAGCGCCATGTTGTACGCCATGCCCCAGTCAGCGAGATCCGTATGATAGAACGCGGGCTCGAAGCACTTGTATTCGATCAGCATGCGCATGTCGGGCGCAAGCGCCTTATACATTTCGCCCAGCGCTTCCTGCATCCAAGCCTTCCGCTTGCGGATGTTGCCTTGGCCCGGATAGTTCGTGCCGTCCGCGAACCAGAGGCTAAGATCTCTCGAGCCGGTTTCCTTCGCGATATCGACGCATTCGAGCAAATGATCCGTCGCTTTGCGGCGAATAGCCGCGTCCGCGTTCGTCACGCTGCCGAGCATGTAATCGTCTTCTTGGAACAGGTTGGGGTTCACCGCTCCGATCGAAAGCCCCAAGCTCTCCGCATGGCTTCTCAGCTTGCCGTAATCCTCTACTTTGTCCCAAGGAATATGGATCGCGACGGAAGGCGCCAGACCGGTCAACTTGTGCACTTGCGCCGCATCTTCGAACTTCTCGAACGGATTGCGCGGCACGCCTTCCTTCTTGAACACTTTGAAACGCGTTCCGGAATCCCCGTATCCCCAGGACGGCGTCTCGATCCGAAGCGCCCTCAGCTTCGCCTTCGCTTCGTTCAGGTCAATTCCCCTTGCCTGCTGCTGCTCTTCGAACAATTCATAAGCGCGATCTGTCATGCTACAGCACCCTCTCTATCTAGTCAGAATATTATTTCGATCTTAGTGGAAAAGCCATCGTCGACATTAAGGCGTTCTCCGCCTGCGTGGCGTCCAGCCTGCTGTATTGCACGATGACTGGTATGTCGCTCTTCACCTCGATGGCGTAAGGCACGCCGACCGGCACCCGCTCTCCGTTTTTCTGCAGAGAGCTCGTTCGTATATGTTTGGTTCGCCGTGGAGGAACGACGTAAAGCAGATCCTCCAGCGGCTCCCTATCTTCGAAAAAAATCGTAAACCGAAGCAGCGCTTCCTCCGACGACGTGTTGAGCACGCAAATCGATTCATGGCTCGTCAGGTTGCCGGAGCTATCCGGAGGGATGAATCCGTCCGGAATGACCCAATGTTTTTCTCCTCTTGCTTGAAACATGGCTGCCCCTCTCCTTATAGGCGGCAAGCCCATCTTGCGCTTGAGTGCGCGAAAGTCGGACTATGCGCCAGGTTATTATCTCGTAAAGGCCGCTGGCACGCCGCCGTCGATCGTCAGCATGCAGCCTGTCGTTTTGTCTGCTTTCGACGAGGCGAAGAACGCAATGCCTTCCGCGATATCCCGCGGATAAATATTAACGAGCAGCGTCGTGCGCTTGCGGTAGTATTCCTCCAATTGATCCGGCTCGATGCCGTAAGCGGCCGCCCGCTCGTTGCGCCAGCTGCCGTTCCAGATCGCGGAGCCTTGCAGAATCGCATCCGGCAGAATCGTATTGACGCGAATGCCGAATTCTCCGCCTTCCGCCGCGATGCAGCGGGCCAGATGCGCCTCGAGCGCCTTCGCTGCGCTGTAGGCCGTCGCGTTTTTGCCTGCGTATACCGAGTTTTTCGAACCGATGAACACCATGTTGCCGCCGATGCCCTGCGTCTTCATCACTTTGAACGCTTCGCGGGCGACAAGGAAGTAACCCGTGCCAAGTACGTTCATGTTCAGGTTCCATTCCTTAAGCGACGTCTGATCGAACGGGCTGGATGTCGCCAAGCCTGCATTGTTGACGATAATGTCAACGCCGCCGTAAGCAATCGCCGTCTCGGCGTAAGCCGCCGCCACCTGCTCCTCGCTCGTCACGTCCATCTTCACCGCGATCGCACGGTTCTCACCGTACTTCTCATTAATTTCGCCGGCAACCTTCTGTGCACCTTCCAGATTCAAGTCGGCCAGCACGACATGAGCGCCTTCGGATACGAGCCTGCGAGCCGTCTCGCTGCCGATGCCGCCTGCGCCGCCCGTAATGAAAGCAACTTTGCGGGAGAACTCCGCTTCGGCGGGCGCGAGCGACAGCTTATACAGCTCCAGCGGCCAATATTCCACGTTGTAGGATTCGTTCTCGCTGAGGGAGACGAAGTTGCCCAGCGCCGTTGCGCCGCGCATGACGGCGATCGCGCGATGGTACAGCGCGCCGCTTACTTGCGAAATCGCCCAGCTTTTGCCCGTGTTGATCATGCCGATGCCCGGAATCAGAATGACGCGCGGAGCTGCTTCGAACATAACGTCGCCTTCGAGTTTGTTCCGCTCGAAATATTGCGCGTACTGTTCTTTATACGCCGCGATGCCGGCCGACAGCTTCTCCTTCAGCCCTGCGGCATCTTCCGCGTTAGGCGTCCAGTCGATGAACAGCGGCACCACTTTCGTATGGACCAAGTGGTCCGGGCAAGCCGCGCCGACTTGGGACAACGCCGCCGAATCTTTGCCGTTTACGAAAGAAAGCACGTCTTCCGCGTCGTCGAAGGAAAGAATCATTTTTTTCGCGTCGCTCACGGCGCCGCGCACGATTGGCATCACTTCCGCCGCGATTGCCCTGCGCGCATCGGCCGGGAGCGCTTCGCAGCGCGCGCCGCCGAACAGCTTCGCCTCGCTCACGCGAGCTTCGATGAACGCTTCGGCTTCGCTGATGATCCGGATCGTCTGCTCGTAGCAAGCCTCGGACGTCTCGCCCCAAGTGACGAGGCCGTGTTTCTCCATGATGACGAGCTCGGCGTTCGGGTTCGCGAGTACGCCTTCTGCAATCATTTTGGAAAGCGTGAAGCCCGGACGCACGTAAGGCACCCAAACGAACCGGTTGCCGAAAATCTCTTCGGCCAAATGGCGACCGTTATCCGCGCATGCCAAGCTGATGATCGCATCCGGATGCGTATGGTCCACATGTTTGAAAGGCAGGAACGCATGCAGCAGCGTCTCGATCGAAGCGCGCGGATGTTTGGCGTCGATCATGCAGTTCGCCAGGTATGCGACCATATCCTCGTCGGACATTTCGCCGCGCTCGAACAACGGACGGATGTCGTCCATGCGCAGTCCCGTAAAGTTGCCCGCCTTCATCGTCGCAAGATCAGAACCGCTTCCCTTTACGTACATCACTTCAACGTCGCGGCCGCGGAAATCTTTGACGACCGTTTTGCTCGAAGTATTCCCGCCGCCGTAATTGCAAACCCTGCGGTCCGTCCCGATCAAGTTGGAGCGATAAACCAGCTCATCCAATCCCGCGCTAAGCGCAGCCGCCTTCGATGTTTCCCATAATGATTGCACCATCGTTCATACCTCCGAATAATGTTTGTTTTTATTTGATTATGATTGAAATCAGTATATCACCTTTGTTTATGTTTGAATATACCGTTTTTCAAAAATAAACAAAAATAATTGACCTTCTTTTCCCACTCAATCGTACATGGTTGTTGCAAGTACCTGACTATTAAAGGAACTTGCACTAGCTGCGATTAACTAGATGAGAGCACGCTTCCCGTGTCTATTGATCACTATCCCTTTTGCTCAGGCGATGAAGGACCTGCCTTTTACAGGAACCTTCGCTATATAACGATTAACTAGATGAGAGTACGTTTTCCACGTCTATTGATCACTATCCCCTTTACTCAGGGTAATGAAGGAATCTGCCTGTTTAATGGATCTGCACTATGCTGCGACTACGTAGACAAGAGCTCGTTTTCCACGTTTATTGATCACTATCCCCTTTGCTCAGGGTAATGAAGGAACCTGCTTATTTAATGAACCTTAGCTATGTTGTGATTATCTAGATGAGAGCACGTTTACCACGTTTATTGGTCACTATCCCCTTTGCTCAGGGCAATGAAGAACCCATACGAAAGTCAAACCAATAGCCAAACAAAAAGATTCAAAACATAACAAGCTTCCAGACATGTGTGTTTAAGAAGAGATTCCTGAGGAGAAGGGATAGTGTTCATAGCGAACTGAAAGTAGCGGCTTATTAGCGTTCACCCAATAAGCCCCCTAAACAGTTTAAAGAGTCGCCCATGAGGTGACGTTTGTGGGTGACGGGAGGTGACGTTGGGAGGTCACGTTTGGGAAGTCATGTTTCGGAGGTCACGTTTGGGAGGTAACGTTTCAGATGATGTTTGGGAGGTGACGCCCGGGTGGCGACGCTCGACAGCTGGCGCTCCGACTTTGAATTTAGCACCTGAGTTAATGGGATCGTGTTCAAAAGGAGTAGAAGGATGACTTTTTGCCGCCGCAATCGTTTGAGAATCGGTTCCTGCGTTGCGGGGATAGCGCTCAAAGCGAGTGATAAGATGCAGCCTTGCCGCACAATGTTCGAGAAGACAGGCTCCTGAGCGGAAGGGATAGTGATTAGTAGGCGGAGAAAGCTGTATGAAAGAAGCACGTTTGTTCCTGCTATATTGGCGCTAGCACGAAGAAGCCAACTGCTGATAACCGCCGCAGTCGAGTGAGGAGAGAAACGGACGCGGCTAATCGCAGTCGGCGAGTTGTTGCTCAGGCTGCCGAATTTAGACTGGTTTGTTTTATTTGCATCTGAGCGTGACCTCGATGTCATGATTGTAGTTGCCGAAGCCTTTGCCGAAGAGGGTCACGCCTCCGCAGTTTTTGGCCGTTGCGCTGCAGGCGATGCGGAACAGGATTTCCTTGTCGTACGACAAGGACAACTCGCCGATCGTTACGTTCGACACTTTGACACCGTCGATGAAGGAGCCCTGCGTCGTGATCCGGATTGTTTTCATCAGACCGTGATGGATGTTTTTGTACCACCAGGACGGGGTATAGATGCCGCGTTCGCTGCCGAAGTTGCCCGGGTACGTCCAGGTGCCGACCTCGGAGCCATTAACCGAAAAGACGATGTCCGTCGGCAAGTGGTCGACCGTACAAGGCGTCTCAGAACAAATTTCCAGGGAAATTTCGAGCGAATTGGGACGTTCGGTGTTGACCATGTAATTCGGGATCCTGTACTCGACATAACCCGATCCGAACCACAGTACCCGCGCGTGAACATGCTCAGGATCGGCGAAATACCGCGGATCGTCGCACATCCCGATCATGTTTGTCTCCGATGCGAGCCCGCAGGTCGGTTTAACCTCGAAGGATGAATACGTGCCCACCGGCAAAGAGACGAAATAGCGGCTGCGCTCCCTAACCGCCGCATTCCCTTTGAACATCAGCGTCGCATGGGTCAGCTCCAAATAACATATTTTTTGCATCCCCCTCTTGCCGGCCGCGCTTTCGGATCTGACGATGCCTGCCCCCTCCAGCATATGGATATGTCTGGTGACGATTGGGGATTTTATGTCTAGCGCTTCAGATAAGCTCTTAATATTCATCGGTCCCGCGCCGAGCAGCTCGATGATCCGGACGCGCGTGGGCGACGAAAAACATTCCAAAAAATTCATATTAGCGCTATTCACTTCGATTTCCATGATACGACGGCTCCCCTTGCCCATTATTCAGATGTTTTATTTATGATTATATAACTTAAAAGTTATCGTTTCAATATCGACGCACAACCTTGACACCCCTCTATCTTACCGATAAAATAAATCGCGTCAACAAGAAATGTCTCTCATTCATTACCTTACAAGTTAACGAATATAAGGAGGAATCCGCATGAACAGCTTTCAGTTTCACAATCCTACCCGCATCGTGTTCGGCGAAGGCGAAACGCGCCAAGTCGGCGAATTAACTGCTACATACGGCCGGAACGTCCTTCTTGTGTACGGAGGCGGCAGCATCAAGGCCACCGGTCTGTACGACCAAACGATCCAATTACTGAAGGAAGCGGGCATCACCGTGCATGAGCTTCCCGGAATCGAACCAAATCCTCGGCTCGCGACAGTGCAGAAAGGGATCGATATCTGCCGCAAGGAAGGCGTGGACTTCATATTGGCGGTCGGCGGCGGCAGCGTCATCGACGCTTCCAAAGCGATCGCGGCAGGCGTGCCTCACGAAGGCGACGTTTGGGATTTCTTCGTCGGCAAAGCGCGCATCGAGAAGGCGCTTCCGCTCGGTACGATTCTGACGCTCGCCGCGACCGGCTCCGAGATGAACGGAGGCATGGTCATCTCCCACTGGGAAGAGAAGCTGAAGCGCGGCAGCGGCAGTCCGCTTCTTTATCCGAAGTTCTCCATCCTGGACCCGACAGTCACTTATTCGGTACCGCGCAACCATACCGTATATGGCTCCGTCGATATTATGTCGCACGTGTTCGAGCAGTATTTCAGCTTAACGGAAAACACGCCGCTGCAAGAACGGTTTTGCGAATCCATCCTGCAGACGGTTATCGAGAACGTCGAGCCTGCTCTGGTTAATCCGAGCGACGCCGCAGCACGCGCCAATCTGATGTGGTGCGGCACGATGGCGCTGAACGGCGGCCAAATCAGCCTTGGCATGCAGAATGACTGGGCCACCCATGGCATCGAGCATGAGGTCAGCGCGATTTACGATATTCCGCACGGGGCCGGCTTGGCCGTTATTTTCCCGAACTGGATGAAATACGTGTATAAGGAACGCGTCGACCGGTTCGCGCAATACGCGGAACGCGTATGGGGCATCGTACGCGACGGTCGCTCGGACGATGAATTGGCGCTCGCGGGCATCGAAGCTACGCGCGCTTTCTTCACACGCATCGGCGCGGAATCCCGTCTCTCCGAGTTCGGCATCGGCGCCGACCAGCTTGACCGGATGGCCGAGGAAGCCGTCCGTTATCACGGACTCGGCGCTTTCAAGCAACTGGAAAAGCAGGATGTTCGCAACATTTTGGAAATGTCCTTATAGACAGCCTAATACGATCGATTCGAGGAGGAGAAACGAATATGACAACCGCGTTAACGAACAGCACCGTACTGCATAACGGCGTAAACATGCCTTGGCTGGGCCTCGGCGTATGGAAAGTTAAGGACGATGGCGAAACGGAACGCACTGTCCAAACTGCGATTGAAGCCGGATACCGGCACATCGACACGGCGGCGGCGTATCAGAATGAAGCAGGCGTCGGCGTCGGCGTTCGCAACAGCGGCGTCGCGCGCGAGGAATTGTTTATCACAACGAAAGTATGGAACGCGGATCAAGGCTACGAATCATCGCTCGCCGCTTTCGACCAAAGCTTGGAACGTTTGGGGATGGACTATGTCGACCTTCTCCTGATCCACTGGCCGGTAAAAGGAAAATACAAGGATACTTGGCGTGCGCTCGAAACAATCTACCGCGGCGGCAAAGCCCGGGCGATCGGCGTCAGCAACTTCCAAATCCATCATCTGCAGGATTTGATGGCAACCAGCGACCTCGTGCCGATGGTGAATCAAGTAGAATACCATCCGTTGCTGACGCAAGAAGAACTGTTTGCCTTCTGCAAATCGAACCGGATCCAGCTTACGGCGTGGAGCCCGCTTATGCAGGGCAACCTTGATCATGCCGCGTTGGCGGACATCGGCGCTAAATACGGCAAATCGCCGGCTCAGGTCGTCCTTCGCTGGGATTTGCAAACCGGCGTCGTCACGATCCCCAAATCGACGAACCCGGCGCGGCTGAAAGAAAACTCGGAAATCTTCGATTTCGAGCTGTCCGACGACGATATGGCCGCGATCTCGTCGCTTAACCGCAACCAGCGGTTCGGCCCGGATCCCGACAATTTCAACTTCTAATCGACAAATCGGTCGATTGGGCAAGCACGGAGGCTTAACGGCTTCCGTGCTTTTTTTGATTTGCGTTTCGCCGTGGAATAATGGATTGTTCACTTGACAGTCCAAGCCGATCGGGCGTAACCTAAATGTAAAAATGAGTGATTACTCACTCAATTCGCGAGGAGTGTGCTCGATGGGCAATAGGACGATTCCAAGCATCCGCATCCGGCAATTGACCCGACGCTTCGGAACCAAAACGGTCATTCACGAGGTATCGCTCGAGGTTGGCCAAAATGAGATATTCGGCTTGCTGGGTCCTTCCGGCTCAGGCAAAACGACGCTCGTCAAAATGATGGCCGGCATCGACGAAGGCACCGAAGGCGAGGTCGAGCTGCTCGGCACCAGGCTGCCCAAGCTGTCGATGATGGAACGTATCGGTTACATGGCGCAATCCGATGCGCTCTACGGGGAGCTGTCGGCCCAAGAAAACCTTGAATTTTTTGCCGCGTTGTTCGGGTTAATGGGGCCTCGAAGGAAAGAGAGGATGCGTTACGTCATGGAGCTCGTCGGTCTCGCCGGCGACATGAAACAAAAGGTGTCCGCGTATTCAGGAGGGATGAAGCGCAGACTTTCCCTCGCCATCGCGCTGCTTCACGAACCCGAGGTCTTGATACTGGACGAGCCGACCGTCGGCATCGATCCCGTGCTTCGGAAGTCGATCTGGAACGAGCTGGAGGCGCTCAGCGGTCAAGGCAAGACCATCATCGTCACGACGCATGTGATGGACGAAGCGGATAAATGCCACCGGCTGGGCATGATCCGCGACGGACGGTTGATCGCCGTCGGCACGCCGGATTCGCTGAAGCAAGAGACGGGCAGCGCGACCATTGAAGAAGCCTTTTTGTATTATGGAGGTGCCCGACGATGAGAATCGGCGCTTTATTCCTGCGGATCGTCCGCCAGTTCATCCACGACAAACGAACGATGGCACTGCTCATCGTCGCGCCTCTGCTCGTGTTGTCGCTCATGTATCTCGTCTTTAACGGCGATGCGTACAAACCGAAGCTCGGCTTGGTCGGCGTTCCCGATGCGCTGGCGCAGAAAGCCGACGAGCTTGGAGCGGATGTCATCGGTTACGCCAGCGCGGCCGAAGCGGAGACGGCGCTCGAGGCGCGTGACATCGACGCCTATATCGAACTGGGCAGCGGCATGCCCCGGATAAAGCTCGAGGGAAGCGACCCCGCGAAGAACCGTGCCGTCATGACGGCCATCAGCGAATGGCTGGGTACGCCCGGCACTCTCGCCGGAGGGTTTGGAAGCGCGGTTAACCCAGGCGAAGGAGCACCTGCGATCGACTATTTGCACGGCGGTTCGGACATGACCTCCTTCGATAGCTTGGGTCCCGTTTTTATCGGAGTGTTCGCCTTTTTCTTCGTTTTCCTGATCGCGGGAGTTTCTTTCCTGAAGGAACGAACAAGCGGCACGCTGGAGCGGCTGCTGGCCACGCCGCTGCGGAGATGGGAAATCGTTGCGGGTTACATCGCGGGTTTCGGCTTGTTCACGGGCATTCAGGCCGTGCTGATCGCCGTCTACGCCATTGAAGTGTTAGGTCTGATGATGGACGGCTCGATCTGGTACGTTCTGCTCGTGACGCTGCTGTTATCCGTTACGGCACTTAGTCTTGGCACGTTCCTATCGGCCTTCGCCAACACGGAGTTCCAGATGATTCAGTTCATACCGCTTGTCATCGTGCCGCAAATCTTTTTCTCCGGGTTGTTCGACCTGGACAGCATGTCCCCGTGGCTGAGATGGCTCTCCCATCTGATGCCGCTCACCTACGGAGCGGACGCGCTGCGCGGCATCATGATCCGAGGAGAAGGCTGGAGCGGCATCGCCGTAGACATATTCGTACTTCTAGGCTTATCGCTCGTCTTCATGGGAGCGAACGTGCTGGCATTGCGCAAACATCGGAAAATATAGTAACCTGTAGCCAGATTGGTTACAGAAGGAGTTAAGGCGCATGAAGGGCCAGAACGAACAATGGCTAAACGATCTTCTCCGCCTCGCGGACGAGGACGGCAGCGGCAAGAAAACCGAGAAGCAGGCGCGCATTCTGGAGGCCGCGATCGAGATTTTCGCGGAGAAAGGGTACGCCGCCGCCTCGACTAGCGAAATCGCGCAAAAAGCCGGGGTAGCGGAAGGCACGATCTTCCGGCACTACAAAACGAAAAAGGATTTGCTGCTCTCCATCGCGGGTCCGATCGCGGTCAAAATCGCTGCACCGTTCCTATTGCGGGATTTCGCCAAAATGTTGGAGCTTCCTTATGAACGCGTGGACGACTTTTTCCGCTCGGTTGCAAAGGACCGTTTCCAGTTCGCCCGGCAGCATATGAAGCTCATTCGGATATTCGTCCACGAAGTGCCGTTCCAGCCCGAACTGCTGCAGCAGGTGAAGGAGCTATTCGAAAACCACGTCTTCCGGCGGATGGAGAAGGTAATCATCCACTTCCAGGCGCAAGGCCAGTTGATCGAAGCGCCGCCATGGCGCATTATGCGTTCAACGGTCAGCTTGCTTATCGGCATGATCGTCACCCATCTCCTCCTCATGCCGGACGAACACATCGACGAGGACGAGGAAATCGAACGCACCATCGACATTCTGATGCACGGGCTTGCGGCGCGGTAAGAAAAACTCCTATCGCAATCAGGGCCGATAGGCGAGGACAAACATGAAGCGCAGCCCACGCAAGCAACCCCCCGGCCAGATGGCCGGGGGGTTGCCGTTGTTTCGTTTATTCGGCGTTTTTCACAACGCCTTTCTTCAAGATCAAATTCGCGTAGAGCGCGCTTTCCCCCGTCGCGATGACGGCGTAAGCCCGCTTGGCCCGCTCGTAGAAGGCAAACCGTTCGATCGCCTCGAACGGATCTTCGAGTCCTGAGCGCTCACGAATGATGTTCCCGTAGTCCGCCCAGATCGGGGTCTCCGTTCGGTCGCCGGGCATAACGGCCATCAAGCCGGCCGGTCTTTCCACGTATTGATCCAGCGGGAACAATCGCAGGATGGCGTCCAGAAGCTCCGGTATGCCGTGCCCGTCGCAGCGGATTAGCCGCTGCGCGTGGCTGGCCGCGGGAAAATTGCCGTCCGCCAGGACGATTTCGTCGCTATGGCCCATCTCCATCAACACTTTAAGCAGCTCGGGAGACAAAATATTGGGAATGCCGATCAGCATATTGTCCCTTCCTTTCCGCTCGTAACGGCGGCTTGCCGTTATTTCATCTTCTGAAGCAGCTGAATCCGGTAAGCTTCGCTCTCGAGCGAAGCGATTTCCTCGAATTCTTCCTTCGTCAGCGCTTTTGGTTCCTTAATCGCTTTGGCGATCAGGAAGATTTTGGCGCTCTCCTCGACGACCTCCGTCCGGTAGTACGCTTCGCGCAGATTGCGGCCGGTCGTAACCAAACCATGGTTGCCAAGCAGGACGGAGCTTGCTTGGTTCACGACCTCGACGTACGCGTCGGCCAGCTTATCCGTGGTCGGCAGCACGTATGGGACGTAAAGCGTTTTGCCCACGAGCGCGGCCTGATCCGGGAACATAATCGGCAGCTCTTGCTCGACCAAGGTGAACGCGATGCAGTACGGCGGATGCGTATGCACGATGGCGCCGATGTTCGGGTTGGCGCGGTACGCGTAGAGATGCATCAGCACCTCCGAGGACGGGCGAAGCCCGATGTCCGTGATGTCTCCGGATGCAATGTCGACCTCGACCCACTGCTCCGGCTCGATCTCGTCGAGAGCGAAGCCGCTCGGGGACAAATACATCTTCCCGTCGTGCTTCGCGCTAATGTTGCCGCCCGGACCGACAACTAATTTATTGCTTACCGTCTTGCGGGCGTATTTGCACAGTTCTTCGCGTATGGCCAAGCTGCTCATTCGTAATGACCTCCAACCAGCTTATTTATATAACGGGCCGAAATTGTTGCATGCTCTGTAGTCCGCGCCTTCCGAATCGGCCGTGCCAAACAGTCCCCATGCGCGCGGACGGAACACTCTCTCGTCAGGCACGTTATGCATGTTGACCGGAATGCGCAGCATCGCGGCCAGCGTGATCAGGTCGCCGCCGATATGGCCGTAGCTGATCGAGCCGTGGTTCGCGCCCCAATTGTCCATGACGTTATAAACGGAGCTGAACGCGCCTTCGCCAGTGAGGGTTGGAGCGAACCAAGTCGTCGGCCACGTGGAATCCGTCCGTTTGTCCAGCGTATCGTGAACGTCCTGCGGCAGGTCGACGGAATAACCTTCCGCGATTTGCAGCACCGGGCCGATCCCCTTCACCAGATTGATGCGGGACATCGTCATCGGCATGCCGCCGCGCGTCAAATAGTCGGAGGAGTAACCGCCACCGCGGAAATATTCGACCGAAGCCGGTCTCCAGGAAGTAGCATCCAGGCACTTCTGCGCTTCCGCTTCGGAAATTTCCCAGAACGGCTTCATGACAGGCTGCCCGTCCTTCGTCTGCTCCCCCGTTCCGTCGAGCGTCGCCGGACCGGAGTTGATCAGGTGGAGAATGCCGCCGGATGCTGCTCCCGCCAGCTTGTGACCCGTTACGCGCTCCACGGATTCGGAGCTCCAGTAGGTTCGTACGTCCGCGAAGATTTGGGCCGTGTTCGTCAGCAAATAACCGAACAACATAACCGCGCCGTTCAAACTGTCGTTCTCCGTAGCCACGATGTACGGCGAGCGGATGCCGTTCCAATCGAACGAGGAATTCAGCATCGCCTCCATGAAGTCGCCGTTCGGGAAGTGGTCCGTCCATTGGCGCTGGCCTTGGAAGCCGGATACGATCGCGTTATGGCCCATCGCTTCCTCCCCGAAGCCAAGCTCCGCCAGACGCGGGTTGCCGACCATCAGATCGCGCGCGATCTGCGTCATTTTCACGACCGTCTCCCAGTCCTTGTCTTTGGTTTCCCTCGAAGTTTGGATGTCGGCCGGATTGTTGTCCGGACCTTCGATGCAGTTCTCCTTCACCCAAGCGAGTGCTTTCTCGAATTCAACGCCGTCGTAAATGCCTTCGTCCATGCGCCGCACGAATTCCGACATGTCCACGTATTCCGTTCTCATGCCAAGATACTCTTGGAAGAACGCATCGTTCACGATCGAACCCGCAATGCCCATCGACACCGAACCCATGGAGAGGTACGACTTGCCGCGCATGGAAGCAACCGCTAGGCCCGCGCGCGCGAAGCCGATCAGCTTATCCTTCACGTCGTCCGGAATGGACGTGTCGCCCGCGTCTTGCACCTGCTCGCCGTAGATACCGAACGCCGGAAGTCCCTTCTGCGCGTAGCCGGAGAGGACCGCTGCCAGATAAACCGCGCCCGGGCGCTCCGTGCCGTTGAAGCCCCATACGGCCTTCGGAACGGAAGGATCCATATCCATCGTTTCCGTGCCGTAACACCAGCATGGCGTGACCGTGATCGAAACGCCGACGCCGGCTTTCAGGAATTTGTCCGCGCATGCCGCCGCCTCCGCGACGCCTCCAATGCAGCTGTCCGCGATGACGCATTCGACCGGTTCCCCGTTCGGATAACGCAGATGCTCCGACAGCAGCGCCGCCGTCGCTTTCGCCATGTTCATCGTCTGCTCCTCGAGCGATTCTCGAACGCCCTTGCGTCTGCCGTCGATCGTAGGGCGAATGCCGATTTTCGGGAAGCCGCCTTGGAACCGTAAGTTCGTCTCTGACATGAGTTAACCCTCCAATGGAATCATTTTTAAGTGAAATGTTACCGATAACCCTAAATTAACAGCTAAAATAGTTGCTGTCAACGCTTTCTTTTTAGTATGATAAGTTTCATGAAAAGGAGATAGGGAGCGTATTTATGGTAACCATCTATGATATCGCCGAGAAGGCGAACGTCTCGGCGATGACCGTATCGAGAGTTATCAATAACTCTGGCAGAATAAGCGAAAAAACGAGGGCGAAGGTTCGGAAGGTCATGGAAGAGATGAACTACGTGCCGAATCAGACCGCGCGGAGCCTCGTGCTCCAGCAGACGAAACTCTTGTTTCTGCTTATTACGGATATAACAAATCCGTTCTATACGACGGTGGCGAGGGGCGCGGAAGATGCCGCCAAGAAGCAGGGCTACCGCCTCCTATTCGGCAACAGCGACGAAAGTCTGGAGAAGGAATCGGATTATGTGACGACTATATTGACGACGCGGGTGGACGGCGTGCTGCTGGCACCGGCGGGAGACCCCTCCCTGCCCCACCTCGAATCGCTGCGTCGCCACGGCGTGCCGTTCGTCCTGCTCGACCGCGAGGTGCCGGGCGTTGAATGCGATATCGTGCTCGGCGACAGCAAGGAAGGCGCGCGACAGCTGGTCGCGCATCTGGTGGAAGCCGGCCATCGGCGAATCGCGATGGTGAACGGCTCCTCCTCCATATCCAGCGCGAGACTCCGGCTGCAAGGTTATAAGGAGGGGCTGAAGCTGAGCGAGCTTCCGTTCCGCGAGGAATACGTGTTCGAGACAAGCTTCGGCTCGCTGAGCGACTTGTCGGAGATGGAGGCTTGGCTGGCGGGCCTCGAGCCGAGGCCGACAGCCATTCTGACGGGCAACAACGTGCTCGCCGTCGAAGTTATGAGGCTGCTACACGGACAAGGTTTTCGCGTGCCTGAGGATATGTCCATCGTCTGTTTCGACGATCTGGGCCCGTACGCGGATGTCGAGCCGTTCCTTACCGTCGCCGCGCAGCAGGCTTACCAGTTCGGTTATATGGGCATGGGCATGCTGATCGAACGGATCCAAGACAGGGAATCGGCGCAGCCTTGGAAAAAAATCGTGCTGCCGGCCGAGCTGCTTGTCCGCCGTTCCGTCAAAACGAGGAAGGGCAACGAATAAACTATGCCCGCCCGCCCCGCTCCTCAAGCGATTTCCGGTATTCCGTCGGCGACAGCCCGCTCCACTTCCGGAATTGTTTGGTGAAGAACAGCGGGTCGTTAAAGCCGACCGAAGCCGCCACCTGGGCGATCGTCAGATCGCCCGCCAGCAGCTTCTCGGCTTTTTTCATGCGGATTTTGTTCAAATATTGCATGGGAGACAGCCCGGTCGATTCCTTGAACAGCTTCGTCAGATGCGCGCGGTGGTAACCGAGCTTCTGGGCGATGGCGCCGATCGAAATTTGCTGGCCGTACTGGTAGGAGAGCATTCGGATCGCTTGGTCGATCTGCTGCTGTCTGCCCGGCAGAGAATCCTCCCCGGCCGGTCGGCTCATGGGTCGCCCATCGGCTTTGGACGGCAGCTTCATGAACACCGGGTCCTTGTTCGCGTCAACCGACTCCGTCACGCCTTCGGATTGGGGGTCGCCCGACAGAGCCGCCACTCCCATCTCGTGCAAGACGAGTCTCAGCCAGCCCGCCGCGGCCAAACTTCCAAGCTCTTGCGTAGCGCCGCCGTCCAGACCTTCTCGAATACTCTTGAACATGTCCCTCATCCGCTGCGGAGACAGTCCGCGAATGACGGCTTTCTCCGGCGTCAATCCGATTCTCGCAAGCGCCTTCTCGGACTGCTCGCCCGAGAATCCGATCCACATATAAGTCCACGGCCGCTCCCGATTGGCTTCGTATTTGACCAGAATGTCGGGGAAGATCAGGAAGGCGTCGCCCGCGCCTAGCCGGTATTTCTGCCCCAGCGTCTCGAACGTCCCTTCCCCTTCCGTCACAACGTGTATAAGGAAATAATCATGTACGGCGGGGCCGATATAATGACCTCCGACCACATCGGCTTCGCCGCTGAACAGCACCTCAAAATCTCCCCGCGCTGGGGCCGCGTTGATCGATAGTCCGTAACGGTAGTGCTCCATCGACGGCGCTTCCTCCTTAGATCTGCATTACCGTAATCATACACGACCATACGACATTACTCCATATATTCATCTCTTCCTTCCATATGAAACCGCCGCTTTCGGTCCTATACTGTAAGTGATTACATGAGCTGTGCGCGCAGCATTATCAACATTATCAATCATTTGCCGAGGAGGCTATTCCACATGTCCAAAATTACATTTATCGGGGCGGGAAGCACCGTTTTCGCCAAAAACATTTTAGGCGACGTCATGCATACCCCGGCTCTGCAAGGCTTTGAAATCGCATTGTTCGACATCGACGCGGTGCGCCTGCGCGATTCCGAGCAAATGCTGCAAAACATCAAAATCACGAGCGGCAGCACATGCGAAATCAAGGCGTATTCGGATCGCAAAGAAGCGCTTCACGGCGCCAAATATATCGTAAACGCCATCCAAGTCGGCGGCTACGATCCATGCACCATCACCGACTTCGAGGTGCCGAAAAAATACGGCTTGCGCCAGACGATCGCCGACACGGTCGGCATCGGCGGCATTTTCCGTAATTTGCGGACGATTCCGGTCATGCTGGACTTCGCCAAGGACATTAACGAGGTATGCCCTGACGCGCTGTTCCTCAACTACACGAACCCGATGGCCGTGCTGACGAACGTCATGAACACGTACGGCAACGTCAACACCGTCGGCCTGTGCCATAGCGTGCAAGCCTGCGTGCCGGACTTGTTCCGCCATCTGGGCATGGAGGCCGAAGGCGTAAAATGGCATATCGCGGGCATCAACCATATGGCATGGTTGCTCGAAGTAAGCAAGGACGGCGTGGATCTGTATCCGGAGATCAAGCGGAGAGCGGCCGAGAAGCAGAAGGAAAAACATTACGACATGGTCCGTTTCGAAATGATGTTCAAGTTCGGCCACTACATTACGGAATCGTCCGAGCACAACGCGGAATACCATCCGTATTTCATCAAACGCAATTATCCCGAGCTCGTCGACCGCTTCAACATTCCGCTCGACGAATATCCGCGCCGCTGCGTCAACCAGATCCAGGGCTGGGTGAACATGCGCGAGCAGCTCGTGAACGACAAAGCGCTCGAGCATTGCAGAAGCCATGAATATGCCTCCTATATCCTCGAGGCGATGGAGACGGACGTGCCGTTCCGCATCGGCGGCAACGTCATGAATACGGGACTGATCACGAACCTGCCGAAGGAAGCTTGCGTCGAAGTGCCTTGTCTCGTCGACCGCAACGGAGTAACTCCGACTTACGTCGGCGACCTGCCTCCGCAGCTGGCTGCCCTCAACCGTACGAACATCAACACGCAGCTGCTTACGATCGAAGCGGCTATTACCCGCAAGCGCGATCATATCTACCATGCAGCCATGCTCGATCCGCACACGTCCGCCGAGCTCTCCATGGACGACATCGTGTCCTTGTGCGACGACCTGATCGAAGCACACGGCGATTGGCTTCCGAAGTTTCAATAAAAGGAATAACCGGTAAGCCTAACTTCTGGGATCCAATTAAAAAGGACGCTTCCGCGGGCCACTGATCAAGTGGCGGCGGAAGCGTCTTTTATTCATGCGGAGCATATCGGGCTTGAAAATGTTATTGCGCGGCGTAAGCCTGCCACTGGCTGTTCCCCGGCATCGGACAGGACCGCGCCTTCAGCTTGGCCGCCACGCGGACGTAGCAGCCGCATACGATGCAGGTCGTGCCGCCCGCAAGCTTCGGGCAGGCGCGGCATAAAGCCAACCTGCTCTCGTAAACATTGTCCGGGACGGCATGCTCCGCCGATTGGAACATCGGCGCCGCGAGCACGCGGTCGATATCCGCCTCCGACACGCGGAACGCGGGATCACAGCCTCTACAACTGCTCGGAGAATGCTCCCTCATGCTGCTCCTCCCTTACCCTTCGATCCGGAGCACCGTTACCGACATCGGGGAAAGCTTTACCCTCAAGCTCGTACCCTCGACGGCGAATTCGCTGAACGGAGCGGGTTTGACGCGATCCGGCTGTTCAAAGGTGTTGTGCGCGTCCATGGCGTTCGCCGTCAGCTCGGTTCCCGATACGCGGATGCCGCCCCCTGCCAACCCGCGCAAATCGATGCTCAGTTCGGCCGCATTCGACGGATCGACGTTGCACAAGCTGATGTGGATGCGGCCTTCGGCATCCTTCGAAGCGCTCGCCGACAGTTTGGCGATGGACTCTCCGCCGAACGAATACCTTTCCTCCGAAACGAGCCGCAGCTCCAGCCGCTCGGCGTCCTGATGCACCTTGTACATGTCGAAGACATGATACGTCGGAGTCAGCAGCATCCGGTCTCCCTCCGTCAAGATGACGGCTTGCAGCACGTTCACCATCTGGGCGATGTTCGCCATCCGCACGCGATCGTTGTGATCGTGGAAGATATGGAAGTTAAGCCCGGCGACAAGCGCGTCGCGGATCGTGTTCTGCTGATACAGGAAACCCGGATTCGTGCCCGGTTCGACGTTGTACCATGTTCCCCATTCGTCGATGACGAGGCCAACCCGTTTGTCCGGATCGTAGCGGTCCATGATCGTGGAATGTTTGGTTATCAGCTCGTCCATGCGAAGTGTCTTCTTCAACGTAACGAACCAGTCCTCTTCACCAAAGCCGGTCGCAGCGCCTTTGTCCGACCAGACGCCCGGCACTGTGTAATAATGGAGCGAAATGGAGTCGAGATGC
Source organism: Paenibacillus sp. LHD-117 (assembly GCF_030929555.1). GTDB lineage: Bacteria > Bacillota > Bacilli > Paenibacillales > Paenibacillaceae > Pristimantibacillus. The sequence continues at coordinate 14,416 of NZ_JAVFVT010000028.1, read as the reverse complement.
CGGTGCGCCTCGCGCATGAGCACGTCCGTCCACTCGTAGTCGCCGTCGCTAGGGCCGCAGGCGATGCGATGGATCCTGTTGTCGCCGTAGTTGCGGACGTACGTCTGGTAACGCTTATATTCGTCCGCGTAATATTGCGGCCGCATATTGCCTCCGCAGCCCCAGTTCTCGTTGCCGACGCCGAAGTACGTCAGCTTCCAAGGTTTCTCGCGGCCGTTCTTCGCGCGAAGCTCGGCCATCGGCGACACGCCGTCAAACGTCATGTACTCTACCCATTCGGACATCTCCTGGACCGTTCCACTGCCGACGTTGCCGCAGATGATCGGTTCGCAGTCCAGCAGCTCGCACAACATCATGAACTCGTGCGTGCCAAAATGGTTATTCTCCACCACGCCGCCCCAGTGGGTGTTGATCATGCGTTTGCGATCCTCGCGCGGTCCGATGCCGTCCTTCCAGTGGTACTCGTCCGCAAAGCAGCCACCCGGCCAACGCAGAGCTGGAACGGAAATCCGCTTGAGCGCTTCAAGCACGTCGTTTCGGATGCCTTTCGTATTCGGGATCGGAGAATCTTCGCCCACCCATAACCCTTCATAAACGCATCTGCCCAAGTGTTCGGAGAAATGGGCATACAAATTACGGTCCAGCTTGCCGATCGTTTGGTCGGCCCCAATCGTCAGCGTGTTTCCACTTGTCATACTTTCGCCCCCGCTATTCGTAGTAAGATAGACTTATTGAATTAACATTTTCATAAATTTAATTAGTAAAATTATTAATCCTACTCATAGAATACGCTTACAGAACAATCATTGCAATTCTTTTTTTCGTCCCGGTTTCGCCGCGCGGCAATCATTAGGATTTTTTCATGTTTTTCTCATAATCGCTCAGAATGCCCTCGGAATGCTGCAATCGGCTTCTCATTCGCGAAAAACCGCCTTTTTCGGCTGTGTTATAGTGAATTTACATTAATCCAAGTGAGAAGGGAAAACTGACAACATGAGAAACGGAAACCTGCTAAAACACATCGTGAAGATCGGCACATGCGGCGCAATCGTCTGGTCGGCCATTACGTTCGGAGCAAGCGCGGACACAGCTCATGCGGCAACTCCAACCTCTCTTTCGCTCATCAGCAAAAGCAAAAACTACATAGGAACGCCTTATTTGTACGGCGCGGCCGCGGGCTCGACCGCCGCATTCGACTGTTCCTCGTTCACGCAATATATGTTCAAATCAGTTGGTGTTTGGCTGCCTCGCACTTCTACCGCGCAAGCCTGGATGGGCAAGAAGGTCGACAAAGGTTCGCTAAGCATGGGAGATCTCATCTTCTACAGCACGAATGGCGGCAAGTCGATCAGCCACGTCGCGATTTATGCCGGCAGCAACAAAATCATTCACAGCTCCAGCAGCAAAGGGGTAAGCGTTACCGACATGAATTCGAGCTATTGGAAAACCAAATACGTTACCGCTCGCCGAGTGCTGTAATTCTCGTTATGCGGAACGACAAAGAGGTTGTCTCGCTAAGGTCCTTCAGACCTTATGAGACAACCTCTTTTTTGTGATGATCATGTTTGGTTTGCTTTGATTTTGATCCATTCGGCGCTGACGCCTTCGGCGTATTTGCTCCCTCTCGCCTTGCCGACCACGCCTTCGAGTCCGAGCGTGCTGGACAGCCGGAACATCGTTTCTCCCGATCCGACCGCGAAACCCATCCGCTTGTAGTACGCATTGTCTTCGAGCAAGGACAGAAGCATCCGCTTGCGGATGTACAGTGGAAATTCTCGCAGATCAAGACCGTTATAATAAAGAATATCGAAAACGAAATAATGGACCGGGATCGTTTTTTTCGCTTCGCGGATGCGCGGCATGCCTTTCATTCTGAAGCGCTGCTGAAGCACGTCAAAATCCGTTTTGCCCGTATCCGGGTTTACGTATGCCACCTCTCCGTCGAATACGACGTCCGCCGGCTTGCGTAAGGGTACATTATGTAGCTCCGGGTATTGCGCCGTTACATCGTTCCCATGCCTCGTCAGCAGCCTGGTTTTGCCGCCGGCCATGACAAGCTGGAGGCGGTGTCCGTCGATCATCGGCTCGAACAGGAACCGCTCATCGTCGAACGGTTGATCCCATTCCGTCGCAAGCATCGGTTTCATAAACATAAGATGGGTCACCTCGAATCCATTTTACCATGTTCTTATTCATCAATCTTTCGGTAAATACAGGTTCGGCTGACGAATAATACGTTTCGGGATATCACATAATAGCCTCAAGAAGGAGGCTGAGAATAGATGGCAAACAATAGAAACGGCAATCTTGTAGTACCGCAAGCACGCGCCGCGCTGGAGCAGATGAAATACGAAATTGCCGGAGAACTGGGCATCCAGCTCCCGCAAGACGGCTACTACGGCAATATGACGACTCGGGATATGGGCTCCATCGGCGGAAATATAACTCGTCGTCTTGTCCAAATGGCCGAACAACAGATAGCCGGCCGCCGTTAATCGCGGGATGGCTTCAAAGACAGAGAGCGCCGCAGCGCTCTCTTTTTGCTTTTGACTTCCATTCGGGGGCAAAAATCGGTAAAATGGGATAGAGTTGTCCTTGCTACATACCTATCATTGCATTTTATGGAGAGAAAGGAATATCCCAATATGATCATTCAACCGAAAACTCGCGGCTTTATATGCACGACGGCACATCCTGAAGGCTGCGCCAAACAAGTACAGCGCCAGATCGATTACGTGAAAGGCCAGCCAGCACTGACGGGTCCTCGAAACGTGCTCGTCGTCGGCGCTTCTACGGGTTACGGCTTGGCATCGCGCATCGTCTCCGCGTTCGGAGCCGGCGCGAACACGATCGGCGTTTACTTCGACAAGGCTGCCGAAGGCGCGCGCACCGCTTCCGCGGGCTGGTATAACTCCGCCGCGTTCGAAGAAGCCGCAGCAGCAGCAGGTACAAAATCGTACAGCATCGTAGGCGATGCCTTCTCCGACGAGATCAAGGCGAAGACGATCGACCTGATCCGTACGGAGCTGGGCAAGATCGATTTGCTGGTATACAGCGTGGCATCTCCGCGCCGGACCCATCCAAAGACGGGCGAGACATTCTCCTCCGTCATCAAACCGTTGGGAGAAACGTACACGAACAAGACGGTAAACTTCCATTCGGGCGATGTATCGCTGGCGACGATCGAGCCGGCATCGGAAGACGAGCTGCGCCAGACGATTGCCGTCATGGGCGGCGAAGACTGGCAGATGTGGATCGACGAGCTCGGCGCCGCGGGCGTTCTTGCAGACGACGCGACAACGGTTGCTTACTCCTACATCGGGCCGGAGATTACGCACGCGGTTTACCGCGAAGGAACGATCGGTGCGGCGAAGAACGACCTTGAGGCAACGGCGCAGCGCTTGAACGCCCAGCTGTCCGCAACCGGCGGCCGCGCATTCGTATCCGTGAACAAGGCGCTCGTGACGCAATCGAGCTCCGCGATTCCCGTCGTGCCGCTTTATATTTCCGCTTTGTACAAAGTGATGAAGGAAAAGGGATTGCATGAAGGCTGCATCGAGCAGATGTACCGCCTCTTCTCCGAAAGACTGTATGGGGCCGGCGAGACGCAAGTAGACCAGAAAGGTCTGATCCGCGTCGACGACTGGGAGATGAAGCCGGAGATCCAAGCCGAAGTCGCTAAGCTTTGGGCCGATCTGACGACCGAGAACGTATATGAACTTTCCGATCTCGAAGGCTATCGCCGCGAGTTCTTCCAGCTGTTCGGCTTCGAGACGGACGGCGTTGATTACGAGGCGGAAGCGAATCCGGACGTAGCGATCCCGAACTTGCGCTAAAGATGAATAAACGCTGAGCATTGGCCGCGGCCGTGCTCAGCGTTTTTGACGTGTTAATGAAAGATTTGGTCAGTCGGAGCCGATCTGCTATGATGTAGAGGTACATAACGAATGAATCGATATTTTCGAATCGTAGAAGCGGAGGGCATTATGCCGAACATTAAAGTTTTCTCCGGGTCTTCCAACCCTAGACTTGCCGAAGCCGTTTGCAAGCAGCTGGAGCAGCCGCTCGGTCGCGTGGCCATCTCCCGTCTAGAAAGCGGCGAAATACACGTATCCTATGAAGAATCGTTGAGGAACTGCGATATTTTCATCGTACAGTCGTTGTCCCATCCCGTCAACGAACATCTGGTCGAGCTGCTCGTCATGATCGACGCGGCCAAACGCGCTTCGGCCAAATCCATTAATATCGTGATGCCTTATTACGGTTACGCCCGCCAAGAGCGGAAGTCCGCGCCGCGCGAGCCGATTTCGGCCAAGATGGTCGCGGATGTGCTTACGACGGTAGGCTCGGACCGAATCATTACGGTCGATCTGCATGCGGATGCGATCCAAGGTTTCTTCAAAATAACGGTCGACCACCTGACGGCGCTCGACCTCATTATCGATTATTTGCGTTCGAAATCCATTCGCAATCCCGTCGTCGTTTCTCCCGATGCGGGACGCGCGACGACGGCCGAGAAGCTGGCCGGATTGCTCGACTGTCCGTTCGCGATCATGATCAAAAACCGCCCGGCGCACAACCAATCCGAGATTACGCATATTATTGGCGAAGTCGGTGGCATGACGCCGATCATTATCGAAGATCTGATCGATACGGGCAGCACGATCGTCAACGTTGTCGAGGCGCTGAAGAAACGCGGCGCCGAAGATGCGTTTATTTGCGCGACGCACGGCCTCTTCTCAGAGAACGCCGTACAGAAGCTGACGCATCCGAACATCCAGGAAGTCGTCATAACGGATACGATCAGCCTCGATCAGGAGCATTCCGACAAGTTTATCGTGCTGCCGATGGCTCCGCTGCTTGGAACCGCCATCAAAATCATTACCGAGGGCGGCTCCATCGCCACTTTGTTTAAGTCGGAATGATCCTCGCTCGAACTAGACTAAGCTCTCAACCTTCAAATCGAGCCAATCCATCTCTTCCTTCGTCAGCGTGATCCGCGATCCTTCGTCGCAGGACGTAAGCTCCTGTGCCGTCTGAGCGCCGATCAAGGCGCAGGTAGGGAACGGCTGGTTCAGGACATACGCAAGGGCAATCTGAATCGCGGTTGCCCCTTTCTCTTCCCCGAGCTTCCTCGCCCGCTCGAGTCTCTCCCAATTCCCATCGTTGTAGAATACCCTCACAAGATCCGCATTATCGCGAATTTCCGGCGTGAATCGACCGGTAAAGAATCCCCTTGCCTGCGAAGACCAAGACAACAACGGCAGCTGCTCGCGTTCATGCCATGCGCATGTTTCGTCGTCCGCGGATACGCAGCCTTTCCAGAAGGGTTCGTTCGGCTTCGCCAGGCTAAGATTCGGGCTGCTGAACGTAAAGCCTTTTAGCCCGTTCGAGGCAGCATATTCGTTAGCCGCTTGGATGCGCTGCCATGTCCAGTTGGAAACGCCGATGGCGCCTACTTTGCCAGCCTCGATATGTTCGTTTAGCGCGTCTACGATAATTTGGACCGGAATCTCCTGATCGTCACGGTGCAAGCCGTACAAGTCGATATAACCGGTCCGAAGCCGTTCCAAGCTGACGGACAGATCATGAGCGATCGCATCCCGGGTGACACGCGGGCCGTTCTGGTCGTGATGGGCGCCTTTGGTCAGAATGACCATTTGGTCCCTGTTTCCTCTCTCCTCCATATAACGGCCGATCACTTCCTCGCTTTGGCCGCCGCAATAGATATGAGCGGAGTCTAGCGAGTTGCCTCCGATGGCAAGGAAGGCATCCAGATTGGCCGCTGCCTTCTCGTAGCTGTCATGGTAGAAATAATCCGTGCCTTTCATCAGTCGGGACACCGGTTTTGCACAGCCTTCAATATTGATATATTCCATATTCGAATTCTCCTTCTCCCTAGTTGATGGAAATTCTCGTTCTTTCGCGTGCCGATTGCAGGCAAGCGTCAATGACCTTCATATTGCGGACAGCGTCCAGGGCATCGTAACGCAGCGGCTCTTCTCCCTTAATCGCGCGATAAAGGGCATCGGCCTGCGCCGTGTACGCATTCACATGCTCCACTTCGACTAAACGGCGCTCTCCTCTTGCCGTCACGTAGAAGTCGCCGCTTCTCGCATGCGGCGTCACGAACGCCGACGGCACCTCGATGATGCCTTCCGTGCCGAGCACCTCGAGCGGATTGCGGAACGAGGCCCACATTCCGCAGTCGAACGTCAGCGAGACGCCGCCTTCGAATTCAAGCAAGCCAGACGCCATCATGTCGACGTCGTCATGTTCGGGCGAGAAGATCGCTTGCACCGTCGCCGCCTCGGGCTCTTTGCCGAAAAGCAACCTTGCCGCATTGATCGGGTAGCAACCGACGTCGTAGATGGAACCCCCGCCCCAATCCTTGCGGTAACGCACGTTCGCTGAATCTTTGGCGTTATTGAACGTGAACGCGCTTCGAATGCCGCGCAGCTCGCCGATTTCGCCGGAAGCGATAATATCGCGAATCCGATCATAACGCGGATTCCAACGGTACATAAACGCTTCGGACAGCTGAACGCCTGCTTTGGCGCAAGCCTCCGTCATCTCCTCCGCTTCCTTGGCGGTAAGCGCAAGCGGCTTCTCGCATAAAATGTGTTTGCCTGCCTCCGCGGCACGAATCGTCCATTCTCTGTGCAGATGATTCGGGAGCGGAATATAGACGACATCGATCGAGGGATCGGCAAGCAATTCCTCGTAACTGCCATAAGCGTTTTGAATACCGTGCTCCTCCGCCGTACGCGCCGCTTTCTCGGTATCGCGGCTGGCAATGGCGCTGACTTCGTTCAATGCCGAGGCTTGTACCCCCGGAATAACGGAGCGTTTGGCGATCCCGGCACAGCCGAGCACGCCCCATTTTAGTTTGGTTGCGGTCATTCATGTTCTCTCCTTTACGAATTGGATAATACTATATTGCGATTATATGACTACCCGCATAAAATGAAAATAATAATATATTGAAGTCCATTAGAACGATATTGTCATGGAGGTGACCGAATCGCATGCAGAGACAGAGCCTGCTGCTCACGCTGCCGCACAGCCCCTACTTCTGCTTGCCCGAATCCGTCGGGCATTACGAGGACCATCCGGAGCATACGGTTTCTCGCGAAGCGGGAGCGCTGAATAACTTCAACATCCACTTCGTTGTGTCCGGCAAAGGTTACGTCGAGATCGACGGGGAGACGCACACGCTCGGACCGGGCGATGCCGTGTTCTATTTCCCCCTCCAAAAGCAGCGGTATTACAGCAGCAAGGACGATCCGTGGAGCAACCGTTGGTTTCACTTCTACGGAGACGGCTTGCTCGGCGACTTCCTCGTGAACCAGGAGCTCCACCGGAGCCAGCTTTGGACGCTTCGCCAGACCGACCTTTGGATTGGGGCGCATGAAGAGCTGCTCGTCGAGGCGGAGGAATACCGGATGCTTCGGCCGCATCGGCTCACGACGTTAACCTATGCGCTGCTCACGTTGTTCGTGGAGCAAGCCGTTCCGAGAACGAACGGCAAGTCGACATCTTCCGGTAACCGCATTCTGGAGCTGCTTCCGCTTATGCAGAAGGAAGCAGTGCAGCCATTCGAGCTTGACCGCTGGGCGGGACTCGTAGGCGTCTCCCCCCATTACTTCTGCAAGCTGTTCCGCGGCGTAATGGAGATGACTCCGATGGATTTTATTACTCGCTGCCGGCTGCAGACAGCCAAGCAATGGCTGTTGGAACGCCAAGCAGCCCCCATCGGCCAGATTGCGATGGAGGCTGGTTATCCCAGCGTCAGTTATTTCAACAGAAGGTTCATGGCTCACGAAGGCATGACGCCGACCGCTTACCGCCAATTATACGGCGTGGGAGGTTAAAGGCGCTCTAAGCAACGCTCTGGCGCAACCTCTTCAGATACGGCAACATGGCATCGATCTCCATGATTATTAAGGTCTGCCCACTCCCAAATAAGTTAAACCCGCTTCGGCGATCAGCGACTGATCCAGCACGTTGCGGCCATCCATGACGACTGAACCTCTCATTCTGGCGAGGATTGACTTCCAATCGGCTTCCAGGAATTCCTTCCACCCGGTCGCCACGATCAGCGCATCTGCCCCTTCCGTCGCGTCCGCAAGCGATTTAGCCCAGTTAACGCCCGGAATGGACGGCGATACCAGAGGATCAAAGGCAGTTACCGTACATCCTTTGGCGGCCAAACGCTTCATCAGCTCGATGGCTTGCGAGTAACGAATATCATCCGTGTTTTCCTTGAACGTGGCTCCCCAAACCGCAATGCGCGTATTCTCGTCAATCGCGCCGATCGTATTCTCAAGCTTGCCGATATAATAATCCGGCTGCGTATCATTCACTGCAGCAACTTCGCGAAGCAGATTCAGCCTAATCTCTTTGGACGCTGCCGCTCCGATCAACGCATTCACGTCTTTCGGCAGGCAGGAGCCGCCATAGCCGATGCCGGCTTGCAGGAACTTGCTTCCGATTCGGCTATCCATGCCGATCCCATGAGCGACCATCGTCACGTCGGCGTCAAACGCGTCGCATACGCGCGAGAGCTCGTTCACGAAAGATAACTTTGTCGCGAGAAAAGCATTGGAGCCGTATTTGATAAGCTCGGCTTCCGTCTGTCCGGTAATAACCGTCTCGGATTGAATGCCTTCGTAGAGCGCGCGTACCCGTTCGGCGGCAGCAGTACTTTTTGTGCCGATGACAAGCCGATCCGGATGGAGCGTATCGTGGATGGCGGTTCCTTCCCGCAGAAATTCCGGATTGGAAACGATATCGAATAACGCCGCGGGTATCCCTCGATCCATAAGGAATTGCTCCGCCCATTTGCCCGTGCCCGGAGGCACTGTGCTCTTCATTACGATTATTTTATGTTTGTTTAACACGGTGCTTATCGCAAGCAATACGCTTCTTACGTATACAAGATCCGCCGTTCCATCTGCGGCGGAAGGTGTTCCTACCGCGATCATAATCAGATCGTGTTCTTCCATGCATGCCGTCACGTCCGAGCTGAACGATAACCGGCCCTGATCGGCGTTGCGAGAAATAAGCTCCAGCAAGCCAGGCTCATAGATCGGAATTTGTCCTTTGCCAAGCATAGCAATCTTGCCCTCGTCGCGATCCGCGCAATGAACCGTGTGTCCGAGCTCCGATAACACGGCTGCAGTCGTTAATCCAACGTATCCTGCTCCAACGATACAAATGTTCATGAATCCGCATCCTCTCCTGACACCATAGGTACGATATCATGTGCAGGGGAGCGGCGATTGGAAACGGCGTTTGCTATTTAACTTTACAATACTTTTATACAGGGGCAGGCACAACCTCGGTTGTATTCCTGCCCTTTTTTGGGCGGACATGCTTCTTTTGCTCCCCCGTTAATATACTGAACCTATAGGAGACATCGGAGAGATACGTGAGGTGATTATTATTGATTCGTAAAGCGATCATTCCAGCTGCCGGTTACGGCATACGCAATTTGCCCGTGACAAAATCGATTCCGAAAGAAATGTTTCCGATCAACGGCCGTCCGACCATCGACTATATTGTGGAAGAAGCCATTTTGGCTGGCATAGAGGAAATTTTGATCGTTTTATCCCGCAACAAAAACGACATCATGAACTATTTCGACCGATCCATCGAATTGGAATGTTTCCTGGAATCCCGCGACAAGGAGCATCTGATTCCATCCATTACGCCTCCCAAAATAAACCTGCAATATATCCGTCAGCATGAAGCGCTGGGCCTCGGACATGCCGTCATGCTCGGCGAAGCGTTCGCTGGGAAGGAGCCTGTAGCCGTATTGCTTCCGGATCAAGTCAGCTTGCAGCGCAAATCGATGCTTTTGCCACTGATTAAGAGTTACGAGCAATATCAGAGAAGCGTGTTAGGGCTGCAGCGGGTCAAACCGGAGTTGCTTTCCAGCTACGGCGTCGTGTCCGCCAAAGAACTGAACAGCCGTTTGTATAGCATCCAGTCGATTGTCGAGAAGCCTAAACATAATCCCCCGTCGGATCTCGCCATTATGGGCCGGTATATTTTGAAGCCCGATGTATTCAAGTGGCTAAAAGAAACAAAACCCGGAATCGGCGACGAAATTCAGCTTACCGACGCCTTAAGCAAATTATGCAAAACAAGCGGAATCGTCGGCTACCAGTATACAACCAGATGGTACGACACGAGCATCGAAGAGGATTACATCGAGGTCCAGCAGCAAGCTTACCGCATGAAACGCCGAAAATAGCCGGCATCGCCGGGCGAACGGAAGGTAGCGCCGGGCAATCGCCAAGGCATCGCAGAGCAAATGCCAAGACATCGCCGAGGCATCGCCGAGCTATCGCCAAGGCATCGCCGGGCAATCGCCAAGTCATCGCCGAGGCATCCTCGGACAATCGCCAAGGCTTCGCCGAGCAACCGCCAAGTCATCGCCGAGCTATCGCCAAGTCATCGCCGGGCAATCGCCAAGTCATCGCCGGGCAATCGCCAAGTCATCGCCGAGGCATCCTCGAGCAATCGCCAAGGCTTCGCCGAGCAACCGGCAAGTCATCGCGGAGCAATCGCCAATTCGTCAGCCGCTCGCTTCTATAGGTTCCGTAGGCTTGCCGCGACATAGACCTTTACAAGGAGTCCAACCATCCGTTGGACTCTATTTTTTGCGCTTCCGACTATGCAACCGATGAGATAATTTCGCCCGAGCATCAATTTGCTATCCAAAGGGAGCACCGATACAATAATAAGATACGCAACATGCATGGAGGAGGAGATTCAAATGCAACGAACATTCCTAGTCGCCATTGCTGCCTTGCTCATCTGCTGCGCCCTTGCCGGATGCGGCAGAGCAAATTCCGATTCAAACTCAAATCAACAACCCCCTGCAGGTCAACCAACGCAATCCGGTTCGCCAACCGTATCTCCAAGCGCGATTTCGAGTCCCGACAACCCTTCCGGAACATCGGGCCCTGATCCTTCTTCCGCAACCGAGGATCAGCTAATTCGGGAGCAAATCGATTCCATGACGCTGGAGCAGAAGGTAGGACAACTCGCGATCATAGGTCTTGAAGGCACAACCATGGACGAATCAACCAAACAATTTATCCAAAAATACCATGTCGGAGGTTTTATCCTCTTCAAAGACAACATCGCTAGCGCTAATCAAATCTTAAAGCTGTTAAACCAGCTAAAAGAGACCAATGCAAAAGAGCCGAACGCCGTACCGTTATGGCTAAGCGTCGATCAAGAGGGCGGCAAAGTCAGCCGCATGCCCTCCGAATTTAAGAAGACGCCTTCCGCTCAAAAAATCGCAAGCAAAAACGATCCGGACTATACGTACGCGATCGGCCAATCGCTTGGACTTGAACTTGGGGCGCTGGGCTTCAACATGGACTTTGCCCCGGTGCTCGACATTAACAGCAACACGGATAACCCCGTCATAGGAGACCGGTCCTTCGGAGCCGATTCCGATTCCGTTATCCTTCATGGGCTAGAGATGATGAACGGCATTTCATCGCAAGGGGTTGCTTCGGTCGTCAAACACTTCCCTGGCCATGGCGACACGTCCATCGATTCTCACCATAGCTTGCCTGCAGTGAACAAAAGTTTGGATGAGCTAAGCCGCTTCGAACTGCTGCCGTTCCAAGAGGCTATCCGCAACGATGCCGACGCCATCATGGTCGGCCATTTATTAATGACCAAGCTTGACGACGAACATCCCGCTTCGATCTCGCGCGAGGTCATAACCGGCTTGCTTCGCGAACGGATGGGCTATGACGGAGTCGTCATGACCGACGACATGACCATGAAAGGTCTGACCGGCGGCAACGATATCGGAGACGCAGCGGTCAAAGCCATTCTGGCGGGCGGCGATGTACTGCTCGTATGCCATGAGTACAACCTACAGCAGAAGGTCCTCGACACCGTCAAACAAAGGGTTGAGGACGGTACCATTTCGAATGCGCGACTGGACGAGAGCGTATACCGCATTTTGCGGCTCAAATCCAAATATCAGTTGCGGGATGAGATGATCCCTTCGATCGACCTCGAGGCCGTCAACGCCGCCATCTCGGACTCGCTGGACGAATCCGGCTCCAATGCAAAAAATTAACGGAAAACCAGTTACGTATTTACGGCCGCGGAAGCGAGCCCAACTACTTCATGGACAGGACAGGTCGGGACAGTCGTGAAAGGTCGGGACGGGTGCTGCATACAGACTGCACCTTCCCACTTGTTCCCTTTGCTTAGATCTTATTTCCCTAGAGCAGAGTCAGCCCCTTTTCTTCACACTAACTATTGGCACATCCTCTACCCCGCTCAACCCTTTTGAACAGGATCCCCTCTACTCAGTTACTTCGTACACAGCGCTCTCTTCTCGACCCTTTTGAACACGATCCCCTCTGCTCAGTCCCTTCATATACACAGCGCTCTCTTCTCGACCCTTTTGAACACGATCCCCTCTGCTCAGTCCCTCATATACAGTACTCACTTCTCAACCCTTTTGAACACGATCCTCTCTGCTCAGTCCCTCATATACAGTACTCACTTCTCAACCCTTTTGAACACGATCCCCTCTGCTCAGTCCCTCATATACAGTACTCACTTCTCAACCCTTTTGAACACGATCCCCTCTGCTCAGTCCCTCATATACAGTACTCTCTTCACAACCCTATTGAACACGATCCCCTCTACTCAGTTACTACGTACACAGTACTCTCTTCTCAACCCTTTTTAAACACAATCCCTTCTACTTTGTCGCTATGTAAACAGTCCTTCATCTTGCAAGTCTTTCGAACGCTCTCCCTTGAACTAAGTCCAACAGGCTTATACTCACCATATTTTGCTCACTTTGTTTTGCTCACCTTGCTATTCTCACTAAGCTATACTCACCATGCTCTACCCTTTCTAACGCGATTGGCTGCACGAGTACGAATAATACTAAAAATGCATAGTAAATCCACCACTCGAGTGATGGTTAGGCCGAAATCGGAATTGAATGGATGATGTCAGGCTTATGACTTAAACCGTTGTAATTCTTTAATGTATAAGCAAGCAATGTCCCAAAAACTTCATCTGTGGGTAACATCGCATGATTGATTCTAAAACAATATTCATCAAGGTAATGCTGGGCGTACTTTATGCCTAAACCGTTAAAGGAAGCATTCAACCATCGGAATCCTTCTACCGCTACTTGCGATAACGATTGGTTAACATTTGCATTAGCGGCTTGCTGTTTGCTACTAGGAATAGACGTTACGACCGTAATTAATTTGTTACGTGGGTTACGCGGAACAAACTGGCTGCTGCCTTGATCATGGACGGATAAAATCGTGTTGAATTGATGCCTGGGATCCAATGCGAAAGAGGTCAAATCAGCGCTGCAATGCTCCAAAACAAAAGCATAGGCATCTTCCTCGGTTAACGGCACTCTGGCCTGCTGGTTGCGTGCAATAAGTTTGATTTTATAGCGAGGTAACCGATCTGCTGGGTTTTCTCTTGCGATGATGACCGATTTTTCTTTGGCCATGCGGAATTCCGTCATAAACAAATCGCTCATAAAAATCTCATGTTTGGCCTCGATCTGGCCCGATAATCGGATATGTTCATCAACCTCCGAAATCGTTTTACGAATTTCATGCAGCATCCTCCACGCCGTTTTGTACGTCACCCCGATAACCGCGGAGAGTCTCACTGCAGTAATGCTATTAGGTAAGGTGGACACCAGAAAGATAGCAAGGAGCCACTTGCTTAAATCGGTCCTGCTTTTATGCATAATCGTATTTGATGTTAATGACGTCTGATTCCCACAATGGATGCATTCAAAAAGCGGCACGCGCCGGGTACTGATTCGATAAGCAAACCGATGATCGCAGGATGGGCAGCGGAAGCCGCTGGGCCATCTCATTTTTTCAATGAAATCAAAACAATCCGCTTCATTACGAAATTTCTCGTAAAACCGAGTTACGGCTTCTTCCAATCGGCTCACATCAGCACCTCCAAAATAAGAACATTTGTTCTCTTTTATACTAACATGTATGGAACCTTTTGGCAAGAGCGCGTATTTAATTTATTAACCGCTGCTTTCCGATATAAATTCTAAATTTCGGTTCGATTCTGAGCAGAAGGGATGATGTTGAAGTTGGCCGTAATGTACTTGACGGCGACTTCGCCTATAGAATTTTCCTGAGCAGAAGGGATGGTATTAGAAGGCGAGCAATTGGTCATGAAAGTTTGCCGCATGGCGGCCTAATAAAATGAATGTCCCCCCGGAAAAACTCTCCTGGTTCGGACTAGCTATGATGAACGTAAAAACAGCCCCGTATGTGCTTCACGTCGTAGGTTAAAAATGGGAAGTAAGAACACAACCATTTTCAGAGCTACATAGCAAAAGGAGCTGTTACTATGCAGT